>NZ_JBPYUM010000002.1:0-728733 GCF_052905685.1 Flexivirga sp. B27 | reverse complement strand
TGGCATCAATCATTCGACACGCTGTTGAGTTCTCAAAAAACGACCGCGCCCTTTTGCTCCGCTTTTTTGTGCTTCGCTCTTGGGGCTTCTTAAACTTAACACCCTCTCCGGCGCCTTCCAAATCGGTGTTTTCGGCGAAACCGAAAGCGATCTGAAAGATCGTGAGAAAGTGGATTTGCTGCTCTGGGACCGGCCACCGTGACTCACGTCGGGGTGTCCGTGCCTCCCTGGGCAACGAGGGTCAACCTTACCTGATGTCCGCTGCTGCAGACAACCTGGGGCCGTCCCTGCGCTTCGTGATGTCGAGCACTCCGGCTGTGAGCCGTGGTGCGCTTCGTCCGAGGCGCGAGGCGAAACATTACCCAGCGGCGGAGGCGCACGCAAATCGGCCCCGTCCCGCGCTTTTCGCGCGGAACGAGGCCGACGTGGGTCGCCCGTTGGGCCGGTCGCAGATCAGCCCTCGGAGCGGGCTGCGGCGAGGTGCTTGCGCCCCCGCTTCAGCAGGGCGACACGGCCGTGCAGGAAGTCCTCCGCCGAGAGCTCCGCCTCGGCATCGGTGACCTTGACGTTGTTGACCGAGACGCCACCTTCACCGATGAGCCGGCGCGCGGCGTTCCGTGACTCGGCGATCCCCACCGCGATCAGGGCGTCCACCACGCTTGTTCCGGGTGCCACTTGTCCGCCAGGCAGCTCGGCCGTCGCGTCCTGCAGTGTGCGCTCGTCGAGGCCGGCGACGTCGCCCTTGCCGAAGAGCGCCTCCGACGCTGCCTGCACAGCGGCCGTGGCGTCGGCACCGTGCACGAGAGTGGTCATCTCCGCCGCGATCGTCTTCTGCGCGGCGCGTCGGAAGGGCTCCTCCGCGACTTGGCGCGCGTAGTCGTCGATCGTGCTCTTGTCGAGGTCGGTGAAGACGCGCATCTTGTCGATGACATCGGCGTCGTCCAAGTTGATCCAGAACTGGTAGAAGGCGTATGGCGACATACGGTCCGGGTTGAGCCAGAGAGCATTGCCTTCCGACTTGCCGTATTTGCGGCCTGCAGCGTCGGTGATCAACGGCGTCGTCATCGCGTGCACGGAGACACCCTCCGCCGAGTGGATCAGGTCGACGCCGGCAAGGAGGTTGCCCCACTGGTCGCTGCCGCCGAGCTGCAGTGTGCAGCCCTCTGCCCGGTAGAGGTGCAGGAAGTCCAGGCCCTGCAGGATCTGGTAGCTGAACTCGGTGTAGCTGATCCCCTGGTCGCTGTTCAGCCGGCGCGACACCGCGTCCTTCTTGAGCATCGCGTTGACGCGGAAGTGCTTGCCGTAGTCACGCAGGAAGTCCAGCGCCGAGATCGGCTCGGTCCAGTCGAGGTTGTTGACCATCATGGCCGGGTTGTCGCCGTCGAAGTCGAGCAGTGCCTCGGCCTGCTGACGGATGAGGGCGACGGCTGCCGCGACCTCGTCCTTGCTGCGCATCACCCGCTCGGAGTCGGGTTTGGGGTCACCGATCAGGCCTGTCGATCCGCCGACCAGGCACAGCACCCGGTGGCCGGCGCGCTGCATCTTGCGCGCGACGATCAACTGCACGAGGTTGCCGATGTGCAGCGAGTCTGCGGACGGGTCGAACCCGACATACATCGTCAGCGGCCCGTCGGCGAGTGCCTTTCGCAGCGCGGACTCATCGGTGGTCTGCGCCACCAAGCCACGCCACTGCAGCTCGTCGAAGATCTCGCTCACGATGTTTTCCGTCCTCTCGGGTTGTATGGCGGAGGTGACCGCCGGGACAAGCCTGCCGTATCAGCTCTTGCGGCGACGACGCGGTTTCGCCGATCGGTATGCCGACACCGTCGGGTCGCCGTCGATCCAGAACCGCCAGGGGTATGTCTCGCCGTCGCCGCCGGGACCGCTCACCCCGACCCGCGGGCCGCTGCGGATCAACGCCGCAGGCACCGGCTCACCCCACTGGACCTGCACTGCGGACGTTCCGTCGTGCAGGTCGACCCCGTTGTCGTCCAGGCCGATGCCGAGCGCGCGCGTCAGGCAGGCAGGTCCGCGTGCCAGGTTGCGATCGGGCGCGGACCCGCGGCGTTCCCGGGCGAGATCGATCCCCTCCACGACCTCCCCGGCGCGCAGCAGCACCGCGGCGGCCGTGCCGTCCGGGCCACACACGTAGTTGCAGCACACGTGCATGCCGTAGCTGAAGTAGCAGTAGAGGTGCCCGGCCGGGCCGAACATGATCTCGGTGCGCGGAGTGCGGCCGCGGAATGCGTGTGAGCCTGGGTCACGCTCACCGGCATACGCCTCGACCTCCGTCACGCGTATGGCGACTCCGCGCCCGACCAGTCGCGAGCCGAGCAGCGCGTGCGCGGTCCGGAACGGTTCAGTGGTGCGCATCGATCCAGGCCAGAATCTCTGCCGCTGCCTCGTCGGCGTCGAGCTGCGTGGTGTCCAGTTGCAGAGCGTCGTCCGGCGTCGGGAGCACGGGCATCCGGATCAGATCGGCCAGGGCATCCGGGTCGCGCATCTTGTTGCGCGTCCGGCGCTCCGGCAGGACCACCCGTCGGCACAGCTCGTCCGCGTCGCAGGTCAGCCAGACCGGATAGAAGGGCACACCGCGACGCTGTGCCAGTGCACGCATCTGAACCTCCTGCGCGGCGTCACCCGGCTCGTCCACCCAGAATTTGGTGAAGATGTGGCCGAGCTCGGCGGGCGCGGCCAGGACGGCCTCGTGGACCACCTCGGCGACTCGTTTGGCCAGTACGAACGCCGACTTCGGTAGCTGTCCGAAACCGTCGGCGCCGATCGCGGTGAAGACGGGGTCGTTGACCAGGTGGTTGTCGATCAGCGCGGCGCCGGTCCGCTCTGCGAGAAGCGCACCGATGGTCCGCTTGCCGGACGCCGGCGGGCCGACCAGTTGCACGATGAAGGTCACGACCGCAGTGTCGCAGACCTCAGCGGACCCGCTGCGGGAAGTCGAGCTCCTGCCCGGCCCACTCCCGAACTGCGGCAGAGGCGTCTCGTGCCTGCTGCAGTTGCTCGGCCACCCGGACCGGCGCCGTGCCACCGACACCATCGCGCGAGGAAAGCGAGCCCTCGACGCTCAGGACCGAACGCACCTCCGGTGTCAGCGCCGGGTTGATCGCAGCCAGGTCCTCGTCGGTCAGGTCCCACAGCTCGATGTCCCGCGACTCGCAGACCCGAACGCACTCCCCTGCGACCTCGTGCGCGACCCGGAAGGGAACGCCCTGCTTCACCAACCACTCCGCCACGTCGGTCGCCAGCGCAAACCCTTGCGGGGCAAGCGAATTGAGCCGATCCGGGTGGAACGTCAGCGTCGCGACCATCCCGGAGAAGGCCGGAAGCAGCACCTCGAGCGTGTCCACGGCGTCGAAGACCGGCTCCTTGTCCTCCTGCAGGTCCCGGTTGTAGGCCAGCGGCAGTGCTTTCAAGGTGGTCATCAGTCCGGCCAGGTCGCCGACCAGCCGGCCGGCCTTGCCTCGGGCGAGCTCGGCGACGTCGGGGTTCTTCTTCTGCGGCATGATGCTCGACCCGGTGGAGAAGGCGTCGTCGAGCGTGACGAAGGAGAACTCCTTGGTCGCCCACAGCACGACCTCTTCGGCAATACGAGAGACGTCGACCGCGGACATCGCTGCCACGAAACAGAATTCGGCGACGAAGTCACGGCCCGCCGTGCCGTCGATGGAGTTGCGGGTCGACCGGCTGAACCCCAGGTCGGTGGCGACGGCGAGCGGGTCCAGCCCCAGCGAGGATCCGGCCAGCGCCCCTGAGCCGTATGGCGATTCGTCCGCACGCCGGTCCCAGTCCCGGAACCGCTCGACGTCCCGGAGCAACGCCCAGGCGTGCGCGAGCAGGTGATGGGCGAGCAGAACAGGCTGTGCGTGCTGCAGGTGCGTGCGCCCTGGCATCGCCACCGTCAGATGCGTATCCGCCTGCGCCACCAGCGCGTCGACGACGTCCAACAGCAGGCCGGAGACGAGCCGGGCGTGATCACGCAGGTACATCCGGAAGAGCGTCGCCACCTGGTCGTTGCGGGACCGTCCGGCACGCAGTCGACCACCGACGTCGGCACCGGCTCGCTCGATCAGCCCGCGCTCCAACGCCGTGTGCACGTCCTCGTCATCGGTGGCCGGCGCGAAGCTGCCGTCCTTGACGTCCGTCGCGAGCTGTTCGAGTGCGGTGAGCATCGCCGCCAGGGCGTCCTCGTCGAGCAGGCCTGCTGCATGCAGCACCCGGGCATGTGCCTTGGAGCCGGCGATGTCGTATGGCGCCAGCCGCCAGTCGAAGTGTGTCGACTTCGACAGCGCTGCCAGGGCGTCGGCCGGCCCGCCGGCGAAGCGGCCGCCCCAGAGGCTGAGTCGTTCTGCTGCGTCGGTCACGAGTGCTCACTCTCATCTGTCGTCGTGCGGTGGTGATTTCGATTGTGCGGCCTCCGGCGGTGCACGGGTCAGCCGGCCAGCTCCAGCAGCTGCTCGCCGACCGCGTCCGCTCGCTCGTCGGCCGCGATGATCAGGATCGTGTCGTCTCCGGCGATCGTGCCGAGCACGTGCTGCAGATCGGCATGGTCTATGGCGGAGGCAAGGAAGTTCGCTGCGCCCGGAGGGGTGCGCAACACCACCATATTTCCCGAAACTGTTGCGGTCACGAGCAATTCGCCGCAGATCCGCCGAAGTCGAGAGTCCGCATCCGCGGTGGCACCACTGACCAATGACCGGTCCCCGCCTTCACCGGGAAGCGCGTAGACCAGCTCTCGGCCGTGGCGCACCTTGACGGCACCGAGCTCCACCAGGTCACGGGAGAGCGTCGCCTGCGTCGTCTGCACACCGTCGGCCTTCAGTCGCTGCGCGAGCGACGCCTGCGAGCCGATCGCCTCACGGGTCAGGATCTCGACGATCCGCTGCTGGCGAGCAGTGCGGTTGGCGGCGAGGGAACTGTCGTTGGTCGTCATGTCAGTGTCCGATCCGGTTGCCGCACATCATGATTCGAGCAGGAACGACAGCACGGCCTTCTGCGCGTGCAAGCGGTTCTCGGCCTCGTCCCAGACGACAGACTGCGGGCCGTCGATCACGTCGCCGGAGATCTCGAAGCCGCGATAGGCCGGAAGGCAGTGCATGACGATCGCGTCAGTGGCTGCATGGCTGACCAGGGAACTGTCGACCGCGAACTTGGTGAAGGGGCTCTCGTCCCCCTTGCGGTCACCGGCTTCCGCCTCCTGGCCCATCGACACCCACGTGTCGGTGATGACCACGTCGGCTCCCAGGACCGCAGCCACCGGATCGTCGGTCACCTGCACGGACCCACCCGTCTCGGTGGCGATCTCGGCGGCGCGCTGCAGGATGTCGGCGCGGGGTTGGTGCGTCGTCGGCGCACCGATCCGCACCTTCATTCCCGCTGTGGCACCCCCGAGCAGGTAGGAGTGCGCCATGTTGTTGGCGCCGTCACCGACATACGTCATCGTCAGTCCGGCGAGCTCCCCCTTGTGCTCGCGGATGGTGAGCAGGTCGGCGAGGATCTGACACGGGTGGAAGTCGTCGGTCAGCGCATTCACCACCGGCACAGAGGAATTCGCGGCCATCTCCTCGATGCTGGCCTGCGCGTAGGTGCGCCATACGATCGCGGCGACCTGACGCTCGATCACCCGAGTCACGTCGGCGACCGACTCGCGCGAACCGATCTGTGCGAGCTTGCCGTCGACGGCCATCGGGTGCCCGCCGAGCTCGGCGACACCGACGGTGAAGGACAGTTGCGTGCGCAGCGTCGGCTTGTCGAAGATCAGCGCCACGACTCGCGGACCGTCCAGCGGTCGCAGCGCGAAGCGGTCTGCCTTGAGCTGCGCGGCCCGATCGAGCACTGCCGCCTGCTCCGCCGGTGTGAGGTCGTCGTCGCGCAAGAAGTGCCTGGTGGTGCCTGGTGCGCTGGTCATGCGGTCGCCTCTTCGATGATGTCGGGGAGCGCGGCGACGAAGTCGTCCAACTGCTCCGGTTGTATGACGAGCGGCGGTGCCAGCCGGATCGCGTCCGGCGCCACGGCGTTGATGATGAATCCGCCCGCGCGGGCAGCTGTCATCACCGCGGCGGCGATCGGCTCGTCGAGGGTGATCGCGCGCAGTAGGCCGGCGCCGCGCACGCCTGTCACGTGCGGAATCTTCGCAGCCGCAACGGATTCCGCCAGATGATCACCGGCAGCTTCGACGTGTGCCAAGAGGTCCTGCTGCTCGATCGTGTCCAGCACGGCGAGGCCGGCTGCAGCGGCCAGTGGGTTGCCGCCGAAGGTCGTGCCGTGCTGACCGGCCGTGAGCAGACCCGAAACGTGCGGGCCGAAGGTGATCAGCGCACCGATCGGCACACCGCCACCGAGTCCCTTGGCCACGGTGACTGCGTCCGGCACGATGCCGGCGTGCTGGAAGCCGAACCACTGCCCGGTGCGCCCGATGCCGGTCTGGATCTCGTCGATGATCAGCAACGCCCCTGCGGCCGTGGTGATCTCACGGGCCTCCTGCAGGAAGTCGATCGCGGGAGCAATGACACCCGCCTCTCCTTGCACCGGCTCGAGCACGACAGCGCTGGTCGTCTCGTCCACCGCGGCACGCAGCGCTGCGACGTCGTCATACGGGACATGTGTGACGCCGGGGAGCAGCGGCTCGAACGGCTCGCGGTAGGCGGCTTTGTGCGTCAGTGCCAGAGCACCGGTCGTCCGGCCGTGGAAGGCGCGCTCCGCTGCGACGATGCCGGTGCGGCCGGTCCGCCGCGCGAGTTTGATTGCAGCCTCGATGGATTCGGCGCCGGAGTTGGCGAAGAACACCTTCGAGCCGTCCGGCGCACCGGACACCTGCAGCAGCCGCTCGGCCAGTGCGATCTGTCCCGGCGAGGTGAAGAGGTTCGAGACGTGCACTGCCTCGGCAGCTTGCTTGGAGATCGCCGACACCAGGGCAGGGTGGCCATGACCGAGCGCGTTGACCGCGATGCCGCCGACCAGATCGAGGTAGCGTCGCCCGTCGACATCCCACACGTAGCAACCGTCGCCGCGGTCGAGCACCAGCGGCGGCGTGCCGAACACGCCGAGGATGCTGTCCGAATAGCGTTGCAAAAACTCAGTATTCGATGTCACGGTGTCTCCTTCTCGTTGGTCTCGATACGGGCAGAGTCGTCTCTGTCGGCGCTGCGCCCAACTCGACCAGCGGTGTCGGGATCATCGGGCGTGACCATGGTGCCGATGCCCTCGTCAGTGAAGATCTCCAGCAGGATCGAATGCGGCGATCGCCCGTCGACAACGTGTGCCTGCGGCACCCCACCTCGTATGGCGCGCACACACGCCTCCAACTTGGGGACCATGCCCGCGTCGACGCGGCTCATCAACTCCACCGCCTGGGTGACCGGCAGCGCGCTGAGCAGACTGTCGCGATCCGGCCAATCGGCATAGATGCCTTCGACATCGGTCAGCACGACCAGTTTGTGTGCATCGAGGGCGACGGCCAGCGCGGCGGCAGCGGTGTCGGCGTTGACGTTGAGGACGTCGCTGTCGGAGTCGATGTCGGGAGCGACCGATGACACGACCGGGATCCGACCCGCCGCGAGCAGGTCCTGCACCGCGTCGGGGTTGACCGTGACCACGTCACCGACGTGTCCGATGTCGACCGTCTCGCCGTCCACCACGGCACCCCGCCGGCGCGCGCCGAACAGTGCACCGTCCTCCCCCGACATGCCGACGGCGAGCGGACCGTGCTGGTTGATCAGGCCGACCAACTCGCGAGAAACCTGTCCGGTCAACACCATTCGCACAACGTCCATCGCCTCCGAGGACGTGACCCGCAAGCCCGCCTTGAACTCCGAGGCAATGTCCAGCCGGTCGAGCATCCGCTGGATCTGCGGGCCGCCGCCGTGCACGACCACCGGGCGCAGCCCGGCATACCGCAGGAACGCGACGTCCTGGGCGAAGGCCGCCTTCAGCTCGTCGTCGATCATGGCGTTGCCGCCGTACTTGATCACGACCAGCGCGCCACGGAAGCGCTCGAGCCACGGCAATGCCTGGACGAGGGTGGTCGCCTTGGCGGCCGCGGTGGCGAGGTCGGTGGGTATGCGTTTCATTGCGTGTGGGTCTTCATGTGGAGTAGGCCGAGTTCTCGTGGACGTAGTCGTGGGTCAGGTCGTTGGTCCGGATCGTCGCGTGCTGATCGCCGGCGGCCAGGTCGACGACCACGTGGACGTCACGGCCGCTGAGGTCGACGAGCGAACGGTCCTCGCCGACACCGCCGTCGCGACAGACCTGGATCCCGTTGATCGACACCGCAAGTCGATGCGGCTCGAACTGGGCGGATGTCGTGCCGACCGCAGCGAGAATCCGGCCCCAATTGGGGTCCTGACCGAAGATCGCGCACTTGAAGAGGTTGTTGCGCGCGATGGACCGGCCCACCTCGAGCGCATCGTCGAGGTCCGCCGCGTGGACGACCTCGATCGCGATGTCGTGCGCGGCCCCCTCGGCGTCGCTGATCAGTTGCTGCGCCAGGTCCGCGCACACCTGAGTCAGCGCTGCATCGAAGTCTGCGGGATCCGGTCGGACCCCGGACGCCCCGGACGCCATCAGCAGCACGGTGTCGTTGGTCGACTGGCAGCCGTCGGAGTCGATCCGGTCGAAGGTGACCGATGTCGCCGCGTGCAGCGCCTCATCGGCCTCGGACTCCTCCAGCAGCGCATCGGTGGTGACGACGACCAGCATCGTGGCCAGCGCGGGAGCGAGCATGCCCGCGCCCTTCGCCATACCGCCGACGGTCCAGCCGTCCTTGCTGACCACTGCCTGCTTCGCCACGGTGTCGGTGGTCATGATCGCTTCCGCAGCCGCCGAACCGCCCTCTGCGGACAGCGCATTCACGGCATCGTCAGCACCTGCAAGGAGTTTCGGCATCGGCAGCAGCTCACCGATCAGACCGGTCGAGCAGACCACGACATCCCCGGCGGACACCTCGAGCAGGCCCGCGACGTGCTCTGCAGTCGCGTGCGTGTCGGCGAAACCCTGCGCCCCCGTGATCGCATTGGCGCCGCCGGAGTTGAGGATGACCGCGTCGGCGCGACCGTCGGTGGCCACCTGCCGTGACCACGTCACCGGCGCAGCCTCGACCCGGTTGCTGGTGAACACCGCGGCGGCGACGTGTGCCGGACCGTCGTTGACCACCACGGCCACGTCGGCCTTGCCGCTGGGCTTCAGCCCGGCAACCACTCCCGACGCCCGAAATCCTTGTGCTGCAGTCACACTCACGGTTTGTCTCCGTTGCTGGTCTCGATCCGGGTCGCTACTCCACCGACGCGTGTCATGGGGCGACTCCGACCGTCGGCAGCGCGAGGGACTCCTCGAATCCCTTTGCCAGGTTGAGGCATTGGACCGCTCCCCCGGCCGTGCCCTTGGTGAGGTTGTCCTCGGCGGCGATCACGATCACCCGACCGACCCGCTCGTCGACCGTCACCTGCACCTGCACGTTGTTGGAGCCGAGCACTGCAGCGGTCGAGGGCCAGGAACCCTCCGGCAGCAGCTGCACGAACGTCTCGTCGTCATACGCCTCGGCGTATGCGGCACGCACCTGCGCGGTCGTCGTGCCGGGTGCGACCGCGGCCGTGCAGGTCGCCAGGATGCCGCGGGGCATCGGCGCGAGCGTCGGGGTGAACGACACCGAAATGTCCTGCCCGCTCGCCCGGGAGAGGTTCTGCTCGATCTCGGGCGTATGACGATGGCCGCCGCCCACGCCATACGGACTCATCGACCCCATCGACTCGGCGCCGAGCAGGTGCGGTTTGAGCGATTTCCCGGCACCGGAGGTCCCGCTGGCAGCCACGATGACGACGTCCCCTGCCGCCAGGCCCGCCGCGAAGGCCGGAGCCAGCGCGAGCGAGGCCGCCGTCGGATAACAACCCGGGACCGCGATGTGCCGGGCGCCGGCTAGTTGGGCCCGCTGCTTGCCGCCGCCCTCCACGACCAGCTCCGGCAGGCCGTAGGCCCACGTGCCGGCGTGGGTCGAGCCGTAGAACTCCTGCCATGCATCGGCGTCGGCGAGCCGGAAGTCGGCGCCGCAGTCGATCACCGTCACCTCGTCGGCGAGTTGTGTCGCCAGACTCGCCGAAGCCCCGTGCGGCAGCGCGAGGAACACCACGTCGTGCCCGGCGAGTGTCTCCGCGGTCGTCGGTTGCAGGACCCGGTCGGTCAGCGGTGCGAGGTGCGGCTGGTGCGCGCCCAGCGGGTCACCGGCCGAGGATGCCGCCGTGACGGCACCGATCTCCACCTCCGGGTGACCGACGAGCAGGCGCAGGATCTCTCCACCGGCATACCCACTGGCTCCGGCGACGGCGACTGAAGTCATGTGCATGACTATACACGTCAGCGAATATCAATGCACGATGTTTCTCTCGCCGACAGGCCCGCCGATTGCCGAGAGGACCACCGATTGGGCCCATTTCCCGACGGAATCGACGGTCCGCTCGGTAAAAGGGGTGCCTCTCGGCGAAGGAGCGGGGCTCAGGCGCGCTGGGTCGCGCCCGTCGCAGCGCCCGCCGACGCCACCGCGGCGTCGCGCGCCTTGTTGACCTCCTCGGTCTTCAGCGTGCGGTCCGCAGCGCGGAACACCATCCGGTAGGCGAGCGACTTCTTGCCGTCACCGGCCTGGTCACCCTGATAGGAGTCGAAGAGCTGGATCGACTCCAGCATCGGCCCGGCACCCTCGCGCAGCGCGGCCTCGACCGACGCAGCGACGACCTCCCGGTCGACGACGAGAGCGACATCGCTGGTGGCCGCCGGCATCGTGCTGATCGGCGTCGAAGGAACCGCACGGTCGCTCGCGGCGATCAGCACGTCGAGGTCGATCTCGGCGCCGACGGTGCGCGGCGGGATGCCTACTTTCTGCACGACCTTCGGGTGCAACTCACCCGCGTGGCCGACGAGGGTCCCGTCGGCCAGGGTGAACTCCGCGCAGCGCCCCGGGTGGTATGGCGTCGCGTCCGACGCAGCGACCTGCAGCGGCACCGCGAGGGCCTCGGCGACACCGCGGACGGCGGCGACCGCGTCGCTCCAGTCGGCCGGACGACCGCTGCCCCACCACCCGCCGTGGGTGGCCTCGCCGCTCATCAGCACCGCGAGGTGGCGCGGCTGCGGTGGCACCGCTGCACGGATGCGGTCCAGCAGTTCGGGGTCGGGCAGCACACCGACCGGCGAGGACGGCGCGGGCTGCTGCGGGCCGTCCAGCGCGACGACCAGACCCTGCTCGAAGAGTGCGACGTCCTTGAAGCCGCGTGCGACGTTGCGCTTCAAGGCGTCGACCATCGTCGACAGCAGCGAGATGCGCATCAGCGGCTGCTCCTCGGACAGCGGGTTGGCGATCCGCACGGTCCGCGCCCGGGCTGCCTCGACGGGGTAGCCGAGCGCCGCGTGCCGCTCGTCGCTGGTGAACGGCGCGGACCAGATCTCGCTGAACCCGCGCGCCGCAAGGAGGTTGGCCACGACCCGGCGAACATGTTGGCCGTGAGTCAGACCGCGGCCACCGGGCGGGGTTGGCAGCACCGAAGGGATCTGGTCGTAGCCGACGACCCGCGCGACCTCTTCGACGAGGTCCGGTCCGGTGTGCAGGTCGGGGCGCCAGCTCGGCGGGGTCACCCGCCATACCTGTGCAGCGTCGTCGACCTCGCAGCCGACGTCGCGCAGCACCTGCGCCACCTGCTCGTCGGTGTAGGGCATGCCGATCAGGCGGGACGCGAGTTGCGGCTCGAACGCAATCTCCTCCGGCGCGCTGACGTTGTCGAGATCCGTGACCCCGGCGTCCACGGTGCCGCCACCGAACTCGACCAGCAGCCGCACGACGAGCTCGACCGCGGCGGGAGCGAGCTGCGGGTCCACGCCACGCTCGAAGCGCTTGGACGCCTCGGAGGGCAGCTTGTGCCGGCGGGCTGAGCGCGCCACGGTGATCGGGTCGAAGTGCGCACCCTCGATGAGGAAATCGGTGGTGCTGTCGCTGACCTCGGAGTCGAAGCCGCCCATGACACCTGCGATGCCGAGCCCGCGCTCGCCGCCGTCGGTGATCAGCAGGTCCTCGGGAAAGAGCGAACGCTCAGTGCCGTCAAGGGTTTTCAGCTTCTCACCGGCACGCGCGCGACGCACCACGATCGGTCCGTCGATGGTTGCGAGGTCGTAGGCGTGCAGCGGCTGGCCGAGGCCGAGCATGACGTAGTTGGTGACGTCGACCGGCAGCGAGATCGGGCGCATCCCCGCCTCGGTGAGCCGGGTCGCCATCCAGGCCGGGGTCGGCGCCGACACGTCGACACCGCGCACGATGCGCGCCACGAACCGGTCACACCCGACGACACCGCGCAACGGCGCGTCGTCGCGCACCTGCACCGGATGACCGTCGGCGTTGCCGGCTGGCGCCGCGGCGGCGAGCTCCGCGGCCGGGTCGGTGAACGCGTTGCCCTCGGACAGCGTGTATTCCCGCGCCACTCCTCGGATGGCGAAGCAGTAGCCACGGTCCGGCGTGACGTTGATCTCGACGGTCTCGCGGTCCAGCCCCAGCAGCGGTATGGCGTCCTGACCGGGCTTGAGGTCAGCCCCCGGCAGCCGGTCGGCCAGCCGGATGATCCCACCGGATCCGTCGTCGGGCAGACCCAGCTCGTCGGCCGCGCAGATCATGCCGGCCGAGACGTGCCCGTAGGTCTTGCGGGCCGAAATGGCAAAGCCACCAGGCAGTTCCGCGCCCGGCAGCACCACCACGACCTGGTCACCGACGGCGAAGTTGTGCGCTCCGCAGACGATCCCCTGCGGCTCGCCGGTGCCGTTGGCGTCGCCGACGTCGACCGTGCACCAGTTGATCGTCTTGCCGTTCTTCTGCGGCTCCGGCTCCATGGTCAGCACAGTGCCGACGACCAAGGGCCCGGTCACCTCGCCGCCGTGCAGGCCCTCCTCCTCGAGGCCGACACGCACCAGTGACGCCGCCACGGAGGCGCCGGTGACGTCGTCGCCGAGCTCGGCGTACTCCCCCAGCCAGTCCAACGGAATCCGCATCAGATCTCCATCCCGAACTGCGCGTCGAAGCGCACGTCTCCCTCGATCAGCTCCCGCATGTCGGACTGCCCGGTGCGGAACTGCAATGCCCTGTCGATGCCCATGCCGAAGGCGAAGCCGGTGTAGACGTCGGGGTCGATCCCGCACGCCTGCAACACATTTCGGTTGACCATGCCACAGCCGCCCCACTCGATCCAGCCGGTGCCGCTGCAGGACCGGCACTCGGGATCCTCGCCGCGACAGACGAAGCAGCGCAGGTCCATCTCGGCGGAGGGCTCGGTGAAGGGGAAGAACGACGGACGCAGCCGGGTCGTGATGCCTTCGCCGAACAGCTCGGTCGCCATCCGGTCCAGGGTGCCCTTCAGGTTGGCCATCGTGATGCCCTTGTCGACGGCCAGGCCCTCGATCTGGTGGAACGCGGGCATGTGCGTCGCGTCCAGGTCGTCGGTGCGGTAGACACGGCCGAGGCACCCGATGTAGAGCGGCACTCCGCGCTCGAGCAGCGAGCGCGCCTGCACCGGCGAGGTGTGCGTGCGCAGCACCAGCCCGCTGTCCTCGGGTGCGATGGAGAAGGTGTCCTGCATCTGCCGGGCCGGGTGGTCGACGTCGAAGTTGAGTGCGTCGAAGTTGAACCACTCGGCCTCGACCTCGGGACCTTCGGCGATCTCCCAGCCCATGCCGACCAGCAGGTCGGCGATGCGCTCGCCCATCAGGTCGACCGGGTGGCGGCGACCGACCGGCTGCCGCCCCGGGACCATCGTGACGTCGACGGACTCCTCGACCAGGATGCGTTCGTCGCGCTCGGTCTCCAGCTCGGCCTGGCGCTTCTTGAGCGCCGCACCGACCTGCCCGCGCGCCTGCCCGACCCGCTTGCCGGCCTCGGCCTTCGCCGATGGCGGCAGTGCCCCGATCTCTCGGTTGGCGAGCGCGAGCGGGCTCTTGTCACCGCTGTGCGCGGTGCGCGCCGCCTTCAGCTCGTCCAGCGTCGAGGCGTCGGCAAACGCCCGCAACGCATCCTGGACGGCTTGCTCGACGGCTGCAGGGTCGAGGGCAGCAACCTCGACGGGATCGTATGACGTGTTCGGACCAGACACAGCGCCTGAGTCTAGGTCACCCCACGAAGTTCTCCCCCGCTGCGCTCCTCCGATACTTCGTGGAGGCCCCGACCTACTCTCCGAGAGACTGCGCGGGGCCAACCTCGTCCAGCTGACCGGTCTGCTCGGCGGTCAGCCGCAGCGAACCCGCGGCGATGTTGTCGCGCAGGTGATCCACGCGCGTAGTGCCGGGTATGACGAGGGTGTTGGCGCCGTGCCCGAGCAACCAGGCGAGGCCGACCTGCGCTGCAGTGACACCGGCCTCTCCGGCAATGCGCCGGACGACCGGATGGTCCCCCACCCGCGGGGATCGTGCGATGGCGTCGCCGACACCGGGCGGCAACGCGCCGCCGAGCGGCCAGAACGGAACCCAGGCGATGCCCGCGTCACGGCAGGTCGTGAAGACCTCCTCGGCTTCCCGCGACAGCAACGAGTAGGCGTTCTGGACGCAGGCGATGCCTGCCGGCATCGCCTGCTGCAGCGTCGGCACGTCGACCGCGCTGAGTCCGATCGCGCCGACCAGGCCTGCAGCGCGCAACGTGTCCAGCTCGGCGAGCTGATCCTCGATGTCCACGACCTGATCGCCCGTCGCCCGCAGCCCGGGGCCGGTGTCGAGCCGGCGCAGGTTGACGATGTCGAGCCGGTCGCGGCCCAGCGCCCGGAGGTTGTCGTGGACCTGTGCCCGCAACTGTTCCGGTCGTTGCGCCGGCGCCAGCGGGACCGGCGCGTCCACCCGCACGGCGCCGACCTTGCTGACCACCGTCACGTCGGTGGACGCACCGAAGGCACGGCCGATGATGCGGTTGGCGGTCCCGTCGCCGTAGAACTGCGCGGTGTCGATGTGGTCGACGCCGAGCTCTCGGGCGGCGTGCAGCACGGCCACCCCGGCCGCCGGGTCACTGTCGAAATGGGCGAGCTTGCCGGCGCCATACCCGACGCGGGCGACCGCCCGGCCACCGAGCTCGAAGACTCCCCCGGGTCGCTTTGTGCCACTCATCCCGGCAGCCTAGCACCAAACGGAGGGTGCCTCCGATTAATTGATCAGCTGCCCTCCGGTGCCACCCGGGGCAGCGTCAGCCGGAACGTTGCGCCACCGGGCCGGTCGACGACCTCGACCCGACCGCCGTGGGCAACGACCAGACCGCGCACGACATACAGACCGAGGCCGTTGCCACCACGGCCACGCGCCTGCCAGAAGCGGGTGAAGACCGCGGCGCGGTGCTCGGGTGCGATCCCTGGTCCCTCGTCCGACACCTCGATCTGCACCTCCCGACGGCGAAGTTCGACGGCGACGGTGACGGTGCCGCGGCCGTGCCGCATCGCGTTGTCGAGCAGGTTGGACAACACCTGGGCGAGCCGGTCGGGATCGGCGACGAAGCACACCTCGTCGAACTCGCTGACGATCCGGAACCTGTCGGGGTCGGCGCCACCGGAGACGACGCGGTGGATCGCGCTGCGGATCAGAGCGAGCACGTCGACGTCGCGCCGACGCAGCACCAGCCTGCCGGTGTCGAGCCGGGAGATCTCCAGCAGCTCGCCGACCTGGCGCTGCAACCGCCCGGCATCGGTCTCGATGGCGTCGAGCATCCACAACTTCTGGTCGTCGCGCAGCTGCGACCACCTGTTGCGCAGGGTCTGGGAGAACCCGCGCACGGCACCCAGCGGCGACCTCAGCTCGTGCGCGACAGTCGTCACCAGAGCGGCCGTCTCGGACTCGATGCGGTCACGCGTCCGCGTGCTGCGCATGGTCATCACCAGCCATTGCAGCCGCCGATCCGGCCCCGAGCGGACGTGCCGCGTCGCGGCGAGCACGCTGCGCCCCTCAGGCAGCAGCAGACGTTGCTCGGGTGAACCGGACAGAGTGCGTAGGCCGCCCCACGGATCGGCGCTCGCCCAGAACGAGTGCCCGTCGCTCGCCACCAGCGGCAGGGCATCGCGGACGTCCTCGCCGGTGTGCTCGGACAGCCGTATGCCGGTAAGGCGCTCGGCCCGCTCGCTGGAAAGGACGAGCCTGCGGTCGGCATCCGCGACCACCACACCCTCGGGCAACTGCTCCAGCAGCGCCCGGTAGAGCACCAGCGCGAGCTCGGGCTCGGCCGGTCCGTGATCGGGAGGACTCACGGGTGCGAGCCTAGCCAGCACGGTCCGGGCGGTCGGCGCTGGCATACATGCACACGGTGGCCGCGAGGGCGAGGTTCAGAGACTCTGCATGCCCGTGGATGGGGACGCGCACGACGTCATCGGCCAGTCCTCGTGTCGCCTCGTCGAGGCCCCAGGCCTCGTTGCCCATCAGCCAAGCGTGCGGACCGGACAGGTCGGCGTCGGGCAGCAGGGTCGTGCCGGCGCCGTCGGCCGCCAGCACCCGGCGACCGCGGAACCGGCACGCCTCGATGATGCCCGCGACGTCGCCGCCGAGCGCGATCGGCAGGTGCCACAAGGAGCCGGCGGTGGAGCGCACCACCTTGGGGTTGTAGAGGTCGACGCTCGCATCGGACAGGATCACCGCACGGGCACCCGCCGCGTCCGCGGAGCGTATGACGGTCCCGGCGTTGCCCGGGTCGCGCACGTGCGCGAGGACCACCACGAAGCCCGTCTCATCGGCGAGCGCATCGGCCACCGGGACGTCGACCGGGCGGCATACGGCGACGATGCCCTGGGGGTGCTGCGTGTCGACGAGGGTGGCCATCACCGCCGAATCGCATTGGTGCAGATGGATTTTCGCGTCCCGGGCAAGCTGCACCAGGTCGCCGTGCCGGTCCTGTGCCGCCCTGTCGACATACAGATCGAGCACGGAGTGCGGGGCGAATCGGAGGACCTCGCGGACGCCCTGCGGGCCGTCGACGACGAATCGACCCGCGCGTTGACGCGCCGAACGCCGGCCCAGTGCTCGGACCGCCTTCACCCGCTCAGCGCGAGGATTGGTGAGGACGGACGGAGTCACGGACCGGCGTTCGGTGTGTGCGAATGAGCGCGGCGAGCCGCGTCAGGCGACGGAGTCGGCCTTGGCGTCGGTCGCCGGCACGTTCGCCTTGGCGATCTCGACGAGCGCGGTGAACGCGGCGGCGTCGTTGACGGCCAGCTCCGCGAGCATGCGACGGTCGACCTCGACCTCGGCAGCCTTCAGGCCCTGGATGAACCGGTTGTAGGTCATGCCGTTGGCGCGAGCACCGGCGTTGATCCGCTGGATCCAGAGGCGACGGAAGTCGCCCTTCCGGGCCCGGCGGTCGCGGTAGCTGTAACCCATGCTGTGGGTGACCTGCTCCTTGGCCTTGCGGTAGAGCCGCGAACGCTGTCCGCGGTAGCCGCTGGCCTGCTCCAGAACGGTCCGGCGCTTCTTCTGGGCGTTGACCGCCCGCTTCACGCGTGCCACGTGAATCTCCTTCTTATTGCTGGTGGTCCGTCAGTGCAGCCCTGAGGGCCGTCGCACCGACGAGTGCGGTGAAGTGGGGCTTACTTGCCCAGCAGCTTCTTGATCTTCTTGCTGTCGGCCGCGGACGCCTCGACGTCGGGCACCAACCGGCGCGCCTGGCTGCTGGTGCGCTCCTGGAACTTGTGGACGTGACGTGCGCGCTGCCGGATCACCTTGCCGGACCCGCTGATCTTGAAGCGCTTCTTGGCGCCGCTGTGGGTCTTCATCTTCGGCATAGCCGATCTCCTTCGTTGTTACGTGATGACACCAGCCCACGCAGGGCATGGCTCGTTGCGGACTCGCGCGGATCGGGCTCGCGCGAGGGGCTCAGCTGACTTCAGGCCTCGGCGCTGGCAGTCTGCGCTGCCTGGGCCTGCTCGCGGCGGCGACGGCCCTCGGCCCGCGCCTCCGCCTTCTTCTTGGTCGGTCCCAGCACCATGACCATGTTGCGACCGTCCTGCTTGGGCGCGCTCTCCACGAAGCCCAGCTCCTTGACGTCGTCGGCGAGACGCTGCAACAGCCGGAAGCCGAGCTCCGGCCGAGACTGCTCTCGTCCACGGAACATGATCGTCACCTTGACCTTGTCGCCCGCCGACAGGAAGCGCACGACGTGGCCCTTCTTGGTGCCGTAGTCGTGCGGGTCGATCTTGGGGCGGAGCTTGATCTCCTTGATGACGGTGTTGACCTGGTTCTTCCGCGACTCGCGGGCCTTCATGGCGGCTTCGTACTTGAACTTGCCGTAGTCCATGAGCTTTGCCACGGGCGGCTTGGCCTGGGGTGCGACCTCGACCAGGTCGAGGTCCGCTTCGGCGGCCAGGCGCAGCGCGTCTTCGACGCGCACGATCCCGACCTGCTCTCCGTTCGGCCCAACCAACCGCACTTCCGGGACCCGGATGCGGTCGTTGATACGGGGCTCTGCGCTGATGTGAAGCTCCTTCGTCGTGTTCAATGCAACCTGCGGGAAACGAAGAAAGGCTCCTCGTCACCCATCGTGGTGCACGAGAAGCCTCTGACAGCACAGTCAACGCCTGGCGTATGCCGGGTAGATCGACGATCTGCCTTGCAACGACCTGGTCATCGCTGGACCGAACCTGGCGACATCGCTGCCGCGCGAGGTGGAAGCTTGGGGCTTCTCTTGCACACCGGCCAGACGCATGTCGGACCAGTCGGTGCCATAACCATAACAGTGCGGGCACCGCAGACCGAAATCCGCGCCTCTCCCGCTGCCGAGTGACGGCGCCCTCGCCGAGCGACGGCCTCATACAACCGTCGTTCGGCGAGGAAGCCGTCACTGGCCGGAATGGGGGCCTGGTTTGCGGGGGCCGGGCAGTGGGGCCGGCGGGGTCAGCCGACGGGCACTCGGTCATCTTCCATCGAGGCCGGCTGATCGGCGACTTCTGGGGCGGCGGCGGCGTCTTCGGAGCCGCCCTCCAGCATGCTCTCGTCGAACGGCGCGGCACCGCTGAGCACCGACTCCAGCTGGGTCCGGTTCAGGTTGTCGGTCCAGTGGCCGACCAGCACGGTCGCGATCGAGTTGCCCGCGAAGTTGGTCAGGGCGCGGGCCTCGCTCATCATCCGGTCGATGCCGACGACGAGTCCGACGCCCTCGACCAGGTCCGGGCGGTGCGACTGCAAGCCACCGGCCAAGGTTGCCAGGCCGGCGCCGGTGACACCCGCCGCACCCTTGGACGCGATGACCATGAAGACCAGCAGCGAGATCTGCTGCCCGATGCTGAACGGCTTGTCGAGCGCATCGGCGATGAACAACGAACCCATCGTCAGATAGATCGCGGTGCCGTCCAGGTTGAACGAGTAACCGGTCGGGACGGTGATGCCGACGACCGGTCGGGACACCCCGAGGTGCTCCATCTTGGCGATCAGCCGCGGCAGCGCCGACTCCGAGGACGATGTCGACAGGATCAGCAGGAACTCACGACCCAGGTAGCGCAGCAGCGAGAAGACGTTGACACGAGCGACGACCCACAGGATCGCGCCGAGCACGCCGAAGACGAAGATGAAACACGTCAGGTAGAACGCGATCATCACCACCGCGAGTCCCTGCAGGGCCCTCCAGCCGGTCGCCCCGACAACGGCGGCCATGGCGCCGAACGCGCCGACCGGTGCGACATACATGATCATCTGCATCAGTCGGAAGACCAGGCGTTCGCAGTGCTTGATGCCGGTCAGGATCGGCTCGCCCGCCGGTCCGAGCTTCTGCAGGGCGAAGCCGACCAGCAACGCCACCAGCAGCGCCTGCAGCACCGAGCCCGAAGTCAGTGCGGAGACCAGGGTGTCCGGGACTAGGCCGAGGATGAAGTCGACGGTGCCGCCGGCCTCGCCGTCGACCTGCTGGTGACCGGTCGCGGCCAGCTCCTTGGTCAGGTGCAGACCGGATCCCGGATGTATGGCGTTGCCGACCAGCAGACCGATGGCGAGCGCGACCGTGGACATCGTCAGGAAGTAGCCCAGCGCGAGACCGCCGATGCGCCCGACGGCGGCCGCCTTGCGCACCGATCCGATGCCGAGAACGATCGTGCAGAAGATGATCGGTGAGATCATCATCTTGATGAGGTTCACGAATCCGGTCCCGAGCCATTTCAGCTGGATCCCGAAGTCCGGCCAGATGATGCCCACGGCAATACCGGCGATCATCGCGATCACCACGGCGGCATACAAGTAGTGCGTGCGGTCCTTCGTGCGCTTCGGGCCCGGCGCGCCGCCGGCGACACCGTCCTCGACCTGTGTGCTCATCACATCTCCCACAACTCGTGTCCCGGGCCCGATGGTGTTCGTTGCTCCGGCTGGCCCGACCGACGATGGCGTGCCACGTGACCCGCGTCACGTTTGTGTTCATTGAGTTCACGGGCATTGAGTTCACGGGCATTGAGCTCACCGGCGACGGTCGCACCCGGGTGCAGGTCCGATGAGCACGGATTCGTCGACCGCTGCCCGACGGCACGGTCCACGGCTGCGCTCGCCGCGCAGGTGGAGCGTGGCGACGCAGACGTTCGTGCTGCAGGTGGTCGTGGCGCTGATCGTCGTCGTCGCCGGAGTGCTCGGGGCCTATGTGCAGGCCCGCCACTACAGCACCAGCCGCGCCACCGCCCAGGTCGTCGCAGTGGCCGACTCCGTTGCGGCCGACCCGGCGGTGCTCGCCGGGCTGCGCAGCGACCACCCCAGCACGACGTTGCAACCGCTGGCCGAGGCGGTCCGACGACGGACACACACCGACTTCGTGGTGATCATGAGCCCGACCGGCACGCGCTACAGCCACCCCAACCCCGAACGCATCGGGCATCGCTTCGTCGGGCACATCGCCGGTGCCGCCGCGGGCGGTCAGGTGGTCGAGGACTACACCGGCACCCTCGGGCCCTCCCGCCGATGCGTCGTGCCGATCACCGACACCGGGGCGGTCGACGGGAAGGTCGTCGGCCTGGTCTCGGTCGGCATCCGCAAGGAGGAGGTGCGTCACCAGGTCAGTGACCAGCTCCCGGGCGTGCTCGGGGCCGGTGCTCTCGCGGCATTCCTCGCCGGGCTCGGCACGTTGCTGGTCACTCGACGAGTGCGCCGGCAGACACGTGGTCTCGGTGCCCGCCAGCTGCAGGAGATGTACGACTACTACGACGCCGTCCTGCACGCGGTGACCGACGGACTGCTCCTGACCGACCTGGACGGTCGCATCCGCATCGCGAACGACGAGGCCGTCCGGCTGCTCGGACTGCCGGTGGACTTCACCGAGCGTCCGGTCGACGAGGTCGGCCTCCCGGCACCGATGGTGGCCACCTTGACCGACGACAGCACACGGCACGACGAGTTGCAGATCGCCGGCAGCCGCACGCTCGTGGTGAGCAAGGCGCTGGTCGCGCCCGGAGGCAAGGCGCTGGGGTATGTCGTCACGATGCGCGACCGCACCGAACTCGTCGCATTGACAGGCGAACTCGACTCCGCGCGCAGCATGGCCGAGGCGCTGCGGTCACAGACCCACGAGGCGTCGAACAGGTTGCACACCATCGTGTCCCTCATCGAGCTCGGGCACACCGACCGCGCCCTGGCATTCGCCACCGACGAGTTGGATCAGGCGCAGGGGCTGACCGACCGTGTCGTCGGGGCCGTCCACGGTGAACCGGCGGTGACCGCACTGTTGCTCGGCAAGGCCGCCCAGGCACGCGAACGAGGCATCGCGCTGGTGATCGAACCCAACTCCGTCGTGCCGGAAGCCGCCGCGCCGACGACAGATCTGGTGACAATCATCGGGAACCTCGTCGACAACGCGTTCGACGCGGTCGGCGATCTTGACGGCGACCGGTCCGTGCGATTCGACGCACACGTGGAGGACGGATGGACGACCATGACGGTGACTGACAACGGCCCCGGCCTCAGCGGTGAGGTGGAGCAGGCCTTCCGCCGTGGCTACTCCACCAAGGAGACCGGACGTGCAGGCCGCCGTGGGGTCGGCCTCGCACTCGTTGCCCAGGCAGTCGAGCGACTCGACGGGACAGTCGAAGTGCTCGGTCCGCCAACGCAATTCGTGGTCCGCCTGCCGTTGCAGGAGGTCGACCGGTGAACGATCTGCGCGTGCTGGTCGTCGAGGACGAGCCCATCGCAGCCGAGGCACACACGGCATACGTCGGACGCGTGGCGGGCTTCGCCGTCGCCGCCACGGTGGGCACCTGCCAGGAGGCCGTGCAGGCGCTGCAGGAGCACCCGGTCGACGTCGTGCTGCTGGACATGCACCTGCCGGACCGGCACGGACTGGACGTGTTGCGGGCGCTGCGGTCCGCTGGTCACCGGGCGGATGTCATCGCCGTCACCTCCGCACGCGAGCTGGACGTCGTGCGCTCGGCGGTGTCACTCGGGGTCGTGCAATACCTGCTCAAGCCCTTCACCTTCGCGACCTTCCGGGAGCGACTGGATGCCTACCGCGCGTATGTCGAACAAGCACAACGCGTTTCGTCGGTCACCAACCAGTCGGAGATCGATCAGATGCTCGGGTCGCTCCGGCCGTCGCGCCCGACCGAGCTGCCCAAGGGGCTGTCCCCGGAGATGCTCGACCGGATCAGCACGATGCTGCGTGCCAGCGGGTCTGCACTGTCCGCCCGCGACCTGGCCGAGCAGCTGCCGGTGAGCCGGGTGACCGCGCGCAGGTATGCCGAGCACCTGTGCGAGACGGGTCTTGTCGAGCGGCGGTCACGGTATGCCGGGGCGGGTCGTCCGGAAGTGGAATACCGCTGGGTGTGAACTCCCTGAGCGAACCCCGTGGAAGCGGTCACGCCGAGCGAGCCACGAGGCCGGCCAACGCGGGTGCGAGGTCGCCGCGACCGGTGACTACGAGGTCGTCGAGGCCGAGCCACTGCCCCAGCTCCCGCAACGCCTCGAGCAGCTCGGCCGCCGTGTCCTCGGGGGCGTCCGGCTCGGCATACGCCCCGAGCACCTGCAGCACACTCCCCTGGCGCTCTGCCTTCAGGTCGACGCGGGCGACGATGCGGTCGCCGAGCAGGAAAGGCAGGACGTAGTAGCCGTGGACCCGCTTGGCCTCGGGCACGTAGATCTCGATGCGGTAGAGGAAGTCGAAGATCGTCTCGGTCCGCTCGCGGAACCACACCAGCGGGTCGAACGGGCTCAGCAACGCCCGGGCCTCGACGCGACGCGGCACGGTCACGTCACGGTGCAGGTAGGCCGGTCGACGCCAGCCCTCAACTGTCACCGGGAGGAGCTCACCGTCATCGACGAGTGACTGCAGCGCCGGCCCGACCTGATCCAGGTGGACCCGGGAGTATTGCATGCGGTAGTAGTCACGCAGGTCGAATTCGGTTGCCACACCATAGGATCGGGCCGCTCGACGCAGCATCTCGCGGGACGCCTCGAGCAGCGTCGGCTGTGGCACGGCCAGCACCTCAGCGGGAATCACCCGCTCCGGCAGGTCATAGACCCGCTCGAAGGCAGCATTGCGCCTGGCCACGCTGAGCTCCCCTGCCATGAAGAGGAACTCGAGCGCCCTCTTGGTCTTCGACCAGTTCCAGCCCCAGTTGACCTTGGTGCGGGGCAGCCCGTCGTCAAGGTCTCGCGCGGTCGCCGCACCACCCTGCTCGATCTCACGCAGCAGCGCCGTCGGCAGCCCCGGATCCTCCGGCAGACCGAACCACTCGTGCCCGCGCGAGGCATGGTCCTGCATGCGATGGCTCATCACCGGCCACAGGTCCACCGGCATGTATGCCGCGCAGTGCGCCCAGTATTCGACCAGTCGCCGCGGGGCCTTCCCGGCGGCTCGATCGAGCAGGCCGACGTCGTAAGGGCCCATCCGCGAGTAGAGCGGCATGAAGTGCGCGCGCTGCAGCACGTTGACCGAGTCGATCTGCAGCAGCCCGGTGCGATCGATCGTGCGCGCGAGAGTCCGCATGGTCGGCGTGCGGTGCCGGGGATCACGAAACCCCTGCGCCACCAGCGCGATCCGCCTCGCCTGTGCCGCCGACAGTGATCCCGCCACTGACCCCGCCCCTGATCTCGACGAGGGCCCTGACCTTGGTCCTGAGCTCGGTGCTGCACCCACTCTCGGCAGCCTAGGCGGCACCACCGACATACCGCGCGAATGCGGAGCGCACCGCATCGTCGTCCAGGCCCGACCCGAGCAATGCGAGCAGCAACAGGCGTGCCTTGTAGGGGTCCAGCCCGCCGGCCGGCAGCAGGCCGCGGCCGACCAGGTCGCTCTCACTGCCCGGGCCGCCGTATGTCGCCGTGTGGACGGTGCCTGCGCCCGTGCGAGACGCCAGCACGACCGGCCGACCGGCGGCCAGCTCCGCCGCCCGGTCGGCGATCTCCGGGCGCAGGTGTCCGACGCCGAATGCAGCGATCACCAGGCCCGCGCTGTCGGCGACAGCGTCGAACAGCCCGCCGTCGTCGTCGAGCACCGTGACGATCAATGGCACCCGGACCGACCGGACAGGCACGCCCACCGGTGGCCGGCGCGGCACCGTCGTCGCGAACCGGACGGTGGCCTCCTCGACCCGTCCGAGCGCCCCGGCGTTGGGCGACACGAAGGCGTCGACGCTGCTCGTATGGCGCTTGGCGACGAACCGTGCAGCGTGGATCTGGTCGTCGAGCACGACCAGTGCGCCGAGGGCTCGAGCCTCCCGCGATGCCGCAACTCGCAGTGCCGCAACGAGATTCGCCGGCCCGTCCGGACCGGGCAGGCTGGGGTTGCGCATCGCGCCGGTGAGCACGAGCGGCTCGTCCCGGGTCCACCACAGGTCGAGCAGGAACGAGGACTCCTCCAGCGTGTCGGTGCCCTGCACGATCAGCACCGCATCCGCTCCGTCTGCCACCGCCTGCTCAGCCGCCGCGTGTAACTCGGTCAGGTCGGCCACCGTGAGCCGCGAGCTCCCGACAGCACGGAAGTCCACGACCTCGGCCTCGACGCCGATCGCGGCGACGTCGGGTGCTTGCAGCAGGTCGGCACCGGTCAACCGCACGACGGCACCTTCGCTGTCCGTGCCGGTCATGCTGATCGTGCCGCCGAGGAAGAAGACCGCTACCCGAGCCACGAGATCACCATACGGAAACTTCGTGGGGTGAGGTTCAGGCAGCGAGAGCGTGCTGGGCGACATACCTGCGGTGCACGTGCAGTGCCGCGGACCCGGTGACGGCAACGAGCGCGCCGATCGCCGCGACCAGCAGGAAGCCGCCGCCGAACCCGAACGAGTCGATCGCGGCGCCGGCCATCGGCGCACCGAGAGCCGACCCGGCGGTCATGAACGACCCGTGCCAGCCCATCGCCTCACCGCGGGCGGCCGACGGGACGACGTGGCTGACGGCGTCCACGGTCGCGGTGATGGTCGGTGCGCAGAACAGGCCGGCCACCAGGGCGAGGACCGCCAGCGACCAGGTGCCGCCGGCGAGCGCCATCGGTGCGGTCGCCAGCGCGAGGCCGAGCAGTAGCGAGAAGGGCTGGACCGCGCGCGACGTCGCGCCGTAGATGAGCCCGCCGAGCAGCGAGCCGCCGGCGAACGGCACCAGCACGATGCTCATCTGGGACACCTGGTCGAACTCACGCATCGCCGCGACGATGGCGACGTCGCTGCCGCCGAGCACGATGGTCGACGCCGCCGCGGCACCGCAGATGGACAGGAAGCCGGCACGGAACCACGCCCGACGCGGGACCACCTGGCCTGCGGCATCCGTCTCCGGGTCTGCCGGTCGCAGCGGCGGGTTCATCACATAGAGGGCGACGCCCGCGAGCACGCCGGCGAGCTGCAGGCCGCACAGCACGAAGCCGGTGTCGAACGCAGTGGCCAGCCAGACGGCGACGACCGGGCCGACCATGAAGGCCACCTCGATGCTCATTCCGTCCACTGAGAGGGCCGTGCGCCGATCCGCGTCCGGGACCGCGGCGATGATCCCCTGGCGGATGACCGAGAAGGTCGGGACGATGAAAAGGCCTGCCACTGTTGCGAGAACGAGCAGCATCCAGTAGCCGACGAAGGGTGCGACGGCCCAGCAGACGGCGTTCACGACCAGCGACGGCAGGACGACCCGGCGCAGGCCGAGGCGATCCAGCAGCCGCCCGCGCCACGGGCCGGAGATCGCGATGGCAAGGGTGGCGCCGGCCGCGACCAGACCGGCCTCGGAGTAGGAACGGTGCAGGGACTGCACGACGTGCAGGGTGAGCACGACCGCGGCAGAGGCGATCGGGATCCGCAGCAACAGTCCGAGGAGCAACACCCGCCGGGCATCACTGATGTTCAACACGCGCTGGTAGGGGCTGAACGACATACGGGAGTCACTCCTTCTCAGGGATCTGGGAGACGGGGTCGGAACTGGAGTCCGCGGGGCCACTCGGGCGGCACGAAAAGAACCAGATGCAATACTTCCATATCGAAATAGTCCACGCGACGGATTTTCCGCCGGTGAGAGCAAAATCTCACCGCGAATTCCCAGTCGACGTTCGACGTCGCCGCAGCCTGGCCGAGCAGACTCCGATCAGGTTCAGGGCAGATTCAGGGCAGCTCCAGGGCATCGGCAGGTGTCCGCGGCCGGCCCGCTGGGCGAGGACACAAAAAATGTCGCATCACCCGGGAATTATTCGGAGGACCCCTCCGTTACACCTCATGTCCGCCCAGCAAGCGAAAGGACACCCGGATGCCACCACGTACCTCTCCGGTCGTGCACGCGACGACGTCGCGGATGCTCGATCAACTGCACCGCGACCACATCATGCGCACGCATGCGCAGGACGACGAGCAGCCTGCACTGCCGCGCATGCGTCCGTATGCCGAGCAACTCGCCTACGAGCGCGGCGAGGACTGACCCCGCAGCGCACCTCCTTTTTGAGAGCCGGCCGCACCGGCGCTTCACTGCGAAGCGCCTGGAAGCGGCCGGCTCCTCTGCGTATGCGGGTCAGCGCTTGACGGCTCCTGGATGCCGGGCGTCCACCAGGTCGCGGTATCGCCCGGCCGCGACGGCGCCGGCGTCGGGGTCGGACGGCTCGACGGTCGCCGCGACCGGCACGTCCCACTCCGGTGGTGTCGACTCACCGCTCAGTGCCCACGCGGCCTGCCGCGCCGCACCGAGCGCGACATACTCACCCGGCTGGGGCACCAGGACCGGCACACCGAAGATGTCCGCGGCGGCCGACCGCACCGAGGCGGCTGCGGCCGCGCCCCCGATCAGCAGCACCCGGCGAGTGGGTATGTCGTTGCGGGCGAGTGCGTCGATGCAGCCCTTCAGGTTGCACAGCATGCCCTCGACATACGCCCGAGCGAAGTGCGCCGGCGTCGCATTGGAGCGAGTCAGCCCGGCAAGGGTCCCCTGAGCCGTCGGCAGGTTGGGAGTGCGCTCGCCGTCGAGGTAAGGCAGCAGGGTGAGACCGTCGGCCCCGATCGGCGCCGACGCCGCGAGTTGGTCGAGTCCGTCCAGGTCCACCCCGAGGGTGCTCGCCGCTGCGACGAGCACCCGGGCGGCGTTGAGCGTGGCCAGCAGCGGCAGGTGCCGGCCGGTCGCGTCCGCAAATCCGGCGACCGCGCCGGTCACGTCACCGACCGGGCGGTCGTGGACCGCGAACACCGCCCCGCTGGTGCCGAGCGACACCACGACGTCGCCCGGGCCGATCGACAGCCCGAGCGCCGCAGCAGCGTTGTCGCCGGTGCCCGCCGCCACGAGCATGCCGTCCGCCGTCCGCCCGGCAACCTCCGACGGGCCGACCACGCGGGGCACCCGGACGTCTCGGCCGAACGCACGCTTCAGCAGGTCGTGTCGATAGTCGCCGGTGACCGGTGACCAGTAGGCGGAGCCCGACGCATCTCCGCGATCGGTGGTCCACTCCTGGAAACCGTTGCCGTCCTTCAGGATTCGACCAGTGAGCCAGTCGTGCGGCAGCACAACGGTCTGCGTCCGGGCGGCATTGTCGGGCTCCTCCTCGGCCAGCCAACGCAGCTTGGTGCCGGTGAAGCTCGCCACCGGCACCAGGTCCACAGCGTCGACCCAGGCCGACGCTCCCCCGAGCTCCTCCACCAGCTGCGCTGCTTGAGGGGCCGAGCTGGTGTCGTTCCACAACATTGCGTCACGCACCAACTGATCGTCCTCGTCGAGCGTGACCATGCCGTGTTGCTGCCCGCCGACCGCGATCGCGCGCACACCGTCCAGCAGTCCCCCGCGCCGGGCTTCCTGGAATGCGTCCCACCACGCGGCGGCGCTGACCTGGGTGCCGTCCGGGTGCCCAGCCCTGGCCTCCCGGACTATGCGACCGGTCTCCGCATCGCAGACCACGATCTTGCAGGACTGTGTCGAACTGTCCACTCCGGCGACCAGCGACTCACTCATGCCGGGAGGCTATCGGCTGCCCGACCGGTGGGCGGGTGTACGCCGCGAAACGATGGGTTTATGCTCATCGTGCTTAGTTAAGGCTGCCCTAAAGAAGGTTTGCCTCATCACACTCTCCGAGAGGTGCCCGTGCTCGCGACATTCGTGATCGGCCTGCGCGAAGGCCTTGAGGCGGCACTGATCGTCGGGATCATCGCAGCCTTCCTGAAGAAGAACGGCCGTCCCCTGACGACCATGTGGCTCGGCGTCGGCGCCGGCATCGCGATCAGTATCGCCGTCGGCGTCACCCTCAAGGTCGTCGAGTCCGCGCTGCCGCAGCGGCAGCAGGAGATGATGGAGACCGTCATCGGAGCGGTGGCCGTCGTCTTCGTCACCACGATGATCATCTGGATGAGCAAGCACTCCCGCGGCCTGAAACGGGAGTTGGAGTCGGCCGCGCAGAACGCGCTCGGGCAGGGCACCACCCGCGCCATGGTGATCATGGCCTTCCTGGCCGTCCTCAAGGAAGGCTTCGAGTCCGCGGTCTTCCTGCTGGCTACCTTCCAGGCCGCCACCAACACCACCGGCGCCATCGCCGGAGCAGTGCTCGGCATCGCGATGGCCGTGCTGCTGGGACTCGGCATCTACCGGGGCGGCGTCAAGCTCAACCTCGGCAAGTTCTTCAAGGGCACCAGCATCTTCCTCATCCTGGTCGCCGCGGGCCTGGTCGTCAGCGCCCTGCGCACCGCGCACGAGGCCGGCTGGCTCAACGCCGGGCAGGGCACCACCGTCGACCTGCACTGGCTGGCTCCGGTCGGGTCGATCCGCAGCGCCGTCTTCACCGGTGTGCTCGGCATCCCCGCCGACCCGCGGGTGGTCGAGGTGCTGGGCTGGTTCCTCTACGTCATACCCATGGCGTTGGTGGCGTTCTGGCCGGCGGCACACCGGCCCAGCGCCATACAGAGTGCGCGGCTGAAGCTGACGATCGCCGGCGCGTGTGCCATCGGTGCCGTCGCGGCGTTCTTCGCCGTGCCGTCCGCACAGCTCGACGTGCCCGCGGCTGCCCCCGTCGCGGATGCCGCCGGCAGCTCCGCCGGATCCGTGCACCTCAACGGGTTGACGCTGCACCGATCTGCCGACGGGAGCGCCCAGGAGAGCATCCGGCTGGAGGCGGCGGGCCACGCCACCGTCACCGGCGTGCGCACCCGGCACTTCACCGGCGTGACCGAGTCCGCCTCCGACACCAAGCCGCCCGCCACCCTGACCCTGGCCGAGGTGACTGCGCTCAACGGCGGTCGCGTCCCGGTCGGCGTGGACCCCGCCGTCAACCCCGGGCCGTTCCGCGCGACCTGGCACCTGTCGGACAAGGTCGACGTCTGGACCACCCACGGCAAGCTGTATGACGCCGCCCGTGCCGCACAGGCCAGCGTCAGCCTGGCCGGCGGAGGCCTCAGCACCCAGCGCACCGTGACCATCGCGGACGGTGCGAAGCTCCCGGCCGGCATGACCGCTCCGAGCACGTCCTGGTCGGTCCGGCCGGCATACACCGACGACTTTGCTGCAGAGCTGAACCACTTTGCGACAGAACGTGATTCGGTGCGCTTCTGGGGTCGCGCCATACCTGCTGCCCTGCTCCTGACAGCCATCATCCTCACTGTCCTCGCGCTGCGTGCGCGTCGACGCATCCCCACCGTCATGACCAACACCGGTGCACCTGCACCCCATCACTCCTCGAGGAGCTCAGCACATGCCTAGCCACCCCGCGAAGTCACACCGACGACCCGGATCCAACCTCCGTCGCGTCGCCGGCAGTGGCCTCATCGCCGTCACCAGTGTCGCTCTGGCGGCGTGCGGCTCCGGCTCGTCCGGCGGCGGATCACCGACCGACGGGTCTGGTGGCGCGTCCGCGAAGGGCGCAGCCGCCAAGGTCTCCGGCGGTGCCGCACAGGTGAAGGTCACCATGACCAACGCCGGCGGCTGCGAGATGGACCACGCCTCCGCACCTGCGGGGCCGGTGACCTTCACCGTGACCAACAAGGACGCGTCGGCGATCACCGAGATCGAGTTGCAGAGCGACCAGCGCATCCTGGGCGAGAAGGAGAACCTCGCGCCCGGCTTGGCCCCGGTGAAATTCACCGTCACGCTGTCCGGCGGGAAATATCAGGTCTTCTGCCCCGGCGCCGACAAGGAGCGGGTGCCGTTCACGGTGACCGGCAAGGCGGCCTCCGTCGCGAAGGGCTCGACGGCGACGGTGCTGGCGAAGGGCACCAAGGGTTACGCGAAGTTCGTCAACCAGAACGCCACCGACATGGTCACCGGCGTCGCCAAGCTGCAGACGGCGATCAACAAGGGCGACGTCGCCGCCGCGAAGAAGGCGTATGCCGGGGCACGACCCTTCTACGAGAAGATCGAGTCCGACGTCGGTGGTTTCGTGCTGCCGGGTTATAAGCCGGGCGACAACGCCGGCAACCTCGACTACCTGATCGACATGCGGCAGTCCAACCTGGACCCGAAGGTCGGCTGGCACGGCTTCCACGCCATCGAGAAGGACCTGTGGCAGGGCGGCAAGATCACCAGCAAGACCAAGAAGACGGCCAAGGAGCTGCACACCAACGTCAGCAAGCTGGCCGGCCTGGTCAAGGGCATCACCTACAAGCCGGAGGACCTGGCCAACGGTGCCGCGAGCCTGCTCGAGGAAGTGCAGACCAACAAGATCAAGGGTGAAGAGGAGAAGTACAGCCACACCGACCTGTCCGACTTCGCCTCCAACGTCGAGGGCGCCCAGCAGGCCTTCGCCTACCTCAAGCCCGGGCTGCAGAAGATCGACCCCTCCCTCACCGCCCGGGTGAGCAAGCAGTTCACCAACGTCACCAATGCGTTGACCCCCTACCGGGACGGCTCGTCGCTGGGTGGTTTCAAGCTGTGGACCCCGGAGCTGCGCAAGACCGACGCGGCGAAGCTCAGCAAGAAGGTGCAGGCGCTGCAGGACCCGCTCTCCCAGATCGCTCAGAAGGTGGCGACCGCGAGTTGAGCAAGCACGAACGACCTGACGGGCGCACCGGGCTGCCCCGCCGCCGGCTCTTCCAGGGAGCCGCCGGTGGGGCAGCCGTGGGTGCGCTCGCCGTCGGCGCGTCCTGGGGCCTGGACGCCGCGCGCTCGCCAGCCGAGGCGGCCGACAAGGACGCCATCGACCTGACCACCCAGTACCCCTTCTACGACCAGCCCGAGCCGGTCGGCATCCGCACTCCCCCGCAACGCTACTCGATCTTCATGGCGTTCGACATGATCGACGGCTCGCTGGACACGGACCTGCAGTCACTGCTGGCGCGCTGGACCGCCGCGAGCGCGCAGTTGATGCGGGCCGAGCCGATCGGGCAGGTCCGACCCTCCTCGGACTCCGGCGTCGGCCGGGACACCGGGGAAGCTCTCGGGCTGGACGCTGCGAGCCTGACGGTGACCATCGGACTCGGACCGTCGTTGTTCGACGACCGCTTCGGCATCGCGCACAAGCGGCCGAAGCTGCTGCGGCCGCTGCCCAAGCTGCCCAGCGACAACCTGACGGCCCACACCAGCAACGGTGATCTGTCGGTGCAGGTGTGCGCGGACGACCCGCAGGTGTGCTACCACGCCATCCGCAACCTCGCCCGTATGGCGCGAGACACCGTCCAAACCCGTTGGACCGTCATGGGATTCGGCCGCGCATCGGCCGGCAAGGGCCAGCAGACGCCGCGCAACCTCTTCGGCTTCAAGGACGGCACCCGCAACATCACCACGACGGCCGACTATGACAAGTTCGTCTGGCTGGACGACGCCGACTGGATGACCGGCGGCACCTACCAGGTGGTGCGCAAGATCGAGATGAACATCGAGACCTGGGACGCCGACCGGATCAGCGACCAGGAGCGCATCTTCGGCCGCGGCAAGACCGAGGGCGAGCCGCTGACCGGCAAGACCGAGCACGACACCCCGAAGTTCCACGCCAAGGCCAAGGACGGCGAGCCGGTGATCGCACCGACCTCGCACATCGCGCTGGCGGCCCACGAGAACAACGGCGGCATCAAGATCCTGCGCCGGGGTTACAACTACACCGACGGCATTAACGAGTTCGGTCAGCTGGACGCCGGGTTGCTGTTCGTCTGCTACATGAACGATCCCGCCCACTTCGTGCAGTTGCAGCGCAAGCTGGGCGCCGCGGACCTGCTCAACGAATACGTCAAGCACGTCGGGTCGGGCCTGTTCGCCATACCCCCGGCGCCGAAGACCGGCCACTACATCGGCGAGCAGCTTTTTACCTGACCCTTCTCACACCCTTCGCCGACAGGCCCCCCTTTCATCGAGAGGACCGGCAAATTTCGCCGAACACGGCGAAATCCGCGGTCCTCTCGACGCATCGGGGGCCTCTCGGTATGAGGGTGTGGTGGGTCAGTCGCCGAGGCGGGTGATCGTCTCGCGCAGGGTGGCAGCGGCGCCGTCGCTGTGCAGCGACTCCAACGCCGCGACGTATGGCGCGATGAACGCCTCCTGCTCCGCGAGGTCCCCGAACAGACTGGGATCGCGGATGAAGGCCAGCCGGTCCTCGCTCTGCCGCGCGGCCGCCGCCATCACCTCCTCCTTGCGGTGATCCACGATGTCGATCGGTTCGCCCTGCTCGTCGACGCCTTCGGCATACCTCGCCCAGGACGCGACGACCAGCGCCGCACGGTCGACCGGACGGCCGGCCGCGAGGTCGTCGCGGATCACCGGGACGAGCCATTTCGGGATCCGGTCGCTGCTCTCCGCGCACAGCCGGGCGAGCGTGTCGCGGATCTCCGGGTTCGCGAAGCGCGCCACCAGCTCGTGCTCGTATGCCGTCAGATCAACGCCCGGCACCTCCGGCAGCGTCGGCTCGCCCTCGTGCTTCATGTAGCCGAGCAGGAACCGCGCGAACTCCTCGTCCTGGGCGACCTCGTGGGCATAGCGGTAACCGGCGAGGTAGCCGAGGTAGCACAGCGCCTGGTGACTGGCGTTCAGCAACCGCAGCTTCATCAACTCGTAGGGCATCACATCCGGCACGACCTGCACGCCGGCACCCTCCAAAGGCGGTCTGCCCGTGGGGAAGTGGTCCTCCAGCACCCACTGGGTGAACGGTTCGGTGACCACCGGCCAGCCGTCGTCGATGCCGAACTCGTCGGCCAGCCGCTGGATGTCCTCCTGCGTCGTCACCGGGGTGATCCGGTCGACCATGCAGTTGGGGAACGCCACGTTGGCGTCGATCCAGTCACCGAGCTCACGATCCTTCAGCCGCGCGAAAGAGGTGATCGTGCCGCGTGCCACGTCGCCGTTGCCGGGCAGGTTGTCGCACGTCATCACCGTGAACGGTGGGACGCCCGCTGCCCGCCGACGCCGCAACGCCTCCACGATGAAGCCGAAAGCCGTTGTCGGCACGGCGTTCTCGGCCAAGTCCGGCTGGATCGACGGATGTGTCGGGTCGAACTCACCGGTCACCTGATCCACCAGATAACTGCCTTCGGTGATCGTCAGGGACACGATGCGGGTGGCGGCATCACTCATCACCTCCAGCACGGCCTCCGGCTCGCTGGGTGCGTGCAGCAGCCGCTTGATCGACCCGATGACCCGCGGCTCCAGGTGCCCGTCCGGATGCTTGACCACCAGTGTGTAGAGGCCGTCCTGGGCGTTCAGGACCTCCACGATCCGGTCGTCCTTGGGCAGCACCCCGACACCGGTGAACGCCCAGTCGCCCGCGGCACCCTCGGCGAGGAGACGGTCGACATACATCGCCTGGTGCGCGCGATGGAAGCCGCCGACGCCGAGGTGGACGATGCCGGGCGTGACCACCGAGCGGTCGTATGTCGGCACGGCCACCCGTGGATCCAGCGAATCAACAGTGTTTGCAGATAGTTTCGTCGGCATTTCAGTCACCGCACAGCTCCCATCGACAGACCTTGCACCAGCTTGTCCTGCGCCGCGAAACCGGCAGCGAGGACCGGCAGGGACACAACGAACGATGCCGCACAGACCTGTGCGAGGAACAGGCCCTGACTGGTCACGAATCCGGTGAGGAACACCGGCGCCGTCTCCGCGCGGGTGCCGGTGAGCACCCGGGCGAAGAGCAACTCGTTCCAGCTGAAGATGAAGCAGATCAGTGCTGCGGAGGCAATGCCGGGCATCACGACCGGCGCGATGATCTCGCGCAACGTCCGCACCAGACCGGCCCCGTCCACCTGCGCCGCTTCGAGCATCTCGGCCGGGATCTCGGCGAGGAAGGAGCGCAGCATCCAGACGGCGATCGGCAGGTTCATCGCGGTGTAGAGGATGACCAGCAGCCAGATGTTGTCCAGGAAGTGCACCTTCTCAGCGAACAGATAGACCGGCAACAGCGCTGCCACGACCGGCATGAACTTGGTCGACAGGAAGAAGAACAGCACGTCGCTCCAGCGCTTCACCGGACGGATCGACAGTGCGTATGCCGCCGGCAGTGCCAGGACCAGCACCAGGATCGTGCTGATGACGCTGGCCGTCAGCGAGTTGAGGATCGGCGGCCACGGGTTGCTGCCGAAGAACGACCGGTAGCCCTCGACGCTGAACGCCGACAACACTTTCGGCGGGTTGGCCGCCGCGTCGGTCTCGGAGTGGAAGGACGTCCAGATCATCCAGACGACCGGGAAGACGAACAGCACGGAGATGATCCAGGTCGCCCCGGTCAACAGCACTCCGGAGCGCTTCTTGCTTCCTGCGACCTGCAACTGCGGGCCGGCCTGCGCTGCCTTGACGGTAGTCATTAGCGGGTCTCCTCACGGAAGAGGCTGAGCACGGTGCGCAACGCGAACGTCGCGATGATGATCGAGCCGAGCACCACGACCACGCCGGCTGCCGACGCAGTGCCGTAATCGTGTGCGGAATAGAAGGTTTGGTAGATGTAGTACGGCAGGTTGGCGGTGCCGAGCCCACCGGAGGTGATGGTGAAGACGGCGTCGAAGTTCTGCACGATGTAGATCGCGCCCAGTAGCCCGGCCAGCTCGATGTACTGCCGCAGGTGCGGCAGCGTCATGTTGGTGAAGATCTGCCAGTTGGACGCCCCGTCGATCTTCGCCGCCTCGACCACGTCCATCGGACGGCTCTGCAGGCCGGCGAGCAGGATCAACATCATGAACGGCGTCCACTGCCAGACCAGCGACACGATGATCGCGATCAGTGGATGATTGCTGATCCAGTCCGGTTGTGGTGCGTTGTCGCCGAGGACGAACTTGAGAACGCCGTTGAAGAGGCCGTACTGCGCGTTGTAGAGCGCGTGCTTCCACAGCAGCGCCGCCGCGACAGGCACGATCAGGAACGGCGTGATCATCAGCGTGCGCGCCACGCTGCGACCGCGGAACTTGCGATCCAGCAACAGTGCGATCGCCAGTCCGATCACCAGACTGACCAGGACGACGCCGACGGTCAGCGCGATCGTGACGAGGATCGCCTGGCGTGCGTTGACGTCGGTGAGCACCGTCTTGAAGTTGTCGACGCCGGCGAAGCCGCGGTCGTCCGGGTAGTAGGCGTTCCAGTTCATGAACGAGATCACGAGAGTCGCCAGGAACGGGATCTGCGTGACGATGATCATGAAGATCAGCGCCGGCATCAGGGGTGCGCGGCGCGCCCAGCCACCGGCCTTCACCAGCGCCGAATTGCTCTGTGCGACAGCGGGTTCCGCTGTCATTGTGTCCTGCGCCATGGCTCAGTCACCCTCCCGCTTGCGGTACTGCTTGGCGACGTCGTCGGCCAGGTCCTGGCCACGACTCAGCGCACTGTCGACCGACTTCTTGCCGGCGATGGCGGAGCTGATGTCCTGGCTCACCTGCGTGCCCAGGTTGGTGAACTCGGGTATGTCGACGAACTGCACGCCGCCGACCGGCCGCGGTTGCACACCGGGGTTGTTCGGATCGACTGCGTTCAACGCGTCCAGTGTCGGTTTCGCGAACGCCTTGGCCTGTGCGACGTACTTCGGGTTGGAGTAGAGGGATGTCCGGTCACCCGACGGCACCCGGGTCCAGCCGAGCTTCTCGCCGACGAGGTTCTGGTATTCCTTGCTGCTGGCCCAGGAGATGAACTTCCAGGCCGCGTCCTTCTTGGTGCTGGCCTGCTCGACCGCCCACGCCCAGGTGTAGAGCCACCCGGAGGACTTGGTCTTGACGACCGGTGCGGGCGCGTAGCCGATCTTGCCCTTCACCGGTGAGCCCTTCGCCTCCAGTGAACCCGCGGCCGAGGTCGCGTCGTACCACATGGCGGAGCTGCCCTGCGTCAGGTCGTTGAGGCACTCGGTGAACCCGGCCTGCGCCGCGCCCTTCTCACCATGTTTGCGCACCAGATTGACGTAGAAGTTGGTGGCTTCCTTGAAGCCCTTGTCATCCACCTTGGCGTTCCAGTCCTTGTCGAACCAGGTGCCGCCGAAGGTGTTGACGACTGTCGTGAGCGGTGCGATCACCTGTCCCCAGCCGGGCTGGCCGCGCAGGCAGATGCCGGACATGCCGGGTTTGGCGCCGTCGACCTTCGCTGCGATGTCGGCCACCTGCTGCCACGTCGGATGCGCCGGCATTTTGATGCCCTTCTTGGCGAGCACGTCCTTGCGGTACATCAGGAACGACGACTCGCCGTAGAACGGCTCGGCATAGACCTCGCCGTCCACGGTCAACGCCTTGCGCATCGCGGGCAGGATGTCCTGCTGGTCGAACTTCTTGTCCTTGGCGATGTATGACGACAACGGCGCGACCCACCCGGTCTTGGCGTAGATCGGGATCTCGAAGTTCGACAACGTCGCGACGTCGTACTGACCGGCCTGCGCCGAGAACTCCTGGCTCGCCTTGTCGCGCAGGTCGTCCTCGGGCAACACGGTGTAGTTGACCTTGATGCCGGTCTTCTTGGTGAAGTACTTGTCGGTGAGCTTCTGCAGATCGATCATCTGCGGGTTGTTCACCATCAGCACGTTGATGGTGTGGCTTCCTCCGCCACCACCTCCGCCGCCCCATCCGGCAGCGGCGCCGCAACCTGTCAGCGTGCCCATCGCAACGGCCCCGGCAGCGACGACGGCGATCCGTCTCCTGCGAGCAGTCATGCGTCCTCCTGTTTTGCTCAAACGAGCGCTTCGGTGCGCAGATGAGTAGTAGTGTGACACAGTCCACACAGGTTGTGGGGCAGATTCAGGAGGGATCAGATGAGAAAGTTCGTGCGATGAGCGGGACACCGGGCAGCGACGGAGCCGAGCGCGAGCGAGAGTTGCTGGCGTCGGTCGCCCGCCGCTTCTATCTGCAGGACGAGTCCAAGGTCGACATCGGCAAGGAGTTGGGCCTGTCCCGATTCAAGGTCGCGCGCCTGCTCGAAGCAGCGCGCGCGAAGGGGATCGTGCGGATCGAGATCGTGGGCGAACCGAGTGTGGATTACGTTCTCTCCGAACGCCTTTCGACATTCCTCGGCGTTGACAGCGTCCTGGTGTTGCGCACTCACGACGGTCAGTCGATGGCCGAGACCCGGCGCGACCTGGGCGCGGTCGCCGCGGCGGAGCTGACGCGGATGCTGACCCCCGACGACGTGCTCGGCCTGCCGTGGTCGCGCAGCGTCGCCGCCACTGTCGGCGCCCTGCGCACCCTGCCGCCGGTGCCCATTGTGCAGCTGTGCGGCGCGCTGGCGATCCCCGACCTGCACTCACCGGTCGATCTGGTGCGGTCGGCCGCGAACCTCAGCGGCGGCACCGCGCACCACTTCTATGCACCGCTGGTGGCCGCCGACGCGGACAGTGCTCGGATGCTGCGCCGCCAACCGGGAGTGAGTGAGGCCAACTCGCACATCGCACAGGTGACGGTCGCCGTCGTCGGCATCGGCGGCTGGGCGCAGGAGGAGTCGACGCTCTTCGACCTGGCCACCCGCAGTGAGCGCAGCGCGATGCACAAGGCTGGAGCGATCGGCGAGATCTGCGGTGTCTTCATCGACTCCGCCGGCCGCTGCGTCGAGGGCGGGCTGGCTGATCGCATCATCACCCTGTCCGATGAGCAGCTCACCGACATACCGACCGTCATCGGCCTGGTCAGCGGAGCAGCGCGCGCACCGGTCGTCCGGGCGGCGATCGCCGGCAAGAAGGTCAACCGGCTGATCGTGGACACACCGCTTGCTCTCGAACTGTTGCGATAGGTCTATCGTTACCAGGCGTGGCACAACACTTTGACGTCGTCGTCCTCGGTGCAGGCCCCGGTGGGTATGTCGCAGCGATCCGCGCGAGCCAACTCGGCCTCAAGACCGCCATCATCGAGAAGCAGTATTGGGGCGGTGTGTGTCTCAACGTGGGGTGCATCCCCTCCAAGGCGCTGCTGCGCAATGCGGAGATCTCGCACATCCTGACCAAGGAGGCCAAGACCTACGGCATCTCCGGTGAGGTGTCGATGGACTTCGGCGCGGCATGGAAGCGCAGCCGCGGCGTGGCGGACGCCAGCGCCAAGGGCGTGCACTACCTGATGAAGAAGAACAAGATCACCGAGCTCGAGGGCGTCGGCACCTTCACCGACGCACACACCATCCAGGTGCAGCTGACCTCCGGTGAGAGCGAGACGGTCACTGCGGACAACGTCATCATCGCGACCGGTGCGACCACTCGGCTGGTGCCGGGCACGAAGCTGTCCGACAACGTCGTGACCTACGAGGAGCAGATCCTCACCGAGCAGCTCCCGAAGTCGATCGTGATCGCCGGCTCGGGCGCCATCGGCGTCGAATTCGCTTACGTCCTGGCCAATTACGGCGTCGACGTGACGATCGTGGAGTTCCTGGACCGCATGGTCCCGACCGAGGACGCCGATGTGTCCAAGGAGCTGCTGCGGCACTACAAGAAGCTCGGCGTCAAGGTCATGCTCTCGACCAAGGTCGAGCAGATCGAGGACTCCGGGTCCGGCCCGGTCAAGGTCACCGTCTCCCCCGCCGCGGGCGGCGAGTCCACTGTGCTGGAGACCGAAAAGGTGCTGCAGGCGATCGGCTTCGCCCCCCGCCTGGACGGCTACGGCCTGGAGGCGACCGGCGTCGCCACGACCGACCGCGGCGCGATCGCCGTCGACGAGCGCGGCCGCACCAACGTCGATGGCGTCTACGCCATCGGTGACGTCACCGGCAAGCTGATGCTCGCGCACACTGCCGAGGCGATGGGCGTAGTTGCCGCCGAGACGATCGGCGGTGCCGAGACCATCGAGATCGACTTCGACATGATCCCGCGGGCGACGTTCTGCCAGCCGCAGATCGCGTCCTTCGGCTACTCCGAGCAGCAGGCCAAGGACAAGGGGTATGACGTCAAGACTGCGTCGTTCCCCTTCTCGGCCAACGGCAAGGCCCGCGGTATGGCTGAGACGGCCGGCTTCGTGAAGATCGTGGCCGACGCCGAGCACAACGAGATCATCGGCGGGCACCTCATCGGGCCCGAGGTCACCGAGTTGCTACCCGCGCTGACGCTGGCCCAGAAGTGGGACCTGACTGCGGACGAGGTCGCCCGCAACGTCTTCGCACACCCGACGTTGTCCGAGGCGATGAAGGAAGCCGTCGAAGGCATCGCCGGCCACATGATCAACCTCTGACCCGTCTCCCCCGAGAGGACCCTCTTTCATCGAGCGGACCGGCGATTCCGGCCCATTCAGGCTCGAATCGCCGGTCCGCTCGATCGTCCGCGGTCCTCTGGGCGCTGGGTCATTGGCGCTTCGGGCGCTGCGTGCGCTTCCTGGCCGGCCCCGCTGACTTCACCGAGTCGGAATTGCGTGCCTCGACGCCTGCGATCAGCAGATCGACCCCGAACCCGAAGCGCTGCTCACTGTCCCCGAGCATCATCACGTCCAGGTTGGCTGTGATCGCCGGATAGCGGTCGGCCGGCAGTTTCTGGAAATATTCGCGGATCTGCGCGACCCATTCCGTCCCGGCCTGCTCGGCGGCCTCGGCGTCATACGCGTTGAACCGCTCGCGCAGCAGATGCCCCTCCAGCGCATCTGCGCCGATGTAGAGAGCGAGCCTGTCGAACAGCCAGGTCGCGTCCTGCGGTGAGACTCCCTGACCGATCATGGCCGCCAGCATCGCCTCGACACCATCCAGGGCGCGCTGGCCCGTGGGAATGTCGGCGAAGCTCAGCTTCGCCAGATCACGGTGCCGCCGCAGCAATTGATACATCCCCCAGGCAAATTGACGCAGCATGTCCTGCCATGGCTGATCCGGATCCGGATTTTCCACCTCCGTCAGCGCGAGCTCGTAGGTTGCCGACAGCAACTCGTCCTTGCCGGAGACGTACGCATAGAGGCTGGCCGGCCCGGTGCCGAGCTCGGTTGCGACCCGCCGCATGCTCACCGCGTCGACGCCCTCCGCGTCGATGATCTCCAGCGCCTTGGCCACGATCGTTTCCCGGCTGAGCGCCGCCCGGGCCGACCTCGCGGGACGCTTGCGGGTCTGTCGCCACGGGGCGATCGGCCACTCGTCCGTCGTCATACGAACACTGTACTTGACACGAACATCGTTCGCGCGTAGAACAGTGTTCGCCCATTCACGAACGCTGTTCGTTCACGCACTCTCGAAAGGGTGGTGGCTCATGACCGTGCAAGCTGCCTCACCGGGGACAACCGATCAACAGCCACCGGCCTATCGGTGGCGATGGATCGCACTTCTCGTCGTCCTGGCCGCGGAGGTCATGGATCTGCTGGATTCGCTGGTCACCAGCATTGCCGGGCCGACCATCACACGGGATCTCGGCGGTGGCGGCGAGACCATTCAGTGGCTGTCGGCCGGCTACACCCTCGCGATGGCCGCGGGACTGCTCTTCGGCGGTCGGCTCGGCGACATGTTCGGCCGCAAGCGGATGTTCCTCATCGGGATGGCCGGCTTCACCTTCTTCTCGCTGCTCTGCGCGGCTGCCCAGGATCCCACGATGCTCATCGGCTTCCGCGTGCTGCAGGGACTGCTGGGCGCGACCTTGCTGCCGCAGGGCCTCGGCATCATCAACGAGATGTTCCCGCCGGAGGAACGCACCAAGGCGTTCGGTGCGTTCGGGCCGATCATGGGGATCGGTGCCGTCGGGGGTCCGATCCTTGCCGGCTGGCTCATCGACGCCGATCTGCTCGGGCTCGGCTGGCGGGCGATCTTCGCGATCAACATCCCGATCGGCATCGTCGGCCTCATCGGTGCGATGCGCTACCTACCCACGAACCGGCCGGACCGCACCCTGCGGCTGGACGTGCCAGGTGTGCTGCTCGCCGGAGCCGGAATGTTCCTGCTCGTCTATCCCCTGGTCCAGGGACGCGAACACGACTGGCCCATCTGGTGTTTCGTCATGATTGCTGCCGGGCTCGCCGCCTTCTGCGGCTTCGGGCTGCTCGAGCGTTCCCGGGACCGCGCACACCGGTCGACGCTCGTCGTGCCGTCGCTGTTCGGCAAGCGAGCCTTCACCGGCGGACTCATCACCGGACTCGCGTTCTTCAGTGCACTGATGGGGTCCTCCCTGGTCTTCACCCTTTACCTGCAACTCGGCCTCGGCTACACGCCGCTGCAGGCAGGCCTGACAACCATCCCCCAGGCGGCGGCGATGATCGTCGGTTTCGGCGTCGGCCAACCGCTCACCGCCAAACTCGGCCGGACCACGATGCACGTCGGATACGTCATCGTGGCCATTGGGCTCGGGGTGCTCATCGGCACCATCGGCTGGTCCGGCGACTCCATCGACGCATGGCGGCTGGCTCCGGCGCTGGCGCTCATCGGTCTCGGCATGGGTATGGCGATGACGCCCTTCTTCGACATCGTCATGAGCGGTGTGGAGGACCACGAGTCCGGCTCCGCCTCCGGATCCATGACAGCGGTGCAACAGATCGGCAGCTCACTCGGCGTGGCAGTCCTGGGCACCGTCTTCTTCGGCCAGGTGGACGATCGGTCCCGGTCCGCCCTGGGCATCTTCGGGCACGCGACGCAGGTGACCAGCTGGGTGGCCATCGCGGCGATTGCCGTGGCCTTTCTCCTGACGTTCCTGTTGCCGAAGCGAGCCAGGGAAGACCTCCCGGCCGCCCACTGAATTTCGTACGCCGATCCACCCGCTCCTTCGCCGAGAGGCCCCTCGATCACCGACCGGACCGGCAATTCGGGACGAAATTCGGCCCCATCGGCGGTCCCCTGGACCATCGGGGGTCCTCTCGGTGTGGAGGGAAGTCAGCGGTCGGCGGTGCGGATCGAGAAGGCGAGTCCGTCGATGCGGGCCCGCGTCTCGCCGTCGGTGGCGATATGCTCGCCGACCCGTCGGGCGAGAGCCTGCAGCTCCTGTTGGGTGAGCCCGGGCTGCACGGACAGCACGACCCGCAACTCCCCCGGTGCGGCACCAGCCTCGCACTGCGCGTCAGCGACATCCGGCTCGTCCTGAACGGCCTTCGAAACGCCTTGCCGCACATGCTCGTCCAGGTGCGGCGGCCGCCAGGCCTGGCGCTGGGCGATCGCCCAGACCATGCTCGGACGCAGCACCAGCGAGCGGGTGGCGACGTCGAGCACCATCACGTCGCAGCGCTCGGCGATGGCCGCCTGCGCCGCGACGTCGGCGCGCACGGGGGACGGCCTGGCCTCCGCGTCCCACGCGGCCAGCGCAGCGGTGTCGGTGAAAACCGGCAGCGCGCGTTCGCCGGACGGGGCGGTGAGGGTCACGACCGCCATGTCGGTCGACTTCTCCACCGCCAACTCGCCGGACTCGTCGACCTCCGTCGGCGCGGCGACGATCGGCACCAACAGCCGAGCCTGTGCCAACGCGGTCATCAGCTGCTCCTCGTCAGCCGGGTCGCGCAGGGCCGTCTCCAGCGCCGCGTCGACGGACCCGTCGTCGTTGTCGAAGCCTGTCCCGGACAGCGACCGGCCAGAGAAGGACTGCCCCGCTGAGTCAGCCGGATTGTCGGCCGGGCCGCCCGTGGGACCGGTGGTCACTGTCCCTGCTCCGGTCGTCCGGCGAGGTCGAGCGCCTCTCCGAGCTCGAATGCCCCCTTGTAGAGCGCAGATCCAACGATCGCACCCTCGACCCCGACCGGCACGAGCTCACGCAATGCTCGTATGTCGTCGAGCGTCGACACTCCACCGGACGCGACGATCGGACGATCGGTCCGCGCGCAAACGTCCTGCAACAAGGCGATATTCGGACCTTGCAGCATGCCGTCCTTGGCGACGTCGGTGACGACATACCGCGCGCAACCTTCGCGGTCGAGTCGCTCGAGGGTCTCCCAGAGGTCACCGCCCTCCTGCGTCCAGCCGCGTGCGGCCAGCGTCGTGCCGCGCACGTCCAGGCCGACGGCGATCCGGTCACCGTGCTCCGCGATCGCCCGGGCGGTCCACTCCGGGTCCTCCAGCGCAGCCGTACCGACATTGACCCGCCGGCAACCGGTGGCGAGTGCAGCGGTCAGCGACTCCTCGTCCCGTATGCCGCCGGACAGCTCGACCTTCAGGTCCAGCTTGCCGACGATGCCGGCGAGCAACTCGGCGTTGCTGCCGCGGCCGAACGCAGCGTCCAGGTCGACCAGGTGCAGCCACTCGGCACCGGTGTCCTGCCAGGCCAGCGCGGCCTTGAGCGGGTCGCCGAACTGCCCACCGGTGCCGGCCACTCCCTGCACGAGCTGAACGGCCTGTCCGCCGGCCACATCGACCGCCGGCAGCAACTCCAGCCTCGGCGTCAGGTCAACCATCGAATTCTCCTCGGATTGCGTGCTTCTCACGTATGCGTGGTCTCGATACGGNGAGCTGAACGGCCTGTCCGCCGGCCACATCGACCGCCGGCAGCAACTCCAGCCTCGGCGTCAGGTCAACCATCGAATTCTCCTCGGATTGCGTGCTTCTCACGTATGCGTGGTCTCGATACGGGCTCGGCTAGCGCCTCGCCCTACTCGACCACCTTGGCTTCCGCTCGGCTAGCGCCTCGCCCTACTCGACCACCTTGGCTTCCGCTCGGCTAGCGCCTCGCCCTACTCGACCACCTTGGTTTGTCATCTCGGCCGGCGGCTCGTCCTACTCGACCACCTTGGAATTCTCATCACAGGGTGTGCAGCCAGTTCTCGACGAGGTGCGCGCCTGCGTCCCCGGACTTCTCCGGGTGGAACTGCGTGCCGGCCAGCGTGCCGTCCTCCACCGCTGCGACGAAGGTGCCGCCGTGCTCGGCGGTCGTCACGGCCGGATCGCCGCCGGCGCGACTCTCGAGCAGCCGGCGGGCGGCATACGAGTGAACGAAGTAGAAGCGCTCGTCCTGCACACCCTCCAGCAGCCGCGACCCGGCGGCGGCACCGACTCGCGACCAGCCCATGTGCGGCACGACGGGCGCCTCGAGTCGTTCGACGACACCGCCGAAATATCCCAGCCCGGGCGGGGGCTCGGAGAGCCCGGTGCGTTCGGTCGAACCGTCGAAGAGCACCTGGAAACCGACGCACACCCCGAGGACCGGCAACGCAAGTCGCATCCGGTCGGCGATGATCTCGGCACCGCCTGCGCTGCGCAGCCCGGCCACACACGCGTGGAACGCCCCGACCCCGGGCACGTAGAGCCCGTCCGCCCGCACTGCCGCCTGCCGGTCGGCGGTCAGCGCGACGTCGGCGCCGACCCGCTCGAGCATGCGCACGACCGAGCGGACATTGCCGCTGCCGTAGTCGAGCACGACCACCTGCTTGCTCACAACTGCTCCAACTCGGTGCGAATCTCTTTGTCTTCCTTGGTGACTCGCGAGAAGCGCTCCACGGCCTTCGTTGCCGGCTCGACGAGTGCCGCACCCTCGGCATCCTTGACTTTGCCGCTCAGCAACCGCTCCCCCGGCAACGCCAATGCGCCCATCAGATCAGCCAGCACGTCGTCGAGCACGGCGGTCCGGTCGGACAGGATCTCGCGCAACGAGCGCACCGACTCGGGCACGACACCCGCAGCCATTGCCATGTCTCCCGGTCGGGCGAGCGGCAACCCGGGGAGCCCGAAGACACCGTCGCCGCGCTCCCAGACCAACCACCGGGTCATCGCCCGCCAACCGCGCGGATGCACCACGATCACACCGCGCTCGTCCAGCCGGAAGAAGCCGATCGCCGCACGCATCCGGCTCGGGACACGTCGCGCGAGCAACATCCGCGTCGCGTCGTCATACGGGCTGCTCGCCTGTGCCGGGCCACCGGGCACGACCGCGGTCCAGCCGGCCAGCGGCACGACGTATGACGGCACGACACCCTGACGCAGCCACGCGGTGGTGGTCTTGACGTCTCCGTGCAGCAGAAGCAGTCCCGAACTCCGCGATGAGCCACGAGGCATGCGGTCTACAGCGCTCCCTTCGCACTCGGGATGCCCACGACGCGCGGGTCGGGGGCGATCGCGGCGCGCAGCGCTCGTGCGACGGCCTTGAACTGCGCCTCGACGATGTGGTGCGGATCGCGACCCGCCAGCAGTCGCACGTGCAGCGCGATGGCGGCGTGGTGTCCGAAGCTCTCCAGGACGTGTTGGGTCAGCGAGCCGGTGTAGGTCCCACCGATCATCGCGTAGATCTGGCCCTCCGGCTCGCCGGTGTGCACGACGTAGGGGCGCCCCGAGACATCCACGACCGCGTGGGCGAGTGCTTCGTCCAACGGCACTGTGGCGTCACCGAATCGGGAGATCCCACTCTTGTCGCCGAGCGCCTCACGAACCGCCTGCCCGAGGACGATCGCGGTGTCCTCGACGGTGTGGTGCGCGTCGACGTCGATGTCACCGGTCGCCCTGACCCGCAGATCGATGAGGCTGTGCTTGGCGAAGCTCTCCAGCATGTGGTCGTAGAAGCGGACGCCGGTCGACACCTCGCTCTCGCCGGTGCCGTCCAGGTCGACCGACAGGTCGACCTGGCTCTCCTTGGTCGCTCGCTCGATGTGGGCTGTGCGGACCACCCCACGAAGTTCTCCGCTCGTCCCTCGCTCCGATACTTCGCGGGGACCCCGGTCGTTCGTACGGTCACTCATCAGTCTTCTCCTCGGGTCACTGCACTCAATGCGTGCAGCACGGCGTCGTTCTCGGCGGGCGTGCCGGCGGTGATGCGTAGGTGGTGCGGTATGCCGACGTCGCGGACCAGCACACCGCGGTCGAGCAGCGCCTGCCAGGTGGCGGCGGCGTCCGCGAATCCTCCGACGAGCACGAAGTTGGCATCGCTCGGCACCGGGTGCAGACCGAGGTCGAGACAGCCGGCCACCAGGGCGTCGCGGGTGGTCTTGATCTGCTCGACCATCGCCAGCATCGGCTCGGTGTGCTCCAACGCCGCACACGCGACGGCCTGGGTGACGGACGACAGGTGGTAGGGCAGTCGCACCAGCCGCAACAGGTCGGTGAATTCCGTTGCTGCAGCGAGATATCCGAGCCGGGCACCGGCGAACGCGAATGCCTTGGACATCGTCCGGCTGACCACGAGCCGCTCGCGCCCGGGCAGCAGCGACACCGCACTCGGTGTGCCCGGACGGGAGAACTCGGTGTAGGCCTCGTCGACCACGACGATCGCGCGATCCGTGGCGTCATACACGCGCTTGACGACGTCGAGGTCCAGCGCGGTGCCCGTCGGGTTGTTGGGCGAGCACAGGAAGACCAGCTCGGGGTCGTGCTCCTGTGTCTGCGCCACGGCCAGGTCACCGTCGAGGTCGAACTGCTCCGGGTCCGCGTCGCGCAACCCGTCGACCCAGGTGGTGCCGTTGCGTCCGCTGATCAACGGGTGCATGGAGTACGACGGGGTGAAACCGAGCGCGGTCCGCCCCGCTCCCCCGAACGCCTGCACGATGTGCTGCAGGACCTCGTTGGAGCCGTTGGCGGCCCAGACCTGCTCCGCGGACACGGGCTCGCCGGTCGTGCGTTGCAGGTATGCCGCCAAAAGCTCTCGCAACCGGACGAATTCGCGGTCCGGGTAGCGGTTGAGCGATGCGGCTGCCCGGGTGACGTCGCGCGTGATCTGGTCGACCACGACCTGCGGCACGGGGTAGGACGACTCGTTGGTGTTGACCGCGACCGGCACGTCGAGCTGGGGCGCGCCATACGGTGACTGGCCGCGCAGCTCCGGGCGGACCAGGCTCTGCAGAGTGCTCATCGTGGTTCGTCAAATCGTGCCGTGACGGCGGCGCCGTGCGCGGGCAGGTCTTCGGCCGTGGCCAGGGTGACGACCGTGTCGGCGACCTCGGCGAGCGCGTCACGGGAGTAGTCGACCACGTGGATGCCGCGCAGGAAGGACTGCACGGACAGGCCGCCGGAGTGGCATGCGCAGCCCCCGGTCGGCAGCACGTGGTTGGAGCCGGCGGCGTAGTCGCCGAGACTCACTGGTGCGTAGTCACCGACGAATATGGCGCCGGCATTACGGATCCGCGCCGCGACCGCCGAGGCGTCACGAGTCTGGATCTCCAGGTGCTCGGCGGCGTAGGCGTCGACGACTCGGATGCCCTCGTCGAGCCCGTCGACCAGGACGATGCCCGACTGCGGCCCGCCGAGCGCGACGCGCACCCGCTCCACGTGCTTGGTTGCGGCGACACGGGTCTCCAGTGCCTGCTCGACCTTGGTCGCGAGCGCCTCGCTGTCGGTGACCAGCACCGACGCGGCGAGCTCGTCGTGCTCGGCCTGACTGATCAGGTCGGCTGCGACCAGCTCGGGGTCGGCGGTCTCGTCGGCCAGGATCGCGATCTCGGTCGGACCCGCCTCGGCGTCGATCCCGATGGTGCCCATCAGCAGCCGCTTGGCCGCTGCGACATAGACGTTGCCCGGCCCGGTCACCAGATTGACCGGCTCGCAGACGGTTGTCCCGGAGTCGTCCGCGGCGCCATACGCGAACATCGCGATGGCCTGTGCGCCGCCGACGGCAAAGACCTCGTCGACCCCGAGCAAGCCGCACGCGGCGAGGATGGTCGGGTCCGGATAGCCCACGAACACACCGGTGTTGGACCGCTGCGGCGGACTGGCGACGGCCAGCGACCCGACGCCCGCGATCTGTGCCGGGACGACGTTCATGACGACGCTGCTGGGGTAGACGGCCTGCCCGCCGGGGACATAGAGGCCGACGCGCTCGACCGGCACGTGCCGCTCGGTCACGGTGCCGCCGGGCGCGACCTGGGTCACCACGTCGGTGCGGCGTTGGGCCTCGTGCACGATGCGGGCACGACGGATCGACTCGCCGAGCGCGTCGCGAAGTGCGGGGTCCAGCTGGTAGACCGCGGCCTGGATGACGTCGGCCGGCACCCGCAGCGCGGGAGGCCGCACACCGTCGAACTTCTCGTCCAGGTCCAGCACCGCCTGCACGCCGCCGGCATGGACCTCGTCGCAGATCGGACGCACGATGTCGAGTGCGGCTTCCACGTCGAGTTCGGCTCGGGGCAGCGTGCGGCGCAGGGCGGCGGTGTCCAGATCGGACAGGGCAGCACCACGCAGCTCAAGGCGGTTGATCACGGGCGTGATTCTAGTTCGCGGGGTTGGCGGTCCCCGAAGACGTCCGATCCCCGGAATGACGGCGCTGCGTCACCGTGTCGGGTCCGTGTCGTGGTCGTCGCCGGGCTCGGTGCCGTAGAACTCCCGCTCCACGACTTCCCGGGCCCGCCGCGAGACCTTCAGGTAGCGGTCGGACAGCTCGTGCCCTGCCCCCACCGGTGCTCCCATGATCCGCGCGATGCCGTCGGCGTCGGCGAGCGAGCCGGGCAGCGAGTCGACCGGTCGGCCACGCCAGAGCACGGAGGCATTGCGCAATCGGCTGGCGAGCGCCCAGGACTCGCGAAGTTTGGCTGCATCGCGCACGTCGATCAGGTCGTGCTGCGCCATCACCCGCAACGGCGTGGTCGTGCCGGTGTGTCGCAACTCCGGGATGGCGTGGGCGTGTTGCAGCTGGGCGAGCTGGACGGTCCACTCCACGTCGGACAGTCCGCCGCGGCCCAGCTTGAAGTGGGTGCGGACGTCGGCGCCGCGCGGCAGTCGCTCGGCCTCCATCCGCGCCTTCAGCAGGCGTATGGCGCGCACCGCCTTGTCGTCGATGCCGCCCTCCGGCCACCGCAACGGGTCGACCAGCTCGGTGAACCGGACGCCCAGCTGCTCGTCGCCGGCGATGGGTGTCGCCCGCAGCAGCGCTTGCGCCTCCCAACCCTCGGACCACCGCTCGTAGTAGGCCGCGTATGACGCGAGGGTGCGCACGATCGGCCCGGACTTGCCCTCCGGGCGCAGGTCGGCGTCGACGACGAGGGCGGGGTCGGGGCCGGAGGCACTGAGCCCTCCGGACAGGAAGGTCACGACGTCCTCGGCCTGGCTCTGCGCGAGCTGCGGGTCGGCGCCGGGCAGCGGATCGTGCACGAACATCACGTCGGCGTCCGAGGCGTAAGCCATCTCACCACCGCCGAGCCGGCCCATGCCGATGATCGTGATGCCGGTGGAGATCGTGGTGTGACTTTCCTTCTCCACGTGCCGGATCGCCAGCTCCAGCGTGCCCTGCAAAGTGGCCGCGGCAAGGTCGGTGAGCGCGGTCTCGACCGCGTCGAGCTCGAGGTTGCCGGTCAGGTCGGCCACGGCGATCCGGATGAGTTCGGTGCGGCGGGCGGAGCGGATCGCCAGCAGGGCGGCGTCGTCGTCCATCGGCTGACGGTCGACCGCCGCACGCATCACGGTGATCAACTGGTCGCAGGTCAGCGGTCGCAACGCGTTGGTCGACCCGAAGACCCGCACGGCGGACGGGGCGTTCTCCAGCAACTGCCCGACATACCTGCTGCTGGCCAGGGCGCGTGCCAGTGTCTCGGCCGCACGCCCCTCGTCACGCAGCATCTTCAGGAACCAGTGCGTGGTGCCGAGCGCGTCACTCAGCTTGCGGAAGGCCAGCAGCCCCAGGTCGGGGTCGACCTCCTCGGAGAACCACTGCAACATCACCGGCAGCAGCGTGCGTTGTATGGCGGCCCGCCGGGTGACCCCCGCGGTGAGCGCCTCCACGTGCCGCACCGCCCCCTTGGCATCGCGGAAACCCAGCGCCGCGAAGCGATCCTGCGCGCTCTCCGGAGTCAGCCGGGCGTCGTCCCGCGACAGGTTCGCCACGGCGGACAGCAGCGGCCGGTAGAAGATGCGCTCGTGCAGCCGGCGGACCCGCTTGGCCAGCTCCTTCCACCGCTTGACGACGTCGGTCTCCGGATCGGCCTTCAGCCCCATCGACCGACCGAGCACACGCAGCTCCTCGGCGCTGCTCGGGATGAGGTGGGTGCGCCGCATCCTGGCCAACTGGATGCGGTGCTCCAGCACCCGCAGCCACCGGTAGGCCTGATCGAGGTCGTCGGCGTCGACCCGCCCCACGTAGCCGCCGCGGGAAAGCGCGGCCATGGCCGCAAGGGTCCCCCGCTGCCGCAACCGGTCGTCGGTGCGACCGTGCACGAGTTGCAGCAGTTGCATGCTGAACTCGATGTCCCGCAGCCCACCGGGCCCGAGCTTGAGCTGCCGGCCCACCTCCGCCTGCGGCACGTGGTCCTCCACGCGCCGGCGCATCGCCTGCACATCCTCGACGAAGTGGTCACGGTCGGCCACCCGCCAGATCATCGGCCGGATCGCCTCGAGGTATGCCGCCCCGACCTGCTCGTCACCGGCGATCGGCCGCGCCTTGAGCAGCGCTTGGAACTCCCACGTCTTGGCCCAGCGCTCGTAATAGGCGCGGTGCGACTCCACCGTCCGCACCAGCGGCCCTTGCTTGCCCTCGGGTCGAAGCGCCGCGTCGACCTGCCACAACGAGCCCTCCCCGGTCGAGTCGGAGCACGCCCGCATCAGCTCCGTCGCCAGCTTCGTCCCGATCGCCATGGCTTCGGCCTCGTCGACGCCGTCGGCGGGCTCGGCGACGAAGATGACGTCGACGTCGCTGATGTAGTTCAGCTCCAGTCCACCGCACTTGCCCATCCCGATGACGGTCATCCGGCAACGCTCCGCACCCTCGACGGTGTTGGACGCGATCCGCAACGCCGCCTCGACGGCGGCACCCGCGAGCTCGGCGAGCGCCTCGGCGATCACCGGGAACTGCTCCACCGGGTCCTCGGTCAGGTCGACAGCGGCGATCTGCAGCATCTGCCGGAAGTAGGCCACGCGCAGCGCGTCATACGCCTCGATCCCGCTGGCATCGCCGATGCTCTCGGTCAGCAATGCGTAGAGCGCTTCGCGGTCGCGCACCTCGGCTGCCACGACGTCGCGCCAGTGCTCCGGGTGCCGCACCAGGTGGTCGGTCAGCGCAGTCGATGCACCGAGCAGCCGGACCAGCCGGTCCCAGCCGTCTCGGTTATCGACGAAAAGTGTTGCTACCGCGTCATTCTCAGCCTTCGAGAGCACCTCGCCGAGCCGCACCAGCCCGAGCAGGGCGTGGTCCGGTGACGCGGTCTGCGCCAGCGACGCGATGGCCGGCTCGACCTGCTCCGGCGGAAGGCGCAACTCGGCGATCATGCCTTGGGCACGTGCCGCCTCGGTGAACCCGGCGCGCGCCAGAACCGTCCGGGAGACGCCGGGTGAATCGGCGCTCACAACACGCCCAGGTAGCGATCCAGCTCGTACTGCGTGACCTGGTCGCGGTAGGCAGCCCATTCGGCCCGCTTGTTACGCAGGAAGAAGTCAAAGACGTGCTCGCCGAGCGTCTCGGCGACCAGCTCGCTGTGCTCCATCAGGTGGATCGCGTGGTCCAGCGACGCCGGCAGTGGCTCGATCCCCATGGCGCGCAACTCACGGTCGGTGAGCGTCCAGACGTTGTCCTCCGCCTCGGGCGGCAGGTCGTACCCCTCCTCGACACCCTTCATGCCCGCGGCGAGGACGACGGCATACGCGAGGTAGGGGTTGGCGGAGGAGTCGATGGAGCGCACCTCGATGCGCGAGCTCTGCCCCTTGGACGGTTTGTACATCGGCACCCGCACCATCGCGCTGCGGTTGTTGTGCCCCCAGCAGACGTAGGGCGGCGCCTCCGCACCGCTCCAGATGCGCTTGTAGGAGTTGACCCACTGGTTCGTGACGGCACTGATCTCGCCCGCGTGACGCAGGATGCCGGCGATGAATCGCCTTGCCGTTGTTGACAGTTGGTATGGCGCGCCCGCCTCGAAGAAGGCGTTGCGGTCCTCCTCGAAGAGCGACACGTGAGTGTGCATCCCCGACCCGGGCGCGTCGGCCAACGGCTTGGGCATGAAGGACGCGAAGACGCCCTGCTCCAGCGCCACCTCCTTGATGACCGTGCGGAAGGTCATGATGTTGTCCGCGGTCGTCAGCGCGTCGGCATACCGCAGGTCGATCTCGTTCTGGCCGGGGCCAGCCTCGTGATGGGAGAACTCCACCGAGATGCCCATCTGCTCCAGCAGGGTGATCGCCGAGCGGCGGAAGTCGTGCCCGGTGCCGTGCGGCACGTGATCGAAGAAGCCGGAGCTGTCGACCGGCACCGGTGGCATGCCCGGCTTGATGTCCTTCTCGAAGAGGTAGAACTCGATCTCCGGGTGGGTGTAGAACGTCAGTCCCTTGTCGGCAGCCTTGCCCAGCGCCCGCTGCAGCACGTGCCGCGGATCGGCCATGCTCGCCGAGCCGTCCGGCAGCCGTATGTCGCAGAACATCCTTGCCGTGCCTGGGTTTTCGCCTCTCCACGGCAGCACCTGGAAGGTGTCGGCATCGGGCAGCACCAGCATGTCCGACTCGTAGACGCGCGCCAGGCCCTCGATCGAGCTGCCGTCGAAGCCGATCCCCTCGGCGAAGGCGCCGTCCAGCTCGGCCGGGGCGACCGCCACCGATTTCAACGTGCCCAGCACGTCGGTGAACCACAACCGGATGAACCGGATGTCGCGCTCCTCGATCGTCCGGAGGACGTATTCCTGCTGTCGATCCATGTCACCAATCCTGCCCTACCGAGACGAAAGCATGCTGATCGAGTAGTGGAGGAGCGAAGCGGGGGAACGTATCGAGATCAAGCGCGCTGCACTCGGCCCCGCCTCACCCTCGGCCGCTGCGCTCTCCGCCAGCGTCTTGCCACCCAACGCATTACCTGATAGTAATGCATTACCAAAAGGTAAGACTTAAAGGAGCCTCGCATGCCGACCGTCGCCAAGACTCTCACCATCCCCCGCGACCCAGCCGCCGTATGGCGCCAGTTCGCCACCCAGGACGGCCTGCGCAGGTGGTTGTCGCCCGACATCACCATCGACCTGCGCCGCGGCGGCGCCTACCGCATGCCGGGCGCCGACGGCGAGACCTGGATCAGCGGCGTCGTCCTGGAGTTGGAGCCCGAGCGACTCTTCGCGCTGTCCTGGCTCGAAGAGGACGCCGGATGGGTCCACCCCGGTCGGCTGACCATCACGCTGGATGGGACCGCCTCCGCGACCACCGTCACGCTCACCCATGACGGCTTCGCCGGCATCGGCACGCCCACCTGGGAACGGACCGAGGCGGCATACGAGCGCGGTCTCGAGCGGCACCTGATCCTCGAACAGCTCCGCGACTCGACCGTGGCAGCCTGAGCCCATGCCGGACGTCATCGATCCGTTTCGCGCGATCGCAGACGCGACACGGCGTCGGATGCTCGACCTGCTCGCCGAGCGGGGCAGTCTGACGGTCGGGGAACTCGCCACCGAGTTCCCGGACCTGGTCGCCTCCGGCATTTCCAAGCACCTGATGACACTGCGCGCGGCCGGCTTGGTGCGAGCACGCAAGGACGGCCGCAACCAGCATTACGAGATCGACCGCGACGGCTGGCGCGCCGCCTTCGACCCGTGGGTGCACCGGTATGACGCCTACTGGTCGTCCGCGCTGGAGCGCCTGTCCGATGCCGCGACCGACGACGCATCCGACTGATCCCTCCCCTTCACCGAGCGGACAACATACAAGCGAGAGGACACGAAATCCGGCGGTTCAGACCGCGGATTTCGTGTCCTCTCAGTGTGTTTCGTGTCCGCTCGGTGAAGAGTGGACGTGCTGCTCCGGTGTGGGAGCTACTTGGTGAACTTGACGTTCAACAGCAGTCCGTCGCCCTGCTTGTGCTTGACGATGATCTGCGTGCCGGTCCCGGCGACCTGCACTGAGCCGGTCGGGTTCTGCGCCGACCAGTAGGCGTTCGTCCGGGAGTCGTCGAACATCCGGATGCCGGCCTTCTTGGGCATGTTGAGCGTGGTGCCCTTGCGGTGCAGCTTGAACTTGTCGGTCTTGTGCAGGCCGAACGTCGAGTCGTAGGCCTGGATCCGGTTGGAGGCGACCTCACCGGTCTTCCACACGACCGGCACCGGGTGCGCGTCGACCGGCAGGTTCAGGCCGTGACCCGGGTGCACCGAGGTGTTGTTGTCCTCGTACTCGTTGTCGACATACCAGACCAGCAGGCCGTCCTGGTAGGGGTAGTGCTCGACCCAGTCCGGCTTCTCCGGCGAGAAGCCGAAGTTGTAGGGACCAGTCTTGAGGGTCTCGTCATACCCGGAGTAGCGGCGCGACTCCGCCAGGTAGTAGTGCGTCGCCGTGACCGTGTTACTGCCGTCGATCCGAGTGAAACCATCTGCAGTCCATGCGGATTCGGTCGACTCGACGTCATCGGTCGTGGTGGTGCCGTCGATGGTGACCGCGAGGTCGTCGAGGAACGCACCGTCGTTGTGCACGCCACCGTCGGTCTGGTAGGCGAAGCGGAAGAGGACCTTCTTGCCGACATACGGGGCCAGGTCGAAGTCGACCGTGGTCCACTCCTTGTTGGTGCCGGTGACACCGTCACCGACGTTGGTCCAGGTGGACCCGCCGTCGGTCGAGACCTGTCCGTAGAGGAAGTCGTAGTCCTGCTCGATGTCGTACCACGCAGCGGCCGACACCGACGCCGACGTCGCACCGGTGAGGTCGATCTCGCGGGACAACGTGGTGTTGAGGTCGTCGGCGCTGCCGCTCCACCACTCGTAGGAGCCGGACTTCGGCTTGTTGTAGTCGGTGGTGATCTGCTTGTCCGGCAGGCTGACCGCGAGTGCCTGCGGCTCCTTGCGGTTGTCCATGTCCGCCGGGCCGAGGTGCACCTCGGTGTCGTCGCCGAACTTCACGGTCTGCACGTCGCTCCAGCCGAGCTGGACCTTGGACCACGCGTCCATGTAGCCGGGCGTGGTGCCGATGGCGTCCTCGCCGTGGTTCAGCCACGAGCCGCTGCTCATCAGGCTCCAGAAGCCGACCGTGTTGTCGCCGCCGCCGGAGGTGTCGTAGAGGTCGGGCAGACCCAGGTCGTGGCCGAACTCGTGCGTGAAGACGCCGAGCCCGCCGTTCTCCGGCTCGGTGGTGTAGTCCGACACCCAGATGCCGGTGTCACCGATCTGCACGCCGCCGGACTTGTTGCCCGCGGGGCCGGTGGTGCCGTAGCCGGTCTGCACCGCCCAGCGGTGCGACCAGATCGCGTCCTCGCCCTCGGCACCGCCGCCGGCCTCTTCGCCCTCGCCGGCGTGCAGCGCCTCGTAGTGGTCGATGTAGCCGTCGGGCTCGTCGAAGTCGCCGTCACCGTCGTAGTCGTAACGGTCCCAGGTGTCGAACTGCTGCAGCTCTTCCTTGATCTCGTCCTTGGTCTTGCCGGACTCGATCTGCTTGTTGTACCAGGAGGTCAGCGAGTCCTCGACGAACGACCAGTAGCCCTCGGCCTCGCTGGTGCCGTCACCCTTCACCGGGTTGTGGCCGTAGCGAGCCTCGTTGTAGGGCACCTTGACCCAGTCGCTCACCGTCGTCGAGACGTCGAAACGACCCAGCGACTGGTCCTTGTAGAAGTTCTTGAACGACTCGCCGTCACCGTTGAACAGCTCGTCGAAGTGGGCCTGGTCGAAGTTCTCGACCCAGTAGGTCGAGTTGTTCTTCGACCGGTCCGGCTTGGGGATCTGGTTGTGCAGCGGGCCGGCGCTGCCGCCGGTCTCCGGCTTCGTCTTGTCGCCGAACTCCGCCAGAGTCGTGAAGATCTTGGTCGACTGGTTCGCGTCGTACTGGACGTACTTGCCCTTCTTGGGCTTGGCGCCCTTGCCACGCTTCTTGCTCTGTGCGGCGGACTCCGGGGCCTGCAGCTCGATGACCTTCTTGCCATCGATCGTCTTGACCTTCGCCTCGCCCTTGATGAGCTTGTTGACGGCGGCCTGGCGCTCGGCGGCTTGCCGCTCCGCGCGCGGGTTGGGCAGATTGTCTGAGCGGTGGGTCATGCCGGGTCCGGCCGCGGGCACCGCCTGCGCATCGGCGGGCTGGGTGAGCCCGGTGATGGCGAAGGACGCCGTGGCGGCGAATGCCGTCGCTCCGGCGACCGTCTTGAAGACGCGTCTTGTCACTGTTCCTCCAACTGAAAATGAACCGCCTCCAACGGGGATGTAGAGGTGGCCGAGGACAGCCTTACTACTTCTGTGCAAATCCGCGGCACAACATCAGGATCCTTTAAGGTTCTTATGCTTTGCCTTGACCAATCCTTTACCTATAGGTCGGCCGATAGGGTCGCTGGTATGACGGAAAAGACCCCAGAAGTGAGCTCCCCCTACGGCACCGGAGCCCAGGCAGCCCCGCAGCGGCGGGTGCGCGTGCCCCACCTGCAGGCCAAGAAGGCCAAGGGCGAGAAGTGGGCGATGCTCACGGCATACGACATGTATGCCGCGGAGATCTTCGACGAGGCCGGCATCCCCGTGCTGCTGGTCGGGGACTCCGCAGGCAACAACGTCTTCGGCTTCGAGACGACCGTGCCGGTGACCGTCGATCACCTCGTGCCGCTGGTGCGTGCGGTCAGCACGGCGACTTCGCACGCGATGGTCGTCGCCGACCTGCCGTTCGGGTCCTACCAGGCGAGTCCGCAGCAGGCGTTGGAGACTGCCGCACGGATGATGAAGGAAGGCCTGGCCCACGCGGTCAAGCTCGAGGGCGGCAAGCCGATGGTGCCCGAGGTGGAGCTGCTGGTGCGCGCCGGCATTCCGGTCATGGGGCACATCGGTTTCACCCCGCAGAGCGAGCACGTCCTCGGCGGCTACCGCGTCCAGGGCCGCGGCGACGGCGCCGAGCGACTGCTCGAGGACGCGCTGGCCCTGCAGGAGGCCGGCTGCTTCGCGGTCGTGATGGAGATGGTGCCGGCGCCCGCTGCGCGCAAGGTGACCGAGGCGCTCGACATACCGACCATCGGCATCGGCGCCGGTCCGGACTGCGACGCGCAGGTGCTGGTCTGGCAGGACATGGCCGGTTTGCGGGGCGGCAAGGCACCGCGTTTCGTCAAGAAGTATGCCGATCTGCGCGGCGAGCTCGGGCGCGCGGCGCAGGACTACGCGCGTGAGGTCGCGTCCGGCGAATTCCCTTCGGCCGAGCAGAGTTTCGAGTCCTGAGCGTGTGGTGGTCCGTGTTCCTTCCGGGGCACGGACCACCACATGACCGCGGCCGCCAGCAACCCGAAGACTCCCGACACCACGATGCCGGCAGCGAGGGCGGCTGCCGCCGTCACCAGCGACAGGACCGCGGGTCCGAGCGTCGCTCCCGCGTCGGACAACTCACGCCAGATGCCCAGGAACTGTGCCCGGCCTACCGACGGCGAGAAGTCGGCGCCGAGGGTCATCACCATGCCCGAGCCGATGCCGTTGCCGAAGCCGAGGACACAGGCCACGATGCACAACGGCACCGCACCGCCGGTGAGCGGGATCGTCATCATCGACACCCCCATGACGAGCATCGACGGCACGGTGACCCAGCGCCGGCCGAATACATCCATCACCTTGCCCGCGGGATAGAACACCAGCATGTCGATGCCGCTGGCGATGCCGGCGATGACCGAGATCGTCTGCGCCGACAGGCCGAGGTGCTCGGCCCACAGCGGGATGACCGCCTGCCGGGTCGCGCGGATCATGGCGACGAGCAGGATGCCCATGCCGACGGTGAGGAAGATCCGTTTGTAGTCGCGTGCGACGCCACGCACGGTGACGGTGCTGGGATCCGCACCGGACTCCGTGCTGTGCGCCGGCAGATCCTGCAGAGTCCCGCCCGCGATGCCTGCCACGACCAGCGCGACCACGCAGACGGCATACGCCCCGTGCAGGTGCCACACCCACATGGCAGCAGCACCGATGAACGGGCCGAGGAACATCCCGACGCGCATCACTCCCCCGAGCGTCGACAGCGCCCGCGCCCGGTAGCGCGCGGGCACCGCTTCGGTCAGGTAACTCTGCCGGGCCAGCATGAAGACCGAGCCGCTGATGCCCATGAGGAACGCGCCGATCCCGAACAACACCAACGAATTCGCCGTCATGCAGAGCGCGGCGGCGAGCGCACCGACTGCTGCCGCGCCGATGATCGCGTGCCGTTCGCCGTACTTCGCGGTGAGCACCGAGCTGGGCACGTTGAACAGCAGCGAGCCGATGTTGAGCAGGGTCACCATGAGAGCGGCTGTGGCGACCGACCCACCGAGATCGCGAGCGGACAACGGGACGACCGGGAGCATCGCGCCCTCGGCCACGCCAAAGAGCAGCGAAGGACCGTATGCCGGGATCGCCAGTCGCTTCAGGTCGAAGTCCGGCGTGTTACTCATGATTTTCGTTCAGGGCAGGCACAGGAGGCTGGTGATGCGTTGGTGCTGCAAGGAGCTTGTGACTCGCAGCCCATCGCGTCATGTACCTCATTGTTAACCAGTCTAACGACTTCGCCGACAGCCCCGATCTGCCGTGCTGATCGGAACGTGATCCCGTCCGGCATGGTCGCGGCGATCGCGCTCCGGCGGCGTCGAGGTAGGGATCACGAGCTCCAGCATGCTAGGAAGACCTACTCGGCGGCACTGGATCGTGCGATGAGGCCGTCGAGTGCAGCCATCGCATCGCCGAGACCGAACATCTGCAGTGCCTTCTGCATCTCCATCGACCCCATGATCCGCAACACCGCCGGATCGTCCTGGACCAGCGCGGCTTCCTTCGCCGGTAGGCGCTCGGCCAGAGTGTCGACCAGCACAGAGCCGCCGACGATCGGATGGTCCAGCCACTCGTCAACGGACGACGTCCGTGACAACGGTCGCACCGGTTCATTGCCGGCCAGCGAAATCCTCTGTGCGGCAACGATGTCGTGCGCGTTCTCGCCGATCTCGACCCTGTAGTCGCCGGCCGGCACGACCCAGTCGTGATCACCGACGTCCCAATAGGCGAAGGCTCGATCGTCCAGCGTCAGGGTCACCTCACGGGACTCCCCCGGCGCCAAATCGACGGACTCGAACGCCCGCAGCTCTCGCACCGGTCGATGCACGGGTCCGGCATCCGTTCCGACATACAGCTGCACCACGTCCCGTCCGGCCAGGTCTCCGGTGTTCGTCACCGTCACTGTGGCTGTTGCGGCCGCATTGCCGGTCACCTCGACGCGCAGGTCGGTGGCCGCGAAGGTCGTGTAGCTCAGCCCGTGACCGAACGGGTAGCGAACCACGGTCCCTGTGCTCTCGTAACCGCGGTAGCCGACGAAAACGCCCTCGCCGTAACGCACTTGCAGGTGATCACCCGGAAAGTTCAAATACGCGGTCGTATGGCGCAACTCCTTCGGCACCGACTCGGCAAGGTGCCCGGAGGGGTTCGCCGACCCGAAGAGCAGATCCGCGGTAGCGCCTCCGCCGGCCTGGCCGAGCAGGAAGCAGTCGAGTATCGCCTCGACGTCCTCGTGCCACTCCTCCACGGTCACGATGCCGCCGTGCGACAGGACGACCACCGTGCGCGGCGCAATCTGCGCGACCGCCTTGATCAGCCGAATCTGGTCCGCAGGCAACGAGAGCCGGTCACGATCGAATCCCTCCGACTCCTCATGGTCCGGCAGCCCGACGAAGAGCACCGCGACGTGCGCGCCCGACGCGAGCTGCACGGCCTCGTCGAGCAGCCGGTCGGCGTCACCTGACCCGTCAAAGGTGAATCCCGGTGCGAAATCGACGGTTTCGGCGACAGCGCCGATCTCCTCCAATGCCGAGTCGACCTCGGTCGCATTGATGTGCGAGCTGCCACCGCCCTGGATCCGCGGAGTGCGCGCGAACTCACCGATGACCGCGATCCGCTCCGTCGGCTGCAACGGCAGCGCAACACCGTCGTTCTTCAGCAGCACCGCACAGGATCGCGCGGTCTCCCGCGCAAGCTGATGATGGGCGTTCGCGTCGAAGTCGGCAGCCTGCTCGGCAACCCACCCACGCAGCGCGAGCACTCGGCCGACCGCTCGGTCCAGATCAGCCTCGGCGAGGCTCCCGTCGGCAACCGCCGCCGTGATCGCCTCCACAGCCGCTTCGGACGGACCGGGCATCTGCAGGTCGAGCCCGGCCGCCACAGACGCCACCGGGTCACACGTAGCGCCCCAGTCGGAGACCGTCGCACCGTCATACCCCCACTCGTTACGCAGCAATGTCGTGAGTAGCCAAGGGTTTTCGGTCGCGTGCAGCCCACCGATCAGGTTGTATGACGCCATCACCGTCGCTGGTTGCGTCCGCTTGACCACGGCCTCGAAGGCCGGCAGGTAGATCTCCCGCAGGGTGCGATCGTCGACGGTCACGTCCACCCGCATGCGGTCCGTCTCCTGATTGTTGGCGGCGAAGTGCTTGACCGAGGCACCGACGCCGGCGCCCTGCTGTCCTTCGACATGCGCGACACCCAATTCGCCGGCAAGGAGGGGATCCTCCGAGTAGTACTCGAAGTTGCGCCCGCACAACGGCGACCGCTTGATGTTGACTCCTGGCCCCAGAACGATGTCGACGCCCAGCGAACGCGCCTCTCGCGCAACGCTTTCGCCGATCCGACGCGCGACCTCTCGGTCCCAGCTGCAACCCACCGCAACAGCCGGCGGATAGCAGGTCGCCGGCGAAGCAGAGTTGAGGTCGAGCCCCTCACCGATCGCGTGCCGCACCCCATGGGGTCCGTCGGCGACCTGCACGCTGCCGATCCCGTGCTCGGACGCGTCCATGGTGGTCCAGAAGTTTTTGCCGACGAGCAAGCTCGCCTTCACCTGGACCGGGATCGTGCTCAGGTCCACCTCGGCCACCTCTGGTCGGGACCTCGAGACGCTCCTTCGTCGCTCCTCGGCCACCTCTGCATCTCAGTGACCGGTGAGGTGTTCGACGGCGAGCTGGTTGAGCTTGACGAAGCCGTAGTCACGCTCGGCCGCCTGCTGCACGTCGAAGCCGTCGTCGGTAGCCAGGAAGTTGGTCAGCGACTCCCCTGCCGCCAGGGTCGGCTCCTGGAGCGAGGCGACTCCGGCATACTCCATCGCCTCGGTGACCCGCGGGTCGGCGCGGAAAGCCCGTGCCTTGTCCGCCAGGTGCAGGTAGGTCGACATGCACGCAGCGGCCGAATCCCACACTCCCTGCATGTTTTCGGTGCGCGACGGCTTGTAGTCGAAGTGTCGGGGACCGGTGTAGCGCGGTGCGTCAGGCTGTCCCGGGAAGCCGTTCTCGAGCAGGTCCACGGTGAAGAACGCCGACAACAGGTCACCGTGCCCGAAGACCAGGTCCTGGTCGTACTTCAGGCCCCGCTGGCCGTTGAGGTCGAGGTGGAAGAGCTTGCCGCTCCACAGCGCCTGCGCCAGCTGGTGGCTGTAGTTGAGGTTGGCCATCTGCTCGTGCCCGGTCTCCGGGTTGAGGCCGACGATGTCGCCGTTGTCGAGCTCGGCGATGAAGGCCAGGGCGTGCCCGACGGTCGGCAGGAAGATGTCACCACGCGGCTCGTTCGGCTTGGGTTCCAACGCGATTCGCAGGTCGTAGCCCTTGTCCTTGATGTATGCCGCGACGGTGTCGATGCCCTCCTTGTAGCGCTCCAGGGCGGCATAGACGTTCTTGCTGCCGTCGTATTCGGCGCCTTCTCGTCCGCCCCACATCACGAAGGTGCTCGCCCCGCACTCGGCGGCGATGTCGACCGCGCCGAGGATCTTGCGCAGCCCGAACCGGCGCACACCGCGGTCGTTGCTGGTCAGCCCGCCGTCCTTGAACACCGGGTGGGTGAAGGTGTTGGTCGTGACCATCTCGATGGTGATGCCCGACTCGTCGCAAGACTTCTTCAGCGCCTCGACGCGGGACCGCTTCGTGGCCTCGTCGGCGTCGAAGTCGAAGACGTCATTGTCGTGGAAGGTGATGCCCCAGACGCCGAGCGCCGCCAGCTCCTTGACGTAGTCCCACGGCTCGAGCGGCGTGCGCGACGCCGTGCCGAAGGGGTCGACGCCGGTCCAGCCGACGGTCCACAGACCGAAGGAGAACCTGTCGTCGGGTGTCGGGGTGAGTGCCATGGGGATGCCTGCTTCCTGGTTGTGGTCCATCAAGTGTGTATGCCGTCAGGGCGTGTGCGCCACGGACACCGGGGTGTCCAGCACACGGCCCTCACCGACGACGCGCTCCGTGCCCTCGATCCGGAACCGGCCGATCAGCGGCAGCGCGTCGCTCGCAGTGCCGATCGCCACGTCGATGTCCCCGGGTTCGACGATCCGAGTGCCGGACAGTCCGGTGAAGGACGTGCGCTCGGCGTGGATCTCGAACGTCACCCGGGCCTCGGCGCCGGCCGCCAGGTCCACCTTGGCGAACCCCGCGAGCCATTTCATCGGTCGCGTGACCTGCGCGACCGGGTCGGACAGGTAGAGCTGCACCACCTCGGCGCCCGCTCTCCCGCCGGTGTTGCGCACAGTCACACCCACCTGCACGGTGCCGTCGGTCGCGATCGACTCGGCCGAGACGCGCAGGTCGGTCACCTCGAACGTCGTGTAGCTCAGCCCGTGTCCGAAGGCGTATGCCGGGCGCGGGTCCAGGTTGGACACCCCGTCATCACCGATCGCCAGGGGCGGTCCGAGGTAGGTGCCCGGCTGACCACCGCGCAGGGCCGGCAGCGCAACAGGCAGCTTGCCGCTGGGGTTGACCCGCCCGGACAGGACTCCGGCGATCGCCGCGCCGCCCTCCTCGCCCGGCATGAACGCCTGGACGATCGCAGTAGTTCGTTCGACGAATTCGCCCACTGCATAAGGGCGTCCGGTGACCAGCAGCAGCACGACAGGGACACCGAGCTGGTTTGCCTCGTCCAGGACGGCATCGACGAGTTGCCCCTGCGCACCCGGCAGCGCGAGGTCGACGACATCGCACCCTTCGCCTGAAGTCCCGCGGCCGAAGAGCCCGGCCAGGTCTCCGACGGTCAGCACCACGACATCGCTCTCCCGCACCACCTCGAGCGCCTCGGGCACCCCGGACAGGTCGGGGTCGGTGAAGTCGACTCCGCGTGCGTGCCGCACTGTCGCCGCCGGGAACTCGTCCGTCATCGAGTCGACAAGGTCCGTGAGCTCGATGCCTGCGCCGTGCTCGGCGTATCGGGAGAGCACGTGATTGGGGAAGGTGTAGCAGCCGAGATAGGTCCGTGGTTGGACCGCCGACGGGCCGACGACCCCGATCCGCTGCGGTATGTCCGCGAGCGGCAGAGCGTGAGACTCGTTGCGCACCAACACGATCGACCGCTCGGCCATCGTGCGCGCGAGAGACCGATTGCCGTCGCTGTCCAGCCTCGTCGTCGCCGCTGCCCGCGGCACCGGCGCCCAGTCGTGATCGAGCAGGCCGAGCGCGACCTTCTGCCGCAGCACACGGCGCACCGCACGATCGAGCACGTCCTCACCGAGCCGACCCGACTCCACGGACTCGGCCAACCCGAAGAACGCACTGGTCTCCGGCAGCTCGACGTCCATCCCGGCGGACAGCGACAACACCCCGGCCTCGTCACGGGTCGCAGCGACCCGGTGCATCGACTCCAAGAACGTGACGGCCCAGTAGTCGGACACCACGGTGCCTTCGAATCCCCAACGATCACGCAGGATTCCGGTCAGCAGCCGGTATGACGCCGCCGGCGGCTCGCCGTCCAGGTCGGCATACGAATTCATCACCGATGCGACGCCGCCGAGCCGGACCGCCATCTCGAAGGGCACCAGGATCACGTCCTCGAACTCCCGTGGGCCGATCGACACCGGGGCGTGGTTGCGTCCGGCGCGGGAAGCGGCATACCCGGCGAAGTGTTTCAGGGTCGCGAGGGCGCCGCTGTCCTGCAGTCCGCGCACGTAGCCGACACCGAGGGTGCCGGTGAGGTAGGGGTCCTCCCCCATCGTCTCCTCGACCCGTCCCCACCGGTAGTCACGCACGACGTCGAGCACCGGCGACAGGCCCTGGTGCACGCCAACTGCCTTCATGTCACTGCCGATCCGACGTGCCATCGACTCCACCAGAGCAGGCTCGAACGTCGCACCCCAGGCGATCGCCGCGGGGTAGCAGGTCGCTCCGAGCGTCGTGAATCCGGTCAGGCACTCCTCGTGCGCGATCGCAGGTATGCCGAGCCGCTGCTGGTCGATCACGAACTGCTGCAACGTGCCCAACCGTTGCGCCCCGGTCGCCGGTGACACCGGGGCCGACCCGAAGACACGCGTCAGCTGACCCAGCCCGTGCGCGGCCGTCGCTGCCAGGTCGCGTCGACCGTCCTCGAACGCAGACTGCATCGGCGCGACGTCCCCGCCGGACCCGCCCTCGCCCGTGGCCGAATCCTCCGGTGGCCGCGGCCAATAGGAGCCCAGTTGCGCGGCCTTCTCGACCACGGACAACTCGGCGAGCAGCGCTTCCACCCGCTCGTCGACCGGGCGTGACGGATCTGCCCAGACGGGGTCCGGGACCTGTTGTTCAGCTGTCATCGTTCACTTTCCGAAGCCGGCGGTCAGGCCGGCAACAAGTTGCCGTCGTCCGATGATGTATGCCGCCAGGATCGGCAGGCAGGACAACACGATCGCCGCGAGCACGGCCGGGATGTCCGAGTTGAACTCACCCTGATAGCTCCAGAGCGACAGCGGCAAGGTCTGCACATTGGAGCTCTGCGTGAGGATCAACGGGAAGAGGAAGCCGTTCCAGCAGTTGAGCGCGTCATAGATGGCGACCGTCGTGATGGCGGGCCGCGACAACGGCAGCACCAGGCTGACGAAGATCCGCCAGTCGCTCGCCCCGTCCGCGTGCATCGAGTCGTAGAGCTCGGTGGGTATGTCGCGCAGGTAGTTGACCAGGATCAGCACGCTGATCGGGATCGCGAAGGCGATGCCGGGCAGGATCAGCGCCGGCAACGTGTCGTAGAGGTGCAGCTGCACGATCAGGTAGTAGACCGGCACGATGGTCGCCTGGATCGGGATCGCGATGCCCAGCAGGAAGACCCGCTGGGACAGCCGGGAGATCCGCGACGAGCGTCGCACGATCACGTAGCTGGCCATCAGCGAGACGATCACTGCGACGGCGACCGTTGCCACCGCCACGACCAGGCTGTTGACGAAGTAGCGCAGGAAGTCGTTCTCCAACACCGTGCGATAGGCACGCAACGTCGGATCCGTCGGAATGCCAAGGGCATTCGAGTCGTAGTAGTCGGCCTGCGACTTCAGGCTGGTGATCACGACGTAGTAGATCGGACCGATCGTCAGGATCAGCCAGACGAATCCGAGCAGACCACCCAGCACGTTGGGTCTCCCGCGGCGCGGTGCCCGCACCCGCGGCCGTGCAATGCTCGCCTCGGCCATCACATTCCCTCCATCTGGCTCTCCATGCGGTCCGATCCGCTCAATCTGTTCAGCACGAGCGAGAAGGACAGCCCGAGGACGATGAGGATGACCGCGACCACGCTGGCGATGCCCATCTGGTTGCTCTTGAAACCCTCGAGGTACATGTCCACCGGCAGGATGCGCGTCGCATCGCCCGGCCCGCCGTTGGTCATCACATAGATCAGGTCGAACGCTGTCAGCGTGCCGACGATCATCAGGGTCGTGCTCGTCACGATCGTGTATTTCAGCTGCGGCAGCGTGATGCTGAAGAAGCAGCGGACGCGACCGGCACCGTCCAGCTGTGCCGCTTCGTAGAGCGACTTGGGGATCTGCCGGGCTCCGGCCTGGTAGAGCAGCGAGTGGAACGGGATGAAGCACCACGACACCACCGCGATGACCACCCAGAACGCCAACGCCGGGTCACCGAGCCAATCCTGTTGCAGGAAGCCGAGATGCAGTGCGTTGGACAACCCGAAATTGGGGTCCAGCAGGTTCTTGAACGCGATGCCGATCGCTGCGGCGGAGAACAGCAGGGGGATGAAGTAGAGCACCGAGAAGACGGCACGGTAGCGCTGTTGCCCCGCCATGAAGACTCCGAGCAACAGGCTCAGCGGGAACTGCACCACGAAGGTCGCCACGCACATCAGGATCGTCAGCCACAGGGCGTGGTAGGTGCTGTCGTCCTGCAACACCGTGCTCCAGTTGTCGAAGCCGGAGAACGTCGGACTGCCCAGACCGTTCCACTTGCAGAAGGACAGCACCACAGTGCCGACCAGCGGCACCAGACCGAACACGGCGAAGAAGACGGCCGCCGGAGCCAGCATCCACAGACTCGGGCCCTTGCGGCTGGCCTTCGGCTGCTGGCCGCCGCCGGCTCCACGCACCCGCTCACGTGGGGAGCGGCCGGGCCCGTCGTGGACGGGTCCGCCGGCCGGTTCACCAGCAGGTTCACCGGCTGATTCACCGTCGATGCCCTGCTGGAGCAGACCCTCGGCCCGTGCCGATGCCGCACGGGATGTCGGACGGTCCGCCGCGGCCGCGGCAGTCCCGCCCGAACTCATTTGATCGTGCCGTTCATCGCCGAGATGAAGTCCTTCGCCGTCGCCTTGCCCAGGAAGAACGCCGACAGCTTCGCCAGCACCGTCTGCGCCTGCTTGTCCGAAAGCGCCTGGTCCCAGGACAGTTGGAAGCTCTTGGCGTTCTTGGTCTGGTTGTAGGTGAAGAGCAGGAAGTCCTTGTCCTTGCTCGCTTCGAGCTTGCTCTCGATGTTCTGGACCGCGGGGATCAGGCCCATGTCGATCAGCTCGTCGCAGGCCTTGTCGTCCAGGTTGTACTCATCCAGGAACTTCGCGGCCAGGTCCTGGTCGTCCTTCGACGCCTTCGACGACACCGAGAAGTAGTTGGCCGGGTTGCCGTAGACGTTGCTCGGGTCGCCCTTGCCGCCCTCGACGCTCGGGAACGCGAACCAGCCGAGGTTGCCGTCGTCGACCCACTTCTTGGCGTCGGTGGTGAAGGTGGTGTAGACCCAGTTGCCCTGCAGCAGCATCGCGGCCTTGTTGGTGTAGACCAATGCGGCGTCGGCGTTGTTGTCGGCCACCACGGAGCCGAACTTGTCACCGAAACCGCCGGCGTCGATCAGTTCCTTGAGCTTGGCGAACGCCTTGCTGAAGGCCGGGTCCGACCACGCGCCCTTCTTCTGCTGGAACGCCTTGTTGAACGCCTCCGGGCCGCCGATCCGATCCACCAGGAACTCGATCCACATCAGCTCGGGCCACTGACTCTGCCCGGCGAGCGCGATCGGCAGGATGTTCTTGGCCTTGAGCTTCTTCACCGCGTCCAGCAGCTCGCTCCAGGTCTTGGGGACCTCGACGCCGGCCTCCTTGAAGAGCTTCTTGTTGTAGTAGATGAGCTCGGGCTGCGAGTTGTTGATCGGGACGGCATACACCTTCCCGTCGACCTTGCCGACGTCCAGCACCGACGGGATCGCCCGCTTGCTCAGGGTCGGGATCTTGTCGGTGAGATCGACGACGTCCTTGCTGGCGACGTAGTCCTTCAGCGTGCCGCCTGCCCACGAGTAGATCAGTGTCGGTCCGTTGCCCGAGCCGACCGAGGTGCGGATCTTCTGCTTGTAGGAGTCGTTCGCGAAGTACTGGACCTTGAACTTGTGGTCGGGGTTCTTCTTGTTCCACTGCGCGAAGGTGTCGCGGAAGACCTTCTCCGGTCCTCCGGTCAGCGCCCAGGCCGAGAGCCCGCCACCACCGCCGCCACCGGCGCCTTGACGACCCCCACCACTGCCACAGGCAGTCAGGGCGAACAGGGGCGCGGACGCGACCGCACCCATCAGAAGCTGACGACGGGACACGGACATGTAAGACTCCTTCGTGGGTTCCGAAACTTTCGGAAACGTTTCGGTTCAGGTTAATCTAAGTCCGGCGTGATCGGGGGGTCAAGCAGTTTGGACGAAAGAAGGTGTGGCAATGGGTGCGACGCTGCGGGCAGTGGCAGAGGACGCGGGGGTCTCGCAGTCGACCGCTTCGAAGGTGCTCAACGGTCGAGCGGACGTGAGCTCGAAGACCAAGGAGCGCGTGCTGCGGTCCGCCGCGGACCTCGGCTACAACGCCCGGCGGCGTGCCCGGCACCGCGCCAACTCGGTCCTGATCCTCTTCGACGACCTGATCAGCCCCTACTCGCTGTCGGTCCTCAGCGGCGCGACCGAGGCCGCCATGCGATTGGGTCAGTCACTCGTGGTCGAGCGCATGCTCACCGAGGACGGAGAGTTGCAGGGGCTGACCAAACCGTGGTTCGACACGGTCTCGGCCCGCGGCATCGGTGCGTTGGTGACGGTCACCACGCCGATGACCGAGCGCGAGCAGCAGTGGTGTGCCGAGGCCGGCATCGCCCTGGTGGTGGTGGACCCGATCGGCGAGACCACCAGCTCGACCGTGTCGATCTCGGCCACCAACTGGGCCGGTGGCCGCGAGGCGACTCAGCACCTGCTGGACCTCGGGCATCGCCGGATCGGGTTCCTCAACGGCCCGCCCGCGTCACAGCCGGCACGCGAACGCCTGCACGGGTACACCAGCGCGTTGACCGATGCCGGCATCGCCTTCGATCCCGACCTGGTGCTCGGCGACGTCTACGCCGTCGAGCCGAGCCTGGCTGCCGCCCACGAGCTGCTCGCGCTGCCCGATCCGCCCACCGCCGTCTTCGCGTCCAGCGACGCCAGTGCACTGGGTGCGCTGCGCGCAGCGATGGAACGCGGTATGTCGGTCCCGCGCGACCTGTCGGTCGTGGGCTTCGACGACACCCTGATGGCGCGATGGGCGCCGATCCCCCTGACGACCGTCTACCAGCCGCTGGTCGAAATGGGCAAGGTCGCGGTGGAGCGCGTCCTGACACTCGCCGACGACCCGGATGCGTTCTCGCACCCGTTCCAGCTCGAGACACACCTGATCGTGCGCAAGACCACCGGTCCGCTGATCGGTCAGGCGACCGGCTGAGCGACCGCAGGCAGCGAGCGCTTCAGGAGCCGGAATGCCAATGCTGCCAACACGATTGCGCCGGCACCGGACAGGACCGGCACGGCATACGCCGCGTGCGCTCCCCACCGCTCGACGACCGCGCCGCTGAGCGCCGAACCGCCGGCCACGCCGACCAGCAGGCCGGTGAAGACCACGCCCATCGACTCGTTCACCTGACCGGGGCCGACGAGCGTCTGCGCCAGCTTCATCGTGGTGATCAGCGTCGGTGCCGTGGCGGCTCCGGCGATCATCAACACGACCGCCAGCGCTCGCAGGTCGTGGACCAACAGGACCGGAGCCTCCAGGACGCACATCGCGACCGTGCCGAGCAACAGCGCACGGGACAGCGAGCCACCGATCTCCTTGATCCCGAACACGATCGCCGAGGTGCCGGACCCGAGTGCGAAGAGGGCGAGGATCAACCCCGCGAGGTTGGCGTGCCCCTGCTCGGAGGCGAATGCCAACGTCACCACGTCATTGGCACCGAGGATGCCGCCGGTCAGCACCATGATCGCCGCGACGACCAGCACCGGCGGGTTGCGCAGCACGCTGGGTGTCACGACTCCCGCCACCCGCTCGACCGGTGGCTCGCTCGCACGTGCGCTGACGAAGATGACCGATCCGACGCCATACAGCACTGACGCGGCGATGAACCCTGCTTCGGGCGTGACCGTCGTGGCCAGCAGCACGGCGACCGCAGGCCCGACGACGAACGCGAACTCGTCCAGCACCTGCTCCAGCGACATCGCCGTGTGCAGCCGATCCGGTTGCCCCTGCAGCAGATAGACCCATCGCGCACGACTCATCGCGTCGGGCGCGGCCACGATGGCGGCAAGTGGGTAGGCGACGAACAACGTCCAACTCGGCGCGCCGGTCATCGACGCGATGACCAGCACCGCATCCCAGATGACGCCCCACAACGCCAGTGGAAGAGTCACCCTGCGCTGACCGAAGCGATCGACGAGACGCCCGACGCCGGCCGCAGTGCCGGCGAGCACCACCAGACCCGCGGCGGACACGCCACCGGCCAGCGAGTAGGAGTCACGGCGCCCTGCGACCATCGCCACGACCGCGACACCGAACATCGCGCCGCCCAGTCGGGCGATCAGCGAGCCGATGAGGAACCGACCCGCTTCGGGGGTCGCCAGCAGCGCTCGGTAGGGCTTCAGCAACGGTGGGCGCGAGCGCCGTTGCGGCTGCTCACTTCTCGCCGTTCCACTCCTTGTCCTCCTCGTCCCAGGCCGCCGTGCGCTCCGCAGCATGCTGCAACGCGTTACGCGCTTCGTCCTCGGTGTCGAACGGGCCGAGCAGTTTCGCCTTCGGGTCGGTCTGGCCGTCCTGCTCGACCTTGCTGGTGTCGACGTTGTACCAGTAGGCCATCTGCTGCTCCCTCGTCGTCGCCGGCGACGCCGGCGGATCGTTGCTCCTTAGACTGCAGCATATGTCCGCCACCAGCACTCCTGTTCGCGCCGGGCGCGTCGGTCCGCGACGCGCCGTCCCGGCAGCCATCGCCCGCCCCGAGTATGTCGGCAAACCCGCGCCGGCACCGTTCACCGGGTCCGAGGTGCACGACCCCGAGCTCATCGAGCGGATCCGCGTGTCCGCGCGGATCGCCGCACAGGCGCTGCAGGCGGCCGGAGCCGCCGTGCGTCCCGGTGTCACCACCGACGAGATCGACCGGGTGGGACACGAATTCATGCTCGACCACGGGGCCTACCCCTCGACGCTGGGCTATCGCGGCTTCCCCAAGTCGCTGTGCACCAGCGTCAACGAGATCGTCTGTCACGGCATACCGGACGACCGGCCGCTGGAGGACGGCGACATCGTCAAGATCGACATCACCGCCTACAAGGACGGCGCACACGGCGACAACTGCGCGACGTTCCTGGTCGGCGACGTCGACGAGGAGTCCCGACTGCTGGTCGAGCGCACCGAGGCGGCGATGCTGCGCGGCATCAAGGCGGCGATGCCCGGTCGCGAGGTCAACGTCATCGGGCGGGTGATCGAGAAATACGCCAAGCGCTTCGGGTATGGCGTGGTCCGTGACTACACCGGCCACGGGGTCGGCCCGGTCTTCCACTCCGGGCTGGTGATCCCGCACTACGACGCCGCTCCGGCACATGCCGACGTGATCGAGCCCGGCATGACGTTCACCGTCGAGCCGATGCTCAACCTCGGCACCCCGGAGTGGGACCTGTGGGACGACGACTGGACGGTCGCCACACGTGACCTCAAACGGTCCGCCCAGTTCGAACACACTGTGTTGATTACGGACAGCGGACCTGAAATTTTGACGTTGCCTTAATCTTCTTGACTGACGCACCCGCGAAGGAGTGAGAACCACCATGAGCAAGACCTACCCACTGGGCATCGATGTCGGGGGCACCGGCATCAAGGGCGCACCGGTCGACCTCGACGAGGGCGCCTTCGCCAAGGACAGGGTGCGCATCGACACACCGAAGGAGTCGACTCCGGACGCGGTCACCGACGTGATCGAGCAGATCGCCGACAAGTTCGCCGACGACATCGGCGATCAGCCGATCGGCATCACCCTCCCCTGCGTGGTGACCCACGGTGTGGTGAGAACCGCTGCAAACATTGATCGTTCGTGGATCGGCACCAACGTCGAGGATCTGCTCAGCAAGCGCCTCGGCCGTTACGTCACCGTCGTCAACGACGCCGACGCCGCGGGCGTGGGCGAGCTACGTTTCGGGGCCGCACGCAACACCGACGGCACCGTCCTGGTGTCGACCCTCGGCACCGGCATCGGTTCGGCCCTGCTGATCGACGGACAGCTGCTGCCCAACTCCGAGCTGGGCCACCTGGAGATCGACGGGCACGACGCCGAATCGAAGGCCGCTGAGAGCGCCCATGTCGAGGAGGACCTGTCCTGGGAGGACTGGGCGAAGCGCCTGCAGCGCTACTACAGCCACATCGAGGACCTGCTCTGGCCCGACCTGATCGTCGTCGGCGGCGGTGTCTCCAAGAAGGGCGACAAGTTCCTGCCGCTGCTGCACCTGCGGGCACCGATCGTGGCCGCCCAGCTGCGCAATGCCGCCGGCATCATCGGCGCCGCGTGGCTGGCCGTGCGCGATGCTGAGGTCAAGCGCCAGCGACCCTGACGGCCAGCGCAACAACACCCCCCGTGGGCGGATCCAGGAGGGCGTTGATGGGTCGGCCGAAAGACCGCCTGGTGACCCATCAGCTGTAGATCGTCGCCTTCTTGCAGTCGAAGCCAGGGTCGCGCGTCCCATCGACGAGGCACACTTCGAGCGTGTACTTGTGGTTCTCCGGCAGGTTCCAGTTGGCGAAGGCTGCGCTGCCGTGGAAACCGTTGCTGTTGTACAAATCGCGCACGATCTCGGTTCCGTCACTGCTCCAGACCCAGGCATGTACCCCGTGGCCGTCTGCGGCCCAATCGTTCACCCACAGCTTGTCGCCGTACGACTCGAACCATGCGGTGCCCTGCCCGTGGGTGGTCTTGACACCGCCGTTGGCGCGGGCCGCCGGGGCGCTGACTCCGGCGAGCGTCGCCCCCAGTGCGCTGGCGGCCAGCACACCGGCCGCAATCCTGCTGCGTTTCATCGTTCTTTCCCCTGAATGTGTCGGTTCCGACTGTGCCGGTTGACGAGACCGATGATGCCCACGGACACTTTTCACATCGGTTCATTCCCGCTATATCGGGTCGTGGGAGCAGCCTCGTGACGGAACGACAGGCTGCTTCGTCCACACCAGCACAGCCATTCAGGTGGGATCCGGTTCGTGCAAGCCCAACCTGCGTCGGTTGCACACCCCGGCTATTCGGCCGACGACGTGTGGGAGAAACGGGCGCGCACTGTGGTGACGGCCGACTTGGGATCGCGCATCGTCGCCTTCGCCGCCGGCACACCGCGCTTGAGTGCGGTGCGCACCTTGGGCAACGCCGTCGCGAAGGCCGGGTAGAGCGGCGACAGCGGCTTGTCCCAGGTGCCGATCAGCAGGTCCTCGTGCTTGCTGAACTGCCGCTTGAAGTCGGAGATGCCGTCGTTGAGCAAGCCGTTGAAGTCGTAGCGTGAAACCCCTTGCGCCTTCACGTGTTTCATCGCGTGGAACTTCAGGCCGTAATTGAGCCGCAGCTTCATGCCACGCGGGGAGACCCCGCCATACAGCTCGAACGCGGTGGTGTCGGAGACGACCAACCAGACGAAGGCGACGACATCATCGCCCTCCCAGGCGACGACGAGTTGTGAACGCTCGCCCAGCTCGTCACGGATCGCCCGGTGGTAGGCGTCGTCGTGCACCGCGAAGCCCGCGCGCTTGCCGGTCTCCTTGTTGATCGCGAGCACCTGCTCGAGGTCGGACTCCGAAGTCACCACACCGAATCGGACGTTCTCGGCACGGAACGACTTGCGGACGTTCTGCCGCGTCGAGGAGTTGAAGGCCTTCAGGATGTCGTCCTCGTCCGGCGTCAGGTCGACGACGAGCGTGCGCGGGATCAGGCCGGTGTTGGAGCTGCGGCGGAAGCCGGCGCCGGCGACCGCGGCAAGCCACCCGGCCGGTGCAGTGCGCTCGATGGTGGCAACCTCGTCGTCCGAAACGCCCTTGGGCAGAGGGGACTTCGGGTCCGCCCAGTCCGGCTCGATCGTGAGGCCGACCGGTTTGCGGGTGGCCTTGACGTGCTCGGCGATCGCACGCAGCACCTCCCCACGGGCCGGCTCGTCGGCCACCGGGCCGCGCGGGATGTAAGCCAGCGACTTGAACGGCGGAGGCAGGCGGCGGTAGAGCACCTGGGCGGCGCCGACCTGCACACCGTCGGCGTCGTGCACGAGCAGCCGGTCGGCGCTCCATGCATAGCGGGACTTCACCTCACCCCAGCCCCACAGCTGGAGGGGATGGCCACCGGCGGACAGAACCGCGCGGTCCCAGGTGTCACGGTCACGGCAGGCGGTCACTCGCAGGTTCACGGCCACCAAGTTACCTGGCCGGACGCATCACACGGACAGCGTGCCGTGCGCGTGCAGGTCCCGCACCGGGATCCCGCCGTCACGCCCGAAGCCGCCGATGTGCCGCAGGTAAATCTGTCGACCGGCGTCGGTCAGCAGCGCGTCGTGGATCGGCAGCACCGCCGACGGGCCGATGCGGCGGACGAACTCGACCGTCTCCTTCACGGCGCACCACGGAGCGTTGACCGGCACACCGAGCAGGTCAACGTCGCCGGGGACCTCGGCATCGAGCGCGTCGCCCGGATGGAAGAAGGACGGCTCACCGGCAGCGGTGAGGTAGAGCCCGACATTGCTGATGCCCGGGACGTATTCGGTGATCACCGCGTGCCGGGACCCGGCCGCGGTCACCGTCAGGTCCGCGAAGCGGAAGTGGTCGCCCGCCTCGGTGCGAGTCACCGGGATCTCCTCGCGAGAGACGATGTCCGCGGTGTCGCTGTCGGCATACAGGCTGGCGCCGGGGTTGTTCTTCAGCAGTGCCGGGAGTCGCTCCGGGTCCAGATGATCAGCGTGCTGGTGCGTGACGAAGATCGCGTCGAGCTCCGTCACGTCCTCGAAGCTGGAGAAGGTGCCCGGATCGATGAGGACGCGGCCGCCGCCGGCTTCGACCAGGACACAGGAATGACCGAGAAGAGTGAGCTCCATCTGCACACCGTATGACGCAGCGGGCCCGGCCACGTAGCATGTGCGAACGTGAAGTTCCTCGGTGACCGCCCGCCATACGACCTGACCTACAACGACGTCTTCATGGCGCCCTCCCGCTCGTCGGTGACCAGCCGTCTGGACGTCGACCTGACGACACCGGACGGAGTCGGCACCACCATCCCGCTCGTCGTGGCGAACATGACCGCGATCTCCGGGCGGCGGATGGCCGAGACGGTCGCACGCCGCGGAGCGATCGCGGTGCTGCCGCAGGACATCCCCGAGCATGCGATGCGCGAGACGGTGGCCTATGTGAAGGCGCGGCACACCGTCTTCGAGACACCGGTGACCGTGCACGCGGACGAGCCGGTCGGCAACGTCCTGGCCCTCATCGGCAAGCGGGCGCACCGCACGGCGGTCGTGGTCGACGACGCGCGGGCGCCGATCGGGCTGGTGACGGAGCGGCACTCGCGACGGGTGGACCGCTTCGCCACCGTCGGCGAGGTGATGACCCGGGAGCTGTTCACCGTCGAGGACGGCGACGACCTCAGCTCGGTCTTCGACTCCCTCACCGAGCACCACTTCGAGCTCGCGCCCGTCGTGCGCGACGGCGAGTTGGCCGGTGTGTTGACCCGCCAGGGCATCCTGCGTTCGACCATCTATCAGCCTGCCGTCGACGGCGACGGGAAGCTGCGCATCGGCGTCGCGATCGGCATCAACGGCGACGTGCGGGCCAAGGCCACCGCCGCGTTGGCAGCCGGTGCAGACGTGCTCGTGGTCGACACCGCGCACGGTCACCAGGACAAGATGGTCGACGCGCTGGGTGTGGTCCGCGCGGCGCGCGATGAATTCGCAGCCTCGTCCGGGGTGCGGGTGCCGATTGCCGCCGGCAACGTCGTGACCGCCGACGGCGCACGCGACCTGGCGACGGCGGGTGCCGACATCATCAAGGTCGGCGTGGGTCCGGGCGCGATGTGCACCACCCGGATGATGACCGGCGTCGGTCGCCCGCAGTTCTCCGCGGTGCTCGAATGCGCAGCAGCAGCAACCGAACTGGGCGCCGCGGTGTGGGCCGACGGTGGAGTGAAATATCCGCGCGACGTGGCCTTGGCGCTGGCTGCCGGTGCGGGCTCGGTGATGATCGGCTCGTGGTTCGCGGGCACCTGGGAGAGCCCCGGCGACCTCAACACCGACGCCGACGGCCGCCTGTTCAAGGAGTCCTTCGGGATGGCGAGCGCGCGTGCGGTCAGCGGCCGCACGCAGGCCCGTGGCGAGTTCGACCGCGCCAGGTCAGCGCTCTTCGAGGAGGGCATCTCCTCCTCGCGGATGTTCCTCGACCCGGCCCGTCCGGGCGTCGAGGACCTCATCGACTCGATCATCGCCGGTGTGCGGTCCAGCTTCACCTACGCGGGCGCCCGAGACATCGCGGAGTTCCGCGAGCGTGCGCTGGTCGGCGTCCAGAGCGCCAGCGGGTATGACGAGGGCCGCCCGCGCGAGACATCCTGGTAAGCCCCCCAAGACATCCCGGTGAGCCGCCTGCGGCCCACCATTCTTCGTCAGTGACGGCTCCCTCGCCGAGTGACGGTCGTATCCGACCGTCACTCGGCGAGGTCGCCGTCACTCGGCGGGGTCACGTTGGGGCCAGCAGATCGTGCGCCACACCAGGTTGGGGCCTGCTGATGGTGCGCTCGGCCGCACTATCTGCCGGACCTTGACCGGCAATGTCTCTCCACTATGTGCCGGACCGACGGGCGAGCAGGAAATCCCGCAACCCCGACAGATCATCGGTGTCGATCAGGTCGACGCCGGCATCCAGCAGCGTTGACCACACGGCGGACCGGGCCCGCCCGGGTCGGTCAGGCGTGTCCCAGAAGCGGACCCGCTGCCCCCGCGCGTGCGCGTCCGCCACGAATGCGTCCAGCAACTCACGCTCACGCCTCGGCATCGGATGCTTCCCCCGCCAGGAGAACAGCTCGGTCCAGCAGTCGCTGCGCAACGGCATCACGTCGGCCGGTATGTCGAGACCCGTGGCCCGCACCCGTCCGTCGGTGGCGGTCCAGCGCGTCGGGGCGGCATACACGGTGCCGGAGAGGTTGCCGCTGAGCACCACGGCCACTCCCCCGGGCATGAAGTGACCGTCACGCCAGTGACTGACCATCCCTTCGTATGACGCCAGCAGCTCCTCGATCACCGGACGGGACCGGTCCGCGTCGCTCTTGACGTCGAGCACCAGTTGCAGCGGCTGGTCGAATCCCTCGTAGACACAGCCCCTTTCAGCAATCAGCGACGCGAGCGGATCCAGGTAAAGCCGATGAAGCTGCCGCCACGGCATCGGCACGCTGTGCCCGACGAGCACCTTGCCGCGGACCGCCCACACGTCGACCTCGATGCTGGTGAACCCGGCCGCGAGCGCGTCCCACAACGGATGCCGATGCCGGGAGTCGGCGTGCGCGTGCGCGTGGGGCAGCGGCGTCGTGGCCGCGACCTGCCGCGAGCGTGCGGCGCCGTCGAGGGACGTCATACCCCCATCATGGCGGCGCGACCGCGACCGCCAACCTCACGTTCGAGCGGTCCGCGTCGTCTACCGGTCATGAAGATCACTCAACACGAAGATTCCGCTGTCGCCTACCACGCAGTTGACCCGCAGGAGCTGACTCGGGTGCTGGACAGCGGAGTCGATCACGTCGGCAACCCCGTCGACTCGTTCACCGACCGCGAAGGTGGCTGGCCGCTGCGCTGTTGCCTGACCGATTCCCGCCCGGGAGATGAGATCGCGATCATTGCGTTCTCCCCGTTCGGATGGACCAGCCCATATCGGGAGACCGGACCGGTCGTGGTGCACACCCGCGACTGTCCCGGCCACGACGGCCTTTTCCCCACACAGTTCGAAGACCGTGACCAGATCGTTCGTGCGTTCGGCGACGCCGACGGGCGCGTGAATACCCAGATCTACGACCAGCATCGGTTCGTCCGAGCCGGCGACGGACTCGTTCGCGCGATCGACCAGATCCTGACTGATCCGCGGGTGCGGGAGGTCCACCTGCACAACGTGATCGCACAGTGCTTCAGCTTCGCAGCAACGCGCGCCGATCGGTAAGCCCTGGTCGATGCCCTGTCGACACGCGGACGTTGAGGGGATGAGCCGGCCTGTAAGCCGGATTTTGTATGGCGCCCGCCGCAAGCGACGGACACGTGGCGATCATCCATCTAGGACCACCGTTGCCGGTGGCCTCCAGCGATCTACCCGCGTGCTCGGACGGGCCGCCCTCGAACACACGCTGTCTGATCTTGCTCCAGGTGGGGTTTACCCAGCCACGCCAGTCACCTGGCGTGCTGGTGGTCTCTTACACCACCGTTTCACCCTTACCGCCGGCGAACCGGAGGCGGTCTGTTTTCTGTGGCACTGTCCCGCGGGTCACCCCGGGTGGCCGTTAGCCACCACCTTGCCCTTCGGAGTCCGGACTTTCCTCGCCCCGATTGCTCGGGCCGCGACCGCCCGGCCGACTCATCCGCGGGACATCCTATCCGTGCCGGACTGCCGCCCATGCCAAGTGGGAGCCATAGCTCACGTCTGACATGGTGCCGCGCTATCACCGCAGGTCGACCTCGATCAGATCCGGCAGCGCGAGCTGCGACCAGAAGTCGGCAGCCGCCGCACCTGCAACCAGGTGGCCGACACTCACCAGCCAGGCGGTCAGGACCATGCCGTGGGTCGCAACCACCACGACCTCACCGCCCAGCTCGTCCAGCCCGTCGGCGAATCGGGCCGCAGCGGCACCCGGCGTCTCCCACCCGCGGTGCCGAGCAGTCGGCAGCCCGCTGACCCATGCTCTGCGCACAGCCCGGAAGTCGTCGCTGATCGGCTCGACCGGACGACGCACCTCCCCGAACCGCGCGTCGACGACGAAGTCGGCATCCGTCGCCGCACGCAAGGTCGCGCCCGCCTTCGGCTCGTCGCTGGCCGCGAGCGTCGCATCGTCCGGGAGCCGCCCCCGCAGCCCGGAAGCAGCGGCGAGCCCCTCCTCGCTGAGCTGCCAATCCTGTGCCGCACGAACCGGATCCACCCGCGGCGCAGCGTGCCGCACGAGGATCACCCGCTTCGTCATGCAGCTACGCTACGCCGGCGAGACCTGTTCCACGGCCAGGTCATCAGCGCCCAGCCACCCGCGACCACCGCGATCTCGAGCAGCACATACCACGGCCACGGTCCGAGCAGATCGAGCAGCGACCAGGCCCGCGGCTTGCCGTTCAAGTAGCCGTAGTTGCTCCCGATGACGGCGTTGAGACTCATGACCAGCACCACCCACACGCCAGTCGCCACGACGGCGAATCGGTAGTCCCGCCAGGTCGGTCCGAGCCGAGCGCCGACCAGGTAGACCGCCGCCCACACGGGCGCGATGTGCCGCACGAAGAAGCCGAAGAACTGCCAGTCCGGGAACACATGGCCCAGCTCCGGGGTGAGCACGCCCTGCAGACTGAGCGTGAGCCCCCAGAAGTAGAGCAGCGCGAGACTCCGATAGCCGCGGGTCAGCAATGCCACTCCCGCGACCAGCCAGGCGAAGTCGCAGATCTGCACCGGGAGTCCGCTGCGCGGGTGCTGCACGCCGAGGAACACGTCATACGCCTCGAACGGGGTGCAGACGAGGAGAATCACCGCGCCGGCCACGCGCATGACCCGCGCCTGCAACGCCGGCCGTCGACGCAGTCGAGCCCCGAGCAGCAGCAGCGCGACGCACCCCGCCGCGAAGACGAGCAGCACCAGCCGATGCTGCGGGCCGAGCACGACGAACCCGGTCGCTGCCGTGTTCATGCCCCAAGTATGCCGACCTGCCCGCGCAGCCCGGCCCGCTGCGCGAGCCGCCGGCTAGACCAGTTCGAAACGGACTCGGTGCTCCTCGATGCTGGCTTCGGTGAGCTTGACCTGCACCTCGGATCCGGCGTCGGCGGTGCCGGCGGCCTTCGCAGTGATGGCCAGGTCGGTCAGTTGCACCTTGATGCCCTTGTCGTCGGTGTCCACGACGTATGCCGCGAACGTCTCGCCCACCCGGTGCGCGAGGACCGCGGCCTCGACGGCATCGGTGCAGGCGTGCTCGGCCTGACTGGCCTGCTGGTCGGTGGAGCGCATGATGTCCGCCAGCGTCGGCAACGCCTCGCGCGCCCAGTCGGGCACCTCGCCGCCCTGGCTGGCTGCTTCGCAGATGACCAGTCCGAATCGGTCGGCCAGCCGGCGCAGCGGCGCCGTCACGTGTGCGTATGGCGCCGCGACTGCGGCCTGGATCTTCTCCTCCGGCTGCTGGCCGTCGAACGCCGTGTAACCGGCACCCCGGAAGAGGCTCGTGGCGTCGTGGATCAGCGCAAGTTGCTTCGGGTCGGACCGGTCGAGGCCGCGGATGAAATCGCCGTACTGCTGATCACCCGGCCACTGCACCCCCAACGCCTTCGCCTGGCGGCGCAGCGTGTCGATCGCCTTCTGCTCCGGGGCGGGCATGGTGCGCAGGATGCCGACCTCGGCCTGCAGCATCAGCTCGGCGGCCGCCATGCCGGTCAGCAGAGAGATCTGCGCGTTCCACTCCTCCGCCGGAAGCTGCGGCCGGAACGTCAGCTGATAGGTGCCGTCCTCGGACGCGCTGACCTCCTGCTCCGGCATCGGCAGGTTGGCGCCACCACGCTTGGCCTCCAACGCGATTCGCAGCTCGCCGATCTCCTTCAGCAGCTTCAATCCGTCGTCCGCCGAGCCGCCGTCGATCTGCTGCTGCACGTGCTCGTAGTCCAGCCGGGCGGTGCTCTTGACCCGCGCGCGGTAGACCTCACTCGTCGTGGTCTCACCGAGCGAGGACAACCGGATGTCCCAGACGTATGCCGCACGCTCCTGGTCTGCCAGCAGGCTGACCGCGTCCTCGCTGAGCACCTTCGGGTGCAACGGGACCCGCGCGTCCGGTAGGTAGATCGTCTGACCGCGCTGGCGCGTCTCGGCGTCGAGCGCGCCGCCGGGAGCGACATACGCCGGCACGTCCGCGATCGCGTAGCGCACCCGGTAGCCGTCACCATCACGCTCCAGGCACATCGCCTGGTCGAGGTCCATCGACCCGACCGGGTCGATGGTGAAGAACGGCACCGCCGTCTCGTCCCGCTCCGGCAGGCTGACCGCACCCACCGCCTGCTTTGCTTCTGCGAGCGCCTCCGGCGGGTAGTCCAGCGACAGGTCGAGCTGCTCGCGCAGCGCCTCGAAGGCACGCTCCAGCGGCCCGGCCTCCGCTCCGGCCTTCGAGTCCGCTGTCGGTGCGATCAGGTGCCGTAGATTCATGCGCCCCACAATAAGCAGTGCATGGGCTGCGCCGGTCCGATCTGCGGTGTGCCGGCCTCGCGTCGTAGCCTGTGCGGGTGCTCATCCTGCTGCCGCCCTCGGAGACCAAGACACCCCGGACACGCGGCAACACACTCGATCTGGACCGCCTCGCTCTGCCGGAGCTCACCCCCGCGCGCGACAAGCTGATCGACGTGCTGGCGGAGGTCAGCGCGCGACCGGACGCACTGGACGTCCTCGGTGTCGGGGCCAGTCTCGCGGCGGACGTCGCACGCAATCGACAGCTGCGCACTGCGCCGGCTCAGCTGGTGTCCGCGCTCTACACCGGTGTCCTGTATGACGCCCTCGACCTGCCCACGCTCGACAGCGCGGCGCCGCGTCGGGCGCGACGGTGGATCGTGGTGCAGTCGGCGCTCTTCGGCGCCCTGCGACTCGCCGACAAGGTGCCGCCCTACCGCCTGTCGATGGGCACCAACCTGCCCGGTGTCGGGCCGCTCGCGTCCTACTGGCGTGCCGAACTCGCGGCACCGATGACCGAGCTCGCCGGCAACGGGGTCGTGGTCGACTGCCGCTCCAGCACCTACGCCGCCGCATGGACACCGACCGGTCCGACGGCCAAGCGCTGGGTGCGCATCCACGTGCCGGGTGCGACGCACAACGCGAAACACACCCGTGGTCTGGTCGCCCGCCACTTGGCGGTGGCCGGTGCTTCGCCGCGCACCCCGGCGGCGCTGCGCGACGTCGTCGGCGAGGGATTCGAGGTCGAGCTGCACGAGCCGCGCCGCGCCGGCACACCCTGGGAGCTGTCGGTGACCGCCTGATGAACCGAGGCGATTCTTGACCGGATCCCTCGCCGCTCTCGCGGACCACGTCGGTCCCGTCCTGGCCTTCCTGGTCTGCATCACCGTGGTCGCCGAGATCGCCGACCACGCAGGCGTTTTCGACGTCGCCGGTCACTGGGCAGCTCGTATGGCGAGGGGCCGCACACCGGCCCTCTGGCTGATCGTGGTGCTGCTGTCCTGCGTGGCGACGACGGTCCTCAGCCTGGACACGACAGCGGTCCTGCTCACTCCGGTGGTGATCACCACCGCTCGCCAGGCGCAACTGCCTGCGTTGCCGTTCGCCTTCACCACGGTGTGGTTGGCCAACACCGCGTCGTTGGTGCTGCCGGTGTCCAACCTGAGCAACCTGCTCGCACTGCACGAATTCGACCGCTGGGGCGGCCTTTCGGCATACCTGCAGGTCTCGTGGGCACCCGCTCTGGTGGCGATGGCCACCACAACGGTCGTCATCGCGGTGTTCCACCACCGCCAGTTGCGCGGCCGCTACACCGTCCCGACGATGCCGCAACCGCAGGACGTCATCCTGCTGCGCGTCTCCGCGGCGGTCTGCCTGTTGCTGGGCCCGATCTTCCTCACCGGCATCACCCCCGCCATACCGGCGGCTGCGGGAGCGTTACTGCTCCTGACGACGCTCGCTGTGCGGCAACGCTCAGCGCTGCGGACCATCGCGCTGCCGTGGCGGATGGTCGCCGGCGTCGCGGTGCTGTTCGTGGTCGTCGATCTCCTGCGCACGCACGGCCTCAACACCGTCATCAGACATCTGGTTGGCACCGGCACGACGACACCGGACCTGCTGCGTGTCTCCGGGCTCGGCGCGGTCGGCGGCAACCTGATCAACAACCTGCCTGCCTACCTGGCCGCGGAGCCGGCGGTCAGCGACTCCGCACACCGGCTGATGGCGCTGCTGATCGGTGTGAACGCCGGACCGATCGTGACCGTCTGGGGCTCGCTCGCAACACTGCTGTGGCTCGGCCGGTGTCGTCGTGCGCGTCTGCGGATCCCGTTGCGGCGTTTCACGATCGAGGCCTTCGTGGTGGCGGTAGTGACGGTCGCCGCCGCGACCATCACCCTCGGTCAGCTCTGAGCTGCCACGTCGTCGCGCGACCAGGTGTCCCAGAAGTGGTGGACCGGTCCGTGCCCGCTGCCGATCGACAGCTCGTCGGCCGCACGCAACGCACCGGTCAGGTAGTCCTTGGCGTCGCGGACCGCGTCCGCCCAGGACTCTCTCTGCGGCCGCAATGCTGCGATCGCCGCCGACAGGGTGCAACCGGTGCCGTGGGTGTTGCGCGTGACCACACGCGGCGCGTCCAGCTCGATCGTCCGCCCGTCGACGAGCAGCAGGTCGGTGCTGTCCTCACCGTCGAGGTGTCCGCCCTTGAGCAACACACCGGGGCACAGCTGCGCCAGGGCGCGTAGTTGCTTCGCCATGTCGCACACGCTGCTCGCCTCGGGCTGGCCGAGCAGATCGGCCGCCTCCGGGATGTTGGGAGTGACCAGGTCCACCTCCGGCAGCAACCGGTCACGCAACGCCGTCACCGCATCTGGGGCCAGCAGGCGATGCCCGCTCTTGGCGACCATCACCGGGTCGAGCACCACCGGGGCCGGTCGCCGCTCGTGCAGCACCGCTGCGACCGCGTCGATGACCTCGGCGGTGCCGAGCATGCCGATCTTGACCGCGTCGACGTGCACGTCGTCCAGCAGGTTGGTCAGCTGTCCGGCGACGGTCTCCCCGTCGAGTTGATGCACCGCGGCGACGCCCTGAGTGTTCTGCGTGACGACTGCCGTGATGACGGCCGTCCCGAAGGCGCCGAGCGCCGAGAACGCCTTCAGGTCCGCGCTGATGCCCGCGCCGCCGCTCGGGTCCGTGCCGGCGATGGTCAATGCTGTCGGGTGGTCTGTCGTCATCGGATCTCCCCTGCTGCCAATAGTTTTCGCACAGCCGCCGCAGGATCGGCGGCTGCACAGACTGCCGAGACGACGGCGACGCCGTCTGCTCCGGCAGCCCTCAGCGGTGCGACGTGCGTCTCCTTGATGCCGCCGATCGCGACCGCCGGCAGCTCGCAACGCTGGAGCACATCACGCACCCCGTCGATCCCCAGCGGTGCCGCGGCGTTCGGCTTGGTCGAGGTCGCGAAGACCGGACCGACACCGACGTAGTCGACCGTGTTCGCCGGCCAGTCCGCCACGGCCACGATCTCGTCGAGCGACGACACCGAGTGACCGATGACGAAGTCCGGTCCGGCGATCCGGCGCGCATGCACCGGGAGCAGGTCGGACTGACCGAGATGCACGCCGTCCGCGCCCGCCGCGAGTGCGACGTCGAGCCGATCGTCCACAACGAACGGCACACCGGCCTCGGCGGTCACAGCTCGTAATTGCGTTGCCACGTCATACAACTCGCGCGTCGTGGCGTCGTGATCGCGCAGCTGCACGATCGTGGCCCCGCCGGCCACGGCCTGTCGCACGGTCTCGACGACACCGCGCTGCCCGCACAGTGCGCGATCGGTCACCAGGTAGAGCCGCAGTGCGGCCGGGTCGAGTCTCGAGGGGGACGGCGAGGACGAGGTCGTCACCGCAACCTCGCCAACTGCTCGGCGCCGAGGCCGTGCAGCGCATCCAGGATCTCGACCGCGAACGACCCCGGTCCTGCGGACCGCTCGGCGGCCACCTCGGCCGCGATCGTCCAGACCGCTGTCGCCGCGAACGCCGCGTCGGCGGCCGGCGCACAGGCGGTGAACGCAGCCGTCATCGCACCGAGCGCACAGCCGACGCCGGTCACCTTGGTCATCATCGGCGTGCCGTTGGAGATCGTGCGCACGCCCGTCGCGGACACGATGTGATCGACCGGGCCGCTCACGGCGACAACACCGCCGGTGCGCTCACACAGTGCGCGTGCGGGCTCCAGTGCGGCCTCGGCGCCGGCAGTGCTGTCGACTCCCCGGCCGCCGCCGTCCAGGCCCGCGAGACTGATGACCTCCGAGGCGTTTGCGCGTATGACGCTCGGTGCCAGCGGCACGAGTGCCGCGGCGACGCGATCCCGCAGCGGCAACCCACCGACGGCGACCGGGTCGAGCACCCACGGCGTGCCTGCGGCACGCGCGGCCTCGGCGGTGGCCAGCATCGTCTCGCCGACGGGCGGTGTGATCGTCCCGACGTTGAGTAGCACGGCATCTGCGACACCGGCGAAAACCGTTGCCTCTTCGAGGTTGTCGACCATCGCCGGTGCTGCGCCGAGTGCGAGCAGCACGTTCGCGGTGAAGCCCGTGACCACCGAGTTGGTGATGCACTGCACGAGCGGCCCGCGGTCGCGGAGCTGCGCCAGCAGGTCCACGACCTCGGACGGACGCAGCGGGTCGGTCACCTGTCCGCTCACCAGGGCCACCGTTCGTCACGCACCGCGGCGTCCCAGAACATCCACTCGTAGCGGGTGGCGACCTCCACGTGCCGTGCCATGTCAGCGAGCTGGTCATCGGAGAGGCCACGTGCCGTGCTGTCGATCACCTGCAGCATCTCCGCAACGCTCTGGTTGAAGCCGGGTGCGGCATACGACTCGATCCACTGTGCGTAGACCGGGTCCGCTGAGCCGTTCTCGACCAGCGCGTCGCCGACCTGCTGGTAGATCCAATAGCAGGGCAGCACGGCTGCCAGGCCCTCGTGGAAGGGCCGCTGCGCACAGACCGACAGCAGATAGCTGGTGTAGGCGGTGGTCGCCGGCGACTTCGGCGTGCTGTGCAGCAGCTGCGGGTCGAGGCCGGCCTGTTCGAGCAGCTGCGGGTGCAGGCCGAGCTCGGTGGCGACTGCGGTCCCGGCGTGCGAGGCAAGCGTGCCGACCGCATCGACGGGTGCCTTGGCCGCCAGCAGGGAGAGTGCTCGCGCGTATTCGCCGAGGTAGAGCGTGTCCTGAATGATGAAGTATCCGAACGCTTCTCGCGGCAGGGTGCCCGCTGCCAGTCCACTCAGGAAATCGTGCGCGAGGACGCGCTTGAGGCCGTCCTCCATCGGTGCTCCGAGCACCGGCCACCAGGTGTATGACGTCGTCGACATCGAAATGCCCCTTCCTCCGCCGGCATTGTCCGGCTCAGGTGTTAGCGGTCGGCGACGATCCTGTCGCCCTCTCAGCCCGGTCCTTCCGAGCTCCCGCGGGTTGTCGACACCACCGTAGCGTGAGCGTCACCACCGAGCGCGGCCAGACCATGTTCGGCACGCTCCACCTCGAACGCCGCGTCCCGGGCACGGGCAACCTCGAGTGCACGCCGGAACCACGAGCGTGCCTGGTCCGGCCGCCCGTCCCGCTGATGCATCTGCGCGAGGTTGTTCAGGACTGAAGCGAGCAGCTCCGGGACCTCCAGCCGCTCCGCCTGCTCCCGGACCCGGTGGGTCAGCGCGAACGCCTGGGCGGTGTCGCCGAGTCGGTGCAGTGCGATCGCCAGGTTGGACCGGCTGTAGAGGACTCCGATCTCATCCCCGAACGACTGTGCCTGGGTGATGGCGGCCTCAGCGGTGCGCACCGCGCGATGCAGGACCTGTGGGTCGTCGGACTGCGCGAAGATGTCCGCCAGGTTCGACAGTGAGATCCGCTCCCTGTCCGGCCAGTGGTGCTCAGCAGCGAGCCGGGCCGCACCTTCCAACGCGGCGACCGCTTCGTCCATGTGCCCCAGCCGCGTGTGTGCCACCCCGAGATTGGCCAACGCACGCGACCGCAGGTCGGCGTCGCCGGCGCCCACGGCAAGCTCGTTCACCTGGTCGAGTTCGCGGATCGCCTGCTCGTAGTCGCCGGTGATGAGCGAGCAGACCGCGAGCGAGTTCAGCGCGGCCGGCAGGTGTCCGTGCCGATCGTCGCGCAAGAGTGCGACGGCACGCTCCAGGTGGGCACGTGCCTGCGCCGGACGGCTGCTGCGCACGTAGGTCATACCCAAATGGCGCTCCGCTGTGGCCTCGGCCACGGAGTCACCCAGCACTGCTGCCGTGGACGCGGCCACGCGTTGCAACGACATTGCAGTGTTCATGTCGCCGCGGTTCCACAGGTGCCACGAGAGCATGGTCGCCAACCGCAGGAAGTGGGTGTGGTGACCCTGCCCGAAGGCCTGGTCGGCCGCTGCGAGCAGCGTCGTCCGCTCCGTCTCCAACCAGTGCACGGCGTCCTCCGCACCCCACCGCGCGGGCGCCTCCGGCAACCAACTCAGGTCGCCGGCCGCCGAGGGGTTCGGCACGATGATCGCGGACGCACACTTGGCACAGTAGAAGTCCAGCACTCTGCGGGATGCTGCCGCACGGTCCTCAGTGAGCTCTTCGTGCAGTGCGGCGCGCTGACCGAAGACCTGCACCAATGAGTGCATCTCCCAACGGTTTTCGGCGGTGCGACGCAGCAGGTGCGAGCGTTCCAACGCGACCAGCACGGTGTATGTCGCGCCGGTTGACCGACCGAGGAGCGCTGCCGCGGCGCCGAGCCCCGTCTCGAGCGCCGGATGCAGTGAGAGCAACCGCAGTGCACGGCGCTCGTCGTCACGCAACCCGTCGTAAGTGATGGTGAGGGCGCCCGCCACCCCGTCCTCGAGCTGCAGGGAGGTCAACCGGTCGCGATATGCCTGCACGTGTTGCCCGGCCGTCCACGTCGTCTGCCGTGCGGCACGCGCACCGATCAGACTCACCGCGAGCGGCAACCCGTCCGAGGCCTGTTGCAGGTCTACCGCGGCCTGATCGTCGACAGCGAGCCGCCGCCCGGCCGTGAGTGAGAGCAACCTTGCGCACGACGCAGCGTCCAGTCCGTCCAGCTCGATGTCTTCGACCCCGATCGGCCACTCCAGCACCCACCTGCTGGTGATCAGCACGCGAGTCGTGCTGTCGATCGGCAGCAGCAGCTCGACGTCCTCGGGACGATCGACGTCGTCCAGCACCAGCGCTGTCGACCTCGAGCTGAGCAGCCGCAGGTAGGCCGCACGCCGACCGGCCGGTGTGCTCGGCACGGTGCCGTGCGGGTCCAGCGTCCGCAGCACACTGACGATGGCGTCGAACGGGTCGAGATCTCCCTCCCCCGAGCCGAGCACGACGCGGACCGCCGTGTCGACCAGCCCTGCCTCCAGCAGCTCATGGGCGGCCGTGACCGCCAGCGCCGACTTCCCCACTCCGGACAATCCGTGCAACACGTGCACCCGCGGCGCGTCCGGCGCCGTCAGCCTCGCGAGCTCCTCAGCGCGGCCGGCGAAGGGTCGTGTCCTCTGCGGCAGCGCTGCCACCTGCGAGGTGATCCGCCCCGCGGGACGCATGGCGCTGCGCGCTGCGAGTCGCCACAGGGTGCGGCCTTCGATCCCTGCTCCCAGCGCCTCGGCGATGTCGACGACGAGGTCGGTGTCGATGCGTTGCCGGCCGTCTCTGAAGCAGTCGTAGACGGTGACCCGGCCCGGCGCCGCACCCACGCGTGCCGCTCCGCGGCGACCCCGGATCACGCCGACCTCGCGTGCGATCCAGGTGTATGACGGGCTACCGGCCCACACCCGCAACTCACGCAGCGCGGCGGTCAGACTGTCGAGCCCGTCGATCGGCCCCGGACCGGGCGGAGGATCCGACGCGACCGGATGCGGGGTTTCACGGGCCATGTCGTCAGAGGTTCCGGTCGGCGGTGTCGGGCACCGTCAGGCTACTGCGCCTGACCCGGCATCTGACGCGAAACAGCCGTATCCGCCGGGGTGTTCGGGTTCGTTCGGGTTGGCTCGGGTTTGGTTGTGCCGAGCTCCGCGGCGCTGAGAACGTCGCGGTACGAGTGGCCGCGTCCGCCCACCGAGGCGGCAGCAGATCAACGGGAGGGGAAGGCAGTATGACGAATCCGACGAGGCGACAGGTGGCCAGGACGGCAGCCTGGACCGTGCCGGTGCTCGCAGTTGCCGGCGCTGCTCCCGCAGCATCGGCGTCGACGGGGAACCAGGCGTGTCCCGGGACGTTCGCGGGGCCGGTCGGCAGCTGGCTGAGCAGCACCGGGTTCGACTCCTTCGGCGCGTGGAACGGTGGCGCGTCGTGGTATCTCGACATCAATCTCACGTTTGCGAGCGCGGGCTGCGGCTTCGGGTCGGACTACGGCGTGGAGACGGCCGCTGCCGACGTGGTCACGCACTACGAGCAGAACGGCGCGACCGGCACGAAGAAGCCGGCGCTGGTGCACACGGGACTCGACTCCTTCTCCGACTCCGGGGTGTGCTCGGACAAGCTGATCCTGGTCATGGGCGGGCTCGGCGAGCCGGACCTGTTCGTGACGAAGGTGAACTTCCTCTACACCGTCTCCGGCCTACCTGGTCAGGGTGACACCCCCTGCACGGTGCCCGTGGTGGCGACCCTGACCTACCCCGCCGGTGCCGAGGGCAACAACTCCCAGGGGGCGGTCACGATCTCGTAACCGTCCCGGCCGGCGAGCGGGTCAGCCCAAGGCTCGCGTGACGTCCTGCATCAGATCGTCGACGTCCTCGAGCCCGACCGAGAGCCGCAGCACGCCGTCGGTGATGCCGACGACCGCCCGTGCCTCGGGACCCATGCGCCGGTGGGTGGTCGTCGCCGGGTGCGTGATCAGCGACTTGGAGTCGCCGAGGTTGTTCGAGATATCAACGATGTCAAGGGAATTCATGAACGCGAACGCCTCGTCCTTGCCGCCGTCCAGCTCGAACGTCACGACCGTGCCGCCGCCGCTCATCTGCCGTCGGGCCAGCTCGTGCTGCGCGTGTGACTCCAGGAAGGGATACCAGACCCGCCGGACCGCCGGATGGCCCTGCAGCGCTCGGGCGATCTGCAGCGCACTGCGAGACTGCGCCTGCACCCGCAGCCGCATGGTCTCCAGACCCTTCAACAGCACCCACGCGTTGAAGGCGGACATCGATGGGCCGGTATGCCGCAGGAGGTTCTCGACAGGACCGTGGATGTAGTCGTCCGGGCCGAGGATCGCCCCGCCGAGCACCCGACCCTGGCCGTCGATGTGCTTGGTCGCCGAGTAGACCACGATGTCGGCGCCGTGCCGTAACGGCTGCGAGAAGACGGGCGTGCCGAAGACGTTGTCCACGACGACCTTCGCGCCGGCGGCATGCGCACGCTCGGTGACGAAGTCGATGTCGACCAACTCCTGCATCGGGTTGCTCGGCGTCTCGAAGAAGACTGCCTTGGTCGGCTCCGCGAGTGCTGCGGCCCACTGCTCGTTGTCCGGACCGTCGACGAAGACCGTCTTGACGCCCCACCGCGGCAGGATCTCATCGAGTATGACGAAACACGATCCGAACAGGCCGCGCGCGGCCACGACCCGGTCCCCCGCACCCAGCAACGCAGCCAGGGCGGTGAAGACTGCTCCCATGCCGGATCCGGTTGCGTAGCAAGCCTCCGCGCCCTCCAGTCGGCGCAAACGGTCCTCGAAGACCGCGACCGTGGGGTTGCCGTAGCGGCTGTAGACGAACCGGTCGGCATCCCCGGTGAACGCCGCCTCCGCGGCCTGGGCCGACTCGTAGACGAAGCCCGAGGTGAGGTAGAGCGCCTCGGAGGTCTCCTCGAAACCGCTGCGGTGCAGACCGCCACGGACGGCGACCGTGTCAGGGGACCAGTCTTCGTGCTCGCTCATGCAGCGCAGCTTTCCACACCGGCACGCGCCGCGACCCGCCCGTCCGGTCTACGACCACGACAAACGGAGGGCGTCGACGAACTCGTTCGTTGACGCCCTCCGTTTGTCGTGCGAGGAGCTGGAGCAGAAGACTCAGCGCAGGTGGTGTGTGTCGTTGGTGTAGGCGACGCTGGCGTTGCCGTCGCCGTAGACGTCGATCTGAGTCAGCGACGCCGGATCCGCGGCGAGCAGCCACGCGTGGCCCAGGCTCAATCCGAGCAGGGAGCGCAGCACCACCAGGATGGGCATCCGGTGGGTGGCCACCACCACCGTGCCGCCGCGCTCGACAGCACGCTCGCGCGCGGCGTTGACGCGCTCGACCAGCTCCCGGTGCGTCTCACCCCCCTCGACGCGGAAGTCCTCCTCCTGTCGCATCCGGACCGGGTCGCCGGGGAACCGCTCGCCGATCTCACCGAAGCTCAGACTGTCCCAGACACCGAACGCCTGCTCGTCCCACCCGTCGTCGACCTCCGGTTGCACTCCCAGGACCCGGGCTGCCGCACCACCGGTCTGCCGTGCACGAGCCAGCGACGAGGTGACCACCGACACCGGTCCGGTGATCAACTCGCCCAGTGCCTTCGCCGCCTTGTCGGCCTGTGCCAGGCCGTCGGCGTTCAACTCCCGGTCAGCACCGCCGCGCCCGTCCAGGCGGCCTCCGGCGGTGAAGTCCGTCACGCCGTGCCGCAGCAGGATCAGTCGGGTCTGCACCGTGCGGGTCGGCGGCGCCTGGATCGGCGGCTGCTCGGATTTACTTGCCGCGCAGTCGGATTCGTCACGCCACAGGTCGCGCTGCACAGTCTTGCCGTCCATGCCGTCGTTGGACAGCTTGTCGGCCGCCTTGTTCTGGGCGCGCGGGATCCAGGTCCACTCCACGACCGCGCCGCCCGATGCCCGCAACTCCCGGATGATCTCCTGGGCCTCGCTCGCGAGCCGGCGCATGTCCTCGTGCTTGATCTTCCAGCGGCCGGCCATCTGCTCGATCACCAGGCGGGAGTCCATCCGCACGGTGATCTCCGCGGCGGTGTCGATCTGCTGGGCAGCCCGGAGTCCGGCGATCAGGCCCTGGTACTCGGCGACGTTGTTGCTGGCTTTCCCCAGCGGCGCGGCCCGTTCGGCCAGCAGTGACCGGTCCTGCGCATCGCGCACCAGCGCGCCATACCCGGCGACACCGGGGTTGCCTCGAGAACCTCCGTCGGCCTCGACGATCAGCGAACGACCCATCCCGTCAGAGACCGGACTCTGCGGTGCGGATCAGGATGCGGCGGCACTCCTCGCAGCGCACCACCTCGTCCTCGGCGGCAGCACGGATCCGAGCCAGGTCGGCCTGCCCGAGCTCCAATCCGCAACCACTGCAACGCTTCTGCTGCAGCGCCGCCGCTGCGACACCACCCATCTGCTCGCGCAGCTTGTCGTAGAGAGCCAGCAGCTCCGCGCCGACACCTGGAGCGACGTTGGCACGCTCCCGCTCTACGTCCTCGCGCTCGGAGACGATCTCGGCGAGTGCCTTGTCCTTCTCGGCCTGCAGCTCCGTGACCCGTTGCTGTGCCTGCTCCTCGGCGGCTTCCTTGCTGGTCAGGTCGCTCTGCAGGCTCTCGGCGCGCTCCATCACCTCCAGCTCGACGTCCTCCAGCTCGGACTGCCGGCGGGCGAGGGTGTCCAGCTCGTGCTGGAGGTTCTGCAGCTCCTTCGCGCTGCCCGCACCGCTCTCCAGGCGCTTGCGGTCGCGATCGGCCCGGTCCCGGACCAGCTGGACGTCCGCGTCGGCCTTGCTGACCGCACGGGCATTGTCCTGCAACGCTGTTCGCGCGAGCACGACCTCCTCGGCGAGCGTCTCGGCCGTGGCCGTGGCAGCGGTGAGCTGCTCCTGGACCGGCAACGTGCGTTCGCGGTGGCTGAGCTGTGCCAGCCGGGTGTCGAGTTTCTGCAGGTCCAGCAGTCGCCACTGGCGGGTGAGATCGGCCTTCACGGGGCGTCACTGCTCCTTCGTTCGGTGTGCTCCCTGCCGCCGGTCGGCACCAGGAAATCCCAGGGGTCGGTGCGCAATTGCGACACCTCGGTCTGCACGTCATACCCCTCGTCGGCGAGCGCCGCGCGCAGTCGGTCGGCTGCGTGCGCCAGCCACAACGACTCGGTCGCCCAGTGCCCGGCGTCGATCAGGTATGGCGCCGCGCCGCGCGCCTCTTCGCGCGCCTCCAGTGCCGGGTGGTGCCGCAGGTCGGCCGTGACGTAGACGTCCGCGCCGCTGCTGCGGACCGCGTCGAACCGGTCGTCACCGGCGCCGCCGAGCACCGCGACACGTCGCACGTCGGCCGTCGCCACACCGCCGACCCGCAGTCCCGCGGGTGCGGCCGGCAGTGCCGCCGCCAGGGACTGCGCGAACTCGCCCAGGGTCGTGGGCGTGGCCAGGTCACCGACGCGACCGATCGGCTGGCCGTCCTCGTCGGCGAGCGCCGGCGAGTCGACCGGCAGGCCGCACGCGGCGGCCAGCGCGTCGTTGACGCCCGGGCTGGCGACGTCGGCGTTGGTGTGCGCGCAGTAGAGCGCGAGGTCCGCGACGACCGCCGTGGTGATCGCCATGCCCTTGGCTGTCGTGGTGGCCACCGAGTGCACGCCGCGCAGCAGCAACGGGTGATGGGTGACCAACAGGTCGGCACCGGCATCGCGTGCTTCCTCGATGACCGCCTGCGTCGGGTCGACTGCGAAATGCACTCGACCGACGCTCTGCTGCGGGTCGCCGGTGACCAGACCCACCTGGTCCCACCCGGCGGCGGTGTGCGGCGGATAGAACCCGTCGAGCACGCGGATGACGTCCGCGAGGTCGGGATTGGTCACGTGGCGCCTCTCTCATTCGGTGCGGCAAGTGGCTCACCGCGGCACACGCCGCGGAACCGGTGGACCCGGCCGGCCTCGAACCGACGACAACCGCGGTGTAAACGCGGTGCTCTACCAACTGAGCTACAGGTCCCTGTCACCGCACAACGTGCGGCGACCCGTCATTCTGCCAGCACGGTGTTCACCGGGCAGCGAGCGCACCCAGTGCGTCCCGGTAGCCGGCGAAATCGCGAGCCTCTCCGGGGCCATTGACCTGACTCCACCTGATGGTGCGCGACGCGTCGACCAGGAAGGTGCCGCGGATCGACATACCGGCCTGGTCGTTGAAGACGCCGTAAGAACTCGCCACCGCACCGTGTGGCCAGAAGTCGGACAGCAGGTCGAAGTCGTAGTGCTCGGCGTCGGCCCACGCCCGCAGCGTGAAGATCGGATCGCACGACACCGCCACGACCTCGGCCCGCCCGTCACCGGTGAATCCACCGATGTCGTCGCGGATGCCGCACAGCTCGCCGGTGCAGATGCCGGACCACGCGAACGGGTAGAAGACGAGCAGCACGGGCCCGTCGGCCAGCCGCTCGGTCAGCGATGCCGCCTCCCCGTGCTGGTTCTGCAGGGTGAAGTCGGGCGCGGTCTCGCCGACGCCCGGCGGCGTGCCGCTCATCGCTGCTTGGCCACCCGTGTTTGTCCGGCGCCCGTCGGGGTCTGTGCTCGCCGCTGCCGACGCGTGGTCGTCGTCATCGCTGCTTGGCCACCCCGCCCTGCACGAGCTTCGTCGCGATCCACGCCGATCCGGCCCGAGTGGACGTGCCGGCCTTCAGCCCGGCGGTCTGCGCCGCTTCGGCGATGTCACTGGCGTCGACGTGGTCCGGGTGGCCGGCGCCGGGCACGAAGAGCACGACGAACCCCTTGTCGGCGAGGTTGGTCAGCGCGTCGACGCAGTCGTCGATCAGGTCGCCGTCACCGTCGCGCCACCACAGCACCACGGCGTCCACGACCCCGTCGTAGTCCTCGTCCTCCAACGCGGAGCCGACGAGGTCCTCGATCTGCTCACGGACCGACTCCTCGACGTCGTCGTCCCAGCCGAGTTCTTGTACCACCTGGTCTTTTTCGAAGCCGAGTTTCTCGGCCAATGCGGATTTCTGGGCCCCTATTGCCATGGCCGTAGTTCACTAGGATCTGCGTCGGTTTGCAACCGGACGCCCCGGACGGGGCGCCCGGCCGCACCGCTGCACCGACGATCTACCACGCCTGACCGGGGTCGTATGCCGCAGACTTGTCGACGTCCTCCGAGCGCTTGATCGTCGCCTCGATCAGACCGTAGGGGCGGTCGGCGGCGTGGTGGACCTCGCAGTTGTTCTCGACACCGAACGGGCTCAGGTCGACCACGAAGTGGTGCTTGTTCGGGCAGCTGAAGCGCACCTCCGCCGCGCTGGGCGCGGCGTCGAGCACCGCGGTGCCCATCTCGAAGAGGGTGTGCTGCAACGCGTAGCTGTAGGCGCCCGCGAACGCCCCGGTGATCGCTTCCAGGACCTGCTCGAACGACTTGCCCCACTCGACGTCGGTGCCCTCGTGGGCCCACTGCGCGGTGACCGCGGTCGCCATGATGCGGTCGTTCGTCGGCTGCAGGGTCGTGTATTTGTCCTGGTAGAACCCGTGGAACTCCGAGTCCGTGGTCTTCAGGACGGTGAGCTCCTTGAGCCCGCTGACCACGGTGGTGCCCGAGTCGGAGCCGTGGACGCTCACCGTGCGCACGTAGTCGCCGTTCTTGACGAACGCGTGCGGATTGCCGTGCGAGCGCTCCCAGGGGAACGCCTCGATGTTGATCCGCACCGCAGACACCTGCGGCACCTGTTGGAAGTGCTCGGCGAGTGCGAGCGCGAAGGTCTCCGGCTCGCGCACGGCCTCGCCGGCCTCCTTGGCCATCGAGTTCACGGTGTTCTTGCAGGCATCGGTCGTCAGCACGTTGGCCTGGTCGCCCGTCCGGTGGGCGTCGACGAAGTCACCGGTCAGCGAGACCGAGACGTTGTAGTCGACCATGTCGTGTGCGGCTTCCGGGTCGTCCCGGAAGACGCGCACGACGTGGACCTCTGCTTTGCCGTACTGGTTGTGCCCGAGGACATAGGACATGGTGGATCAGCTCCCTCTGTAGGTGGAGAACGCGAACGGACTCAGTAGCAACGGCACGTGGTAGTGCCGGTCTTCGTCGACGACGAAGGTGATCGCCACCTCGGGATAGAAGGCCCGGACCCCGGCACGCTCGAAGAAGCTGCCGGTGGCGAAGACGATGCGGTAGGTGCCCCGGTCGAGCCCGTCGGGCACCAGCCCGGGCACACGACCGTCATCGTCGGTGGTGCCGGAGCCGACGGGCTGACCGTCGGAGCCGGCACCGGTCTGGGAGAACACCGTCACCTCCACGCCGGTGGCCGGCGTGCCGTTGACGGCGTCCAGAACATGGGTGGAAAGCGTTGCGCTCATTGCGAATACGCGCCTTCCAGTCGAAGCCGGGTGATCTGGCGCAGCTGCTCGCGCACCTCGGCCAGCTCGGCGGCGTCGTCGTTGTCGAGCCGGCGCCGCAACTCCGCCAGGATCTCGCGTGGGCTGCGCCCGGCCGCCCGGATCAGGAAAACCCGGTCGAAGCGCGCCTCGTAGTCATGGTTGCCCTGCACGATGTCGGCAGCAACCTGCTCGTCGGCCGACTGCATCGCCGACTGCTCCGAACGCGACAGGCTCGCCGCCGTGCCGTCGCCGCCCATCCGCTCACCGATCCGCGGGTGTCCGGACAGTGCCACGGCCAGCTCGGATTCGGGCAGGGTCGGAAAGATCTCGTCGGACGCCGCCAGCAACGCGGCGGTGTCGGCATACGGGCGGCGAGCGACCAGTGCGTGTGCCCAAGCGGGGCTGCCGCACAGCGGGAGCAGGGTCTTGACGGCGTCGTCGACCGACGCCTCGTCGAACTCCTGCAGCACATTTCGCACCGTGGAATCTTCATTCCGCATATGGGAATAGTGGCCAAGTGCGCCCGCGCTGTCAAGGGCGCGGCGCGAAGAGCCGCTCAAAGCCGCCGAACTGGCACGGCTCAGCCGGCCAATTCCTCGGCGAGCTGCCCGGCGGCCTCGTGCAAGACCGGCACGGCGCGCTCGCGCAGCTGATCGGTCATCCGCGACGCGGGCCCTGAGATGGACAGCGCCATCCGGGTCGCCCCGCCCAGCACCGGCGCCGCCAGGCAGACGACACCTTCCTCGAGCTCGCCGACCTCGTGTGCGACGCCCTCGCTGCGCACGCGCGCGAGCTCGTCGAGGAAGCGGTCCGGCTCGGTGATCGTGGCCGGCGTCAGCGCCGGCATCCCGACCCGGTCGAGGATGCCGCGCACCTCGTCGTCGTCCAGCTGTGCCAGCAGCGCCTTGCCCGCGGCGCGGCAGTGCGGGTGCACGTGTTGACCCAGCTCGGTGAACATCCGCATCGCGTGCGGCGACGGAGCCTGGCCGACATACACCAGCATGTCGCCGTCGAGCGCGGCGAGGTTGGCGGTCTCCCCGACCCGCCGCACGACGTCGGCCAGGGTCGCCCCGCTCTGCGAGCCGAACACGCCGCGAGCGGCATTCCCGAGCGGGATCAACCGCGAGCCGAGGGCGTAGCGTCGGTCGGGCAACTGGCGCAGGTAGTTGCGATCCACCAGTGTCCGCACGATGCGATGGATGGTGGGCATGGGCAGCCCGGAGGACGCACTCATCTCGACCAGCGCCATCTCACCGCCGGACCGGTCGATGAGCTCGAGTATGTCGAGCGCGCGCCCGACGGACTGCACGCCGCCGGGCCGGGGCTGCTGTGCCATGACCACTCCTCCACTTGCTGACATTCGACTACATGGAATTTACACTCCATGATACGAAATACTGGAAACCTGGACGGAGAGGAGCCATCTTGTCCGATTTCCGCACTGCCCTGACCGATCGCCTCGACAGCGCGCTGGCCGACGCCGACGCGGCGCTCGCCACCCGCTACCCCGGACAACCCACCGGGCGGTTTCCGGTGCACACGGTCTACCTTCCCGCGGATCGGTGCAGCGCCGCCGACGTGCAGGCATTCGCCACCACCGCACGTGAACTGCTTGCCGCCTACGCCCCGCACCCGGCGGACCTGGCACGCGCGACCGGCGAGCCCGTCGACGAGGTGGCCGCCGTCTACGACCGGCTAACCGACAAACTCGAGCGGGATCCGATCGAGGACCTGCGAGCCGACTTCGAGGACGGCTACGGCGTGCGCGCCGACGACACGGAGGACGCACACCTCACCGACGTGCTCGCCGGCTTCCGAGAACTCGCCGCGCAGGACCGACTGCCCACCTGGCACGGCGTGCGGTTCAAATCGTTCGAAGCACCGACGCGCGCCCGCGGCGTGCACACCCTCGTCGACTACCTGCGCGGTATGTCGCAGGCCGGGCTGCTCGACGGCGGCAACGTGCTGACCCTGCCCAAGGTGACCAGTGTCGACCAGGTCGTGGCGATGAACACCGCGTGTGAAGCCCTGGAGCAGGAGCTTCAATTGCCTTCCGACAGTGTGACTTTCGAGATCCAGGTGGAGACCCCGCAGGCGATCCTCGCCGCCGACGGGAGCGTTGCGGTCGCCCGGATGGTGCATGCCGCACCCGGGCGCGTCAGCGCACTGGTCTACGGCACGTTCGACTACAGCGCCGGCGTAGGCATCGCCGCGGCATACCAGGCACTCGACCACCCGGCCGCGGACCACGCCAAGGCCGTCATGCAGGTCGCGGCGGCCCAGACCGGCACCCGCATCTGTGACGGCTCGACCAACGTCGTCGCCTTCGGTGACGAGGCGTCGGCGCATGCGACCTGGCGACTGCACACCGGCCTGGTGACCCGGTCGCTGGTGCGCGGCATCTACCAGGGCTGGGACATGCATCCGGGACACCTGATCTCCCGCTACCTGGCCAACTTCCTGTTCTTCCGCCGGGCGCTGCCCGGCGCCGCGTCCCGGTTGGCGGCATACGTGCAGCAGACGTCCGGCAGCGACGTGATGGACGAGCCGGCCACCGCCAAGATGCTCGCCGACGCGCTGCTGCGCGGCGTGCACTGCGGCGCGGTCGGCGCCGAAGAAGTCGAATCCGCTTGTGGGCTGGGCGTTCCCGAGCTCACTGCACTCACCCACTGACACCCATCGCACAGACAACCTGGAGGCACCGATGGCCGACTACTACACACCGCGCGGCGGACTGCCCGCGCAGACCGAGCTGACCACGGAGCGCTCGATCTTCACCGAGGCGTATGCCGTGCTCCCCCGGCGCACGATGAGCGACATCACGACCAGCCGCCTGCCGTTCTGGGACGAGACCCGCCTGTGGGTGCTCGCCCGCCCGCTGACCGGCTTCGCCGAGACCTTCTCCCAGTACATCGTCGAGGTCGGCCCGGGCGGCGGCAGCGACCGACCCGAGGACAACCCCGAGGCCGAGAGCGTTCTCTTCGTGGTGGACGGCGAGCTGCGACTGGACCTCGCCGGCACCGAACACGCCCTGCGCGCAGGCAGTTACGCCTTCCTCTCCCCCGGTGACAAGTGGACGCTGCACAATGACTCCCCCAAGGACTCCGCCGCGACCGCGACCTTCCACTGGATCCGCAAGCGCTACGCAGTGGTCGACGGGATCGAGGCACCCGAGTCGTTCGTCACGCACGAGGACGACGTCGAGATCGGCCTGATGCCGGGCACCGACGGCGCGTGGGGCACGCAACGCTTCGCCGACCCCGACGATGTGCGGCACGACATGCACGTCAACATCGTGACCTTCCAGCCCGGCGGCGCCATACCGTTCCCGGAGACGCACGTGATGGAGCACGGCCTCTACGTCCTGGAGGGCAAGGCGGTCTACCTCCTCAACAAGGACTGGGTCGAGGTGCAGGAGGGCGACTTCATGTGGCTGCGGGCCTTCTGCCCGCAGGCCTGCTACGCCGGCGGACCCGGCCGCTTCCGTTATCTGCTCTACAAGGACGTCCACCGCCACGCTCCGCTGAACCTCCCGTGAGCTACTGACCAGTAGCCGAGACCGCCATCATCGCGGCCCGCCACCGGGTAGAAGATGGATTCATCCGGTAAACCCGAGAAACCCCCGAGAACCCGAGAACACCCACATCGCAGTCGCGAAAACCGCGACAGCTCATGAGAGGAGCCACTCATGGCGCGCGAGGACGCAGGACCGATCCTCAACGGCATACCCAGCCAGCTGCCCGACATCGACCCCGAGGAGACCCAGGAGTGGATGGAGTCCCTCGACGGACTCATCGACGAGGTCGGCCAGACTCGTGCTCGGTACATCATGCTCAAGCTGCTGCAGCGCTCCCGTGAGCGGCGGATCGGTGTGCCGTCGCTGACCGCGACCGACTACATCAACACCATCAGCCCGGAGGCGGAGCCGTGGTTCCCCGGCGACGAGGAGGTCGAGCGTCGCTACCGCGCGTGGATGCGCTGGAACGCCGCGATGATGGTGCACCGCGCCCAGCGGCCCGGTGTCGGCGTCGGCGGACACATCTCGACCTACGCGTCGGCGGCGACGCTCTACGAGGTCGGCTTCAACCACTTCTTCCGCGGCAAGTCCCACCCCGGCGGTGGCGACCAGGTCTTCTTCCAGGGGCACGCGTCGCCGGGCATGTATGCCCGCGCCTTTCTCGAAGGGCGCCTGTCCGAGGACCAGCTCGACGGGTTCCGCCAGGAGCACTCGCACATCGTGCAGGGTCAGCGGCTCGGCCTGCCGTCCTACCCGCACCCGCGGAACATGCCCGACTTCTGGGAGTTCCCGACGGTGTCGATGGGCATCGGCCCGATGAACGCGATCTATCAGGCGCAGTTCAACAAGTACCTGCACGGACGCGGGCTGAAAGACACCAGCCAGCAACACGTTTGGGCGTTCCTCGGCGACGGCGAGATGGACGAGCCGGAGTCCCGCGGGCTGCTGCAGCTGGCTGCGAACGAAGAGCTCGACAACCTCACGTTCGTCATCAACTGCAACCTGCAGCGCCTCGACGGCCCGGTGCGCGGCAACGGCAAGATCATCCAGGAGCTGGAGAGCTTCTTCCGCGGCGCAGGCTGGAACGTCATCAAGGTGATCTGGGGTCGCGGCTGGGACCCGCTGCTCGCGGCCGACCGCGACGGCGCCCTAGTCAACATCATGAACTCCACCCGCGACGGCGACTACCAGACGTTCCGCGCCAACGACGGCGCCTACGTGCGCGAGCACTTCTTTGGCCGTGACCCGCGCACCCGCGAGCTCGTCAAGAACTGGACCGACGAAGAGGTCTGGTGGAAGCTCAAGCGCGGTGGCCACGACTACCGCAAGGTCTACGCCGCCTACAAGGCCGCGACCGAGCACACCGGCCAGCCGACCGTCATCCTGGTCAAGACGATCAAGGGCTACAGCCTGGGCACGCACTTCGCCGGGCGGAACGCCACGCACCAGATGAAGAAGCTGACGCTGGAGGACCTGAAGAACTTCCGCGACTCGCTGAGGATCCCGATCAGCGACGCCGTCCTGGAGGACAACCCCTACCTGCCGCCCTATTACCACCCCGGTGAGGACGACCCGGCGATCCAATACATGCTCGAGCGCCGCAACAAGCTCGGCGGCGGGCTGCCGGACCGGCGGCATACCGCCAGTGCGCTCAAGCTGCCGGACGACAAGGCCTACGCGGCCGCCAAGAAGGGCTCGGGCAAGCAGGAGATCGCCACCACGATGGCGTTCGTGCGCATCCTGAAGGACATGATGCGCGACAAGGAGTTCGGCAAGCACGTGGTGCCGGTCATCCCTGACGAGGCACGCACCTTCGGCATGGACTCCTTCTTCCCGACCGCGAAGATCTACAACCCGCACGGGCAGCAATACACCTCGGTCGACGCCGAGTTGATGCTGGCCTACAAGGAAGCCACCAACGGGCAGATCCTGCACCTGGGCATCAACGAGAGTGGCTCGGTCGCCGCGTTCACCGCGGCCGGCACGTCATACGCGACGCACGGTGTGCCGATGGTGCCGATCTACATCTTCTACTCGATGTTCGGCTTCCAGCGCACCGGTGACTTCATCTGGGCGGCGTCGGACCAGATGAGCCGCGGCTTCCTGGTCGGTGCCACTGCGGGGCGGACGACGCTGACCGGCGAGGGCCTGCAGCACGCGGATGGTCACTCGCTGTTGCTTGCGGCCACGAATCCTGCTGTCGTTGCTTACGATCCGGCCTACGGCTACGAGATCGCGCACATCGTCCAGGACGGTCTGCGGCGGATGTTCGGCGACAACGCCGAAAACATCATCTACTACCTGACCGTCTACAACGAGCCCATGCAACAGCCGAAGGAGCCGGACAACGTCGACGTCGAAGGCATCCTGCGCGGCATGCACCTGGTGTCCGAGGGCGACACGACCACGGACGCCCCGGGCGCGCAGTTGCTGGCCTCCGGTGTCGGTGTGCCGTGGGCGCTCGAGGCGCAGCAGCTGCTGCGCGACGACTGGGGCGTCGTGGCCGACGTCTGGTCGGTGACGTCCTGGAACGAACTGTGCCGGGACGGTGAGGCCGCCGACGAGCTGCGCTTCCTGCACCCCGAGGAGGAGCAGCGGGTGCCGTTCGTGACGCAGCGGCTGCAGGGCCGGCGTGGACCGGTCGTCGCGGTCTCCGACTGGATGAAGGCCGTCCAGGAGCAGATCCGGCCGTGGGTGCCCGGTGACTACGTCACCCTCGGCGCCGACGGGTTCGGCTTCAGCGACACCCGCGCTGCGGCACGTCGCGTCTTCCACATCGACGGGCCCTCCATGGCCGTCCGCACCCTGCAGCAGCTCGGTGCGCGCGGCGAGATCGACCCGCAGGTCGCCGTCCAGGCGGCCAAGAAGTACGACCTGCTCAACCCGCAGGCGGGCAGCAGCGGCAACGCGGGCGGAGACGCCTGAACCACTGCACTGGGTTCGGCCCTCGGTGATCTCTCACCGAGGGCCGAACTCGTTGCGGTGCCGCCCGCCGCCCGTCCGGCGCGACTGTGGCGTCATACAAATATGCTGGCTGTATGCCGACAACCACCGCGCGCCGACTCGAGCGCAGCGCGGACCAGCTGTCGAGTGCTGCGATCGCCCGGCTGGACAGCAGCTACGACTGGTATCGCGAGCTGCCCGCCGACGAGCGCTCGTGGGTCGGCCTGGTCGCGCAAGCCGGCATCAGCGCGTTCATCAGCTGGTATCGCGACCCGCAGACCAACCCGCCGCTGCCGATCGACGTCTTCGCGACCGCGCCACGTGAGCTGACACGCACCATCGCGCTGCAGCAGACGCTGCAGATGGTGCGCACCGCGATCGACGTGGTCGAGGAGCGTGTGCCGCAGCTGGCGGCCGCCGGCGACGAGCACCAACTGCGTGAAGCCGTGCTGACCTACTCCCGGGAGATCGCCTTCGCCGCCGCACACGTCTACGCACAAGCGGCAGAGTCCCGAGGCGCCTGGGACGCACGGCTGGAGGCGCTCGTGGTGGATGCGGTCCTGCGCGCAGAGGCCGACGACGCACTGAGTTCGCGAGTGGCCGCGCTCGGCTGGGACGAGGTCCGCGGCGTCGTCGTCATCGCCGGGACCGCCCCGCCGGGACCGGGCACGGAGACGCTGGACACGTTGCGGCGCAACGCAATTCACGAGGGGCTGGTTGCCCTCGGCTCCGTGCAACGCAACCTGCTGATCGCGATCCTCGGGGGTGTCGACGACGCTCTCGCCGTCAGCGCCCGCTTCGAGCACCTGTGGGGTCCCGGGCCGGTGGTCGTCGGTCCGCGCGTCCCACACCTCTACGCCGCGGGCCGCAGCGCACGCGCGGCACTGTCCGGCGTCGCGTCGGCTCCGGCGTGGCCGCACGCACCGCGCCCGTGTCCGGCCAGCGAGTTGTTGCCGGAGCGGGCCCTAAGCGGTGACTCCCGCGCGCGGCGCGCGTTGGTCGACAAGGTCACCCGTCCGCTGCGCGACCGGCCGACGCTGCGCGACACCGTGCCGGCATACCTGGATCACGGCGGCCTGGAGGCGACCGCGCGCGTGCTCTTCGTGCATCCCAACACCGTCCGGTATCGCCTCGGGCGCATCGCAGAGCTGACCGGCTTCGACCTGACCGACCAACGGGACGCATTCACCGTGCGGCTCGCACTCGCCTTCGCCCGGCTGTGACCGGCATACGACCGAGCACCCGTCGCGCACGGTGAATTTGTAGGTTTCCTCCAAAGAGTGTCGATCAGCTTCGTGAGATTCGGTGACGCCATTCGCTCGGCCCATCCGTCACAGTGGACCTGTGCTAGCGATCGTCTGCCCAGGACAGGGCGCCCAGACCCCCGGATTCCTCCAGCCGTGGACGGAGGTGCCGGGCGTCACCGAACACCTGCAGCACCTGTCGCAGGTCGCCGACACCGACCTGGTCGCACACGGCACCACCTCGGACGCCGAGACCATCAAGGACACCGCGGTCGCACAGCCGCTGATCGTTGCCGCTGGGCTGGCCACGCTGCGCGTGGTGCTCGACGGCGCGCCGATCGCACAGTCAGCGGGTGTGCTCGCCGGACACTCGGTCGGTGAGATCACCGCCGCGGCAGCAGCAGGCGTGCTCAGCGAGGACGACGCGATGGCCTTCGTCACCGCACGCGGTCGCGGTATGGCGGAGGCTGCCGCCGCCAAGCGCACCGGCATGGCGGCCGTGGTCGGCGGTGCCGAGGACGACGTCCTGGCGATCCTCATGGAGCACGACCTGGTGCCTGCCAACCGCAACGGCGCCGGCCAGATCGTGGCGGCCGGGACGCTGGAACAGCTGGCCCGGCTGCAGGACAACCCGCCGGCGAAGGCTCGCGTCATACCCCTGCAGGTGGCGGGTGCGTTCCACACCACGCACATGGGGAACGCGGTCAACGGACTGCGCGCATCTGCCAACCAGCTGCAGCCGCAGAACCCGCAGGTCACTCTCCTGTCCAACCGTGACGGCGCTGCGGTGCCTGAGGGCAAGGAGTTCCTCGACCGGCTGGTCACCCAGGTCGCCGGGCCGGTCCGCTGGGACAGTGCGATGCAGACGATGCTCGACCTCGGCGTCACCGGCCTGCTCGAGGTGTGCCCCGCGGGCACGCTCGTCGGCCTGGCCAAGCGCGGCATGCGCGGCGTCGCGGGCGTCGCGCTGAAGACACCCGACGACCTCGACAAGGCGCGGGACCTGATCCGCGAGCACGCCTGACCCCCACCTCCGCACCTCCACCAATGGCACATCCCCAAGGGAGCTGATCCATGACCGTCCAGCCGAAGAACACCGGCACCATCGCCTCGGTCGGCGGTGACCGCCATTCGCGCATCCTCGGAGTCGGGGGCTACCGCCCCGAGCGTGTGGTGACCAACGAGGAGGTCTGCACCTGGATCGACTCCTCCGACCAGTGGATCCGGGAGCGCTCCGGCATCGAGACCCGGCGCTTCGCCCGCGAGGACGAGTCCGTGGTGGACATGGCCGAGCAGGCTGCGGTGCCGGCGCTGGAGATGGCCGGCATCACCGCCGACCAGGTCGGGGCCATCGTCATGGCCACGATCAGTCATCCCTTCCAAACCCCAGCAGCCGCACCGCTGTTGGCGACCCGGCTGGGCACCGGCAACGTGCCGGCGTTCGACGTGTCCGCCGCGTGCGCCGGCTACTGCTACGGCATCTCGCTGGCCAGTGACATGGTGCGAGCCGGCAGCGCTGACAACGTGCTGGTGATCGGTGTGGAGAAGCTGTCGCAGTGGACCTACCGGCACGACCGCGGCACGTCGTTCATCCTGGCCGACGGCGCGGGAGCAGCCGTCGTCAGCGCATCCGACGTGCCCCGCATCGGCCCGACGGTCTGGGGCTCCGAGGGCGACAAGTGGTCGACCATCCAGCAACGAGTCGGCTGGGACGAGATCCGCCGCATCTGGGAGCACGTCGAGGCCACCGGCGAGGAGCCGGACTACAGCAAGTTCGAGGTCGCCAACATCGCCGAGGCGTCGACCATGCAGATGGCCGGCCAGTCCGTCTTCCGCTGGGCCGTCTGGGGTATGGCGCCCATCGCCCAGCAGGCTCTCGACAAGGCGGGGATCACCGCCGACGACCTCGACGCATTCATCCCGCACCAGGCCAACATGCGGATCATCGACGCGATGATCAAGCAACTCAAGCTGCCCGCGGACATCCCGGTCGCGCGCGACATCGCCGAGACCGGCAACACCTCTGCCGCGTCCATCCCGCTGGCGACCGAGCGCATGCTGCGCCAGGGCGAAGTTCCCCACGGCGGCCTCGCCCTGGAGATCGGTTTCGGCGCCGGCCTGGTCTATGCCGCACAGGTCGTGGAGCTGCCCTGAGCCGGCACGAAAAAGTTCGGCTCCACCGCGCCGCTCGTCCGCCGGTACTCGGCGGGGAGCACGGCTAGAGTCGAACGTGACACTCCCGCGGCCCGGCGGGTAATCCGGGTCAGCCCGAAGGTGCAAAACCCAACACCAGCAACGTCCTAAGGAGACAGACAATGGCGCAGAGCGAGCAGGAGATCCTGCAGGGCCTTGCCGACATCGTGAACGAAGAGACCGGGGTCGAGGCCTCGGAGGTCCAGCTGGACAAGTCGTTCACCGAGGACCTCGACATCGACTCGCTGTCCATGATGACGATCGTTGTCAACGCCGAGGAGAAGTTCGGCGTGCGCATCCCCGACGACGACGTCAAGAACCTCTCCACCGTCGGTGACGCGGTCAGCTACATCCAGAAGGCGCAGAGCTGAGCCTTCGGCCGTAGCCTGAGGCGAGCACACCTCGCCCTGCTGCGCAGCGGCCTCACATCCATCGAGGCCGCTGCGCGCCATACTCTCTGCACCCCGCCTGAGGAGCCTGAACTTCCATGAGCGCAGACACGCGCGTCGTCATCACCGGCCTCGGCGCCACCACGCCGATCGGTGGCACGGCCCCCGAGACCTGGGACGCCCTGCTCGCCGGTGAATCCGGTGCCAAGCCCCTGCCGCCCGAGTGGCTGGAGCGCTACGAACTCCCGGTCACCTTCGCCGCGAGCCTGAAACAGGACCCGAGCGAGGTGCTCGCCAAGGTTGAGGTCCGCCGTGCGGACCCGTTCGCCCAATACGCCATGATCGCTGCTCGCGAGGCCTGGGCCGACGCCGGCAGCCCCGAGGTCGAGCCGGAGCGACTGCTCGCGGCGATCGGCACAGGCATCGGTGGCGTGCACACCCTGCTGGCGCAGTACGACGTCCTCAACGAGAAGGGCCCGCGGCGGGTCTACCCGTTGACGGTCCCGATGCTGATGCCCAACGCCGCATCCGGCAATGTCTCCCTGGAGTTCAAGGCCCGCGCTGGTGCACACACCGCCGTGTCGGCCTGCGCGTCCGGCGCGGAGTCGATGGGGATGGCGGTCAAGATGATCCGCGAGGGCCGCGCCGATGTCGCGATCGCCGGTGGCACCGAGGCCGCGATCCACCCGCTGCCGATCGCCGGTTTCGCAGCATCCCAGGCACTGTCGAAGCGCAACGACGACCCGCAGGGCGCCTCCCGCCCCTGGGCCGCCGACCGTGACGGCTTCCTGCTCGGCGAAGGCGCCGGAGTCATGGTCCTGGAGTCCTACGACCACGCGAAGGCACGCGGCGCGAAGATCTATGCCGAGTTCGCCGGGCTCGGGATGTCGGCAGACGCCTATCACATCACCGCCGGTGACCCCGAGGGCGCGAGCCAGGCGCGGGCGATGACCGAAGCCATCGACGACGCCGGCCTGAAACCGTCCGACATCGTCCACGTCAACGCACACGCGACGTCGACCCCAGTCGGCGACGCCGCCGAGATCACTTCGCTGAAAAGGGCTTTCGGCGACGCGATCGACGGCGTGTGCCTGACCGGCACCAAGTCGATGACCGGTCACCTGCTCGGTGCCGCGGGCGCCATCGAGGCGGTCTTCCTCGCGCAGACGCTGCACCACCGCACCGTCCCGCAGACGATCAATGTCACCGAGGTCGATCCGGAGATCGATCTCGACCTGGCCATCGACGGCAACCGGAAGCTTCCCGACGGAGACATCGCCGCACTGAGCAACGCCTTCGGTTTCGGCGGCCACAACATCGCGATCGCGATGAAGTCGGTCTGATCAAGCGGCATACCACCGCATTGAGCGGCGTACGCAATCAAGCCAATTGCGTACGCCGCTCAATCATTCGGTATGCCGCTCGACCGCGAGACGCCTCTCACGAGACGCGGTGCAACCAGCGCACCGGAGCCCCCTCACCGGCGTAACGGAACGGCTCGAGCTCCTGGTCCCACGCGGTCCCGAGCAGCTCGGCCATCTCCTCCCGGAACAACTCCGGGTCACCCTTGCTCGCCGCGAGTGACGCGCGCAGCCGGTCCTCACCGACGACCGCGTCCCCCGACGCAGCGGTCCAGGTGTGGTGTATGCCGAGCGTCGGCGTGTGCGACCAGCGCGATCCGTCGCATCCGGGGCTGGGCTCCTCGGTGACTTCGTAGCGCACGTCGACCCATCCGCGCAGTGCGCTGGCCAGCTTGGCGCCGGTGCCCGGCTCGCCCATCCAGGACAGCTCGGTGCGCACCGTGCCTGCGGCGACGGGCTGCTTGATCCACTCGATGGGAGCTGCGGCACCGAGCACGCTCTCCAGCGCCCAGCCGATGTGTGGGCACAACGCAACGGGGGTGGAGTGAACGAACACCACCCCACGGGTCACGGCACGCGGGTTCGCGGCAGACATCCTGGCCTCCTGACAATGACGAGGGACGTCTTCCCCAACGACCTCGTGAGCGGCGGCCGGCATACGTGCCGTGCAAGTGCCATCTGTGGTTGTGAGCGCCATTCTGCCTCATCCACCACAAGAGCACCACCCAGGCGTCGGGACGACGAGTAGATCGCCGTCCCGCGGCGGCTCAGGTCACGGTCGGATCACGATCGGCGTGACGCTTCGCGGATTCCGGAAAATGTGGTCCGCGTCACCTCCACGTCATATATGTTGCCGTGCACAACATATTCACATCCTCCAGCGGACCGAGCTTGGGCGAACCGGCTCCCCCGTTGACCGAAAGGTGGAAACGATGCGCAAAGGTGCACTCAGCACGGTGTGTGCAATGGCGGGAATCATCGCTCTGGCCGGTTGCGGCAGCAGCAGCGGCGGTGGCTCCGGAAGCAACGACACCGGGGGCGCGAACACCCCCGCAGCCTCGGCCGACAGCGGTGGCTCGACCGCTGCCGCCGGCGGAAAGGTCGATGGCAAGGGCGCCAAGATCGGCGTCATCCTGCCGGACCGCCAGTCGTCCAACCGGTGGATCTCCTCCGACCCGGATGCGCTGAAGGAACGCTGCAAGATCGACAACCTCAAGTGCGACATCCAGAACGCCAACAACTCCGCCCAGCAGATGACCACCATCGCGTCCAAGATGATGGACGACGGTGTGAAGGTCCTGGCACTGGTCAACCTGGACTCCGCCTCGGCGGCACAGATCGAGAAGAAGGCCAAGGCCAAGGGCATCTACACCATCGACTACGACCGCCTGACGCTCGGCGGGTCGGCCAGCCTCTACGTGTCCTACGACAACACCAAGGTCGGTGAGCTGCAGGGCAAGACCCTCACCCAGTGCTCGCAGGTCAAGGGCAAGTCGGCGGTCACGTATGTCGACCTCAACGGCGCGCCGACCGACAACAACGCCACCTTGTTCAAGCAGGGCTACGACTCGGTGCTGTCCAAGCAGAAGGGCTGGAAAAAGGTCAGTGACCAGTCGGTCGCCGACTGGGACAACCAGAAGGCCGGCATCATCTTCACCTCGATGCTGCAGAAGAACCCGAAGCTCGACGCCGTCATGGTCGCCAACGACGGTATGGCGGGATCGGTCATCACCGACCTGAAGAAGCAGAAGCTGGCCGGCAAGGTCGCGGTCTCCGGACAGGACGCAACGGTCGAGGGCCTGCAGCGGATCATGGACGGCACACAGTGCTTCACCATCTACAAGCCGTCCAAGGACGAGGCCTACCCGGTGGTGGACGCTGCGGCGCAGCTGGCCAACGGCACCCCGCCGAAGACCACGCAGAAGATCAAGGACACCAAGACCGGCCGCATGGTGCCGGCGATCCTCGCCACCCCGATCGCCATCACCAAGGCCAACGTCGCGCAGCCGATCAACGACGGTTACACGCCGAAGTCGACGACCTGCAAGGGCTCCTACGCCGCCAAGTGCAAGGCCGCAGGCGTCAAGTAAGCACCTTCGAACCACGCGCAGCAGGGGGCCGGCGGGCTCGTCCCCGTCCGGCCCCCTGGTGCAGTGAAGCAGAAATAGAGCTGGTGCGGATGTGGGCAAAGTTTCTGGTCAGACGCGGAGCGGCTGTCCAGCAACTTTGGACGCACCGCACTGGGCGACAAGGAGATTCATGTCTGACCAGCCGATCCTGCAACTGCGCGGGGTCAACAAGAGTTTCGGCGCCGTGCACGTGCTGCACGACGTCGACTTCGCGGCATACCCCGGACAGGTGACCGCCCTCGTCGGTGACAACGGCGCCGGCAAGTCGACACTCGTGAAGTGCATCGGCGGCACCCACCAGATCGACTCCGGCACCTACGAATTCGACGGCAAGCCCGAGCACGTCGCCGGTCCCCGGGACGCGTCGGCACTGGGCGTCGAGATCGTCTATCAGGACCTCGCGCTCTGCGAGAACCTCGACGTCGTCCAGAACATGTTCCTCGGTCGCGAGCGCGTGCGTGGCATCGTGCTCGACGAGGAGTCGATGGAGATCGCGGCGTCCGAGACGCTGACCTCCCTGTCGGTCCGGACCCTGAAGTCGGTGCGCCAGCGCGTCTCCAGCCTCTCCGGCGGACAGCGCCAGACCGTCGCCATCGCCAAGGCCGCGCTCTGGAAGTCCAAGGTCGTCATACTCGACGAACCGACCGCCGCGCTCGGTGTCGCCCAGACCGAGCAGGTGCTCGAACTGGTGCGGCGCCTCGCCGACCAGGGCACCGCCGTCATCCTCATCTCGCACAACATGCTCGACGTGCTGCAGGTCGCCGACAAGATCTCGGTCCTCTACCTCGGGCAACTGGCCGCGACCGTCGACCGGGCCGACGTCAACCAGACGCAGATCGTCGAACTCATCACCACCGGGCGCAGTGGCGATCTCGGCCTGCAGCCCACCGCAACCTCCGGAGCCTCCCGATGACCCCACACCTGACCAAGAGCGCCACCGCCGACGACGTCGATGCCGCGGTCGAGGAGACCGCGGCGGCAACCGTGCCAACGAGCAGCGTCGGCACCTACCTGCACAACTACTGGCAGCGCATCCGCGGCGGAGACATGGGCTCGCTGCCCGCGGTCTCGGCACTCATCGTGCTGTTCCTGATCTTCGCGGTCGTCGAGGACGGCTTCCTGTCCAAGAACAACATCGCCAGCCTGATCACCCAGGCCGCGCCGGGGATCCTGCTCGCGATGGGTCTGGTCTTCGCACTGTTGCTCGGCGAGATCGACCTGTCCGCGGGCACCGCGTCGGGTGTCAGCGGCGCGATCGTGGCGGTGCTGCTGATCCACAACTGGATCTGGCCGCTGGCTGTCCTCGTCGCGCTCGTCGCGGGCGCCGTCATCGGCCTGCTGATCGGCTGGATGCGGGCTTATCTACGCGTGCCGTCCTTCGTGTCCACCCTGGCGCTCTTCCTCGGCCTGCAAGGAGTCGTCCAGATCGTCGTCAACAGTGCCAACACCCAAGGCAACCTGGCGCTGCAGAGCAAGACGCTGGTCGCGCTGGAGAACGACAACATGCCCCGCTGGGCGGGCTGGACGATGGCCGCACTGGTCATCGTCGGGTATGCCGCACAGCGTCTGCTGGCCGTGGCCGGCCGGCGTCGCCGGGGCCTGCCGACCGAGCCGGTTGTCGTCACTGCCGCGAAGATCGGCGCCATCGCACTGCTGGCAATCGTCTTCACGCTGGTGCTGAACCTCAACCGCTCCCCCAACGCCGACGGCGGATTCAAGATCGTGCAGCGCGACGGCGCGCTGGTGAAGGTCAAGGTCGCCGGTGAGTACCTCGGCGGCATCCCCTGGGTCGTGCCGGTGATCCTGGTGCTGGTGATCGCGCTCGGCTTCGTTCTCAACCGCACCCGCTACGGACGGCACATCTACGCCGTCGGTGGCAGCGACGAGGCCGCCCGCCGGGCCGGCATCCGGGTCGACGCGGTGCGCGTGTCGGTCTTCGTCATCTGCTCGGTGATGGCCGGCGTGTCCGGTGTCGTGCTCGCCTCACAGACCGCGGTCAACGCCTCGCAGGGCGGCGGCAACACACTGTTGCTGGCCGTCGGGGCCGCGGTCGTCGGTGGCACCAGCCTCTTCGGCGGCAAGGGCAAGATCACCGACGCCGTCGTCGGTGGAGCGGTCGTCGCCGTCATCACCAACGGCATGGCGGACCTCCTGCAGGGCAAGAACAACTCGGCATGGCAGTGGATCGTGACGGGCTTGGTGCTGTTGCTGGCCGCGACCGTGGATGCGGTCTCCCGGCGTCGCGCCGGCGCAGCCGGACTCGGCTGACGCGCTGATGGCCAGTCGCGCTTCGTCCGTCTCGCGCCCGGAGGAGATCCGTCGCCAGAACCTGTCGGTCGTGTTGCGCCAGGTTCACCTGCACGGTGCCGTGTCCCGCCCGGACCTGGCCCGCAGCACCGGCCTGAACCGCAGCACGATCGGCGCACTGGTCGGTGACCTGCTCGACCTCGGCATGGTCACCCAGCGCACGCCGGATCGGCACCGTGACGGGGCCGGGCGACCGCCATACCTGGTGGTCCCCCGGCCCCGTTCGGTGCACGTGATCGCGGTGGACATCGACGTCGCTCGCGTCGAGGTCGCAGCGATCGGCCTGTCCGGTGAGGTGCTGGGGCGGGTCGAGTGGCAACTGGTCGGTCGCGAGCGCTCTGCAGCACAGGTGGCCGACCGGGTGGCGTCGGCGACCACGGAGCTGACGGCAGCGGCCGGCGGCATACGAGTCGGGATCGGCGTGAGCCTGCCGGCCATGATCGACAACCCGCGTGGCATCGCCGTCTACGCACCCAACCTGCAGTGGAGCTACGAGCCGTTCGGCGACCTGTTGCGCGACCGCCTGTCCGATCACATCGTGATCGGCAACGACGCCGACCTGGCGGCCCTGGCCGAACACCGCCGTGGTGTCGCGGCCGGCTACACCGACGTGGTCTATGTGCTCGGCCGGGTCGGCGTCGGCGGCGGCGTCATCATCGGCGGCGAGCTGCTGCGCGGCAGCCGCGGGTATGCCGGCGAGATCGGGCACATGTCGGTGCAGGCCAACGGTCCGGTCTGTCACTGCGGCAACCGCGGTTGTCTGGAGGAGTATGTCGGCGAGGCGGCGATCCTGCGCTCCGCGGGCGCTGCCGGAGTTGCGACGCCGGAGCTGGGTCCGCTGTTCGCGCAGGCCGAGCGCGGCGAGGAGATCCCGGTCGAGGTCGTCGCGGCGGCAGGCCAGTGGCTGGGTCGTGGCCTGTCGAACATCTCGCACGTGCTCAACCCGGCCGCGATCGTTGCGGGGGGCCACCTGGCCGAGGTGCTGCGCCTCGCCGAACCGTCGGTCCGGATCGGTCTGCAACGCGGCATGGTGACCATCGGTCGCGCCCCGATCACGTTGCTGCAAGGCGGGATTCGCGATGCGCCGCTGGTCGGTGCTGCCGAACTCGCCTATGAGCAACTGCTCTCCGCGCCGGATCTGATGAGCTCTCTCATCCACAGGGGAACTGCCGATCCCGCGCTGGACGGTTAACCTGGGAGGACAGTTCACGGGACGGGGATGACCATGGAGTGGATTCTGCACCTGGTTGCAGTCGGTGCATTCATCACGATGCTGACCAGTGCGTTCTGTAGGGGCAGCGAGGCACGGATACGGACGATCGCCTGCACCGCAGTCATGGTCGGCCTGGCGTTCACTCCCGCACAATGGATCGTGCACGTGGGGATGCCGGTCCTGATGCTCTCGAGCGTGGAGTTCCTCTTCCGGCCGCTGCACAAGTGCCGTGAGGAGCTCATCACGGCGTTCGGCTGCCTCGCCGCGGTCATCGTCGCAACGATCGTGAGCGGCCAACCGCCGTGGGTGCTCTTCCCGCTCGCCTGCTTCATCGGGCTCTGGCTGATCAGCGGTGGACCCCAGCGCAACCGGCGCCGGCAGTCGCGCGAGTTGCAGCGTCGGGCCTTCCACGAAGCAGCCGCCCGGGACGCCAGCATGCGCATCAACCGGCAGGAGCTGCACCAGCTCTTCAACCACCCTCGGTTGCCCGCTCAGTCCCGGCAGACGCTGCACGAATTGCTACGCCGCGCCGACGCGTTGCACCGCGAGTTGCGGTCGCACGACGCCAGCGCACGGCTGGTCTTCGAGGTCGAGCAGATCCATGAGGACTTTGCGCCGACCGCCGTCCGCGGCTATCTCGCGCTGCCGCCGTCGACCGCCGACAGCCTTCCGTTGCAGGACGGCAAGACCGGAGTGCAGCTCTTCGACGAGCAGCTCGCCTTGCTCGACGGTGCCCTCGACGACATCGCGGCGGAGGCGCGCACGCACGGGTCGGAGGGCCTGCTGGCCAGCTACCGCTTCCTGCAGGACAAGTTCGGCCACGCCGACGACGAGCTGAAGCTCTGACCCCGAGACGGCCGAGCTGCCGACGAGGTCAGGTCAGCGTCGGTCCCCCACCGGGCATGTTGTCCAGGAGCTCGTGCGCCTTCATCGCGAACTTGTGCTCCACGAGCACTTCGTATTTCGTCGCCACCACCTGCGTCACGGACTGGAAGTCACGCTGGCCGCCGGTGAGGCTGTAGCCGATCGCTGCCCAGACGGCGCCGAAGATCGCACCGAAGATGACCGTCGACAGCACGACGCCCAGGACGTTCACGCCGGACTCGAAAAGCGACAGGATGAGGCCGATGAACGCACCGAACCAGGCACCCGACAGTGCACCGCCGGCCAGCACACGGCCCCAGGTCAGCCGGCCGACCACCCGCTCGATCTGCTTCAGCTCGGTGCCGACGATCATGCAGTTCTCGACCGGGAACTCGTTGTCGGACAAGTAGTCGACCGCGCGCTGCGCGTCCTTGTATTCGGTGAATACCCCCAAGGACATCGGGTATTCGAGGCTGAGCCCGCCGCGGAGGTTGGCTGCTTGGCGGCCGAAGCCGCCGTTCATCTGACTGGACATGTATCCAGCCTATCGACCTGATGGCTTCGGCAAGACCCGACAACTTCGTGGCCGGTGCGCAGTCGTGGGCCACCGCCTGCTGACCGGCCAGTAGGTTGGCCCGCATGAAACGACTGCGTGCCAGGCTTCGGACGGCATACGACTCCGTGGCGGACACCCGCCGCGGCCGCGCTGCGGTGGCGGGGTTCGGTGCGGTGGCAGCGCTGCACCTGGCCTGGCAGTTCGTCGACGAGGACGGCCCGGTCAGTTCGGCGACCCAGATACTGCTGATGCCCGCACTCGCCGCGGTGCTGCTGGCCGGGCGGTCGGGTCGGTCCCGGTTGACGGACCTGACCCTGGTTGCGCTCGGCGCTTCGTGGCTCGGCGACTCCGTGCCGCGGTTTCTGACCGACGATCCCGGATTCCTGGCGATGGTCGGCTGCTTCCTGGTCGCCCAGGTTGCCTACATCAGCGGGTTCCTTCCCTACCGGGCACGGTCGAGACCGTGGACCGAGTGGCCGGCTCGAGTGCCCTATCTCGCGGCATTCGCAGCCCTGATCGCGTGGTGCCTGCCCGGGGCAGGTGCGCTCGCTCCCCCGGTGATCGGGTATGGCGCAACGCTGACCGCGATGGCGCTGCTGGCCCCGGGCGTGTCCGGTCTCGCCGGTGTCGGCGGCGCGGTCTTCATGGCGTCCGACGGGCTGATCGCGTTGCACGCCTTTGCGGACGTGACGCTGCCCGTGCACGACTTCTGGGTGATGCTGACCTACTTGATCGGCCAGGGGCTGATCGTCGCCGCCGTCATCGCGGATGACGAGGAGCCGGCGATCACGCGTCCGGTGCAGCCAGTCCGATGACGAGGTCACGCACCACATCGGGATCGGCCAACCGGTCGCCATACAACTCGCGGATCTGACCCATCCGATAGCGGACGGTCTGCGGATGCACGTGCAGCTGTGCAGCGACCGCGTCCCGACGGCCCTGATGCAGCAGCCAGGACCGGAGCGTTTCGGCGAGCCGCTCCCCCGTCGCGGGCGGCAGCTCGGCGAGCGGTGCCAACGCAGCCGCCCGCAGGTCAGCATGCGCCAACGGATCGGCCTGGGTCACCAGTCGCGCGAGATGGTCATCGGTGTCGACGGGTTCGCGTCCGGCGAAACCGAGGTCGTGTGCCCGCAACGCCCGGTCGTATGACGCCCCCGCATCCAGCCACGGTCGCACCGGGCCGACATACGCGGGCCGCCCGGCGAGCACTCGGAGCAGGTGCACACGGCCCGGACCGTCCGCATCGGGCACCAGCAGCACGGCGACCGGGTGCTCTCGGTCGGACTCGTCCTCCGCGCGCAGGCAACCGGATCCGAGCTGGGCGGTGATGGCGCTGACCCGCTCGGCGGGCAGCACGATCGCCGTCAGGGTCACCGGCGGCACCCAGTCGGCGCGCTCCGCGAGTTTCAGCACGGTCTCCTTGCCACGGCGCTCCAACAGCGCGCCCGCAAGCCGTTCACGTCGTCGCTCCCGGACCCGACCCTCGACGGCCAGTTCCTCCGCATGGCCGGCGACGCTCGCCGCCGAGAGGCTGTCGATGTAGGCGAAGACGAGCTCGGCGAAACGCGCAAGCGTGCTCGCGTCCAGACCGGCCGCGACGGCTGCCGCGGACCAGTCCTGCCAGGCCACGCGCGCACCGACGCGGTATGCCGCGAGTAGTGCGTCCATCGAGCGACCGCTGCGAGCTTCGCCCCGGCCGAGGGCGTAGGCACCCTGGACCGACGTCTGCATCGGAGTGCTCGGATCGCCGCCGGGCCCAGCCGCTGCCAGGCGGAGGAATCCGGCGAGCGCAGACTGCACCGCCTGCTCGATCGTCTCCCGCATCTGGTCGGCGAGCGCTCCGGCGTAGCTGGGCACGCTGTCGACCACGGCGCCGACGACGCGCTCGCTCACCGCGGGCAGTAGATCGACGAGCGATGCAATGACCGATTTCGGGATCTCGAGTCCGACCGCATCGGGCACTGTTTGTTCGCTGCGCACAAATCAAGTGTATCTGCTCACCCGCAGAGGGCAAGTATTTGATCCAGAGCGTGCGCCAGTCTGGTATCCATGACAGCTGCACCGCACGGTCGTACCTCCCCCGACGTGGCCACACCCGGTCGCGGCGGATGGCGCACGCACGCCTTCCGTCTGGTGAAGGCGGCCACCACGCCGCTACTGCCGGAGGACTACGTCGACCTCTTCGACCCACTGCGGTCGTCCACCCTGCTGCGCGGCCGCGTCGAGTCGATCACTCGCGAGACGGCCGATGCCGTGACGGTCACCATCCGTCCCGGCCGCAGTTGGCGCGGGCACCGACCCGGCCAGTACACCCGCGTCGGCGTCGACGTCGACGGTGTCCGGTTGTGGCGGGCCTACTCGATCACGTCCGGTCCGCGGACGGACGGCTGCATCTCGATCACCGTCAAGGCGATCAGCGGCGGCGCAGTCAGCACGCAGCTGGTCGGGTCACTGCGCGTCGGGCAGGTGCTGCAGATGGAGCAGGCGGACGGCGAGTTCGTGCTGCCCGAGGTGCTGCCTGCCAAGGTCCTGCTGCTCACCGGCGGCAGCGGCATCACTCCGGTGATGGGCATGCTGCGGCATACCCTCGACCGGCTGGACGACGTCGTGCTGCTGCATTCGGCGCCCCGACCGGAGGACGTCATCTTCGCCGCCGAGTTGCGGGCGCTGGCCGACGAGGGCCGGATGTCGTTGCAGGAGAGGCACACCGACGTGCACGGCATGCTGGACACTGCCGCGCTGGATGACCTGGTGCCCGACTGGCGCGACCGCGAGACCTTCGCGTGTGGCCCGGCCGGCATGCTCGAGGCGCTCGAAAACCATTGGGAAGCAGCGAGTCTCGCGGGCCGGCTGCACACCGAACAGTTCCGCCCGACCCTGGCCGAACCCGGCGAGGGCGGCACGGTTCACCTCACCGGCCTCGACAAGGACATCGAATGCGACGGCGCGCAGCCGATCCTCGATGCCGGCGAGGAAGCCGGAGTCCTCATGCCGTCCGGCTGCCGCATGGGCATCTGCTTCGGCTGCGTCCTGCCACTGCGTGAAGGCTCGGTGCGCGACCTGCGCACGGGCGAGACGACCACCGCCTCCCCCGGCGACGGTGTCCTCGTGCAGACCTGCATCTCCGCGGCGGCCGGCCGCTGCGACATCGACCTCTGACCACTCCCTCCGAACCGAAGGAACCCCATGACTGCCCTGCAGAAGAAGGAACACAACCCCGTCGCCCACCTCACCCGGGAGGACATCAAGTCGCTGGGCCGTGAGCTGGACGCAGTCCGCGCGGGCGTCATCGAGACGCGCGGCGCGAAGGACGCGGCATACATCCGCAAGGTCATCAAGACCCAGCGCAGCCTCGAGATGGGTTCGCGTGCACTGCTGCTCGCATCCCGCTGGAAGCCGGCGTTCGTGGTCGGCACCGTCGGGCTGACGGTGTCAAAGGTGTTGGAAAACATGGAGATCGGGCACAACGTCATGCACGGCCAGTGGGACTGGATGCGTGACCCGAAGATCCACTCGACCACCTGGGAGTGGGACAACGCCTCCCCCGCAGACCTGTGGAAGCACAGCCACAACGAGCTGCACCACACCTACACGAACGTGCTCGGCCGTGACAACGACCTGGGCTACGGCATCATGCGCGTCGACGAGGACCAGAAATGGGTGCCGATGTATCTCGGCCAGCCGGTCTGGAACTTCGTGAACGCCTGCTTCTTCGAATACGGCATTGCGGCATACGACCTGGAGCTCGGCAAGTACTTCATCGGGCGCAAGGACAAGGACGTCTTCAAGCGCGATGCCAAGAAGGTCGTGAACAAGATCCGCGCGCAGGTCACCAAGGACTACGTGGTGCACCCGGCGCTTGCGTTGCTCACCGGTTCGGCACGTCGCACGCTGATCGCCAACTACACGGCCAACCTCGGCCGCAACCTGTGGACCCACTCGGTCATCATGTGCGGACACTTCCCCGAGGGCGTCGAGACGTTCACCAAGACCTCCATCGACGGCGAGACCCGCGGTGACTGGTATCTGCGACAGATGATCGGCTCGGCCAACATCCACGGCTCGACAGCGATGCACATCGCCACCGGCAACCTGTCCTACCAGATCGAGCACCACCTCTTCCCCGACCTGCCGAGCAACCGGTATGCCGAGATCGCGCCGCAGGTGCGCGACATCTGCGAGCGTTACGGCCTGCAGTACCTCACGGGGTCGCTGCCGCGGCAGGTGGGATCGGCGTGGATGAAGGTGATCCGGCTGTCGCTGCCCAACCACCTGGCAGCACGCCTGAAGCGGCGCAGCCGGCGTAGGCCGATCGAGCCCACTGCGTTGCCGTCCCGCCGACAGACTGCGAGCGCCGAGGCGACTGCGGCCTGAACCACACCTATGGTGTGGCCATGACGATCTGCGTCTTCGGTGCCGGGAGCATCGGTTGCTATGTCGGCGGTCGGCTGGCCGCCAGCGGCGCCCCGGTGACGTTTGTCGGTCGCGCTTCGATGCAGGAGCAGGTGTCGGGCGGCATACGACTGAGCGGCCGCGACGGCCGAACCCTTTGTGTCACACCAGAGTTCACCACTGACCCTGCAGTCGTATCTGACGCCGACCTGGTCATCGTGACGGTGAAGTCCGGTGCGAACAAGCAGGTGGCCGAGCAATTACGGCCGCTGCTGGCCACCGACTCCGTCGTGCTCAACCTGCAGAACGGCCTCCATGGCGGGGCAGACCTGCGGGCGGGCCTGCCCGGCCACCGGGTCGTCACCGGAATGGTCGGCTTCAACGTTGTGCGCGACGGCGCGAGCTTCCAGCAGACGACCGCGGGCGAGATCATGGCTGCTACCGACCCGATGTGGGTCCGGTATGCCGGAGTGTTTGCGGCGGCCGGCGTGCCGGTCGAGCAACGCTCGGACATGGAAGCCGTCCTGCGCGCAAAGCTGCTGCTCAACCTGAACAACGCGATCAACGCGCTGTCCGGATTGCCGTTGCGCGCCGAACTCGAGGACCGCGACTTCCGGCGCTGCCTCTCCCTCGCTCAAGGTGAAGCGCTGCGTGTGATGGGCGCGAGCAAGCCGGCTCCCGCGAAGCTCACGCCGGTCTCCCCCGGGGTGATGGCCCGCGCGCTCCGGTTGCCCGACTTTCTCTTCCGCAGGCTCGGCGGCAAGGTGCTGGCCATCGACCCGACGGCCAGGTCGTCGATGGCTGATGATCTTGTCGCAGGTCGCCCGACCGAGGTCGATTGGATCAACGGCGCGGTGGTCGACCTGGCGCGCGAGGCCGGCGCCGACGCTCCCGTGAACGCCCGGCTGGTGGCCCTGGTCCATGACGCGGAGCGCGCCATACATCCGCAGTGGACGGGGGCAGAGCTCTATGCACAGTTGGCTACTGCCGCGAAAGTCGTTGACTGACAACGCTATCCACTCTGTGTCGAGGTGGATCGGGACGCTAGATCGGCGTGCCGGTGACTCCGTCGGCGAGGGCGTCCAGGTCGCGCACGGCATAGCGATGGTGGTGCCACTCCTCGTTGGCGATGATCCACACGCACTGCCGGACCGGGAAGGAATTTGCCGTGAAGAAGGGCTCGCCGGCCGTCCCGTCCAGGTCTGCATCGGTCGCAGTGTCCAGGTAGTCGCGCACCTGTGCGACGCGCTCGGCGCGGACTTGCAGCACCTCGGCGAAGCCCACCGGCACGTCGAGGTCGATGCCCGCATCCGGTGCGCGGTCACGCCATCCGGAGAACGGCTGACCAAGCCGGTGGTAGGGGTGCTCGCGGCGTAGGATCGCGTCGCCCAGCCAGACGTCCGTCGCGAAGACCAGGTGCCGCAGGGTCTGCGAGAACGACCATTCGCCGTGCACCGACAGGTCCACGGTCCCTGGTGGCAGCGTCTCCACGCGGTCAATTGTCCGCTGCCACATCGTCTCCAGCGCCGCCCACCCCGACCGGAACTCCTGCGCGGACTGCGCACGGAGCACCGCGCGTTCGGGATGTCGGCGGTCGAGCTCCGCCTCGACCAGATCGGCGACCTCGACACCGTTGACGACCAGTCCGTCGATCTCGCCGTCGATCTCGGCGTTCGTGAAGTCTGCTCCGCGCAGATGGGATTTCTCGAGATCTGGCCGGCGCAGCCACGCCTCCCGCAGGTCGGCGTCGACGATCTCCGTACCGCGCAGGTTCAGGTCAGCATGCTGCTCCATGCTTCGACGATAGATGCGCGCTCGGACACAGCACGGGGAACAGGATTCTGGGTGGGGCGACTGGGGCTTGAACCCAGGACCGACGGATTATGAGTCCGCTGCTCTAACCGGCTGAGCTATCGCCCCCTGTGGTGCAGGCACATTCTGGCATCACCCCGGCATGCGGGCGCGTGCAGGTCCACGTCCGGCGGCCGCGCGGACCGCTTGAACAGGGCGAGCGGACGGCGACATACAACGGCACGGCAACGAAATCGCGCCCTACCCCAAAAACCTCAAAAATCTCTGACCCCGGCTTGTAAGGTTCGTACTCATGACGGACCAGGCGCCCCCCGCGGGTGAGACCAACGTGGCCTCCGGTGAGCCGCTCGTGCGTATGGCGGGGGTCAACAAACACTTCGGTGATCTCCACGTGCTGCGCGACATCGACCTGGAGGTGGCAAAGGGCGAAGTCGTCGTCGTGCTCGGACCGTCCGGCTCGGGCAAATCGACGCTCTGCCGCACGATCAACCGCCTGGAGACCTACGAGAGCGGCGACATCACGATCGACGGCGAGCCGCTGCCCGCGGAGGGCGCCGCGCTGGCCAAGCTGCGTGCCGACGTGGGGATGGTCTTCCAGTCGTTCAACCTCTTCGCGCACAAGACGATCCTGCAGAACGTCACGCTTGGCCCGATCAAGGTCCGCAAACTGAGCAAGTCCGACGCGGAGCAACAGGCGATGGATCTGCTGAAGCGCGTCGGGGTCGAGGCCCAGGCGGAGAAATATCCGGCCCAACTGTCCGGTGGGCAGCAGCAGCGGGTCGCCATCGCGCGTTCGCTGGCGATGCGTCCGAAGGTCATGCTCTTCGACGAGCCGACCTCTGCGCTCGATCCCGAGATGATCAACGAGGTCCTCGATGTGATGGCCGGACTGGCCAAGGACGGCATGACGATGATCGTGGTCACCCACGAGATGGGCTTCGCGCGTCGCGCCGCGGACCGTGTCGTCTTCATGTCGGACGGCCAGATCCTGGAGCAGCAGGCACCGGAGGCCTTCTTCAGCAACCCGCAGTCCTCGCGGGCCAAGGACTTCCTGTCCAAGATCCTGACCCACTGACCACGCCATGACCACCACAGCAAGGACGATCTTCGTCACCGATCGCCCTGGCAACGCTTGCGATTCGTCATCGATATCTGGAGGAGAAATCTCATGAAGTTCCGCGCGTTCTATGCCGCAACGGCGGCTGCCGCGCTCGGCCTCGGACTCACCGCCTGTGGCGGCAGCTCCGGTGGCTCGGGCAGCAGCGAAGCCGTTTGCAAGCTGCCCGACTCGGGCCCGTCGGTGAAGATCGGCATCAAGTACGACCAGCCCGGCCTCGGGCTGAAGGACGGCGACAAGTACACCGGCTTCGACGTCGACATCGCACGCTGTGTCGCGGCCGAGATGGGCTACAGCAAGATCAAGTTCGTCGAGTCGCCGTCACCGCAGCGGGAGAAGATGCTGGCCGCCGGCACGGTCAAGATGATCGTCGCCACCTACTCGATCACCCCGGAGCGCCTGAAGGAGGTCGGCTTCGCCGGTCCCTACTTCGTGGCGGGCCAGTCGCTGCTGGTCGGCAAGGACTCCAAGGTCAACAGTGTCAAGGATCTGGGTGGCAAGAAGGTCTGCTCCGTCACCGGCTCGACGTCGGTCGACAACCTGAAGAAGGAGCAGCCGAAGCTGGTGCCGCAGAAGTACGACACCTACTCCGCTTGTGCCGAGGCTCTCGCATCCGGCTCCATCGACGCGATGACCACCGACGACGCGATCCTGGCCGGTTACGCCAACCAGCCGCAATACAAGGACAAGGTGAAGCTGGCCGGCGGCACCTTCAGCGAGGAGAACTACGGGATCGGCCTGAAGAAGGGTTCGGCCGACTGCAAGAAGGTCGCCTCCGCGATCAAGAAGACCCTCGACAACGGCAACTGGAAGAAGGCGCTGGAGAACAACCTCGGCGCCGACTACAAGTACAACACCAAGCTCAACCCGCCGAAGGCTCCCAGCTGCAAGGGCTGAGTCTGCAACGTGGGCAACGTAGTTCGGACCCGACGATGACCAGCCGTCACGTGGCCATCGTCGGGTCCGACGACCACCATCCCGAGAGAAGATAGGAACGGCCTGGTGTCTTCGCTCTTCTCCGACTATCAGATCTGGACCGCGCTGTGGGCGACGATCAAGCTCACTCTGATCAGCGCGGTCGGCAGTCTGATCGTCGGCACGATCATCGCGACGCTGCGCCTGTCGCCGGTCGGCATCCTGCGGTTCGTCGGCACGTCATACGTCAACATCTTCCGGAACACTCCGCTGACGTTGATCATCCTGTCGTGCAGCTTCGTCCTCTATATCCAACTCGGGATCTCGCTGGCCGACTCGAACGACGCGAAGTTCGCTGATGTCAACGGCTTTCGGCTTGCTGCGGTCGGTATGACGGTCTATCACGCGACCTATGTGTGTGAGGCGCTGCGGTCCGGCGTCAACACCATCCCACTCGGCCAGGCCGAGGCCGCCCGGTCGATCGGACTGACCTTCAGCCAGACGATGCGCGAGATCATCCTGCCGCAGGCGTTCCGCGGCGCTGTGGTGCCGCTGGGCAACACCCTCATCGCGCTGACCAAGAACACCACGGTTGCGGTGACGATCAGCGTCTACGAGTTGTCCGGCGTGCTCAAGACCGTGACCGAGCGTGACCCGGGGATGCTCAACCTGGCGTTCATGGTGGTCGGTGCCTTCTTCATCATCCTGACCCTGCCGATGGGCGTGACACTCGGCTGGCTCGGCAAGCGTGTGGCGGTGAAACGATGAGCGCATCAGTCCTGTTCGACGCGCCGGGTCCGAAGACCCGGCGACGTTACGCGATCCTCGGGGTCGTCGGCGGCCTCGTCGTCGCAGCGATCCTGGCGCTGGTCATCTGGAAGCTGGCCGACAAGGACCAGTTCGCCAGCTACAAGTGGAAGCCCTTCGCCGAGTGGGGCACCTGGAAGAACTACATCCTCCCCGGGCTGCGCGGCACGCTGATCGCCGCGGCCCTCGCCATCGTCATCAGTTCGGTCCTCGGTGCGGTGCTGGCCATACTTCGCATGTGGGAGGTGCCCAAGACCAAGGGTCTCGGCGCGGTCGGCATACGTGCTGTGCGGTGGATCGTCACCGCGTGGGTGGAGCTCACTCGCGCCATACCGGTGCTGCTGATGATGCTCTTCATCTTCGGCCTGCTCGCCGCCAACGGCCACGGCGGCGGAAGCGGACCGCTGATCGCGACAGTGGCCGGCCTGGCGTTCTACAACTCCTCGGTGATCTGTGAGGTCATCCGCTCCGGGGTCGACCAACTGCCCTCCGGTCAGCGCGAGGCCGGCAGCTCGATCGGGCTCAGCGCCGGTCAGACGACTCGGATCATCCTGCTGCCGCAGGCGATCACCGCGATGCTGCCGTCACTGATCAGCCAGGTCATCGTCGTGCTGAAGGACACCGCGCTCGGCTACAACGTGCTGTATGGCGAGCTGCTCTACAAGAGCAAGCCGGCGACGTCGTTGAACGGCAACATCTTTGCCATGTTGATCGTGCTCGCCGCGATCTACATCCTGATCAACTACGGGCTGAGCAAACTGGCGACCTGGGTCGAGCACCGGATGCAGGCGCGCGGCCGCAAGGTCCAGGAGCCCGACGCCGTCGAGGGAGCTGTCGCAACGCCCGGCGAAGGCTGATCGTCCCTACGGAGTGGCCGAGCCCCCATGAGGTGACCGAGCCCCAAAAGGTGGCCGAGCCTGTCGAGGTCACACCGTCGTTTCGACAAGCTCAACGAGCTCCGTCGTCGCGGAGAGCGTCCTGCAGCCGGCGGATGTTCGCGCCGACCTCGCCCGAGGTGAGCAGGCCCGCGCCCAGCGGCCCCGACCGGTTCGTCCCGAGTGCCGGCAGTGCACACAGTGCGGCGCGTATCTCGGGTGTCAATTGCGCCAGCTGCCAACGGATCTCGGCAGCCGCGGCGTCAGGTTGATCGGTCGCCGCAAGCGACGCCGCCTTGGCCGCGTAACCTGCCGCACCCAGCGCATGCGCACCCATGTGACACACCCCGACTGCTTGGCCCGCCGCGCGGGCGGCGGCGCCGGCCGCGGCATGGGGCATCTCGGCAGCCGGCACTCCGCCGACGAATCGACGCCGGATCTCGTCAGCCGTGCCCAGCTCCCCGCGAGAGAAGGCACGCGCACGCGCGATCGCGTCCCGTGGCCGGCTATCGGTCGGCGCTGCATCCTCGAACACGTGCAGCACGTGCTCGGCACAATCGGCCGCCCATCCCGCGACCAGACGCCGATCGGCTTCGGACAGTGTCTGCGGGGATCTGGTCATGCAGCGACCCTACGGGTTGCCACTCTCCGGGTCGTCCGCGTCATACGCTGCGCCGCCGCACCAGGCGAAAGATCACGAGCGCGCCGATCAACCCCGGCACACAATGGACGGCCAGGATGCCCGCGGTGGTCGGGCCACCCCAGTCGTTCGGATCGAGCGACTGGCCACTGACGACCATTGCGCCCTCGACGACCGCGCGCACGACCAGGTAGGCACAGACCAAGATCACCACGGTGAAGCCGACGCGTCGGAGACTCCTACCCAGCCTGCTCCCGGTCACCGGCGCACCGCCCGGATCGCCATTCGGCCCATGCCGGCGGCCAACGGAACGACGACGACGGCAAGCGAGACGACGGCCACGGCCAACAGCACCAGGCTCGCCGGCTCGCGTGGCAACCACAGGATGTTCTCGGTGTAGCCGGCAGCGAGCGCGAGTGCCTCCGCCATCGCGAACACGATCAACGCCCCGAACCGCAGCAATGCGGTGCGGTGCTGCTGCGTCCGGACCAGCCCTGCGTGCAGGAGCACATTGCCGACAACCGCGGGGCGCAGTCCGGTGTCCTCCAACAGGGCCCGGTATTCCTCGCCGTAACGGTCCCGCCACGCCCGCGGGTAGAGGGCCAGCAACGCCCCGATCATGCGATGCCCGATCATGCGATGCCCAGTCGTCGGGACGTCGTGCGGACCACGTTGGACCACATCGCGACGTGCTCGGTGACTGCGGCCCGGCCGGAGTCGGTGATGGTGTAGGGCCGACGCCTGTCCTGCGACGGCACCGCCTGGATCAGCCCACGATCCTCCAACTTCGCCAGGGCGCCATACAGCGTGCCCGGCCCGAGATCGATCCCGGTCACCTCACGAACGTCCTCGATGATCGCGTAGCCGTGCTTGGGTCCATCGAGCAATGCTGATAGCACCAACAGCCCGGGTTCACCGAACCTCGCCAGTCCGTATTTGTCGCGCCCCTGTCTCGCCATACGTTGCATCGTATGACGTACTAGCTAGCCTGCCAAGTGCTGGTCGGTCACGGACTGCGCGGATGAAGATGCCCGATCTCGAGAGGCCTGACCCTCGGGTGGTTCCGGGTAGCAGCGAGGCCGGGCACGACATACAAAAAACGGCCCGGAAATCCGGGCCGTTCGGGTTGCTCCCCCACTTGGACTCGAACCAAGAACCCTCCGGTTAACAGCCGAATGCTCTGCCAATTGAGCTACAGGGGATCGCGTGTTGTGCGCGTGCAGAACCATAGCAAATTCGCCCGCCCAACAACCAATCGGGCGACCTAGGTCAGGCCCACTGCGTCCTCGACGAACGCCTTGGTGCGGGCGACCGCGTCCTGCACCTGCGGGTCATTCGGGCGGACGCCACGTCCGAGCACTGTCTGGGTCAGCAACGAGTCGTTCTGCAGGTCACGCCGGACGACGACGCGACCCGACCCGCGACCTGTCAGCGGCAACTCCTCGCTGAGCACGATGCTGGCCTGCACCCGCTCGTGGAACGTTTCCGGCAGCCGGGTGTCCTGCTCGTCGAAGGTCCACTGCCCAGGACGCTTTCGGTCGATCCAGGTCACGGTCAGCGACCAGGTCTGCGAGTCCCACTGCCCGGAGTCGACGTCGTGCCACGGACGCGCGACGACCTGCCCGTCAGGATCCACGACGAACAGATGCCAGGTGGTTGCCACGACGTGTGCGCCGGTGGGTTTGTCCACCGCCGACGCCAGCACACGCTCGCGCTTGGGGAGATCCAGTTGCTGCTGCACCTCTGGCGGAAGTTGCGGACGGGCGCGTTTCAGGAAAGACATGGTGCCTCCATTGTCCATTGCTCGGCGTCGAGGGACCTCGAGACGCTCGTCCCTCGCTCCTCGGTCACCTTTCGTGATCACTCCAGGTTTGCCAGCAGGTCGGCGAGCGAGCGCTGCAGCGTGGTCAGCTGCGCCGAGATCGTCCGCGATTGCTCCGGGTCGTCACTGCGTCGCAAGGCACTCATCGCCTGCGAGATCTTCCGGCGCAGCGCAACCTCCCGCACCCGCACCACCAGCGAGCGCACGTAGTGCCAGTCGGGACGTCCCTGGGAGTCGAGCTTGGTCGGCAACGGCTCGACCGCGAGTTGCGCAACGAGCGGACGCACCACTTCGGGCACCGCCTCGTTGATCGCCGACACCCACGCACCTTGGGTGCGCGTCGGATCGATACCAACGGTGCGCACCGCCTCGAACACCGCGCGGTGGGCAGGAGCAGTCAGATCATCCGGGTCGATCGGATCGAGCTGCTGGGTCGGCACGGCCGACGGGAATTGCACGACGCACTGCAGCAGCATGTGCTCGGCGCGCACGATCGGGTCGCGCAGGTTGGGCGGCTCGTATGCCGGAGCCGGTGCCGCGGTCTCGGCCGGCGCGTCGGGTTGCCGATCCCGTGTCTTCTTGGCCGCTTCGGCGATGCCGCCACGCGGTGCGCGCCGGACCGCCTGGGTGAAATCGTCGACGTGCACCCCGATGTTGCGGGAAACCTCCCGGATGATCTCGTCACGGCTGAGCGAGTCACGTATGTCGGCCACGATCGGCGCCAGAGCACGGGTCGCCGCCACCCGCCCGCTGACCGAGTCCAGGTCGAAGCGCGCCAGTGTCGTGCGCACGACGAACTCGAACATCGGGGTCGCCCCGTCGACCAGCTTCTGCACGGCCTCCGGCCCGTCGGAGATCCGCAGCTCGCACGGGTCCTGCCCGTCGGGCGCGACCGCGACATACGCCTGGGCGGCCCAGCGCTGGTCCTCGTCATACGCCTTGAGCGCGGCCTTCTGCCCGGCCGCGTCACCGTCGAAGGTGAAGATCACCTTGGCCGGGTCTCCCCCGCGCTCGTCACGCAGCAGCCGACGCAACAGCTTGATGTGGTCGACGCCGAACGCGGTGCCGCACGTCGCGACCGCCTGGGTCACACCGGACAGGTGGGCGGCCATCACATCGGTGTAGCCCTCGACGATCACCGCTTTGCGATCATCCGCGATCGACTTCTTGGCCAGGTCGAGGCCATAGAGCACCCGCTGCTTCTTGTAGATCGCGGTCTCACCGGTGTTGAGGTATTTCGCCGGCCTCGGGTCGCCGTCGAAGATCCGTCGCGCACCGAATCCGACCGTGTCGCCGGTGATGTCACGGATCGGCCAGAGCAAGCGGCCCTGGAAGACGTCATAGCCACCACGGTTGATCAGGCCGGCTGCGAGCATCTCGTCGCGGTTGAATCCCTTGTCGCGCAACACTTTTGACAGCGCGTGGCCATCGGTCGGCGCATAGCCGAGCCCGAACTGCTCGGCGATCGCACCGTCGAACTCCCGGCCGCGCAGGTAGTCGCGGGCGGTCCGGGCCTCGGGCATGGCCGGAAGCAGCGAGGTGTAGAACTCCTCCGCGACACGATGCGCCTCGAGCAGGCGGGTCCGGCGGCCGATGCTCTCCTCGCGCGGTCGAACGCCGTCCTCGTAGTGCAGCTCGACGCCGGCCTTGCCGGCCAGCCGCTCGACGGCCTCGGCGAAGCTGAGGTGGTCGACCTCCTGCACGAACGAGATGACGTCACCACCCTTGCCGCAGCCGAAGCAGTGATAGAAACCCTGGGTCGGGTTGACCGAGAAACTCGGGGTCTTCTCGTCGTGGAAGGGACACAGACCGACCATGTTGCTGCCGGACCTGCGCAGCGTGACGTGCTCGCTGACGACGTCCTCGATCGAGCTGCGCTCCTTGACGAGCTCGACGTCCTCGGACTTGATGCGACCCGCCATAACACCCGCAGTCTAGGTGGCCACGTTCGTCGGGTGGGCAGCCTGTCCACAAGCCAGGTCAGTCGAGCGTCGCGAGGTCGCGGACGGCGAAACCGTGATGCTCGAACTCTTCGTTCAGAACCGTGCGCAGGCACTGCGCCACAGTGCGCCCCTTCGCGTATGGCGGCCAGACTTCGTCGTCGGGCACCGGCGCCGGCAGTGCGAGGTCTTCCGCGCTGACCTCCGCGAGCCACTCGGTCAGCAGCATCGCCTGTCGCTCCCGGACCGCCAGCACCTCCTCCAACGCCGGGTCCGCGGCCGGGTCGACACCTGGCGCTGCTTCACCCGGCACGTCGGCGATCGTCAGCCCCATCGGCGTGAACGGATCGGTCCGCCCCAGACAGCACCGCACGAACCAGGAATCGTGCACGAAGACCAGGTGCCGCAACGTCTGGATGGCCGACCACTCACCACCCACCGACTCCCGCTCGGTGCCGGGCGACCGGCGCAGCCGAAGGATCGTCGCCGCCCAGTCGTCCTGCAACTGCTGCCAGGCGCGTCGCAGGTCGACGACGTCGTCGGACCGGATCAGCACCCGCACCGGATGACGGCGGTCCAACTCGGCCTCGACATAAGGCATCACCTCGACACCGTTGACAGTCAGGTCGGCGAGCAACCCATCGATCTCCGCGCCGCGCATGACCACTCCGACGAAGCGGGCGCGGTCGAGCATGCACTCACGGAACTCGACACCGGTCAGGTCGCGATCGACGAACGTGTCCATGCCCCGACGATAAGTGCGAGCTAGGACATTCCCGGTCGGTCGGCGGGACCTCGAGACGCCTGCTCGTCCCCCTTCGTGACGCCCGCTCGTTCCTCACGGGCTCCTCAGGGCGGAGCTCACAGGCTCCTCGGCCACCTTGACGATTGTGACTTCTCGGCCACCTCGGCGGCGAGCGCAGCCACGATGTCGGCGGCAGGACCCGGCCGTGCCTGCCGCCAGCCGGTGCCGGCCCACAGGCTCACCAGGTCACGGTCGCCGGTGGCCGCACCGGCGGCACGCAGCGGCTTCGTCAGCTGATTGACGATCGGATAGACCGGCACCGCCACGGGGTCCAGGCGTGCCACGAACCCATTGCGTATGGCGCGCGCCGGGCGCCCGCTGAACGCGCGTGTCACGACCTGCTCGGTCAACGCCGGATCGGTGAACCCGGCGCGGTAGGCGTCGTTCATCCCCGACTCGTCGGTGAGTAGGAACGCCGAACCGCATTGCACCGCAACGGCTCCCGCGGCCAGCGCGTCCGTCACGTCCTGCGCGGACATCACTCCGCCGGCCACCACGACGGGGATGGCGACCTCGGCGAGGACTGCCGGCAGCAGCTCCCGCCAGCCCTGGTTGTTGGGCTCGGCGTCGACGCGGTGCGTGCCGCGGTGCCCACCTGCGTCGGTGCCCTGCAGGCACAACAGGTCGGCCCCGACGTCGACCGCTGCCCGGGCCTCCGAGGAGTCGGTGACGGTTGCCATGACGACCGATCCTGCAGCGTGCAGGCGCTGCACCGAATCCACCGGAGGCACGCCGAAGATGAAGGACACCAATGGAATCCGCGCCTGCTCCAGCACCTCGATCTTGTCCCGGAAGTTGTCGCTGCCGTCCCACCGCGGCGTCGGCAGCTCGACCTCGGCCGACATTGCGACCGGCGCAAGCGCTTCGGCATACGAACGCAACCGGTCGCCGTCACGCTCCTCGTCGACCGGTGTCGGCAGGAACAGGTTGACGCCGAACGGCCGATCGGTGAGCGCACGGACGGCATCGATGCCCTCGGCAAGTTTCTCCCCGGTCAGGTAACCACCCGGGAAGATGCCCAGCCCACCGGCGTCGCTGATCGCGGCGGCCAATGCGGGTGTGCCGGTGCCGGCCATCGGTGCGCCGATGATCGGCAGTGGACTCAGAGACCATGCGCTCATGCCGGGGTCCTTTCCAGTCGTCAGGCTTCCGAACGTAGCGGGCGGCTAGCTCCACTCCTCGGCGAGGGCCCTCGCGCGATGATCGGTGAGGGACGCGATCTGGTCGACCACGACCCGTAGTGCCGCAGCGTCATCACCCGCACCCGCGTGGTCCTCGGCGAAGAGCGGGTCGAGCCGCTCCGGGTGCTCCTGCAGGACCGTGAACAGCGTCTGGACGATCCGGCGTTGCTCGGCCTGGAGTGTGCGACGGGCGTCGGTCATCATCACCCAGCGTGCGGCGACGGCCTTGAGCATGACGCACTCGGCCAACACGTCGGTCGGGATGACGACGTCGGCGGCGTAGCGGGTCAGGGCACCGTTGCCGAATTTGTCGCGGGTCGCCTGCTCCGCAACACCGACGAACCGGCCGATCAGTCGGCTGGTCATGTCCTTCAGGGCGGCGACGCCGCGACGACCTGACTGCTGCTGATCGGGTATGACGCCGGACCCGACCAGGCGCTCGAACGACCCTGCCAGCTGGGCAGTTTCGAGCTGCGGCGCGTAGATGCGGCGGGCGAGGTCGGCCAACGCGTCGACCTCGGAACGCGACCGCAGCGCGCGCACATCGATGAGTCCGGAGGTGATGCCGTCCTCCACGTCGTGCACGGAGTAGGCGACGTCGTCGGCCCAGTCCATCACCTGCGCCTCGACGCATCTCTGCTGACGGCGGCCGCTAGGCACCGTCGCGCGCACCCAGCCGAAGATCTCCTCGTCCGCCGCGTAGCAGCCGAACTTGCTGGGATGAGAGCGACTTTCGCCCCGGAACCACGGGTATTTGCTCGCCGCATCCAGGGACGCGCGAGTCAGGTTGAGGCCGACCGACTCACCGCCGACGCCGGCCCGCGAGCGCTTCGCCTCCAGCCTGGTCAGGATGCGGAACGTCTGCGCGTTGCCCTCGAATCCGCCGATGTGGCCGCACAATTCGTTCAGCGCGCTCTCGCCGTTGTGCCCGAACGGCGGATGCCCGAGGTCGTGCGCAAGGCACGCGGTGTCGACCACGTCGGCGTTGCAGCCGATCGCCTCGCCGAACTCGCGGCCGATCTGCGCGACCTCCAGCGAATGCGTGAGCCGGTTGCGGATGAAGTCGTTCTGCGGCTGCAGCACCTGGGTCTTGAACGCCAGCCGTCGCCACGCCGCGGAGTGCAACACCCGTGCCCTGTCGCGGGCGAAATCGTCTCTGTCCGCACGCTTCTGGGCCGGGTCCTCCCGCACGAAGCGCTGCCGGTCGTATGCCGAGTAGCTCAACCTCGAACCGCCCGCACACTGCGCACCGCGGAGCCGAGCGACCGCACCGAATGCTCGTGGTAGCCGCCCATCGCCAGCCCCGCGTTGCGCTCGAAGACGTTGCGGGACGCGAAATCGCCGGTGCGCACCCAGGACCAGGCGAGCGCCGCGGCATACAGGGGTAGGAAGGGCAGTCCGCCACAAACGGCGTATTGCCAGCTGTGTTGCTCCTCGTGGGTGATCAGGTCTGGATCGTCACGCTGCAACTGCGCCCAATCATGTTTGGAGACAAGCACATTGCCGACCGTGAACGCGCCGGCCACCGGGAACCCGAAGCGATAGCCACCGGCGAGGTAGAGACCGCGCGGACCGCTCGCGACGCAGGCGCGGCCCAGCCGGGCGACCGCGAAACCGAGCGCGGTCGAGCCGTTCGCCCAGTTGAGGCACCACTTCACCCGCGATGCGGCGGTCCTGCCTGCAGTCCCCATCAGTCGGATTCGTCCCCGATGTTCTTGAGCAACTCGCGGGCGAAGACCGGGATCCAGCCGCGCCGTCGTTGTTCCCACGCCTGCGCGATCGGGTCGATCGGATAGAGCACACCCAGGTCGTCGGCCGAGGAGAGCGCCAGATCGATCCCCTGGGCGTCCTCGACGACTCGCCACTGCAGGGACGAGTTGCGCTGGAGGTACTCCCCCATCGCCATGGCGATCATCGTCAGGGTCGGTGTGGGATCGGGCCGGTCGTCCGCGGGCAGCAGCAGCACCCGGTCGACGTAGTCGTCATACGTGCTGCCGACCGAGCCGATGTCGTCGACATCGATGCCCGCGGCCTGCGCGTCGCCCAGCCAACCGGCCAGCGCACGCTGCGCCTTGCGGTCCAGCGGCTGGACGGTGATGTCGGCCGTCATGACGCCTGGGACTGGTAGCGCGCGGCGGAGCGGGCCTTGGCCTTGGCCGCCTCCTCCTCACGGTTCTTCGGCGGCGCAGTGGTCACCAGCGAGTCGATCAGCTCTCGACTGGCCGCGGTGATCGCGGCGACGGCCTTGTCGTAGGCCGCCTCGTTGGCTTTCGACGGTTTGCTGCCGCCACCGATCTTGCGGACGAACTGCAGGGCGGCGTCGCGCACCTCCTCGTCCGAAGCGGGCGGCTCGAAGTTGTTCAGCGGGCGGATGTTGCGGCACATGTCTTCATTCAACCCGATCCGGCTCCCATGCACGAGCAGCGCACGCCGGGCCACTGCCTTCCGACGGCGGACCGGCGTGCGCGTCGCGGAGACTCAGGCCAGTTGTGCGCGTGCCTGCTTGGCCGCCTTCGCGGCCTGCTTGGCGGCACGACGACCGGCGCGCCCGCCGCGCTCGCGGACCGCCTCGGCCACGACCGGTCCGTGCTCACGGAAGGCCTCTGCGACCGCCTCGCCTCGCTCACGAGCGGCCTCGGCGACGACCGGCGCCTGCTCCTTGGCAACGTCCGCCAGGTGCGCGCTGTGCTCCTTGGCTGCCTCGGCCACGTTGCCGACGGTCTCCTTGAACGAGCTGATCGTGTCCGCGCCCTCGCCCGAGGACAGTGACGACGACACCGCCTCGCCCGCGTGCTGGGCCGCTGCGCGGCTGCGCCACGCAACGCTCGGCTTTCCCTCGGTGTCGACGGCTGCGATCAACAGGCCGCCGAAGAGGCTGACGTTCTTGAAGAAGTGGATCTGCTGCTGTGCGCGCTTGGCCGGGTCGTCCTCCTGCCAGAACGGGTGGCCTGCCAGCGTCGTGGGCACCAGGGTCGCTGCCAGCACCGAGGACGCCACGCGCGGGAACTTGCCGGTCGCCAGCAGCAGACCGCCGACCACGTGCACCGCACCGTTGACGCGCACACCCGTCGCGGGGTCCGCCGGGACGAGCGACGCGACCTGCTGAGGCAACATCGCCCGGCACTTGTCGAGCACCGGTGCTGCAGCCGGTGCGGCGTGGTCGGGATTGCGCAGTGAGTTGAAGCCTGCGACGACGAAGATCGACGACAGCATCGGGCGGGCAAGGCGACGAACAATCACGGGCTGGCCTCCATTGGTAGGACGTGTTCTCGAGTGCCCGCGGGGGCACCTGGACGTCCTGAGCCTACCCACGCAGCCGACTTTGATGCCTCCCGCCGCCGTTGCGGCAGTTCGCCCTCGACCATCAGACTTCAGGTATGACGCGTCCCACACACCCGCTGATCATCCCCAGTGCCCTGTCGACCGTGCTGGACTCGGTAACTCTGATCGACACGCGGTGGCAGATGGGCGAAGCCACCCGGCGCCCGGCGTATTACGCCGGGCACCTGCCCGGTGCGGCGTGGGTGGAGTTCGAGGGCGTCATGGCCGACGCACCCGGTGCGGGCGGACGGCACCCGATGCCGTCACGTGACGTCTTCGCGGCCGCGATGCGCGCCGCAGGAGTCTGCAACGATCGACCCGTCGTGGTCTACGACGACGGCAATTCCCTTGCCGCCAGCCGCTGTTGGTGGCTGCTGAAGTATTTCGGCAAAGAGGACGTGCAGGTGCTGGACGGCGGGCTCGCCGCTTGGCACCGCGCCGGACTTCCCGTCACGACGGAGCTGCCGGACGTGGCGCCCGGGGACTTCCACCCCACCGACCCGGGTGCTGCACTGCTGGACGCCGACGGCGCGGCCGAGTTCGCGGCCGACCGGCTGCTGCTCGACGCGCGCCCGGCCGACCGCTTCGCCGGGCAGAACGAAACCGTCGACCCTGTCGCAGGCCACATCCCCGGCGCGGTGTCGGCTCCGGCCCTGGCCAACCTGACCGACGCCGGCACGTTCCTGCCGCCGGACGATCTCGCGCTGCGGTTCACCGGCCTCGGCATACGGACGGACAGCGCGGTGGGCGTCTATTGCGGGTCCGGCGTGCAGGCCACCCACCTGGCACTGGCGCTGGAGGCCAGCGGCATCCGGCCAGCGACGAGTGTCTACATCGGCTCCTGGTCGCACTGGATCACCGACCCCGAGCGGCCCGTCGAATAGCCCCACGCTTCCTGCAGATTCACCGGCCGCGCACGGCGACACCGATCCGTCGCACTGCCTCGGGGATGCGCTCCTCGTCGGTGTGCCGCAGGCCGAGAGCCAAGCCCTGTATGGCGGGCTGCTCGACATACCGAGGGGACAGCGGCTCGACACCGACGCCCTCGTTCGCCAGGGCGGCGACGAGCTTCCGGTCCGACCGGCGCTGGTCCCGCAGGCGGGTGCACACATGCAGTCCGGCACTCGACGGGTAGGTGATCAGCACGTCCTCGAGTTCGGACAGCGCGTGCAGCAACACTTCTCGGCGGCCCGCGTAGACCCGGGTCGCGCGGCGGATGTGCGCAGCCAGCAGACCCTCGGCCAGGAAACGGGCCATCGCGCCCTGGGTGACGGTGTCTCCCTGCCAGTCGCTGAGCATCTTCGCCGCCCGCAGCGCCGGCTGCAACGAGCGGGGTGCCACCAGGTAGCCGATGCGCAGCATCGGCATCAGCACCTTGGAGAACGACCCGACGTAAGCGACTCGGCCGCATCGGTCGAGGCTCTGCAATGGCGCGAGTGCCCTTGCTCCATAACGAAATTCGCTGTCGTAGTCGTCCTCGACGATCAGCGCGTCGTGGGATGCCGCCCAGTCCAGCAACGCGGTGCGGCGCCGTAACGACATGACCGCACCGGTCGGGAACTGGTGCGACGGTGTGACGTAGACAAGGCGTGCGTCGTCGGGCAGTGCGTCGACCACCAGGCCCTCGTCGTCCACGGGCACGCCGCGCACGACAGCGCCGTGCGAGGCGTAGAGCCGCAGCGCCGCTGTGTAACCGGGGTCCTCGATGGCGACGGTGTCGCCCGGGGCGAGCAGGACCCGGCAGATCAGGTCCAGCGCCTGTTGCGCGCCATTGGTCAGCAGCACGTCCGCGCCGTCAGTGATCACCGACCGGGACAGTCGCAGTTGCCGGGCGATCTCACGCTGCAGCTGAGGATGCCCGCTGCCGTCATAGACCGGCTGCTCCTGTAGAGCCGGGCGCAAGGTGGACGAGACCAGGCGCCGCCATACGGCGAACGGGAAGAGACGGGTGTCCGGCCCGGCAACGGACAGGTCGTAATCCAGCGACGGCGCGTCGGGCACCGCGGCTGGCAAGGTGTCCCACATCCGCAGTGGTTGCACCTCTCCGGCGGGGACCGAGGCAGGGAGAACCGAACCCACTTCGCGACTGACGAACGTGCCTGCGCCCACGCGGGATTCGAGATATCCCTCTGCCACGAGCCGGTCGTATGCGGTCGAGACCGTCCCCCGAGCGACGCCGAGCTCCTGTGCCATCGCACGCGTCGCCGGCAACCGCTCGCCAGGGGGCAATCGCCCGGACGCGATGCCGTCGAGCAGGTGCTGATAGATGCGCGTCGCCCGGTCACCGGGCCCGGACAGGTCCACGAGGAGGTCCATCGGGTCACCGTAGATTGGCCCAATCGAATTGACCAGAAATGGATCTTCAGCAAGCCATTGACGCGGAGCAGGATCGAGCCGTGAAGAACTTCCTGTCGGTGCCGCAGGGCGCCGCACTGTCCATCGGCGCCGTGCTCGGCACCGGGGTCATCACGCTGCCGTCACTTGGCGTGCAGGTCGCCGGTCCGGCGTCACTGGTGGCGTGGATCGGGTTGGTGGTGCTCAGCATTCCGCTCGCGACCACCTTCGCGGTGATGGGCGCACGGCACCCGGACAGGCGCGGCGTGTCGGCATATGTCGACCGGGCGTTCGGCTCGCGCGCAGCCGGTGCCGTCGGGTGGTGCTTCTTCCTCGCGGTGCCGGTCGGCGCTCCCCCGGCGAGCCTGATGGCCGGGGCGTATGTCGCTGAGGCGGTCGGTGGTGGCCGCACCACGGCCGTGGCGACGGCAGTGTGCGTCATCGGCGGCGTCGGGCTGCTGAATGCGGCCGGCCTGCGGCTGTCCGGGCGCGTGCAACTGGTGCTGACCGCGGTCCTCGCGGTGCTCATCGCGGTCGCGGTCCTGGTCGCGGCGCCGCACGGCAGCACCGAGCACCTGACACCGTTCGCACCGCACGGGATCGGCGCCATCGGTTCCGCCGCCGCGCTGCTCGTCTGGGGGTTCGCCGGCTGGGAGGCGATCGCACCGCTCGCCGGTGAATACCGGGATCCGCAACGTGACCTGCCGCGGGCAACGACGATCGCGATCGTCGTCGTCGGGATCCTCTACCTCGCACTCGCCGCCGCGACCGTCCTGGTGCTCGGTCCGGGCGCCGCCGACACCGACGCACCGCTCTCTGCGCTGCTGGTGACCGGACTCGGCGGACCGGCCCGCGCCATCACGGCGGTCATCGCGGTGATGCTGACCTTCGGCGCCATGAACGCCTACTTCGCGGGCGGCTCGCGGCTCGGGGCGGCGCTGGCGGCCGACAACGCGTTGCCGGCCGCGCTCGCCAAGGGGTCGGAGGCGGGCGGGATCCCGCGCAGGAGTCTCGCCCTGGTCACCGGCCTCGCATTCTGCTCGCTGGCCGCGAACGAGGTGTTCTCCTTCGACCTGACCGAACTGATGTTGCTCACGACCGGCTGCTTCACGGCGGTGTACGTGCTCGGGACCGCTGCCGCCGTGCGGCTGTTGCCTCGTGGCAGCGCGGGCTGGTGGACCGCGCTGCTTGCTTTCGTGAGCGTGTGCGCGTTGCTCGTGATGAACGGCGTGCACGTGCTCTGGGCGATCGGTGCGGCCGTGGCGTCGCTGGCGTATCGCCAGCTACGGCGTCAGCCGCCGGAGTTGAACGCCTCCGCCGCCGCGACGTCGCGCCGGGTGTCGTCGTCGACGGTCCGTGAGTCGAGCCAGCCCTCGGGCAGCACGACGTGTCGCTCGGAGCCGGCGCGCCCCCGCTGACCCTCGGCAGCCTCGCCCGGCCACGGCTGGTCGAGGTCGAGCGAGCCGATGAGATCGTCCAGGGACGCCAGCGACTTCACCAGGCCGAGATTGGCCCGCAGCTGCGACCCGACCCTGAATCCCTTGAAGTACCAGGCGATGTGCTTGCGTATGTCGCGACAGGCCTTGTCCTCGGACTCGAAGAATTCGGCGAGATAGACCGTGTGCAGCCGCAGCGTCTCAGCCACCTCGCGCATCGTCGGCGTGACCCGGGTCGGTGCACCTGCGAAGGCGGCCGCGAGATCGGTGAACAGCCACGGGCGTCCGAGGCAGCCGCGACCGACGACCACGCCGTCGCAGCCGGTCTCGGCGACCATCCGGAGCGCGTCCTCGGCCGACCAGATGTCGCCGTTGCCCAGCACCGGGATGCTGGTGACCGCCTGCTTCAGCTGCGCGATCGCCTCCCAGCGGGCGTGCCCGGAGTAGGCCTGGGCGGCAGTGCGGGCGTGCAGCGCCACCGCAGCCGCTCCCTCGCCCTCGGCGATGCGGCCGGCCTCCAGGAAGGTCAGGTGGTCCTCGTCGATGCCTCGGCGCATCTTGACCGTCACCGGGATGTCGTATGGCGCCGCCGCACGCACAGCGGCCGACACGACGCCCCGGAAGAGGTCGGTCTTCCACGGCAACGCCGATCCCCCGCCCTTGCGGGTGACCTTCGGGACAGGGCAGCCGAAATTGAGATCGATGTGATCGCAACGGTTTTCGCTGGCCAGCAAGTGTGCTGCGCGCCCGGTGGTCTCCGGGTCGGTGCTGTAGAGCTGGATCGATCGCGGCGACTCGTCCGGGTCGTGCTCGATGAGCCGCATCGTCAGGTCGTTGCGCTCCACGAGTGCGCGCGACGTGATCATCTCGCTGACATAGAGGCTGGTCGCACCCGACGCGCCGCCTGCTGTGGAGCCCTCGTCGCCATACCTGCGACACAACCGGCGGAACGCCCGGTTGGTGATACCCGCCATCGGCGCCAGCACCACGGGTGAGGCGATCGTGTGCTTGCCGATCTGCAGCGGCGGCAGCGCGGGCGCGGGAGATTCGGTCTGGGTCAGGGTGTCGGTCATCGCGTCATACATCGTCCCAGGAGGGACGTCTCACCGCCAAAATCGGTGCCCATCCCGTCTTCGGAACGGGCGGTCGACGCGGCCGGACGGTGGCGAGCGGCGGGTGAGCGGTCAATCCGCGCGTGTCCTGTCGCGTACGTCACAACCGTGCAAGTCTGACCTGACTGGGGTTCACCGAGCTCCGGCACAGTCCAACCAGCACGTGATGTTAGGAACTCTCATGCCTTCGCTGATCGTCACCTATGGCCAGCCCGACGACCCCGCCGCGTTCGACAGCTACTACACATCGACCCACAAGCCCCTGGTCGACAAGATCCCCGGCCTGCAGGGCTGGCACGCCGGCCACTGCTCCACCACCGACGGCTCGGAGTCGCCCTACTACCTGATCGCGGTCCTGAACTTCGCAACCCAGGAGGCTCTGACCGGCGGCACGAGCTCGCCCGAGGGCGAGGCTGCGGTGGCCGACGTCCCCAACTTCGCCACCGGCGGTGCGACCATGCTGGTCATCGACGACCTGATCAGCTGACCCCGGACCGCTGACGCCCGGTCGCACCCGGCCAGGACATCTCCGCCGCGCCAACGGTGACGACACGGGCGCCGAGCGCGATACTTGTGCCGATGGCTGCTGAGGTGACGGACTGGGGCGCACGACTTCGCGGATCCGACGGATATGCGTCGGGTCCGTATGTCCTCAGCGAGCTGCGGCGGGTGATCGTCGCCGGGCAGGTGCGCCCCGGCGAGAATCTCCCCGTGGACCAGATCGCAGCGGTCTTCCAGGTCAGCTCGATCCCGGTGCGCGAAGCACTCAAGACGCTGATCGGCGAAGGCCTGGTGCGCCACCAGCCGCGCGGCGGCTACACCGTCACCGTGCTCAACGGCCCGGAGCTCCGGGAGCTCTACCTCGTGCGCGGGGCGCTCGAAGCCACCGCGATCGAGGCCGCCACGGCCGCCGCCACCGAGGCGGACGACCTGCTCGCCGACGAGACACACCGCGACCTCATGGCCGCCATCGAGGCCGACGACGTGCACCGCTACCAGTCCCTCAGCCGCGCCTTCCACGAAGTCCTGCTCGCCCCGTGCGGTATGCCGCGGCTGCTGCACATGCTGAAGCTCGTCGCCGACCTCACCGAGCCGTCACAAGCCATGGGCCTGCTCACCCCGGAGCAGCGCGCGGAGTTGCAGACCGACCACACCCGGATGCTGGACGCCTTCCGGCAGCGGGACGGTTTGCAGCTGAGCGCCGCCGCCCGCGCGCACCACGGCAAGCTGACGGCATACATCGACGAATCGCGCAATAGCCGCGGAGATATATCTGCCTCCTGACGGATATATCTGTCGGCGCACCCGCAGGCGCTGCCGGCCCTCCTAGATTGCTCTGCAACCAACAGGAGGCGCGATGTCGAACACCGAGCGGATAGCTCAGCCGATCGAATTCGGCCAGCACGACACGGCCGACACGGATGCCGTCATTACGGTGTGCGACAACCGGCTCTACAACTACGACATCGCACCAGCCAAGAAGGAAGGCCGCACCTGGGGCTCCTACAACATCTTCGCGTTGTGGGCCAACGACGTGCACAGCCTGGGCAACTACACCTTCGCGATCGGCCTGTTCGCCCTCGGCCTGGGGGCCTGGCAGATCCTGCTCGCGATGGGCTTCGGCGCCGTCTTCCTGCTCGTGCTGCTGACGATCTCCGGCTTCGTCGGCTACACCGTGGGCGTGCCGTTCCCGGTGATGAGCCGGATCAGCTTCGGTGTGCGCGGCGCACACATCCCGGCGCTCTTCCGCGGTGGCGTGGCCATCGCCTGGTTCGGGATCCAGACCTACCTCGCGTCGCTGGTGTGCAACATCCTCGTGCTGGCGCTCTTCCCCGGCGCGCGGGCACTCACCGAGCACAAGCTGCTGGGCCTGACCCACCTGGGCTGGATCTGCTTCGCGGTGCTGTGGGTCGTCCAGGTCGCCATCGCCTGCTACGGCATCGAGATGGTCCGCAAGTTCGAGGCCTACTCCGGTCCGATCATCCTGGTCACGTTCCTGGGTATGGCGATCGCGGTCGTCATACAGGCGAAAGGGCACATCACCTGGGAGCCGGAAACACTGATGAACGGCAAACCGTGGGCGTTGCACGGCTGGGACATGTGGCACGAGATCCTGGCGGGCGCGTCCGGGTGGGTCGCCATCTACGGCACGTTCGTGCTCAACTTCTGTGACTTCACCCGCGGCGCGAAGTCCAAGCGGTCGATCCTCGTCGGCAACATCGCCGGCATCCCGGTCAACATGATCTTCTTCGGCGTCATCGTGGTGCTGCTCGCCGGTGGCCGATTCACCGTCGACGGGACGGTCATCGCCGGCCCCGAGGACGTCCTGCACACCTTCAGCACCCCCTTCCTCGTGCTCGCCTGTCTCGCCCTGGTCATCCTGACCATCGGCGTGAACCTGATGGCGAACTTCGTGGCACCGGCATACGCACTGACCAACATCGCGCCGAAGCACCTCGACTTCCGCAAGTCGGCGATCATCTCCGGCGTCATCGGCTTCGTCATCCTGCCGTGGAATCTCTACAACTCCCCCGAGGTCATCACCTACTTCCTCGGTGGCCTCGGCGCCGTCCTCGGGCCGCTGTTCGGCATCGTCATGGCGGACTACTGGGTGCTGCGCAAGCAGCAGGTGAACGTCCCCGACCTCTACACACTCGACCCGAGCGGCGACTACTACTACACCAACGGCATCAATCACCGCGCGGTGATCGCCCTCGTCCCCTCGGCGGTGGTCTCCATCGCGTTCGCCTTCTCGGGCCGGATCGACGCTCTCGAGCCACTCAGCACGTTCGGCCCGTTCTCCTGGTTCATCGCCGCCGGCCTGGCCTTCGTCCTCTACCTGCTGGTCGCCGATCGGTCACGGACCTTCCGCCAGGTCGACGGCGACGCCATCGCCGTGCACGCCCACCACTGACCACCCACTGAGGTCCGAAATTGACGTTCGAAAGAGAGCCATCATGACCACGATCGTCGCGTATCAACCCGGAGTCGCCGGTCTCGAAGCGTTGCAGGTGGGCGCGTTCGTCGCCCGCTCGACCGGGTCGCCACTCCTGGTCGTCATGGTGCTCGACAAGCCGCCGGCCCCCTCCGTGGCGCGAGTCGACTTCCAATACACCAGCCTGCTGCGTCAGCAACTGGTCGACGAGTTGGAGGAAGCCAAGCGTGACATCCCCGGCGATGTCGACGCCGAGTTCCGCATCCACGACGCCCGCTCGGTGCCGAGCGGCCTGGTGGATCTCGCGGAGCAGGAGTCGGCCGACCTCATCGTCGTCGGCAACTCCTCCCGCGGGGTTCTCGGCAGGGTGTCGCTCGGCAGCACGACGAACCACCTGGTGCACTCGAGTCCTGTCCCGATCGCCTTGGCACCGCGCGGTTTTCGTGCCGCCGAGCCGGACCGGGTCACGCGGGTGAACGCGGCATACGGCGGAGAAGCCGGCACTTCCGGGTTGGTGCTCGCGGCCGCCGGGCTGTGCGCCGAGATGGGCGCCGAGTTGCGGTTGACGTCATTCTCGACGCGCTCGCGCAGCTTGACGACCGACCTGATCGCCGAGAACGACCTGCGCGCACGGGTGACCGCGGACGTCCGCCAGAACGCCGAGCAGTCGCTGTCCGAAGTGCGCGACCTCCCCAATGCCCCGACGATCGCCGAGACCACTGTCGGGTTCGGCGAGGACTGGGCGGACGCGATCGGACACGTCGAGTGGAGTGACGGGGACGTGCTGGTCGTCGGCTCCAGCGACATGGGCCCGAGTCGGCGGGTGTTCCTCGGGTCGACCGGGATGCGGATCGTGCACGAGTCCCCGGTGCCGGTCATCGTGGTGCCCGGTGAGGCCGTGCAGCACCTCGTCGACCGCGCCGAGGACGTCGAGGCGGGGGCGCACCGATGAAGATCCTCGTCGTCAACGTCAACACCACCGAGACCATGACCAAGTCGATCGGCGAAGCCGCACGTGCCGTTGCCTCGCCCGGCACCGAAATCGTCCCACTCACACCGCTTTTCGGCGCCGAGTCGTGTGAGGGAAACCTGGAGAGTTACCTTGCCGCGGTCGCCGTGATGGACCGGGTGATGGCGTATGACGGCGAGTACGACGCCGTCATACAGGCCGGGTATGGCGAGCACGGCCGCGAGGGCCTGCAGGAGCTGCTCGACGTCCCGATCGTCGACATCACCGAGGCCGCGGCGTCGACGGCGCAGTTCCTCGGCCATCGGTACAGCGTCGTCACGACCTTGGACCGGACCGTCCCGCTCATCGAGGACCGGCTGTTGCTTGCCGGACTCGATCGTCGGCTGGCGTCCGTGCGCTCCTCGGGTATGGCAGTGCTGGAGCTCGAGTCGGACCCGGAGCGTGCCGTCGAGGCGATCGTGCGCGAGTGCGAGTCGGCCGTGTCGCAGGACCGGGCAGAGGTGATCTGCCTCGGCTGCGGCGGCATGGCCGACCTGGAGGAGCGTGTCAAGGAACGCACCGGTGTCCCGGTGGTCGACGGTGTGGCCGCGGCGGTCACCATCGCCGAGGGCCTGGTGCGACTCGGCTTGCGGACTTCGAAAGTGCGCACTTACGCGCCGCCACGCCCGAAGCAGATCACCGGTTGGCCGATCACCCGCTGGTAGCCGGTCGCAACCGGCGACCGTTGCCGGTTATGTACGGGATTTCGGCCGATCGGCGCCACAACCAGCGACCGTTGAGGCTTATGCACCGGATTCCGTCCGACGCGCGATCACAACCAGCGCCTACAGCCAACCGTTGGTCTCCGCGATCTGCGCCGCTTCAGCACGCGTCCGGGCACCGGTCTTGCCGATGACCGACGACAGGTGGTTGCGGACCGTGCCCTCGGAGAGGAAGAGCTCGCCGGCAATGTCTGCGACGGTGCCGCCACCACGCGCCGAGCGCAAGACATCGGTCTCCCGGGCCGTCAGCGGCGACTCCCCCGCGATGAGGCTGTCCGTCGCGAGCGCCGGGTCGACGACCCGCAGCCCCTGGTGGACACGCCGCACCGCATCGGCAAGCTCCCGTGCAGGGGTGTCCTTGACGACGAAACCCGCTGCGCCCGCTTGTAATCCGCGGCGCAGGTAACCCGGTCGACCGAACGTCGTCACGATCAGCACGCGGGTCGTCGGCACCGCCTTGCGCAGCTCGGCGGTGGCGGTGATGCCGTCCATGCCGGGCATCTCGACGTCCATCAGGACGACGTCCGGTGTCGCCTCGACCGCAGCCGCGACCACCTCGGTGCCGTCCCCCACCTCGCCCACGACCGTGAGGTCCGTCTCCAGCTCCAGCAGCGCGGCGAGCGCCCCACGCACCAGCGCTTGGTCGTCCGCGAGCATCACCTTGATCATGCGGGGTGACGAAGCGGAGGAGAACCTTTGTGGGCTGCTCATGCGAGCGACTCCCCCGACGGCTGCTGGGCTGTATGACGCAAGGCATCCCCTTCCGAAGCGGTGCCGTCGGCACGGTCCGGCTGGTCCGCCGACGTGGCAACAGTGACCGAAAAGCCGTGTGGGTCAACGGATCTGCTGACGAGCACTGCGCCCGCGGCGAGTGCCCGCTCGCGCAACCCCGACAAACCGTTGCCGTCACCGACGTCGGCACCGGGTCCGACGCCGTCGTCCGTCACCGTGATCGACGACGGTGTGACCTGGATCGTGCAGGCCGATGCCCGACTGTGCCGCAGCACATTGGTCACACACTCGCGCACCGTCCAGGCGAACGGCTCGACCAGGTCGGCCGGCACTTGGTCGAGAGCGGTCGGGATGCTTGCGGTGATGTTGGCTGCGGCCAGCGCTTCCTTGGCCCTGGCGAGTTCTCCGGACAGTGAGATCTCGCGATATCCCTCGACGGCTCGGCGGACGTCCGCCAGCGCGGTCCGGGACAGCCGCTCCAGGTCTGCGACCTCGGACCGGGCACGCTCCTGGGCGCCTGCATCCATCAGTCTGCCGGCCAGCTCCGCCTTGACGGTGATCACCGTCAGCGAGTGCCCGAGGATGTCGTGCAGGTCGCGGGCCATCCGGTTGCGTTCCTGCTGCACCATCAGCTCGGCGTTGACCTGCCGTGACTCGCGCAGCTGATGCTGGCGACGTCCGGCGATCATGCCGACGCTGATCGCCACAGCGCCGAAACCGAGACCGATGAAGCTGCTCGGGTCGGCCTCCCACCCCGGCAGGTTCCACAGCAGGACGTAGGTCACGGCCGTCGCGATCACCGTGATCCAACCCCATACCAACGGCATGGTCCACAGACCGGAGAGTGCGAAGAAGATGACCGCCGCGATCCCGTCCTGCCCGACGGCGAGCACGCAGGCGAGGGCGAGCGCGCCGAGCCCGACATACCGCAACTGATCGATCGGGCGGGTGCGATGTCCCCACGGGTAGGACAAGCGGAAGAAGGCCGCCCGGCAGGCCCAGAAGTGCGCCAAGTAGGCGATGCAGAAAAGCGGCACCGCCACGACGCCGACCACGCCTCCGACGGTGTCGATGTGCTGGACGGCGTCGACGAACGGCTGCAGCATCCAGAAGAGCCAGACGCCGGCCCAGAAGAGCATGATCAGCCGGTTGCCCACCGACTCCTCGGAGTCACGGCTGAACGCAGCGTCCAGCGCCGAAGTCCGTTTCGGCGCCGGTCGCTGCTTGTCGTCGTCCATGAGTGCTCAGTCTGCCAAAGCCGGTGTCAGACCCGGCTGGTGTCGCGGCGGAAGCGCCATACGGCTCCGGCTGCGAACAACCCGATCCAGACCACCGCGCTGACCAGCCACATCGGGTCGAACGACCCTCCGAGCAGCGGGTATCGAGCGATCTGCGAAAGCCCCCACATCGGCGTGAACGACGCGACGGTCTGCATGGTGTCACTCATCACGGCCAGCGGATAGAAGACACCGCCGGCGAAGGCGAGCAACGAGATGCCCGGTCCGAGGATCTGCATGGCGTTCTCGGACGGCACCAGGTATCCGACGAAGAGACCCAGTGAGGCGAAGAGGCCACCGGCGATCCAGGACAGGACGAAGGCGGCCGGCCACGCGCCGGCCGACATGGACGCACCGGTGATGATGCCGATGGCGAAGACGACCACCACCGGCAGCGCAGCCGCGATCATCGCCGTCAGCACCTTGACCCCGATGTATGCCGCGCCGGTGAGCGGCGTCAGGCGCAGCTGCCGGCTCCAGCCCTGTGCACGCTCCACCGCGACGCCGGCGCCGATGGCGCAGGACGCTGAGAGTGCGCCATACAGGGCGAAACTGATCATCTCGTACGACTTCGGGTCGAAGTCGGTGCCCGGCCACTTGTCGGACTGCGGGACACCGAACGCGATGTAGAAGACGACCGGCAGCAGCATCGTGAAGATCAGCGTCCGCTTGTTGCGCAGCACCCGGAGCAGCTCGATGCGCAGCAGCCGGGCGTTGAAACCGCCATGCGCGGGCACCCGGCGCGTCAGGTCGATGCGGTCGTCCGCCGGCAGCGCTCGTGGCGCGGTGAAGTCGGTCATCGTCAGGCTCCTTGCTGGTCGTCGCCGGTGAGGGCGATGAATGCTTCTTCGAGGCCACGGGCGGTGATCTCCACGTCGCGGGCGTTGGTGTTGGCGAAGAGGTAACGCGCGACCGCATCGCTGTCCTTGGAGTGAAGCGTCACCGAATCCCCTTGCACCTGAACGGAATCCACACCCGGTATGGCGGCAAGCTGCTGATCACTGAGACCACTCATCGTGGCCCGGACCATGCGACCGGTGGCCATCGCCTTGATCTGCGCACCGGTGCCGTCGGCCACGATCTGACCCTTCCGCACCAGCACGATGCGGTCGGCATACTGATCGGCCTCCTCCAGGTAGTGGGTGGCGAAGAGGACGGTCCGTCCGCGCCGGGCGTCCTGGCGGATCGCGGCCCAGAAGTCACGACGGCCGGTGACGTCCATGCCGGTCGTCGGCTCGTCCAGCACGACCAGGGCCGGGTCAGAGACCAGTGCCATCGCGAAACGCAGCCGCTGCTGCTGGCCGCCGGAGCACTTCTGCACCCGCCGACCGGCGATGTCGGCGATGCCGGCGCGCTCCAGGCACTCCTCGACCGATCGGGTCTGCACGAAGAGGCTGGCGGTCAGATCGACCGTCTCGCGGACGGTCAGGTCCTTCAGCAGTCCGCCGCTCTGCATGACCGCGGCGACCAGGCCGCGGCCGACCGCGTCGCGCGGGTCCATGCCAAAGATGCGTGCGCTGCCGACGTCGGGCGTCGACAGCCCGAGCATCATGTCGATGGTGCTCGTCTTGCCGGCGCCATTCGGGCCGAGGAACGCGACAACCTCCCCCTGCTCGACCGTGAGGTCGACGCCGCGGACGGCGTGGACCGAGCCGAAGCTCTTCTGCAGGCCGACGAGTTCGATGGCCGGCGAGTCGTGCGGGTCCCGGATCGCCGTGGCTCCCGGCTGTGGTGTCGTCATCATGTCCTGAACTCTTCCGTGTCCGGGTCTTCCACGCCCCTGCCACGGATCATGACCCGCCCATGACATCGGTCATGGATCGAGCCGGCCGAGCCTCACAGCGGGCCGGCCGAGGCCACCGGAGCCCTCACCGGCGAATCGCCCTGAAACACGCCGGATATCCTGGAAGGGATGTCAGCTTCCTCCCGCCCGACCGTCAGCAGCTCGCCCCTGCGCGTCCGCGTCGAACACGCCAGCGATCCGCTGCTGCAGCGCCTCGCCCGGGCACCGCGCGGCCTGCCGGTCCTGGCCGTCCTCGTCCTGCTGGTGATCGGCGCGGTCTTCCGCGGCGTCGTCGGCACCGTCTGTTTCGGCCTCTGTGCGCTGGTCGTGGCCTGGTTGCTCTACCTGGCCTGGCCGCGGATCGAGCCGATCGAGCGGATGATGCGTTCCTCCGTGCTCCTGCTGGCGATCGCACTCGCCGTCGTCAGCACCGGGATGTGATCTGCGATGGCCGCGAAACAACCCGCCCGCCGCACGACCCGTCAGCAGGTCGCGGTCGCCGAGCAGTTGCGCGACCAGGACGACTTCGTGTCCGCACAGGAGCTGCACTCCTCGCTGAAGGAAGGCGGTGAGTCCGTCGGTCTGGCAACGGTCTACCGCATCCTGCAGACCATGGCCGCCGACGGCGAGCTGGACGTGCTGCGCGCCCCGGACGGTGAGTCCATCTACCGCCGTTGCAGCACCGGCCATCACCATCACCTCGTATGCCGCCGCTGCGGGCGTGCCGTCGAGGTCGAAGGACCGCAGGTGGAGCGCTGGGCCGCATCGGTCAGCGCCGAGCACGGTTTCACCGAAGTTGAGCACACGGTGGAGATCTTCGGCATCTGCGCCGAGTGCGCCGGCACAACCTGATGCAGTCTCAGTCCGCGGGCGTGATGAGTTCGACCCTCGGAAAGTATGTGCGGTAGCGCCGGGCGTCACGGGTGAGCAGGCGGTAACCGGCCACAGCAGCATGTGCGCCGATGTAGAAGTCGGGCAGCGGGGTCGGCCGCGATCCACCGCGTTCCCGATAGGACAGGAATGCCTTCCCCGCCAGGAAGCCCGCCGGGAACGGCAGTGCTTCACGCCGGATCCGTGTCTCCGGCAGCGCTTCGTCGAGTGACTCGATCGAGCTGAACCGGACGGACACCTCGGCGTACACGATCGGGTTGATGAGCACGCGCCCGTCGTCCGCGGCCGCCGCGAGAGCAGTGGCCGACCAATCACCCCAGCGGGGGTCGTCGGTCGTCACGTCGAGCAGCACGTTGCTGTCAACGAGTGTGGAGACCTCAGTCATCGCGAAGCAGAGCCATCAGCTCGTCGGTGGACCGGCCCGGCCCTGCGGTGCCGCGCATGCGGGACACCAACCGCTGCCCGCGAGTTGCGGGCGCACCGGCGTGCACGATGCGCAGGGAGTCACCGTCCTCGATGACGTCGACCTCGTCGCCTTCGGCGAAGCCGTGCTTGGTCCGCAGCTCCGCGGGGATGGTGACCTGGCCCTTGCTGTTGAGTCGCATGCGTATCTCCTACTACGAGTGTTACGTATTACATGCTACGCGCAGCTTCGGACTCGATGCCAGGCGTGAGCTCCAGCTCACCGCCGATCTGGGGAACGAGTCCGTGTGATTGTCTGAACAAGTGCCATCTCTGAAGCGCGATCCGCGCACCCCGGTGCTCATCGCGCTGGTCCTGACGATGGCACTCGTGGCGATGGACACCACGATCGTCGCGACCGCCATCCCGCAAGTGGTCGAGGACCTCGGCGGGATCGACCAAGTGGGCTGGGTCTTCTCGGTCTACCTGCTGGCCCAGACGGTGACCATCCCGATCTACGGCAAGCTGGCCGACCTCTACGGCCGCAAGCCGATCCTGGTCTTCGGTGTCGTGGTCTTCCTGGCCGGCTCGGCGTTGTCGGCAGCTTCGTGGAACATGTTGGCGCTCATCGGTTTCCGCGCCCTGCAGGGCCTCGGTGCCGGGTCGATCGGTGCCACGGTCAACACCGTCGCCGGCGACCTCTACACCGTGCAGGAGCGCGGGCGCGTGCAGGGTTACCTGTCGAGCGTGTGGGGCATCTCGGCGGTGATCGCACCCGGGGTCGGTGGGCTCTTCGCGCAATACGCGTCCTGGCGGTGGATCTTCCTGATCAACCTGCCGCTCGGTGCCCTCGCCCTCGTACTGATCCTGCGCGGCCTGCACGAGGACGTCCCGCGTCACAAGCACCGCATCGACTACGCCGGCGCAAGTCTGGTGCTGCTGTCCGTCGGACTGCTCATCCTCGGCCTGCTCGAGGGCGGCAGCACCTGGGCGTGGGACTCGGTCGGCAGCATCACCACCTTCGCAGGCGCCATCATCGCCGGTGTCGCCGCAGCGTTCGTCGAACGCCGCGCCGCCGAGCCGATGCTCCCGACCTGGCTGTGGACTCGGCGTCTCACCCTGGCGACATTCGCCGCGACCGCCACCGCCGGCATGATCGTGATCGGGCTGTCGGTCTACCTGCCCAACTGGGGCCAACAGGTCCTGCACCTGTCGCCGGTCGCCGCCGGCTTCGTGATGGCGACGATGAGTATGACGTGGCCGGTCTCCTCGGCGCTGTCGTCCCACCTCTACCTACGCGTCGGATTCCGCGACACCGCTCTGCTCGGGGCGGGGCTGGCGACGGTCGCCGGGGTCTGGTTGTCCTTCCTCGGCCCCGACTCAGCGGTCTGGCGTCCCGTGCTCGGGACGGCGGTGATGGGTGCCGGCATGGGGTTGATCTTCACTCCGCTGATCGTCGGCCTGCAGGGCACGGTCGGCTGGTCGGAGCGGGGCACGATCACCGGCGGCACGATGTTCGCCCGATTCCTCGGGCAGAGCCTCGGGGCGGCGGCATACGGCGCGGCCTTCAACGCCGGAATGCAGGCGCACGCGGATGCGTCACCGGCCCTTCGGGTGCACGAGTCGACGCACGTGGTCTTCCTCGGGCTCCTGGCGGTCGCGGTGCTCACCTGCGTGCTGCTGGCGCTGGCCGTCCCGCGTCACTTCCCGGCATACGACAGCTGACCGAGAGGAGCACCAAACGACCGAGAGGAGTAGCAAATCGGGCCGATTTGCTACTCCTCTCGGTCAGTTGGTCGTCCTCTCGGTCGTGGCGGCTGCGTCGATCGCGCCGCCGAAGCGCCGGTCCCGCTCCGCGTAGATCTGGATGGCGCGCCACAGGTCACGCCGGTCGAAGTCGGGCCACAGCGTGTCGAGGAAGACCATCTCGGCATACGCCGACTGCCAGAGCATGAAGTTGCTGGTGCGCTGCTCGCCGGAGGACCGCACGAAGAGGTCGACGTCGGGCATGTCGGGCCAGGTCAGGTTGCGGGCGATCGTCTTCTCGTTGATCGAGGACGGCTTCAGCTTGCCCGCCTGCACCTGCTCGGCGATCCGTCGGGTGGCGTCGGCGATCTCGGCACGGCCGCCGTAGTTGACGCACATCTGCAACGTCATCACGGTGTTGCCGGCCGTCATCTCCTCAGCGCGCTTGAGCTCTTTGAGCACCGAGCGCCAGAGCCGCGGACGTTGTCCCGACCAGCGGCAGCGCACGCCCCAGGAGTGCAGCAGGTCGACCCGGCGCCGGATCACGTCCCGGTTGAAGCCCATCAGGAAGCGCACCTCGTCGGGTGAGCGGCGCCAGTTCTCGGTCGAGAACATGTATGCCGACAGGTTCTTCACTCCCGCGTCGATGCAGCCGGCGATGACGTCGATCAGCTGCGCCTCGCCCGCCTCGTGGCCCTTGGTGCGCGGCAACCCGCGCTGGTTGGCCCACCGGCCGTTGCCGTCCATCACCATCGCGATGTGCTGCGGCACCAGCTCGGCGGGTATGACAGGAGGCGTCGCACCGCTCGGGTGCGGGAAGGGGCGCTCGGTCATCGGGTTGATTCCAGGTGCGAGGTGCGGTCCACGAGACGCAACGATCTCACGCCGCGCTCCAGGTGCCACTGGATGTATGCCGCCACCAGGCCGCTTGCTTCCTTCCGCGTGCCCGGCTCGCTGGAGTCCGCCGTCTCCCAGTCGCCGGTGAGCAGCGCGGCGAGCAGCACGAACGTTGCGGGCCACGGAGCGGAACTGCCCGGGGTGCGACACGAGTAGCAGACCGCGCCGCCGGACGCGAGGTTGAACGCGCGGTGCGGTCCGGTCGCACCGCAGCCCGCGCAGTCGACGAAGCTGGGTGCCCAGCCGGCGATGGCGACGGCGCGCAGCAGGTAGGAGTCGAGCACCAGACCGGGCTCATGCTCCTTGTGCGCCAGCGATGCGAGGGCACCGGCGAGCAGGTTGAACTGCTGCGGGACGGCTTCCTTCTCCTCGACCAGCCGCTCGGCGGTCTCCAGCATCGCGGTCGCTGCGGTGAACGCGCTGTAGTCGCGGGTGAAGCGCTCGCCATACGGGGCGATGATCTCGGCCTGGGTGATGGTGTCGAGCGAACGGCCCTCGTAACACTGCAGGTCGACGATCATGCCCGGCTCCAGGCGGGCGCCGAACTTGGACTTGGTGCGCCGCACACCCTTGGCGACGGCACGGACCTCGCCGCGGCCACGCGTCAGCATGGTGACGATGCGATCGGTCTCCCCCAGCTTGTGGGTGCGCAGCACGATGCCGACGTCGCGATAAGTGGCCATGACCGGTCCATTGTCCCCGATAGCGCGGGCAACCACACGCAGGCGCGCCCCCACAAGCTGATCGAGTAGCCCCCAAGCTGATCGAGTAGCGGAGTGATCGGTGAGCTTGTGAACCGATCACCCCGCGTATCGAGATCTGGCGCGTCGAGATCTCGCCCCTTCGAGACGGTCGCTCGTCCCTCACGACCTCCTCAGGATCTCGGTACGAGATGGCCGAGGAGCCCGTGAGGAACGAGCGGGCGTCTCGAGGCCCCGGCAACCCACTGCGGCATACCCTGCCTACATGTCCCGCACTCGGTATGACGTCATCGTTGTCGGCGGCGGCCACAACGGCCTCACCGCGGCTGCTTACCTGGCCAAGGCCGGCAAGTCCGTGCTGCTCCTGGAGCGGCAGGATCACCTCGGCGGAGCATCGGTGTCGGCCGACGCATTCGCCGGGATGGGCGCGCACCTGTCGCGCTACTCCTACCTCGTCAGCCTGCTCCCCCAGCAGATCATCGACGACCTCGGTCTGCGGATCTCGTTGAAACGCAGGCGCTTTGCGTCATACACCCCGATGCCGGGCGGCGACACCGGACTGCTGGTCGACCACGGCGACGCGTCGGCGACGGCTGCGTCCTTCGCGTCGGTCGGAGCCGCCGGGGACCTGACCGGCTGGGACGACCTCTACGCGCGCGCCGGTCGTATGGCGCAAGCCCTGTGGCCCACCGTGACCGGGCCGCTGCGGCGTCGGTCTGAGATCGCCGACACCATCGGTGACCCGGGCATCGTGCGCGACTTCCTCGAGCGGCCGCTCGGCGAGGTGATCGAGGCCAGCGTGCGGGACGACCTGGTCCGCGGGGTGATCCTGACCGACGGACTCATCTCGACGTTCGCGAGCGCACACGACGCCGACCTGCAGCAGAACATCTGCTTCCTCTACCACGTGATCGGCGGCGGCACGGGCGACTGGGACGTGCCGGTGGGCGGCATGGGTGCCGTCTCCGGCGCCCTGGAGCGCGCCGCTCGGGATGCCGGCGCCGAGCTGCGGACCGGCACCGAGGTGACCACTGTCGACGACGGCACCGTCACCTGGCGTGACCGGGACGACGAGGTGTCCGCCGACGCGGACCTGGTGTTGTGGGCCGGCGCACCCGCGGTGCTCGACGAGTTGCGTGGCCGCACGCCCGCCGCGGCCGAAGGCGCACAGGTGAAGGTGAACCTGCTGCTCCGCCGCCTGCCGAAGCTGCGCGAGAGCGGCATCGACCCGACAGCTGCGTTCGGTGGCACGTTCCACATCAACGAGACCTACTCAGGCCTCGAAAAGGCTTATCAGCAGGCGCTTTCCGGCACAGTGCCCACACCGATGCCGGCGGAGATCTACTGCCACTCGCTGACCGATCCGACCATCCTGTCGGCCGGCCTGCGCGAGTCCGGCGCGCACACACTCACGGTCTTCTCCCTGCAGACCCCGGACCGGTTGCTGGCCGGCGGTGACACCGAGCGCGACCGGCTGCAGCGTGCGGTGCTCGACTCGCTGTCCAGCGTGCTCGCCGAACCCATCGACGACGTCCTGCTCACCGATGCGGACGGCCGTCCGTGTGTGGAGACCAAGACCACCCGGGACCTGCAGGACGTCCTGCGCATGCCGGGCGGCAGCATCTTCCACGGCCCGCTGTCGTGGCCATGGGCCACTGATGACGAACCCCTCGACACACCGGCGCAGCGCTGGGGAGTCACGACCTCGGATGATCGGATCCTGTTGGCCGGAGCGGGTTCTCGACGCGGCGGCGGCGTCAGCGGACTCGGCGGCTACCACGCAGCACGCGCCGCGCTGGAGATGACCGGAGAGTAGACATTTGTTCGAATGCGTGCTTACTCTGGAGCGGTGAAAATGACACTCCAGGGCTCGCTGTTGGACCAGGTCGACGAGGTCGGCCTGCGACCACTGGCCGGCGCGATCCGACGGGTGCCGCTCACGGGCGGCGCGTGGATCGACCTGCGACCGGGCTGGCTGACCGGAGCCGACGAGCTCTTCGGGCGGCTCGCTCTGGGCGGCAGTGCCGGCGTTGACTGGCACGGCGAGCGACGGCAGATGTACGACCGCGAGGTCGCCACGCCACGGCTGCTGCGCTTCTACCACAAGCACGAGACGTTGCCGGATCCTGTGCTGACACGGGCACGTTCGGCGCTCTCGGCACACTACGCGGACGAGCTCGGTGAGCCGTTCACCACCGCGGGCATGTGCCTCTATCGTGACGGCCGCGACTCGGTCGCCTGGCACGGCGACCGCATCGGTCGGTCCAACACCCAGGACACGATGATCGCGATCGTCTCGATCGGTCAGCCGCGGGTCTTCGCGATGCGACCCGTGGGCGGCGGCACGTCGATCCGGCATACGCTCGGCCACGGTGACCTCATCGTGATGGGCGGTTCGGCCCAGCGCACGTGGGAGCACTCCATTCCGAAGTCCAGCACCGCGACCGGGCCGCGCATCAGCATCCAGTTCCGCCCGTATGACGTCCGCTGAACTGGCGGTCTCGATACACCGCTCGTTCCTCGCGGCACTCGACCAGCCAGTCGATCAGAGGTCCGCGCGGGTCTTGCCGAAGATCACCAGGTCGACACGACCGCCGTGGGTGTAGCCGGCGGACCGCAGCACGCCCTCCTGGCGATATCCGGCAGCGAGTGCAGCCCGCTGGGACCCGATATTGCCGGTGGCCGACCGGATCTCCACCCGCTCCATGCCCTGCTCGAGCATTGCCCAATCGCCAAGCACACGAGCGGCTTTGCCGGCCAGACCGAGTCCCCGGTGGTCCGGTGACACCCAGTAGCCGATCTCCGTCGTCATCCCCCGCCAGTCGGTCTTCTTCAGGTCGATCATCCCGGCGAAGTCGCCGTCCCACTCGATTGCTCGCACGATGCCGCGCCCCTCGCGCAGCGTCGTGTCCGCTTGCTGCGTGACGAAGCCGCGTGCATGGGTCTCGTCATACGGGTCGGGCAGCGGAAGCCACTGCTGCGTCAACGGATCACGGCAGGATCGCACGATCGCCGGCACATCGCGCGTGTCGGGAGCGCGCAGGGTGAGCTTGCCGTCGTGTAGCGCTATGTCGTCGAAGGTCTGCCGCTCACCAGTCACCGCGCGAGTTTCGCACAGGACCGGCAGGCCCTCGCGGTCGGAGTCCGACAGGGATCGGTCGCACGCGGTCGACGCACTTGCGCATACGGTGTGACCCGATGAGTGCCACCGAAGTCAGCCGCCGACTGCTCGTGACCAGTGGGTTCTGCGCGGCCGGCAGCATAGCTTTGGCGGCGCTCGCCGGATGCGGGTCCGCTCATGCCGGGCACCCCGACCGGTCTCGCCGCAGTGCGACACCCTCGAGCAGCACACCGTCCGAGCCGACGTCGTCGTCCGCACCTGCCGGCAGCTCCACCGGCACGGTCAGCGCACCACCGACGGTCGACGCATCCAGCCCGCTCACAGCAGCACAGCTGGCCGCCAAACTCGAGGCATACGAGCGCAGTCGAGCTGCAACCGTGGCGGTCGCACTCCATGACCGCCGACACAACGACACGTTCACCTTCCACAGCACCTGGCGCACCAACACCCTCAGCATCGTCAAGGTGCTGATCCTCGCCACGGTCCTGAATCACTGTCAGGAGCGCCAGGTGAGCCTGACCCGGGCACAGTCCGCCCAGGCCGACGCGATGATCGTCCGGAGTGACAACGACGCGGCCAACGCGCTGCTGGTCTGGGTCGGCGTCGCCAACGTCCGGCGGATCGCCGGGCGTTACGGGCTGACCAGCACCGTCATACGCAGCGGCATCCTGCAGGGCGAGAGCGACTGGTGGGGCTACTCGACGACCACTGCCCGGGATCAGCTGCACCTGCTGACCGCGGTCATACACGGCGACTCGGTGCTGACCGCGGCGAACCGGACCTATCTCATCGGGCTGATGTCACGCATCACCCCGGCGCAACGGTGGGGCGTGTGCACACCGCCGTTACCGGCCGGGGTGCGCTGGAGCACCAAGAACGGCTGGGGCGCGCGTGCCGACAGCTACCTGGCCAACTCGATCGGCCGCATCGTCGGCAACGGACGCGACTACGACGCCGTCATCCTCAGTCGCTCGCCGTTCCGCGGGGACTACACCACTGCGCGCAGCTACGCGGCCGACACCGCGAGCGGTGTCTCCCGGATCTTGTATGCCGCGCTCGCACACCCGATCGGCTGAGTGCGGCACCCGTCGCCGGTCAGCTGGCCAGGACGGCAGCGAGGATCACGACAAGGATGACCACGACGATGAGGACCATAAGGCCGACGAAGAAGCCCTTGCCGTTGCGCTTCTGCTTGGTCGGCCCCATATTTCCCTTGGCAAACTGCACCAGCGGTGCGGCGTAGAAGACCGGCACGCTCTGCCCGGGCCTAACCTCGACGTCGTACGACGCTTGGCCGTATTTCACGATCCAGGTCGCGTAGGCACTCACCGTGTGCCGACCGGCAGGCACCGGCAGGTGATTCAGACCGTATGCCGCGGGCACGGGGTGCCCGTCGATCGCGACCTGCGGAGTGAGCATGTTGGAGGTCATCGCACTGCCCTGGAGCGTCAGGTCGATGTATCCTTCAGCGCCGTAGTTGCCCGGCCCAGGCGGCGGAAACCCTTGCGGCTGCTGCGGATAGGCCTGTGGACCACCAAATTGCTGCGGTGCCGGCTGTGGGTGCGGTGGTGGTTGCGAGCCGGGGTGGGGACCGGCGCCCTGGCCCGGCAACGGTGCGCCGCGGCCGGGCTGCGGTCCCCCGGCATTCGGTGGCTGCCACGGGTTGTTCGGGTTATTCGAAGGGTCCCCGGATTGCGTCATGCCCGACAGCCTAAACGCGCGGGCAGCACGCAACGCCCCTCACCGACCGCGCGACTCCATCCAGCGCAATTCGAGCCTCCGAAATCCACTCGCGGCTGTCCGTGCGTGCCCCTACCGTCCTTCGATATGACAACACCAGACTTCCTGACCACCATCCATGACGAATCCGCGCGGTTCCGTGCGGCATTGGCCGAGGCTCCCGACAACAGCGTTCCCACGTGTCCCAACTGGTCGACCGACGACCTGTTGTGGCACCTGGCGGACGTGCAGTGGTTCTGGGGCAGCATCGTCGCGGACAACGTCGACGATCCCGAGAACCTGCAGCATCCCGATCGGCCGACCGACAGGTCGGCCATGCTCGCGGCGTTCGACGACGCGAGCGACGCCCTGCAGCAGACTCTGCAGACGACGCCGCCGGGCGAAGCACGATGGATGTGGACCGTCGACGAAGGACTGCACACCGCCGGCTACATCCGCCGGCGCCAGGCGCACGAGGCACTCATCCACCGAGTCGACGCCGAGCTGACCGCCGGCCAGGAGGTCTCCGCCATCGACCCGGCACTGGCCGCCGACGGTGTCGACGAGGTCGTGGACGTCATGTATGGCCGCGACCACCCGCTCGTCACCTTCCACCCCGGCGACGGGAGGGTCGTGGAGCTCGTCGCCACCGACGCCGACCGGCGCTGGGTGCTGCAACTCGGCCGCGAAACCGCCTCGATCGACGGCGAAGACATCGACGACGCCAACTTCCGGCCGGCGCCGAACGCCACTGCCGTTGCGACGATCTCGGGCACCGCCGCCGACCTCGACCTGTGGCTGTGGAACCGCCCCACCAACGGCAAGCTCATCGGCACCGGCGACCAGCAGACACTCGACGCGATGAACGAAGTGCTCGCGGAGGGCCTTCAGTAGCGCGCCCTGCCTGCCGTGAAGACTCACCGCTGCCCGGCGGCCGCTACACCCGCGCCGGCTGCTCGCAGCTCCAGCGGCGGGACACTACCGATGCCGTCCTGATTCGCTCGCCGATGCAGCACGACGAGCGCCGCGACGTCGGGAAGCAGCCCTTTGAGTGCGTCCATCACCCGAGCTTCCTGCGCCGCCGGGAGTGCAGACGTCGCCTCGTCGAGCAGCAGGAGTGCTGGGTCAGCTGCGACCGCGCGCGCCAACGAGACAAGCTGACGGTCCGCGTGGCTCAGCCGATCGAGGTGCAGGTCGACGGCGATCGGCTCCCGTCCGGCGGCTGCGCACAACTGGCGCAGCGCCTCGACGCCGGTGGCGTCAAGCACCTGGCGCGCAGCCATCGGCAGGGCCGGAAGGTCGGAGTCCAGCAAGGCGATCCGCGCCGTTTCCGGCCGCTGGAGCAGGCATCCGGCCGCCAGGCTCCGCGCGCCGCCGATGCTCCGCAGCAGGGTGCTCTTGCCCACCCCGGACGGCCCGACCACGACCTGCCACTCCCCCGAAAAAAGCGTGACATCGACCGGGGCGACCGCTCCCAGCTCCGGGCTGAGCGGCACAAGCTCCTCCCCGGCCAACACCGGCTCAGTTGACGGGTGGCCGGTCACCGGTGGCGTCATACAGCCGACGTGCTCGGGTTCCGTCCCGTCGAGCCGGCTCGCGCGCTCGCCTTCCTCCGCAAGGTCGAAGACCCGCGACGCACTCTGCAGAACGCCATTCATCATCTGCGTCTGGTCGATCAGCGCCCCGACCTGCTGCGAGAAGATGTATGCCGCGTAGACCACCACCCCGTCGCCGATGCCGAAGCTTGAGCTGCCCAGGGTGGTGCCCCAGATCGCAACCGCCAGCACACCGAGACTCAGCAGCTCCACACCGAGGATGGTCCGCAGCTGCACGTTCGACCACCTCGCGATCGCCGCCGCACGGACCGTTCCCAGCTCCGCAAAACGCGCGGCGAGGGCTCGACGCAGCGGCACGGACCGGTGAAATCCGGGGTCTCCGATCGTGCGCGTGCCGAACGAGAGCAGCGGGACACGAGCGGCGGCCGAGAGCCGGGTGGCTGTCTCGAGGGCGTCCTGTCCCCGTCGCACCTGCACCACGCCGAGCACGGCCAACAGCAACAGAGCCGGGACTGCGATGGGGCCGGCTGTCACCACGACGAGCAGAGCGACGACCACGCCGAGCACACCCGCGAGGTATGACGCAACGGCACTCGGGATCCGGATCTCCAACGCGTAGAAGTCCCGCCCCACTCGGGCGGGCACGACGTGGTGCCGCCCGGCGAAGTGTCCGCGAGCGAGCGAGTCGAGCAGACGACGATGCAGTCGATCGATCCGCGGGCGGGCAGAGTGCAGCGGCAACAGGCGCCCGGCGAAGATCGCGGCGCAACCGAGCAACACCACGACGCCCAGACGAATCACCGAATCCATAGTGGTCGCACCGGTTTCCACCACGCCGGCGATGATCAGCTCCGCTGCGGCCGCACCGGCCAACAGCACGGAGAAGCCCACGAGGGCCCATCGTGGCCACAGTGCGGAGACGACGCGCCCGAGTCCGAACGAGCTGGCGTCCCGCCCCACCAGGTCGAAGGCAGCACGCGCGGGCGGGTCGAATGCCTCGACGAACTCGTATCCACCGGCAGCGGGCTGTGCGGTGCGAACGGGTGTTGGGAGGTCGGCTGCCAGGCTGTCGGTGAAGTCGCCGCCGAGCAGCTCCACCAGCTGCTCACGGGACGCGTCGAAGTCCTCGCGCCAAATGTAATCGACGCCGGATCCTTCAACGACCGCGATCCCGTCGACCCAGCGCAGCGGCTCGGGGCGGGTGCTGCGGAGATAGACGGTGGGCCGGGTCGGGGCGCTGAGCACCTCCCGGCCGACCTCCTGCGCCGTCACGGGGTCGAGCGGCGCGAAGACGTCGTCGAGCACGAGCGTGTGGGGCCGGAAGTACAGCGCCCGTGCGAGCGACAGTCGGACCAGTTCACCGTCGGACAAGGTCTCGTGCTCGCAGTCGAGCAGCTGGCCGTCGACCAGCTTGGCCGAACCATCCGCTGCACGCCGGAAAAGCGCTGCGGCTGCCGTGCTTTCGACATACCGTTGACGGTCCACAGAGCGCGACCACAGGACGACGTTCTGCGCAATGACGCCATCGAGCGCCGGCTGCGAGCGACCTACCCAACAGTCCGTGGAGGTGGTGCTGCCGTCGAGTCTGCAGCTGAGCCAGGACGTCACCGCATCGTCGTCCCGGCCCACCACCAGGAGGCGTGCTCCGTGCGGCACGTCCGGAAGCGGCGACGACGCCTCCTGGCCGTTGGTCTCGGCGATGAGGTGATGCAGATCCGCGCCGACGTGGCGGGTGAAGTTGATCGATCGATACGTCCCGAGGGCGGCGGTGACCGCACCCATCAGCATGCGGACCAGGACGAGCAGACCCACAGCGCGGCCTGCTGCGAGGTCGGCGCCCGCAGTGAGCGACAACGCGGCCGCCAACCAGACTGCGACGCCGGCGATCCCGTAATCGGCCGTGACGTTCACTGCGGCGAGTCGGCTCCATTTCCGCAACAGCCGCAGCTGAACCCTCCTGATCGACTGCACTTCGTCGCACACCGCGCGTGCGAGGCGGGCACGCGCGACCGCCTGCCATGCGGTCGCGAAGACCTCGATCAGCGAGGACCGCGACTGCTCAGCATCAAGGAATCGCTTTCCGGCAGCGCTGCCCGAGGATGCGAGGCGGGCGACCGCGAGCACTCCGCAGGAGACGGCGACGGTCACGATCACGCCGACCCAGCCGTACTCGACGACAAGGATCGCGGCGAACACCGTGGCGAGCACTGTGTTCACCAGAAACTCCGGGACGAAGGCGACCTGGCTGGTCATCTGCCCGTATTCCAACAGGAACGTCGTCGTCGCTTGCTTGCGACGAGCGAGCCAGCCGGCGTCGGCCCGCAACAGTCGACGGTAAATCACCTGTTGCACGGACAGATCGATGCGATAGACGAGATATCGGATCTGGACGGTGCCGGCGAATCTGAGCAGCGAGGCCGCCACCAGCACACCGGTCAATAGCGTCGCGGTGCGCGTCGTCGGCTCGTCCACCAGATGACGCACGAAGTGCGGGATGAACGGCGACGCGACGACGAGGCACACGCCGGTGAACAGGTAGCCCAGCGACGACCGCCAGAAAACGATGAACAACCCGCGCCACAGCCCACGCTCCGTCAACGCCCGGTCGAGGGCTTCTGCCGAATCGTGAACGTCGAGACCGGCTTTGCGCGCGTCAGCCGGTCCGAGCGCGTCCGGCTCGACATACGCGTCGGCATACGACCGACGCAGCGTGCGCGGCCCGATCACGAGGCAGCAGAGTATGCCGCGAGGTTCGACAGCACGTCAGGCGCGCGATCCGAGCAGCTCATCCAGCTGCTCGACCGCCACGTCGACCTCGCCGTCGGCGATCTGCAGCGTCGGCAGGTCCGGACGCTGCGACACGAGCTCGCCGAACCGCTGCCGGTAGAACTCGAATTCCTTCGGGGCGACCTCCTGCTGCCACGGCTGGTCGCCGAGCCTGGACTCACCCTGCACGAGCACCATCACGAAGTCGAAATCTGCTGCAGCGTCGTCAAATCGGCCCAACTGGTCTGGATTCGCGACCAGCTGCGGCACCACGACATCGTGTCCGGACTCCAGGTGCGCCTCGATGATCCGCAAGGCGAGCGAACGACCGAGCTCAGCTGTCTCTTCCCACTGCCCGCCGAGCATCGTTCGCAACACGTCGATGTCGAGGTTGAGGACGCCCGGCCGGGTGGCGACATACGCACCGGCGAGGGTCGACTTGCCGACGCCCGGCAGGCCGTTGAGCAGGATCAGGCGTGGCATCCGGCCACCCTAACCGCTGTAGCGAGGAGGCCGAGCGCCCCTTCTCCCTTCGCGACCGCCGTTGACGCTCGAAGCGGTCGTTGACGGTGCAGCAGGGCCGTCAACCGCTGGTTCGAGCGTCAACCGGCCCGATGTCAGTTACTCAGCCAGCTCCGCGTCGCGCTCGGCTCGGTTGACCGCGGACAGGATCGCGGTGAGCGAGGCCTTCACGATCGAGCTGTGCACGCCGACACCCCAGATCACCCGGTCACCGATCGCGCACTCGAGGTATGCCGCGGCGCTCGCGTCGCCACCGGTCGACAGGGTGTGCTCGGCGTAGTCGAGCACCCGGACATCCACACCGATCGGCGCCAGCGCGTTGACGAAGGCGTCGATCGGGCCGTTGCCCTCACCCTCGACGGTGATCTCCTTGCCGTGATCGGTCATCGTGGCGCTGATGTGGTCCTTGCCCTCGGCGCCGCTCTGCAGGGTGTGGGTGATCGGACGGAACCGGCCCCACGCGGACTCGCCCTCCCCTGTGCTCGGCAGGTATTCGTCCCGGAACGCCTGCCACAAGGCCTCGGCAGTGACCTCGCCGCCGGTGGTGTCGGTGTGCTGCTGCACAACCCCGCTGAACTCGATCTGTAGGCGCCGCGGCAGGTCCAGCTGGTGCTCGGTCTTGAGCAGGTAGGCGACGCCGCCCTTGCCCGACTGGCTGTTGACCCGGACGACCGCTTCGTAGGAACGGCCGACGTCGTGCGGGTCGATCGGCAGGTAGGGCACACCCCACACCAGCTCATCGATCGCCTTGCCGGTCTCGCGTTCCTGCCGGTGCATGTCGGCGAAGCCCTTGTTGATGGCGTCCTGGTGCGAGCCGGAGAACGCGGTGAAGACCAGGTCTCCGCCATACGGGTGACGCTCGTGCACCGGCAACTGGTTGCAGTGCTCGACGGTGCGACGAATCTGGTCGATGTTCGAGAAGTCGATCTGCGGGTCGATGCCCTGGCTGAAGAGGTTCAGGCCCAGCGTGACCAGGTCGACGTTGCCGGTGCGCTCACCGTTGCCGAAGAGGCAGCCCTCGATCCGGTCGGCGCCGGCCTGGTAGCCGAGTTCGGCTGCGGCCACACCGGTTCCGCGGTCGTTGTGCGGGTGCAGGCTCAACATCACCGACTCGCGGTGGGACAGGTGCGCCGACATCCACTCGATGGAGTCTGCGTAAACGTTCGGGGTGGCCATCTCGACGGTCGCCGGCAGGTTGACGATCATCTTGTGGTCCGGCGTCGGGTCGATGACGTCGATGACCTCGTTGCAGATCCGCGCGGCGAAAGCCAACTCGGTGCCGGTGTAGGACTCCGGCGAGTATTCGTAGTAGACGTCGGTGTCCGGGACTGTCTCCTCGAGCTTCTTGACCAGCCGGGCGGCCTGCACGGCGATGTCGACGATGCCGTCCTGGTCGAGTCCGAAGACCACCCGTCGCTGCAGCACGCTCGTGGAGTTGTAGAAGTGCACGATCGCCTGCTTGGCACCGCGGATGGCGTCGAAGGTGCGCTCGATCAGCTGGTCACGGCACTGGGTGAGCACCTGGATGGTGACGTCGTCGGGGATGTGCCCGCCCTCGATCAGCTCGCGGACGAAGTCGTAGTCGGTCTGGCTGGCGCTGGGGAAACCGACCTCGATCTCCTTGTAACCCATGCCGACCAACAGGTCGAACATGCGCTTCTTGCGCTCGGAGTTCATCGGGTCGATGAGCGCCTGGTTGCCGTCCCGCAGGTCGACGGCGCACCACCGCGGCGCCTTGGTGATGATCTTGCTCGGCCACTGCCGCTCCGGCAGGTCGACCTTGATCTGCTCGTGGAACGGGATGTACTTGCCTACCGGCATCGTGGACGGCTGCTGAGGGTGCTTCATGACTCGCCTTCTGGGTGGGTGCTGGGCTTCGGCCCGGGCAGCAAGCACTCCGCGGCGAGGACGGCCGAATCAGGCCTCGCCGCGGCAGCCAAGAAGAAGGTCGTATGCCGCACGCACGTCTCGGATGTTACGGCACGTCCGCGAGCGATGTCCACGAGACGGACGTCACGTCCAGGTCGTGGACGCGATGCGTGCGCCCTGTTCCCGAGAAGGCCGAGCCTGGTTCCAAGGTGGCCGAGCCTGGTTCCAAGGTGGCCGAGCCTGTCGAGGTCAGGGTTTCGACAAGCTCAACCATCTCGGAGCCTGGTTTCGAGGTGGCCGAGCCTGTCGAGGTCATGGTTTCGACAAGCTCAACCACCGTGACCTCGGCTCAACCACTTTGATCTCGGCCCAACCACCTTGACCTTGGCTCAACCACCTCGACATACATCCTGCGGCCGATGCACGCGACTGGCGGGGTCGGTCACACTGGGTGGCATGCAGCGCATCTGGGAGCAGAACCGCCCGACGCGCCGTCAGGTGGTCTTCGACGTCGTCGGCGGCACCGCGTTCGCTGTGCTGATCGGGCTGCTCTATTCCACCGTCGGGTGGGGACAGGTCGTCGTCGTCCTCCTGCTCGCCGTCGCCCTCTGCGTGCGGCGCATCAGCGTCCCGCTGATGGTTGCCTTCGGACTGGCAGCAGCGGCAGTGCAATTCGCGCGACCGGACTGGTATCTCGGCCTCGCCGTCGCGGACGTTGCGTACGCCGCGGTGTTCTACGTCCTGGGCGCCCACACACGCGCGCCGGTGCGTCGATTCGGTCTGATTGCCGCCGCGCTCGGGTGCGGTGCGCTGCTGATCTGGGTGCCGCTCCTGGCCGAGAGTGGTGAAAGCCTCGAACGGCGGGCCTTCGCCGGGGTGGCGATCACCGCAATGGCGGCACTGGTCTGCTTCGGCGGATGGGTCGGCGGCTACCTGCGACTACAACGCCGACAGGCATTCCAGTCCGAGCTGGAAAGGGTCGAACAACGTCGCCTGGCCGAGAGCTACGAGCACGAACTGCAGCGGACGCGAGTGGCGGCAGACATGCACGACATCGTCGCCCACTCCTGGGCGGTCGTCGCGGCACAGGCCGACGGCGCGCGCTACAGCCTGCGCAACAACCCCGATGCCACTGAGCAGGCGCTCGAGGTCATCGCCGAGACCGCACGCTCCACCATCGCCGACTTGCGGACCATCCTCGCCGAACTGCGCGACAACGATGCCGAGCAATCGACACCCGGCTACGAGCAGCATGATCGCCTGCTGCAACGAATGCGGTTGACCGGCATGGACATTCGCGACGATCGTGTCGGCGAACCACCGCAGTCCTCCCTCATCGCACTGACCGCCTATCGACTGCTGAGCGAGGCGCTCACCAACGCCCTCAAACACGGAGACCTCGACCGGCCGGTGCACGTGACACAGGACTGGACCGACGGCTACCGACTACGCGTCACCAACACCATCGGCACACCCGGCGACGGCACCGGCCACGGGATCGTCGGCATGATGGAGCGGGCCGCCATCGCCGGCGGCCATCTCGAGTCCCAGCGGGACGGCGCCGACTGGGTCGTCACGGCCGTGATCCCCAATCCGCAACGCAGCGAAGCCAATCCAGAACAGGAGTCAGCAACCACGTGACCAGCCAGCCGATCCGGGTAGCCATGATCGACGACCAGGCACTGTTCCGCAGTGGCCTCGGCCTGGTCATCGACAGCCAGCCCGACCTGACCGTGGTGGGCGAAGCCGCCGACGGCTCCGAGGCCGTCGACCTCGTCCGCCGCACAACCCCCGACGTGGTGCTGATGGACGTGCGTATGCCGACCGTCGACGGCGTCACCGCGACCCGGTCGCTGTGTGCCGAGTTCGGCGACGACGGTCCGAAAGTGTTGGTGCTGACCACTTTCGACCTCGACGCTGCCGTCGCCGACGCCATTGAGGCGGGGGCGTCCGGGTTCCTGCTGAAGGATGCTCAGCCGGAGTTCCTGCTGGGCGCCATACGAAGCGTGGCGGCCGGCAGTCAGGTGGTCGCAGCAAGTGCCACCAAGGCGCTCTTCGAACGAGTGCGTGCCAAGCGGACCTCACCTCCGGGGGCCGAGTTCGACCAGCTGACCACCCGCGAGCGGGAGATCCTGCTGCGCGCCGCAGAAGGCCTGTCGAACGCCGAAATCGCCTCCGCCGAATACCTTTCCGAAGCAACGGTGAAGACACACATGTCCCGGATCCTCACCAAGTTGCAGTTGCGTGATCGCGTGCAGGTCGTCGTCTACTGCTACGAGCACGGTCTGTTGTGAATCGCCGGTCGAGTAGGGCGAGGCGCTAGCCGAGGCCGTATCGAGACCAGCGAGCCGTGGTCTCGATACGCACGCTCGTCCCTCACGTGCTACTCGACCGACGGCATCGCCGCATACACCCTGCGGTGTAGTCGAATTCGCTCCTGCGCCCGATGCGCCGGTGCTCCTCCGCGGGCGACGCTGGATGACATGTCCACAACACCGATCACACCCGACCAGGCCGTCGTCGCCTTCCGCGGCGCGAGCAAGCACTACGGCACAGGCTCCGGCACGGTGCGCGCCCTCGACGGCATCGACATCGACATCCGACAGGGCGAATTCACTGCGATCATGGGGCCGTCCGGGTCCGGCAAGTCGACCTTCATGAACGTCGCGGCGGGCCTGGACGACATCACCGAGGGCGGTGTCTTCCTGGCAGGGCAGCCGCTGCACACGATGGACGACACGGCGCGCACCATGCTCCGGCGCGGCCGGGTCGGATTCGTCTTCCAGTCCTTCAACCTGGTCCCCACGCTGACCGTGGCCGAGAACATCGTGCTGCCGTTCCAGCTCGCCGGCCACCGCGTGACCAGGGACGAGCAGCAGTGGATCGACCACCTCGTCCAGGTCCTGGGTCTGACCGAGCGGGTCGCGCACAAGCCGGCCGAGCTCTCCGGCGGCCAACAACAGCGGGTCGCGATCGCCCGGGCCCTGGCTGCACGTCCCGCGATCGTCTTCGCGGACGAGCCGACCGGCAATCTCGACACCCGCACCTCGACCGAGGTGTTGCGTCTGATGCGTTCTGCCGCAACGGAATACGGCCAGACGATCGCGATGGTCAGTCACGACCCGATCGCTGCGTCATACGCCGACCGGGTGTTGGTGCTGGCCGACGGCCGCATCGTTGCCGACCACGGTCGGCTCAGCCCGCAGCAGATCTCGCACCTGCTCCTGACCGCCGAAGGCGTGCCAGCATGAGCACCACGATGCGACGCGACCTCGTCCTCGGCTCCCCACGCGAACTCGGCACCGTGGCCCTGGTCGCCGGACTCTCCGGTGCGTATGCCGGCGCGCTGCTGACCTGCAGCAGCCTGATCTCGGCCGTCAACGAGGGCACCGGCGGTGCCGTCAAAATCCTGCTCGCCGTGGTCGCCACGGTCTTCATCGGTATGGCGCTGTATGTCGCTGCCGTCGTCATCTCGGCAGGCGTCACGACGGTCATCGCCGGACGCCTGCAGCACATCGCGACATTGCGGCTGCTCGGTGCGAAGAGCTCGGACCTGCGACGCTCCGTGGGTCGCAGCACCGCGCGAATCTGCTTTGCCGGCAGCCTGATCGGGGCTGTCTCGGCGACCCTGGCCACCGACCTCGTCCGGGTCGTGCTCGTGCACCAGGGGCACCTGCCCGGTGACGTGCACTATCCGTGGTTCACCCCCGGAGTGCTCGTGGCGGTCGTCGCGATCACCGCGGTTTCGGCGATCGCGGGCTGGATCGGTTCGCGCCGGGTGCTGGAGGTGTCGCCCGCCCAGGCGATGGCCGGCACCGCGGGCGCCCGGCAGGACACCCGAGCACTGTCCCGACTGCGGTCGGTGTGCTCGATGCTGCTGATCGTGGTCGGCCTCGGGTTGTTCGCGCTGGCCATGGAGCTCGGCGAACGCGGCGGCGCCTCAGGCTTTTTCACCGTTTTCGTCGCGGCCTGCACCACCTCGACCGGGCTTCTCCTCGGTGCCCGGTCGGTCCTGCCGTGGGCCGTCGGCCGGCTCGGGCAGCTGCTCGGGCGGGACGCCGCCAGCACTATCGCCCGCCGCAACGCGGTCGCCGATCCGTCCCGGACGACGCAGTCCACGCTGGGGCTCTTCGTCGGCGTCACACTCGTCACCACGATCGCCTCCGGCACGTCCGCGCTGCAGGGCGCGGTCGACTCGTGGCAGGACCTGAGCGCACACCAGCGCGACGTGGCGCACTCCATGCTGTCGATCGCCTCCACCGTGACGATCACTGTCGGTGTGGTGTCTTCACTCATCGCCGCGGTCGGGTTCGTCAGCACGATGTCACTCACCGTGATCCAGCGACGCCGTGAGTTGGGCCTGCTGCGAGCACTGGGTTTCACCGGCTCCCAGGTGCGTCGGATGATCACCCAGGAGTCGGTGGCGATGTCCGCCGCAGCGACCTCCGCGGGGATCGGGGTCGGGCTGCTCTACGGGTCGGCGAGTGCGCAGGCACTCGTGGGTGTGGAGACCGACGGCTTCGTCTGGGGTCTGCCCTGGCTGGTCCTGGTCGCGATCGTGCTGGCCTCTGTCGCGCTGATCCTGGTGGCATCACAGCCGCCGGCCCGCCGGGCGATCGCCACCTCACCGGTCACCGCGCTTCGGGTGGACGCCTGACGGGGCGGCATACAACCGGGTTGTCAGGGATCGGGTCCACCATGGAAGACATGAACAGCTGCCAGATCGTCCCGCCTCACCTGCTCCGCCGACTCGCGGAGGCCGGTGAGCCGGACGCCGCACGCGCTGCGAGGCACACGCTCGAGCTCAGCCTGCGGCACTCGGGGCAGCGGGCTGTTCGCAGCGCGCAGGCTTCGTCCCGTGGTGGCAACGGCGCGGTCGGGCTCATTCCTTCGCAGCTGCGCGATCAGGCGGAGCAGGGGGGTGACTACGAGTTGCCCGCGAACGCCCAGCGGCGCCAGGCGGATCCGTCCGAGCCGTTCCACCCCGACCGGACGATCTACGACGCCGGCCACACAACCGACCTGCCCGGCACGAAGCGCCGTGGCGAGGGTGACCCGACCAGCGACGACGAGTCGGTCAACGAGGCATATGACGGGCTCGGCGACACCTTCGCGCTGTATGCCGATGTCTACGACCGCAACTCGCTCGACGGCAAGGGGCTGCCGCTGATCGCGTCGGTGCACTACGACCGCAACTACGACAACGCCTACTGGGATGGCGAGCAAATGGTCTTCGGGGACGGTGACGGCGTCTACTTCCGCTCGTTCACCGACTCGGTCGACGTCATCGGGCACGAGTTGACCCACGGTGTCACGCAATACACCGCGGGGCTCACCTATGTCGGGCAGTCCGGCGCGCTCAACGAGTCGATCTCGGACTGCTTCGGCTCGATGGTCAAGCAGCGTGTCAACGGCAAGACGGCGGCCGACGCCGACTGGTTGATCGGCGCGGGGCTCTTCACCGCCAAGGTTCATGGCGTTGCGCTGCGCTCGATGAAGGCACCCGGCACCGCCTATGACGACCCGCACTTGGGCAAGGACCCGCAGCCGGCCACGATGGCCGACTACCAGGACCTGCCGCACGACGAGGAGCACGACAACGGCGGGGTGCACATCAACTCAGGCATCCCCAACCACGCGTTCTACCTCGCGGCCACCGGCATCGGCGGCAACAGCTGGGAGGGCGCCGGACGCATCTGGTACGCCGTGCTCACCGGTGCCAACCTTCCGAAAGACGTTGATTTCCAAGGCTTTGCGGAGGCGACCATCAAGACTGCCGGGACACTCTTCGGGGCCGGCGGAAGCCAGGAGCAGGCCGTGCAGCAGGCCTGGATCGACGTGCAGGTGCTGGGCGCGTAGGACGCCGGCGCTCAGCGCTTGATGTCGGGCAGTCGCCGGATCGCGAGATAGCGGTCGTCGAGTTCCTCGATGCCGAAGTGCCCGATGGGAACCTCGCTGAGCACACGTTCCTCGTCCAGACCCACGGGATCGACGGTGGTGACCACCTCACGCACCTGCTCACCGTCCCGCAGCACCCGGTAGGTGTTGACGATCTCCACCTGGCCGTCGCCGACCGGGCGGGATTCGTACCACCGCTGATATTCGTGTCGTCCCATCCGTGCGGAGTTGACCAGCTTGCGCTCCACCACCTCCGACAGCTTCCCGCCGTAGGAGCGGCTCACCAGGATCGGCGCACCGGGCACCAGCACCTCAGCCATCCGGTGCCAGAACTCCTCGCGCGACCGGCTCCCCAGGAAGTAGATGACGTTGAGCAACAGGGCGCCACCGCACTTTGCCGGTAGCCAGGCGTCCTTGATCGTCTCGGGCAGGACTGTCGTCCGCGGTCGGATGTCATCCCGCTCGGCGACGCGCAGCATGAGAAGCGAGCGCATTGCAGGATCCGGCTCGATCGCCAGGATCTCGGTGTCCGGAAAGCGCTCCGCGAGGGTCACCGTGGTCAGTCCGCTCCCCGAGCCGATGTCCAACAGCGGCCACGCAGCATCGAATTTCGCTGAGTCCCAGGGGATTCCGTGGATGTAGTCGTTGTCCGGGTCCACTGGCAACCGCAACGTGTCGCCGAATTCGGCCCAGGCCAGACTGTCTCGATCGCGCGCCATATCGATCCATCCTGCTGTATCGGCGCCGCGCGTGCACCGCCGACCCCTCCCCGCGGCCCGGGTCCGTCTCGCTATCAGTCGTCCGGCGGCACGGCATAGATCCGAAAGATGTTCTCGCCCTGGTGGACGGTGCCCATCGTCACCGCGGTGGACGGCAGGATCACCTTCGCGGACTGTTCGTTCAGCCAGACCACGAACACCTCCACCGCACCGGCGGGTGCCCGGTCGGTGCGACGGAACGCGGTGTCGTCGTGCCGCTGGATCGTGGCCGGGAGATAGACCTCGAAACCGTCGTTGCGCAGTGCCATGCCGAGCAACGGGGAGATCTCGAAGACGGGGCCGAGGCCGCTGCCGTGCACGGCGACCGGGCGCAGCTCCCCGTCGTCACCGGGCCACTGCCGCATCGAGTCGGCGAGGTGTGCCTCGGCGGCGAGCACGTCCCGGCCCACGGCGATCTCCCCTGCCGACACTTCGGTCGCGTCGGCCACGAGGCGGACGTTCATCGCCAGCAGTGCGCATGCTGCTGCCACAGCGACCGCCGCGACCAGCGGCTTGCGCACCGCCGGGAGTCGCGGCAGCACCTGCGAGCGCACCAGACCCGCGCCATACGCAATGAGCACGACCCACGCGAACGCGGTGACCGGCGCGCCGGAGGCCACCATCCACGGCTCGGCGAAATAGGCGGTATGCGGCACCATCAGGATCTGTATGACGAAGAGGGCGACCCCGGCCAGGCCGACCCGTGCCGCCATCGTCAACACCCGCGTGACCCGCAGCCGGGCCCTTCCGGATGCGACCAACAGCAGCGACACGACGGTCACCGCCGCGAGCACCTCTGCGGTGCGGGCGCCGACCACCGGCACCATCCCCTGCGCGATGGTCTCCCAGCGATCCACCGGCGGCGCGAGCACGTCGGGCGCGGCCTTGATCCGCATCTGCTCCAGCACGCTGGTGAAGTTGTTGGGGTCGTAGGTCAGCAGCTCGATGAGGACCGGCACCCACAGCAGCACGGCCAGCAGCAGACACAGTCGCATCGGCCAGCTGAGTCGCCACCGGGCGACACCCTCTCTGCGCCACCCGCGCAGCGGCCACCATGCGTCGCGTTCGCGATGCCAGGCGATCGTCCCCACCACGAGCAGCATCACGGTGAGTCCACCGACTAGGTAGGCATAGGAGATGTGTGACTGCACGGCAACGGTCGCTGCGAGCGCGAAGACCGGCCACCTCTGACGCCGGCCGGCGACGAATTCGGTTGCCACGCAAAGCATCAGCAAGATCATCAGCAACGGCGGGAACGGGTTGAACGGCCGGAACAACAGACCGACGCCGATGTGCAGGGCGGTGATCAGCACCGCGAATGCCGCCGCCAGCATCCCCGGCAGACCACCGAGACGACGCCCTGAGCGCACGGTCTCGACCACGGACAAGACGTTGATCAGCCCCACCCCGACGAGAATGCCGAGCGCGCTGAAGCCGAACGGCAGCGCACCGACGGACGTCACGTAGTAGAGCGCGGGCCCGGGATGGTGCGGGTAGACGCCGATGAACCCGAGGGTGCTCGACCACGGGCCCATGACGCGCGGGTGCCCGGTCCAGGTGTCCCGCATCGCCATCGCGGTGAACGCGTCGTCGTTCGTCGGCCACCAGCCGCGGGCGTGGACCACCACCACCGCCAACACGATCGGCGCGACGACAGCGGCATACGGCAGCCACCAGCTAGCACGAGCAAGATGCCCACGGACCGGCGTCGACGCCCGCCCGGTCGCTCGACGCATGGGCAGGGGTCAGAAGCCGAGTTTCGACAGCTGGTTGGGGTCGCGCTGCCAATCCTTGGCGATCTTGACGTGCAGATCGAGAAAGACCTTCTGACCGAGGAGCTCCTCGATCGCCTGTCGGGAGCGCGTGCCGACATCGCGCAGCCGTGAGCCGCCGCGGCCGATGATGATCGCCTTCTGGCTGGAGCGCTCGACAAAGATGTTGACCCGCACGTCCATCAGCGGGCGGTCGGCAGGGCGGCCCTCCCGCGGCACCATCTCCTCAACCACCACGGCGATGCTGTGTGGCAGCTCGTCACGCACTCCCTCCAGGGCGGCCTCGCGCACCAGCTCCGCGACCATCACGTCGTCGGGCTCGTCGGTCAGCACGTCGTCCGGGTAGAGCTTGGGCGACTCGGGGAGATGTTTCATCAACACCTCGAGCACGGTGTCGACCTGCTCGCCGCCGGTGGCCGAGCACGGCACGATCTCCTGCCAGTCCCCCAACTGCTCGATCGCCACGAGGTGCTGGGCAAGCCGGTCACGGTCGACGGTGTCGGACTTGGTCGCCAGGGCGATGACCGGGCGCTTGCGGCCGCGCCGCAGCTCGGCCAGCTCGGCGGCGATGAACTGGTCGCCCGGTCCGATCCGCTGGTCGCACGGCAGGCAGAAGCCGATCACGTCGACGTCCATCAGCGTCTCGCGCACGACATCGTTGAGCCGTTGCCCGAGGAGGGTGCGGGGCTTGTGCAGCCCGGGGGTGTCGACCAGGATCAGCTGGCCCTCGTCGGTCGTGGCGATGCCGCGGATCGTGTGCCGCGTGGTCTGTGGCTTGCTCGACGTGATCGCGACCTTCTGGCCCACGAGCGCGTTGGTCAGCGTCGACTTGCCCGCGTTGGGTCGGCCGACGAGACATGCGAACCCTGCTCGATAGTCACTCATTGCTGCTTCCTCCACCGACACGACGAACCTCAATCCTGCTGTATGGCGACAGGCTCGTCCACGACCACCCCTGCATCGGGGACGTCGTCGGCGACCTCGGCCCGGTGGACCACCACCGTCGCGATCTGGTGGCGGCGACCGGCCAGTCGCTCCGCGGTCAGTCGCAGTCCCGCGACGTCCGCGGCTGCACCGGGGATCGGCACGCGCCCGACGAGCTTGCCCAGCAGGCCACCCACTGTCTCGACGTCGTCCTCGTCGATCGTGACGTCGAAGTAGTCGGCAAGGTCGTCGACCGACATACGGGCCGGCACACGCACCCTGCCGTCCGGCAGATCCTCGGGACCCGGTGTGACACGGTCGAATTCGTCGTCGATCTCACCGACGACCTCCTCGATGATGTCCTCGAGCGTGACCAGGCCCGCGGTGCCGCCATACTCGTCGATCACGATCGCGAAGTGCCGGCGAACCAGCTGCATCTCGCGGAGCAGATCGTCGGCCGGCTTGCTGTCGGGCACGAAGGTCACGTCACGCATCACCGACGTCACCGGTTGGTCGAGCAACTCATCGCGGCGGAAGACCCGCGCGGCGACGTCCTTGAAGTAGAGGACACCGTCGATGGCGTCCGGGTTGCCGTCCGCGACCGGTATCCGGGAGAAACCGGACCGCATGAACAACCGCATCGCCTGGCCGAGCGTCTTGGATGCGTCGATGGTGATCATGTCGGGGCGCGGGACCATCAGCTCGCGCACGACGGTCTCGTCGAGGTCGAAGACGGACTGGATCATCTTGCGCTCGTCGTCCTCGATGAGCTCCGAATCCGTTGCCAGGTCGACGTATTCGCGCAGCTCCTCCTCGGTGTCGAACGGCCCGTCGCGGTAACCGTGGCCGGGAGTCACCGCGTTGCCGACAGCGACCAAGGCCCGGGCGATCGGGCCGAGGATGCGGTGCAGCCACAGGACGATGGGCGCCGTGCCCAGTGCGACAGAGATCGCGTGCTGGCGCCCCAGAGTGCGTGGTGAGACACCGACGAGCACGAAGGAGACGATCGCCATCACCGCAATTGCGATGAGCAGGGCGACCCAGAAATTGTCGATCGCCTCACGCACAGCGAGCGTGACGAGCACAGCTGCGGTGACCTCTGTGGCGACCCGCAGGAAGGTGAGCACCATGGCGACCGCCGAAGGGTCGGCGACCAGCTTGTCGAGCGCATCCGATCCGCGGCGCTGCTGCTCCACCAGATCTTCGGCGGTATGGCGCCCGATCCGCGCCATGGCAGCGTCGACCGCGGCGAAGCCGAAGCCGAGCACGACCGACACGAGTGCCGCGATGAGTAACGGAACCATGGCGATCAGTCGCCGGTCGGCGGAATGATGCGCACGTCCTCACCCTGGCGCTCACGGCTCGCCAGGAAGGTCAGCAGCAACGTGCGTTGCAGCGAGAACATCTCGCGGCGCTCGTCGGGCTCAGCGTGATCGAAGCCGAGCAGGTGCAACAGGCCGTGGACGGTCAGCAGCAGCAGCTCCTCGGCGGTCGTATGACCTGCCTCGGCGGCCTGCTTGGCCGCGACAGTGGGGCACAGCACGATGTCGCCGAGCACGCCCTCGACCGGCTCGTCGCCGGCCCTGCCGGGCCGCAGCTCGTCCATCGGGAAGCTCATCACGTCGGTCGGTCCCGGCAGGTCCATCCACTGGACGTGCAAAACCTCCATCGCGGCCTCGTCGATGATGCCGATGTAGAGGTCGACCTCGGGGTGCACGTTGAGATCGCGCAACACGTGCACCGCGCACTCGTGCAACTCCGGCAGGTCGACCTCGAAGTCGGTCTCGTTGAGCAGGTCGATGCTCATTTGCCGCCCCGCCGGTCGCGGACCACGGGTGTGGGCCGCGCGGAGCCGCCACGGGCGTCGAACTCGCCATACGCCTCGACGATCGCGCTGACCAGCCGGTGGCGGACGACGTCGTGAGCGGTGAGGCGGGAGAAGTGGATGTCGTCGACGTCGCCGAGAATGTCCTGGACCACCCGGAGCCCCGACTGGGTGCCACCGGGCAGGTCGACCTGGGTGACGTCGCCGGTGACGACCATCTTGGAGCCGAAACCGAGCCGGGTCAGGAACATCTTCATCTGCTCGGCGGAGGTGTTCTGCGCCTCGTCGAGGATGACGAAGGAGTCGTTCAGGGTCCTGCCGCGCATGAACGCCAGCGGCGCGACCTCGATGGTGCCCGCAGCCATCAGGCGCGGGATGGAGTCGGGGTCGACCATGTCGTGCAGCGCGTCATACAGCGGGCGCAGGTAGGGGTCGATCTTGTCGTTGAGGGTGCCGGGCAGGAAGCCGAGCTTCTCCCCCGCCTCGACGGCCGGACGGGTCAGGATGATGCGGTTGACCTGCTTGGCCTGCAGCGCCGCGACCGCCTTGGCCATCGCAAGGTAGGTCTTGCCGGTGCCGGCCGGGCCGATGCCGAAGACGATCGTGTTGGCGTCGATCGCGTCGACATACTCCTTCTGACCGAGCGTCTTCGGACGGATCGTGCGGCCGCGGCTGCTGACGATGTTCATCGTCAGCACATCGGCCGGACGCTCGCGGGTGCGCTTGCGCAGCATGCCGATCGAGCGCTCCACCGCGTCGCGGTTGAGCTGCTGGCCCGCGTCGAGCACGGTCAGCAGCTCGTCGAGCAGCTCCTCGACCAGCGCCATGTCGGCCGGCTTGCCCGCGAGGTGGAAGACATTGCCCCGCACGTGGATCGACAGCTTGGGGAACGCCCGCTCGATGGTGCGCAGCAGCTCGTCACGCGGCCCGAGCAGCGTCACCATCGACACGTCGGGCGGGATCTCGACCGTGTGCTCGGCATGTATGTCGCCCGGCACGCCGTCGGTGGCACCGTCGGACTCGTGGCCGTCGGTCGACCGCTTCAGCGCCCCGGGCTGGGGATCGTGCTCATCACTTGTCATCGTGCGGTCCATTCTACGGGCGGCGCACGACACGATCGAATCGTTTGCTCGCGGTGGCAAGCCAGTCACCCCTGGGCTCGTTGACCCGGTCGAAACGACACCCCGCTTCCGTGACCAGCTGAGTCACCACCAGATTGCACGCGCACACCAGTCGCGTCTTTGCCAGGATGCTGCGCATGCCGGAGTCACCAAGCAAGATGGTCGCCGAGTTTCATCACCATGTCGGAGCGGCGATCGCCGCGTCGCCTCGACTCGGCAAGTCAACTGATCTGGATCGGTGCGAGTTCATCGAGGAGGAGGCGCGCGAGCTGCGAGAGGCCGTCAATTCCCGTGACCTGGTCGGCGTCGCCGATGCGCTGGCGGATCGGGCTTACACCGTCTACGGCGCCGCGCTGCACTTCGGGATCGACCTGGATGCGGCGATTGCCGAAGTGCACCGATCCAACATGACCAAGAGCCCTGCCGGGGACGGGAAGGCTGTCAAAGGGTCGTCATACTCACCGCCGGAACTGGCGAGCATCGTCGGGCAGTAGAGCCGCGACTCATGGCGGGGTCGGAAGGTTCCCGTGGTTCCCTTGTCGGTCCAATTGATGACCTGCCGCAATCGCCGTCTCATCGAGCGTGCTCACGCGATCGAACGTCACCTCGCGGCTATGCGCAGGTAGACCGGACTCGTGAAAGGACCGTGCAGGCAGCACGATCTCCCATCGCCGGGCGATACCTCCCCGCTCAACTCTTCCGCAGGACGTAAATGACAGGAACGAAGCGGCCGAGAAATTGATAGGTCGCCCACTGCGTGCTGGCCTCGGTCAGTCTGTAACGCTCCTCGCCATACTCGGCAATCATTCGGTCACGTTGACGCCTCAGCCGTGCGAGTCGCAGGAGGTCGCGCGAGACGAGATGGTCTCTCTCCTCGAGGTATTCGCGCCATCGAGTGCCCACAACGATCTTCTCGGCGATCGTCAGGCCGTGCCGGCTCCAGGTTGCCTCGAGACCGGTCTCGACCATGTTCGCCACGACGTTGCCCAGTGGCTCGTGGATCGCCGCTGTCTCGTCCGCGTCGGGTGGTCCGTTCAAGATGTTCGTGAATGCGATCAGCACGCCGTCGGGTGACAGCAGGTCACTCATCCGCGAGACGGCTCGGTCGAGGTCGGGCAGGACCTCGATCACGTCGCGACACCACACCAGGTCAAACGCTTCCGGCGCGGACTCGTAGGACTCGATGGAGTCCAACTCAGCGCGCAGTGTGCCGCCGAGTCCCGCATCCTCAATCGCTGCCGCCGCGCGATCGATGTGCCACGGCACAGGATCGATCCCCACTCCGGAGAACTCGAACTGCTGCGCCAATCGAACGAGATGCCTGGCATCTCGGCAGCCGACGTCCAACGCATGTCCGCCGCTGACGTGCCGGGCAGTCACCTCGAACAGTTCATCCGGACCGGTCGGGTCCAGATCGAGGTCCAGCCGATCGAAGATCTGCCAGCTCGCCGGGCTGTAGATGTCGGACATCGCCATCCGCACAGTGTGCCCGGATTTCCCGGCGACGAGCACCGCATTTACCCGGTCTGCAACTGACCCCGGGACGTGATCGGTCGTTTGCCTGCAAGTGCTCAGGCCGCGGTGGATCCATGGCCGGGCATGCGGCCGGGTGTCAGGTCCCAGGTAACGCCGTCGGGTTGTATGTCGGCCATGTATCCCTGTCGGTGGACGGTTTGGTGGTGCCGGCCGCACAACAGGGCGGAGTCGGCCAGGGAGGTGTGGCCACCGGCCCACCAAGGCACCACATGGTGCACCTCGCAGAAACCCGGCGGCCGATCACACCCGGGGAACGTGCACCCCTGGTCGCGCAGGATGGCCGCGGCTCGGATCGCCTTGGTCGCCAGGCGTTCTCGCCGGCCCACATCCAGCGGTGCGCTCGGTCCACCCAACACGGCCGGGATCAGATCCGCACTGCACGCCAGCCGGCGGGCTGCGCCGGCATCGAGCGTGTCACCCGTGGCCGTGGTGGCACCGCCGACACCCACGATCAACGCTTCCAAGTCCATCGTCAGCAGCACCGTCGCCGCGCTCGCCTGCACACCACCGTCCCCGGTCGCGGCACGCGCTCCGACACCGACCAACTCCATCAACGCATCCGCCCGACGCTTCCCCGGGGACCGTTCATCCTTCAGAGAGTCCCCACCACCGTTCGCCGATGCATCGTCGTCGAAGCGGAGCCCGAACGCCGCACCCTCACCCGTCACCTCAGCCGTGGCAGTTGCGTCGGCATTTCCAGTGGTGTCAGTGGGTTTCGCAGGTCGCGGCGCCGACTTGGCGTTGATCGCTTCTTTGAGGATCGCCGCGTTCGCCGGGGACAACTCGGCCACCAACCGGGTCATCCCCGTCGCAGTGGTCGACCAGGACAACGACTCGGTGCGTTCGAGTTTCTCGTCATCCTTCGACAGCTTCTCCGGCGCAAACCTGGCCAGGATCCGCCGCGTCAACAACGTCAACCCCGCCGCACCCAAACACGGATCGATCTGCAGGAACCAGCCCAACACCTCGTCACGGTCCGCGGACGGAATCACCGGCGCCACCTTGTCCGCCTGATGCAACGCCGTCCGCGCCGACTCCACCGAACACGACCCGTCGCGCAACGCCGCCGCGATCACGGTGTTCTTCCGGTCCCGGCACTTGTCCGCCACTGCCGCCATCATCCGAACCGACTTCGGCTCCACGGGCACACCATCACCGACATGACCGCCCAACCATTGCGCCGTGGTCGCCGCGTCCGACTCGCGCACCGCGCCACGGTCGGCCGCGTCCGCCGTCACCAACGTCGTGACCTGCGCGGACCGACCGTGCAACCGCAACAACGCGGTCACCAGTTCGCCTTCTTGCTCGTTGCCGAGCTGGTGCACTGCGCCCGGCACCTCGTCCAACACGTGGGCCGCAGCCTGCAGGATCGCGAGCACTTCCTGGCCTCGCCCCGGCGCCGCGGGCGGGGCATCTTCCAGCACCGTGTGCTCAAGGCTCATGCGGCGAATCCCCTTCCCCTGTCAGCGTTTCCGCTCACTTACAGGATACCGGGATTCGGTGTCAATGGCCAGAGTTTTATCGAACACATTTCTAACTACTTTGCCCGAGATCGTTGACCTTGGCGCAAGCATGCGCGGGACCTCGACAGGCTCGGCCGGCTCGACGGACAGGCTCGGCCAGCGCCCGTGGTCTCGATACACCGCCCCCGCTTCGCTCCTCCGGCACTCGACCACCTTGGTGCGGCGATCCGCTCGGCCTAATGCAAGCTGGTCGAGTAGGCGTGCTCACTCAAGTGGTCGAGTAGGCGAGCCCCCTAGGGCGAGCCGTATCGAGACCTCGTGTGTGTCGAGTGCTGGGTCTCGATACACCCTCCGCCGCTCCGGCACCCCACGAAGTTTCTCCCCCGCTTCGCTCCGCCGAATACTTCGCAGGGACCCCGCCTGCGCTCCCCCGGGCACTCGACCAGCTTTACTCAAGCTGGTCGAGTCGAGCTGGCACTGATCGGGCCCGACGGTCCGACCGGCACCTTCACGAGCGACGAGGGCCCCGTTCCGTGGTAGAAGATCCGAGCTGCGCGGCGCCGGCCTCATCGATGCGGCCGGCCGCCGGCCAGCATCCCCGCAACCAGCCAGACGCCAGCGCCGAGCACGAAGCAGCACGCCATACGCGAGCCGGCGCCGGGCGCACTGGCCGAGCCGGCGATCACTCCGAACAGCGCCACCCCGAACGACGTGCCGATCTGCCGCGCGGCGTTGTTCAGCCCGCCCACCACCCCGCTGTATGACGGCGCTGCCGCCATCGATGTGGCGACCAGCGGCATCACCAACATGCCGAGAGCTACCCCCGTGAGCAGCATCCCGGGGACCAGGGGCAGCAGCGAGTGCGGAGCACGCCATACGCCGAGTGCGAGGATGACCTGACCCGTGATGCCCACCGCAAAACCGCTGCGCACCAACAGTTCTGGACGCATTCGCACCATCCAGCGACGCCCCAGCAGCGGCACCAGGGTCAGCGGCGCGAAGATCGGCAGCGTCGCCAGCCCGGCGGCGAACGCGTCCCGACCCTGCACCGCCTGCAGCAGGAATGCGAGCACCAGCAGCGACCCGTTGCCGACCAGATTCATCCCGAGCGCACCGACGCACGACCGCATCAGCGGCCCGTTGCGCCACAACGCGCGCGGCACCATCGGCGCAACTGCACGCCGCTGACCGATGACGAACGCGAGCACACCGATCACCGCCCCTACGACGAAAAGTGTTGCGGTCCAAGTCGATCCAGCTCGGCCGAACTCGATGAGCCCGGCGATCGCACACGCGAGCACCATCGTCGACGACAGCGCGCCGAACCAATCCAGCGGATGCTCCCGCCGATGTCCCATCGGCAACGCCCGCGCCCCGAACACTGCGGCCACGACCACCGGCAGATTGAGGAGGAAGATCAACCGCCAGCTGCCCACCCCGATGAGGGCACCACCGACCAGCGGACCGACCGCGACAGCCGACCCGGACACACCCGACCAGACCGCGATCGCGCGTGCCCGCTGCCCCGCGTCGACCCAGATCGCAGTGATGAGAGCGAGACTCGCCGGCAACATCGCAGCTGCGCCCACACCCTGCACCACCCGGCCGACGACCAGCACCGGCAAGCTCGGCGCGACCGCGCAGGCGAGAGATCCGACGCCGAAAGCCAGCAGTCCGGAGACGAACGCACGGCGTGAACCCCATTTGTCCGCAACGGTTCCGGCGGTCAGCAGCAGTGCAGCCAACGGCACCGTGTAGCTGTCCACCACAGCCTGGGCGCCGGACGTGCCACCGCCCAACCCGTGGTCGATGCTCGGCAACGCGACGTTCACGATAGACACGTCGAGCAACACCAGGAACATCGCCGCGCACAGAACCACCAGGAGAGGTCCCTTGGTCCGTCGCGAGGCATCAGCCGGCATGGTGCGGGTTGTCGTCATACCTTCGAGGCTCGGTGCCGAAACCTTCGGTGCACGCCGAACCGTGCAGACAGCACTCCACACTTCGGTGGCGACCGAAGCGTCTGTCGCGGAGAATGGCGACATGGCCGAGAACCCGCACCAGGACGTGTCCGACGTCGCCGCAATCTTCGCCGACCGGGCACGTGCCCGCATGATCGGCGCGCTCATCGACGGGCGTCGGCTGCCGGCGTCGAGGCTCGCAGCCGAGGCGGGCATCAGCGCCGCGACCGCGAGCGGCCACCTGCGCAAGATGCTCGACGGTCACATTGTGCAGGTCGAGGTCAGCGGCCGGCACCGCTTCTACTACCTCGCCGACCAACAGGTCGCGACCGCCTACGAGGCGATGAGCGCGATGACACCGCTGCCGTCGGTCACCTCACTGCGAGCCGGCACCCGGATGCAGCGGCTGCGCTCGGCGCGCACCTGCTACGACCACTTCGCCGGACGCCTCGGCGTCGCGATCACGGCCGCACTCATCGACTCGGGAGTCCTCGTGCCGCTCGACGAAGTGGCCGACACCCGCCGTCGCGAGGGCGACGGACTGTCGAGCCAGCTGGCCCCGGGGCACTTCAAGCTGGGATCCGACGCAGCAGCCGAATTGCATTCGTGGGGCGTCGATCTCGCGTATGTCGAGTCCCTCACACGGCCGACGCTCCGCTTCTGCCTCGACTGGACCGAGCAACGCAACCACCTCGCCGGCGCGCTCGGCGCCGCGATCCTGCAGGCGGCACGCGACCGCGAATGGATCGCTCCGGGACCGCGCCCGCGAGAGCTCGCGATCACCGAGGCCGGCGCGGCAGGCTTCGCCCGCCTGGCTCCCGCACTCGGCGAACAACTCGCCGGCTGACCGCCGGCCGCCTACCAGCGCGTCCGCGCGAGCAGCACCGCGAGTGCGGTCGGTCCCGCATTCGAGGCACGCAGCACAGTCGGCCCGAGTCGTATGGCGCTGCCACCGGCATCCTCGAATGCCGCGAGCTCCTCCGGCGTGATGCCGCCCTCCGGACCGACGACGACAACGACTTCGCCTGCTGGAGCATCGAATTCGGCGATCGATGCCTCCGCGTCCTCATGGAGTATGACGACAGCATCCGCCTCCTGCAGCCGTGCCGATGCGGTGCGGCCGGTGGCCAACTGCTCGACCTGCGGCACCGTCGCCCGGCGGGACTGCTTGCTCGCGGCCAGCACGAGCGACTCCCACTTGCGGTGCGCCTTCGCGGCCTTCTCGCCACGCCACTGCACAATGCTGCGGTCGGCCTGCCAGGGGATGACCCCGTCAACCCCCAGCTCGGTCGCAGCTTCGACCGCCTGCTCATCACGACCGCCCTTGGCGAGAGCCTGCATCAGCACGAAACGTGTTGCGGGGCGGTCGGATTCGCGGATCGAGGCGATCCGCACCACCAGCTCGTCACGGGCAGCGGTGACGATCTCGCCCTCGGCAACCCGACCGGACCCGTCCGCGACCTGCACGGACTCCCCCACGGCCAGCCGGCTCACGACCACGGCGTGCCGTGCCTCGTCCCCGGTGACCGCCACGACGTCGCCGGGCCGCGAGGACTCCAACGCGCCGGCTTCGGCGAAGAACAGCCGGGCGGTCATCGGGGCGGTGTCCTACTTGGTCTGGAAGGCGTCACGCAGCTTGCCGAAGAGGCCCTTCTCGACGCGGCTGAAGCGCGCCTCCGGCCGCTCCTCGCCACGCTCCTTGGCCAGCAGCCGCAGAAGCTCCTCCTGCTGCGGGTCCAGCTTCGTCGGGACCCGGACGTTGGCGTGCACCAACAGGTCGCCACGGACCTGCGAGCGCAGGTGCGTCACCCCGAGGCCGCGCAACGTGATCACGTCACCCGGCTGAGTGCCCTGCGGGATGTCGACGTCACGGGCACCGTCGAACGTGTCCAGCGGCAGCGACGTGCCGAGCGCAGCGGCAGTCATCGGCAACTCGACCGAGCAGTGCAGGTCGTCGCCCCGCCGCTGGAAGGTCGAGTGCTTGCGCACCCGCACCTCGACATACAGGTCACCGGCGGGGCCGCCGCCGGGGCCGACCTCGCCCTCGCCACTGAGCTGGATGCGGGTGCCCGTGTCGACTCCTGCCGGCACCTTGACGGTGATGGTGCGCCGGTCGCGGATCCGGCCCTCCCCGGAGCAGTTGAAGCACGGGTCGTCGATGATCTCGCCGTAGCCGCGGCAGGCCTGGCAGGGGCGGGTGGTCATCACCTGACCGAGGAACGAGCGCTGCACCTCCTGCACCTGTCCGGTGCCGTGGCAGATGTCGCACGTGTGCTTGCCGGTGCCGGGGCGGGCTCCCTCGCCGTCACAGACCGAGCAGGAGACCGCGGTGTCGAAGGTGAGCTCCTCGGCACCACCGAAAACCGCTGTGCCCAGGTCGATCTCAACGGCGATGAGTGCATCCTGACCACGCTGCGTGCGCGAGCGCGGACCGCCCTGCGCAGCGCCCGCGCCGCCGAAGAACGCGTCCATGATGTCGGAGAACGAGAAGCCCTGGCCGTAACCGGCGCCGCCGGTCGCAGTGGCGTAGGGATCGTTGCCCATGTCGTAAGCACGCCGCTTCTCGGCGTCGCCCAGCACGTCATACGCCTGGGAGATCTTCTTGAACTGGTCGGCGGCCTCCTCGGACGGGTTGACGTCCGGGTGCAGCCTGCGCGCCAGCTTGCGGTAGGCCCGCTTGATCTCTTCCGGGCTCGCGCTCTGTGCGACCCCCAGGTCGCCGTAGTAGTCGTTCACAAATTTCCTTCGAGCAGTTCGAGGTCAGTTGTCGAGGATGTCGGCGACGTAGCGTGCCACTGCACGCACCGCCGCCATGGTCGAGGGGTAGTCCATCCGGGTCGGACCGAGCACGCCCAGGCTGGCGAGGCTTCCCGTGTCGTATGCCGTGCTCACGACCGAGGTCCCGGCGAACCCGCTGATGGAGTTTTCGGTGCCGATGCGGACTGCGACGCCGTCGGTCGGGTCGCTGCCCTGCTGGGACAACAACCGCAGCAGCACCATGTGTTCCTCGAGGGCGTCGAGCAACGGACCGAGGGACATCGCGAAGTCGCTGGAACGGACGAGGTTTGCGGTGCCGCCGAGCACCACCCGGTCCTCGCGCTCCTCCTCGAATGCCGCAGCGACCGCGTCGATCACGACCGGCCTGGCATCGACAGCGTCCTCGGCGAGCTCGGCCGACCAGCGCCGCAACGGCACCGCCGCGGCGGCCCGCCGCAACCCGATGCTCTTGTCGTTGAGACCGGACCGCAACTGGTGGATCAGCTCGTCCGCCTCGGCCTCGGTGAGTGACCTGTCGAGCTCGATGACCCGCTGGTCCACCTGCCCGGTCGACAGGATCACCACGAGGGTCAGGCGGTCAGCCGACCGCGGCACGAGCTCCACGTGGCGCACCTGCGCGGCGTTGAGCGACGGATATTGGACGACGGCCGCCTGCCCGGTGAGCGTGGACAGCAGCCGGACCGTGCGGGAGATCACGTCGTCCAGGTCGACCGATCGCACCAGGAACGTCTCGATCGCGTTGCGCTCGGCCCGCGAGAGGGGCTTGATCTGGCTGAGCTTGTCGACATACATGCGATAACCGGCGTCGGTTGGGATGCGGCCCGCTGAGGTGTGGGGTGCGGCGATCAGGCCCTCGTCCTCGAGCGCGGCCATGTCATTGCGCACGGTCGCCGCGCTGACACCCAGCTGGTGGCGCTCGAGCAGCGCCTTGGAGCCGACCGGCTCGGAGGTCGACACGTAGTCCTGCACGATGGCGCGCAGCACCTGCAACCTGCGGTCGTCGCTCATGTCACCCTCCTTCGTCACTCGCCGTCAGCACGCGGTACTTGGCACTCAGGTATGTCGAGTGCCAAGTCTACTTGCCTCCGGCAACTCGGCCGAATCGCCTTTCCCCGACCCGCGCCCCGACATCTGCGATGGCGCGGCTCCTCACCTCCGATAATTCGCCGCGAACGCCGACTAGTCTTCACGACGTGACGGACAGATATGGCACCGACGTTCTCGCCGGCGACTGGCGCAAACCGCCACGGGGGCGCTCCGAACAGGTCCCCGCCGAGCTCGGTCTGGTCGTCGAAGAGGTGCAGACCGGCTGGTGCGGCGCCGTCATCTCCGTGGAGAAGTCCGGCGGCATGCGGGTGGTGCTCCTGGAGGACCGGCGCGGTCGCAGCCGCGCCTTCCCGATGGGTCCGGGCTTCCTCATCGACGGCAAGCCTGTCGAGCTGGTTGCCGCCACCTCGAAGTCGGACGCCGCTGCCCTGCAGACCGCCCGGGAGGCCGCGACACGCACCGCGAGCGGCTCACGTGCTGTCGCCGACGCCCCCGCTCGCGTGGCCCGCGGGTCGCGGATCTTCGTCGAGGGCAAGCACGACGCCGAGCTCGTCGAGAAGGTCTGGGGTGCCGACCTGCGCATCGAGGGCGTCGTCGTGGAGTTGCTCAACGGTGTCGACGACCTGCGCGAGGTCATCCGCGACTTCGCGCCGACACCCGAGCGTCGCATGGGTGTGCTGGTGGACCACCTCGTGCCCGGTGCGAAGGAGGAGCGCATCGTGCGCGAAGCCCTCGCCATACCCGAGGCGCGGCAGGACGTGCTCGTCCTCGGTCACCCGTATGTCGACGTCTGGCAGTCGGTCCGGCCGGAGCGGCTGGGCTGGACGAAGTGGCCCGTCATACCGCGTGGAACGTCTTGGAAACACGGCATACTCGCCGAACTCGGGTGGGCGCACGCGACGCAGGCGGACGTCGCAATGGGTTGGCAGCGCATCCTCGGCACCGTCCGCAGCTACACCGACCTTCAGCCCGAACTCCTCGGCCGCGTCGAGGAACTCATCGACTTCGTCACCGCGACCAGTTGAGTTCCGAGCCGAGTGAGGACACGAACGACGTGAGGCCCGCAGCGAAGAGAACCGGCGCGACAGCGAAGCGAACGGGCGCGACGGAAGGCATGCAGCTCGAGGCCGAGCTGGTCGCCGTCGTGCTCGCCGTCGACGCCGGCCGACCCTGGGTGCTGGCGACCGGCGAGCCGCCGTCGCTCCCCGCCGGACCGCTGACCGCTGAGGAAGACTCACTCCAGGCCGGCGTGCGCGAATTCGCCCGCGAACGCAGCGGATTCGACCTCGGCTATGTCGAGCAGCTCTACACCTTCGCCGACCTCGACCGGTCCAGCAACGGCCGCCGGATGGTGTCGATCTCGTACCTCGGGCTGGCCCGCGCCACGATCACCGGCAGTGTGCGCCCGACCGACTGGTCGGCGCTCTACGACCTGCTGCCCTGGGAGGACCGCCGGCACCTCGCCGACTCCGGCAGCGACCGCCTCGGCGAGGGGTCCGGCGGCGCCCGAGCCGACCGGCTCGGCGAAGAACTCGAGCGCGCCCTGCGCCGCTGGTCCGACGGCTCCCCGGAGCAACTTGAGCGCTGTCGCTTCCTCTTCGGGTATGACGGCCGACCCTGGCGACCCGATCTCGCTCTGCAGCGCTACGAGCTGTTGTGGGAAGCTGGCATGGTCGCCGAATCCCCCTCTGCCGGAAGGATTTCCGCGCTCACCGCGGGTCCGATGACGCACGACCATCGACGCATCCTGGCGACCGGCTTGTCCCGCATTCGGGCGAAGCTGCAATACCGCCCGGTCATCTTCGAGTTGATGGCCGCGACCTTCACCCTGCTGACCCTGCAGGAGACCGTCGAGGCGATTGCCGGACAACACGTCCACAAACAGAATTTCCGCCGCGCGGTCGAGGTTCAGCACGAGCTCGTGGAGCCGACCGGTGAGGTCTCCCACGAGACCGGTGGCCGTCCGGCGAAGCTCTACCGCTTCCGCGGCTCGGTGCGTGAGGAGCGCGCCCAGGTCGGCACCAAGTTGCCGTTGCCGCGATAGACCGCTCGCTCGACCGTCCGACATACCGACCGTCGGCACTTCGGGACACACCGCGTGCCGGACCACCCCATTTCCGGTGTTATGCTCACTTTCAGCATTTACTCATCGTGAGCATTAACCCATTCTGAGGAGTCGATGGTGAGCATCAGCGAGCTGCAGGAATACGACCACGAGGCGGCATACGAGCAGGTCCGGCACGTCATCCCCGAGGTCGAGTGGGCGATGTATGCCGAGGACATCGAGGCCATCCAGCGGCTCAAGCGCGAGCAGGACGCGGTCATCCTGGCGCACAACTACATGACGCCGGAGGTCTTCCACGGCGTGGCCGACATCAAGGGTGACTCACTCGCGCTCGCTCGCGAGGCCGAGAAGGTCGATGCCGGCACCATCGTGCTTGCCGGTGTGCACTTCATGGCGGAGACCGCCAAGCTGCTCAACCCCACCAAGCGCGTGCTGCTCCCCGACCTGCGGTCCGGGTGCTCCCTTGCGGAAAGCATTACGCCGCAAGACATTGCGCAGCTGCGCAAGGAGCACCCCGGTGCTCCGGTCGTGACCTACGTCAACACGTCGGCCGCAGTGAAGGCCGCCAGCGACATCTGCTGCACGTCGGGCAACGCGGTCAAGATCATCCAGTCGCTCGGCGTCGACAAGGTCATCATGATCCCCGACCAATACCTGGCACGGAACATCGCCGCGCAGACCGGTGTCGAGGTCGTCACGCACCCCGGCTCCTGCGAGGTGCACGAGCGGTTCAGCCCACTGGACATCGTGCAGATCCGCGAGGGTCACCCGGGCGTCACCGTGCTGGCCCACCCCGAGTGCCCGCCGGAGGTCGTCGCCGAGGCCGACTTCGCCGGATCCACCGCCGACATGCAGCGGTATGTCGAGGACGAGCACCCGGCCAGCGTCGCGCTCATCACGGAGTGCTCGATGAGCGACAACATCGCCGCGCAACACCCCGATCTGGAGTTCGTGCGGCCGTGCAACCTGTGCCCGCACATGAAGCGAAACACGTTGGGCGCCATACGAAAAGCGTTGGAGACCGGCGGCCCCGAGATCGATGTCGATCCGGCTCTCGCCGTGCCCGCCCGGCGCGCCATAGACAACATGTTGGCGGTGAAGTGATGACGAACCCCATCGTCATCGTCGGCTCCGGGCTCGCCGGACTCACCTGCGCCTGGGCCGCGACCGAGCCGTGCGTGCTGGTGACCGCCGGGTCGCTCACCGCCGGCGCCGCGAGCATGTGGGCCCAGGGCGGCATCGCCGCGGCCGTGGCTGCGGACGACTCACCCGCGTCCCACGCGGACGACACCTGGCGCGCGGGAGCATTCGCCGGAGACCGCGCCGTCATCGACCGCATCACGACCGACGCCCCCGACGTCATCCGGCTGCTGACCGAGCTCGAAGTCCCCTTCGACCGAACCCCGGACGGCCACCTCGACCTCGCCCTCGAAGGCGGCCACAGCCGCCCGCGCGTGGCTCACGCCGGGGACCACAGCGGCGCCGCCGTCACCGCCTGTATGGCGTCCGCGGTGCTGCACTCCCCCACCGTCGATGTCCGCGAAAACCACTCTGTCGTCGAGGTTCTCACCGACGATGAGGGTGCAGTCAGTGGCGTCGTCGTGCGCAATGCCGATGGTGCCGACGAGACCATCGCGACGCAGCGCGTCGTGCTCGCCACCGGCGGTCTCGGCGGTCTGTGGGCGCACACGACCAACCCGACCACCGCACTCGGTCAGGGAGTGGCGCTGGCAGCACGCGTCGGAGCCCGGACCGATGACCTGCACCTGGTGCAGTTCCATCCGACCGCGCTCGATGTCGCACGCGACCCGAAACCCCTGCTGACAGAGGCTCTTCGGGGCGCGGGCGCAACTCTGCTCGCCGACGGGGTCCGGTTCGTCGACGAGCTGCAGCCGCGCGACGTCGTCGCCGCGGCCGTCTGGGAGCAGCTCTCCGCCGGCCGGACCGTTCGGCTGGATACCCGCGAAATCGATGACGTCACAAGGAGATTCCCTGCCGTCGCCGACCTCGCAGCAGCATCGGGGCTGGACATCGCAGCGGACCTGCTGCCGGTGTGCCCCGCCCTGCACTACTCGATGGGTGGCGTGACCGTCGACGACCGCAGCCGGACCACAGTGCCCGGTCTGTGGGCGATCGGCGAGGTCTCCCGCACCGGTCTGCACGGCGCCAATCGGCTGGCGTCCAACTCCCTGCTCGAGGCAGTCGTCACAGGCCGCGCAGCAGCTGCGGACATGTGTGCGCAAGCCGGCACTTCGTGGAACACCACTGTCCCGCAAGCAGATCCGACGACATTGCTGCCGCGAGGCAACACGTCCATCCCGGTGCAGGTCGTGCGCGACATACTGGGCTCGGCGTGTGGTGTGTTGCGTGACGGGCAGAGCTTGCAGGACGCTGTCGACGCATTGGCACCGCACACCGGTGACGATGTCGCGTATGTCGCCTGGCTCATCGCCCGGTCCGCGCTGGCGCATCCGCACAGTGTCGGCGCACACCGCCGCACCGACGACCCGGCAGCGACAGTCGGCCCCACACCTCAAGGAGCACCCGCGTGACCACGCCAGAACTGGACCGAGTCGTTCGAACCGCACTGGCCGAGGACCTCGGCCTGGGCGGCGACCTCACCACGCGGCTCACCGTGCCCGGCGACGCGGCCGGGACGGCATACATCGTCAGCCGCGAGGAGGGTGTGCTGTCCGGTGCCGAAGCTGCAACCGCGGTCTTCGCGGCGGTCGACCCGGCACTGCAGGTCGACTGGGCCAGGCACGCGGGAGACAAGCTCGCGCCCGAGGATCTCGTCGCCACGGTCAGCGGGTCTGCGCGCTCGATCCTGACCGCCGAGCGCACAGCTCTCAACCTCCTCGGTCGCCTGACCGGAATCGCCTCTCGCACCAGCGTTTTCGTCGCCCTGGTGGACGGCACGAAGGCACGCATCGTCGACACCCGCAAGACGACGCCCGGCCTGCGTGAGCTGGAGAAGCGCGCCGTGCTTGACGGCGGCGGCACCAACCACCGATTCGGGCTGTATGACGCCGTCCTCGTCAAGGACAACCACGTCGGCCTGGGCGGCGGACTCCTGCCCGTGCTCGAGCGCCTCGCCGCGAACAGCGGGCATCTGGTCCGGGTCGAGATCGAGGTCGACACCATCGAGCAACTCGACACCGTGCTGGCCTTCGACGCCGAGCGCGTCGGCAGCGGGCAGGCACCTGTCGTGCACGCCGTGCTGCTGGACAACATGGAGGCCTGGCAGGTCGCGACCGGCGTCGCGCACATCCGCCGTCACCCGGCGCCGCTCATCGCGGAGGTCTCCGGCGGGGTCAACGAGGAGACGGTGCAGGAGCTCGCCCGCGCCGGCGCCGACGCGATCTCGGTCGGTGCTCTCACGCACAGCGTGACGTGCCACGACTTCGGCCTCGACCTGCAGGTCTGATCCACCCGCTCGACGACACTGACGGTCGCCTTCACTGTTGCCCGCCGAATTCGGCCGTCAACGGTGCAGGCGGCCGCCAGACGCGCACGGCCGACGCACTTGAAAGTGCCTTTTGTAAGCCGTCCGATACCCACTCATGATGGTGTTACGCACCAGCAGTGAGGGAAGGACGAAGACATGGTCGATCACTCGACACGCGAACGCCTTCCACGCCGCGAACGCCACCCGCCGGCGCATGCGATCCAGCGCCGCATCGCCGACGAGTCAGCGCACACCAGCGTCAGCGGCCGCCCGCCGCCTGCCGACGCCGAGACGTTCGCTGGCCGCCCGGTTGGTCGCGATCTCGTCGTGATGCGCCGCCGCCCACGCGGCAAGCGACATCACCGCATCCATCAGCGAGCGGCCCAACTTGGTCAGGTCGTACTCGACCCGTGGCGGGACCTCCGCGTATGCCGTCCGGGTGAGGACGCCGTCACGCTCGAGCTGCTTGAGCGTCTGGGTCAGCATCCGCTGGGAGATGCCCGGAATACTCGCCTGCAGATCGGTGTACCGCAGCGGGCCCGAACGCAACGTGCTGACGATCAGGACGGTCCATTTGTCACCGATCCGATCGAGCACCTCCCGGATGAAGGCGCTGTCCTCCGGCCAGGTCTGACACGGACCTTGCAACTGCCGCGCTGACGCCATCTCAAAACCTCTCATCCGGTCTGTAACCGCATCCTCAGTATGCAACGTCCACCGGTGAATCACATCTCCACCAACCACAGACTGCCCCGAATCCTCGGAGCGCACGTGCAAATCCATTCTCCCGAAAGGAATTTCAGCATGAGCTACCTACTCCACATCGACTCCTCCGCAGCCGGCACCGCATCCGTCTCCCGGCAGGTCGCCCAGTCGTTCCTGAACGTGTGGGACGGCGCCGTCGTGCATCGCGACCTCGCGGCCATGCCGGTGCCGCACCTCACCGCGGCCGGCATCGCCGCGCGTGACACCGACGCCGCCGCACGCAGGGACGACGAGGCCACCGCGGCGTTCGTGCAGGACACCCTGATCGATGAGTTCCTGGGCGCCGGCGCCTATCTCTTCACGGTGCCGATGTACAACCTGACAATGCCGTCGGTGTTCAAGGCGTGGCTCGACCAGATCATGGTCTTCGGCCGCACGATGACCATGGAAGGCCCGTCCCCTGCCGCCGGTCGTCCGGCCGCCGTGATCTCGGCGCGCGGGGGTGGTTACAGCCCCGGCTCGCCCCGGCACGGGCTCGACTACGTGATCCCGACCGTCGAGGCACTGCTGGGTCGCGAGGAGATGCTCGGGCTCGACGTCACGAGCGTCGTGCCTGAGCTGACGATGGCACCGCACACACCTGCCCTCGCCGAGCTGCTGCCGAAACACGAGGCGTCGATGGCGGATGCCCACGAGCTCGCCCGACGGCTTGCCGGCTCGTTCACCGACCGCAGGACGGTTGCCTGAGTCACCAGCCGAGCAGCCGGCGCATCACGGTGTCGGCAAGCAGTCGGCCGCCCGGACGCGACATCAGTCGAGGACCAGCCACTGGTGGCCGTCGATGAGTTCGCGGGCGGCGTCCAGATGTCCCGCGTGCGAGGCGGTTTCGACGATGGCGTGCAGCACCACCTCACCGACGGTCGCCATCCGCCACTCGCCGAACAGTTCTCTCGGCCACCAGGTGGGTGGCGCGTCGAGCGCCGCGTCCGCAAGGGCGCGGTCCGCCCTCGCGCATTCGTCGCGGTATGCCGCAAGCACGACCTCCGGCTCGGTGTCCGGTGGGACGTGCCAGGCGTTCGACGGGGTGTCGAACGTCGCGATCGCTGCCGGGTCGGCGGCCGTCACGGCGTTGAACCACAGGCGTTCCACGTCCACGGTCAGGTGATTCACGAGGCCGAGCATGCTCCATCCGCTGGGCAGCATGGCTCGGTGCAGGTCCGCCGCTGCGAGTCCGTCGACCGTGTCGAGCACGTGCGCCCGCGCACTCTGCAGTCCGGCAAGGGTGGTGGCCTTCAGGCTCGTGTCGGTCATGTCGTGCTCCGTATCCATCGGTGTGTCCATCGGGTGTCGTCCGTTACCGCGGGCCGAGTCCGGTGCGTCCGTCGAGGAGTTCGCGCGCGATGTCCAGATGGCCGGCATGCCGAGCAGTCTCCTCGATCATGTGCAGCACGATGGTCCGCGCGCTCTTGGCGAGTTCGACATGCTCCGGCATGAACGAACCGCTCGGAGCGTCATCGAGTGAGACCGCCGCGAGGAACTGGTCCGACAGCCGGCACTGCGCACGGTAGGCCTCGAGCACCTCGGCAATCGGGTCGTCGACACGGAATCCCTGCGACACCTCTCGGTCCGCCGGCTCGCCCTGGTCCTCCCCCTCGTCAGCACCATCGTGCTCCGGCACCCGCCCGGCCAACACGATCTGGAACCAGTACATCTCGGCACCGCCGAGATGCCAGATCAGCCCGATCGGCGTCCACCCCGACGGCACCACCGGCGTCCGGAGCGCAGTCTCGTCCAGGCCGTCCACGATTGCGAGCACCGCCGCACGCTGCTCGCGCAGGTATGCCGTCAGGGTCGCCTTCTCGACGTCCGCACTCACCTCGACAGTTGTGTTCGTGTTCATGGTTCAGCTCCTTCTGTGGGCCGCGTGCCGCGACCGTTCGTGTTCCGACATGAGGTGAGACGTCGCGTTCGCGCCATACTCATCGGGTGAGCACTGACAACGACCTGCTGCTGGCCCAACAGGGCGACCACGCGGCATACGACCGCCTCCTGCGGCCGCTGCTGCCGGAACTCCACGCACACTGCTACCGGATGCTGGCCGCCTCCCACGACGCCGACGACGCACTGCAGGACGCCCTGGTGAAGGTATGGCGACGGCTCGGCGACTTCGAGGGCCGCAGCACCCTGCGCACCTGGCTCTACACGGTGGTCACCCGTTCGTGCATCGACCTCGCCCGGGCAAGGGGCCGACGGGCGATGCCGATCGATCTCGGTCCGTCGAGCGCCCGCGCGGTCGTCGACGATGCGCCGAGCACCGAGATCTCCTGGCTCGGTCCGTATGTCGGCGAGGCGCCGCACGGTGCGACGTCGCCCGCGGCACGCTACGAACAGCGCGAAGCGGTCGAGCTGGCCTTCGTCGCAGCGCTTCAGCACCTGCCCGGGAACCAGCGCGCCGCGCTGCTGCTCTTCGACGTGCTCGGCTTCTCGGCCGAGGAGATCGCGACGATGATGGACACGACGACGCCCGCCGTGAACAGCACGCTGCAGCGGGCACGGGCGACGGTCACACGCAGCGTGCCCGACCGGTCGCAACAGGCCACCGCGCGTGCGATCGGTGACCGGCAGCTCGGATCGATCGTCGAGCGTTTCACCATGGCGTTGGAGTCCCGCGACACCGACGCTCTCATCCAGCTCGTCACCGAGGACGTCACCTGGGCGATGCCGCCGATGCCCCACTGGTATGCCGGGCTGGGCGCGGTCGGCGACTTCGCCGCGCAGGTCCCGATGGGCAACTGCGGCAGCTGGCGGACGCTGCCGACGAGCGTCAACGCCCAACCCGCCGTCGCGTGCTACCTGCGCCCGGACCGTGCACCCGCCCATGGAGCGTGGGCCATCACGGTCCTGACCCTGCGCGAGACCCGGGTGTCGGCCATCACGTCCTTCCTCGGGGTGCAGCACTTCACCGCACTCGGCCTGCCGACCGAGTTGCCACCGATCGGTCAGTAGCCGAGCAGCCGCCGCACCACCGTGTCGGCGAGCAGCCGGCCACGCAGCGTCAGTCGGGCCACCGGGGCATCACGGCGGACCGCAGCCGGCCCCTCCAGCAGCCCGTCGGCGATCAGGCCCGCGACGGCGCGGCGGCCGCTCTCGTCGAGCACGGCCAACGCCAGTCCGTCGGACAGCCGCACCCCGAGCAGCACCTGCTCGTCATACCGCTGCTCAGGGGTGAGGATCTCGCGGCCGGCGCCCGGCGACGACCCCGCCATCACCCGGTCCGCGTATGGCGACGGGTGCTTGACGTTCCACCAGCGCACCCCGCCGACGTGACTGTGCGCACCCGGGCCGACACCCCACCAGTCGTCGCCGCGCCAGTACGACTCGTTGTGCCGGCACCGCGCGTCCGGTCGACGCGCCCAGTTGCTGATCTCGTACCACTCGAATCCCGCTGCTGACAGGACGGATTCGGCGATCTCATACTTCGCCGCCTCGTCGTCGTCCTCGGGCATCTGCACGACGCCGCGCCGCACCTGAGCCGCGAGCTTGGTGCCCTCCTCGACCACCAGTGCATAGGCGCTGATGTGGTCCGGCTCCAACTCGACCGCCGCCTCCAGGCTGCGGCGCCAGTCATCGGTGCTCTCCCCCGGCGTCCCGTAGATGAGGTCGAGGCTGACCTGCATGCCGGCCTCGCGCACAGCACGCACCGCCGCGCCGACGTTGGCCGGGTCGTGGGTCCGCTCGAGCGTCGCGAGCACGTGCGGCACAGCCGACTGCATCCCGAGGCTGACCCGTCCGAAACCGCCCTTCGCCAGCGTCTGCGCCACCGCCGCATCCACGGTGTCCGGGTTGGCCTCGGTCGTCACCTCGGCGCCCGGTGCCAGTCCGAACCCGGCGCGCACCTCGCCCAGCATCCGCGCCAGGTCCCCGGCGCGAAGCATCGTCGGTGTGCCTCCGCCCACGAAGACGGTGCTCACCGCCGGAGCCGCCTCACCGAGCACCTGTCGCGCCAGTCGCAGCTCGGCCGAGGCCGCGTCCGCGTATGTCGAGACCCCCGCGCCGTGACCGCCGAGCTCGCCGATCGTGTACGTGTTGAAATCGCAATAGCCGCACCGCACTGAGCAGAACGGCACGTGCAGGTAGACGCCGAGCTGACGGTCCGCGATCCCTTCCGTCGCCGATCGGGGCAGCGCACCGTCGGACGGGACGGGTTCTCCGTCGGGCAGGGCTGAAGGCACCGCACAATCGTAGGTCGGCGGACTCACCCCACGAAGTTCTCCCCCGCTTCGCTCCTCCGATACTTCGCGGGGACCCCGAGTACCTGTGACGGCATTTCGAGCAAGCGAGTTGAATGGACCCATGACGCTCTTCCTCACGATCGACGCCGGCGGCACCTCGACGCGCGCCCTGGTCCACGACAGCGATGGCGCGTGCACGGGGTATGCCGTCGCCGGCGGTGGCAACCCGACGGCATCAGGCGTGGAAAGCGTTGCCAACGTGATGCGTTCAGCTGCGGACGACGCCTTGCAGCAGGCCGGTGCCCAGCCCGGGGACGTCGACTGCGCGCTCGCCGCCATGGCAGGCTCCGCCGTCGGACTGACCGGCGTCGAGCGAGGACTGCAGCAGCTCGGCGTCAGCGCGCCCTTGCGGATCGGCAGCGACCTGGAGGCGATGTTCTTCACCGGCACGCCGCAGCTCGACGGTGCCGCGCTCGTGTCGGGCACCGGTGCCGCCGCCATCGTCGTGCAGGACGGCGTGACGAAGGCCCGCAGCGATGGACGCGGGTGGCTGCTGGGTGATGTGGGTTCCGGCTACTGGATAGCGCACCGCGTCGTGCGTGCGGTCACCGCCGACCTGGATGCGCGAGGCCCCCGCACAGCGTTGACCGACGCGCTCCTGCACGCGGCGGGCGTGACCGGCGGCCGGTCAGCCGGCAAGGACGTCCTCCTCGATCAGCTCGTCTCAATCCTCTATGCGATCCCGACGCCCGGCATCGCCCGATTCGCGCCGCTCGCCTTCGAGTTCGCCGACTCCGACCTGGTCGCCGGAGAGATCATCGCCGGTGCCGCGGAGGGCCTGGCCGAGACTGTCCTCGCGCTGCATGCTCCGAGTGACGACGCACCGCTCATCGTCGGCGGCAGCATCCTCTTCCACCAGGACGGGCTGCGGGCGGACGTCGCGCAACTGCTGCGCGACGGCGGCTGGACCGGGGACATCCTGCCGGTCCCCGACGGCACCCTCGGGGCCGTCGTCATGAATCTGCGCGTCGCCGGCGTCGAGGTCGATGCCGCGCTCCATGGTCAGGCCCGGAAGTCGTTGTCCGTCATACGGTCTCGCAACTGACCTGCTGCGTCACAAGGTTCCGGTCAACCCTTGCAGGCCGAGGCTGGCGAGGGACACGCACACCCAAAGGAGCGCTCCCAGCAACAGCGGCCGGTGGCCGGCTTCCCGCAGTTGCGCCGGCCGCATGCCGACCCCGATCCCGGCGAGGGCGACGGTGATGAGGAAGGTGCCCAGGAACGTCAGCGCATCGTGCCACCCGGCCGGGATCAGGCCGAGCGAGTTGATCGCCGCCGCCACCAGGAAGCCGACCAGGAACGCCGGAACCACCTTGCGCCACGGGATGCTCACGCGCTCCCCCTGACTCGCTGCCTCCCGCCGCGCGGTCACGAAGGCCAGCACGATGACGATCGGGATGATCAGCAGCGACCGCGTCAGTTTCACCACGATCGCGTAGGGACCGGCGCCGTCGCCGAAGCTGTATGCCGCGGCGACGACTGACGAGGTGTCGTTGACGGCCGTGCCGCTCCACAGTCCGAAGGAGTGCCCGGTCATCCCGATGAGGTGGCCGATCGGCGGAAACAGCAGCACCGCAAGGATGTTGAAGGTGAAGATGGTGCCGATCGCGTAGGCGACATTCGACTGCTTCGGGCGTATGACGGCCGTGGTCGCGGCGATCGCGGACGCGCCACAGATGCCGGTGCCGACACCGATCAGTGTGGACAACTCGCCGTTGATGCCCAGTGCACGACCAATCAGGAAGGCGCCCCCGAGCGCGACCACGAAGGTGCCGAGCATCACCGGCAGCGAGCTCCCGCCGACGTCGACGACCTTCGCGAGCGACAGTCCGGTTCCCAGCACGACGATCGACAGTTGCAGAACACCCTTGCCGGCGAAGCCGATGCCCGGTGCCAGTCGGTCGTCGTGCAGGCGCGGCACGAGCGCACCGGCCACGATGCCCAACACGATGCCGAAGACCGGGCCACCGATCACGGGGGCGAAATGCCCGAGGACTGATGCGACAGCAGCGATCACGACGGCCACCAGGAGGCCGGGCGCTCGCTCCAGCAGCGCAGCGGATCGCGATGGTTCCTGCGGTGCGCTGGTGCTGTCCGGTGTCCGCTCGGTGCGGTGCTCATGCGTCGTAATTGCCACGATTACAGCTTCGGCCGACCGCGCCACGGGCGGTAGCCGTCATCTCTCCATGCCGGGTATATCCTCCGCATATGACTTCATGGCCGGATCTGAGCGCGCTCGAGCTGCTCGTCGCCGTCGCCGACCACGGCAGCCTGTCCGCGGGAGCGCGTGCGACCGGCGTCGCGCAACCCAATGCCAGCCGGTCGATCGCCCGACTCGAGCGGCATCTCGGGGTCACCCTGCTGCACCGGTCGACGACCGGGTCGACCCTCACGGCCTCCGGGCTGCTGGTGGTGGACTGGTCGCGGAAGGTCATGCAGGCCGCGCGCGAATTGGCCGAGGGCGCAACGTCGCTCGCCAGCGACAGCGCCGAGTCGATCGTCGTCGCCGCGAGTCAGACTGTCGCCGAGCACCTCCTGCCGTCCTGGCTGGCCGCCCTGCGCGAGACCCATCCCACGGTCCGCACCAAGATCCACGTGCACAACACCTCCGACGTCCTGGCCGACCTGCACGAGGCACGGTGCGATGTCGGTTTCATCGAGGGCCCGCGGCCGCCGCGCGGCGTCAACCATCTGGTCGTCGCCCACGACGAACTCGTGCTCGTCGTCCCGCCGCGTCATCCGTGGGCCGGCCGCACCGATCCGGTGACTGCCGACGACCTGTGGATCACCCCGCTCGTCACCCGCGAGCCCGGATCCGGCACCCGAGTCGCGCTCGACGAGGCGCTCGGCTCGCCCGCCCAGTCGGTCGTGGAGCTCGCGAGCAACGCCGCGGTGCGCGTCAGTGTGCAGTCCGGCACCGCACCCGCGGTGCTGAGCAGGCTCGCCGTGTCCGACGCCCTGGCCGGCGGGACGCTGGTCGAAGTCCCGACGTCCCTGCGACTGCACCGACAGCTGCGCGCCGTGTGGACCGGCCCACGGCGCCTGCGCGGACCGGTCGCCGAGCTGGTCGCGATCGCCGGCCGCGAGTGAGCGTTCCTACTTCGCTGCCGTCACCCACAGCGGTATGACGCCCTTGACCACCTCGGTGCCGTCGGCGAGTTTGCCGGTGACACGCACCCGCACCTCGTGCGGCGTCGGCTGGTCCCAGTCGGCCGGGTCAGTCTCGGCAACACACTCGACGGCCGACGGCACCTTGGTGATGTAGTCCAGCTGAATTCCCCTGGGAATCCAGCGAGTTCCCGGCTTCACGGTGGCTTCGGCGAGCAGACCCATGGCCGCTTCCATGCCGTTGGCGACCGCGATGGCGTGGATGGTGCCGATGTGGTTCTGCACGCCCTTCCACTTGCGGATCCGGACGACGCCGCGGTTTGGCGCCATCTCCCGGATCTGCGGTTGCACCGTCGCGAAGTAGGGTGCGCGAGCCATGAAGCCCAGGGCGAAGAGCTGCCGGCCGAAGGGTTTGGCAGTCAGCCGTTGGTAGAGCTGGTAGGTCGAGGTCATGCCCCGATGTTACTGGTCAGTAGGGGGTTTCGATACGGTTCCCCGCTTCGCTCCTCCCCTACTCAACCACCTTGAAACAGCTCGGCCCCAGCTCGCCGGTTTCGATACGCTCCCCCGCTTCGCTCCTCCCCTACTCAACCACCTTGAAACAGCTCGGCCCCAGCTCGCCGGTTTCGATACGCTCCCCCGCTTCGCTCCTCCGCTACTCAACCAGCTTGGTGCGGCTTGGTGCCGAGCACGTCGCGCACGACCCGGTCGACCCGCAGACCCTTGCGCTCGAATCGGGTCTCCACCCGCCCGTCGAACCGGGGCGCGAAGCCACCGTGGGCACCACGCGGGTCGACCTCGGTATCACCGGGATCCGCGAGCCTGCCGGCATACGGATTGACCAGGCCTGCACAGCCTTCGACGACGTCCCGGATCTGCCAGGCGTAGTCGGCCCAGTCCGTCGCGAGACGCCAATTGCCTTCCGGCTCCAGCAGATCCGCGATCTTGTCGGCGAACTCCGGCTGCACCAGTCGCCGCTTGTGATGCTTGGTCTTCGGCCATGGGTCCGGGAAGAACGTCCACACCTCACGCACGCTGCCGTGCCCCAGCATCGACGGCAGGCTCTGTGCGGCGTCGGCACAGATCAGCCGGACGTTGTCGATGCCTTCATGCACGCATTTCGCGATCGTCTGCGCGACGCCGGGCACCCATACCTCGACCGCGAGGAAGTTGCGATCGGGATGTTCCTTCGCGGCGTGCACGACGCAATCACCGCCGCCGGAGCCGATCTCGACGATCAGCGGTGCGGGCCGCCCGAACGCGGCCGCCACGTCGAGCCGGAAGTCGGGCTGCACCGAGGTGCCCTCCCCCACCATCGGCACGTCCAGCAGGTAGGTCGGCCCGTGCTCGGCGAGCGCTCGATGATGGCGCTCGGCCATCCGTCCGCTGCGGCGAGTGAACGACCGGGTTCGAGCGAGGTATGGCGAATCCGGTTGCGACACTTACTTCTTCGCCTTCTCGGCGCCGGAATCCTGCGAGAGCGCAGCAATGAACGCTTCCTGCGGCACCTCGACGGAGCCGACCATCTTCATCCGCTTCTTGCCTTCCTTCTGCTTCTCCAGCAGCTTGCGCTTGCGGCTGATGTCACCGCCGTAGCACTTGGCCAGCACGTCCTTGCGGATGGCGCGGATGTTCTCGCGGGCGATGATCCGGGTGCCGATCGCTGCCTGGATCGGCACCTCGAACTGCTGGCGCGGGATGAGGTCCTTGAGCTTGGTCGCCATCGAGACGCCATACGCATAGGCCTTGTCGCGGTGGACGATGTTGGAGAACGCGTCGACCTTGTCTCCCTGCAGCAGCACGTCGACCTTGACCAGGTCGGCGACCTGCTCACCGTCCGGCTCGTAGTCGAAGGAGGCGTAGCCGCGGGTCTTGGACTTCAGCGCGTCGAAGAAGTCGAAGACGATCTCGGCCAGCGGCAGCGTGTAGCGCATCTCGACCCGCTCCGGGGACAGGTAGTCCATCCCGCGCAGCGTGCCGCGGCGAGACTGGCACAGCTCCATGATCGAGCCGATGAACTCACTCGGCGCGAGCACGGTGGCACGCACCACCGGCTCGGTGATCGAGGCGACTTTGCCCTCGGGGAATTCACTGGGGTTGGTGACGGTCACCGTGGTGCCGTCGTCGAGTGTCACGTCATAGACCACGCTCGGCAACGTGGAGATCAGGTCCAGGTCGAACTCCCGCTCCAGCCGCTCGCGCACGATCTCCAGGTGCAGCATGCCGAGGAAGCCGATCCGGAAGCCGAAGCCGAGCGCGGCGGAGGTCTCCGGCTCGTAGACCAGTGCGGCGTCGTTCAGCTTCAGCTTGTCCAGTGCGTCACGCAGGATCGGGTAGTCGGAGCCGTCGATCGGATAGAGACCGGAGAAGACCATCGGCTTCGGATCGCGATAACCGCCCAGCGGCTCCTGCGCACCACCGCGCGCCGAGGTCACCGTGTCACCGACACGTGACTGCCGCACGTCCTTCACACCGGTGATCAGATAGCCGACCTCGCCCACGCCGAGTCCGTCGGCTGGCTTGGGTTCCGGTGAGATGACCCCGATCTCGAGCAACTCGTGGTTGGCACGCGTCGACATCATCTCGATGCGCTCGCGCGGCTTCAGCGATCCGTCGACCACCCGCACGTAGGTCACGACACCGCGGTAGGTGTCGTAGACCGAGTCGAAGATCATCGCCCGCGACGGAGCGTCCGCGTTGCCTTCGGGCGCCGGGAACTGCCGGACGATCTCGTCCAGCAACGGCTCGACACCGACACCGGTCTTGCCCGACACCTGCAGCACGTCCGACGGCTCGCAGCCGATCAGCCCGGCGATCTCCTCGGCATACCGCTCCGGCTGCGCGGCCGGCAGGTCGATCTTGTTCAGGACCGGGATGATCGTGAGGTCGTTCTCCATCGCCAGGTAGAGGTTCGCCAGCGTCTGCGCCTCGATGCCCTGCGCGGCGTCGACGAGCAGGATCGCACCCTCGCACGCCGCTAGCGACCGCGAAACCTCATAGGTGAAGTCCACGTGACCGGGCGTGTCGATCATGTTCAGGCAGTATGTCGTGCCGTCCAGCTCCCACGGCATACGGACCGCCTGGCTCTTGATGGTGATGCCACGCTCGCGCTCGATGTCCATCCGGTCGAGGTACTGCGCGCGCATCGCACGGTCCTCGACGACTCCGGTGATCTGCAGCATCCGGTCGGCCAGCGTGGACTTGCCGTGGTCGATGTGGGCGATGATGCAGAAGTTCCGGATCAGGTCCGGGCGGGTTGCGGCGGGCGGCAACGCCTGACGAGCCATGGGAGACAACGGGGCTTACCTCGAGAAAACGCGGGACGGGTGATCGCGCTCAGTGTCCCATGCACTCGTCGAAGTCCCGAACTCGCGAACCACCACGGGACGCGATCGCAGAATTCGGCGAAACCTACTCCACAGAAAGTTACGTGTTGGTAGGTTGTGATCTCCCTCACACAGGCCGGCTGCCACCGGTCTGACCGAAAGGAACCGCCATGGCTCATACCGCACGACGGATCGGGATCGCACTGGTCGCCGCCGGCGCCGCAACGGGCGTTGCTGTCGGCACCTCACCCGGAGCGAGCGCAGACCCGGTGGTGACGCTGCAGCAGACCGCCAAGGTTTCCACGCACGTGGCCAAACCGGACAAGACGGTCGTCTTCAACGGCACCCAGACAGTCAAGATCGACCTCGGTGCCACGAGCAACAACCTGTCGGCCGATCTCGACCTCAAGGCGGCCACCATGAAGGTCGACCTGCCGGTCATCCCCGGCGTCTTCAGCATCCCGGGCATCGCCACCGCGACCCTGCAGATCGAGCCGGTCGGGCCGGCCACGGGCAACGTCAACCTGGCCACCAAGGACGTCGAGGCGACGCAGCGGTTCAACGTCCACATCACGAAGCTGACGCCACCGATCTTCAGCTTCCTCAACCTGGTCCCGAGCAAGACCTGCAAGACCTCGACACCGGCATCGATGCATCTGACCGGCAAGCTGACCAGCCTCAGCGACCCGTTGGACCTGTCCTCGAGCTACACGATTCCGTCGTTCTCCGGGTGCGGCCTGCTGACCCCGCTCATCACCCAGCTGACATCGGGCAGCGGCAACACCGTCAACGCATCCTTCACACCGCAGCTCTGAGATCGCGATCCTGCGCGCAGAACCCGCTCGCCACCCACCAGGGTGCGAGCGGGTTTCTCATGCCGGTCCGACCGGTCCCTTCCCACACGCCTCCCGCCGCGCGAGCAGGGCACTGGCGCCGGCGATCGCGATGCCGGCCACCGCGAGCATCGCTCCGACCCGGCTGGGCCACTCGTAGCCGAGGCCGTGGGCGAGCACCAGGCTGCCGAGCCAGGCGCCGAGCGCGTTGGCGATGTTGAGCGTGGAGTGGTTGAGCGCCGCAGCCAGCGACTGCCCTTCCTGCGCGACATCCATCAGTCGGGTCTGCAACAGCGGCACCAGCACCGAGGGCAGCATGCCCAGCAGGAACACCGCGACGACAGCAGTCGGTCGAGCCTGTGCCAGCACACCGAAGAACGCCAGGAGCACCGCAATGGCCAGCAGCATGGCGATCATGCCGCGGAGCATCCCGTATGCCGCGACCCGCCCGGACAGCATCGTGCCGACCGTCATACCGACGCCGTAGACGACCAGGATGAGCGGCACCGCCGCGTCCTCGAAGCCGGACAGGTGCGTCATGGTCGGGGTTATGTAGGAGAACGTCGCGAACATCCCGCCGAAGCCGACCGTGCCGACGCCGAGGGTCAGCCAGACCTGCGGTCGCGTCAGCGCACTGAGCTCGGAGCGCGCGGACGCACCGGAGTCGGCCGGCTGCATCGGCACCCAGACCAGGACCGCCGCGACCGTGACCAGTGCGATGAATCCGACGAACACGTAGGGCCATTGCCACCCGAGGTGCTGCCCCAGCACGGTGGCCAGCGGCACGCCCACGACGTTGGCGACGGTCAGCCCGGCAAGCATCATCGCGACCGCCGAGGTGCGTCGGTGTGCCGGCACCAGCGAGGCGGCCACCACCGAGCCGATCCCGAAGAACGCGCCGTGCGGCATACCGCTGATGAACCGGGCGGCCAGCAACGTCCAGTAGCCGGGCGCAAGGGCGGAGGCGAGATTGCCGACCGCGAAGGCCACCATCAGCGCGATCAGCACGGTCTTGCGGCGCACGCCGGCGGCGAGCATCGCGACCAGTGGTGCTCCGACGACGACCCCGAGCGCGTATGCCGACACGACGTGTCCTGCGGTCGGGATGTCGATGTGGACCCCGTCGGCGATCTGCGGCAGCAGCCCCATCGTGACGAACTCTGTTGTGCCGATTGCGAATCCGCCGAGCGCAAGGGCCAACAACGCCAGTCGGGTCCGGTTGTCGGACCGGCTGTCGGGCCGGCCGGGGACCGCCGACTGCGGGCGGAGCGAAGTGGTCACGGTCCCAGCGTTCCGTTCCGATGTGGTTACTCGCGAGTAGAAGGACCTCGACGTGATCGGATTCACTCACCACTCACCGCACGGCGACTGCCACTTGCCGATGATGCTCGGGGCGGAAATGATCGTGCAGAGACCGCGCGCTAGAGTGCGGTAGCGAGCCAGGAAATTCCGACATGCGAAAATTTCACATCACATTGTGGAGGTTGCACCAATGTCCGACACGACCGCGCCGAACCTGCCGAACGGCGTGACCGTCACTGGCCCCATCAAGGAGCGCTACGACGAGATCCTCAGCACCGCTGCCCTGGAACTCATCGCCGAGTTGCACCGCGGGCTGAATTCCCGACGTCTCGAGGCACTCGAAGCGCGCTCCCAGCGGGTCGCCGACGTCGCCGCCGGCAAGGACCTGGACTTCCTGGCGGAGACCCGATCGGTCCGAGAGGACCCGTCGTGGAAGGTCGCCCCGCTCGCTCCCGGGCTGGAGGACCGCCGCGTCGAGATGACCGGCCCCACCGACCGGAAGATGACGATCAACGCGCTGAACTCCGGTGCGAAGGCGTGGCTCGCCGACCAGGAGGACGCCAACACCCCGCTGTGGGAGAACGTCGTCGAGGGACCGTTGAACCTCAAGGACGCGATCGACGGGACGATCGACTTCACCAGCCCGGAGGGCAAGGAGTACAAGCTCGTTCCGCCGGAGCAGCAGCCGACGATCATCGTGCGGCCGCGCGGCTGGCACCTGCCGGAGAAGCACATCCTGGTCGACGGTGAGCAGACCTCCGGCGGGCTGGTCGACTTCGCCCTCTACTTCGTGGCCTGCGCGCAGAAGCAGATCGATCGCGGCAAGGGCCCCTACTTCTACCTGCCGAAGATGGAGAGCCACAAGGAAGCACGGCTCTGGAACGACGCGTTCGTCATCGCGCAGGACCGGCTCGGCATACCCCAGGGCACCATCCGAGCGACCTGCCTGATCGAGACGCTGCCCGCGGCGTTCGAGATGGAGGAGATCCTCTACGAGCTGCGCGACCACTCCTCCGGTCTCAACGCCGGCCGCTGGGACTACCTCTTCTCGGTGATCAAGACCTACCGCACGCGAGGCACGGATTACATTGTGCCGGACCGCAATTCGGTCGGTATGACGGTGCCGTTCATGCGGGCCTACACCCAGCTGCTGGTCAACACCTGCCACCGTCGCGGCGCCTCCGCGATCGGCGGTATGGCGGCGTTCATCCCCAGCAAGGACGAGTCGGTCAACAAGGCGGCATACGAGAAGGTGACCGCGGACAAGACGCGTGAGGCCGGCGACGGCTTCGACGGCTCGTGGGTCGCCCACCCGGCGATGGTCAGCACCTGCCGCGACGCGTTCACCGAGGTGCTGGGTGACAAGCCCAACCAGATCGACAACGTCCCAGACGCAGATGTGCAGGCCGCGAACCTGCTCGACGTGAAGTCCACCCCCGGTGAGGTCACCTCCGCCGGTCTGCGCAGCAACATCGACGTCGCCCTGCAATACCTCAAGTCGTGGCTGGCCGGCCGCGGCGCCGTCGGCATCTACAACCTGATGGAGGATGCCGCGACGGCCGAGATCAGTCGCTCGCAGATCTGGCAGCAGATCCGGAACGACGTGCACCTGGCCGACACCGGCGAGAAGGTCACCGAGGAGATGGTGCTCGCGCTGGCCGACGAGGTGATCGCGGATCTGCCGGGTGAGCCGGCCGACTACGAGGACGCGAAGGCCACCTTCCTGCAGGTCGCGGTCGCGGACGACTACGCCGACTTCCTGACGCTGCCGGCCTACGAGCGCATGCCCTGACATGTCCACCGCGCACGCACCGATCGCGGCCGTCACCGAACGGCTGCGGTCGGTGCTTGCGTCCGGCACTGTCGTCGACGACCCGACCCAACTGGCCACCTACGACTGCGACGGACTGCTGCACTATCGCGTGACGCCCGCACTCGTGGTGCTCGCGCGCACTGCCGACGATGTCCAGCAGGCAGTGCAGGCGTGTGCGGAGCACGGCGTGCCCTTCGTGGCACGCGGCTCCGGCACGGGTCTGTCCGGCGGGGCGCTCCCCCACGCCGACGGTGTGCTCATCGTGATGAGCGGATTCCGCCGGATCACAAACGTTTCCGCGCGTGACCAACGCGCCGTGGTCGATCCCGGCGTGATCAACCTCGACGTCTCGACCCGGACCCGCCCCGAGGGCTACTACTTCGCGCCGGACCCCTCCAGCCAGCAGGTGTGCAGCATCGGCGGCAACGTCGCGGAGAACTCCGGCGGGGCGCACTGCCTCAAATACGGCTTCACGGCGACGCATGTCGTGGCCGCCGAGGTCGTCCTTCCCGACGGCGAGCGAACGACGCTGGGCAGCGTCGCGCCCGACGCCCCGGGGTATGACGTGCTCGGCGCGTTCGTCGGCTCGGAGGGCACCCTCGGCATCACCACCGAGGTGACCGTGCGACTCACCCGCTCACCGGCAGCCGTCGAGACGTTCCTCGCCGGGTTCACCGACACCGACTCGGCCGGCGCCGCCGTGTCTGCCATCATCGGCGCCGGCATCGTGCCGGCCGCGATCGAGATGATGGACGCGCTCGCCATCGAGGCTGCCGAGGCCGCCGTCGCCTGCAACTATCCGCAGGGCGCCGGCGCAGTGCTCGTGGTCGAGCTGGACGGGCCCTCGCACGAGGTCGCGGCCGAGCTCGCAGCAGCGGAGACCCACTGCCGTGAGGCCGGCGCCTTCGAGATCCGGATCGCCGCAGATGACGCTGAGCGCCAGGCCATTTGGCGCGGCCGGAAGTCCGCGTTCGCTGCCGTCGGTCGGATCAGTCCCGACTACATCGTGCAGGACGGCGTCATACCTCGCACGGCGCTGCCGGAGGTGCTGACCGCCATGTCCGCCCTCGCGGCCGAGCGCGGAGTCCGGGTCGCCAACGTGTTCCATGCCGGCGACGGCAACCTGCATCCGCTGGTGCTCTTCGACGAGCGCGTGCCGGGTCAGGCGGACGCGGCCGAGGAGGCGTCGGGCGCCATCATCGACCTGTGCCTGGAGCACGGCGGGTCGATCACCGGCGAGCACGGGGTGGGCGCCGACAAGGCCAAGCACATGCCCAAGATGTTCACCGCGGACGACCTCGACACCATGCAACTCGTGCGCTGCGCGTTCGATCCGACCGGGATATCCAACCCCGGCAAGGTGTTTCCCACTCCGCGACTCTGCGGCGAGGTCCCGGGCAAGCGACGGGCAGCGCATCCTGTGCAGGACGCCGGACTCGGCGAGGTCTTCTGATGGTTGATCTCAGTGCCGCCCTGCGTGATCGCGGCGTCGACGTGCGTGCCGGCACCCCGGCCGACGCCGTCGACGGACATGTCCCGACCTGCGTCGCCCGCCCGACGAGCACCGCCCAGGTCTCGATCGTCATGCGCGAGGCCGACACCGTCGATGCGGTTACCGTCGTCCGTGGCAACGGCAGCAAGACCGATTTCGGTGGCGTCGTCACCGGGGTCGACCTGCTGTTGGAGACCGGTGCCATGGACCGGCTGCTGGAGCACCAGCCGGGGGACCTGATTGTTCGTGCCGAAGCCGGAATGCCGTTGGCAGCGTTACAAGCCCACGTCCGCGACAGCGGCCAACGACTCGGCCTCGACGAGCCGATCCCCGGCGGCACCATCGGCGGGGTGCTGGCGTCCAACACCAGTGGAGCACGTCGACTGCACCTGGGCACCGCCCGTGACCTACTCATCGGCGTGACCGTCGTGCTCGCCGACGGCACCGTCGCCCGATCGGGCGGCAAGGTGGTCAAGAATGTCGCCGGTTATGACCTGGGCAAGCTGCTCATCGGCTCGCAGGGCACGCTGGCCGTGATCACCGAGGCGACGTTCCGGCTGCATCCGGTGCCGGCGACCGGTGCCTGGGTCACCGCCGCTGTCGGCGCGCACGACCTCGAGCCACTGCTTGCTCGTCTCTGCCACTCACAGCTAGCTCCCGCCGCTCTCGAGATCGACTGGCAACCGGGCGGATCGGCGACCGTGGCGATGCTTCTCGAGGGCACTGACGACGGTGTCCCACCACGCATCGAGGCAGCACGAGAGCAGTTCGCGACCGAGACTGCGACCGTCGCGGAGTTGGACTGGCCCTGGCAGCTGCCGGGCACACTGGACTCGGCCGTGCTCAAGATCACCTGTCGCCTCGGCGCAGTGGCCGAGATCGCCGACGCCGCAACCGAACTCGGGCTCCACGTCCGTGGTGCAGCAGGCACTGGCGTGCTGTATGCCGCCACCCGGCCACAGACCCCTGTGGCAACGGTGGCCGGGATGTTGCAGTTGCTGCGACCCCTTGCGGCGCGTGCCGGCGGTGCCGTCGTCGTGCAGAAGGCGCCGCTGGCGCTGCGTTACGAGCTCGACGTCTGGGGCCCGGTCAACGGGCTGCAGGTGATGCGCCGACTGAAGGACCAGTTCGACCCCGGCCGCCTGCTGGCACCCGGCCGATTCGTGGGAGGCATCTGATGGCATTGAACTCGTCCGGCACCGGGGCGTTCGACGCACACAACCCACCCTCGCAGGAGCTGATCGCCGACTGTGTGCACTGCGGCTTCTGCCTGCCGACGTGCCCGACCTACCAGCTGTGGGGCGAGGAGATGGACTCGCCTCGTGGTCGCATCCACCTGATGCAGGCCGGCCTGGAGGGCGCCCCGATGACCGACCGGATGGTCGAGCACTTCGACGCTTGCCTGGGCTGCATGGCCTGTGTCACGTCCTGCCCGAGCGGTGTGCAATACGACCGTCTGCTGGAGCAGACCCGCGCCCAGGTCGAGCGCAACCATGAGCGCACCCGCGCCGAAAAGGCTTTGCGCACAACGATTTTCAACCTCTTCCCCTACCCGGAGCGCTTGCGCAAGCTGCGCGGTCCGCTTCGTGCGACGCAACGACTCGGCCTGGACCGGGCACTACGCCGCACCGGGCTGCTCGAGCGGCTACTGCCCGGGCTGGCCGCCATGGAGCGACTGACTCCGAAGCTCGCCGCACCGGAGCGACTCCCCGCGCAGGTCCCGGCTACGGGCACTGAGCGCGCCGTCGTCGGGCTGCTCACCGGATGCGTCCAGGACGTCTTCTTCTCCGATGTCAACGCGGCGACGGCTCGGGTGCTCGCGGCGGAGGGCTGCCGGGTCGTCATACCGCAGGGGCAAGGATGCTGCGGCGCGCTCAGCAGCCACTCGGGCCGCGAGACCGAGGCGCAGCGCTTCGCCCACGAGACGATCGCGACGTTCGGCGAGGTTGAGGTCGACACGGTCGTCGCCAACGCTGCCGGGTGTGGCAGTGCGATGAAGGACTACGGATCGCTCTTCGAAGCCGAGCACGACGATGCCGCAGCGGAGTCCGCGCGTGGTTTCGCTGCCAGCGTGCGCGATCTGAGTGAGGTGCTGGCCGACCTCGGCACCGTCGCCACCCGGCATCCCCTGCCGTTGAAGGTCGCCTACCACGACGCCTGTCACCTCGGGCACGCGCAAGGCGTGCGGTCGCAGCCGCGACAGCTGCTGCGAGAGATCCCGGGTCTGGAGATCGTCGAGATCCCGGACGCAGCGATCTGTTGCGGGTCCGCAGGTGTCTACAACATCCTGCATCCGGAGACCGCCGGAGAGCTGGGCGAGCGCAAGGCGCGCAACATCATGGCGCTCGAGCCCGATCTGATCGTCACCGCCAACCCGGGCTGTCTCATGCAGATCGCGAACGCACTCGACAAACTCGGCGCACCGATCCCGATGGCGCACACGGCCACGGTGCTGGATGCGTCGATCCGCGGTCTGGACGTGGCAGAGTTGCTCGCACCATGAGCACCCGATCCAACCTTGCCCGCACCGCCACCCGCTTCCTCGGTGATGTCCTGCGCGAGTCCCTCAAGCAGTCCGGTCGCCGCCGCCCGAACTCGCGACGCAACGACCGCGCGCGGTCGGCGGGGTCCCGCTCGACCGGTCCGCACCACGAGCCGCACTCTGGCGCGCAGCCTGCGTCCGACTACCCGGGCGACTTCACCGGCGCACCCGACCTGAGCTACTCCCCCAAGCCCGACGGTAAGCCAGACCCCGGCGAAATCGTCTGGGGTTGGGTGCCTTTCGAGGAGGACCACAGCCAGGGCAAGGACCGGCCGGTGCTGCTCGTGGGACGCGACGGCGACTGGCTGCTCGGCCTGATGCTGACCAGCAAGGACCACGACCGCGATGCTGAGCAGGAGCGCCGCGCCGGCCGCCTGTGGTGCGACATCGGCAGCGGCGACTGGGATCCGAAACATCGCCCCAGCGAAGTGCGGGTCAACCGGGTGGTCCGATTGTCCGCGGCTGCGATACGCCGTGAGGGCGCCGTGCTGCCCCGCGACAGGTTCGACACCGTGGCCGACGCGGTCCGCGCGGCATACGCCTGACCCCGCCCCTTCAACCGAGCGGACACCCAACGACCGAGCGGACACGAAATTTTGCTCTCCACGAGCCGGATTTCGTGTCCACTGGGTCCTCTTCGTGTCCGCTCGGCGCGAGAACGTGTGGCGTGATTCCGGCGTTCGCAGTACCCGATACTCGATGTTTCCGGTACCGTAAGTTACAAGAACACCGCCTGCACGGTTCGTCGTCGCATGAGCCGCCACCGACACACGGAGAGGCATCCATGAGCCACCACACCTCCAAGCCGACGCTGGCCGACCGCGGCCAGAACTTCGGCATGCGCCTCATCACCCGCGCGGGTGGGCTGGAGGCCATGAAGAACCCCGCGCTGCGCGCCAAGGTCGAAAAGGTCCTCTATCGCGGAGCACGTCAAGGCTTCCGCGCTCAGGTCGCCGCCGGGCGCACTTTCGCTGCCAGGAGCGGCTCGGGCAGCCCGACACGGAGCAAGCCGGCCAAACCCCGCGTGCAGTTCGACCTGACTCCCAGCGACGACCAGGAGATGATCCGCGAAGCGGCGCGCGAGCTCGCCGACGAGGTGCTGCGTCCCGCCGCCTCGGCTGCTGACTCCGAGCGGACCGCACCCGACCAAGTGCGCGAGCAGGCCGCTCAGATGGGTATGGCGCTCCTCGGTGTGCCCACCGAGCTCGGCGGTGTCGCCGAGGAAGCCTCTGCAGTGACCAGCGCGCTTGTCCTCGAAGAACTCGCCCGCGGCGACATGGGTCTCGCCGTCGCGGTGATGCACCCCGCGGCAGTCGCGAACTGCCTTGTCAACTATGGCGATTCAGATCAGCAGGCGACCTACCTCGGCGCTTTCACCGACGAGCAGTCACCTGCAACCGGTGCTCTGGCGCTGATGGAGCCGCAGCCGCTCTTCGACCCGGCGAAGCCGCGGTCCACCGCCCGCCGCGAGGGCAGCGAACTCATCATCGATGGCACGAAGGCCCTCGTGCCCGGCGCCGCCAAGTCCGACCTGTTCATCATCTCCGTCAAACTCGACGGCGAGCCGCGCTTGGTCATCGTCCCGCCGGCCGCGGACGGCGTCACCGTGTCCGACAACCCCGCGATGGGCGTTCGCGCCGCGCACACCGGCACGCTGCACCTCGACGGCGTCCGCGTCCCGGCCAAGAACGTGCTCGGCAGCGCCGACGACCACACGGACGCGGTCGCCCGTGCACGGCTCGCCTGGTCCGCCGCAGCCGTCGGCACCGCGCAGGCCGTCCTCGACCAGGTGAAGACCTACACCAAGGAACGCAAGGCATTCGGCGAGCCGATCGCCAACCGTCAGGCGGTCGCCTTCACCGTCGCCAACATCGCCATCGAACTCGAGGGCCTGCGCCTGGTTGTATGGCGCGCGGCGTCCCGCCTGGACCGCGGCCTCGACGCGTCGGAGCAGATCGCCAACGCGCGGGCCCTGACCGAGAAGCACTGTGCCCAGATCGGATCCGACGGTGTGCAGCTGCTCGGCGGTCACGGCTTCGTCAAGGAGTTCGACAACGAGCGGTGGTTCCGCGACCTGCGCGGCGCGGGCCTGATGGAAGGCGTGCTCCTCGTATGACGACAGCGCCCTCCGGTGACGCATCGCCCGTCTGCTCCCGAAACATCTTTCGTGCCAAAGGATTTCGCTCATGATCGATCTTGAGATTCCGAAGAAGTTCGTCCCGCTCGTCAAGCAGGCAGCCGGCCTGGCCGACGAGGTCTTCCGCCCGATCAGCCGCAAATACGACCTGGCCGAGCACGAGTACCCCCGCGAGCTCGACCTGATGTCCGCCGTCATCGACGGTCTGTCCGACTCCGGCGCCTCGCAGGGTGCCGGTGCCCGCACTACCAGCGGTGGTGGCTCGACCGAGCCGGCCGGAGTCGGCGCCGGCTCGCACAGAAGCAAGCCCAAGGAGACCGTCAACGGCTCCAATCTGTCGTCCGTGCTGTCGATCATGCAGACCTGCCGCGGCGATGTCGGGCTGACCTTGTCGTTGCCCCGCCAGGGCCTGGGCAACGCCGCGATCGCCGCCGTGGCCAACGACGAGCAGAAGCAGCGCTACGGCAGCAAGTGGGCGGCCATGGCGATCACCGAGCCCGACACCGGCTCGGACTCCGGCGCGATTCGGACCACCGCCACCAAGGACGGCGACGAATACGTCCTCAACGGCGAGAAGATTTTCGTGACCAGCGGCGAACGCGCCGAACTGGTCGTGGTGTGGGCGACGCTGGACCGCTCGCTCGGCAAGCGCGCCATCAAGTCGTTCGTCGTGCGCCGGGACAACCCCGGGCTGAAGCTGGTGCGGCTGGAGCACAAGCTCGGCATCCGCGCATCGGACACCGCCGCGTTCTCACTGGACAACTGCCGCGTGCCGGCCGACGACCTGCTCGGCGACCCGGAGATCCGCACCGAGGGCGGCTTCGGCGGGGCGATGCAGACCTTCGACAACACCCGCCCGCTGGTCGCGGCGATGGCCGTCGGCCTGACCCGGGCCAGCCTCGACCTGACCACGGATCTGCTCGCCGAGGCGGGCATCCGGGCGGACCCGGCGGCCCCCGCTCACACGCAGCCGTATGCCGCGGCGCGCCTGCTGCAGATGGAGGCCGACTACGAGGCGGCATACCTGCTGACCCTGCGCGCGGCGTGGATGGCGGACAACGGCAAGCCCAACTCGATGCAGGCGTCGATGGCCAAGGCCAAGGCCGGCCGCACCTGTGTCGACGTGGCACTGACCTGCGTGCAGCTTTGCGGCGCAACGGGATACGCCGAGACCGAGCTGCTGGAGAAGTGGGCTCGCGACAGCAAGATCCTGGACATCTTCGAGGGCACGCAGCAGATCCAGTTGCTGGTGGTCGCGCGTCGCCTGCTCGAGCTGAGCTCCAGCGAACTGAGGTAGCTCAGACAGCGAGAAGGCCCGACCGGTGAACCGGTCGGGCCTTCTTGATGTGTGGCAGCACCTCGAGACGCTCGCTCGTACTCCTTCGAGACGCCCACTCGTCCCTCGTGGGCTCCTCAGGACGAAGCTCACGAGCTCCTCGGTGACCTCACAGTCAGCTCTTGGTGTTGGCGCGCTGCATCGCCATCACCAGATCGTCCCGCGCACTCTGCGTGGAGGCGTTGTGGATCGCGTCCATCAGGGCGCGACGGCTGCGGGCGTTTTCACGGCGGTCACGGATGGCGCGGGCGAACGTGGTCATGCTGGTCTCTCCTTCGAGACGAACTTCGAGAACGAATTTTTCGTTATCGAAATTTTATCTCTCCGAAACCAGGCGCCGCCACTCGCCGGTAGGTGATTTCCGGCACACCCCTGAGACGCACACCGACGCACGCACACCGGCGGGCCTGTCGTCAGCCCCGTTCGAGGCTGGCACGCACGATCCGCAGCACCTCGTCGGTCCCCAGCCCGAGCCGGCGAACCCGCACCGCGAAGTCGTCCGCGGCGGCCGCGGCGAGCGCTCGCGTCGTGTCGCCGCCGGCCGCGACCTGCGTGCCCGAGCGACCCTTCGCCACGACCAGCCCGGCCGTCTCGAGCTCGGTGTAGGCCTTGGCCACGGTGCCGGGTGCGACACCGAGCTCCTCGGCCAGCCCGCGCACTGACGGCAGGCGTGCCCCGACGGTCAGCTCCCCCGCCTCGATGCGCGCGGCGATGCCGTCACAGATCTGCTGGTATGGCGGGACTGCTGCGTCGTGGTCGATCGTCATCATGACCCCCATCGAACAACCTCCTGCACCGCAGCGGATCCCGGACGGCCACGACACGCCGCCGACACCCGGCCGACAGCCCGCCGACACGCTGCAAACACGCTGCGTTCAGTCACCGCCGAGGAAACAATTTTCCCCTAATCTGCCACTTACGATTCCATTTTCCGTAGGGTCGCCCTGATCCCCGGCCCACCCCGTTCCGCGTCCCCAAGGAGAACCCCATGCGCACCACGACAGCCGCGGCCCTCGCCTCGCTCACCGCGCTCACTCTCGCCCTCGCCGGTTGTGGCGACAGCGGCGGCAGCTCGAGCGCCGGAGACGGCGACTCCGGCGCCAAGGGAGGCTCGAAGTCGCTGACCTTCTGGGTGATGAAGGGCACCAACCCGGACGCGTCGAAGTTCTACTCGGCGATCAAGAAGGAATTCAAGAAGCAGACCGGCGCCACGCTGAAGGTCCAGGAGGTCGAGTGGGCCGACGCGCACGACAAGCTGGTGCGTTCGTTCGCCGGCGGCGGCGGTCCCGACGTCTCGGAGATCGGCACCACCTGGACGCCTGAGTTTGCCGCGGCAGGCGGCCTGGCCGACATCACCAAGCAGGTCACGGCCTCGGGGATGGCCAAGGACGAGCTGCAGGCGTTGAAGGACTCGGCGACCTACGACGGCAAGCAGTACGGCGTCGGCTGGTATGCCGGTGTCCGCGGCATGGTCTACCGCAAGGACATCTTCAAAAAGGACGGCGTGAAGGTCCCGACCAACTGGGCCGAGCTGGAGAAGGCCGTCAAGACGCTGAAGGCCAAGGAGCCGAAGATGGCGGCGATGCCGGTCGCCGGTGGCTCGTCATACGGCGCGGCACCGTTCATCTGGGGCGCCGGCGGTGCCTTCGCCACCAAGGACGGCGACAAGTGGAAGGGCGCACTGGACTCCAAGGCGTCGCAGGCCGGGCTGAAGTTCTACACCGACCTGGCGCTGAAGGACGGCTCGTCGACGACTGCCGCGTCGACCTGGAAGGAGACCGACCTGCTCGACGCGTTCGCCAAGAACAAGGCGGCGATGGTGATCCAGGGCAACTGGACACCCAAGACCGTGATCGAGCAGAACCCGGACCTCAAGGGCAAGGTCGGCGCGTTCGCGATCCCCGGCAAGGACGGCGGTGTGGCACCGGCCTTCCTCGGCGGATCCAACCTGTCGGTGATGGCGACCAGCAAGAAGCAGGACCTGGCCTGGAAGTTCATCAAGATGATGACGACCGGCGACCTGGCCAAGAAGTGGGCCGACCAGACGGGCTACCTGCCGACCACCAAGACAGCGCTCAAGCCGTATGCCGAGAGCTCGGACAAGCTCGTCGCACCGTTCGCGACCGCCATGCTCAAGGGCGGCCGCAACGTGCCGAGCGCGCCGCAGTGGGGCACCGTCGAGGGCAACAAGACCATCACCGCGATGCTGCAGTCGATCCTCACCGGCACGTCGGTCGAGGCGGCGACCAAGAAGGCATCGGCATCGATCGAGACGACGCTCAACGCCAAGAACTGACGCCCGCAGCGACCCGATCCGAAGAATCGATACGTGCCTACTTCCAAATCACGACCCTGGCTGCTGCTCGCCGGCCCGCTGATCGTCATCGCGGGACTGCTCCTCTACCCGATCGTCCGGGTGACGGTGTTGTCCTTCCAGCGCTACAACCTGCGCGAGGTGATCAGCGGGCACCCGGTGGGCATCGGGTTCGACAACTACAAGCAGATCTTCACCGGGGCGCCCGGGCTACCCGCGTCATACCTGTGGAAGACGATCCTCCCGAACACCGTTGTGTTCGCTGCACTTGCGGTGATCTGCACAATTGTTCTCGGCACCCTGGTCGCGCTGCTGTTGCTGAATGTCGGCACGAAGGTCCGGGCCCTCATCATCGGGTCGGTCCTGATCGCCTGGGCGATCCCCGCGGTGTCGGACACCTACGTCTGGACGTGGATCTTCGCGCCCGACGACGGTGTCGCCAAGAGCGTGCTGGAGTGGCTCGGCCTGATCGGGCCGGAGGGGCATAACTGGTTCACCGATCGGTGGTCGTTCTACGCGATCGTGCTGCTGAACGTCGTCCACCACAGCTTCCCCTTCGTCGCGGTGACGCTCTTCGCCGGGATGCTCACCGTGCCCACCGAGTTGCACGAGGCGGCCAAGATCGACGGAGCATCGGCGTGGCGGCGGTTCTGGTCGGTCACCGTCCCGCTGCTGCGGCCGGTCTTCGCCGTGGTCACCATCCTGTCGACGATCTGGGACTTCAAGGTCTTCACCCAGATCTATCTGATGCCCGGCGGTGACGGCAGCAACCCTAAGGTGTTCAACCTCGGTGTCTGGTCCTACGTCTCGTCCATCAACCAGACGAAATACGGCCTCGGCTCCGCGATCGCCGTGCTGCTCACGCTGGTGTTGCTGGTGATCACACTGATCTACCTGCGGGTGATGTTCCGTGAGGAGGAGACCGCATGAGGACCAACTCGCCGTGGCGCACGGTCGGCAAGACGGTCGCCGTGCTCGCGCTGCTCTTCTTCACGCTCTTCCCCGTCTATTTCATGTTGAGCACCGCGTTCAACGCACGCAACGGCTCCGGCACCGACAGCCTGCTGCCCGACCACGTCACGTTCGACAACTTCACCCGGGTATTCACCGAGCACGATTTCGGTCAGTACCTGCTCAACTCGGCGATCGTCACGGTCGCGGTGGTCGTGCTCTCCGGAGCGCTGGCGTTGCTCGGGGCCGTCGCGATCGCGCGGTTCCGCTTCCGGTTCCGCTCCACCATGCTCGTGCTGATCCTGGTCGTGCAGATGCTGCCGGCCGAGGCACTGGTGATCCCGCTGTTCCTGCAGATGAAGGACTGGCGGATGCTCAACTCGTTGCTCGGGTTGATCCTGGTCTACATCGCGTTCTCGTTGCCCTTCGCCATCTGGAACCTCCGGGGGTTCGTCGCGGCCGTGCCGCGCGAGTTGGAGGAGGCGGCATACCTGGACGGCTGCGGGTGGTGGCGCATGTTCCGGTCGGTGCTGCTGCCCCTGGTGGTGCCGGGACTCGTTGCTACGTCGGCGTTCTCGTTCGTCATGGCGTGGGAGGAGTTCACCTTCGCGCTGACCTTCCTGTCCAAGGACAGTGTGCTGACGGTCGGGGTCGGTCTACAGCACTTCTCCACCGCGAACACCAATGACTGGGGTGGCCTGATGGCAGCGTCCACAGTCGTTACGCTGCCGGTCGTGATCGTCTTCGTGCTCGCCCAGCGGCGCCTCGGTGCCGGCCTCGTCTCCGGTGCCGTGAAGTGAACGCGCCATCCGCGGACTCGACCCGCCTCAGCTCCGACCCCGCTGTCGACCGACTGGTCCACAGTGTGCTCCAGCCCGGCTTCTCCGGCCGCGAGACTCCGCCCCGCTGGCTTGCCGAAGCGATCGAGCGCGGGTTGGGCGGCGTCGTCTATTTCAGTCACAACATCGGCGACGTCGCCACGACCGCTGCGTTGTCGCAACAACTGCACGACATGGGCGACCTGCTGATCGCGACCGACGAGGAGGGCGGCATCGTCAGCCGACTCGGCGCACGCAACGGGTCGCCGCACGTCGGAGCCGCCATGCTGGGCCGGGTCGATGACGTCGGGGTGACCCGCGCTGTCGCGGCGGCGATCGGCGCCGACCTGCTCGCCTCCGGCATCGACATCGACCTGGCACCGGTCGTCGACGTCAACAGCAACCCGCGCAACCCGGTGATCGGGGTCCGGTCCTTCGGCAACACACCGCAACTGGTCTCCCGGCATGCCGTCGCGTATGCCGATGGCCTGCAGTCCACCGGCGTCGCCGCCACCGCCAAGCACTTCCCGGGACACGGTGACACCGCAGTCGACTCGCATGTCGGCCTGCCTCGCGTCGACGCACCACTTGACGTGCTGCGGGAGCGGGAGCTGGCTCCCTTCGCCGCCGCGGTCTCGGCCGGCGTCCGGTGCATCATGACCGCCCACGTGATCGTGCCCGCCCTGGACCCGACCCGGCCGTCGACGATCAGCGCCGCTGCCCTCGCCCTGCTGCGCGAGGAGCTCGGCTTCGACGGCGTCATCATGACCGACGCGCTGGACATGGGCGCAATCAACGACACGATCGGCCTCGGCGAGGGCTGCGTGCAGGCGATGCTCGCCGGCGCCGACCTGCTCGGCCTCGGCAACCCGGTGCTCGGCGCGGACAGCCCGGACAAGGACAAGCGTGTCTTCACCGAGGCGCGGGATGCGTTGTCGGGCGCGATCGACGAAGGTCGTCTGCCCGTGGAGCGGCTGGAGGAAGCGGCCGCACGCATCGACGCCCTACGCGCCTGGCGACGGGCACACGCATCCGCAGCATCGCAGGTCCGACCCGATGACAGTGCCGACCGATCCGCCGCCCGACGCGCGCTGGCGACACGCGGCACCATCGCCATACCTCGGAAACCGTTGCAGGTGGTGGACGTTCGACGCCAACGCAACGTCGCTGCCGGTGCCCTGCCGGCAATGACCACAGCAGCGGTGCTCGCCGCCGCGCCGGGGTCGATGCTGACGTCGGCCTTCGTCCTGTCCGACGCGGCGGAAGGACACGCTGGCCACTCCGAGATCCGGACACAGGACGAGCTGCCGGTCGCCGATGTCGTCGTCACCGGGTCGCCCAGACATGACGCCGCGCAGGACGAGCAGCTGCAGCGCTGCCTGCTGACCAACCCCGATGCACTGGTCATCGTCTCCGGATATGCGGACGGCACCGAGGACCTCTTCGGTGCGCGCCGGGTGATCTGGACCTTCGGCGACAGCGTGCCCACGGCGGCAGCCGTCCGCGAGTTGCTCACTCGCTGAACGACGCTCGCCGCCCGGGGCGCCCCGACGGTCACCCATCCGGGCACCTTCAGTGTTTGGTCAAGACTTCGCATTTTTCTTGGCAGCCCGTCGCTCCGGGAGAACACTGATGCCGAAGGTAATCGTTTACTCACCTGGGGTGTCCAATGCGTGTTCGTTTCCGTGGCCGGTCGGAGCACGCCATCGGCATCACCCTCGCGGCATTCGCACTGCTGGTCAGCGGATGCTTCCTGCCCGCCGCTGCTGCGGCTCCGCGAGCGTTGTCCGCCTCCGACTCGGCCAGCTCGACCCAGGCCGCGAATCTGCTGGCCGACCCCGGATTCGAGCAGCAGACCTCGTCGACGCTGAGCGCGCCGTGGCACTGCACCGGCAACTGCGGCGCGGACATCGACAAGGGCTGGGCACACGGCGGCACGAACAACGCGTTCGCCCGCTACAACAGCGGGTGGAACAGCGTCTACCAGACGGTGACCGTCACTCCGCACACGACCTACGTGCTCACCGGCTGGGTGCAGACGTCCGCCAACTCGGCCGAGGGTTACATCGGCGCCCGGGTGCCCGGCGGCGGCCCCGTCCGCAACGAGGACCGCTTCGCTGCCGTGGGGTCCTGGAAGCAATTCAGCGTCACGGTCGACAGTGGCGATGCCACGTCACTCGATGTCTATGCCGGCGTCTGGGCGTCCGAGGACACCTGGATCCAGGCGGACGACTTCTCGCTCACGGCCGTCGGCAGTGACCTGCTCGGCGAGGGCACCAACATGTATCCCCGTGCCATCCGCCTCGCTCACTCCGGCGACGCGAACGGCCAGATCATCGCGTCGAGTTCGTATGACGCACAACGTATCTCGTCGATCTACCGGAGCACCGACGATGGCCGCAGCTTCCAGAAGATCAGCGCGATCGACGAGCCACGCGCGCCGCAGGGAGTCTGCTGCGCGTCCATCTACGAGTTGCCCCGAGCCGTGGGCGACCTCCCGGAGGGCGCGCTGCTCTTCGCGGCGTCCTACGGGATCAACGCCAAACCGATGTCGTTGGAGCTGTGGGCATCGCTCGACCACGGGGTGACGTGGACGAAGCGATCGACGGCCATCACCGCCGCAGCCGGCGGCACGTTGTGGGAGCCGGAGATGCGGGTCAATGCCGAGGGCCAGCTGACGATGTACTACTCGGACGAGACCCAGCCGGGACACAGCCAGACCCTGATGGAGATCTTCTCCCCCGACGGTGGCAAGACCTTCGGCAAGCCCTATCCCGTTGTCAGCCTGTCGGATTCGTCAGCTCGTCCCGGCATGCCCGTTGTCCGGGAGCTGCGCAACGGCACCCGGATCATGACCTACGAGATCTGCGGTGGCGGCTACAACTGCGACGTCTACTACCGCACCTCGGCCGACGGAGCGGACTGGGGCAACCCCGCCGCTGCCGGCAGCAAGATCGTCGCGACGGACGGCACGCACTTCCGGCATACGCCGGTGATCACGGTGCTCGACGACGGGTCGGCGACCGGCAAGCTCGTGCTGGCCGGCCAGATGTACGTCAACTCCGCCGGCGGCATCGACGGCGGGAACGGCATCACCCTGCTGACCAACTCCACCGGCGGCAGTGGCGCGTGGCACCGAATCATCGCCCCGGTCAGCGTGCCGCAGGCGGCCGACGACGTGTGTGAGAACTACAGCCCGGCGCTGGTCCCGACGGCCGACTACGCGCACGTCGTGGAGATCGCCACCACCTGGCGCGACGGCACCTGCATCGCACGGTTCGCGACCGGTCGCGTCTGAGACAACAGCACACAGCACCCGCGAAAGGATCCCATCGTGAAACCGACTCGTCGCGCCGTCCTCGGCGCAGCAGGCACCGCAGCACTCATCGGTGCACTCAGCGTCAACGCATCTCGCCACCCCGCGAGCGCAGCGACCGGCGCCACCAAGATCAAGGACCTCAGCGGGCCGGCCCAGACCGGGCCCTTCGCCACACCCTGGTCCGACCTCGGCATTCCGGCCAGCTGCCCGGACGGCTCGATGCTCTTCGTCGGCGGCGACTCCTTCGACGGCGCCGGTGTCGGCGGCCCCAACTGGCGCTCACCGGTCGGATTGCGTTCCAGCAGCAGCGATCTGGGCTCCCTCACCATCGACAGTGCCGTCGGTGGGAGCTCCGCGGTCGGCCTGGTCCCCGAGGGGCACGCGCCGGTCGGCGGCGGCTTCACCACCGCGATCCCGAGCGATGTCTTCACCATCGGCAACACGATGTACATGCACCTGATGCGGGGTGTCATCTATCAGACCGATCACAGTGACTTCTGGAAGTCCGACGACAACGGCAACACCTGGACCTACCTGTGCCAGTGGCCGGGCAACCTGCTCGGCGGGCAGTTCCAGCAGAAGACGTATGCCGTCGCGGACGACGGCTACTGCTACGTGCTGTCCAGTGTCTTCAACCGCGGCACGACGTCGGGCCTGCTGCTGCACCGCGTCCGGCACGCCGAGGTCGGCACCCCGGCGGCATACCAGCCGTGGGGTTACGCGAACGGCGCATGGGCATGGGGCAACCCGGCGACGACCATCACCACAGCGCGAGGATGGGGCGAGATCTGCTTCCGGCAGATCGAAGGCCACTTCGTGCTGACCTACCTGCAGGGTGACCGCATCTACGCACAGGTCGCCGACTCGGCGATCGGCAACTTCTTCACCGCCCCGAAGCAGACGCTGATCGTCAACGGCCCGGCGAACGCACAGGGCGGCAACGTCGTGACCGCGCCCTACGGCGGCTTCGTGATCCCCGGGTCCACCCTCGCCGACCTCGAGCTGGTGATCAGCCAGTGGTATGACGACCAGAACTACCGCTTCATGCAGTACCGGATCAGCGGTCTCGCGGTGTGACCGGACGAGCCGGGTCCAAGTCCAGGTCCTCGTCCGGTCAGGACCGCTTGGCCTCGACCGTCCGGCGGACCGCGGCGGCGACCTCGGGCGCCACCACCGGGTCGAAGACACTCGGCACGATGTAGCTCGCGTTGAGCTCGTCCGGGCGGACGGCATCGGCGATCGCGCGTGCCGCTGCTACCAGCAACGAGGTGCTGATCTTGTGGGCGGAGGCATCCAGCAGGCCGCGGAAGAGGCCCGGGAACGCAAGCACGTTGTTGATCTGGTTGGGGAAGTCGCTGCGCCCGGTCGCGACGACGGCGGCGTGCTTGGCCGCTTCCTCCGCCGGGACCTCGGGGTCCGGGTTGGCCAGCGCGAAGACGATCGAGTCGTCGGCCATCGCGGCAATCTCCTTCTCCCCCAGGATGTTCGGGCCCGAGACCCCGATGAAGACGTCGGCGTCGACCAGCGCCTCCGCGAGCGTGCCGTCGACCCCTCGGGGGTTGGTGTTCTCGGCGATCCACACCCGGTGCTCGTCCTGGTAGCTGCCTCCGCGGTGGATGGCCCCGGAGCGGCTGCACGCGACAATGTCCGATGCTCCCTGCGCACCGAGCAGCTGGATGATGGCGTGCCCGGCCGCGCCCACGCCTGACACGACGATGCGGACGTCCTCGATCTTCTTGTCCACCACACGCAACGCGTTGATCAGCGCTGCGAGCACCACGATCGCGGTGCCGTGCTGGTCGTCGTGGAAGACCGGAATGCTCAGCTCCTCGCGCAGCCGACGCTCGATCTCGAAGCAACGCGGCGCAGCGATGTCCTCCAGGTTGACCCCGCCATACACGGGCGCGAGCGCCTTGACGATCTGGATGATCTCCTCGGTGTCGGTCGTGTCGAGGCAGACCGGCCAGGCGTCGACATTCGCAAACTGCTTGAACAGCGCGGCCTTGCCCTCCATCACCGGCAGCGCGGCCTCCGGGCCGATGTCACCGAGCCCGAGCACCGCGGTGCCGTCGGTCACCACGGCGACGGCGTTGCGCTTGATGGTCAGCCGGCGCGCGTCCTCGGGACTGTCGGCGATGGCCAGGCACACTCGAGCAACACCGGGCGTGTAGACACGGGACAGGTCGTCGCGGGTCCGCAGCTCGACTTTCGGCTCGACCGAGAGCTTGCCGCCGATGTGCATCAGGAAGGTGCGGTCGCTGACCTTCTTGACGTCGAATCCGCCTGCCGCGATGAGGGATTCGCGGATGCGAGTGGCGTGGTTCTCGTCCGTCGTGTCGCAGGTGACGTCGACGACCAGACCCTCGGGAGTCGACTCGGCGACGTCGAGCGCGGTCACCGACGCACCCGCGTCGGCGACGGCAGACGCGAGGTCGCTCGCGCTGCGCCCGCCGGGTGTGAGTCCGACACGCAATGTCACCGAGTAGCCGGGGCTGGTCTGAGTCATGAAGGTCTCCGATCTGACGAGAACGACGGCAGCGCCGCCCGAAGTGGGTCGCAGTATGCCGCATCCGTTCACTGCGGCGTGCAGGCGACAGCAAATGCGGACAACACCTTGACGTGGTCGGGACCAGCTTGGCACACTTCCATCATTCAATATTTTAATTCCGCGTTATGAAATACAAAGGAAGGTCCGATGACACGTCACACCGTGAACGCCTCGATCCTGCTGACCGACCTGCCCGTGCTCGAGCGGCCGGGTGCAGTCCGGGACGCCGGCCTGGATGCCGTCGAGTTCTGGTGGCCGTGGTCGGTGGCGGTACCGTCCGGCGACGAGGTCGACGACTTCGTTGATGCGGTCCGCGCAGCGGGCGTGCAACTGACCGGCCTCAACTTCTTCGCCGGGGACATGCCCGGTGGCGAGCGCGGCATCGTCAGCAACCCCGAGCGCCAGGACGAGTTCCACGCCAACGTCGAAGTCGTCGTGGACATCGGGGAACGCCTCGGCTGCCGGCACTTCAACGCGCTCTACGGCCTGCATGAGCCGTCGCGTGATGCATCCGCGGAGGCGGAGACCGCGCGGGCCAACCTGACCCACGCGGCCAAGGCCGTCGACGCCATCGGCGGCACCGTCCTGCTGGAGCCGGTGTCGGGCGCCGACGCCTACCCGTTGAAGACCGCGGCCGACGCCCTCGCGGTGATCGACTCGCTGGACGTCGAGAACGTCAAGCTGCTCGCCGACTTCTACCACCTCGCCGTCAACGGCGACGACGTGCCGCAGGTCATCGCCGACCACGCAGCCGACTTCGGCCACATCCAGATCGCCGACTCCCCCGGGCGTGGCGCGCCCGGCACCGGCGACCTGCCGCTCACCGAGTGGATCACCGCAGCACAGCAGGGCGGTTACGACGGGCCGATCGGCCTGGAATACAAGAGCGACCAGGGCGACCCCTTCGCCTGGCTGCGGCACTGAACTTCCCTGACCGCCATACAGTTTCAAGGAGCCAACGTCATGAGCAACACCACTTCCGTCGCCGTCATCGGCCTGGGCATCATGGGTGCCCCGATGGCCGCCAACCTCGTGCGAGCCGGCTATCAGGTCACCGGCTACAACCGCAGCCAGGAGCCGATCGACAAGCTCGTCGCCGAAGGCGGGCGGGCCGCGTCCTCGGTCGCCGAGGCAGTGCAGGACGCTGACGTCATCATCACCATGGTCCCCGACTCCCCCGACGTCGCGGCGGTCGCGCGCGGCGAGGGAGACGAGGCGGGGCTGATCGCCACGGCGAAGTCCGGAGCGATCTGGATCGACTGCTCGACCATTCGTCCGGACGTCGCCCGAGAGGTCGCCGAGGAGGCCACCGCGGCCGGGCTGAAGGTGCTCGACGCACCGGTGTCCGGCGGGCAGGCCGGCGCCGTCGAGGGGACCCTGTCGATCATGGTCGGCGGCAATGCCGAAGACCTCGAGCAGGTGCGCCCGATCCTCGAAACCGTAGGCAGCACAGTGGTGCACGTCGGGCCGAGTGGGTCGGGACAGACCGTCAAGGCTGCCAATCAGCTGATCGTTGCCGGCACCATCGAGCTGGTCGCCGAAGCGCTCGTTTTCCTCGAGGCGTATGACGTCGACACCACGGCCGCGGTCGAGGTGCTGGCCGGTGGCCTGGCGGGCAACCGGATCCTGGACCGCAAGGCCGCCTCGATGATCAAGCGCGAGTTCGAGCCGGGCTTCCGGATCGACCTGCACCACAAGGACATGGGCATCGTGCTGGACTCGGCCCGCGCGGCCGGTGTTGCCATACCGCTCGGGGCACAGACCGCCCAGCTCGTGCAGGATCTGCGCAACCTCGGTCACGGCGGGCTCGATCACTCCGCCCTGCTGCTGCTGGTCGAGCAGCTCTCCGGTCGCAACGCACAGGACGGCGGTGAGCAGCGATGACACGTATGCAAGCTGTCGACGCGGCCTGCCTGATCCTCGAACGCGAAGGCGCCACACAGACATTCGGCCTTCCCGGCGCCGCGATCAACCCGCTCTACGCAGCCATGCGACGTCATGGCGGCATGCGGCACGTGCTCGCCCGGCATGTCGAGGCGGCTTCGCACATGGCCGAGGGATACACCCGCGCAGCGGCCGGCAACATCGGCGTGTGCCTGGGCACCTCCGGACCGGCCGGCACCGACATGATCACCGGCCTGTATTCCGCCTGGGCCGACTCCACACCGATCCTGGCGATCACCGGACAGGCACCGATCGCCAAGCTGGACAAGGAGGACTTCCAGGCGGTCGACATCGCCTCGATCGCCTCCCCGGTCACCAAGTGGGCGGTCACGGTCAAGGAGGCCGCGCAGGTGCCGGGCACCCTGGCGAAGGCGTTCTGGCTGATGCGTGAGGGACGGCCCGGACCGGTCCTGGTCGACCTGCCGCTGGACGTCCAGCAGACCGAGATCGACTTCGACATCGACACCTACGAGCCGCTGCCGGTGCTCCGCCCGGCCGCAACGCCCGCACAGGCCGGCAGGGTCTTCGACATGCTGCTGGCCGCGGAGCGTCCGGTGATCGTCGCCGGTGGCGGCATCATCAACGCCGATGCGTCCGCACAGCTGCTCGAAGTGGCCGAGCTCCTCGGCATACCGGTGATTCCGACGCTGATGGGCTGGGGCGTCATACCCGACGACCACCCGCTGCACGCAGGCATGGTCGGCATCCAGACCGCCCACCGCTACGGCAACGAGACGATGCTTGCCGCCGACTTCGTGCTCGGTGTCGGCAACCGGTGGGCCAACCGGCACACCGGTGCGCTCGATGTCTACCGCGCGGGCCGGAAGTTCGTGCACGTCGACATCGAGCCGACCCAGATCGGCCGGGTCTTCGCGCCCGACTACGGAGTCGTGTCGGACGCCGGAGCGTTCCTCGACGCGTTCCTCGCCGAGGCTCGGCGCCGTGCGGCCGACGGGCCGCTGCCCGACTACGCCGTGTGGGCCAAGGACTGCCAGCAGCGCAAGGCGACCCTGCAGCGCAAGACGCACTTCGACAACGTGCCGATCAAACCGCAACGCGTCTATGAGGCGATGAACGCGGCGTTCGACCGGGAGACGACCTACGTCTCCACGATCGGCCTGTCCCAGATCGCCGGCGCCCAACTGCTGCACGTCTTCGGCCCGCGCCGCTGGATCAACTGCGGCCAGGCCGGACCGCTGGGCTGGACCCTGCCCGCAGCGCTCGGGGTGGCCACCGCGAAGCCCGACCAGCCGGTGGTGGCCCTGTCCGGCGACTACGATTTCCAGTTCCTGATCGAGGAGCTGGCGGCCGGAGCACAGCACAACATCGGCTACGTGCACGTGCTGGTCAACAACTCCTACCTCGGCCTGATCCGGCAGTCGCAACGCGCCTTCGACATGGACTACCACGTGTCGCTCGCCTTCGAGAACATCAACTCTCCGGAGGTCGAGGGGTATGGCGTGGACCATCTGAAGGTGGTGGAAGGCCTGGGCTGCAAGGCGATCCGGGTGCATCACCCCGACGACCTGGAGCCTGCCCTGCGCAAGGCGAGTGCACTGGCCGGCGAGCTGAAGGTGCCGGTCGTCGTCGAGGTGATCCTCGAGCGGATCACTAACATCTCCATGGGTGCGGCCGGCATCGACGCCGTCAACGAGTTCGAGGCGGTGGCCGAGGCTGCACAGGACGCGCCCACCGCCATACTTCCCATCGGGTGACCGCCGAAGCGGTCAGCCCAGCCATCGGAGGACCCGTGCAGGTCGTCATCGCACCGGACAAGTTCAAGGGCTCACTGTCCGCCGACGGCGTCGCCGACGCACTGGCGGCCGGGCTGGCAGCTGCGTTGCCGTCGGCCGTCGTCGACCTGGTGCCGATGGCCGACGGCGGCGACGGCACGGTCGATGCTGCGCTGCGCGCCGGATACGTCCGGTCGCAGCACACGGTGACCGGCCCGACCGGATCCCCGGTCCGCGCGGCCATCGCCGTCCAGGGACAGACGGCCGTGGTCGAACTCGCCGCGGCATCGGGGCTGGTGTTGCTCGAGCCCGGTGCCCTGGCGCCGATGACCGCGTCGAGTCGAGGGACCGGTGAGTTGCTCGCCGCGGCGCTCGACCTCGGATGCACTCGCATCGTGCTGGGACTCGGTGGCAGCGCGTGCACCGACGGCGGTGCGGGATTGGTCGCCGCCCTCGGCGGGCGGTTGCTCGATGCGACCGGCGCGACACTGCCCGACGGCGGCGGCGCGCTGGCCGACCTCGCCCGAATAGACCTGAGCAGCTTGGACGCTCGGCTCTCCCAAACGGACTTCGTCGTCGCCCTCGACGTGGACAACCCGCTGTTGGGTGACACCGGAGCAGCACACACCTTCGGACCACAGAAGGGCGCGGATCACGACCAGGTCGAGCAGCTCGACGCCGGGCTCGCCCGCTTCGCGGACGCGCTCGCGGACGTCGCCGGTCCACAGGTCCACGACACCGCTGATGTGCCGGGTGCCGGTGCTGCCGGCGGTGTCGGATTCGCTGCTCTCAGCGTGCTGCAGGCAACGCCGCGCCCCGGACTCGATCTCGTCGCCGATCTGGTCGACCTCGCCGGACGAGTGCAGGGTGCGGACCTGGTCGTCACCGGTGAGGGCAGCCTGGACCGGCAGAGCCTGTCCGGCAAGACTCCCGTGGGAGTGGCTCGCATCGCACGTGCGGCAGGGGTGCCCGCTGTCGTCGCCGCGTGCGGAGTGAGCACGCTGAGCGGGCAGGAGGCCGCCGACGGTGGTCTCGATGCAGTCTGGACGCTGGCCGAGATCGAGCCCGACGCCCGGGCGAGTATGGCGAACGCTGCGCAACTGCTGACTGCGGTGGGCAAACAGATAGGTCGGTGGGCCGCCGACGAGGCACACTCGACAAGAGCTCAGTCAACAACCCGTTCAAAGGAGTCCCGATGACCGACCTCGACGCTCTCGCGCATGTCAACCAGCCGGACGTCGTGCGCGCGCAGATCACCGAATTCATTGCCGCTCATGGTCATCCGCAGGACGAGGGGGCGACCCCGACAACACCGCCGGGAGCTGTCGAGCTGGTCATCCGCGCCGAGCGGGTGCTGACACCCCAGGGCGAGGCCGCCTGCGAGGTCGGCGTCGCAGCAGGATGCATCTGCGCCATCGAGCCGTTGGGCACCGAGCTGCAAGCACCCCAGGTCGTCACACTCGGTGCCGACGAGGTCCTGGTCCCGGGAGTCGTTGACGCACACGTGCACGTCAACGAACCCGGCCGCACGGACTGGGAGGGCTTCGCGACGGCCACTCGCGCAGCGGCCGCGGGCGGTGTCACAACCGTCATCGACATGCCGCTCAACTCCATCCCGTCGACGGTGACCTCGGACGCACTGGAGTACAAGCGGATGGTGGCGGCCGGCCAGACCTTCGTCGACGTCGGCTTCTGGGGCGGCGCGGTGCCCGGCAACCGGAGCGAACTGGCAGGACTCAACGATGCCGGAGTCTTCGGCTTCAAGTGTTTCCTGCTGGACTCAGGGGTCGAGGAGTTCCCGCCGCTGACACCCGACGCGTTGCAGGACTACCTGGAGACCGTCGCCGCCTTCGACGGGCTGATGATCGTGCACGCCGAGGACGCCGAGACCATCGCGACAGCCATCGCCGCCCACGGCACTCTTTACGCGGACTTCCTGCTCTCGCGCCCTCGCGAGGCGGAGAACCTCGCGATCGCTCTGGTGATCGAGCGTGCGCGACGGACCGGCGCACGCGTGCACATCCTGCATCTGTCCTCCTCCGATGCATTGCCCCTGTTGCGGGCGGCCAAGCAGGAGGGGGTGGACATCACCGCCGAGACCTGTCCGCACTACCTGACCCTGACGGCCGAGGACGTGCCGGGCGGCGGCACGGCATACAAGTGCTGCCCGCCGATCCGCGAGGCGGCCAACCGCGACCTGCTCTGGGAGGCACTGGCGGACGGCACGATCGACTACATCGCCTCCGACCACTCGCCGTCGACCGTGGAGCTGAAGGATCTCGAGCACGGTGACTTCGGATCCGCCTGGGGCGGCATCGCGTCCGTGCAGGTCGCGCTGCCGGCTGTGTGGACCGAGGCCCGCAGCCGCGGCATCGCGCTCACCGAGGTGATGGGCTGGATGTCGCAACGCCCGGCGGAGCGAATCGGCCTGCGCCGCAAGGGAGCCATCGCGTTGGGCTACGACGCGGACCTGGCCGTCTTCGCGCCGGACGAGCAGTTCGCCGTCGACGCCGCGGCGCTGCACCACAAGAACCCCGTGTCGGCGTATGACGGCAAGACCCTCAGCGGCGTCGTGCGGCGGACGTTCGTCCGCGGCCACGCGGTCGACTTCGAGCAGCCGCACGGCCGGCTGCTCGTGCACGGCACCGACTGACCGCACACCACCCACCGGAAGGCGGACCACCATGCGTTTGCTTCGTGTCGGCGAGCCCGGCTCCGAGCGCCCGGCGGCCATCGCCGCGGACGGCTCCACCGTCGACGTCTCCTCCGTCGTGCCCGACTACGACCACCGCACGCTCGGCGCCGCCTCACTGGCTCGCGTCGCCGATGCGGTCGCAGCAGGCGGCCTGCCAACCGTCGACCTAGAACGTTCCCGAGTCGGCGCCCCCGTCGCGCGACCGGGCAAGGTCGTGGCGATCGGCCTCAACTACCGCGATCACGCGGCCGAGACCGGCGCCGAGATCCCTTCGGAACCCATCGTTTTCATGAAGGACCCGTGGTCCGTCACCGGCCCGGATGACGATGTGCCGATCCCCCGCGGCAGCAACAAGACCGACTACGAGGTCGAGCTCGCCGTCGTCATCGGGAAGACGGCCCGGTATCTGGAGTCACCAGCCGACGCGAGCGACCACATCGCCGGCTACGCGGTCGCCAACGACGTCTCGGAGCGAGAGTTCCAACTGGAGCGCGGCGGCGGGCAGTGGGACAAGGGCAAGAGCTGCGAAGGATTCAATCCGCTCGGCCCGTGGCTGGTGACCCCCGACGAATTCGAGCCCTCCGACGCACCGATCAGCCTGCAGGTCAACGGCGTTGACCGTCAATGCAGCCGCACGAGTCAGCTGATATTCGACGTCCCGACCGTCGTGCACCACCTGAGCCAGTGCATGGTCCTGCACCCCGGCGACCTGATCGTCACGGGCACCCCCGGCGGAGTCGCGATGGGCCGTCCGGACCCCAAGCCCTACCTCCGTGATGGCGACGTCGTCGAGGCGGCGATCGACGGTCTCGGCCGGATGCGCCAGGTCTTCCGGCAGGCCTGACGCTCGTCGTCGGCTCAGGCGGACACCCGATGCCGCAGGCTGATGTCTGAGCAGGCTTCACATGTGTCCTCCGAGATGACACCGGCACGCATCAGCTGACCGAACATGAAGCAGCCGGCACAGAATCCGACCACGCTCTCGAGCGTTGCGAAGACCGCCAGTACGACGAGCAACACAGTTGAGATGCCCTGAAAGCCGAGCAGGTTGAGGGCCAGAGCGGCACCGGAGAAGACCAGGCCGACCGCTTGCGCGAACCGCTTCGGAGGACCGGCGACCGGCTTCACCGCACCCAGTCGGGGCGCAACGAGGCGCGTCGCGATCTGTCCCAAGGGGCTGGCCGTCGGCCCGGTCGCCACACGAGCGGCAAAGCCATAGGCGAGCAACACGAGGACCAGCCACCACCCGGTGACCGCGCCCACGGTGCTCAAGACGACAACGCCCGCCGCAACCGCGCGGGCGGCCTTCTCGTTGACGGGATTCGGGAAGCCGAAGATCTGGTGTGCCACCCCCAAAGCATAACTAGTTGTTTCTGACCCAATAATTCGGTGTCAGTCCTCGGTACGCTCTACCGGCACTCGTACCTCAGCGCCCTGCCACGCCTACGGCGACATAGGAGTCGGTCGTATCCAGCGCAGCTTCCAGGACCAGCACCGGGCAGGCTGCCCGGCAAGCGTCACTTCTTCTTCTTGGGCGGCAGCGGCTCGGCGGGCGCCAGATGGACAGCGCCGAAGTAGTCGGCGACCTTCTCCATCGTGTGCCGGGACTTGCTGAAGATCACGTAGCGCTTCCGGCGTGGAGTCGCACCTCCCGGGTAGCGGAAGTCGAGGTGGTAGCCGAACGCCTCGGCGATCATCCGCAGTGACTGCGGCGAGTAGTAGGCGGTGTGGTCCGGGAAATAGATGTAGCGGTCCTCGTTGAGATCGCCGCCGTCGGTGATGTTGGTGCCACAGACGACGACACCGTCCCGGTCGACCAACCTGAGCAGCTTGTCGAAGTCGCTCCAGGGGTCACGGAAGTGCTCGATGACCTCACAGGCGATGACCACCGAGAAGCGCCGCTTAGGAGGCTCGTTCGCGTCGATGAACTCGGCGTCGTCGCGGACCTGCATGATGTCCCCGATCGCGACCTGTGTCACTCCGGGCAACTTCTCCATGTGATGGTTGTCCAGGCTTCGTCCCGGCCCGTAGACCAGGATGTCCAGCTTGTCCTTGTTCAGGATGTCGACCGCCATCTGGGCCATGTAGAACTCACGGCCCTTCTTGGTCGGAGTCCCCGCCCGAGTCGCACCCGGCAGGCTCTTGAAGTCCTTCACCTCCGTGTAGTGACTCTTGTCCTCCTTCGGGCATCGGACGAATCCGCACCTGCCGCAGATCCGCACCGGGCAGACCAGCTTCGGGTCCCGGAAGTAAGTGACGGTCTTGGCAATGATGCGCGGTGACCCGCAGACCAGACAGCGCTCCCCGCTGCCCGGTGCCGTCCTCCCCGATGATGTCGATGGCCGACGAATGCGTCGGCGAGCAGCCGCGACGTAACGCGAGCGGGTAGAGGGGCTGATGAGACCGCGCGCAATGCGAGCGCCGCGAACCTTCGACGACCTGAGCTTGCGAACTGTCGACTGACTCATCCGTTGCACGCCCGGTCACGCAGCCGCGCCCGGGATCTGGAGGACGAAGTGGCAGAACGAGGCGTCCCGAAGGCGCTGGGTTCACCACACAAACAGCAGAGGGACCAGGCACAAAGTGTGCCTGGTCCCTCTGCCGATCGGTGGAGCATAGGGGAGCCGTCGTCCTCGCTCCGCTGCGGCTCCTCCCGAATCCACTGTGTTCAATAGATCGAGAAATGGGACCGGGCGAAAAGCATGCCCGGTCCCATTTTCGATCAGTGGAGCATAGGGGATTCGAACCCCTGACCTCTTCCATGCCATGGAAGCGCGCTACCAACTGCGCCAATGCCCCGAAGTGGGTTGTCGTGCCGGAGAACCGGCGACCGACATACTGTAGCCAGCGAGGGTGCAGAGCGCCAAATCGGCGGCCCGTCGGGGCCAGCCGGACCGGGCGATCTTGCCCCGCTCGCCGCGCGGGGGTCCGTCAGCCGGCGACCGGCGCCGCTGCGTCCTCGGCGGCCAGGTCACGTTTCCAGGTGCGGAAGGCTTCCTCGCTCCGGCCGTGCCGCCAGTAGCCGGAAATGGACGCGAGCGCCGCGGGGACGGCGCGCTCCTTGCGGAAGTAGGGCCGCAGGCCGCGCATCGTCAGCTCCGCCTCACCGTGGGCGAAGACCTGCACGACGCCCTCGGGCCACGGCGCCGCCAGCACCGCGTCGCGCAGTTGCGAATGGTCCTCCCCGACACGACGCACGAAGTGCGCCTCGAAGCCCTCCGGCAACGGCAGCTCGACCTCGTCCGACGGTTCGCTCGTCTCGGCATACACGATGCCGCGAGCTCCGGCCGGCATCCCGAGGAGAGCTGCGCTGATCGCCGGCAGTGCCGTCTCGTCGCCGACGAGGAAGTGGAAGTCTGCGTCGGAGCTCGGCGAGTAACCGCCGCCCGGACCCATCATGGGCAGCGTGTCGCCCGGCTGCGCTCTCGTCGCCCACGGGCCGGCCACGCCCTCATCGCCGTGCACGACGAAATCGATTGCGAATCGACGGTTTTCGTCATCGACCTCCCGCACGGTGTAGGTACGCAGGACCGGTTGCGCCTCGGGCGGCAGCGTCTCCTGCACGACGCCGAGGTCGAGCGGCTCCGGGTAGTCGACTCCGGCGACGAGGAAGACGAGCTTGACGTAGGCATCGGTGTGTTCGCGCGCTGCGATCGCGTCGAAGCCAGGCCCGGAGAACCAGACGCGGATCAGGTGCGGCGTCACGGTGTCGGTCGAGACAACGTGCAGGTCGTGCGGCTTGCGCGAGCGAGGCATCAGGCTCCTTCTGGAAGTTAGGTGTGCCTAACTTATCAGGGTCTCGATACGCTCCTCCGCTTCGCTCCCCCGCTACTCGACCACCTTGCGCTGCCGCGCTCCTCCGCTTCGCTCCCCCGCTACTCGACCACCTTGCGCTGCCGCGCTCCTCCGCTTCGCTCCCCCGCTACTCGACCACCTTGCGCTGCCGCGCTCCTCCGCTTCGCTCCCCCGCTACTCGACCACCTTGCGCTGCCGCGCTCCTCCGCTTCGCTCCCCCGCTACTCGACCACCTTGCGCTGCCGCGCTCCTCCGCTTCGCTCCCCCGCTACTCGACCACCTTGCGCTGCCGCGCTCCTCCGCTTCGCTCCCCCGCTACTCGACCACCTTGCGCTGCCGCGCTCCTCCGCTTCGCTCCCCCGCTACTCGACCACCTTGCGCTGCCGCGCTCCTCCGCTTCGCTCCCCCGCTACTCGACCACCTTGCGCTGCCGCGCTCCTCCGCTTCGCTCCCCCGCTACTCGACCACCTTGCGCTGCCGCGCTCCTCCGCTTCGCTCCCCCGCTACTCGACCACCTTGCGCTGCCGCGCTCCTCCGCTTCGCTCCCCCGCTACTCGACCACCTTGCGCTGCCGCGCTCCTCCGCTTCGCTCCCCCGCTACTCGACCACCTTGCGCTGCCGCGCTCCTCCGCTTCGCTCCCCCGCTACTCGACCACCTTGCGCTGCCGCGCTCCTCCGCTTCGCTCCCCCGCTACTCGACCACCTTGCGCTGCCGCGCTCCTCCGCTTCGCTCCCCCGCTACTCGACCACCTTGCGCTGCCGCGCTCCTCCGCTTCGCTCCCCCGCTACTCGACCACCTTGCGCTGCCGCGCTCCTCCGCTTCGCTCCCCCGCTACTCGACCACCTTGCGCTGCCGCGCTCCTCCGCTTCGCTCCCCCGCTACTCGACCACCTTGGTGTCGCGCGACTCGACCACCTTGTCGCGCGAGTCGGCCGGCTTGGGGCGGCGCTTGCGCACATAGACCTGGCGGCGCACGTGCGCCACGACCGTGCCGTCGTCGAGCGTCAGGTCGGTCTCGAACCAGTGCAGGACCTTCTGCCCGGACTCGGCCTCTGCCCGGATCTGCTCCGCCACCTCGCGAGGCACCTCGAAGCGGCCGTGCACGGTGGACACGCCAGGACTGAGGTAGTCGATCTCGGCCTTGGTGTCCCACACGTGGTAGCCCTTGCCGAGCTGACTCCACAACAGCAGCGCGAAGAAGGCGTCGGACATCGAGCCGATGGACCCACCGAACGCAGTGCCCTGCTGGTTGCGGTTGAAGCGGTTGAGCCGCAACTCGGTGCGGCATACGGTCCAGTCGTCGGAGAACTCCCGCACCCGGATACCCGCACCGAGCAACGGCGGATAGAAGCACATCGCGCGAGCAAACCACCGCGGCGGAATCGACCGCCGCTCACCGAATTTCGACGACTTCTTGCCGCTCATCGGGACGTCACCTCGGGCTTGCTCGACGGGGTGTTCAAGGGAGTACGTCGCAGATTCCAACCGGCGAGCAGCCAACTCCCGCGCTGCTCGGCGAGCAGGGCCCAGTGGCAGTTGCCCATGCCCTGGAAGGATTTCAGGGCCACCGACTGCGGTATGCCGGCGAGCGACGCACACAGCACGCGTGCGGCGAAGCCGTGCGTCGCGATCACAGCGGTCTCCCCCGGTCGCAAGTCCGCGATCACCTCGCGGGCGGCAGCAGTCGTCCGCTCGCAGACCTCGACCATCGTCTCGCCGGTCCCGCCACGACGCACGTCCTCGCCGGCGGCCAGCTTCTGCAACTCCTCGGGTTGCCGCGCGCGGATCTCCGCCGTCGTCATACCGGCCCAGTCACCGACGTTGACCTCCCGGAAGCGCTCGTCGAACGTCAACGGCGCGTCACACACACTCGCGAGCGCCTTCGCGGTGTCGGCGGCGCGCGTCAGGTCCGAGGCAACGATCCGCGAAATGTCTTGCTGGGCAAGGTGTTCGGCGACAGTCGCGGCCTGCTCGCGGCCGCGGTCAGACAACGGCGCGTCGAACTGCCCCTGCCACCGGCCGGCAGCGTTGTAGGTGGTCTCACCGTGGCGCCATACGATCAGGTGCCGGGGAGCGGCGCTCACTGGCGCAGGTCGATGGTCGGGCAGTCGCGCCACAGGCGCTCGAGGGCGTAGAACTCACGTTCCTCGTCGTGCTGCGCATGCACGATGATGTCGTCGAAATCGATGAGCACCCAACGGCCCTCACGATTGCCCTCCCGACGGATCGGCTTGCTGCCCAGCTCGTGCAGGCGCTCCTCGATCGCATCCACGATCGAGGCCACCTGGCGCTCGGTCTCACCGGAAACGACGAGGAAGACGTCGGTCAACCCCAGCTGGTCACTGACGTCGATCGCGACGACCGACGTCGCGAGCTTCTCCTCCGCCGCGGCGGCCGCGGCCCTGGCCAGGTCGATGGCACGTGCGGTCGCGGTCACCTTGACGCCTCCTTCATCTCGCCGGCATCCGGCTTGTAGAGCTGATATTTGCCGATGTATTGGACGACACCGTCCGGCACGAGATACCAGACCGGCTCGTCGTCCATGACCCGCTGTCGGCAGTCGGTCGAGCTGATCGCCATCGCGGGGACTTCCATCAGCCGCACATGATCGCGCGGCAGCCCCCGGTCGGACAGGATGTGCCCGGGCCGGGTCACCCCGATGAACTGCGCCAGCGGCCACATCTGCTCCACGCCCCGCCACGACAGGATCTGCGCGAGCGCGTCGGCACCGGTGATGAAGAACAACTCGGCATCCGGGCGCTGGGCCCGCAGGTCGGTGAGCGTGTCGAGCGTGTAGGTCGGTCCGGGCCGGTCGATGTCGACCCGGCTGACGGTGAAGCGCGGGTTGGATGCCGTCGCGATCACCGTCATCAGGTAGCGGTGCTCGGCCGAGGTGACCCCGCGGCCTTCCTTCTGCCACGGCTGGCCGGTCGGGACGAAGACCACCTCGTCGAGATCCAGGCGTGCCTGCACCTCACTGGCGGCAACGAGGTGACCGTGGTGGATGGGATCGAAGGTGCCACCCATCACGCCCAGCCGGATGGTCAGTGCTCCTTCTCGCCTTCGGCGCCGTCACGGTAGGGGGCGCCGGCGTTGCGGAATGACCACACGATGCCGAGCAGCAGCAGGAAGATGACCATCGCAAGTGCGCCATACATCCAGTGCGGCATGGGCAGGTGGTTCTCCTCCAGCTTGGGAACGCTGGAGTCTGTTGCTAGCTGGACCAGGGACGACCTCATGCGCGACAGCCTACCGGGTATGACGCACACGTTTTCACCGGTGGCGTCGATCCCGCGCAGGGGCCACCGCGGTGCGCCGATGTGACACGCTGACAGCTGACCGGCAGGCCCCTGTGCCGGCCCCGAAATCAGCCCGAAGACGGCCTCGGAAACGGTCCCGAAGAGAAGGAGTCACAGTGCAGCCGACGGTCGCGTTCGCGATGCCGAACACCACGTTCGAGCGGGTCTTCGGCGAGCGCCAGGTGGATCGGATCCGCCGCGCCGGAAGCCTGTTGCAGGACGACCCGATCCCGTCCTTCGACGGTGCCGTCGCAGACCGCGTGTTGCGCGAGGTGGAGGTGCTGGTCACCGGCTGGGAGACGCCGACTATCGACGCCGCAGTCGTCGCCCGAGCGCCCGCCCTGCGGGCTGTCGTCCACTCCGCGGGCTCGGTGAAACAGCTCGTGACACAGGCGTGCTGGGACCGGGACATCGTCGTCACGTCTGCCGCGGACGCCAACGCCCGCCCGGTCGCTGAATACACCGTGGCAATGATCCTGCTTGCCGGCAAGAACGTCCTGCAGATCGCCCGGGCGCTCCACGAGCGACGCGAAGCCTTCGAGCCGGACGCGCTCTTCCCGCGAATGGGCAACTACGGCAAGCGGATCGGCATCATCGGCGCCTCGAAGATCGGCCGTGACGTCATACAACTGCTGCAGCCGTATGACGTCCAGATCGTCGTCTCGGACCCGTTCCTGAGCAGCTCCGAGGCCGCCGAACTCGGGGTGGAGCTCGCCGAGCTCCCGACGCTGCTGGCGACGTGCGACATCGTCAGCGTGCACGCCCCGTCGCTGCCCGAGACCCGGCACCTGCTGGACGCCGGGGCGCTGGACCTGCTGCGGCCGGGCACCACCCTGATCAACACCGCACGCGGGGAGCTGATCGACCAGGACGCGCTGGTCGAGCGGCTCCGCCGGCGGGATCTGTTCGCCGTGCTCGACGTGACCACGCCATGGACGCTGCCGGCAGACCATCCCTTCCACGACGACCCGAACGTCCTGCTGACCCCGCACCTGGCAGGGTCGCTCGGCGCCGAGCTGACCCGGCTCGCGGACGCCGCCGCGGACGAGGTCGAGCGCATCGCCGACGGGCGCCCGCCCGCGCACCCGGTCGATCCGGCCACCTGGTCGATCACCGCCTGATGCACCGAAAGGCGTAGAAAGCGACCGAGAGGACCAGCAAATCGGGTCGGCCTTCTACGCCGCTTGGTCTCGATACGGTCTCGCCTAGCGGCTCGACCTACTCGACCAGCTTGGGCGACGGTCCGAATGTGCGCTTCTCGGTCAGGAGCGGATCTGGCCGTCGCCCTCCACGACCCATTTGGTGCTGGTCAGCTCCTGCAGGCCCATCGGGCCGCGCGCGTGCAGCTTCTGGGTGGAGATGCCGATCTCGGCGCCGAAGCCGAATTCACCGCCGTCGGTGAACCGGGACGACGCGTTGATGGTCACGACCGCTGCGTCGACACGGGCCACGAACTGGCGTGCAGCCGCGCGGTCCGCGGTGACGATGACTTCGGTGTGGCCCGATCCGAAGCGATCGATGTGCGCGATCGCGGCATCGACGTCGTCGACGACGGCGACGCTCATCTGCAGGTCGAGGTACTCGGTCGCGAAATCGACCTCTGTCGCCGGCGTGTATGGCGTGCTCCCCCGCTCCGCGATCTCCGAAGCACGCTGATCGGTGTGCAACGCGACATGTGCGGAGGTCAGTGCGTCATACAGCTGCGGGAGCACGGCGTCCGCGATGTCACGGTGCACGAGCAACGATTCCGCCGCGTTGCACACGCTCGGGCGGTGCGTCTTGGAGTTGAGCACGATCGCGACCGCCTGCTCGACGTCCGCGGCAGCGTCGACATACACGTGGCAGTTGCCGACGCCCGTCTCGATGACCGGCACCGTCGCACCCTGCACGACTGCCTGGATCAGCCGGTCACTGCCGCGCGGTATGACGAGGTCGACCAAGCCGCGGGCGGTGATGAGTGCATCGACGTCCTCGTGTCCGCCGTCCAACAACTGGACCGCATCGGCGGGAATGCCCTGCTCCTGCAAGGCATTCCGCAGCACATCGACGATCACCCGGTTCGTGTCGGCTGCAGCGGAACCCCCTCGCAGGATCATCGCGTTGCCGCTCTTGAGCCCGAGTCCGGCGGCGTCGACGGTGACATTGGGGCGTGCCTCGTAGACCATGCCGACAACGCCCATCGGCACGCGGACCTGCCGCAACTGCAGGCCGTTGGCGAGGGTGGAGCCACGCACCACGTCGCCGATCGGATCGGGCAGCGCGGCCAGCTGGCGCAGCGCCTCAGCGATCGCGGCGACTCGCTCCGGCGTCAGCCGCAAGCGGTCCTGCAGACCGTCCGGCATACCCGATTCGCGTCCGCGCAACAGATCCGCCTCATTGGCGGCCACAATGCGGTCGGTCGAGGCGAGCAACGCGTCGGCCAGTGCGTGCAGTGCCGCGTCCTTGTCAGCTCGGGTGAGCAACGCGAGGTGCTTGGCTGCGACCTTCGCCGCTCCGCCGGCCTCGTGGAGACGACTCGACGCGTCCGCGCGGGTGGGTTGATCGATCGTGCTGGTCATGTCACTAGCGTAGAAGTGGTTCGAGCCTTCGCGTTCGGGCATTCGCCACCCGGACACCGACCCGTGGGCGACTCTGACGGTCGTATTGTCCGCTGACGGTCGAATTCGACCGTCAGCGGTGAATCGGACCGTCAGGGTCGGGTTCGGCGGTGCGCCAGGAACTCCTGCACGCCGCGCAGCCGGGTGCGCAGCACGGACTGGGTCTGCCGGGAGTCCAGTCGCACCTCGAGCTGCTGGCCGGGACCGAGCGCCGCACGCGATCCGATGCGGATCGCCTCGAAGTCCAGCCCGTCACGCGCCGCGATCAGCCTGCCCATGTCGGCATGGCTCACCGCGTCGACGCCGCCGCAGTGGAATGTGCCCGGTCGTCGTGCCTCGGCCAGTTCCAGCAGCGCGGCCGCCAGGTCGTCGCGGTGCGCCGGACAACGGATGTCGTCGGCGAACAGCACACCGTCAGCACCGGCCGCGAGCTCGTGGACGAGCCGCTCGATGGACGAGTCCGGGCCGAGGATGCGAGAGCTTCGGGCGATCGTCGATGTCGGCGCCAGCGCACGGATCGCCGTCTCCGCGGCGGCCTTCGCCGCGCCGTACGGCGTGATCGGGTCGGGCGCCGCCTGTTCGTCATACGAAGCGGCGCGTCCGGAGAAGATGGCGTCGGAGGAGACGAAGACCAGGTGCGCACCGGCCGCGTCGGTCGCGAGCGCCACGTTGACCGCACCGTCGGCCGTCACCCGCCAGTCACCCGGGTCGTATGCCGTGTGTATGACAACATCCGGGGCGACCTGGGCGATGACGGCTCGACACGCGTCGGCGTCGGTGATGTCGAGGCGAACCTCCGACCCGCGTGAGACGGCGACGGCGTCGTGGCCCGCTGCACGTGCGGCGGCAACCAGCGCGGCACCGAGGTATCCGGTGCCACCTGTGACGAGGACCCTCACTGTCCGGACGCCGCGAAACGACGCTGCTGGCGGTACACCCCGATGAAGACGATGATGATGCCGCCGATGGTCAGGTAGAGGCTGTATTTGGCCAGCTGGTTGACCAGGTCCTTGGCCGGCTCGCCCATCCGGTAGCCGGCATACATCCACAGCCCTCGGTAGACCAGCCCGGCGGCGAAGTCGATGAGCAGGAAGCGGCGCAACGTCATGCGGGCGTCACCGACGAATGCGTAGACGATCGAGCTGGGCAGCAGCGGGATGAACCACACCAGGAAGACCGCCGGGCCGCCGAAGCGGCGGGCAATGCTCTCGGCCCAGTAGGCCGTGCGCGCAGCCCATTTTGACCGTGCCGCGATCATGTCGATCACGCCACGACCCCACAGTCGACCGGCCCACCACCACAGCCAGTCGAACTTGATCGACGTCAGAGAGGCAGCGATGATCGCCAGCCACCAGAACTGCTGGTGCTGACCGACCCGCATCAGCGCGCCGATGTCGACCATCGCGATGTTGGATCCACTGAAGCAGGCCAGGATGTAGTCGCGTGCAGGCGCTGAGAAGTTGCCCAAGATCCACGGTCGGACGGGGATCGTGGCCATGCCGTAGATGCCGGTGGCGATGATCAGCCCGATGCACCACATGTCGGACTTGCCGGGCTTGCCCTTCCACGGCATCCGGGGGTCGTCCCACCACTCCTTCGTGGGCGGCTCCTCCTCCTGCGCCTCGGCGGCCAACGCCTCCGCCTCCGCGTCCGACTCGGGCACCGGCCGCTCGCGCAGCCGGGCCGCGTCCAGTGCCTCGCTGCGATCGCTCACGCCACCATCCTCGTGCATCCCCTCGTTCGTGTCGTGCCGCGGGTCACGCACCGGATCGGCATCCCCGTCGGCCGGGCTCATCCGGTCGTCGTCCGCGGCTGCAACACCGTCAGGTCGTCGCGGTGCACGACCTCCCGCTCGTAGGTCGGGCCGAGTGTGCGTGCCAGCTCGTGGGTGTTGTGTCCCAACAGGTCGGGCAGCTCCTTCGCGTCGTAATTGACCAGGCCGCGAGCGACCACGACGCCGGACTCATCCACCAGATCAACGGCGTCACCCGCGGTGAAGTGCCCGGACACGTCACGGATCCCCGCGGGCAGCAGCGACTTCCCCCGTCGGGTGACGGCCTGCACCGCACCGTCGTCGATGATCAGCGTGCCCTGCGGCGAGGTCGCATAACGCAGCCACAACTGCCGAGCGCTGGGCCGATGCCCCTGCGGCGTGAAGAACGTGCCGACGTCCTCGCCGGCCAGCGCCGCACCCGCCAGCGCCGTGGAGGTCAGCACGGTCGGGACACCGGCAGCGGTGGCGATCTCGGCGGCTTCGATCTTGGTCACCATGCCGCCGGTGCCGACGGCGCTGCCGGACCCGCCGATGTCGATCCGGTCCAGGCCCGCCCGGTCGTCGACCTCCCCGATGCGCCGGGCGCCGGGGTGGGTGGGCGGGGCGTCATACAAGGCGTCGACGTCGGACAGCAGCACCAGCGCCGAGGCGTTGATCAGGTGGGCGACCAGGGCGGCCAGCCGATCGTTGTCACCGAAGCGGATCTCGTGGGTGGCCACGGTGTCGTTCTCGTTGATGACCGGCACGACGCCGAGGGCGAGCAACCGCTCGATGGTGCGCCGGGCGTTGACATAGTGCCCGCGGCGGGTCACGTCGTCGGCGGTGAGCAGCACCTGACCGCTGGTCAGTCCGTGCCGCCCGAACGCGAGGTTGTATGCCGCCAGCAGCGCACCCTGGCCGACGCTCGCCGCTGCCTGCTGGGTGGCCAGGTCCCGGGGACGGCGCGGCAGCCCGAGAGGGACCATGCCGGCCGCGATCGCACCGGACGAGACCAGCACGACGTTGCTGCCGGCCAACCGGCGGGCGGCGAGCACATCGGTGAGCGCGGTCAACCGGGCCGGGTCCAGCCCGCCACGCTCGCCGGTGAGCGAGCTGGAGCCGACCTTGACCACAACAGTCGCGGCCGACGCGAGCGCGCGGCGCTGTGCGGACGCGTCGTGATCAGTCATCGCTGTCGATCACTGTGGGGTCGCGGTCGGTCCACAGTCCGGCCTTGCGCTCGGCATCCAGCTCCTCGCGGGCCTCCCGCTGGGCGTCCTTGCGGCGGTGGAACTCCTCGCGCTTCTCGGCGCGGGTCGCTCGACCGCCGGGCTCCTCCAGGCGCAGGTCCGTGCCGCGCGGGCCGAGCAGCTCGGCACCGGTGGCCATCGTCGGCTCCCAGTCGAAGACGACGGCGTTGTCCTCGGGGCCGATGAGCACCGTCGAGCCGGGCACCGCGCCCGCCTTGAAGAGTTGCTCCTCGACGCCGAGCCGATTGAGTCGGTCGGCGAGGTAGCCGACGGCCTCGTCGTTGGCGAAGTCGGTCTGCCGGACCCAGCGGGTGGGGCGCTCACCGATGATGCGGAAGACGTCGTCGTTGCCGTGCTTCTCCTTGCGGATCCGGAAGCCGGAGTCGTCAACAGCCTTGGGCCGCACCACGATCCGCTGCGGCACGATGTTGGATTCGATCTCCGCGCGGGCCCGCTCGACATGCTTCGCGAGGGAGAAGCTCAGCTCCTTCAGCCCGATGTGTGCGACCGCGGAGACGATGTGCACCTCCAGGCCGCGCTCCTCCAGGTCGGACTTGACCATCTCGGCCAGCTCGCGGGCATCGGGCACGTCGGCCTTGTTGAGCACGACGATGCGAGTGCGCTCCGAGAGCGGCTTGCCGCCGAGGGTGTCGTCGGCGACATACTCGGCGAGCTCCTGCTCGATGACGTCCAGGTCCGACATCGGGTCGCGGCCGGGCTCAAGCGTCGCGCAGTCGACGACGTGCACGAGCACCGAGCAGCGCTCCACGTGCCGCAGGAACTCCAGCCCGAGGCCCTTGCCCTGACTCGCACCGGGGATCAGGCCGGGCACGTCGGCGATGGTGTAACGCTGCGAACCCGCAGTGACCACACCGAGATTGGGCACCAGCGTGGTGAACGGGTAGTCGGCGATCTTCGGCTTTGCCGCGGACATGACCGAGACCAGGCTCGACTTGCCAGCCGATGGGAAACCGATCAGCGCCACGTCGGCGAGCGTCTTCAGCTCCAGCGTGATGTCCGACTCCTCGCCCGGCTCACCGAGCAGGGCGAAGCCGGGCGCCTTGCGTCGGGGCGAGGCCAGCGCCTTGTTACCCAGCCCGCCACGGCCGCCCCTGGCGGCAACGAAGGTCGTGCCGGCGCCGACAAGGTCGGCGAGCACCTCGCCGCGGGAGTTCTTGACCACCGTGCCCTCGGGCACCTGCAGGACCAGGTCGTCGCCGTCGGCGCCGTTCTTCTCGTCACCGGCGCCGGGACGGCCGTTGGGAGCCACCCGCTGCGGGCTGTGGTGGTATTCCAGCAGCGTCGTCGACTGCGGGTCGACAGCCAGGACCACGCTGCCGCCCTTGCCGCCGTTGCCGCCGTCAGGTCCGCCGAGCGGCTTGAACTTCTCCCGGTGCACCGATGCGACGCCGTGCCCGCCGTGGCCGGCACGCACGTGCAGGACCACTCGGTCCACGAAGTTGGTGGCCACGTGATTCTCCTAGGACTGTGAACCAGAAATAGAGCTGGTGCGGGTATGACGATGCGCTGGGTATGACGGCAAAAAGGGGTGGGTCCGCATCATCTCGGACCCACCCCCTTCCGCGAGGTGCTGTGTGGCTGACGCCTGGCTCAGGCCTCGGCGCTCTCGGCCAGCACGACGTTGACGGTCTTGCGGCCGCGCTTGGCCCCGAACTGGACCGCGCCCGCGCGCAGCGCGAACAGCGTGTCGTCCTTGCCGCGGCCGACGCCCTCACCGGGGTGGAAGTGCGTGCCGCGCTGGCGGACGATGATCTCGCCGGCGCCGACGACCTCGCCGCCGAAGCGCTTCACACCGAGACGCTGGGAGTTGGAGTCCCGACCGTTGCGGGTCGAGGACGCACCCTTCTTGTGTGCCATGTCTTAAGCCTTTTCTTGAGAGATGAGTTCAGAAACGAAGATCCGTGTCCCGCGAAGTATCAGCGCGTGGAACGAGCGGAACGCTTCGTGGGGTAATCAGGCGTTGATCTCGGTGACCTTGACCTGGGTCAGCGGCTGACGGTGACCCTGACGCTTGCGGTAGCCGGTCTTGTTCTTGTACTTGATGATGGTGATCTTCGGGCCCTTGGCCGACTTCATCACCTCGGCCTTGACCGTGACCTTGGCCAGCTTCGCGGCGTCGCTGGTCACGGTGGAGCCGTCGACCAGCAGCAGCGGCTGGAGCTCGATGCTCTCGCCGGCCTGGGTGGCGACCTTGTCAATGGTCAGGACATCGCCCACGGAGACCTTCTCCTGGCGACCGCCTGCGCGAACAATCGCGTACACGTCGGAACTCTCTTTCGTCATGGATGCGCAACTTGTCTTGGGACCGGCAGGCAGCTACCCCGGTTGACCGGGACGCCCGCGCGGTGGGCACACCGAGGCACGAGTTTACGGGCCGGGCCGGTGTTGCTCCAAATCCTGTGTTGCTTGTCTGGGTCGGTTGTATGCCGCCGGTTGTATGGCGTCAGTCGTCAGCGGACGGCGGCCCGGCAGGCGCCACCACTCGCGCGCGCTTCTTACGCTTCGGTGCAACCGGCTCGGGCGCGGCGGCAACCGGTGCCGCCGATTCACCCGACTGACCTGCAGCCGATGCGTCCGACGCTGCGACCGTCGCCGTCGGCGCCACGGCCGGTGCCTCGACGTGCTGGGCTGCACCGGCGGCCGACGTCGCCCTGCGGCGAGCGCGGCCGGTCAGCTTGCGCTTCGGCTGCTCGGTGGTGTCTGTGGTGTCGGCGCCGGACTGCTCCGTGTCTGCCTGCTCCGGCGCAGCCGAAGCAGCGGCGCCGCGCTGCGAACCGGCTCGACCGGTCACGACCTTCCCGCTCGGCTGCTTCGTGGCCCGCTGACGGGTGTCCTTGACGTCGGTGCTCTCGGAGACCTCACCGGAGACGTCCTCGGCGGACTGGTCGGCTGCCTCGACCGCCGTGTCGGTGCTGCCGGTGTTGTCGTCCGTGCTGTCCAGAACCTCGTCGTCCGCCTTGCTGCCGGACTGTGCCGCGGCGTGCGCGGCGGCAGCGATCTGCGCGGCGGTCGGCCCGGACGGCTTCGCCGGCTCCTCGGACTGCTTCTTGGCCTTGCCCTTGCGGGAGCGGTTGCCGCCGCCGGACCCGCCGGACGGCTTGTCCACCGGATCGGAGTGCACGATGATCCCGCGGCCGCCGCAGTGCTCGCACGGCTCGGAGAACACCTCGACCAGCCCGGAGCCGACCCGCTTGCGAGTCATCTGCACCAGACCGAGGGAGGTGACCTCGGCGACCTGGTGCTTGGTGCGGTCCCGGCCCAGGCACTCCAGCAACCGGCGGACCACGAGGTCACGGTTGGACTCCAGCACCATGTCGATGAAGTCGACGACGATGATGCCGCCGATGTCGCGCAACCGCAGTTGGCGCACGATCTCCTCGGCAGCCTCGATGTTGTTCTTGGTGACGGTCTCCTCGAGGTTGCCGCCCGACCCGACGAACTTGCCGGTGTTGACGTCGATGACCGTCATCGCCTCGGTGCGGTCGATGATCAGCGAGCCGCCGCTGGGCAGCCAGACCTTGCGGTCCATCGCCTTGGCGAGCTGCTCGTCGATGCGGTGCACGGCGAAGGCGTCCTGCTCCCCCGTCCACTTCTCCAGCCGCTCGGCCAGATCGGACGCGACCGAGCTCACGTAGTCGTGAACCTGGGTCCAGGCCTTGTCACCGGAGACGACCAACTTGCTGAAGTCCTCGTTGAAGACGTCACGGATCACTCGGACGGTCAGGTCCGGCTCACCGTGCAACAGGCTCGGGGCGCTCGCAGACTTCGCGTCGGACTGGATCTTCTCCCACTGGGCCTGCAGCCGCTCGACGTCGGCGCGCAGGTCCGCCTCGCTGGCGCCCTCGGCAGCCGTCCGGACGATGACGCCGGCGTCGCTGGGGACGATCTCCTTGAGGATCTTCTTCAGCCGCGAGCGCTCGGTGTCGGGCAGCTTGCGGGAGATGCCGGTCATCGAGTTGCCCGGGACGTAGACCAGGAAGCGACCCGGCAGCGACACCTGACTGGTCAGTCGGGCGCCCTTGTGGCCGATCGGGTCCTTGGTCACCTGGACCAGCACCGTGTCGCCGCCCTTCAGGGCGTTCTCGATGCGCTTGGCCTGGCCGTTCTCCAGGCCGGCTGCGTCCCAGTTGACCTCCCCGGCATACAGGACGGCGTTGCGACCGCGGCCGATGTCGACGAACGCAGCTTCCATGCTCGGCAGGACGTTCTGGACCTTGCCGAGGTAGACGTTGCCGGCCATCGAGGCCTGCTGGACCTCACGCGAGACGTAGTGCTCGACCAGGACGCCGTCCTCCAGGACACCGATCTGGGTGCGGCCGCCCTTGTCGCGCACGACCATCTGGCGGTCGACGCTCTCGCGACGGGCGAGGAACTCCGCCTCGGTGATCACGGTGCGGCGACGGCCGGCCTCACGGCCTTCACGGCGGCGCTGCTTCTTGGCCTCGAGCCGGGTCGAACCCTTGATCGCGGTGACCTCGTCGCGGTCCTTGCGCGGCTCGCGCACCTTGGTGACGGTGCCGGGCGGGTCGTCGCCGTCGGTGGCCGCTCCGCTGCGGCGACGCCGACGGGTGCGACGGCGGTTGCTGTCGGTCTGGCCGTCGGTGTCGTCCTTGCTGTCCGAGGACTCCGGACCGGAGCCGTTGTCCGAGCCGCCACCCTTCTTGGTGTTCTTGCCCGAGTCGTTGCGCTTGCCGTTCGAGCCCTTGCCGGAGGAGTCCGACCCGGAACCGTTCCCGGAGCCATTGCCGGACCCGTTGCCAGAACCGTTGTCGGCATTCTTCTCGGAGTTCTTGTCGCCGCTCTTGTCGGAGTCGTCCTTGGCCCGGCGCCCGCGGCCGCCGCGGCGGCGGGAGCGGCTGCCCGAGGAGCCCTCGTTGTCGTCGTCGTGGTCGTCGTCGCTGTTGTTGTTGCTGTTGCTCTCGCCGTGGTTGTTGCCGTTGTCGCGAGCGGTGTCGTCGCGGGAGCCGTTGTCCTTGTCGCCGGACTGTCCGGACTCACGTCGCGGGGCGACGGTCTGCGGGTCGGGTGCCTGGAACAACAGGCCGAAGTTCAGTGCGGTGGACGATGCGGCCGGCGGCTGGCTGTCGTTGCCGGGTTCGGCTGCGTCGGGTGCCAGGAACGGGTTGGTCTCTTGCGGGGCCATAGCCCTCGTTTCTTTCTCAAGCATGCGGGTGACCCACAACGAGGCAATGCCTGCACACCCGCATGTCGCGGTTGGGCCGTCGCTCACGGTCGAAACACTCGCCGTGGCGACGCGAAAGTCGTCTGTTACGTCACGTAGGGGGTTCGCGTGTCGCGGCACCCATCCGGTCGGACGCCGTCGGTCCTGCACTCGGCTGATCGCGAGGTCTCGCGGGCTCAAGTAGCTGCCAACGGGGCGTCGAACAGGTTGTGGCACTGCCGACGACCACAAGCATTGTCGCATACATTCGACCGCTCGCCGGTCTCAGCGCAGCGGGTCTCCGATGGTTGCGTTCTGCTGCAACGGCCCCTGGCTCAATCGAGTGATCTGCGGCGGGCGTGTCGGGCGCAGTCCGCCATACATCCCCAACGCGGTGAGGACGTCGTCCGGGCGCACGAGCGGTGTCAGGTGCCGCAGTATGACGATCGCGCTCGCTCCGTCGAGGCTCATCGCGGCGATCGCGCCGCGCACGTCGAACTCGCGCTCGCCCTTCTTGGTCATCCGGGACACCGTCGCCGCATCACGCTCCAGCAGTCGCCCGACAGCCGACTCGACCGCGGCCAGGTCGCCGGCCACAAAATCCAGTCGCCAACAACTCGCCTCCAGGCGGTCCGCCAGGGCTCCGGGCAGCGCCGGCGCGACGTCGAGGACGACCAGGTCGGTCGGCAGCGCGGCATCGAGGGCGTCGCGCAACTGCTCGGGATCGCGCTCCTCGGTGAGCAGGATCTCGAAATACTCCGCTTCGCTCGCCGTCCCGGTGGGTGCCGCGTTGGCGTAGCTGATCCGCGGGTGCGGGTGGAACCCCGCAGAGAACGCGACGGGGATCTGTGCCCGCCGGACCGCGCGCTCCAGCGCGCGCTGGAAGTCACGCGTCGAGGAGAACCGCAGCCGGCCGCGCTTGGCGTAACGCACTCGCACGCGTTGCACTGCAGGATCGGGCTCGGGTCCGTCCGGGACGCGTTGTCTGGCCACCGCACCACGGTAGTCAGCGCGTGCTGACATACTGCGCCGGCTCTTCCGCCGGTGCATTCCTCCGTCGCGCGCCGATCACCGCGACGACCACGCCTGCGCACACGATCATGAGCGCGGCGGCGAGTCCGAGGGTCTGGCCCAGCCCGGTGACGAAGGCATCACGTGCTGCCTCGCGCACCGGACCGCCGAATTGTGTTGCGGCACCCACGGATTCACGAGCAGCGTCGGCGATCCGGGCGGACCCTGGCGGCAGATCCAGCGCCGACCGGTAGCCGTTGCTCAGCACACTGCCCAGCACCGCGATCCCGAGCGCTCCGCCGACCTCCCGTGCGACGTCGTTCATCGCTGAGGCCACACCTTGTTCCGCCGCCGGCAACGCGTCGGTGATGCTCGCGGTGGCGGGCGTCATTGCCCAACCCATGCCGGTGCCGCCGATCCACAACAGCACGGCGATCACCCAATAGGACGTGTCCGCCCCCACCGTGGCGAGGCCGGCCATCGCCACGGCCACCAGCGTCATACCCGCACCGCAGAGGACGCGGACACCCACTCGTCGCACGATGTATGGCGCAAGGCGTGCCGCCGGCAACAGTCCGATCGCGATGGGTGCAGCGGCGCATGCAGCCACCAGCGGCAACCAACCGCGGACGAACTGCAGGAACTGCATGAAGACGAAGATGAAGCCGAAGAAGACGAAGAACAACGACGACACAGTGAGCATGCCTGCCGTGAATCCACGATGCTTGAAGAGGCGAATGTCCAGCAATGGTGCACTGTTTCGCAACTCCCAGACAGCAAAGAGAAGCAGGATGACGACCCCGGCGGCGAGGCCGCCGATGGTGCGCCCACTCCCCCAGCCCTCGATCGGCGCCTCGATGATCGAGTAGACGAGCACGCCGAGCCCCGCGACCGACAGGACGGTGCCTCCGGCGTCGAAACCACCCGTGGACTCGGCCCGCGACTCCGGGACCTCGCGCACCGTCAGCACCGCGGCCACCACGGCGACCACCGCCGTGAACCAGAAGATCGACGGCCAGGTGAACCACTCCAGCAACAGCCCGGCCGCGAAAAGCCCGAGAACCGCACTGCCGCCGGCCAATCCGGCCCAGACAGCGACACCCTTCACCCGCTGTGCGGGCGGGAAGGTCGCAGTGATCGTGGAGAGCGTCGCCGGCATGATCATCGCCGCGGCGACACCCATCACCACGCGGACCGCGATGAGTGCACCGGGCCCGGTGACCGACGCACCGACGGCAGCCGCGACGATGATCAGCCCGAGCCCGCCGAGCAGCACCCTGCGTCGTCCGAGACGGTCACCGAGGTAGCCGCCGGGCAACAGCAGCGCCGCGAAGGTGAGCGCGTATCCGTCGACGATCCAAGACAAATCGGTCTGCGTCGCTCCCGTATGCCGGGCAACGTCCGGCAGAGCCACCATCAGCGACGAGACCGCGGACACCACCGTGGCGAGACCGACGCAGACTGCGACCAGTGCGCCCCTCGTGCGATCCATGATCGGCACATCCATGATCAGCACCCTCCTCCTCGCGATCCGGGTGATCGCGTCGACAACGACGATCCGCCCCGGCGAACGCTAGGCTCAACGGTGATGAATAAACCTCGTGGACGACGTGTGGGTAATCCCGACACCCGAGCGCAGATCCTCGGCATCGCACGCGACCGCTTCCTCAGCGGCGGGTACGCCGGGACCTCCATGCGTGCGATCGCCCGCGACGCCGGAGTCGACGTAGCACTGCTGAGCTACCACTTCTCCTCGAAACAGGGGCTTTTCGCGGCTTCGATGGAGTTGCCGGTGCGACCGGGTGACCTGATCGAGGAGGCCCTGGACGCACCGATCGACCAATGGCCGGCCCGCATCCTGCGCACGGTGCTGCGCGCGTGGGACGACCCGACGATCGGCCCCGTTCTCGTGCAGACGGTGCTCGCCAGTGCCGCCCAGCAGGAGGGGCCGGTCGGCTTCGTTGAATTCCTGCAGACCGAGTTGCTCGACCGGATCAAGGGCAAGCTGGTCGGCCGCGACGCCGAGGCGCGGGCCACCGGCATCCTGATGACCATCGCCGGGCTGCTGATGACCCGCTACGTGCTGAAGGCGCCGGCCATGGCAGACCTGTCGTCCGAGCAGGTCGTGCGCATCGCATCGCCGGGCATCGCCATACATCTGCGCGGGGCACGGGTGCAGAAGCCGGCACGCTGACCGCAGCGGCCTTCTCGTCCACAGCCGGCGGGCCGCACCCGCAACCACACGGGAAATTCACCCGTTGTTGAGCCACGACTTCCACGCAGGTCAGCCGCGTTCGCTTACCTCTCTTGCGGCCGGCGTTCCCGTCAAGCTCAGCCGAGCCTGCACCGGCCGACCGAGGAACTTCTTGATGACTGCCTTTCGCTCGATCTCGCACTCCGGCAAGGCATTCGGCGCTGTCGCAGCTGTCGTGCACCAGCCAGATCGTGCCTGCCGGGAGCACCACCGCGGGTGTCACGCGACGCTGACGACGGCAGACAACGCACCGATGACGATCAGCTACGCCACGGCTTCCCAGCCCGGCGGCAGCCAGGAGCACACCGGCACTCAGACCCGGCACTATCTGTGCGAGCAGGAAAGCAGTGCGGCGTGCGAAATCTCGCACGCCGCACCGCTTTTCGGGTGACTCAGGTCAGCGGGTAGGCCTGCACGATGGACGGACGCGGGCCCTTCCACTCCCCCTTGTGCGCCTTGCGGCCCACGTAGTCGGGGAAGTAGGAGCGCTGTTCCTCCCAGCTGCCGTCCTCGCCGGGGTGCTGCACCGCGACGAAGACCAACCGGTCCTTGTCGTGGACGACCGGTCCACAGGTCTCGGCGTCCTGCGGCACGGCGAGGAACTGCTCGACGTGGCCGCGCTCGGGTCCGGTGAGCGGCATCCGGAAGAGCCCGTCGGACAGTCCGATCGCGCTCGGCATGCCGTCCGTGGCGATCCACAGATTGCCCTCACTGTCGAATGCGACGTTGTCCGGGCAGGAGATCGGCGACACCTTCGCCTTGGGGTAACCGGCGAAGTAGGTGTCGGCTGCCGCCGGGTCACCGGCCACCAGCACGAGGTTCCAGGCGAAGCGCGTGGAGTCCTGGTCGCCGACCTCGGTCAACTCGACGATGTGCCCGTGCTTGTTGGCGTTTCGCGGGTTGGGCTCGGTCGGGCCTTCCTTGCCGGCCTTGCCTCGGTCGGTGTTGTTCGTGCAGACGACATACACCTTGCCGGACTGCTGGGACGGCTGCACGTCCTCGCAGCGGTCCATCTTGGTGGCGCCGACCTTGTCCGCCGCGAGCCGGGTGTAAACCAGCACTTCCTCGACGGACATCCCGGGCACGCGTGACTCGCCGTCCACGGTCAGCGCGATCCACTCACCGGAACCGTCGAACTGGCCGTCGGACGGCAGCTTTCCGGTGCCGTCGATCTCGCCGACCGGCGAGTCACCGTTGAACCGCGCGACATACAGGTTGCCCTGCGACAGCAGGGTCTTGTTGTGCTCCCGCGCGCTGCGGCTCTGACCGGGCTGGTAGGCGTCCGCGGACACGAATTTGTAGAGATAGTCGAAGCGCTCGTCGTCGCCCATGTAGGCGACCGCCTTGCCCGAACCGGACAGGATCACGTTGGCGCCCTCGTGCTTCAGCCGGCCGAGCGCGGTGTGCTTGACCGGTGTGGAGTCCGGCTCGAACGGGTCGATCTCGACGACCCAGCCGAAGCGGTTGGGTTCGTTCTCGTAGCCGGTGCCCGAGCGGGCATCGAAGCGTGGGTCGATCGTCTCGAAGCCGTATGACGACTCGCCGCTCGCCAGGCCGTAACGCTTCTGCTCCGCGCTGGTGCCGTCCGCGCGGAAGTAGCCGTTGAAATTCTCCTCACCGGACACGACTGTCCCCCACGGGGTCGTGCCACCGGAGCAGTTGCCCAGCGTGCCGAGCGCCAGGCGCCCTGACGGGTCGGCCTTGGTGCGCAACAACTTGCTGCCGGCAGCCGGACCGGAGAACGCGAACGGCGTCTGGCCGGTGATCCGCCGGTTGCGGGCTGCCTTGCGAACGTCCTTGGTGCGCCACGGTTTTCCCGCACGCGGACGCCACAGCTCGACGACCGAGAAGCCGTGTGCCGCCAGCGACACCGCACGCTGCTCACTCTCGGGCATCGTCGGCGGATACATGATCGCCGGGTTGACGTATTCGTGGTTGCAGACCAGCAGTGCCTCACGGCCGCGCCGGTCGGTGGCGATGATGTCGGTGTAGTCGTTGTTGTAACCGAACTGCGTCTCCTGCGCTGCAGCGCTCTGCTTCATCGGGTCGAACGCCGGGGCGCCGGGCAGCACCGGGTCGCCCCAGCGGATGATCGGCTCCCAGCGCCACCCCTTCGGCACGGTGAAGTCGTCGACCGTCTTGGCGACCGGGGCGATCGGCCGGAACGACATGCCTGCACCGGGCCAGTGGCCCTTGCCGGGCGTCGCCGCTGCCGGTGCCGCGCCCGCCGCCGCGGCGGCGACGGTGATCGCACCCGCTCCGGCCAGGCCGAGCAGCGACCGGCGGGTCAGCGCCGCGCCCGCGATGTCGCGGAAGGTGGAGTTGTCCGAGGTGTTGGGGACCGGTGCGAGACAGGCGTTCCTGCACTTGAGCTGGCAGGTCACGGGCGACCGCTTGCCGACAACGTGGTCGGCCATGGGCAGGCTGCGTAGGCGAGGTTCTACTGACACGAACAACTTCCTCACGGTGAGACGGGGCCGAGACGGACGATGCCCGACCCAGCACGGATCGTGACGCCGGCCGGATCCTCCGAACAGGCGTCGATCGCGACGCTAGAAGCGCCTGCGAGCCGTGCGGTGTCCGCAAACTGACCACGCGGTGAACAACCTGCAAGAAGCGGCGGCCACCGACCGGGTCAGACCCGGTCAGGCGCGGTCGTGCAGCGTGACCCGATATCCGTCGGGATCGGCGAAGGTGAAGGTCCGGCCGAAGGGGCCGTCGACCGGCGCCGCGACGATCGGGTGCGAGTCGGCGGCGAGCGCATCGTGGATGGCCTGGACGTCCGTGGCGTGCAACCAGATCGCGGTGCCGACGCCCGGATGCGGTGCAGCGCTCAGATCCGTGCCCGGGATGACGTCGCGCAACGCGAAGGCGATCGGCTTGGTCTCGAAGACAACGGCGTGCGGAGGGCCTGCGGGGGAACGCACGAGTCCGAGGTAGTGCTCGTAGAACCGTTGTGCCGCAGCGAGATCGCGCACTTGAAGGGAGATGAAGTCGGGTCCGGTGACGGGCATGATGAGCTCCTTTGTCGAATGCGTTCGATTCGTGTCAGTTTTCTGACACAATCAATGTATGTCAGAATACTGACATGAGTCAAAGGGATGCTGGAGTCGACCTGGAGACATCGCTGGGCTACCTGCTGAAGGAAGCGTCGAGCGCGTTGCGGACGGCCATGGAGGAGGTGTTGCGACCCCTCGGGATGAACGTGACGCACTACTCCTGTCTGGAGTTGCTCGCCCAACGCCCCGGGCTGTCCAACTCCGAGCTCGCGCGCGGCACGTTCGTGACACGACAGTCGATGAACGTGCTGCTGCGCAATCTCGAGCGCGAAGGTCACGTGACCCGGCCGACGACAGCTCCCGTGGGCAAGGCCCTCCCCACCCGGCTCACCCCGCGCGGACGGCGCAGCTTGGCCAAAGCGTCCGCCGCAGTGCGTGCAGTCGAGGTCCGGATGCTCGCCGGACTGACCGACACCGAGCAGGCCGTGGCATCCCACATGCTGCGGAGCATGATCCGCTCACTGCAGGACGTCGGCGACGATGCGTGACGTCAGATGACCGTCAGTGGGAGCAGCTTCTTGCCGGTGGGCCCGATCTGGATCTCGGTGTTCATCTGCGGGCACACGCCGCAGTCGTAGCAGGGCGTCCACCGGCAGTCGTCCAGCTCCCGCTCGTCGATCGCGTCCTGCCAGTCGTCCCAGAGCCAGTCCTTGTCCAGACCGGAGTCCAGATGGTCCCAGGGCAGGACTTCGTTCTCGTCCCGCTCACGCGTTGTGTACCACGCGACATCCACCGGCGATCCTTCGAAAGCCGTTGCCGCGCAGTCCATCCAGCGGTCGTAGCTGAAGTGCTCGCTCCATCCGTCGAAGCGGCCACCGTCGCGCCATACGGCCTCGATGACCGCACCGACCCGACGGTCGCCGCGGCTCAGCAGTCCTTCGACGATGCCCGGCTTGCCGTCGTGGTAGCGCATGCCGATCGAGGATCCGAGTCGGCGGTCGGACTTGATCGCGTCCTTCAGCTTGGCGAGCCGGACGTCGGTCTCCTCCGCGCCCAACTGGGCGGCCCACTGGAAGGGTGTGTGCGGCTTGGGCACGAAGCCGCCGATCGACACCGTGCAGCGAATGTCCTTGCGGCCGCTGACTTTCCGGCCCGTCTCGATGACCCGCTTGGCCAGATCGGCGATCTGCAGCACGTCCTCGTCGGTCTCGGTCGGCAAGCCGCACATGAAATAGAGCTTCACCTGACGCCAGCCCGCGGAGAAGGCAGCCGCGACGGTGTTGATCAGGTCTTCCTCGGACACCATCTTGTTGATGACCTTGCGGATGCGCTCGGAGCCGCCCTCCGGAGCGAAGGTCAGCCCGGACCGCCGGCCATTGCGGGTCAGCTCGTTCGCGAGGTCGATGTTGAACGCATCGACCCGGGTCGACGGCAGCGACAAGCCCGTCTGGCTACCTTCGTAGCGATCGGCGAGGCCCTTGGTGATGTCGCCGATCTCGGAGTGGTCGGCCGACGAGAGCGACAGCAGCCCGACTTCCTCGAAACCCGTTGCAGCCAAACCTTTCTCGACCATCTCACCGATGCCGGTGATCGACCGCTCGCGCACCGGGCGCGTGATCATGCCGGCCTGGCAGAAGCGGCAGCCACGGGTGCAGCCACGGAAGATCTCCACCGACATCCGCTCGTGCACCGTCTCGGCGAGCGGCACGAGCGGCTGTTTGGGGTAGGGCCATGCGTCCAGGTCCATCACGGTGTGCTTGGAGACGCGCCACGGCACGCCGTGTGCCGCCGGTGACGGGGCGACCCGTTTGATCCGGCCGTCCGGCAGGTAGTCGACGTCGTAGAACGCGGGGACATAGACGCCACCGGTGCGGGCCAGTCGCAGCAGGAGCTCGCGGCGGCCACCGGGCCTGCCCTCGGCCTTCCACGCCTTGATCAGGTCGGTGATCCGCAGCAACGCCTCCTCACCGTCGCCGATGACCGCGGCATCGATAAAGTCCGCGACCGGCTCCGGGTTGAACGCCGCATGCCCGCCGATCAGCACGATCGGGTCGTCGTCGGTGCGGTCCGCAGAATGCAGCGGTATGCCGGCGAGGTCGATCGCCGTGAGCATGTTGGTGTAGCCGAGCTCGGTCGACAGCGAGAAACCGAAGACGTCGAAATCACGCACCGCCCGATGCCCGTCGACGGTGAACTGCGGCACGCCGGCGTCGCGCATCGCGGCTTCCATGTCCGCCCACACCGAGTAGGAACGTTCGGCGATCGTGTCCGGGCGCTCGCCCAGCACCTCGTAGAGGATCATGACGCCCTGATTGGGCAGCCCGATCTCGTAGGCGTCGGGATACATGAGCGTCCAGCGGACCGTCAGCTCCTCGCCGTGCGGGCCGACGCCGCCGCAGTGCCAGTCCTTGACCTTCGAGTTGAGTTCGCCGCCGACATACTGGATCGGCTTGCTGACCTGCTCCAGCAACGGCTCGAGCTGCGCGAAGAGTGACTCACCTGCCATGCCGACAAGAGTATGGCGCGAGGGGCCCTCCACGGAACGCCACTGATCTGGTGACGGCCGTCAGATGGCCGCGGCCCGTCGCCAGACCCGACCAGGCAGGCAGATGACGCCGAAGCGCCGAGTGCACTACCCCGGCCGGGCCTATGCAGCGGAGCGGAGCGCTAGCGGAGTGCAGTGGAGTGAGACCGGCCGGGGTGGTGCGGGAGGCACACCCAAGGTGACCAACGGTGCTTGATCTCGATACGCCCACTCGTTCCTCGCGGGCTACTCGATCAGCGCCTTCAGTCGTACAGGCCGTCGAGGTCTTCCTGGAACTTGCGGATGACGACCTTGCGCTTCAGCTTCAGGCTCGGCGTGATCTCACCCTCCTCGACCGTGAGGTCACGTGGCAGGATGATGAACTTCTTGATCTGCTCCCAGCGGTTCAGGCCGAGGTTGAGCTCGTCGACATACCCCTGCACCATCTCGCGGGCAGCGTCGGAGGTCACGACCGTGTGGTAGTCGGCGCCCGACATGCCGTTGGCGGCGCCCCAGTCCATGATCGCTTCCTCGTCGAGCGTGACCAGTGCGGACACGAACTTGCGGCCGTCACCCTCCACCACGAACTGCGAGGCGTAGGGGCAGATGCCCTTGAACGTCGCCTCGATCAGGCTCGGCGCGACGTACTTGCCGTTGGAGGTCTTGAAGAGGTCCTTCTTGCGGTCGGTGATCTTCAGGTGCCCGGTGGGCAGCACCTCGCCGATGTCGCCGGTGTGGAACCATCCGTCGACCAACGTCTCCGCGGTCACGTCGTCCAGGCCTCGGTAGCCCTGCATGACGCCGGGGCCCTTCACCAGCACCTCGCCGTCGTCGGCGATCTTGATCTGCGTGCCGGGGATCGGCCAACCGCAGGTGCCGACCTTGTTGGCATAGGGACGGTTGACGCACGATGCCGCGGACGTCTCGGTCAGGCCGTAGCCCTCGAGGATCGGCATACCCATGGCGTCGAACCAGCGGGCGACGTCCTGGTTGAGCGCCGCGGAGCCGGAGATGAAGAAGCGCACCTGGCCGCCGAACCGCTCACGGATCTTGCCGAGGACGATCTTGTTGCCGATCGCATGCTGGGCGCTGACGATCGGGCTGACCTTCTCCCCCGCCGCGCGGGCCGTGGCCACCTTGCGGGCGTTGCCGCTGGCCCAGTCGAAGAGCTTCGCCTTGACGCCACCCTCGTCGGCCATCATCGTCGTGATCCGGCCGTAGACCTTCTCGAAGATGCGCGGCGCGGCGCCCATCCAGGTCGGCTGCACGGTCGGGAGGTTCTCGACGATCTTGTCGACGCGACCGTCGATCGCGGTCGGGAAACCGATCTGCAGCGGCAGGGTCAGCAGCACCTTGCCGAAGACGTGGGCCAAGGGCAGCCAGAGGTATTGCACGTCGTCCTCGCCGAGGATGTCGACCGAGTCGACGGCTGCTGCCTCGTAGGTCCACGCGTCGTGCGGCAGCCGCACTCCCTTGGGCCGGCCGGTCGTGCCGGAGGTGTAGATGAGCGTGGCGAGGGACTCCGGCTTGAGCTGCGCCATCCGCTCCTCGAGCGCACCCTCATGCTCACTGAGGTATTCCGCGCCGAGCTTCTCCAGCTCGGCCAGGCTGATCACCCAGTCACCGTCACCCGCTCCGTCGATCTGCACGACCTTCTGCACGTCGGGTATGACGTCACGGCCGCCACGCAGCTTGGTGACCTGCTCCTCATTTTCGGCGAAGACGACCTTGCTGCCCGAGTCGGAGGTGATGAACAGGACGTCGTCCGCCGTGGTCGACGGGTAGATCGTGGTGGTGGCGGCGGCACACAGCATGATCCCGAGGTCGGCCAGTGCCCACTCCAGGCGCGTCGCCGAGGCGACCGCGACACGGTCGCTCGGCTCCACGCCGAGTGATGCGAGACCGGCCGCGATGTGCCGGGCGCGCTCGTCCACCTGCTTCCAGGTGATCGAGTGCCACTGCTCCCCGACCGGGTAGCGGAAGGCTTCACGATCAGGGGTCTTGGCGACCCGGTCTACGAATAGGTGTGCCACCGAGGTGGCGCGACCTTCCACGACCTTCAGGTCGGGCTGCTCTTCACTCAGTGACATCGTCATGGCCGGAGCCTACCCGCCAGTTCGGCTCCGGGTCAGGGGGTGTCCAGAGAAGTTCGACAGATCTCGCGAGCCTGGTCGACATCCCTGCGCATCTGGGCGATCAGCGCGTCGATCGAGTTGAACTTGGTGTTGCCGCGCAGCCGGCGCAGAAACTCGATCCGGACCGTCTCGTCATACAGGTCCAGGTCGTCACGATCGAGCACGTAGGCCTCGACGGTGCGCTCCGGCACGTCATCGAACGTCGGATTGGTGCCGACCGAGATCGCCGCGGGCATCCGGCGCTCCGGGTCGTCGGGCGCCACACCTTCACGAACGAGCCAGCCGACATACACCCCGTCTGCGGGGACCATGCCTTCCGGGCGACGGCCGAGGTTTGCGGTGGGGAAGCCGAGCTCGCGGCCGCGCTGCAGGCCACGGACCACCACTCCGCGCACGTCGTGCAGGTGCCCGAGCGACCGTCCGGCCACGTCGACCGCGCCGTCGGCGAGCGCCGAGCGGATGTCGGTGGACGAGATGCGGTGGTGCTCACCGACGTCGGGCATCACCTCGACGGTGAAGCCGTAGCGGGCACCGAGCTCGCGCAGCGTGTGCACGTCACCGGCGTTCTTTGCTCCGAACCTGGTGTCGCCGCCCACGACGACCTCGACCGCGTGCAGGCCTTCGACGAAAACGTCCCGGACGAACTCCTCCGGCGTCATCGCCGCGAGTTCGTGGGTGAAGTCGAGCACGAGCACGGCGTCCAAGCCGGTCTCCGCGAGACGCTCCAAACGCGTCGTGGTGGAGGCGATCAGCTGCGGAGCCCGCTCGGGGTGCAGCACCTGCAGCGGGTGCGGGTCGAATGTCACCGCGCAGGATCGGACACTCCTGGCTGCAGCGCGATCGACGACCTCGCGCAGCAGCGCCGCGTGTCCCCGGTGCACGCCGTCGAAGTTGCCGATGGTGACCACGCATTCGCCGAAGTCGTCCGGGAGCTCGGTCAGATGGGAGAGGCGCAGCACGTTCGCAACTTTAGTGGAGCTTCTCCAGCTGCGACTCAGGGCCGGTCGTGGTGATGGCCGACGACCGGATGCGGGTGGCTGTGAGTCGTGATGTCGCCGTCCGCGGTGCGGTGCCGGTGGCGGTGTTGGTGCACGAGGTTCGTGGCGAGCAACAACTCCTGGTTGGCGAGTATGTCGCGCGGCGTGCCGCTGCGCAGCAGCCGATGCTCCTCGGAGAACACCAGGCACCTAGTCGCGATCTGCTCCAGCACATGTAGATCGTGCGTTGCGTGCACGATGGTCTTGCCGGACTCGTGCAACTGCACCAGCAGGTCGATCAGCCAGGACTGCGTGCGCGGGTCGAGGCCGGCAGTCGGCTCGTCGAAGAGCAGCACCTCGGGGTTCATCACCAGCACCGAGGCGATGGCGACCCGCTTCTTTTGGCCGCCGGACAGCTGGAACGGCGCCCGGTCGGCCAGGTCGCGTATGTCGAGCATCGCCAGCACGTCGTCGACCCGCCCCAGCGTCTCGTCCTGGCCCATGCCCAGCTGCAGGCAGCCGAACGCGACCTCCTCGCGGACCGTGGCCGAGAAGACCTGGGCGTCGGAGTTCTGGAAGACGAAGCCGACGCGGGAGCGGAATCCTGCGGCGAAGCCTTCGTCCTCGAGGTTGTCCTCGGTCACCTGCTCACCGAAGGCGTGCAGTGTGCCCGAGGTCGGGAAGACCAGGCCGTCGAGCACCTTGAGCAAGGTCGACTTGCCGCACCCGTTGGCGCCGAGCAGCGCCAGCATTTCGCCGCGCCGCACGTCGAAGGAGACATCGTCCAATGCGGGGAACTTGTCGAGGTAGGAGTATCCGATGCCCTTGCCGACGAAGACGGTGTCCCGGGTCGCATCCACCGGCGGTTCGCCGGGCTCGTGGGATCGCTCAGCTGCCAAGGAACCTGTCTCCTGCATAGATCACCAGACTCACGCACACGGCCACCAACAGTGCCACGACGTCGCCGCGCCCGATGCGCGGCTGGCTCAACGTGTAGGCCTCACCCCGGTAGCCGCGGGCGACCATCGCCTGGTGCACCTCTTCGGCCAGGTGACTCGCCTTGCCGACGACCGCGCCGGCCGTCGCCCCCACCGTCGCGCGTGCCCCGGCGTCGTGCTTGATCGTCGTGACCCGACGTGCCTTGCGCGACTCGTACATCTCGCTGACGGCGTCCAGCAGCAGGAAGATGTAGCGGTAGGCCATGTTGATGATGAGCACGAAGATCCGCGGCACCCCGAGTCCCCGCAGCCCACCGAGCAGCCGGGTCCACGGTGTGGTGACGGTCAGCAGCACCGCCAGCGAGACCGACACCGCAACGCGCGTGACGATCAGCGCAGCGGAGTTCAGTCCCTGCGACGTCAGGCCCTCCGGGTGCCCGTGCCAGGTCCACAACTGCACGACGACGTCGCCGTGGTTGACGACCGAGAACATCGCCGGGATCACCACGATCGCGGTGAAGACCGGGATGAACAGCCACACGCGCTTGATGAAGAACCCCAGCGGCACTCGGGACGCCCAAGCGACCAGCAATGTCAGGAGGTATGCCGCAAGCAGCGTCTCGACGTTGTGGGCCAGCCCGACTGCGATCAGCAACAGCACCATGCCCAGGATCTTGATGCGCGCGTCCAACCGCTGCAGCAGCCCCGGCAGCTTGGCGACGTCCTCGCTGAACATCACCTGCCGCATCAGGTCGGAGCTGCCGACGAGGGTCTTCTCCACGAACGAGACCTTGCTGCGCTTGCCGATGCAGCCGCACGGGCAGAGCCCGACCGGTTGCCGCAGCAACCAGTCGGGCGTGGTGATCTCGTCGGTGGTCACGAACTGGCTCGGCTGCCTTGCCGGACTCCGGTGTCATCGGTGCCGTTGGTGTCGCCGTTGCCGGGTCGGGCGCCCCATGCCCACTGGGCGAGTTTGCCCACGACGAAGACGCAGGCCGTGACGACGGCGATGCCGACGACCGCGGACAGGATGTAGGCCAGGTTGGCGTGGTCACCGCTGTTGAACCCGTAGTCGCCGAGCAGCGTGTGACTCCACATGCCGTTGTATTTGTCCAGGCCCGACGGCACTGCCTTGAGGCCGAGCTTCTTCAGGTCGAGATCGGCCGGCGCGTCCTCGCCGAACGCGCCGCCGGGGGCCAGCAGTCCGATCGGTGTCAGCACGACCAGCGCAGCCCCGACACCCAGGGCGACCTTCCCCGGAGTGAGCCGGCGGTGGGTGGCCGGTGCGGCGCCGTCGGCCGTGATCGGGACGCCGGGGTGGCCCGGGACCAGCCGGGTCACGTCCGCGCGTTGCAGGTAGGCGACGATCGCACCGGTGAGGATCAGCTCCGCGAGGCCGGCGATCGTCAGATGCGCGAGCATCATCGCCGGGATCGTCTTGCTCATGCTGTATGGCGCATACAGCGGGCTCCCGTCGGAGGCGGTGAACAAGTCCGGTTGGATGCCCAACTCGATGGCGGTCGCGAGCGCGGCCGCATTGATGCCGGCATACCCACCGATGCCGGCGGCCACCACCCGTCGACGACTCGTGAGTGGTGCGCGACCGGCGATCGCCCGGTAGACGCCGTAGCCCACGAAGGGCATCAGCACCGCCATGTTGAGGCAGTTGACGCCATAACTGAGCACACCGCCGTCACCGAACAACAGGGCCTGGAAGAGCAGTGCCACCGACACCGATATCACCGCGGCCCATGGGCCTAGGACAACTGCGACGACCACCCCTCCCACGGCATGCGCGGTCGTGCCGTCCGGGATCGGGATGTTGAACATCATGATGACGAAGCTCAGTGCGGCGAACACTGCGAGCGTCGGCACGTTGCGGGTCTTGACGACGTCGCGGATCTTGTGACTCGCCACCGCCCAGGCGGGCGCGACGGCGGCAAAGCCGACCGCACAGGTCACCGGACTCAGATATCCGTCCGGAATGTGCACGACGACTCCTGACTCTCGGGGGTGAAGGCGGGCCGCCCCGATAGAAGCGGGGGCGGCGCCGTGACCCGCCGAGCATATCCATCTCGACGCGACTGCGTCGCATCTGTGTCGCCCGTGCGGTCGGGCTACGCCGGGAAGACCACGCGCGACTTCGCCAGCGGTCCGGACTCGTCCAGCATCGCCACGAGCTCGCCCTTGCCGGTGATCGCAGCCGACACCTCGTGCCGGTCGGCTCCGGCGGGCAGTCGCTTGCCGTGGCGCAGGTCGATCGCTTCCTCGGCCGAGATCCGGCGCACCGGGAACTGCGCTGCTGCAGCCTCGCCCATCCCGATCACCGGCAGCGGCTCACCGCGCTCCTCCAGCGCGACCAGCTCGTCCAGCGGAGTGGTCTCCGCCAGCTCGAAGCGTCCCACCCGGGTCCGGCGCAGCGCCGTGAGGTGTCCGCCCACCCCGAGCGCGCTCCCCAGGTCGCGTGCGAGCGCCCGGACGTAGGTGCCCGAGGACACCTCCACCTCCACGTCGATGTCGACCAATACCCCTGTGTCGGAGTCGATTTCGCGTTGCCCATGGATGTCGAACCGACTGACCCGCACCGCACGTGGCTGCAGCTTCACCTCGTCGCCACCGCGCACCTTGGCGTAGGAGCGCACCCCGTCGACCTTGATCGCGCTGACCGAGCTGGGCACCTGCTGGATGTCTCCGCGCAGGTCGTCGACCGCTGCCGAGACGGCTTCGGTGGTCAGGCCGGCGGCGTCATACGCCTCGACGATGTCGCCCTCGGCGTCATCGGTGATCGTCGACTGCCCGAGGCGGATCGTCGCGGTGTAGGTCTTGTCGCAGCCGACGAGGTAGGTCAGCAGCTTGGTGGCCTTGTTGATGCCGAGCACCAGCACGCCGGTCGCCATCGGGTCCAGCGTGCCGGCATGACCGACCCGGCGGGTGTGCGCCAGGCGACGGCTGCGTGCGACGACGTCGTGGCTGGTCCAGCCGGCCGGCTTGTCGATGAGCAGCAGGCCGTCGGTGGTCATTCGGTGTCGTCGCCGCTGTTCTTGTAGGGGTCGGCGTCCCCGGCATACGAGGCGGAGGACTTGCTCCGGGCGAGTTCCTCGTCGCGCTCGCGCGCAGCCTTGAGCGCCTCCTCGATGTGCGCCGCACCCTCGGGGATGGCGTCCGGGATGAACTCCAGCGACGGCGTCAGGCGTATGCCGAGCCCCTTGCCGACGTGTGACCGGATCCGACCGCGCCAATCCTCAAGCGCTTCAGCGGTGTTCGTCCGCTCGTCGTCGGAGCCGAAGACGGTGTAGAAGATCGATGCGTGCTGCAGATCACCGGTGACCCGCACGTCGGTCACGGTGACGAAACCGAGCCGCTCGTCCTTGAGGCGGCGCTCGATGAAGTCGGCGACGAGAGTCTTGGTGCGCTCGGCGATCTTGCGGGCGCGTGCCGGGTCAGCCATGCGAGCCTCCTGAGCTGGTGCGGACGTGGTCGGGGCAACGCACCACCCTACGTTCACCCGTCCTTACGGGCCACGATGAGGTCCCGGTCGATCGACGCGTCGACCCGGTGCCGGAAGGCGTCTGCTTCGCCGTCCACCGGGGTGAGGCCGTGCTCGACGAGCAAGGTCGCCAGGTCCTGCCGCGGAGCGACGTGCCGGTTGTAGGACAGGCCGATCGCTCCGCCGGTGCGCAACAGCGGCTGCCACTGCGGGAGCGCGCGGCTCAGCAGGTCGAGCGGACTGCGGGCGAGCCGGTCACCGTGGGAGCCGTGCTGCACGCCGTACGGGGTGTCGGTGACGATGACGTCGACGCTGCGGGGCCGGATCAGCCCGTCGACGTCGGTGGTGTCGGTCGACAGGTAGGTCACGTGCTGGGTGCGGCCGGCCTTGTGGTCCTCCTTGGACGCCGCCACCTCGACCTGCAACTGCTTGCCTCGATTGCGCCCACTGGTGCGCAGGTTGGTCTCGTCGGCCGTGTGCTTGAGCCGGTGCTGACGCATCCAGGTCTTGATGAAGGCTGAATACGCTTGGAAATCCTTGCTGTCCAGGTCCACACCGGTCACGTCGAGGCCGAGCGACAGTGCGATGTTGAGAGTCGTGCCCCGGCCGCACATGGGGTCCAGCACCTGCAATGTGCCGTCCAGCAGCTTCTCCGGGCGACGGATCGCAGCCGCGGTCACATTGAGCAACAGCCGGGTCCACTGCTCGTTCGTCTTGCCCTGGTATTTCTGGATGGTCACCAGGTCACTGGCGTATGGCGCCCGCCGCTGCAGCGGCACCGGTGCCAGCAGGTCACCCTCCCGGCGGAAGATCCCGTATGCCGCCGACAAGGCGGACAGGATCTGCCGGCCCGTTTCGTCGAGGCGGTCGCCGGTCTGCACGGCCAGGTAGTCGACCCCGGCGATCCGGGTCGTCTCCACATCAGTGGCGGACAGTCCGAAACCACTTGTCATTGCACGGAGTTCGGACTCCGCGAGGCGCGGCGCGTCGGCGGCATACACACGGTTGGCCGACGGCGCGAGCAGGATCAGGTGTTGAGGCACAGCCGCCACGGTAGTCCGACCGGGTCAACGACCACGCGGGTCGGTCGCAGGGTCGGATGCCAGGTAGGCGCGTGGCGGCATACCGACCAGCGCGGAGAAGTCGCGCCCCATGTGGGACTGGTCGAACCAGCCCAGCTCGATGGCGAGTGCCGCAAGCGTCTCGTAGTCACCGGAGTGCAACCGGTCGATGGCCGCGTGCACGCGGGCCCGCGCGACCAGCCACTGCGGGCCGACCCCGATGTAGTGCCGGCAAAGGCGTTGCAGCGAGCGGAGATTGAGCCCGCAGCGCTCGGCGAGCTCGGCTGCGGACAGCGCCGGCGAGGACTCCTCGAGCGTGGCGGTCACAGCAGCGATGGCATCCAGTGCGTCCTCCGGCTCCCGGTCGTTGACCACGACCGACAGCAGGAAGTCCTCGAGCCGCGTGATCGCGTCGGTCTGCTCGGGCTTCAGATCGCGCAGGTAATCGACCCCCGGGAAGAGGTCCTCGGCCGGGACCACCCGGTCACGCCACTCGGTCGCAGCGATGCCGGTCAGTGCCGTGAGCGCGCCCGGCCGGAACTTCGTGCCGACGACACCCCCGGATCCGGTGAGCGCGACGTCGAAGCGGCTGCGACTGACCACGCCGGTGACGAAGACACCGGGGCCAGCTGCACCGTCGCGGGAGCAGCCGCCGAACTCGACGGTGAGGTTGCTCTGCGCGACCGGCACCAGCGACGTGCGGTAGGAGGTGCCGCTCGGCAGGCGCCACCGCACTGTCCAGTGGTGCTCGATCCACGGCTCCAGTGCGGGGTGACAGGACGGGCGGTCCAGGGTCGCGTGCTCGGCGAAACGTCGCGGATCCAGGATCACTCCGCGAGCTGTCGCGAATGTCCTAGTCGGCATACCTCGCAGCCTATGACGATGGCCGGACACACACATCCGACAACACGACACGTCTCGACACCTCGAGGAGATCCGCAGATGACCGACACCACCACGGCCCTGGCGACCATCGGCATGGTCAGCATCGACTGTGACGACGCCGCGGCGATGGCGAAGTTCTACGCAGCTGCGCTCGGCTGGGAGGTCGCCTACGAAGGCGACGGTTATGCGATGTTGCAGCACGGCGACCAGCGCCTCGGTTTCGGGCAGACGCCGGACTACCGGCGCCCCTCCTGGCCGGACGACGGCCACAAGCAGTTCCACCTGGACCTGGCGGCCGACGACGTCCCGCAGGCCTGCGATCGGCTCGTCGAGCTCGGCGCGACCAGGCCCGAGCAGCAGCCGGGCGGCGACAACTGGACGGTGCTGCTCGACCCGGCCGGCCACCCGATCTGCGTGACCAAGCTCGACAACTGGGTCTGACCACGGTCAACCGCGCGCGGGCTCAGTTGCCTCAGTTGTTGAAGTACGCCCGCTCCCGGGCACGCTGGTTCGGCGTGTTCAGATCCTCGTCCGCGGGCAGGAAGCTCGTCTGCCCCGGATGGGTCTCGCCATACAGCTCCTGCTCGTCGTCGACATACACGACGTCGAAACGCAGCACCTCCCCGCCCGCGAGCGGTCTGGTCAGCGGGAAGGTGACCCCCAGGCTCACGTCCTGCCACACCGAGGACTCCCCCGGCCCCAGGATCGAAGTGGCAACACCGTCGACGGTCACGTTGCGCACCTCGATGTCGCGACTCATCCGTGCATCGGTGCTCACGTGCACACCTGCCCCGCCGAGCGTCGGCTTCGGGCCGACGGACTTCATCTCGACCCGCGTCGGACGACGCAGGGTCGTCCCGTCCGTCCACTTCACGGTCTCCTGTGCGAGGCGGGTGGCGACGACACCCCAGATGTCAGCAGGACCCTTGTCCTCGAAACCCGCATATGCCACAACGTTGTTGGACGCATCGGCGTCCCCGGCCGGTGGCATCACCTCCCAGCGGGTGCCCGTCGGCGCGGTGACACCGTCGTTCGGATAGACCGCCTTGAACTCGTTGTCGACAATGACCCAGAAGCCGCTGTAACTGTCGGTGTTCGGCGGGATGTCGTCCGGGATCAGGAACGTCACCGTTGTCGAGTTGCCGTCCGAAACACGTTTGGTGATAGGGAGATTCTTCAGCTTGTTGTCCAGCCCGCCCTTCACCGAAGCGACCTCCCAGATCCGGTTGTCACACGTGAGGGACATCGGGAAACCGCCCGGAGCCACGGCACTTCCGTGATTGGCCACGACCCACGCCATGATCCCGCTGATCGAGTAGATGTGCGTGAAGTCGCCGTTGTAGGCGGTGATGCTGTCACCCATCTGAGGCGGATCGAGCGCGATGTCGAATCCCGCCGTGCTTGCCGAGGCCGCCGGTGCAGCCGCGGCGGTGAGGATCACCGGCGCCGCCCATGCGGACGCGACCACGCTCCGCCGCGCCGGACCACTGTGCGCTGCGCTGCGCTTGTTGTCGACCATCTTTTCGTGCCCTCCCACAGATCGCGTTGTCGGCGTCAGGCTGCCGACCGATGCTCCAAACAGACGGCGCCAGAACGCAGTTGGTTCCGTCATCGAATGCCGTGGTCGATGCGGCCGCCGATGCCGCAGTCGGGCCGGGCCGCGCGCACGACGGCATAGGCTGGCAGACATGCTCGCCGCGTATGCCGCCCGAATCGACCGCACCGATCCCCTCGCCGCACTGGAGGTGGGCGAGCGACCGGATCCGGCGGTGCCGGACGGCTGGTCGCGGGTGCACCTTCGGGCCGCCGCACTGAACCGGCACGACCTGTGGTCGCTGCAGGGTGTCGGCCTCAGCGACGACAAGCTGCCGATGATCCTCGGTTGCGACGGCGCGGGCGTGACCGATGACGGGCGAGACGTGATCCTGCACAGCGTCATACCGAGCCCGATCTGGACCGGTGAGGAGACGTTGGATCCGCGCCGGACACTGCTGTCGGAGAAACACGACGGCACCTTCGCCGAGCAGGTCGTGGTGCCCACCGCCAACCTGGTGACCAAGCCGGAGGCCATGCCGTGGTCCGTTGCCGGCTGCCTGTCCACGGCATGGCTGACGGCATACCGCATGCTCTTCAGCAATGCCGGAGTCTCCCCCGGTGACACGGTGCTGGTGCAGGGCGCCGGTGGCGGCGTCTCGACCGCGCTGGTGCAGCTCGGATCGGCGGCGGGGCTGCGGATGTGGGTCACGTCCCGCGACGAGCAGCGCGGCGCGCGGGCGGTCGACCTCGGCGCCGAGCGTGCCTTCGGCACCGGCGAGCGCCTGCCCGAGCGGGTCAACGCCGTGATGGAGTCGGTCGGTGCCGCGACCTGGAGTCACTCGGTCAATTCACTCAACCCCGGCGGCCGGATCGTCATCTGCGGCGCGACGTCGGGCGACGCACCGCAGAAGGCCGAGCTGACCAAGATCTTCTTCAAGCAGCTGCAGGTGATCGGCTCCACGATGGGTTCCATCACCGAGCTGCGCAGGCTCGTCGATTTCGTTGCCCGCGAAGGCATTTCGCCGGTCATCGACCAGGCGGTCCCGCTCGGTCAGGCTCGCGATGCGTTCACGCGGCTCGCCGCCGGGGACAGCTTCGGCAAGATCGTGCTGACGATGGGCGACTGACCTTCAGATGACGCCCGAGTCGCGGTGTTGCGCCGCCTGCTCGCGGACCTCCGGAGTCTGCATCTCTTCGGGCACCTGGGAAGCCATCTCCCACTTGTGGTGCACGGGGCATCGCTGAAACCTTTTGGCGCCCAAGCGGATCGCTTTGAACGACGCCAATGGGACCCACTTCGTCTCGTAGAACGCGCCACCGGAGCAGCGCACGACAGTCCACTCAGCCATGCAGGCATGCCAACACACGAGTCTCAACGCCGGCTGTGCGTGTCCTACCTGCCCAACTGACCCGCCGCGTCGGCGAGCAGTTCCACCACCCGAGCGCCGAAGGCCAGCCCCAGCGGGTGTTCGGCATCGGCGTCGACGGCAGCAGCGAGTTCCTCCGCGGCCGTCGTGAGCGACTCGACCGCGGTCGTCACCCGCTTCGACGCGGCACTGACACCTGCGTCACCCCACACCCGCATGTCCCAGGTGTATGCCGCCGGCGGCCCCCAGAGCGCGATCGTCGCAGTGCTCACCGGACCGTCCTCGTGGGTCAGCGTCAAATGCACCGTGTCTCCCGGACCCGCCACTGCCACAACGGATCTCACCGGTCCGAGGGCGGGGATCAGCGTGCCGAGCAGGTGCGGTCCGAGGTCCCAGAGGGCGCCCTCGCGCTGTCGCCACGGTGAGTCCTTGTAAGGGCTCTCCGGTCGCTGGTTGGCCGCGATCCACTCGGTCCACGACCCGCGCCATCCGTCTCCGGCCGCCAGGTCGTCCAGCCACGCGCGCGTTTCGGCGGCATACCTCGCGGTGAAGAAGACCACCGACCGCGAGCCGGACGCTTGCGCTGCATCGTGCAGCGCCCGGGCACTGTCAGCATCGAGGGCGACGGGCTTGTCGAGCAGCAGGTGGCGGCCGGCGCGTGCCGCATCGAGCGCGAGCGGCGCCTGGATGTCCGGCGGCACGGCATACGACACCGCGTCGACAGCCGCGAGGAGGTCTGCGTGGCTCGCAAAGGCCTCGACACCAAGGCTTTCCGCGAGGTCTGCGGTCTTCGCGGGGTCGCGCCCCCACACGCCGACCAGGTCCTGGCTCGATGCCTGTATGCCGGGCCCGTGCGTCTCGCGTGCCCAATATCCCGTTCCGACCAGTCCGAATCGCATGCCTCAGCCTGTCAGATCGAAATTCACTCTTCCCTGATATCACTCAATACTGATATACATCTTGGGTGCACGCATTCGATGTCCTGGGTGACCCGGTGCGCCGGCGACTCGTCGAGCTGCTGGCCGACGAGTCGCGCTCCGCGGGTGAGCTGACGGCGATCATCACGGCCGAGTTCGGCATCAGTCAGCCCGCCGTCTCCAATCACCTACGGGTGCTGCGTGATTCGGGGTTCGCCACGTCGAGCCGCGAAGGCTCGTTGCGCCGGTATGCCGTGGTGCCCGACCGGTTGGCGGAGGTCGACCGATGGGTGAGCCGCTATCGCAGCCTGTGGACCAACACCCTCGACGCACTGGACACCGAGCTGAAACGCGGGCGCCGTGCCAACCGTCAGCAAGACCGCCATCACCAGGAGTGAGAGCAGATGAGCACACCGAGCATTCAACGCACCCTGCAGGGCACGCCGGATCAACCGGTCCTCGTCTTCGAGCGCGAGTATGCCGCCGACGTCGCAGAGTTGTGGAGCGCCTGCACCGAGCCGGAGCGGGTGCAACGCTTCTTCGGGACCTTCAGCGGAGAGCCGCCGCAGGGCGTCGGTGCGCAGTTCCGGATCGACCTGGGCGGGGACGACGACGTCGCGGTCGGGACGGTGACCGACTGCGAGCCGATGCGGCTGATCGGCTACGACTGGTCCTGGCAGGGTGAGCAGTCCAGCCACGTGCAGGTCAGCTTCTCCCCCACCGACGGCGGCACCCGGCTGCGCATCGTGCACCGAATGGGCGAGCCCGACCACGCCGCCGGTTACGGCGGCGGCTGGGAGCAGATGATGGCCGCTCTCGGTGCCGAGACGGGCACCGAGAGCTACGACGACGCGGCATACCAACAGCTGGAACGCACCGCCGTCGGACAGTGGCGGCAGCTGCTCGGCGCAGCGCCTGCCGAACGCGACTGACGGCTCCCCCGCCGAGTGACGGTGCAATTGCACCGTCACTCGTCGAGGAAGCCGTCATTCAGTCCTTGCGACAAACCGTGCCCCGACCGGGGCCCCCGCGAAGTATCGGAGGGAGCCTGCGACCGGAGAACTTCGTGGGGTTCAGTCGCGGGGCTTCTCGCGCATCTCGTATGTCGCGATCAGGTCGCCGATCTGCAGGTCGTTGTAGGACCCGAGGTTGATGCCGCACTCGAAGCCCTCACGGACCTCGGTGACGTCGTCCTTGAAGCGCCGCAGGCCGGAGACCTCGACGTTCTCGGACACGACCTTGCCGTCGCGGGTGATCCGCGCCTTCGAGCCGCGCTTGATCTCGCCGGACCGGACGATCGAACCGGCGATGTTGCCGAACTTGCTGGACCGGAAGATCTCGCGGATCTCCGCGGTGCCGAGCTCGACCTCTTCGTACTCCGGCTTGAGCATGCCCTTGAGGGCCTGCTCGATCTCCTCGATGGCCTGGTAGATCACCGGGTAGTAGCGGATCTCGACGCCTTCCTTGTCGGCGTACTCGGCGTTCTGACCCTCGGCTCGCACGTTGAAGCCGATGATCACCGCGTCCGAGGCGACCGCAAGGTTGATGTTGTTCATCGTGATAGCGCCGACGCCACGGTCGATGATCCGCAGGTCCACGTCGTCGCCGACGTCGATCTGCAGCAGGGCGTCCTCGAGGGCTTCGACCGAACCGGACACGTCACCCTTGAGGATGAGGTTGAGGGTCTCGATCTTGCCGGCCTCGAGCTGCTGGTTGAGGTCCTCCAGGCTGATCCGCTTGCGGACCTTGGCCAGCGCGGCCTGCCGGTCGGCGGCCTCACGCTTCTCGGCGATCTGGCGGGCCGTGCGGTCGTCGGGAGCCACCACGAAGGTGTCACCCGCACGCGGCACCGACGCCAGACCGGTCACCTGGACCGGACGCGACGGGGTCGCCTCACGCACGTTGTTGCCGTGCTCGTCGAGCATCGCGCGGACGCGGCCGTGCGCCGTGCCGGCGACGATGCCGTCACCGACCCGCAGCGTGCCCTGCTGCACCAGCACCGTGGCCACCGCACCGCGACCGCGGTCCAGGTTGGCCTCGATCGCGACACCCTGGGCATCACGGTCGGGGTTGGCACGCAGGTCCAGAGCAGCGTCAGCGGTCAGCAGTACAGCCTCCAACAGCCCGTCGATGTTCTTGCCCTGCTTGGCAGAGACCTCGACGAACATCGTGTCGCCGCCGTACTCCTCGGCGATGAGGTTGTATTCGGTCAGCTGCTGCTTGACCTTGTCCGGGTTGGCCCCGTCGACGTCGATCTTGTTGATCGCCACGACGATCGGCAGGTCGGCCGCCTGCGCGTGGTTCAGCGCCTCCACCGTCTGCGGCATGACGCCGTCGTCGGCAGCGACCACCAGGATCGCGATGTCGGTGACCTTCGCACCACGTGCACGCATGGCGGTGAACGCCTCGTGACCCGGGGTGTCGATGAAGGTGATCGCGCGATCGTTGCCCTCGTGGTCGACGTGCACCTGGTAGGCACCGATGTGCTGGGTGATGCCGCCGGCCTCACCGGACTGCACGTCGGCGTGACGCACTGCGTCCAGCAAGCGGGTCTTACCGTGATCGACGTGACCCATGACGGTCACGACCGGCGGGCGAGGCTTGAGGTTCTCCTCGTCCTCGACGGCTTCGAGGTCGATGTTGAAGGAGTCGAAGAGAGCCTTCTCCTCCTCCTCCGGCGACACGATCTGGATGTCGTAACCCAGCTCGGCGCCGAGCAGCGAGAACGTGTCCTCGTCCAGCGACTGCGTGGCGGTGGCCATCTCACCGAGGTGGATGAGCACCGTCACCAGCGATGCCGGGTTGGCGTCGATGCGGTCGGCGAAGTCGGTGAGCGATGCACCGCGACGCATCCGCACGACGGTCGAGCCGTCACCGCGCGGGACGGTGACACCGCCGACCGACGGCGCCTGCATCTGCTCGAACTCTTGACGCTTCGCGCGCTTCGACTTGCGACCGCGGACCTTCCCGCCGCCGCGACCGAACGCACCAGCGGTGCCGCCACGACCCGGACCGCGACCACCCGGTCGACCGCCGAAGCCACCGCGGGGACCGCCGCCACCGGGGCCGCCGCGGCCACGGGCCGGACGCTCACCGGGACGAACAGCGGAGCGGTCGGGCATCATGCCCGGGTTGGGACGCGGGGCGCCCGGACGCGGAGCAGCCGGACGTGCGCCGCCGGCGCCACCTGGGCGCGGAGCACCCGGGCGCGGCCCTGCGGAGCCGCCCGAACCGCCACGGCCGGAGGCCGGGCGCGGCATACCTTGGCTGGAGGCGAAGGGGTTGTTGCCCGGACGTGCCGGACCGCCCGATCGCATGCCCTGGCTGGATGAGAACGGGTTGTTGCCCGGACGCGGAGCGCCCGGTCGCGGTGCACCGCCACGGCCTCCACCGGACCGCTGCTGCCGCTCGGGCCGCGGGCCCGGAGCCGTCGGACGCGGACCGGACTTGCGCGACGGCGGAGCGGCCGGGGTCGGCGCTTCGGGCTTGGCTGCCGGAGCCGGTGCCTCGGCCTTGGCAGCCGGTGCCTCGGTCTTCGCGGCCGGAGCCTCGGGCGCCGGTGCGGGCTTCGGACCCGGCTTCGGGCCGGGCCTGGGCGCAGCCTTCTTGGCCGGCGCCGCGGACGCCGAGGACTGCGCTGGGGTCGACGCAGCCGTGGACCGTGCAGTGGACGGTGCCGGCGTCGTGGTCGTCGATGTCGACTTGTCGGCGGTCGGCGGCGCGGGGACAGCCTTCTTCGCCGGAGCCTTCTTCGTGGTCGCTCCGTCACCGGCGCCAGCGCCGGCCGGAGGGTTTTCCTTGATCTTGCGGACTACCGGAGCCTCGATCGTCGAGCTCGCCGTCTTGACGAACTCGCCCTGCTCCTTCAGGTAGGCAAGCAGATCCTTGCTTGGCATTCCGAGCTCTTTCGCGAGCTCGTGAACCCGAACCTTAGCCACACTTCTCCTTGTCGGATTTGCGGCGGTCCGGGTCCGCCGGCCAGGTCAGCCGGGCAGCACGAACCGCCAGTTATGGGTGCTTCATCGCTGAGTACTCATCGGGTGCTCATCAGCGTCAAAACCCGCCTTCGGTAGTTGTTGCTCGCGCAGGCGTCGCCGCCCACGTGTCACAGTCCGCTCGTCATACAGGGTGTATGGCGAGCTCATTGCTCGGCGATCCGGTCCCGGACGCGCGCCAGGTCCACCCCATGGGTGATCCGCAACGCTCGAGGGAACGCTCGTCGCTGGACCGCCAAGTCCAGGCAGTCCAGCCGGGGGTGCAACCAGGCCCCTCGGCCCGGCAACCGGCCGCGCTCATCCGGGACCAGCAGCGAAACATCTGTCCGCGCCGCGTCATTCCCGGCGAGTGCGACCACCCGCAGCAATGCTGATCGTTCGTCGCGAGCCCGACACCCCACACACGTCCGCAGCCCGGCGTGCCGGGGAGCAGAATCAGGTGGGTTGCGGCGGTCTCGCGTGCGACCGCTCACCACCAGCCTACCGCAGTCAGTAGCTATCCCCGGCATCGCCGGGGGCGTCGGTGTCGGGTCGGATGTCGATCCGCCACCCGGTCAGCTTCGCGGCGAGGCGCGCGTTCTGGCCCTCTTTGCCGATCGCAAGACTGAGCTGGAAGTCCGGCACGACGACCCGTGCCGACCTGGCGTGATCGTCGATGATCTCGACCGACTCCACCCGGGACGGCGACAGCGCCGCCGCGATGAACTCTGCCGGGTCGTCGGAGAAGTCGACGATGTCGATCTTCTCGCCGCGCAGCTCGGTCATCACCGCACGGACCCGCGACCCCATCGGGCCGATGCAGGCTCCCTTGGCGTTGACGCCCTGCTGCTTGCCGCGCACGGCGATCTTGCTGCGGTGCCCCGCCTCGCGCGCCAGGGCGGACACCTCGACGGTGCCGTCCGCGATCTCGGGGACCTCGAGCGCGAAGAGCTTGCGGACCAGGTTGGGGTGCTTGCGGGACAGCAGGATCTGCGGGCCCTTGGGGCCGCGCTTGACGCTCACGACATAGGCACGCAGGCGCTCGCCGTGCACGTAGTGCTCCCCGGGGACCTGCTCGGCCGACGGCAACAGGCCCTCGACGGTGCCGAAGTCGACGTGCACCGCGTGCGGGTCGCTGGACTGCTGGATGACACCGGCGACGACGTCACCCTCGCGGCCACGGAAGTCGCCCAGGATCGCCTCGTCCTCGACGTCGCGCATGCGTTGCACGATGACCTGCCGTGCGGTCGCCGCCGCGACGCGACCGAAGTCGCTCGGGGTGTCGTCGAACTCGGGGCCCGGCTCGCCACGAACGCCCTCGTCGTCGACCGGAGCGTCCTCACGCGCCCACACCACGACATGGCCGGACTTGCGGTCCAGCTCGACGCGCGCGTTGCGGTAAGTGCCGTCCTCCCGGTGGTATGCCGTCAGCAGTGCCTGCTCGATCGCGGGCACGATCACGTCCATCGGGATGTCCCGCTCACGCTCCAGTGCGCGCAACGCGGCCATGTCGATGTCCATCAGTGGTCGTCTCCTTCTTCAGTCGCTGCTGCGGTTGAACTCGACCTGCACGGTGCCGCGCAGGCTGTCGTCATACGAGAAGGACTGCTCGCTCGTCGCGCCCTTGGTGCCGGCGACCGACAGGGTGAAGGAGTCCTCGTCCGCGCGGATGATGCGCCCGGTCACGGGTGCCTGCGCCGGTCCGGCGAGTTCCACCAGTCGGCCGACGTTGCGGCGGAAGTGTCGTGGCAGGGTCAGCGGACGCTCGGTGCCCGGCGAGCTCACCTCGAGCACGTAGGGCTGCTCCCCCATCGCGTCGGTCGCGTCGAGTCGCTCGCTGATGACCGGGGTGACCTGCGAGATCTCGTCCAGATCGAGCGGGGGCGTGGCGGCCGTCGGGTCGGCGTCGGCGGGAAGATCACGGTCGACCAGCACGCGGACCAGCCGACGCTTGCCGGCGGGCATGACGGTCACGTCCTCGACCAGGAGCTGCAGCGGGGCGAGGACCTCGGCGAGGTCGGCGGAAATGCGTGCCGTGCGGGCGGATTGCTTCTCGCTCATTCCTGACGCGCTCCTGCTGTTCTCGAGTGGAGTGATCAGCCTACAGGCACGGCGGTGCCGTTCCGGCCGAGCGCGACACGCAGTCGTGGGCCGGCCCTTGCGGCGAGCTTCGCCATCGGCAACACTGAACCTTATGGTTCAGCACGACCCTGCGGCGGTGTTCGCCGCGCTCGGTCACCCCCTGCGGATGCGGATGGTCACCGAGTGCTGCCGGGCACCGCGGACCACGTCCCAGTTGCAGCACGCGTGCGGGCAGATCTCGCTCCCCGGCACGCGCAAGCATCTGCAGGTGCTCGAGGACGCAGGACTGGTGCGCCGCAAGAAGGTCGGCCGCACCGTGTGGTGCACGGTCGTCCCGGGCGCCGTCGATCCGGCGCTGACCTATCTGCAGCAGGTGCGGGACTTCTGGACCATGCAACTCGACTCGATGGCAACAAGTCTGGGGAAATGATGAACGAGTTCACCTTGGAGCGCCGCGTCGGCGCGGACGCCGAGGCCGTATGGCGGGCGTGGACTACCCGGGAGGGCCTCGCGTCGTGGTGGTGGCCGCAGTTGCCGGACACGACATACGAGATCGATGCGCAGGTCGGTGGCACCTATCGCTTCGAGTCGAAGGACGCCGGGATAGGGGTCTTCGGCGAGTTCACGGTGGTCGACGAGCCGAGGCTGCTCGAGCTGACCTGGATCTGGATCGGCGGCGACGCCCAGGACGAGCCCGACCGGGTCCGGGTCGAGATGCGCCCGGACGAGGCGGGCACGACTGTCGTCGTCACGCACCGGGTCAACCACCACAGCGACCCCGGCGACGGGCTGCGTCAAGGATGGGGCGACGTACTCGACCGCCTCGCCCTGCTTGATGGCTAGCGCTCCCGATCTCGATACGTCGCTCGTCCCTCACGACACTCGATCAGCATGAGGGACACGTCGCTCGTCCCTCACGACACTCGATCAGCATGAGCTCAGATGCCGGTGGGCGCCAGGCCGCGGTCACGCAGGATCTTGCGCTCGATCGGTGCGAAGACACCGAGGTCGACGACGACACCGACGACGAGGATGAGGATCATCACGCAGATCACGGTCGGCATGTCGCTGAGGTTGCGACCGTTCTGCATGACCTGCCCGAGTCCGGTGCCGAGCTTCGGACTGTTGACGATGAGTTCGGCGCCCATGAGCGACCGCCAGCAGAACGCCCAACCCTGCTTCAGCCCAGTCAGGTAGGTCGGCAATGCGGCCGGCACCAGGACGTGCCGCACCAGCGACAACCCTCTGGCTCCGAGTACCGTGCCCGCGCGCCGCAGGATTGGCGGGGTCTGGTCCAGCCCGCCGATGAGTCCGTTGGCTATCGACGGCACGGCGCCGAGCAGGATCACGAAGTAGAGCGCGGACGGCTTCAGCCCGACGAGGAGTATGGCGAAGGGCACCCACGCGACCGACGGCATCGACTGCAGTGCGGACAGGATCGGGCGAAACCCCTTGCGCAGGAAGCTGATCTGACTGACCAGCAGTCCGAGCACGGTGCCGATGAGCAGCGCCAGCAGGAAGCCGCCGGCACCTCGGCGCAGGCTGGTCCAGGTGGCCGACCAGGCGGAGCCGTCGGTGATCATCCCCCACAGCTGATGGCCGACGGTCGCGGGCGACGGTATGACGTACTCCGGCTTGATCGCCAACGCCCAGACGGCCTGCCAGATCGCGATGAATGCACCGACCACGACCAGGGGCGCGACAACTGCCACCAGATCGACGCGGCGGCGCTCCGGGCGATGATCTTCCAGAGCGTCGAGCCCGTCGCTGATGCGGGCGAACTCCTGCGTGGCCCGGTCCTCCTCACGCACCGGCATGGCGGCCGATCTCCGTTCGCAGGGAGGCGGTGATCTCGGCCGCCAGCTCCATCACGGGCGCGTCCTCGAGGGACCGGGTGCTCGGCAGGTCGACGTCCCAGGTGCGCAACACCCGGCCGGGCCGCGACGACAACAGGACGACGCGCTGGCCGAGTCGGACCGCCTCGCGAACGTTGTGGGTCACGAAGACGACGCTGAGGTCGGTGTCCTGCCACAACTGGGTCATCTCCTCGTGCAGCACGTCACGCGTGATGGCATCGAGTGCCGCGAACGGCTCGTCCATCAGCAACAGGTGTGAACCCTGAGCGAGACTGCGGGCCAACGCGATCCGCTGGCGTTGCCCTCCGGAGAGCTCGTGCACGCGCCGGTCACCGGCGGCGCCGAGACGGACCAGGTCGAGCAGCTGCTGCGCGCGCTCGGAGCGCTCGGAGCGCCGGGTGCCACCGAGCTTGAGCGCGAGCTCGATGTTGCCCCGTGCGGTGAGCCAGGGGAACAGCGCGGACTCCTGGAACATCAGTGCCGGACGCTCGGTGGTCTCGACCGTGCCGGACGTCGGCCGGTCCAGTCCCGCGATCAGTTGCAGCAGCGTGGATTTGCCGCACCCGGATGCTCCGACCACGGTCACGAACTCGCCGGGCGCCACGCTCAGGTCCACGCCGTCGAGCGCGGTCACCACCTGGTCGCGCTGACGGAACTCCTTGCGCAGGGAACGTATCTCGACCCGAGGGGCCGGCGACGTCCGTCGGTCGGGGCGCTCCAGTGTCAGGGTGCTGGTCATTGCTACTCCTGTCCCAGGCCGGCATCCGAAACTGTCTGCAAACCCTGCGCTTTCAGCACGCTGTTGACGATCGACAGGTCGTAGATGCCGTGCAGGTCGGTCTTCTTCAGCAGTCCGATCGACTCCGCGTGCTGCGCTGTGCCGTGCAGCGACGCGGCATACGGGTTCCAGCCGGGCGTGAGGTTCCGCAGAGCGGCTGCGGTCACCCCGGTCGGCAGCGCCTTCCCGTTCAGTTTCGTCAGCGCTGCGTCGATCCGCTTCGCCGAGCCGGTCGGGTCCTGCGTGATCCGCTGAGCGGTCTTGACCTGCCCGGCGATCAGGGCGCGCACGGTCTGTGGGTGTTCCGCCAAGAACTTCGTCGAGACCAGCAGGTTGGTGGTGACGAATCGTCCCTTCGGCCACTGGCTCTTCTCGTCGACCAGCACCTTGCCGCCGCCCTGCTTCACCAGGCGGGTGGCCCAGGGCTCGGGCAGCCACGCACCGTCGATGCGGCCTTCTCGGAACAGCTGCAGGCTCTGGGCGTTGTCCTGTGCGACGACGTCGACCTTCTTCGAGCCGCTGCCGTTGCCATCACCGTTGACACTGAACCCGTTCTTCTTCAGGAAGTACTTGAGCGCAACATCCTGGGTGTTCGCCAATTGCGGTGAGGCCAGTGTCTTTCCGGCCAACTGGGCGACCGACTTGATGCCCGGTCTCACGACCAGCGCGGCTCCGCCCGAGGCACCGCCGGCGACGATGCGCACATCCTTGCCGCCGGTCTTGGCGAAGGCATTGATCGCCGGGTTCGGGCCGAGGTAGACGGCGTCGACCGAGCCGCCCAGCAACGCCTCGGTGGCTGCCGGACCTGCGTTGAACGTCTGGGTGGTCAGCTTCGTCGCACCCAGTTCTTCGGCGAACTCACCGTCCGCGACACCGAGGACCGGCACCGCGTGCGTGACGTTCGGGAAGTAGCCGAGACGCAGTGTCTTCGCCGGTGAGCCGCCACCGGAAGCCGACGACGGGGTGCCTGCCGCATCGGCCCTTCGCGAGCAGCCGCTGAGCGACGCGATCGCGAGCGCAGCGATGACGGGCACGGTGAGGACACTCACCTTGCGGGTGGGTTTCATGTTGGAAGTCCTTGGAATAGTGGGATTTTCACCCGGCGAGAGCACCGAGTTCGGCGCCGGTCAGGCCGGCGCCGAGGGTCGCGCCGGTGTCCGGGTCGATCACCAGGAACGCACCGGTCGCGCGCTGCTGGGCGTATGCGTCGACCGCGACCGGCTCGGCGAGCTGCAGTCGGACACGGCCGATGTCGTTCAGCTGCAACGGGTCCGAGCTGTCCTGCCAGCGCAGCTCGTCGACGTTCCAGACGGCGTGCGGTGCGTCCAGCAGCGCACGCGTGGTCTTGGTGCCGGCCTTGACCAACACCCGCCGTCGCGGAGTGGTCGGCCGCTCGTCGAGCCAGGTCACGACCGCATCCAGCTGTTGCGCCACGTCGATGGGCCGGTCGGTCGTCAGCACTTCCCCGCGACCGACGTCGAGCTCGTCCGCGAGGCGGATGGTCACGGCTGCTCCGGCCGACGCACTGTCCACCTCACCCGTGACCCCGTCGATCGCCACGACGGTCGAGCCACGACCGCTGGGGTATGCCGTGACGGTGTCGCCGACGCGGACGCTGCCGGAGGCGATCCGGCCAGCCAGCCCGCGATAGTCCGGATGCTCCGGAGTCCGCGGACGGATCACCAGTTGCACCGGCAGCCGGAAGGGCTCGTCGGTCACTGTGTTGGGCGGCAGTGTCTCGAGCACCTCCAGCAGCGGCAGCCCGGCATACCAATCGGGGCCTGGCGACGCGACGTTCTCGCCGGTGAGTGCACTGATCGGGATGATGTGCGTGGCTTCGATCCCGATGCGTTCGGCGAGCGCACGCACGTCGTCCGCCACCGCGGCGAAGCGGTCTTCGGACCAGTCGACGGCGTCCATCTTGTTGATCGCGAAGACGACCTGTGGCACGCGCAGCAGCGAAAGCACCGCGGCGTGCCGTCGGGTCTGCGGGGACACGCCGTTGCGGACGTCGATCAGCACGACCGCAGCCTCCGCGGTGGAGGCGCCGGTGACGGTGTTCCGGGTGTATTGCACGTGTCCCGGCGTGTCCGCGAGCACGAAATTCCTTCGTGGCGTTGCGAAGTAGCGATAGGCGACGTCGATCGTGATGCCCTGCTCACGCTCGGCGCGCAGGCCGTCGGTGAGCAGCGCGAAGTCGAACTCGGTCGCTCCCCGTCCCTGGCTCGCGTGCAGCGTCGCCTCGAACTGGTCAGCCAGGATCGACTTGGTGTCGTGCAACAGTCTGCCGACGAGCGTGCTCTTGCCGTCGTCGACCGACCCGGTGATGACCAGGCGCAGCTGGTCGCGATCGGTGATGACCTCGGTCGTCGTGGCCTCGGTGGTCGTCATCTCTAGAAGTAGCCTTCCCGCTTGCGGTCCTCCATCGCGGCCTCGGACAGCCGGTCATCGGCACGTGTGGCACCCCGCTCGGTGAGGGCGCTGACCGAGATCTCCGCGATCACGTCCGTCACCGTCGTCGCGGCGCTGAGCACGGCACCGGTGCACGACCCGTCACCCACGGTGCGGTAGCGAACACTCAATGTTTCCAATATTTCTGCGCCTCGAGGCCCACCCCACGGACCCGGTGTGAGCCACATGCCGTCGCGGCGGAAGACCGGCCGCTCGTGGGCGTAGTAGATGCTCGGCAGCGCGACGTCCTCTGCTTCGATGTAGCGCCAGACGTCCAGCTCGGTCCAGTTGGAGATCGGGAAGACCCGAGTGTGCTCCCCCGGCGCGTGCTTGCCGTTGTAGATGCGCCACAGCTCCGGCCGCTGCGTGCGCGGATCCCAGCCGCCGAACGCGTCGCGGACCGAGAAGATGCGCTCCTTGGCGCGGGCTCGGTCCTCATCGCGCCGGGCTCCGCCGAGCAGCGCGTCGAACTTCTGGTCCGCGATGGTGTCCAGCAACGGCACCGTCTGCAGCGGGTTGCGGGTGCCGTCCGGGCGCTCGGTGAGCCGGCCGTCGGCGATCCACTCCTCGACCGCTGCCACGACCAGGCGGTGCCCGCCCTCGGCGACGACGCGATCCCGGAACTCGATGACCTCGGGCAGGTTGTGACCGGTGTCGACATGCAGCAGGGTGATCGGCAACGGTGCCGGCCAGATCGCCTTCCGGGCGAGGTGCAGCAGCACGGCAGAGTCCTTGCCACCGCTGAAAAGCAGTGCGGGACGGTCGAATTCGGCGATCACCTCTCGGATGATCTCGATCGACTCCGCCTCCAGCTCGCGCAGCGACACGTCGGTCGCCGAGAGCGTCGTGGTCGTCATACCGGACTCCTCGTGTCTCGGGTGCGGTCGTTCATGCTGTTTCCTTGAGCTCGGTGAGCAACGTGCCGATGACCGTGACGGCGTCAACGAGATCCACGTGCTCGGTGTCGATGGTCAAATCGGGTCGTCGCGGCGGCTCGTACGGGTCATCGACGCCGGTCAGGCCGGTCAACTCACCCGCAGCCGCCTTGGCGTAGAGCCCCTTCACGTCCCGCCGCTGACACTCCCGCAGGGGTGTCGCGACATACACCTCGTGGTAGGGCGTTCCGTGCGCCTCATGGTGCGCGCGCACCGTGTCGCGGGCGTCGGCATACGGCGCGATGACCGGCACCAGGGCGATCACGCCGTGTCGAGCGAGCAGCTCGGCGACGAAGCCGACCCGCTGCACGTGCGTGTTGCGGTCCTCGCGTGAGAAGCCAAGTCCCGCAGACAAATTCGTCCGGACTTCATCGCCGTCGAGGATCTGCACGCGGTGTCCGCGGCGGATGAGTTCGCCCGCCACCGCCTCGGCGATGGTGCTCTTCCCGGCGCCGGACAGCCCGGTGAGCCAGATGGTTGCGCCGGACGCGGCCGAATCAAGTGGGCTCATAGGTGCATTCCGCATTCGATCTTGTCGGTGCCGGCCCACCGGCCGGAGCGTGCGTCGGCTCCTGCTGCCACCCGCCGAGTGCAGGGGGCACAGCCGATGGACGGATAGCCCTGTGCCAGCAGCGGATTGCTGATGAGGTCGTGCTTGTCGACGTATGCCGCGACGTCGTCGTCCGACCATGCCGCAAGGGGTGCCAGCTTGATCCTGTCGCGGCGTTCGTCGAACGACACCACGGGAGTGTCACGGCGTGACTCGGACTCGACACGACGCAATCCCGTTGCCCACGCGTCGTATTCGTCGAGCACCTCGTCCAGCGGCTGCGTCTTGCGCAGCGCACAGCACAGGTCAGGGTCACGCTCGTGCAGCGCGACGCCGAAGTCGGCGTCCTGCTCGGTCACTGTCTGCCGCGGTGTGATCGTCCGCAGATGCACCCGGTATGACGCCGCCACCCGGTCGCGGGTCTGCAGTGTCTCCGGGAAGTGGTAGCCGGTGTCCAGGAAGAGCACGTCGACACCGGGGAGCACCGTGCTCGCGAGGTGGACCAGGACGGTGTCCTGCATCGACCCGGCGACGGCCAGTCGCAGCCCGGCATCGACAGCCCAGCGCAGGATGTCGGTCGCCGACGAATCAGCAAGCGCCGCAGCGCCTTCGGCAGCCAGTGTGCGGAGTTCGGCTTCGCTGAACGTCATCGCAGCGACTCCTCCGGCGCCCGCACTGCCCAGTCCGAGAAGGTCTCCCCGTCCGAGCGTTCGGCCACGAAGTTGCGGGCGACGCGCTCGATGTAGTCGCCGAGCTCCGCCGAGGTGACCTTGTGGCCGCGCAGCTTCCGCCCGAAGTCGGCCTTCTGACCGAGCCGGCCGCCGAGGTGCACCTGGAAGCCTTCGACCCGATTGCCGTCCTTGTCGGTGACGATCTGGCCCTTCAGCCCGATGTCGGCGACCTGCACCCGAGCGCAGGAGTTGGCGCACCCGTTGAGGTGCACCGAGATCGGGTGCTCCGGGTCGATGTCCGCCAGTCGCTGCTCCAGCTCCGGCAGCAAGCGGTGTGCACGTTCCTTGGTCTCGACGATTGCGAGCTTGCAGTATTCAACCCCGGTGCACGACATGATCGTGCGTCGCCACGGTGTCGGATTCGCGCTGAGGCCAAGCGGTCCGAGCGTGGCGATCAGTCCGTCAACCGCGTCGTCGCGCACGTCGGCGACGATCAGTTTCTGGTAGGGCGTGAAGCGGACACGCTTCGAACCCGCACTCTCCGCCGCGTCGGCCACGGCGGCCAGCGTGGTCCCGCTGACCCGGCCGGCGACTGCGGTGAAGCCGACATACTTGCCGCCGCCGCGCTGTTCATTGACACCGACGTGGTCGATGGTCCTGGCCGGCACCGGTGCCGCGGGCCCGTCCGGCAGCGGCGCCTTGAGGTATTCGTTCTCCAACACCTCGCGGTATTTGGCGGTGCCCCAGTCGGCAACGAGGAACTTCATCCGCGCCCGGTTCCGCGACCGCCGATAGCCGTAGTCGCGGAACAGCCTCACGACCGACACCCAGACGTCCGGCACCTGCTCGAGGGTGACGAACACCCCGAGCCGCTCGGCGAGGAACGGGTTGGTCGACAGGCCGCCACCGACGTGCAGGTCGAACCCGGGCCCGAGCTCCGGGTGCTCGACACCCACGAACGACACGTCGTTGATCTCCGGCGCGGAGTCCGGCAGCCAGGCGATGGAGGTCTTGAACTTGCGCGGCAGGTTGGACAGGTCGGGGTCGCCGACATACAGCCGGTTGATCTCGGCGATCGCGGACGACACGTCCAGCTTCTCCTCGACGCTCAGTCCGGCGACCGGCGAACCCATCACGACACGGGTGCAGTCACCGCAGGCCTCGGTCGTCTCCAGGCCGACGGCCTCGAGTCGCCGCCAGATCTCCGGGACGTTCTCGATCTGGACCCAGTGGAACTGCACGTTGCCGCGGTCGGTGATGTCCGCGGTGTTGCGACCGAACTCCTGGGAGATGCCCGCGAGCACCCGCACCTGATCGGTGGACAGCTGCCCGCCGTCGATGCGGACCCGCATCATGAAGTACGGCGCCTCGAGCTCCTCGGGTGTCAGCGTCGCCGTCTGTCCGCCCGGAATCCCTTCTCTGCGCTGGGTATACAAGCCCCACCAGCGCATCCGGCCGCGAAGGTCATCCGCCGGTATCGACGCGAATCCTTCTCTGGCGTAGGTCTCCTCGATGCGTGCTCGCACGCTGAGACCGTCGTCGTCACGCTTGTATTCCTCGTTATGGTTCAGCGGCTCGTGCTCGCCGAGCGCCCACTGCCCATTCGTCTTGGTCGCCACGTCGCATAACGTTTCATTTGATAGTCCAAAACGTCAACTAATGTCCAAGGAATGGCATCACCCCTGCCGTCGAGGCGTTCGCCGCTGGGACACGGCGGCCGTGCGAGGATGCGGGCATGCCGAACGCCCCGCACCGCGCCACCGTGCGCCGTCGCGCGATCCTCGCTGCCGCGCTGGCCGGCTCGCTCGGGTCGCTCACCGGGTGCGGCATACGGCTGGAAAGTGACGCACCACACATTCCGGGCATCAAGACCCAGGGTCCGCCGCCGGACCAGAAGTCACTCCGCCGACTGCAGGACGAGCTCGATGCGGCGATCCGCGCGGCCAGCAAAACCTCGAGTAGCGAGTCGAAGAGCGAATCCTCAGCGTGGGCAGGCAAACTCGCCACGTTGCACCGGACACAACGCCGGCGGCTGGCCGCTGTCATGGCGACACAAGGTATGACGCCGGTCTCCACCGCCTCGCCGTCGAGTCGGCCCAACACGGACCTGGGTCCGCTCCATTCGGTCGAGCAGGAGGCCGCCCGGGGCATCGGCTCGCTGGCGAGCCTGTCGGCTCGGAATCTGCCGATGGCCGCGTCGATCGTCGTAACACAGAGCGCCGGAGCGGACCTGCTCGGTCACCCGGCCGAATCCTCCGGTGGCAAACCCCCGAACGCCGACCAGGTGACCGCGATCCTGCCGTCGCTGCGCGCAGCCATCTACGCGTTCGAGGAGATCATCGCCAAGACACCGCTGAAGGACCGCAAGCGCGCCGAGGCGACACTCACCCCACTACGCGCCACTCGCGCGACGTGGGAGGCGTCGTTGGGCAAGGACGTTCCGCAGTCGCCCGACGGTTTTGCGTTGCCCGTGCAACCGACGACGGATGCGCGTCGCCGCACGCTCGCCCAGCGGGTGCTCACCGATCTGATCGACGCGTGCGCGGGACAGGTCGTCGCCACCCGGGCCGACCGGAGTGCGTTCGTCGGATTGACCGCTCTGTGGGCGGACGCCACCGCACAGCTGTGGCGCTGGGGTGCCACACCGACGGCGTTCCCCGGCCTTTCGCCGGTCGAGTAGCGGATGGCGGAGCGCAGCGGGGGAAATCCGCGTATCGAGACCGACCTCACCGACTTCGCGCGGAGCATCCCGGCGGAGTTCCGGGAGATCGTGCAGGGCCGGCCCGCCGAGCCCGACGTCGGCGGGGACGACTGGTTGGACCACCTGCCCACGCAGCTCGCCGAACTCGCCGCCGCCTGGGACCTCGTCGCCGACGGCCCGGTCTGGCACGGAGTGTGCGCCGTCGTCATACCGTGCCACCGCGACGGGGAGCCGGTCGTGCTGAAGGTCAGCTGGCCGCACGAGGAAGCGCGACTGGAGCACCTGGCACTGCAGAACTGGGGCGGCCGGGGCGCGGTGCGGTTGCTCGCCGCGGACCCGGCCCGCTGGGCGATGCTGCTGGAGCCGCTGCTGCACGATCGCAACCTGGATGACATCGGCCTGCTCGACGCGTGCGAGGTCATCGGCGACCTGATGCGACGACTCGACCGACCTGCAACACCGCAATTCACCACGCTGAGTGACGAAGTCGACCGGTGGATCCCGGTGTGCCGCAACGGTTCTCCGCTGGTCCCCCGCCGGATGACCGAGCAGGCTGCGAGCCTGCTGGCGGACCTGCGCGCAGACTGCGACGGCCGGCTGATCCACCAGGATCTGCACTTCCAGAATGTGCTGGCCGCCGAGCGCGAGCCATGGCTGGCGATCGACCCGAAGCCGCTGTCCGGCGAGTGGGCGTTCGGTGTCGCACCCGCGCTGTGGAACCGGTGGGATGAGGCGACTTCGGCATACAACCTGCGCACGCACCTGAGGCTGCGGCTCGGGATCATCACCGAGGCCGCCGGCATCGACGAGGACCGCGCGCTGGCGTGGAGCTTCGTGCGGCTGGTCACCAATGCGATCTGGGAGGCGCAGGACCCGCAGCCGGGCCAGCCGGAGCTGTCCCGGTGGATCACCGCCGCGAAGGCCATGACCGACTGACCGACGCCGATCGCGGGGCCTGGAGACGGTCGGCTCTTGGTGAACACGAAAGGGCGGCCACACCGTGATCGGTGTGGCCGCCGTGCGGCTCCGGTGACCTCGACAGGCTCGGCCAGCTCGGGTGGGCTACTTGGTTGCCTTCTCCAGGATCGCCTTGAAGGAGTTCTTGCTACCCAGCAGCTGGCCGTACTCGGTGCTGTGCTTGCTCTGGGAGTATTCGTCACCGTTGATGAACATGGTCGGTGTGCCGGTCACGCCGTTCTTGCCGGCATTGTCCATCGTGGCCGCGACGTACTTGTTGTACGTCTTCTTGGTGACGCACGAGTTGAACTTCGTCAGTGCGGCGCCCTTGATGCCGGCCTGCTTGCCGTATTTCTTGATGTCCGAGGTGGTGTAGGTGTCGCCTTGCATCTCCTGCTGCTCGGGACGCTGCCCGGCGAAGGCCGCCTTGTGGTACTCGGCCGCCTTCCCGGCGTCGGCCGCGCAGTAGAGACCGTTGGCGGCGACCGTCGACGCGGGCGCGTTGCGGAAGTTGTCCTCCAGGAACGTCATCAGGTGCCACTGCAGCTTGATCTGACCGGCCTTGGCCATCTTCAGGATCTGCTCGCCGTTGGACTTCTCCAACTCGTTGCAGATCGGGCACTGGAAGTCCTCGTAGATGTCGACCGTCGGTGCGCCCGACTTCAGCTTCACATCCGGGTAGGCACGCAGGCCGTCGGCGTTGTCCGTGCCGCCCTTGGGGACCGCGCCGGCAAAGGAACCGCTCTTGTTCGCCTGCGTGACGAACACTGCGACCACGATCACAACCACGATGACCGCTGCGATGATGCCTCCGATCAGCCCCTTGGAGGGGCCGTCCTTCGGCTTCGTGGCGGCAAGTCTCTGCGAGGCATCAGGGCGGGGCATGAAGTCACCTTAACTTATTTGAAAATGCAACGATCTCGGACATTGGTGGTGTGCTCACTTCGCTTCCATCGAGGCGAGCACGGAGTCGAAGGAGTCCGGCGTCTTGAGCAGCTTGCCGTATTCCTGCGAGTTCTTGGTCGGCGAGAGTTCCTCGCCGTCGATGAAGACACTCGGGGTGGAGTTGACGCCGTCACGTCCGGCATTGTCCGCCGTCGCGGACACGAAGCCGTTGTAACGAACCTTGTCGACGCACGAGTCGAACTTCGTGCGGGCCGCACCGTCGATGCCGGCCTGCCGGCCGAACTTCTTGATGTCGGCCACCGAGAAGCCCGCGCCTTCCTTCTCCGGCTGCCCCGCGAACGCCGCCCGGTGATAGGCGCCCGCCTTGTGCGCGTCGGCGGCGCAGTAGAGGCCGTTCGTAGCGATCGTCGAGGACGGTGCGTTCTTCAGGTTGTCCTCCAGGAACGTCACCGGATGCCAGATCAGCCGGATCTTGCCCGCCTTCGCCTGGGCGAGCATCGCGTCACCGTTGGCCGTCTCGAGGTCCTTGCAGAACGGGCACTGGAAGTCCTCGTAGACCTCGACCGTCGGCACACCTGTCGGCAGCGAGAGTGAGTGATAGGGGTTGATCCCGTCGGCTGCCGAACTGCCGCCCGCGGGCACCGCACCGTCATACGACTGATGGGACTCGGGGCGGTTGAGGAACACGGCGATCACCACCGCGACGATGACGGCGGCTGCGATCACGCCGATGAAGACCAGCCGTGACGGGCCGGTCGTCGTCCCGGTCGTGGTCCCGGTCGTCGCCGGTCTGCGGGCAGGGTCAGGTCGTGGCATGGGCGCGAGAGGTCAGCCCCAGAGGGCGCGGTCGACGCTCAGCCGGGTGCGCGGCCAGATCACCAGCCAGGCCGCACAGAGCAGCAGCCCGACGTCACGCAGGATGTCCCACTTGTATGCCGCCGTGGTCGGCAGCTCGCCGTTGCTGCCGAAGCAACCGCATTGGATCACGATGCCGCGCGCCCACACCGAGCTGATGCCGATGATGAAGGCGATCATCAGCAGGCCGCCGAGCACTGCGGTCATTCGGGTCATCAGTCCGGCGATCAGCAGCACGCCGAGGATGATCTCCAGGAAGGGCATGAACGTGCCCCAGATGTTGGCCAGGTCGTAGGGCAGGATGCGGAAGGCGCGGGTGTCGAGCTTGGTCGTCTCCACGTCGCGGGCCTTCAGCACCCCGGCGACCAGGTAGGTGACACCGAGGATCAGTCGAGCGGCCACTCCGACCCACTCCATCGCGGGGTGCTGGTGCCACTTGGTCACGGGCACCCCGGAGGGCGCCGGCGCCCCGGAAGACTTCGACTCGGTCTGCTCTGCCACGCGGGACAGACTAAACGACGGCGCTGTCGAGAACGACGGATGAGCGGTGCAACAGCTGTGTGTCAGCTGTGCTTCCGCCCCTGCTTCCACTGGGTCACCACGCGCAGCACGTCGCTCAGCTCGTGCGCGACGGCGTCCGGCTCGGCGTCGGTCGGCACGACCTGCTCGGCCGGCAGCACCGAGTGCGGGACCCAGATGGCGTGCATGCCGGCCTGCTGCGGACCGTGGACGTCCTCGAAGAGCCGGTCACCGACGTAGACGCAGTCGGCCGGGTCGACCCGGACGGCGTCGGCAGCCGCGAGGAACGCCTCCTGGTGCGGCTTCACCCACGGGATCTCGCTGGAGTAGACGTCACCGTCGATCAGGTCGAGCACGCCGTCGCGCTCGAAGAGGCCGCGGTGGTAGTCGCGGTCCCAGATCGTGTTGGACAGGACGCCCACGCGGATCCCGCTGGCGTGCAGGCCTTCCCAGACCTGCCGCACCTGCGGGTTGATCTGCGTGTGCGGCTCCCAGAAGGCGCGGTATGCCGCGAGTCCGCCGCGATGCGCAGCGCCGTGCACGTCCGCGCCCGCTTCGACCAGGATCTCCTCCAGCCGTGCGCTGCTGTGCTCCTCACGAGCACGCGCCCAGGCGGTCATCGTCGCGTCGAGGAAGCGACCGGCGAGCGCCGGATCACCGTATGCCGCGGCGTAGGACATCGCCTCGGCGTCGAAATCGATGTCGTGCCAGGGCGTCAGTGTGCCGCCCCAGTCGAAGATGACGGCTTGGACCTCACTCACAGAGAAGTCGGCTCCTCGTCCTGCGCGATCTCGGCGGTGACCTCGGCGACGACGTCGTCGACCGTGATCTCCCGACGGTCGCCGGAGCGCCGGTCCTTGACCTCGACCTTGCCATCGGCCAGTCCCCTGCCGATGACGAGAATCGTTGGCACGCCGATGAGTTCGGAGTCCTTGAACTTCACGCCCGGCGACACCTTGCGCCGGTCGTCGAAGAGCACCTCGACCCCGGCAGCCTCCAGCTCACGCACGATCTCCTCGGCCTTGACGAACACCTGCTCGTCCTTGCCGGTCGCCACAACGTGCACGTCGGCGGGCGCGATGTTACGCGGCCAGATCAGCCCGATGTCGTCCAGGTTGTCCTCGGCGATCGCGCCGACGGCACGGGTCACGCCCACGCCGTACGAGCCCATGGTGACGGTGACCAGCTTGCCGTTCTCGTCCAGGACCTTCAGGCCGAGCGCCTCGGCATACTTCGTGCCGAGCTGGAAGATGTGCCCCATCTCGATGCCGCGTGCCAGCTTCAGCGTGCCGTGACCGGTCGGCGACGGGTCGCCCTCGCGGAGTTCGGCGGCCTGGATCGTGCCGTCGGCGGTGAAGTCGCGGCCGTGCACCAGGTCGATGACGTGGCGGCCGTGCTCGTCCGCGCCGGTGACCCAGGCGGAGCCGACGGCGACCGACGGGTCGAGCAGGTATTTGATCCGACTGCTCTTGGTCTCCCCGAGAACTCCGGGGCCGATGTAGCCCTTGGCGAGCATCGGGTATGCCGCGAAGTCCTTCTCCTCGAAGGCTTCCACCTCGGCCGGCGCGACCTTGGCCTCGAGCCGCTTGGCGTCGACCTCCCGGTCGCCCGGCAGCCCGATCGCGAGCGGCTCGCGGGTGCCGTCCGGGTGGGCCAGCATGACGATGACGTTCTTGAGGGTGTCGGCAGCCGTCCACTCGCGGCCGTCCGCGCGAGGGTGGTCCTTGTTGAGCGCGGCGACCAGCGTCTCGATGGACGGCGTGCCAGGAGTGTCCTCGACGTGCGCGGCGCCCGCGGTGACCTCCACCTCGGGGGCCTGGGCGATCTCGACGGCCTCGACGTTGGCGGCGTAACCGCTCTCGTCGCGCACGAAGGTGTCCTCACCGTGCGGGCTCACCGCGAGGAACTCCTCCGAGGCAGAGCCGCCCATCGCGCCCGAATCCGCTTTGACGATCACGTATTCGAACCCGAACCGGTTGAAGATGCGGATGTAGGCCTCGCGGTGCGCGTCATACGCCTTCTGCAGGCCGGCCTGGTCGACGTCGAAGGAGTAGGAGTCCTTCATGATGAATTCGCGACCGCGCAGGATGCCGGCCCGCGGGCGCGCCTCGTCGCGGTATTTGTTCTGGATCTGGAAGAGCGCGAGCGGCAGGTCCTTGTATGACGAGTAGAGGTCCTTCACCGTCAGGCAGAACATCTCCTCGTGGGTGGGGCCGAGGAGCATGTCGGCGTCCTTGCGATCCTTGAGGCGGAAGAGCAGGTCGCCATACTCGCTCCAGCGGCCGGTCGCGTCGTAGGGCTCGCGCGGCAGCAGTGCCGGGAACTTGACCTCCTGGCTGCCGATGCGCACCATCTCCTCGCGGATGATGTTCTCGACCTTGGCCAGCACCTGCATGCCCAGCGGCAGCCAGGTGTAGATGCCGGGCGCGACGCGTCGGATGTAGCCGGCCCGGACCAGCAGCTTGTGACCCGGCAGCTCCGCATCGGCCGGGTCCTCGCGCAGGGTTCGCAGGAACAGGGTCGACATGCGTAGTGCCACGGGGGCTCCTTCGAAGGTATGGCGTCGGGAGAGAACGCTTGCTGGACAACGAAGGATATCGGGCACGCCGGGCGGCCGCTGCGGCGTCATCCCCCGACCGAGGTCCCGGCCACCTTCCCCGGCCGCCGTCCCGGACAGGGCGCATTGCCTGGGAGCGCGCTGGGTGTTCGGCAACGCGGGGTTGAACCTCTGCCGATCGAAGCTGAACTGCGTGCAACGACAGCATCTTTCAAGTCCGACGGGCCATAACCTCATCCGGTGATGTCTCGAGCGGTAGCGTGATTCGAGTGCCACCGAAGATGTGGCCGCTCGCCGCGATGACCGTCTCCATGATCGCGCTCGCGGGGTGCCAGGCCGACGATCCGACCGAAGCCAGCAACTCCGGTGCACACCGCCTGCCCGAAGCACAGGCGTCCCGCAGCCACTGCGGCGCCGGGTGGTCGCACGCCGAGGCCGGTCCGGTGCAGGTCCGGGTGCGCAACACCGACGTCAACGCCGCGGAGGTCTATCTCGCCGACCGCGCCGGCAGGTTGTATGGCGAGATCGATCCGCTGGCTCCCGGCGCCAGCGCGGTCCTGCGCAGCACGCTGTCGGCGGGCACCTATCACTTGGTGTGCTCGGTGAACGACGGGTCCCCGGTGCACGGTCCGAAGGTGTCGGTCACCGGCGCGGCCAAGGGTGTGCGCGGCGTCCTACCGGTGACGTCGGCGGACCTGGCGCCGAGGGTGATCGCCTACCAAGGCTGGATCAAGGGCAAGCTCAAAGTGCTGCAGGCGCAGACGCGATCGCTGTCGACGGCACTGCGCTCCGGTGACCGCGCCGACGCACGGGCCGCCTGGAAGAAGGCCAACCGGACCTGGAACACCATGGGCGGTGCGTATGGCGCCTTCGGCGACCTCGGCGACGCGATCGCCGGCAACTCGCTCGGGCTCGCCGGCGGCACGCACGACAAACACTGGACCGGGCTGCTGCGGATCGAATACGGGCTGTGGCACGGCCAGTCCACCGGCTCACTCGGTGCCTTCGGCAAGAAGCTGGAGCGCGACGTCGGCGCACTCGGCAAGCAGCTGGAGACAACCCAGTTCGAGCCGATCGACATCGTCCGGCGCGCACACGAGATCACCGAGGACACGCTGCGCGAAACCCTCACCGGACACAACGACTACGGCGCACACGTCGAGCTCGACGAGGCGCTGGCCCAGCTGGACGGCACGACAGCAGTGCTGAAATTCCTGCACCCGCTACTCGCGCCGCGTTATCCCGGGCTCCCCTCGGTGAACCGGTGGATCGCCAAGTCGCGCAAGGACATTCGGTCGCAGCACGGCAGGACCCCGGCCGCGTCAGGCACCCGCAACGCAGACCAGCAGCGGGTGGATGCCGACCTGTCCCAGCTCGCCGAGCTGCTCACGCCCGTTCCCACCATCCTCGAGCCGAGAGTCACGCAGTGAAGTCCCAACCGAGCCGTCGCACCATGCTCCGCGCCGGAGCCGTCACCGGCGGTCTCGGCGCTGCCGCCGTGGCCGCTGCGACCGGGCACGCGGCAGCCGCGGACGACCCGACCCCGACGACGGCGTCCGGCGGTCCACGCGTGACCTCCGCCGGCGACGGCAACCCGTGGCGTCCGCTGCGACCGTTCCACGGGGCGCACCAGGGCGGCATACTCGGCGATCCGCTGCCTGCTGCGACGATCGTCGCGTTCGACCTGACCGTCACCGATGCCGCGCGCTTGACGGCACTGTTCCGCACCCTCACCACCACTCTCCGGTCGCTCACGGCGGGCGGCACACCGCGCTCCCCCGGCATCACGACCACGGACGGCACCGGCCTCCTCGGGCCGAGCGCACCCGCTCGAGCGCTGGAGTCCGTCGTCGCCGTCGGCCCCGGGGTGTTCACCGACAGGTTCAGCCTCGCCGACGCGAAGCCGAAGCACCTACGCACCATGACCGCCTTCCCGAACGACCAGCTCGACGCGGCCTGGTGCGGCGGGGACCTGCTGATCACGCTTCAGGGTCACGACCGGGACGTGGTCACGAATGCCCTCCGGGAGGTGTGCCGGGCGACCCGCGGGTCAATGCAGATCCGTTGGAAACAGGACGGATTCACCTCCAGCCCGCGTCCCACCGGGCACCCGCGCAACCTGCTCGGCTTCAAGGACGGCATCGCCGGTCCCGACACGTCCGACGACAAGGAGCTGGGATCGCTGGTGTGGGCCGGGTCGGGAGAGCCCGGTTGGGCGGCTGGCGGCAGCTACTACGTGATGCGGCGGATCCGGATGCTCGTGGAGTTCTGGGATCGCGTCTCGACCTCGGAGCAGGAGCGGATGTTCGGTCGCCGCAAGGACAGCGGTTGCCCGCTGACCGGCGGCGCGGAGAACTCCGCCCCCGACTATCACAACGACCCCAATGGCAACGCCATCCCGCTGGACAGCCACATCCGGATGGCCAATCCGCGCACCGACAAGACCGCGGCGTCACAGTTCCTCCGGCGGTCCTATTCGTATGACGCGGGCGTCGACCCGGTCGGCAACCTCGACATGGGCCTGATGTTCGGCGGCTTCAACGCGGACCTGGACCGCCAGTTCGTCGCAGTCCAGCGACGCCTCGTCGACGAGCCCCTCGTCGACTACATCACGCCCGTCGGCGGCGGTTACTTCTTCGCGCTGCCCGGCGTCCGCAACCGCCACGACTTCTACGGGAGCGCCCTGCTCACGTAGCCATCCACACCCCGTCAAGGCCACATCACCCCGGAAGGAAGCACCGTGCAGAAGAAACCCGCACTACTCGCCGTCGCATCGGCGGGCGCCATGGTCCTCGCAGCCGGCACGACCGTCGCCGTACAGACCGATGCGAGCGCCGCGAGCCCTACGCTCACGAAGGCGGCCGTCGTCGCACACAACGCCAGCACCCCGATCGAGCACGTCGTCGTCATCTTCGACGAGAACGTCTCGTTCGACCACTACTTCGGCACCTACCCGAACGCCGCCAACACCGACGGCACGAGGTTCACCCCGGCACGCCATACGCCGCGTGCCAACACCGAGCAGAACGCCGGCCTGATCCGCTCGAACCCCAATCTCTACAAGCCTTTCCGGCTCTCGCCCGACCAGGCGGTCACCTGCGACCAGAACCACGCATACACGCCCGAGCAGAAGGCCGCCAACGGCGGGAAGATCGACAAGGTCATCGAGCACACCAGCGTCGACACCTGCACCGGCCAGTTCGGCGCGCCCGGGCTGGCAATGGGCTACTTCGACGGCAACACGGTCACCGGCATGTGGAACTACGCGCAGCACTACTCGATGAGCGACAACTACTACGGCTCCACCTACGGCCCCTCGACGCCGGGTGCGATCAACCTCGTCTCCGGCAACACCTGGGGCATCCACGCCGTCGACCCGAAGACCGGGGAGCCGACCTCCGACGACTACGTCGTGTCGACCCCGAACACCGAAGGCGTCGGCACCATGACCAACGACCCCGACCCCGCCTTCGACGACTGCTCGGACAAGAACCACACCTCCGGCAACAACCTCGGCGTGATGGAGGGCAAGAACATCGGCGACCGGTTGAGTGCCGCAGGCGTCTCCTGGGGGTGGTTCCAGGGCGGCTTCACCCCGGACACGCCATACGCCGGCAGTGGCACCTATGCGCAATGCACCACGTCGCACGCCAACGTCGGCGGCGGCAGCTCGGTCGACTACAGCCCGCACCACCAGCCGTTCCAGTACTACAAGTCGACGGCCAACCCACACCACCTGCCACCCAAGTCGCTCGCCGAGGTCGGCCACGACGGGCAGGCCAACCACCAGTACGACCTGACCTACTTCAACAAGGCGCTGAAGAGCGGTGACATGCCGGCCGTGTCGTTCCTGAAGGCACCGTCCTACCAGGACGGTCACGCAGGCTACTCCGACCCGCTCGACGAGCAGGACTTCCTGGTCAAGGAGATCAACGCGATCCAGCAGTCACCGGAGTGGAAGAACACCGCGATCGTTGTCACGTATGACGATTCGGACGGCTGGTACGACCACCAGTTCGCCAAGATCCGGACCGGGGCCAAGGACAAGAGCCTGAACGAACCGATGTGCACCGAGGTCGAGGAGCCGGTGACCGACAGCGGCCCGCAGGACGACCGGTGCGGCCCCGGACCGCGGTTGCCGTTCCTGGTGATCTCGCCCTACTCGAAGGTCAACTCGGTGAGCCACCAGCAATTCGAGCAGGCGTCGGTCATCAAGTTCGTCGAGCGGAACTGGAAGTTGCCGCAGCTGGGCAACGGCTCGTTCGACGCACGCGCGAAGTCCTTCTCGTCCATGCTCAGCTTCGGCACACCGAAGGCATCGACGGTGCTGTTGAACGACGACGGCTCGGTCAAGAGTGTGACTCCCCCGGCCAAGGGTCACGGGCACGGCAATGGCAAGGGGCACCACGCCAAGTAGTCCGGCGAGTAACTCGCGACAGTAGCGAGTCATTGCCCCTTCTCATTGCCCCTTCGCACCGTCGGTCCTGCCGTCAGTCGTGCACCGGGCGGGCACGGTCCACGATCGCAGCCGTGCCCAGCCCGGCGGGCAGCGTGCCGAAGACGCCGGCATGCTGCCCGAGGACGCGGGATGCGAGGAACGCCTCGGACACCTCGTCCGGCGACTGCCGCACCAGCAGGCTCGCCTGCAGGAGCACGGCCATGCGGGAGGCCAGCCAGCGTGCGACATACTCGGCATCGGACGGATCGACAAGGTTGGCAATGGTTTTCAGCACTTCGGTGACACCGTCGTGCAGCTCTGGGACACCGGCCGCCTCGACTTCGTCACGCCAGGCGTCGATGCCCTCGGGCTGTCGTTGCAACACCCGCAGCACGTCAAGCGCGTTGACGTTGCCGCTGCCCTCCCAGATGGAGTTGAGCGGTGACTCGCGGAAGAGCACCGGCAGGCCGGACTCCTCGATGTAGCCGTTGCCGCCGAGCACCTCCAGCGCCTCGGCCACGTGGAAGGACGTGCGCTTGCACACCCAGAACTTCGCCAGCGGCAGCCCGATCCGGCGCAACGCGCGCTGCGCCGGGTCGTCCGGTGACTCGACCGCCCGAGCCAGCCGAAGTCCGAGTGCGGTGGCCGCCTCGGACTCGATCGCCAGGTCCGCCAACACGTTTCGCATCGCAGGCTTGTCGACGAGCAGCCCGCCGAAGGCGCTGCGGTGCTGCGCGTGCCAGATCGCCTCGACGAGGCTGCGGCGCATCAGCGCGGACGACCCGAGCACACAGTCGAGCCGGGTCGCGGCGACCATCTCGATGATCGTGCGCACGCCGGCGCCCTCGTCACCGAGCCGACGGGCGTGCGTGTCGACGAACTCGAGCTCGCTGGACGCGTTGGACCGGTTGCCGAGCTTGTCCTTCAACCGCACGATCTGCAGCGGGTTGCGGGTGCCGTCCGGCAGCACCCGGGTAACGACGAAACAGGTCAGCCCGCCGGGCGCCTGCGCGAGCACCAGGAACAGGTCGTTCATCGGCGCCGACGTGAACCACTTGTGTCCGGTCAGCCGGTAGCTGCCGTCGGCCTGCGGGGTCGCGACCGTCGTGTTGGTCCGGACATCGGAGCCGCCCTGCTTCTCGGTCATGCCCATGCCAGCCAACAGACCGCGCTTCTCCACGATCGGGCGCAGCCCGAAATCGTAAGTGGCCGAGGCCAATCCGGGCGTCAGCTCCTCCGCCAGCCCGGGGTCCGCGCGCAGCGCGGGCACGGCGGCATACGTCATGGTCATCGGGCAGCCGTGCCCCGGCTCGATCGGTGTCCATGCGATGTATGCCGCGGCGCGACGCACGTGCGGCAGCGGCTCGGTGGACGACCACGGCGCACCCGCGAGGCCGAACCCGACACCCTTGTCGAGCATCCAGTGCCAGCTGGGGTGGAAGTCGACCTCGTCCACCCGCGTGCCGTAGCGATCGACCGGTCGGAAGACCGGCTCGTGGGCATTGGCGAGCATCCCGTGCTCGCGAGCCTCCGCGGAGCCTGCCAGCTCGCCCACCGGCACCAGCGACTCGATGAGGCGGTCGGCTGCGTCGCCTGCCTGAGCACGCACAGCATCCAGCAGCGCCCGGTCACCGGTGACCGGGTTGTGGCCGACGAGCGGCGGCGGCTGGTTGCTCGCGGTGCGCGCGAAGATGTCCGGAAGCCGGCCCGTGGAAGGTTGCGCCATGGAGAAAGGGTACGCACGGTGTCGCATCGGCACGTTACGGTCGACACCATGGCTGTGTCGCTGGAGTTCGACGAATGTGTCAACGCGCTCTACACCGCGGCCGAGCGCTTGCGCGAGGACACTGTGGATGCCCCGGAGGACGCCCTCGTGCCGACCTGTCCCGGCTGGTCGACCCGTCAGCTGCTCGCGCACACCGGGATGGTGCACCGCTGGGCAACGGCCAACGTGCGTGGTGACCGGCACGCCCTTGACTCCACCGCGGAGACCGACGCGGCCGAGGAGGAAGGCATGCTCGCCGACGACCCGGGCGCCTGGCTGCTCGCCGGCGCCGGCGACCTGGTGCAGGCGCTGCAGGAGGCGCCCGACGACCTGGAGCGGCCGTTCTTCCTCAATGACGCACCGCCGGCAAAACTCGCCTGGGCGCGGCGCCAGTGTCACGAGACGACGATCCACGCGTTCGACGGCCTGACCGCCAGACTCGGAGGCATCCCGCCGGCGGTGGCCGCCGACATCGATCCGGCGATCGCGGCGGACGGGGTCGACGAGTTGCTGCAGGGCTTCGCGACCCGGCCGGACGAGACGCTGCGCACCTCGTCGCGCCCGGCCGTCACCGTCGTCGTCGAAGCTCCCGACGTGCAGCGTGCGTGGACCCTGCAGCTGTCCGGCGAGCCCATGGCCTGCGAGGAGGGCGCCGCCGTGCCCCACCCGGACGCGAAGCTCACCGGCACCGCGACCCAGCTCTACCTCGGCCTGTGGAATCGCGGCGACGAGATCGCGCAGGACGGCATCGACGTGCTCAGCTTCTGGCGCGAGCACCTGCGCGTCGAATGGTGACGCCCGGCTGGCCCGCACTGCCGTTGCCCTGGGCCTCCGACGACCTGGTGCGCGGGCCGCGGCGCTGGTGGCCGGGTGCTCTCGACGTCGAGGGACTCGCGGTCGGCAGTGTCGCCGCAGCCGCATCGGCCGCGAATGCGCTTGCCGCCGCACGGAATTCGCCGTGGCGATCGTTCGTCGCCAGCGGCTTGGTCGGGGCTTCGTTCGACTCGATCGCCCGGCTGCGGCTCGACGGCGCCCCACTGCAGGGGTGGGGTGAGCTGTCCGGCTTCTATCGCGCTGCCGACGGCTGGATCCGCTTGCACGGCAACTACCCCCACCATGCTGCGGTCATCCGTGCGGAGCTGCAGGCAGCGGATCGCGCAGGCGTGGCGGGCGCCATACAAGAGCGAGAGGCTGTGCCGCTGGAGGAGACGTTGCGTGCCGCGGGCGGCATCGCCGGTGCCGTGCGCACTGCGGACGTATGGCGCGCCCACCCGCATCATGTCGCCGCCATCGCGGACCGCCCGCTGGTCGGCACCGACGCAGCGACCGGTGCCGCCCGCCCGTTGAGCGAGTCGACGTCGCTGCCACTGCAGGGCGCACGGGTGCTGGACCTCACCCGGGTGATCGCCGGACCGACGGCAGCCAGATTCCTCGGGGCGCTCGGTGCCGATGTGTTGCGGATCGATCCGCCGGGCACACCGGAGCTGTTGGACCAGCACCTGGACACCGGCTTTGCCAAACGCACTGCTGCCGTGGACTTCTCGACCGCGGACGGCATGGCCACCGCTCACGAACTCGTCGGGACGGCCGACGTCGTGCTCACCGCTTATCGTCCCGGCGCACTGCGCCGCTTCGGCCTCGACCGCGCATCACTCCTGGCCGATTACCCGCACCTCGTGGTCCTCGAGCTGTCCGCGTGGGGCGACCGCGGACCGTGGGGTGACCAGCGCGGGTTCGACAGCATCGTCCAGGCCGTGAGCGGCATCGCCACGTGCTACGCGGACGCCGACGGCCGGCCGGGTGCACTACCGGTGCAAGCACTGGACCACGCCACCGGATATCTGCTGGCCGCGACCGCGATGCGGTTGCTGGCACGGCGACCGCAGGAAGGCGGCGCGAGCGCCCGGCTCGCGCTCGCCCGCTCCGCCGACTGGCTGCTCCAGCACGAAGCCACGGCCCCCGATCCGGCCCTCGATCCGGAGGATGCCTTCGACGGCCCCGAGTGTCCGTTGTGGCTGGCTGCCGCCGAATCGCCATACGGCACCGTGGAATACGTCAGACCGCCGCTGTTCTCCGGCGCGGAGCCGTTGGACTTCCCGTCATCACCGCGCCGCTATGCGGGCGATCCGCCCGAGTGGTGGCTGGACGACTGACCCTCTGCGGTCAGTGTCCGGCTCGCCAGGCGGCCGTGATCAACGGCCACTGCAGCGGCAGCCGTCCGATAGTGCCGGCTAGATAGGCGACGCGCTTCGCCGACGCCCCTCGCTCCGTGACGGCACGCGCGGCATCGACCGTCATCTGCACGTTCCCCGGGAACACGCCGACCAGGAGGGCGGCCGATGCAGGACCCGCGATGCGTCGCGTCCGTGGCACGAGCAACCCTGCGGCGCAGGCCAACTCGGCGACGCCGGACGCTTTGATCACCTCGAGCGGTCGCGGCACCTGTCGCGGCATGGCTGGAGTGAACGTCTGTGGTCGGACCAGATGGATGACACCGGACGTGGTGAACGCGGCAACCAGGACCTTCGCGGTCGGCGTGAGGGATGAGACCATCCCCGGAGTGTGTCAGAGGATGACAGTCGCAAACTTGCCGACCTGGCGGAACCCTGCGGCGTAGTAGGTCCGCAGCGCCGGCTCGTTGTAAGCGTTGACATAGAGCGTCACGGTCGGCGCGATCGTCTCGATGATCTGCTGCACCACGGCGCGCATCGCCGGGGTCGCCAGACCCTTGCCGCGGTGCTCCGGCGCGACCCAGACTCCCTGCACCTGGGCGACCCCCGCGGCGAGGGAGCCGACGTCCGCCTTGAAGATCACCTGATGTCCGTCAGTGATCACGAAGGTGTGCCCTGCGGCGATCAGTGAGGAGACCATGCGACGGTAGTCGCGGTCCGACCCGACGAACGGTGGGTAGCCGATCTCCTCGGTGAACATGGCGGTGGAGGCGGGCAACACCTGGTCCAACTCGTCCATCCGGGCGCGCCGCACCCGCGCGTCCACAGGCGGTGCGCCGGCGGCGGGCACCGATGAGACCGCCAGCATCGGCTGGTCACCGCGCACCGACCGGGCGTCACCCCAATGCTTCTCCAACCGCCGCCAGAGGCCGAGCACCTGCTCGGCGTCGCCGAAGATCGACGAGCAACGGCGCCGCTTGCGGCGCAACCGGGCAGCGAATGCGTCCAGCGCTGCGTCGTCGGCGCCGATAGGGACGACGTTGGCGGACGTCCAGCACATCGACCGCAGCCGGTGCCCGTCGTCGGTGCCGAGCAACGCACCGGCATACGACGGCCCGCCCTCGACCAGGCGCGCGGCGACGAAGACGTTGGCCAGCGGGTCCACCGCACACAGGTCCAACGCCGCAGAATAATCGCTCGGCCCGAGGGTCCGCGCTCCGCTGAGCGTCCGTAACACGGCTACAGCCTTGCACCGAAGGGTGTCCGGTACACCGAAATCCACCGATCAATCCATGGTGGCCCTGGTTACAGTGCCCCGTGATGACTTCTCCTTCCGCCGCCGACCCCGTCGGCGCTCGCGTCCACGCCGACTACCGCAAGTGGGACGGATCCCCACACTGGCAGAGCGACGGCACACTGCTCGGTGTCGACGAGCACGGTGTCTGGGTGGCCTTTCCCCAGGGCACGCACTTCGAGCGACCGGGCAGGGCGTTCGACATCGAGTGCAACTCCGTCTCCCTCTTCCCGACAGCGGGCTTCACGCCGGCCTTCAACGACGCGGCGGACGGCACCGAGCAGGTCACGGTGTATGTCGACATCACGACACCGCCGACCTGGTCCCGCAGCGACGACGGGGTGTGGCGGGTGACGATGATCGACCTCGACCTGGACGTCGTCCAGCGGGCGAACGGCGTGACCTACGTCGACGACGAAGACGAGTTCCTGGACCATCAAAGGGAGTTCGGCTACCCGGAGGATGTCGTGCACGACGCGGAGGCGGGCACGCGCGCCGTCTTCGAGGCGGTGCGCGACGGTCGGTCCGCATTCGACGGCACCGGCCGACGGTGGTTGCGCACGCTGGGATGAGTCCGGGTGGGAGAGTCAGTCGTCGTCCGGGTCCAGCGACTCCACCGACGTGACGATCGCAGTCTTCTCCTGCTTGCTCACGGACCTGTCCAGCACACCGGCCCAGCCGTCGATCTGCTCCGCCCGGTAACGGTGGCCGTGACCGCCGACCGAGGAATTCGCCGAGATCAGGTCGACCGTCGTCAGCCAGAACGTGATCAGCGGATACCAGGTGAGGTCCTTGTCGACGTCGTGCCCGGCCCGCTCACGGGTCCAGGCCGGCTGCCGCCAGATCAACGACGGGTCCCACCACACGATCGGATCCGAGGGGTGCTGCAGGAACAGCACCCGGGGTGAGTCCCACTCCCCCAGCGCCCGGCCGTAGGCGTCGTGCCAGATCTGTCCCGGCTCACCGGCGAACCGGAAGTTGCGCCCGTTGTCGATCACCGGCGCGACCTGCGGGCTGCCGCCCTGCCGGCTCGCCGTGAGCGAGCGCCACAGCGGTGTGGAGTTCGGGGTGCCGCTCCACAGAGCGCCGTCGACCGCCGACAGCACCTGAGCACCGTTGGTGAACGCGGCCTCGGTACTCAGCGCCCCGAGGGACTCGCCGGACAACAGCAGTTTCGGGCGGTCGCCCACCGGCCGCTGCCGGATCATCGACTGGACCGTGCGCACGAGCTCCGACCCGACCCGGGCGGGCAAAGTGCGGTTGGTCAGGAACTGCACCACACTCGGCAGGAAGGAATACTGCACCGCGATCGTCGCCACGTCGCCGTCGGTCAACGCCTCCAGCGCCCGGACGTTGTATTCGTCGACCCACCCGCTCCCGGTCGTGCCGACGACATTGACGTATTCGCGATCGAGCGCGTGGGTGCGACGGATCTCCTTGACGACGATCTGCACCAGCCCGTGCGGATCGACGTCACCGGTGTCGGGTGCGGCATACAAGCGGATGGGCTGGCGGGCGTCGTGTCCGGTGATCGACGAGATCGCCGCCGGATCCGGGGTGTGCCCGGTGTAGATCTGTCCTTCGCGACCGAGGTCCTCCCATGCCTGGGTGGCGCCCGGACCGCCCGAGATCAACGGCGACACAGGTGCGTTCAGCCAGTCCGGCGGCTCGTCGTTGACACTCGCAGCGGACGCCGACAACGCCTCCAGTCCCTTCACCGCGATGACGCTGCGGGTCAGCCAGGTCACCGAGCCGACCAGGATGCAAACCGCGAGCAGGCCGGCGACCGGCTTCGGCAGTGCAAAGCCGAGCACGAAGCGGGAAGCGCGAAAAACACTGCGAACGGTCCAAATCAGTGCCATCAGCAACGCTGTCAGTGCCACCGCCGCGAGCAGGGACAGCCCGTCGCTGAGCAACGACGGCGCAGGCAGGTCCACCAGGCGGGCGCTGTGCCGGCGCCCCTGGTAGCCGGCGAACCACAACGTGACGGTGATGATCGCTGCGAGCGACCAGAGCACCACCAGCAGGCGACTGCGGTGCCGGCGGTCCGCGACGACGACACGGACACCGAGCCAGCCGAAGATCACGGACGAGACCGACCCGAGCAGCGTGCCGACGGCATAACCGGTGATCGTGGACAGCGCCGAGGCCGCAGCCTGGACCGCCCACGGGCGCGGCAGCAGACTGGGCGCGAAACTGATCAGGAGGGACAGCCAGCCGAGGACCAGACCGGTGGCCGAGCGACGCTCCACGAACTGCAGCAGGCGGTTGGGCTCGTCCTCGACCACGTCGTGGCTAGTCACCGCTGCAGCCTAGTCAACCGGAGCGGTGGTGCCGCCCACCGCCAGTCGGGCAGTGATCAGTCGGCAATCAGTGACAGCTCAATCAACGAAACCGCTCTCGTATGCCGCGATCACGGCCTGCGTCCGATCCCTGACACGCAGCTTGCCGAGCAACGCGGTGACGTGTGACTTGACCGTCTGCACACCGAGGAACAACTCGTCGGCGATCTCCGCATTCGTCATCCCGCGGGCGAGCAGCCGCAGCACCTCCTGCTCGCGCTCGGTCAGTCGCGGCAGCTTGCGATCCCGCACGGTGCGCGCCTCCACCAGCTCCCGGATCGACTCGGGGAAGAGGACGACGTCCATCCTGGCCAATGCGCGCACGGCCGAGACCAGCTGTTGCGCGCCGGCGCGCTTGAGCAGGAAGCCGTGCGCCCCCGATACCAGCGCGTCATACACATAGGAGTCGTGCTCGAACGTCGTGACGACCAGGATCTTGGGGGCATCGGGCTCGACCAGGAGCCGCCGGGTCGCCTCGATGCCGTCGAGCCGCGGCATACGCACATCCATCACCACCACGTCCGGCCGGTGAGCACGGGCTTGTTGCAGCGCGCTGACACCGTCGTCAGCAGACCCGACGACATCCATGTCGGGCTGCGCTCCGAGGATGGCCACGAACCCGTCACGGACCATCTCGTCGTCGTCCGCGACCAGCACGCTGATTACCGGATCGGTAGGTGGGCACACAGCTTCCAGTCCTTCCCGTTGGCGGCGGGAGCGGAGTCGATCCGACCGCCCGCCACAATGACACGCTCTTGCAGGCCGACCAGTCCGTGCCCTCTCCGGCCGGACGAATCTTCCTGTCCGCTCATCGAATTCGTGATCGTCACTTGTACGGCGGAGCCGATGGCCACGCGCACCCGCGCTGCGCCACGGCCGTGCTTGACGGCGTTCGTCAGCCCTTCCTGGACGATGCGGAAGATCTCGCCGGTCAGCCGATCGGGCAACGACTCCCACTCGCCGGTCACCTCCAGCACCGAAGGTTCATCGGTGGCGGCGGCGTGCACGAGAGACTCCAGGTCGGCCGCCGACCGGCCGCGCGGACCGCTGCGCAGCGTGCCGAGCACGGTGTCCAGCTCGGCCAGTGCGGTCGAGGCCGTCACGCTGATGCGCTCGAGTGCCCGGTGCGCGACCTGCGGGTCGGACAGCCCGACGGCACGCCCGGCCTCGGCCTGCACGCCGATGGCGGTCAGCGAGTGACCGATCGTGTCGTGCAACTCGCGCGCGAGTTCGTTGCGGCGAGCCAGCTCTCGCTCGCGATCGGCGGCGACAGCGAGCCGATCAGCCGGTGTCGGCCCCAGGACCTTCGGCGCCGATGCTGCCAGCAGCCAGCCGAAGAACGTTTGTAGGGCGAACGATCCGAGCACCACGACAATGCCGACCGGCACCCGCCAGAGGAGTTGGCCGGCGGTGGCGGGGCTCTCAGCGATCAGACCGATCCCGCTGGGCACTCCCAGCAGGAGCGTCACCGCAGCCACTGCTCCGACGAGCAACACCCACCCTGCCCACGCCGCACCGCGCCAGCGAGACGCCCACGAGTAGCGATCCCGCACGGCCGGCAGGCTGACACCGAGCAGCGGTCGAGCCATGGCGACCTCGGCGTCCCGCACCGGCGGACTCACCAGCACGATGGCTGCAATCGCCACCGCGACGCCGGCGAGCACGAAGACGAAGACCCGGTCCTGCCCCGAGGAGTTGCGTGCCGCGAGGCCGAACGCATAGATCAGCCAGCCGACCAGCGCCGCACCGGCTGCACCGAGCACGAGGTATGCCGCGCCCCGAGTGCCTCTCCTCATGCGCACCAATGCTGCCACGCAGCACGCACCCGCGGTTCCCCCACGAGAGGGATGCAGCACCCCCTGTCGAGGGAAGCACCAGGGAGCGGCGGACGAGCAGGGTTGCTGTCATGCACGAACCACATGACGAACGACACCGACACCGTGACCCGCACCTACGCAGCGCCACTTCGGGCACACCGCCCGGACGGTCGATCCCCCGCAGCGAGTTCTACGCCCGGCCGTGGCGGATCCACCAGATCGCAGCCGACTTCGAGGTTCTCGACGTCTGGCAGCTGCCGACACCGGGCGGCCCCGACGATCTCACCCGCCTCGCAGAGCTCTTCGCCGAGGGCGACGGCCAATGGCACGCATCGCCGCTCGTCCGGATGATCTGGTCGGTCCGCTGGACCCTCGGCCGGCTCCTTCGCTTGGACGACCCCCAGGACGGCGTCGGGATCCGGGTGCCGTCCCTCAACGCCCGATTGCCGGAGGACATGAAGGACGCACCAATCGGGCCCGACTTCGAGCGACTGCCGTTCACGTCCGTCTACCTGTTGGAGGACGAATTCGCCGCCGAGATCGCGAACAAGACCTGCCACGGCGTGCTGCACCTCGGCTGGGTGAAACACGAATCCGGTTGCTGGACAGCGCAGATGACCGTTCTCGTGCAGCCGAACGGCCGCCTCGGGCGCGCCTACCTGGCCGGCATCGGGCCGTTCCGGCACCTGCTGATCTACCCGTCGATGTTGCGCACCGTCGAGCGAGACTGGCGCGCCGCAGGTGGGCCGGTGCGAGACCGCCCGGCTACCGCCGTTTGATCATGCCGACGATGCCGATCAGCAGCATCGCGACCGACGCCACCAGACTCAACCAGAGCCCCCAGCCGACGCCGGCGGACATTCCCTCGCTGTTGGCGCCGGAGATCTTGTCGTTGATGTCGACCACGTCGTAGATGGTCACCGCGAGGCTCAACGCACCCATCACGGCCGTGACGATCGCGGCAGCCAACGGGATCTTGCCCACCCCGCGCAACAGCCCGAAGACCAGCACGATGACGGCGAGGATCGTCACGATCACGCCGTCCTTCACCTCGTCCGGCGACTCGCGGACCGTTCCCGACACCTGGCCGAAGCCGTTCATCGACAGGTCGCCGAACATCCCCATGTTGATCGAGACCCAGGCTCCGAAGCAGCCCACGATCGCGACGATCCCGGCAACCACTGCCAGCCAGCCGAACGACCGGGCTGCACCGCCGACGGGCGCCTGCGAGGGAGGCCCGGCGTAGCCGCCGTAGGGCTGCTGTCCGTAGCCCTGGGGTTGTTGCCCGTAGCCGTATCCCTGGCCGTAACCCTGCTGCGGCGGCTGCCCATAGGGTTGCTGGCCGTAGCCCGGCTGCTGATAGCCCGGCTGCTGCTGGCCGTAGCCGGGCTGCTGCTGTCCGTAACCCTGCTGCGGGGGCTGCCCATAGGGTTGCTGCGGCGGCTGGCGGTACGGGTTGTTCGGTGGCTGCTGCGACATTGGATCTCCCTTCCCTGCGCGCAGGGTATCGGCTGCCATCTCGGCACGTCCTCCGCCATACCGACGGCGCCGGCAGGCACTGGGTTCCCGTGACGTCGCCCCGCGGGTCACGGGCCGAGCTGCGCGCCGGGCTCCCCCGAGCGAGGGAGCAGGTTCGCTCCGGCGGGTGAGGAACTGCCGCGCCGCAGCCGACAACCTTCAGGTATGGCACTGATGCAGCACACCCGCTACGACACCTGCGACGCGAGCACGGTCCCGCCCGGAAGCACCCGGGCGGATCGGATCAGGCGACGACTGGCCATCGGCGCAATCGCCGCGACGCTCCCCTACAGCGTGTTGAAGATCGCGTGGTTGTCCGGCTCCCGGGTCGGGCTGTCGGGCTCGACATTCGGCACGAGCGGCGTCATGCATGCCGGCAACGCACTCACCCTCGCACTCGACCTCGTGGCGCTGCTCCTCGCGATCACCGTCTTCTCCGCGGCCCGGGCGCCGCGGTGGTTCCTGCTGCCGACGATGTGGATCGGCTACGGACTGCTCGGTCAGATCGTGGTGACCATCGGGCCCTCCGTAGCCGTGCAACTGCTCACCGGTCCGCCGGCCGACACAAGCACGTCGACACCGATCGCGGGCTGGGTGTATGCCGTGGTCTATGCCGGATTCAGCGGGCTGGGGCTCTGCCTGCTGCCGGCATTCGGCATCTATGCGTGGCAACGTTGGGGTGAGGAGAATCGTTGGGGCGAGCGGCTTTCCGGCATACGGCGCGAAGTGCCGGTCATCCCGACGCTCGGGGTGGCGGCCGTGACGGTGGCTCTGGCGGTGCGCGCGGTCCGATCCGGGTCCGGAGCGGAAGCGACGTCCTGGACCTCCGATGCACTCATCGGTGGCATTGCTGCGCTCGTGCTGCTGGGGGTCGCGCTCGGCCGGCCGGCGCGGATGCGCCGTGCGGTGGCGTTGGCGCTGGTCTGGACCGCGTCCGGTGCGTGGGCGGCATGGGGTTGTTTCAGCCTGGTCCTCAGCACGGTGCCGAACGACCTGGTGACCGACCCGGTCTCAGCCGCCGACGTCACGCTGTATGTCGCAAAGATCATCGCCGGCGCAGCACTGCTGCTCGCAGTCCGGGCGCTGGCGGCGCGACGCCCGGGACACTGACCACGTCCGCCGACGGGCTGCTACGGCAGCAGTGCGCGCAGCGCGGCGGCACTCTCCCGAGGGGTTTCCCGCACGGCACGAACGACCACGATCCGGGTGGCACCGGCGGAGACGACCTCCCGCAGGCGGTCCTCCCGGTCGATGCCGCCGATCGCGAACCACGGCTTGGTCGCATGCTGCGCGGCGAAACGGATCAGCTCCAGCCCGACAGCTGCCCGACCGGGCTTCGTCGGCGTCTCCCACACCGGGCCGACACAGAAGTAATCGATGCCGGCGTCCGAATCAGCTTCCAGCAACTGGTCTTTCGAATGCGTCGAGCGTCCGATCAGCGTCTCCTGGCCAACGATCCGGCGCGCCTGCCCGGTCGTCAGGTCGCCTTGCCCGACGTGCAGGATGTCCGCGTCGACCAGCGCCGCGACGTCCGCTCGATCGTTGACCGCGAGCAACGCACCGGCGCGTCGGGTCTCCTCCTGCACGCGTGACAGCGCCTCGATCTCGGCACGCGACTCCAACTGCTTGTCGCGCACCTGGAGGGCGTCCACCCCGCCGGCGAGCAGCTCGCGGCTGAACTGCGCGAGATCCCCGGCCGGCGGACGTGCATCGGTGCACACGTAGAGGCGGGCACGGCTCAACCGCTCCAGGCGCTCCGTGCGGGTTGAGGTGACCGGGGGACTGACGCGGTGAGACGAGTCGGCAACGTCGGCAGGCATGCGCCTAGACTAGGCACTTGAATCCGCGGGAGCCCCGCTGCACTGCGCAAACGGGCTGAGAGGGCCGGACCGGCCGACCGCTACACCTGATGCGGGTCATGCCGCCGTAGGGAGGAACCTCCGTGCACGGTTCAGCGCCCAGCGTCGCCGTTGTCGGCGCCGGAGTTATCGGACTGTCGACCGCTCGTGAGCTGCATCGCCGCGGCTGGCGCGTCCAGGTCTATGACGAGAAGCCCGCCTCCGGTGCCAGCCACGCAGCTGCCGGGATGCTCGCCCCCGCCGCCGAGACGGTCTGGGACCAGCACGCGCTCTATCCGATGCTCAGCGAATCCGCTTCTCTCTACCCGGAGTTCGCAGCGACCTTGGAGCAGGAGAGCGGCCGACGGGTGGGCTATCTCGAGACAGGCACCGTCGTCGTCGGAGCCGAGGCAGGCGACCGGGCCGAGCTCGACGAGCTGGCCGCCCTCCAGCAGCAACTCGGCCACCCGGCCGAGCGCCTCACCCCGTCCGCAGCGCGGCACCTGGAGCCGGCGCTCGCACCGCAACTCGCGGGGGCCGTGCATCTCCCCCAGGACCACCAGGTCAATCCCCGCCGGTTGACCGCTGCGCTGCTGCAGGTGTTGGAGGACGCGCGGATCCTGGTGCGCGAGAACGTCACCGGGCTGCAAACGGTCGGTGGTCGAACCACTGGTGTGCGCCTCGCCGGTGGCGAGGTGCGACCCGCCGATCAGGTCGTGCTGTGCACCGGCACCGCGTCGGTGCCCGGTTCACCCCCGTCACAGGTCCGTCCGGTGTATGGCGACATCCTCCGGCTCCGCCTCCCGGCCGGGCGACCGCGGCTGATCGAACGCATCATCCGCGGCCTGGTGCGAGGTCGGTCGGTCTACATCGTTCCCCGGGAGGACGAAGAGCTCGTGGTCGGTGCCACCAGCCGAGAGGACGGTGACCCGCAGCCGAGCACCGAGGGCGTGCTCCGGCTGCTGACCGACGCACGCCGGCTGCTGCCCGGGATCGTCGACACCCAATTGGTCGAGGTCACCGCGCGTGCTCGTCCCGGCAGCCCGGACGACCTGCCCGTCATACAACGGCATGACCCGGGTCTGGTGAGCGCCAACGGCTTCTTCCGCCACGGGGTCCTGCTGACGCCGTGGGGTGCCCGCGAGACCGCGAATCTCGTTGAGAACACTTCGGATCAGGAAGGCAATTGAGTGAGTCAGACACAGCAGTCCACCATCGAGGTCAACGGCGAGAGCCGAACCGTGTCGCCGACCACGACCCTGCGGGAGATCGTCGAGGACGTCACCGGCCGCAAGCTGAACACCGACGGCACGCCCGACGACGGCGGGCGGCTGGGTCTGGCCGCAGCGGTGTCCGGGACCGTCATACCTCGTGGCCGGTGGCACACGACCGACCTGCCGAACGGCGCCGTGATCGACGTCGTCACGGCAGCGCAGGGCGGCTGACATGGACACGCTCGTCATCGACGGCATCGCACTCGGTTCGCGACTCATCATGGGCACCGGCGGTGCGACGACACTGGCCTCATTGGAGGCAGCACTGGTCGCGTCGGGCACCGAGCTCACCACGGTTGCGATGCGCCGCTACTCGGCCTCCGGAGGCCAGTCGGTCTTCGATCTGTTGGAACGACTGGGGATTCGCCCGCTGCCGAACACCGCCGGCTGCTTCACCGCTCGCGACGCGGTGCTGACCGCCCAGCTGGCACGCGAGGCACTGGAGACCAATTGGGTCAAGCTCGAGGTGATCGCCGACGAGGACACACTGCTGCCCGACCCGGTCGAACTCGCCGACGCCGCAGAACAGTTGGTCGCCGACGGGTTCACCGTGTTCGCCTACACCAATGACGATCCGGTCCTTGCCCGCAGGCTGGAAGAGACCGGCGTCGCCGTCGTCATGCCCGCCGGTGCACCCATCGGATCGGGACTCGGCATCCTCAACCCGCACAACATCTCGACCATCACGGACCGAGCGAGCATCCCGGTCGTGCTCGACGCCGGCGTCGGCACCGCGTCGGATGCCGCGCTGGCAATGGAGTTGGGTTGCGACGCAGTACTGCTAGCCAGTGCGGTCACCCGCGCACACAACCCGGAGCTGATGGCCCGGGCGATGAAAGATGCTGTGAATGCAGGCTTCTCGGCACGTGCCGCCGGACGCATTCCGCAGCGGGCGTTGGCCGTCGCCTCATCGCCGAACGAGGGACGGATCGCCGCCGTCGACTCCTACGAGGCTGTGCTGTGACTCCGCTGGTCGCGCCAGGTCCGGCGTTGACCCCGGCACAGAGCACGCGGTTCGCCCGACACCTGTCGCTCGCAACTGTCGGCAGCGACGGGCAGCGCCGTTTGCTGAACTCCCGGGTGCTCGTCATCGGCGCCGGCGGCCTGGGGTCGCCGATGATCAGCTATCTCGCGGCGGCGGGCGTCGGCCACCTCACGGTCCTGGACGACGATCGGGTGGAGGAGTCCAACCTGCAGCGGCAGGTCATCCACGCCGGCACACCCATCGGAGCGCTCAAGGTCGACTCCGCCAAAGAGGCGGCGCTGCGCATCAACCCGGACATGAAGGTCACGGCGCTGGCCGAACGGCTCACCGCGGACAACGCCCTGGACCTCTTCGCCGCGCACGATGTCGTCGTCGACGGTGCCGACAACTTCGCCACCCGTTATCTGGCGAACGACGCGGCCGAACTGACCGGCACTCCAGTCGTATGGGGCACGATCTTCGGGTTCGACGGACAGGTCAGCACGTTCTGGCCGGGGCACGGACCGACGCTGCGTGACCTCTTCCCCGAGCAACCCGACGCCGACTCGGTGCCTTCCTGCGCCGACGGCGGAGTGCTCGGATTGCTCTGCGGCTGGGTCGGATCGGTGATGGGGACCGAGGCCGTCAAGCTGATCTGCGGCATCGGTGAGCCGCTGCTCGGACGATTCGCCAGGATCGACGCGCTCGCCGGTCGTATGACGGAGCTCGCCTTCGCCCCCGACCCGGACCGCCCCGCAGTCACCGAGTTGGTGGAGGTGCCGCAGAGTTGTGCGACATCTCCGGTGGCCGAGGTGTCCGCGGCACAACTGCCCCAGCTGGACAACTACACCTTGATCGACGTGCGCGAAAGCTGGGAACGAGACATCGTCTCGGTGCCGAACGCTGTCGCCATACCCCTGGACGAGCTGCGGGCAGATCGGTGGAGTGCCGTCGAAAACGCAACCACCGCAAGGCGACTGGTCTTCATGTGCAAGTCGGGAGCACGTTCGCGGTCGGCCATCGAGTTGCTGGGCAGCGCCGACGGGCGCGAGCTGCTCAACCTTGCCGGAGGTGTCCTTGCCTGGGCCGCTGCCGAGGGCATCGACGCGGTCTACTGACGGCCGTCGGCGGGCCGCCTCGTCAGATGTTCGTCAACTGACGGTGACGCTCGGGCTGCCTGCGGTGTCCTCGTCGATCGGCTCGCCCATCTCGTCGGCGATGCGCATCGCCTCCTCGATCAAGGTCTCGACGATCTGTGACTCGGGGACCGTCTTGATGACCTTGCCCTTGACGAAGATCTGACCCTTGCCGTTGCCGGACGCCACACCGAGGTCGGCCTCTCGCGCCTCACCGGGACCGTTGACGACGCAACCCATGACGGCCACCCGCAGCGGCACCGTCATACCCTCGAGGCCGGCAGTGACCTCGTCGGCCAACTTGTAGACGTCGACCTGCGCGCGTCCGCACGACGGGCAGGAGACGATCTCCAGCTTGCGCGGGCGCAGGTTGAGCGACTGCAGGATCTGGGTGCCGACCTTGATCTCCTCGACCGGCGGGGCCGACAACGACACGCGGATGGTGTCGCCGATTCCCTTGGACAGCAGCGCACCGAACGCGGTGGCCGACTTGATGGTGCCCTGGAAGGCCGGGCCGGCCTCGGTCACGCCGAGGTGCAACGGCCAGTCGCCGCGCTCGGCCAGTAACTCGTAGGCGCGGACCATGACGACGGGGTCGTTGTGCTTCACCGAGATCTTGAAGTCGTGGAAGTCGTGCTCCTCGAAGAGACTTGCCTCCCAGACCGCCGACTCGACGAGCGCCTCGGGGGTCGGCTTGCCATACTTCTCCAGCAGCCGCTTGTCCAGTGAACCGGCGTTGACGCCGATGCGCAGGGAAACGCCGGCGTCCTTGGCGGCCTTGGCGATCTGCTTGACCTGGTCGTCGAACTTGCGGATGTTGCCGGGGTTGACGCGCACGGCCGCGCAGCCTGCATCGATGGCCGCGAAGACGTACTTCGGCTGGAAGTGGATGTCGGCGATCACCGGGATCTGCGACTTCTGCGCGATCGCCGGGAGCGCATCGGCGTCGTCCTGGCTCGGGCACGCGACGCGCACGATGTCACAGCCGGCAGCGGTGAGCTCGGCGATCTGCTGCAACGTCGCGTTGACGTCGGTGGTCGGGGTCGTGCACATCGACTGCACGGAGATCGGAGCATCGCCGCCGACCTCCACCTTGCCGACCTTGATCTTGCGAGACTTGCGGCGGGGCGCGAGCACCGGCGCCGGAGCGCTCGGCATACCGAGAGAAACTGTCACACCTTCAGTATGACTCTCGTCCGTCGCATTTCCGAAGGTGGTCGTCCGTCCGGCCATCGCACGGCCGTCGCACGAAATTCAACAAACCGTTGACGACAAGTGCGGCCCGTGCCACGCTTTCATGTGTCGAAACTCAAATTTCACTATATGAAAGCGAGTGCATGATGTGCACACCCGATCAGTTACACCCTGATTGCTCGACAGTCGCCCCGCTGCGCGACCCCGGACCCAGACTCCACTGAGGGTGAGCGCTGTGAAACTCCTACGACGCACGGGCAATCCGAAGCACCAAGGCCGCCCCGAGGACACGATGTATGGTCCCGGGCGCCTGCTGACCTACGGAACCCAACACATCCTCACGATGTATGGCGGAGTGATCGCCCCTCCAATCATCATCGGCGGCGCCGCGCACCTGAGCACGTCCGACGTTGCGCTGCTCGTCACAGCCGGCCTGTTCATCAGCGGCCTGGCAACCCTGCTGCAGACGCTCGGCATCGGCCCGGTCGGCAGTCGCCTGCCCATCGTCCAGGGCGTCTCCTTCGCCAGCGTGTCGACGATGGTCTCGATCGCCAGCAAGGACGGTGTCCGACCGGTGCTCGGCGCGATCATCGTGGCGGGCGTCGTCGGGGTGATCGCCTCGACCTACTTCGCCAAGATCGTGCGCTTCTTCCCCGCCGTCGTCACCGGCTCGATCATCACGGTGATCGGCGCCTCGCTGATGCCCACGGCGTTCACCTGGTGCATGGGCGGTGACTCCGGCGCCAAGGACTTCGGCTCGCCGGCGAACATCGGCTTCGCCGGCCTCACCTTGTTGATCATCGTGCTGATCAGCCGCCTCTTCCAGGGCGCGATCTCCCGCTTGTCGATCCTGATCGGCATGGTGATCGGCACGCTCGTGGCGGCTGCCACCGGGCACGCCGACTTCTCCGGGGTCAAGGACGCCAAGATCGTCGCGCTGCCGCAGTTCCTGCACTTCGGCTCACCGACATTTCAGGCGGGCGCGATCATCTCGATGGTGATCGTGATCCTGGTGATCATGACCGAGACGACGGCCGACATCCTCGCGATCGGCGAGATCGTCGAGACCGAGGTGGACGACAAGCGTGTCGCAGCCGGCTTGCGTGCCGACATGGCGGCCACGACCGTCGCGCCGTTCTTCGGCAGCTTCCCGGCGAGCGCGTTTGCGCAGAACGTCGGCCTGGTCGCGCTGACCGGCATCAAGAGCCGTTACGCGGTGGCCGCGGGCGGCGGGGTGCTGGTGGTGCTCGGTCTGCTCCCGGTGGTCGGAGCGGTGGTGGCCGGCATACCCTCCCCGGTGCTGGGTGGCGCGGGCATCATCCTCTTCGGCTCGGTGACCGCCAGCGGCATACGCACCCTGGCGCGGGTCGACTTCGAGAACGGCCTCAACCTGATCATCATCTCGGTCGCGTTCGGCTTCGGCGTCATACCGATCGCGATGCCGACCTTCTGGGACAAGTTCCCGGACTGGTTCGGGGTGATCATGGACTCCGGCATCAGCTCGGCCGCGATCAGTGCTGTGGTGCTCAACATCTTCTTCAACGAGTGGAAGTGGGGCAACAAACCGGGCGCGTCCGTCTTCGCCGAGCGCGACAGCCGGGTCTCGCGGTTCGGCGATCGCCTGGAGGACGACATCCGGGCGTCCGAACGCGAGCAGAGGAGCGTCAAAGCAGCCGAATAGCGGTGCTGTTGACGGGAGAGCCGTCCACATCCCTTCGCCGGTCCCCGGCTCGTCCACAGGCCGGTGGGTTCGGTCACGACGGTTCGGGGCTCACGGACCTACCTTCGGGCCCAACGAACAGACAGGCGAGGGGCGGGCAGACGCATGGCAGCGGACGACGATGCGGTCATCGGGCAATTGACCGCTTGTGTGCGAGCGCTCGAAGACCTGCCCGACATGATCGATCGCCTGGCGCCGACCGACCTGGCGCAGCTCATGTCCGTGCTGCTGCGACTTCGCAGCCGCAGCGAGCAACTCGGCACACTCGTCGCACGACAAGCGTCCGAGCGCGGCGACGTCCGCGCCTCGGATGCCGCCAACACAACGCAGTGGGTGGGCAATTGCGCGACCGAGGCGGGTGTGCCCCTCGACATGCGCGATGCGCACACGATGGGTTCGGTCGCCGACGCCTGCAACGGCGATACTCAGCGGCCGGTGACCGACGCCCTATTGGCCGGCACCTGCACGCCCGCCGTTGCGAGGACCGCACTGACCGAGTTCGCGAAGATCGAACCGATCATTCCGGAATCCTCGCGCGAGAAGGCTCTCGGCTGGTATCTCGCGCTGGATCCGGCCACCGGCCGCCGCGGACAAGAGCGACTCACCCGCCAGATCCTCGCCGACAACGCCGAGGACGAGCTCGACAAACGAGATGAGACCCTCGAGCGCACCGAGTCGCTGTCCTGGCGGACCACCGCCACCGGGATGACTCGACTGACGGCCGAGCTTGCGCCGGTCAATGCCGCGATCGTGACCGAGGCGCTGCTCGCACTGTCGGCGCCGCGTGGGCGGACAGTGCCCAGTGCGAACACAACCGGCCCGAACACCACCCACCCAAGCAACTCAGACCCGCTCACTAGCGGTGCGGTCGACGACCGGACACCGACCAAGCGTCGCGTCGACGCCTTGGTCGCGCTGGTCAGCCGTGGCGCCCGCTCCCCCGACGCGGTAGGAGACGTTGATCAGGTCGGGGCGGCGGCACGGGTCGTCGTGACGGTTCCGCTCCGCACGTTGAAGTCAGGCTGTGGTGCCGCGATCTCCGCCACCGGCGAGGTGCTGGACACCGCCGCTGCTCGCAGGCTGGCGTGTGACGCAGACGTCGTGCCGGTTGTCCTCGGAACAGCCAGTGAGCCGTTGGACGTCGGCCGCACGAAACGCCTAGTCACCAAAGGGATTCGGACAGCAGTCACACTTCGAGATCGAGGCTGCACGTTCCCCGGCTGTGATCGACCACCGACGTTCTGCGAGATCCATCACATCGTGCCGTGGTCCTCCGGCGGAGTCACCAGCCTGCTCAATTCAGCAATGTTGTGCACGACGCATCATCAGACGGTGCATCGATATTCATACAGCGCCACCGCGACCGCCGTCGGCGTGCGATGGGATCTCACCCGCGGCCGAATGACGAAACGACGGCCCGACGCCGCATGATCCCCGATCGTTCCTCGCAACATTCGTGAGGCCGCACCATCATTCGCCCTTGCGCCAGATCGACACGTGTGAGCGACTGTCGGAGGTGAACTCGCTGCCGTCCCAGTCCGCCATACGACGTTCCAGCGTCATACCGGCGAGCAGCGCCATCAGATCGCATTCGGCCGGCCAGACGTAGCGAAAGTTGCTGGTGCCGTGGCGAAAGTTGCCGTCGGCGGTCCTTGTGTAATGGTGCGACGTGCCCTGCTGGGTCGTCAGGTCATACGTGTCGAAGCCCAGATGATCCGCGCCCACATGGAACGGCACGGTGGACTGGCCGGGCGGCATCCGCCTGATGCCAGGGACCCACATTTCGATCAGGAAACGTCCGCCAGGGGCAAGATGCCGCGCGGCATTCCGGAAGACCTCGACCTGCTCGGCCTGGGTCCGAACGTTGCCCAGGCCGTTCCACACCAGATAGACCAGCGAGAACTCGCCGTCGACTACTGCCGTTGCCATGTCGCCGCCGACAGCTGAGATGTCTGCACTCTTGGCAAACAGCTGGTCAAGCATCGGCTGTGACAGTTCGATGCCGGAAACATCGATTCCCTTCTCATGCAACGGGATCGCTACTCGACCCGTGCCGATCGCGAATTCGAGTGCCGCGCCATGGCCGACCAGTGCAGCAAGGACGTCCACCGCGGGGTCGAGTACTTCGGGAGCGAACATGAAGGAGGACTCTTCGTCGTACCGTTCGGCCGTCTCGGAGTCCCACAGGTCACTACTCGTCATGGGACGACTGTGCCGGGCTGGACGTGTCGACCGCCACCAGTTTTCGACCGTGTGTCATCTGGCTCTGTGCGGGCCGGCTGGTACGTCGCACGCCGCGACATCGTCAGCCGAGTTTCACCGGATTGACGATGTCGGCATAGGCGAGCAGGGCGAACATCACGAGCAACACGACCGAGACGCCATACGCCAATGGCAGTGCCTTGGCGACGTCCACGTAGACCGGACCGGTCCGACCGCGAAGCCGGGCGATGCCACGCTTGACCGCTTCCCAGAGCGCTCCGGCAATGTGCCCCCCGTCGAGGGGCAGCAACGGCACCAGGTTGAAGACGAACAGCGCGAGATTCAGCGAGGCGAGGATCATCAGCAGGACGACGATCTTGTCCTGAGTGCTCGCGTATTTGGACTCGGTGACGTCGCCGGCGGTGCGTCCGACGCCGACCACTGACTGCGGGCTGTACTGGTCTCGCGTGCCGTCGCTGAAGGCGGCGTTCCAGACGCCGACCATCTTCTGCGGGATCTTCACGAAGACCGACGAGGTCTTCTTGAGGGCGTCCCCGAACGTGCCGAGGGCTGCCGGCAGCGACTGCCGCTCGTCCTGGTAGGTGCCACCGATCGACGCACCGATGACGCCCACGTTCTCGAACTCGACCTCACCCTTCCAGTTGACGACCTGTGTGCCGCTGCTGTCCTGTTTGGGCATACGTTCCAGCTTGGGTCGCACCTGCAGCGTGACTGTCTTCCCGTCTCGCTCCACCACGAGCGGGATCCGCTCGTCCGGGTGCGACCGGACGATGTTGGTGAAGTCGATCGTCGTGGAGACGTCGGTGCCGTTGATGGAGACGATCCGGTCCCCAGGTTTCAACCCGGCGGCGGCTGCGGCCGTCCGACCGCTGCTGTCGCAGTCGGTCACCGCCTTGCCGGTGTCGGTTGCCGAGCAGGACTGCACTGCCGCAATATTCGCGCTCTTCTGCACCGGAAGCCCGATGCCACTGGCGATGAGGATCAGCAGCACGAGCGCGATGACCAGGTTCATGAACGGGCCGCCGAACATGATGACGACCTTCTTCCAGGTCGGCAGCTTGTAGAAGACCCGCTCCTGGTCCTGCGGCGCTATGTGTTCATAGGCGTCCTCGCGCATCTGATCGGCGAGTTGGGTGAATCGCCCGGTCGAGGAGGCTCGGATGTAACCGTCTTCCTCGCCGGGCCGCGGAGGAAACATCCCGATCATGCGGATGTAGCCACCGAGGGGGATCGCTTTCAGCCCGTATTCGGTCTCACCGCGGCGACGCGACCAGACGGTCGGCCCGAAGCCCACCATGTATTGGGTCACCTTCACGCCGAACAGCTTTGCGGGCGTCAGGTGCCCCAGCTCGTGCAGCGCGATGGAGACACCGATGCCGAGCAGCAGAATGATCACGCCGAGCAGGAACAACACAACTACCAGCGTCTCATGGCTGGCTGCGGACGCGCTCAGCGCCGATCGAGTAGTTGCTGTGCATGACGACGTGCCCAGGACTCCGCTTCGAGGACGCCGTCGATCGTGAGTTCGCCGGCGGGCGCGGAATGCGCGTCGACGACGGCGCTCACCGTTTCGATGATGTCGGTGAAGTTGATCCGCCCGTCGTGGAATGCAGTCACACACTCCTCGTTCGCTGCGTTGTAGACCGCTGGGTATGTCGACCCGGCCATCCCGACCTTGCGCGCCAGCTGCACCGCCGGAAATGCGTCGTCGTTGAGCGGCTCGAAGCGCCAGTCATTCGCCTTCGTCCAGTCGATGGGCGTCTCCGCGTCTGCCACCCGGTCCGGCCAGCCGAGTCCGAGTGCGATCGGGACGAGCATCGTCGGCAGACCGATCTGCGCGACCACCGCACCGTCGACGAACTCGACCATGGAATGGATGTATTGCTGCGGGTGGACGACAACGTCGATCCGTTCGAACGGCACGTCGAAGAGCAGGTGAGCCTCGATGACTTCCAGCCCCTTGTTGACCAGGGTGGCGGAGTTGGTGGTGATGACCTTGCCCATGGCGAAGTTCGGGTGCGCCAGGGCTTGCTCGGGTGAGACCTTCTTCAACTCGTCGAACGGCAGCCCCCGGAACGGCCCGCCGCTCGCGGTGACGATCAGTCGGCGTACTTCGCTGCGACTGCCGGCGCGAAGGCTCTGTGCGATCGCCGAGTGCTCGCTGTCCACTGGCACGATCTGGTCGGGAGCCGCGGCACGCTTCACGATCGGGCCGCCGACGATCAAGGACTCCTTGTTCGCCAACGCGAGGGTTGAACCCGCCTCGAGCGCGCCCATCGTCGGACGCAGACCGATCGAGCCGGTGATGCCGTTCAGCACCACGTCGGCGCCGCACCGCGCGACCTGCTCCGCCGCATCCGGCCCGATCACGATCTCCGGCAGGTATGACGGCGCGCCCGCCGCTCTCGCCTCGTCCGCCACCATGGCGCGGAATTCGTTCGCGTCGCCCGCCGCGAGTCCCACGAGGTCGACCCGTGCCTGAACAGCCTGCTGCGCGATCAGCCGAGGCTGACGACCACCGGCGCTGAGTGCGACGACGCGGAATCGATCGGGGTTGCGACGCACGATGTCCATGGCCTGCGTCCCGATGGAGCCCGTCGATCCCAGAACCGAGACAGAGCGTTGTGCGGGGGTGGCGGAGAAGTCGGTCACGCTCTCATTAAATGCCATTCATCCGGGACTGGACCTTCGACCTCGCTGCCGAGCAGCGCATCGAAGATGTGTCGACCGATCTCCTTGACCGTGACCGGGCGTACCTCCACCAGGCGATCGTCGCTCTCCAACGGGTTGACGACGCGGCTACTCGACCAGCTACCGGCCGACCCCAGCAGGAAGCCGAGCACCAGCAGCGCGGGGCCTCCCCCGTCGGCTCGCCAGACTGTCGCGTTCATTTGTGCGACACCGTCACCCCAAAGCTCCGGGGACAACTCCCCTGAGTCGAACCTGTCGGCGGCCAGCTTGACGGGTTCACCCTCCCCATCGGCTGCCCCGTCGACCATGCAGAACGCCTCGATCTCGGTGGCTACGTCCGCGTGGTCGATGAAGTGAAATTGGTGTGCGCCGACATCCGTCACGTCCTCGACGAGAACGTGGTCGGTGTCGAAATGGTGATATCGGAGCACGCTGGACTCTGCATCCGATTTGTTGATCACCAAAGTGGACTTCGCGCACGACCGCACTTGCAACATCGTGACGACGGACTGGGGCAGTTCCATGCCGGCTCCATCGTTCACCACCACAGCACCGTGCGCGCAGAGCGAGCGGAGCGCGACCTCGAGAGCCACCTTTCGATGCGTCGCGTCCAACCGGCTGAGGTATGGCGCATCCACAATCGGATGCTCCGCACCGAACAGCAGCAACTCCTCGTCGGTGAATTGGATCAGCGACTCGCTCCACCTGCTCATGCTGCCAAGCCCACGGGTTGTACGGCCATCTGCTGCTCATTCCCTCCGGCACCGTTGAGCCATCGCGGTCTCCACGGCGACTGCGCATCGGCTGTCGGCCACTCGACCGGCCTGGGCAGAGGGGGAAGCCTCGGCGACCGCAGGAATCTTCGATCCCGTCTGCCCTTGTGCCAGCAATCCGGCAAGCGCACCGGTCCCGTCCAGCGGTCGTTCACCGGCTGGGACTTCGGTCCCTCGCCGGGCGGCCGCACTGGGCCGGTCCAACGATCCGAACCTGTGGGCGGCCCGATCCTCAGCCGCCCGAGATCAGTTTCGAGATCAGCTTCGACGAGCGCCAGCTGCTGCCGAAACCGGCGACGTGACAGTTCGACACGCTCTTCGAGCGCTGCCCTCTCGGCAACAGCCTGCTCCGGCAACCGCCTTGCGTCCGCCTGCGCATCGGCGAGTTCGTGCGCGAATGCACGCGTGATCACGCCGATCCGCTCGACTGCAGCCCGCACCCCGCCAACGGTCCTTCGGTGGTCCGCAGCGGACTGCGCAAACGCTGCCGCCCCGGCACCCGACCACCGGCCGAGAGCCGAACCGTGGCCGGTCCCCAACGCCCTGTCGAGGCGGTCCAACTCCAGGGCCAGTGCCCCGCATCGACCATGTGCTCGTAGCAGGATGGTCGGGTCGCCGTCCAGCGGCTTCATGACTGCTCGGCCAGGGCGATACGCACCAGCCACTCGGTGTTGCGATAGCTGCCCGCAGCGGTCGACAACTTGCTCGCGATCGTTGCGGTCCGCTCCGCCACATCGGCGACGAGCCGGGGCAACACGGACGTGATGTCGTCCACGCCACCACTTCCCTCGCCGTCGCGAAGATCATCGATGACCGCGCGGGCCAGCGTTGCCATGCCGCTGTCCGGCGCACCACGCAAAGTGGCTGAGACGTCGTCCAGTGCCCCCGGATCGACCCTGAGTTGGCCCATCGCCGACTCCCTTCCTGCTCGTCGTCACGAGAGTAGGAGCCGATGCCGGTCAGCCGCAGAAGTTGTCCACAGGCTCACGCGGTCGGTCAGAACGCCAGGCCGACATACTTCGTCTCGAGGTACTCCTCGATGCCCTCAGCACCGCCCTCGCGTCCGAAGCCACTCGCCTTCACCCCACCGAACGGCGCGGCGGGGTTGGACACGACACCCTGGTTCACCCCGACCATGCCGTACTCCAGCGCCTCACTGACTCGCAGAACCCGTGCGTAGTCACGAGTGAAGAAGTAACCCACGAGGCCGTACTCGGTGTCGTTCGCACGACGTATCGCATCGGCCTCGTCGGTGAACGTCTGTATGCCGGCAACTGGTCCGAAGATCTCCTCGCGTGCCATCGTCGCGTCACCGGGCACGTCAGCGATCACCGTGGGCGCGAAGAAGTACCCGGAGCGGTCACCCTTGGTGCCGCCGGTGACCACGCGCGCACCACGATCGGTCGCGTCCGTAACCATGGCGAGCACCTTGTCGACCGCCTTGGCATTGATCAGTGGCCCGACGTCCACACCATCGGTCATACCGTCTCCGACCGTCAGCGCAGCCATGCGCGCGGCGAACTTCTCGCTGAACTCCTCGGCAACATCCGCATGCACGAAGAACCGGTTGGCGGCCGTACATGCCTCGCCGATGTTGCGCATCTTGGCCAGCATGGCCCCTTCGACCGCGGCATCGACATCGGCGTCGGCAAAGACGATGAACGGAGCATTGCCGCCCAGCTCCATCGACACTCGCAGCACTTGTTGTGCCGACTGCTCGATCAGCGTGCGGCCCACCGGGGTCGAGCCGGTGAAGGTCAGCTTGCGGGCACGCGGGTCCCGGATCAGCGGCTCCATCACCCCTCCGCTGTCGGTGGTGGTGATGACGTTCAGCACACCGGCCGGCAGACCTGCTTCCTCCATCACTTGCGCGAGATAGAGCATCGTCAACGGGGTCTCCGCGGCGGGTTTGACGACCATCGTGCAGCCCGCCGCGATCGCCGGCCCGATCTTGCGCGTGCCCATGGCCAAGGGGAAGTTCCAGGGCGTGATCATCAATGTCGGCCCGACCGGCTGCTTCATCGTCATCAGTCGCGTCGCGCCGTTGGGAGCCACGGAGTAGCGACCCGAAACCCGCACTGCTTCCTCCGCAAACCACCGGAAGAACTCCGACCCGTAGGTGACTTCGCCGCGGGACTCCGCGAGCGGTTTCCCCATCTCCAGAGTCATCAACTCCGCGAAGACTTCGGCGCGCTCGACGACGAGTTCGTATGCGGCGCGGAGGATTTCGCTGCGGTCCCGTGGCGCGGAGTGCGCCCAGTCCTCCTGTGCCTCGGCAGCAGCGGTCAGCGCAGCGGCACCGTCAGCCACCGATGCATCGGCGACCTCAGCCAGCACGCCTCCGGTTGCGGGGTTGTCCACCTCGAGCGTCCGTCCTCCGTCGGCGTCCCTCCAGGTGCCACCGATGAACAACTGCTTCTTGACCTGGTCGACGACCGAGGACGTGCGTGGCGTGTTTGTCATGGGCTCAGCCTGCCACCCTCGTGCGCATGCCGGTCCCGGGCCCAGAATGAGTTCATGATGCGCACATGTGAAGTGATCGTGACCGGTGCGGCGGATGCTCGCGCGGCGACGGCCGGCGGTGCCGACCGGCTCGAGCTCGTTGCCGAGCCGGAGCGCGGAGGTATGACGCCGGCGCCGGACGTGCTGGCTGCCGTGCTCGACGCAACCGATCGCCCGGTGCGTGTCATGGTCCGGCGCACCGAGTCGCACCACGTGACCCAGGAGACGGCGGACATCCTGCGTTCAGATGTCGAATCTCTGCCGATGGCAACCGAATTCGTGTGTGGTGCGATCGACGTCGCCGGAGTGCCTTCCTATCGGCTGGATCCGGTGATCGCTTCCTTCGGCGACCGCAACTGGACGTTTCATCGTGCGCTCGATGACGCGCCCGACCTGTCGGCAGCTGCCACCGCGGCGCTGTTCCTGCCGGGTTGTGACCAGGTGTTGTCAGCTGGTGATCCGGCCGGGGTCGACGTTGGTATGCCGCGCCTCGCGGCGGCACTGCGTGACCCGGAGCTGGCGGCCGGATTGCTCGTCGGTGGTGGCGTCACGCTCGACAACATTCCGGTACTGATCAGTGCCGGAGCTCAGGGACTGCACCTCGGCCGGGCGGTGCGTGACGGGGCCGCCTGGGATCGACCGGTGTCGACCGACCTGGTGCGCAGGGCCGCGGAACTCGTACACGAGTCCTGAGAGGCGCGCGGGCCGGTCGTCATACGACTGATGCGCCGGCCGTGCCGAACAGCTCGACGTCGGCACGCCAGTCGTCGGCGAGCTCGTCGAAGGGATGCAACGGGCGGTCGAGGCGGTTGAAGTGCAGGTGCTCGATGCGCTGATCGACGGCACCGTCCGTCAGCGCCATGACCCAGCCTCGACTGATGTCCTGCAGGTCGGGCTCCAGGTAGCCGATCTTGTTGATCACCAGTCGAGTTCGCTGCACGTCGATGCCCACCCGCGCGTAGTCCTCTCGCGTGTGGAAAGGGGTGCGCCGCTCGGTGAGGACGACCCGCAACCGGCCGACGCGCACCACTGCGGCGCCGCCGGCAGCGTCGGACACCAGCTGATCGACAACACCCTGTAAGCGCACCCGACCGGGCGAGCCCAGGCAACCGCCGACCGCTGCATCGAAGCTCGCACCGACTCCTGCGTCTTCGGCCGTCTGCACACCGGCAGCGTCCACCAGTGCGCTCCACACAACCTCGCCGTCTCCCTGCGTGATGCGTTGATCGACGAGCAGTTCGGCCAATGTTGTTGCCACGTCACCGGATCCGCCTGCCGTCGGGTTGTCCCCGGTGTCACTGATGAAGAAGGGAGCACCGGTCTCCTCGTGTGCTGCGTCGAGTGCGCGGCTCAGCTTCTCCGCCGGACCGCAGAAGCTGAAGTCGTTGCGCGCGGCGACGAACGACTCCGCCAGCCGCCCGCATTCATCCCGTATGGCGCCGAGGTCGTCCCCCACCACGACCGCGGCGGCGGCCGTCCGGGGTTCGTCCGCCCACGCGTAACCCACCCAGAGGGCTTCCTCCCAGACACCGTCCGGTGGATGCTTCAACTGCGCGTACAACGACCGTGCGGGCTCGACTCGCGTGGAGGTCTTCTCCCCCGGGAGGATGACCGGGATCCGGCACCATGCACGCGCCGGGCGGGAGCCCGAGGTCAACGCGCGCACCAGCAAGCGGGCGGCCCGGTCCCGCGTCTCCGCTTCGTCGATGTGTGGAGCAGTCCGGTAGCAAGTCGGTAGGTCCACCTCGCGCACGAAGTCGCGCGACGGTTGACCGTGCAGATCCATCGCCGCGGCCAGCACCACCTGCGCGCCTCCGGCCGCCTGCCGGACGCGTCGAGCCAGATCCGCCTCGACGTCATCGATGCCCTCGACCAGCATCGCGCCGTGTATGTCGAGCAGGACGCCGTCCCACGGAGCACCCGATCGCACGGCGTGTAGGACGCGATCGAGGAGTTCGGCATAGGCGCTGCGCAGCACGGGGCCACCCGGCAGCGCCCGCGCGACCGGTCCGGCCACGAACTCTACGTCGTCCAGCTCTCCGGACCGCACCGACGGGAAGCGTTCGAGCGTCCTGTCATTTTCGCGAATCCCGAATTCCGACAACGACGTTCGGTGCGGCGCAAACGATGAGCACTCGGTGCCGATGCCGACGATGATCGCCCGTGGGCGGGTCGGCTGTCGGGTCACTCGGCAAGCCACGCCGCATACGCGTCGAAGGTGTAGGGCCGCCCGAGGAACTGCTCGACGAGTTTTGCCGCGTCGCGCCTCCCGCCGGGCACCAGGACGTTGTCGCGATAGCGCCCGGCCACCTCCTGGTTGAACATGTCGTCGGTGTCGAACGCGCTGAACATGTCCTTCGCGATGACCAACGACCACATGTAGGTGTAGTAGCCCGAGCTGTAGCCGTCGAGGTGTCCGAAGGCGCAGTGGAAATGCGTGTCCGGGACGTAGGGAAAGACCGAGTACTTCGCCTGCAGATCGCGCACCACGGCGGTCAGGTCGTCATACCGCCGCAGGTGCAGATTGAGCGACAGTGCCGCATAGAACATCTGGGTGCGTGCTTGGAATCCCTTGCCGAAGTCGTCTGCCTTGCGCATCTTGCGGACCAGCTCGGCCGGGATGGTCTCGCCCTGCTCGTTGCTGGCGAAGGTTGCGAGAACATCGGCGTCCCAGGCCCATTCCTCGAGCATCTGGCTGGGTGCCTCGACGAAGTCCCACTCGGTCGCGACGCCGCTGAAGGTGATGAATTCCTGGTCCCCGCCGAGCACGTGGTGGATCAGGTGCCCGAACTCGTGGAAGAGCGTCACGACCTCGTCGTGCTCCATCAGCCCGCGGCCGAAGTTGCACAACAGCACGCCTTCGGGAAGCTGGCGATCACGCAGCCCGCCACGCAGGTCGAACTGCGCTGCGTGCTTGTACTTCCCGTCCCGCGGGTGCAGATCCAGGTAGATGCGCCCGACGCGCTCCCCCGCCCGCAGCACGTCGTATGCCGCCACCTCCTCGTGCCAGGTGGTCACGTCAACCGGCTCGAACGCGATCTCGAAGAGCCGGCCCGTGACGTCGAGCAGGCCCTGCCGCACCTTCGCGAAGGAGAAGTAGGTGCGGACCTGCTGCGCGTCGACGGCGTACTGCTCCTTACGCACCAGCTCCGAGTAGTACGTGAGATCGGCCGACGAGATGTCCGTGGCCTCGGGCACGTCCTGCTGGAGGCGTTTCAGCAGGACCGCCTTGTCACGCTGTGCTCTGTCCGCGGCAGCGGCCGTGATCTTGTCGATGAATTCGCCGATGGCAGAGGCATTTCCGATCATCTTCACCTCGGCATCGAAGTCCGCCCAGGTGTCGTAGCCCAGCAGCTTCGCGTGCTCGGCGCGAAGCTCCAGCAGGCGTTGCAGCACGGCGTCATTGGCCGGCCAGGCAACGTTGAGGCGCTCGAGCGTCATCGCCATACGGGTGGATGCGTCGCTGCAGAAGGTGATGAGCGGGATCGAGTCCGGGTAGTCGGTGGTCACCGTCACCATGCCGTCGTCGCCTGCCGGGTGTGCGTCGAGCCAATCCTGCGGCATACCGGCGAGTGCCTCCGGCGGCACGGAGATCGACCGCACCCCCTCGCGGATGTGCTTGCTGTGCTCCTGACTCGCCGTCAACTCCAACTCGGCGACTTCGGTCAGCCGAGCTCGGGTGGCGTCATCCTGATCGACGCCGCTTCGGCGGAAATCCCGCAACGCACGCTCGAGGAAACGTTGCGCGTCGTCACCGAGGCCGGAGGCATCGAGCGCGTCGAGGATCGCGAAGACCTCCCGGTCCATGCCCAACTCGGTCGAGAACGCGTCGAGACGTTGCATCGCGTCGTCGGCCGCTGCCCGCACCGCGCTCGACGGATCGGTCTCGGCGTAGACGCCGGCGACACCGGCTGCGTTCGCGAGCGCGACGTGTATGTCGTTCCACGCGTGCAGCACCTCCAGCGCGTCGGCCGGTGGGGCGGCCTTCAACGAGTCCACCGCCGCACTCGCCCGGCTCAACCCGTCGTCGCACGTCTGCGCAACCCAGGTGAGGGCGTCTTCGGCGGTCGGCAGGTCCTGCGGCTCCAATGCACTCATGCACAGCAACCTAACCGGAGGCTTACCTGGCGATGACGCGCGGCTTCCGCTGGCACCGCGGGCAGCTGAACGACGACCGGTTCATGAACGACTCCCGCACCATCAACGTGCCGCAACGATGGCACGGCTCTCCTTGTCGCCCATAGGCATTCAGCGATCGCTCGAAGTAGCCGCTGGCGCCGTTGACGTCGACATACAGGCTGTCGAAGCTGGTGCCGCCACGACCGAGCGCCTCGGTCATCACTTCTGCTGCATGACCCAGCACCTCGCGCACCGCAGCAGCGGTCAGCTTCTCCGTCGCCCGCTCGCCGTGCAGCCGAGCCCGCCACAGTGCCTCGTCGGCGTAGATGTTGCCGATCCCGGAGACCAGCGACTGGTCGAGCAGAGCACGCTTCAGCTGGGTGCGCCGACGGCGCATGGCCCGGCTCACCGACTGCTGGTCGAACGCCGGCTCCAGCGGGTCAGCTGCGATGTGCGTGATGATCTCCGGCACGCTGCCCGAACCGTAGGGGTCGGGGACCAGCGACACCAGTTGCAGGCCACCGAAGGTCCGCTGGTCGACGAAGCGCAGCTGTCGGCCGTCCGACAGGTCGAACAACGCGTGCGCGTGCTTCTCCCGCGGTGCGTCAGCCGCCTCCACCAGCAGTTGCCCGCTCATCCCCAGATGTATGACGAGCGCCTCGACCCCGCCGTCCAGCTCCAACCAGAGATACTTTCCACGGCGCCGGGCACCCGTGACAACCACACCACGCAGTCGGTCGGCCAGATCGACCGGACCGGGCAGATGGCGCCGCGCGACGCGGTGCCCGAAGAGAGCGACATGCTCGAACGACCGCCCCACCACGTGCGTGGCAAGCCCGCGCCGTACGACTTCGACCTCGGGAAGCTCAGGCACTTCCGGCGCTCGTGCCCGACTTCTCGGCCGACTTGTCGGCGGTGTTCTCCACGGACTTCTCGGCTGAGTTCTCGGCGCTGTCCGACCGGGCCTTCAGCGTCTTCCACGCCGACTCGGCTGCTTCCTGCTCCGCCGACTTCTTGTTGCGGCCGACACCGTGACCGAGATCCTCGTCGGCGATCAGCACGGTCGCGGTGAACGTCTTGTCATGGTCCGGGCCTTCCTCGTCCACCCGGTAGGAGGGCACGCCGAGTCCGAGACTCGACGAGATCTCCTGCAGTGAGGTCTTCCAGTCGAGGCCGGCGCCGAGCGTCGCGGATCGCTCGATCAGCGTGTCCATCAGGCTGTGGATCAGTGCCGTGGCGCCCGGGATCCCGCTGGACAGGTAGACGGTGCCGATGACGGCTTCCATCGTGTCGGCCAGGATCGAGTCCTTGTCGCGCCCACCGGTGGTGGTCTCACCGCGACCCAGCTTCAGGAACGAACCCAGCTCCAGTTGCCGCGCAACCTTCGCCAGGGCACGCGAGTTCACCACTGCTGCACGGAATTTCGCCAGCTGCCCTTCGGGCAGATCGGGATGCTCGCGGTAGAGGTGATCGGTGACGATGACACCCAGCACGGCGTCGCCGAGAAACTCCTGGCGCTCGTTGTGCGGTATGCCGCCGTTCTCGTACGCATAGGACCGGTGCGTCAGGGCGCGCGAAAGCAGCGACTCGTCGACGACCTCGCCGGACCTGTCTTGCAGGATCCGGGCGAGGTCGGCGACGGGCCGCTGTGCGGTTTCGGGACGCTGCCGCTTGCTCGGGCTCACGTCGTCGAAGAGGCCGTCAGGCCTGGTGCTCGGTGCGCTCCGCGGCGCTGTAGTGACGGTCCTTGTACGAACCGCACGCCGGGCACGCGACGTGCGACTGCTTCGGCGCGTTGCACTGCGGGCAGGTGGACAGCGCGACCGGGGCCGCCTTCCACTGCGCGCGGCGGGACCGGGTGTTCGAGCGCGACATCTTCCGCTTCGGGACAGCCACGTCAATTCCTCTTCTCGTCGTTGTCGGTGTTCGTGTCGTCGCCGGCAAGTTGTGCCAGCGCCGACCACCGGGGGTCGATCACTTCGTGGTGGTGCGTCGGGTCGTCCGCGAGCCGCGCCCCGCATTCGGAGCACAGACCCGGGCAGTCTTCCCGGCATACCGGCTGGAACGGCAGTGCAGGCACCACCGCATCCCGCAGCACGGGCTCGAGATCGGCGAGATCGCCGTCCAGCTCGTGCACGTCTTCTTCGTCGCCGTCCTCCACCTCGTGGTGGTGGGCAGCTCGATCGGCGTAAGCGAACAGCTCCTGAAACGGGACCTCGATCGGCAGATCGACGGGTTCCAGGCACCGCACGCAAGCACCGGTCGCCGTGGCGTGGACCGTGCCGGTCACCAGAACGCCTTCCATCACCGATTCGAGCCGCAGCCGCAAGGTCATCGGTTGACCTTCCGGCACGCTGATCACATCGGTGCCGAAGTGCTCGGGCGCCGCCACCTGGACCTCACCCTCGAGCATCCGACCGGGTCGCCGCGGGAGCTCCTTGGTGTCAAGAGCCAGCGGGCGTCGCGAATCGGTGTGCATCATCCAGGGTGTTTGTCAGGTGACATGGCACGGTCTTACCGAGAACGACAAGACCGAGGGTCAAGGCTACCGGTTGGGTGCCCGGTCTCCCAAACCGACGCCGCACATCGTAGGTTTGCAGATGTTTTGCAGATGTAGTGACCGTCTTCAGGGAGGTTCGCCATGCGACAGGGAAAACACGAGGCGGGCGCAACTGCAGCACCGTCCGACGCGCCGCCGACGGACTTCCTCGGTGAGTTGCGGGGCATCGCGACACCACGGATTCTGCTGCTGATTTTCGGCGTGCTGGTGCTGCAGCTCGCCTTCATCGCGAGCTATGTCGGCGCGTTCCACTCACCGTCGGCGCACGAGATCACCATCTCGGTCACAGCCGGCCAGCGGACGGAGCAGGTCGTCGCGCAGCTGAACGGCCTGGACGGCAAGCCGCTGAAGGCACTGCCGGTCGCGAACGCCGCGACGGCGAAGCAGGAGGTGACCACCGGCGACAGCAGCGCGGCGCTGGTGATGTCCGGCTCGAGCAAGAAGGACACTTTGTATGTCGCCGGCGGCGGCGGTTCGGCCACGGTCACCGCCGTCGAGGGAGTCATCGCGCAGTTCGAGAAAGCGCAGCAGCGCAGCGCCGAGAGCACTGACCTCGTCCCCCTGCAACGGCACGATGCGCGCGGGCTGAGCGGCTTCTACGTCGTGATCGGGTGGATCGTCGGGGGTTACCTGTTGGCCGCCGCGATCGGCATCCTCGGCAGCCCACGTCCGAGTGGCATCGGCGCAGCGGTCGGGCGGCTCACCGCCCTCGTTCCGTATGCCGTCGCCAGCGGCCTGCTCGGCGCGGTGGTCGCCGATCCGATGCTCGGCGCGCTGACCGGGCACTTCTGGGCGATCGCCGGCATCGGCGTCCTGGTCGTATTGGCAAGTTCCACAGTCACGATCGCCATGGAGGCGTTGTTCGGCATCATCGGCATCGGTGTGACGATCCTGGTCTTCGTCGTGCTCGGCAACCCGTCCGCAGGCGGCGCCTATCAGTTGAATGTGCTGCCAGGGTTCTGGCGGGTCATCGGGCCGCTGATCCCGAACGGCGCCGGCACCAGCGCATTGCGCAACATCGTCTACTTCGACGGACGGCATCTGTCCGGCCAGCTGATCTGCCTGGTCGTCTACATCCTGCTCGGCGTGCTGGGGACGCTCGGCGCGACGTGGTGGTTCAGTCGTTCGTCGGGGCCAGCCGCTCGATCAGCGGCTGAAGCACCGGTGGCGGAACCATCGAGCTGATGTCGGCGCCGCGCTCGGCGATCAGCCGGATCAACGAACTCGAGTAGTGCGTGTATGCCGGATCGCCCGGCAGCAGCACTGTCTCGACGCCCGTCATCTCGCGGTTCATCAACGCCATGGGCAGTTCGTACTCGTAGTCGGTGAGCCCGCGAATGCCCTTCAGCAGCACACCGGCGTCGAGCTCGCGGCATACGTCGACGATCAGCCGGTCACCGAAGGCGACCGCCCGCACGTTCGGCAGGTGCTCGGACGCAGCACTGATCAACTCGATGCGTTCGTCGGGGCTGAACGTCCCCTGCTTGGCGGCGTTGTGCAACACCGCCACGACGACGTCGTCGTACAGCTCGTTCGCGCGCGTGATGACGTCCAGATGGCCGTTGGTGATCGGGTCGTAGGAGCCGGGGCACACGCACCGCCGGGGGTTGCCGCTCATGCCAGGCACTGTAAATCACCGATCTCAGGCCGTGTCGCCGTCGGGGACGTATTCGGCGAACCAGCAGGTGGTCTCGCCGTAGCGGCGCGGCCCGATCAGCTCGACGTCCTCGGGCCACACCGGCTCCGCGGAGCGACTGGACCGCTCGACGACCAGCACGGCGTCGACGGCCAGGGACCCGTGCCGGACCAGTCCGGCCAGCACGTCCGCCAGCGCCTCCTCCCCCACGGCGTATGGCGGGTCGACGAACACCAGGTCGGCAGGCTGCGACAACGGAGCGCCGACCACTGACTCGACGCTCCCGGCGCGCACCGACACCCCCGCCAGCCCGAGATGCCGCACGTTCTTGTCGATGGTCGCGGCGGCCTTCCGGTCCGATTCGACCAGCAACGCCGACGCCGCCCCCCGCGAGACTGCTTCCAGCCCGAGTGCACCGGAGCCGGCATACAGGTCGACGACGTGGGACCCGGCGATGGCGTCCAGATGCTCCAAGCGACCGAAGACGGCCTCCCGCACCCGATCCGACGTGGGGCGCGTGCCGGACCCGCTCGGGGTCAGCAACCGCCGCCCACCGGCGCTGCCCGCGATGACGCGCGTCATCCGCGCTCCAGGAACGCGGCCTGCTCGTCGCTCAACCGGTCGGCGACCAGCTCGGCCAGGCGAGGGTAGGCAGTCAGCGACGGGTCGGTGTCGACGATCGCGGTCGCGTCGTGCCGGGCGAAGTCGATGAGCTCGACGTCGGACGGATGACTCAACCGCAGCAGCCGCAGCTGGCTGCGGGTGCCGCTCTGCGAGGCGCCGAGCACGTCCCCCTCGCGCCGCAGCGACAGGTCGAGGTCGGCCAGCCGGAAGCCGTCCGCGGTCGCGGCGACCGCCTCCAACCGCTCGACCGTGTCGGGGTTCTCGGTCTCGGTCACCAGCAGACACAACCCGGCGGCCGCTCCACGCCCGACCCGGCCGCGCAGCTGGTGCAGCTGGGAGATGCCGAAGCGGTCCGCGTCCATCACCACCATCGCCGTCGCGTTGGGCACGTCGACGCCGACCTCGATCACGGTGGTCGAGACCAGGACGTCGATGTCGCCGGCACCGAATGCCTGCATCACCGCGTCCTTGTCCTCGGCCGATATCCGACCGTGCAGCATCTCGACCCGCAGGCCGTGCAGCGCGGGCTCCTCGCGGAGGCGTTCGAGCTGCTGGTGCACTCCGATCAGCTCGCGCGGGGTCTCGGGCTCCTCACCCCCGCCATAGGGCTCGAAGTCGGGCGGCGGCTCGCCGTCGAAGTCCCCGGGCACCTCGAGCGAGGCATCCATCGGATCGCCGATCCGGGGGCAGACGACATACGCCTGATGACCGGCGCGGACCTCCTCGGCCACCCGCTGCCAGGTGCGCGCCATCCACGACTCGCGGTTGCCCGGCACGACGTGGCTGGCGATCGGCTGTCGCCCGCGCGGCAACTCGCTGAGCACGGAGGTGTCCATGTCGCCGAAGACGGTCATCGCGACCGTGCGCGGGATCGGCGTTGCCGTCATCACCAACACATGCGGTGGGCGAACCGCCTTCGCACGCAACGCATCTCGCTGCTCGACGCCGAAGCGGTGCTGCTCGTCGACGACCACCAGGCCGAGGTCGGCGAACATCACGTGCTCCTGGATCAGGGCATGTGTGCCGATCACGATGCCGACCGGGCCCGTCGCGATGTCGAGCAGGACCTTCTCCCGCTGCGACTTGGTCATCGATCCGGTGAGCAGCGCGACGCGGGTGGCGTTGTCCGCCCCGCCGAGCATCCCGGCCTGCCCGAGCTCGCCGAGCATGGCGGAGATGGATCGCTCGTGCTGCTGCGCGAGAACCTCGGTGGGAGCCAGCAACGCCGCCTGCGCTCCCGCGTCGATCGCCGCGAGCATCGCGCGCAACGCCACGATGGTCTTGCCGGAGCCGACCTCGCCCTGCAGCAGACGATGCATCGGATGGCCCTGCGCCATGTCGTGCGCGATCTGCTCACCGACCTGCCGCTGCCCGTCGGTCAGCTCGAACGGCAGCCGGGCGTCGAATGCCTCCAGCAGCCCGCCGGACACCGCGGTGCGCGGCGTCGCCTCCTCCTGGCGAGCCTGTGCGCGTCGTTGCGCGAGGACCGTCTGCACGACGAGCGCCTCGTCATACCGCAGCCGGCGCTTGCCGCGCCCCCAGTCGGCGTCCTGCTGCGGGAAGTGCACGTGCTCGTATGCCGCCCGCAGGTCGAGCAGCTTGCGGTCCTGGCGGATGTCCTGCGGCACCGGGTCGTCCAGCTCGACCTGCTCCAGGACCAACCGCATCGTCTGCGTCAACTGCATGTCGGTGACGCCCTTGACCGAGGGGTAGAGCGGGATCAGGCCGCCCCGGTAAACGGGGTCGGTCTCCCCTCCGGTGAAGAGCGTGTATTCCGGGTGCGCGAGCTGCAGGGTGCGCCCGTAGGTCTGCATCTTGCCGCGGAAGACACCGTGTGCCCCCGACACCAGCCGCTCCTCGTGACCCCACGCGCTGAAGAAGACCAACGACGCCTGCTGCCCGTCGGCGTCCTGCAGCACCGCGGTCAGCATCCTGCCCTTGCGACCGCGCATCGGCCGGGTCTGCGCCGACACGATGGTCGCGACCAGCACGGCGTCCTGACCGGGGTGGAAGTCCGACAGCCGCCCGCTCTTGCTGGCGTCGAGATATCGCCTGGGCAGGAAGTCGAGCAGGTCGCCCACAGTCCGCAGACCACGGGCCTTCTCCAGCTTGGTCGCGACCTTGCCCACGACCGGTTTGAGCGAGCTGCTGCGCGTGATCGGCATCTACTCGACCCCGATGGTGAGCAACGGCTCGCCGATCCCGCCGGAGACGTGCGTGACCTCGAGCGCGGCGTGATCGGTCGCGAGCGTCCGGAGCAACCGGTCGATCCGGTCCGCGGCCAGGCCGTCGCCGGTCACCAAGGTCACCAGCTCCGCACCCGGCACACCGTCGATGACCTCCCGGATCTGCTGCATGAGCGCATCATCCCCCGGATCACCGACAACCCTGCGACTGGCGACGCCACGGACGACGTCCCGGGCGGCCGCACAGGACTGGTCGAAGCCGAGGTCCGGGTCGAGGACGGCCGCCGCCGCGAGCGCCTGCGCCGCGTCATGACCCACCGCCACGATCATCCCGTCGTCCATCGCGTCGTCCGCCGCGCTGTCCCCCACTCCGTCGCTCAGCGCGGCCGCCACGTCATACGCCTCGGGGCAGGCACACAACAGCAACGTCCCGACGCGTCCTAGCTGGCCCGTCAGCGCCCGCCGATCACTCCAGTCCGTGATCGCGGTGAACCCGGCGCGCTTGAACTCGTGGGCGACCCCCTGTCCGTGGGTCAGCGCGAGGATCACGAATTCCGGTGTCTGCTCGGCGGATCCGTCCGCGACCTGGTCGGCGAATCGAGTGATCCGGAAACGGTGTGCCCGCCCCGCGTCCACGCCGGCATTCACCGCGGCGGCCACGTCGTCGACGTGCACGTGCACCGAGTAGTGCTCCGGTCCGCCCGCCACCACCAGTGAGTCACCCAGGTCGTGCAGCACCGTCTTCAGCTCACCCACGGCGTCCCCATCTGCCTGCTCCAGCAGGAACATCACCTCGTATGCCGGTCCGTCGACCGGCGCGTCATCGGCACAGTCCACCGGCACATCGGCGGCCGCGCGACTGGTCACCAACCACTCGGGCTCGGCGGACGCATTGACCGCGAGACCGCCGACGCCGTGCACCACGCGTTGCAGTGCTTCGAGCACCAGCAGATATCCCGCTCCGCCGGCATCCACGACTCCTGCGCGGCACAGCACCGGATTGTCGATGCGAGTGCGCAGCAGCGCGGCGGCGGCACCGGCCACAGCCTGATCGATCACCTCGAGCAACCCGGCACCACGCCGGTCGGTCCGGTCTGCGGAGCGCGCTGCGGCGTCCGCCACCGTGAGGATCGTGCCGGGCACCGGCGCCGAGACACCGTCCTGGGCGAGCTCCGCCGCCCGACTCAGCACGCGGGCGAGCTGATGCCCGCCGAGAGCGCCACCGTCCGCAGCGACGACCTCGCTCACGCCACGGGACAGCTGACTGAGGATCACACCGGAATTGCCGCGGGCCGCGGTCAGCATCGCGCTGGCCATCTCCGCGGTCGCGGCTGCGATGGTGTCCGGGGCACGCCGGTCGAGTTCGTCGACGGCGTCGCTCATCGTCATCAGCAGATTGCTGCCGGTGTCACCGTCGGGCACCGGGAAGACGTTGAGGCCGTTGAGCGCCTCTGCGTATGCCGCGAGGTCGGCACGCGCGGTGATGACCCACCGGCGCAACGCTGCCAGGTCGAGGAGTTCGAGCGGCATGGGACGCTGGAGAGCCTTTCCTGGTCGACACGGGCAGCCTCAAGCCTATCCTGGCCCGTCCGCCGGCTCACTCCCCCGTTTTGGAGACCGGACCCCGTCTCGGCTACGATCGTGCAGTTCCCGTATGCGACATGTCTTGCGGCATGCCCGCGGAGCAACTTGTTCTTCAACCATTTACTCCAAGGAGATTCACCGTGGCTGCCACCTGCGACGTCTGCGGCAAGGGACCCGGCTTCGGTCACAACATCTCGCACTCGCACCGCCGCACCAAGCGTCGTTGGAACCCCAACATCCAGCGCGTCAAGGCGCTCGTGGGCGAGGCCGGTGTGACCCCGAAGCGTCTGAACGTCTGCACCTCCTGCCTCAAGGCGGGCAAGGTCAAGCGTTGATAGTCCACGCTGACAACTGACAACGGGTCGTCCCACGTGGGACGGCCCGTTTCTGTATGCCGAGAGGCACTCCTTTGTGCCGAGAGGCACTCCTTTGTGCCGAGAGGCCCCCGGATCCAGGCGAGATCGACCTGAATCCGGGGGCCTCTCGGCAATGGAGGTGCCTGTCGGTGGAAGGGCCGGCGAGGACTACCTCCGTGCGGACGTCACGCGGGTCAGTCGTCCGTCGGCAGGTTGGGGTTGCTCATCTCGGCGGCTGCCTTGTCCCGCTCGAGCTCCACCTCGTCGACCACGATCGGCCGCAGGTAGCACCACAGCGCCATACAGACGGCGAAGATGAACATCCCCAGCCCGCACCACAGGTTGAGGTTGAAGTCGTCGGCCTTGCGCTTGTCCTCGTCGGTGAAGTTGACCAGGCCCATGACGAACAGCACGATGCCGTAGATGCCCATCAGCGCGGCGATGATGTTGCGCACGTCGAACAAGCCGGCGGTGTGCTTGTGCGGATCGGATGTCGTTTCAGCAGTCATGACTCTCAGCTCCTTTCGATCAGACCGGTCAGTGGAAGATGACGTTGAGGATGATGACCATGGCAAGCGAGACGCCGGCCAGCTTCACCGGCGACAGCCACCAGTGGGCGACAGCCTCCTCGGCGTGGTCCTCCTTGGGGGTCAACGACTTCACCAGACCGCGCAGCTCCGACTCCGGCTTCGGTGCCGTGAAGCCGGTGACGATCACGCTCACGATGATGTCGATGACGAACGCGGCACCGGCGCACACGAAGCTCGCGCCCTGCCCGGACAGTCCGATCCAGCCCTGTGAGGCGCCACCGAGTGCGTCCTCGGAGGCGATACCGACGAGCACCGCACCGAGCGTGCCCGCGACCAGGCCGGTCCAACCGGCAGCCGGCGTCATCTTCTTCCAGAACATGCCGAGGATGAACGTCGCGAACAACGGCGCGTTGAAGAAGCCGAACAACGTCTGCAGGTAGTTCATGACGTTGCTGTACTGGCTGGCAAAGGCGGACGTGCCGATCGCGAGCACCGTCGCGCCGACGGTCGCTATGCGCCCGAAGTCCAGGTAGTACTTGTCGTCACGATCCTTGACGACATACGTCTGCCAGATGTCGTAGGACATGACGGTGTTGAACGCCGAGATGTTCGCCGCCATACCGGCCATGAACGCGGCGAGCATGCCCGCGATCGCGACACCGAGCAGACCGTTGGGCAACAGGTCCCGCATCAGGAACAGCAGCGCGTTGTTGTAGTCGTGCTCCCCCGAGCCGGAGAACGCGCCGAGGCCGGCGGCCGCCATACCGGGGATGATGATGATGAACGGAATGAACATCTTCGGGAAGGTGCCGATGATCGGCGCGCGCCGTGCGGAGTTCATGTCCTTGCTGACCATCGCACGCTGGACCTCGACGAAGTTCGTCGTCCAGTAACCGAAGGACAGCACGAAACCGAGACCGAAGACGATGCCGATGACCGACAAGGTCGCACTGCCGAAGTTGGTCAGCCCTTGACCTGGCCACGACTGCATCGGGTCGTGCGCGAAGTTCTGCGCCTGCAGCTTGTCCTTCAGGCCGCCCCAACCGCCGATCTTGTGCATCGCCACCAATGTCAACGGCAGCAGGGCCGCGACGATGACAAAGAACTGCAGCACCTCGTTGTAGATGGCTGCGGACAGCCCACCGAGGGTGATGTAGGACAACACGATGATGGCGGCAATGACCGTGGACAGCCAGATGCTCCATCCGAAGAGCGTGTTGACGATGGTCGCCAGCAGATAGAGGTTGATGCCGGCGATCAGCACCTGGGCGACGGCGAAGCTGATCGCGTTGACCAGGTGTGCCTCCGGCCCGAAACGGCGCCGCATGAACTCCGGGACACTGCGCACCCCGGAGCCGTAGTAGAAGGGCATCATCACCACGGCGAGGAAGAGCATCGCCGGGATCGCGCCGATCCAGTAGTAGTGGAACGTCGCCATACCGATCTGCGCACCGCTGGCGGACATCCCCATGATCTCCGTGGCACCGAGGTTCGCCGAGATGAAGGCGAGTCCGGTGATCCAGGCCGGCAGCGAGCGGCCGGAGAGGAAGAAGTCGACACTGCTGGACACCTGGCGGCGAGCCACCAGTCCGATGCCGATGACGAAGACGAAGTAGAGCGCGATGAGGATGTAGTCGACCGGTCCGGCATCGAGTCTCAACGCGGACGAATCCATAGGCATGGGGCACCTGCGGCTTTCTGTGGGGCCACCGAGCGACTCGATGGGACGCGGCGGATTGCGCGACTCCGCCGAAGACTACTCCGTATGTCACACAATCCAACGTTCGGTGTTGAGCGTTTCAGTCGGTCTTTGCCGAACCGAAATGATCCCAACCCACCCGGACGTGTTCGCGGCCGCCCACGGTGACCCCCGCACCGGCGCCGACGACCCCGATCTGTCGCCAACCGGACGGCACCGAGCCGATCGGGAACGTCGCCAGGAGACTGTGCTCCTCGCCTCCCGTCAGCACGCACTCCTCGGCCTCCGCCGTGTCCAGCGCCGGAGCGAGAGCCTGTATGTCGCCGGCGAGCGCCGCCGGATCCAGGTCGATCCGGACACCACTGGCACGGGCGATCCGGCCGGCGTCCCGCAGCAGCCCATCGGAGATGTCGATCATGGCCGTCGCGCCGGCGTGTGCCGCCCGCGGCCCCTGGTCGTATGGCGCAGCCGGACGACGTTGCGCGAGAACGAGATCCGGGCCCGCTTCCGGCGTGCCACGCTGCAGCAGCACCAGCCCCGCGGCGGCCCTGCCCAGCGTTCCGCACACCGCCACGACGTCCCCGGCACGAGCTCCCGAACGCAGCACCGGTGCGACGCTGTCGAGTTCGCCCAGAGCGGTGATGCTGACCATCCGGACACCCGCGGGTGCCGAGGACAGGTCACCGCCGATCACCGCGGTCGCTGCGGCCTGCGCTGCCGCTGCGACGGCATCGGTGAAGTCGGACACCCACTGCAGCGTCGTGTCCTCGTCGGCGACCAGCGTCACCAGCAGCCCGGTGCACCGACCGCCCATCGCAGCGATGTCGGCGACGTTCTGCACCACGAGCTTGTGCCCCACATCCGCCCCGGTCGACCAGCCGTCCAGCCAGTCCCTGCCGAGCACCATCGTGTCGGTCGTCGCGAGCGCCGCACCGGACCGCAACCGCAGCAGCGCGGTGTCGTCGCCCGGGCCGACCAGCACGTCCCGGCGCGTCGCGAATCTCGGCAGCACCGTGTCCAGGAGTTCCTGCTCCTCCACATCGGCCAGGGTGCGCGGGTCCGGTGAGTGCGTCATACCTGTGGTTTCCACCCTTCATCACCGCTGGAATACCCCGGCACGGTAGCGTTTCCGCCAGACGCGGCGATCGCGCCGGGACCCCGCAGCGCGGGGTTCGCAGACTCACTCGGGAGACTACGCAATGGTTCAGGCCTACATCCTCATCCAGGCGGATCTCGGCAAGGCGACCGCCGTCGCCGCCGCGGTGCGTGAGATCCCCGGGGTGCTGTCCTCGGAGGACGTGACCGGGCCCTACGACGTCATCGCCCGGGCCGAGGCGGAGAACCTCGACGAGCTCGGCTCGCTCGTGGTCGCGAAGATCCAAGAGGCGCCGGGCATCATGCGCACGCTGACCTGCACCGTCGTGCACCCCTGAGGCGAGATTGAGGCGAAGCACAGCACTCCCCATGGCCGTGTGCGCCCTGACGCTCACGGCATCCCTCGCGGCGTGCGGTGATGACACTGTCAAGGCGACACCGGCCGACAACGCGTCAAACCCGTTGTGCGCCAAGGTAGCTCAGCACTGGCCGACGACTGTCTCCAACCAGAAGTCGCGCAAGGTGAGCACCGACTCCCCCACCGTCCACGCATGGGGTGACCCGGCGATCATCGCGCGCTGCGGAGTGACGCCTCCGCGTCCGACGTCCACCGGCTGTGTCTCCGTTGACGGCATCGACTGGGTCGGCAGCAAGCTGTCCGACGGCGGCCGTTATGTCACCTACGGCCGCACGCCGGCCATCGAGGTGCTGGTCCCCACCAAGTACAACTCCCTGCCGCCGCTGGGTGCGTTCACGGCCGCGGCGAAGCAGATCAAGCAGGGCCCGCACCGTTGCAGCTGAGGCTTCGGGCCTGACCCGTCAGCGCAGACCGACCCGCCGTTCCAGGGCCAACTCGATGAGCTCGGTGATCAGCGACGGGTAGTCCAGGCCGGACTCCGCCCACACCCGCGGGAACATCGACTGCGGGGTGAAACCGGGCATCGTGTTGATCTCGTTGAGCATCAGGCCACGGCCGGGCTCGTAGAACCAGTCGACCCGCGAAAGCCCTTCACAGCCAGCGGCTTCGAACGCCTTCACCGACAGCTCGCGGATCTCCTCGGAGACCTCGGGCGGCAGGTCGGCCGGGCAGCTCAGCTGCGCATCGGTGTCGAGGTATTTCGCCTGGAAGTCATAGAACGTATGCCGGTCCCCGGTCACGGTGATCTCGCCGACCTGACTGGCTCGTGCGGGATCACAGCCGTGTCCCTCGAGCACGCCGCATTCGACCTCGCGGCCGGCGATCGCCGCTTCGACCAGCACCTTCGGGTCCGACTCGCGTGCGGTCTCGATCGCGGCTTCCAGGTCCGCGGGCTCGTCGACCTTGACCACGCCGACGCTGGACCCGGCGCGGGCGGGCTTGACGAAGACCGGCATACCCAGGCCGTTGGCCGTCTCCAGGCAGACGGCCTTGTCACGTCGCCATTCCTTGTCCGTGATGACCACATGGGGACCGACGGGCAGTCCCGCAGCAGCGAAGACGACCTTCATCAACGCCTTGTCCATCATCACCGCGGAAGCGGACACACCGGACCCGACATAACGGGTGTCGGCGAGCTCGAGCAGTCCCTGCAGCGTGCCGTCCTCGCCGAACGGCCCGTGCAGCAGCGGCAGGACCACGTCCACCGCCGTGAGCCGGCGCGGTGGTTCGTTCGGCGGGAATATCATCACTTCACGCGCGGCTGGGTCGGTCGACAACACGGCGGTCGTCTCACCGTGCACGCTCGGAGTGTGATCGGCGGTCAGCCGCAACGGCTCCGGGTCGTCCGCGACCAGCACCCACCTGCCGTCCTGGGAGATCCCGATCGGCACGACGTCGAAGCGGTCGCGATCGATCGCGCTCAGCACACTCGCAGCAGTCGCGCAGGACACAGCATGCTCACTGGAGCGACCGCCGAAAACAATTGCGACAACGGGCTTCCGGTGGGGTTCGTCGGCCGCTGCGTGGAGTTCGGGGGCCGGGCTGTTGTCGTTCATCGCCAGCAGCCTAACCGTTCGGCCGTGGACGCTCAGGTTGCCCGACGGATCGGCGTGGCAGGGTGTGCGCATGCCAGATCAGCCCATGAGCAACGCCACCGATCACCACGCCCTTGCTCCGGCCACCCGCCTGGTCGGTCTCGGCCGCCCGGCCCGCGCGCCCGGGGCACCCGCGGGGCCGGGGATCGAGCTCAGCTCGACGTATGTCGCCGGTGAGGGCCCGACCTACGGCCGCTTCAGCAACCGCACGTGGGAGTCGCTGGAGCGGGTCCTCGGCGACCTCGAGGGCGGCGCAGCACTCAGTTTCGCCAGCGGTATGGCGGCCATCAGCGCCTGCGTCGACCTGGTGCCGCACGGCGGGGTGATGGTGCTGCCGCAGCACGTCTACAACGGCAGCTCGTCCCTCGTCGACCAGTTGGCCGAGGCCGGGAGGCTGACGGCCCGCCGTGTCGACCCGGCGGACACCGCGGCGACGGTCGCGGCGCTGGACGGCGCGGACATGATCTGGCTGGAGTCGCCGACCAATCCGATGTTGGAAGTTGCCGATCTGCCGACGATCCTGGCAGCGGCCGGGCAGCGCGGCGTGGTCTCGGTGGTCGACAACACCTTCAACACCCCGCTGCTCGCCCGCCCTCTGGAGTTGGGGGCAGATGTGGTCGTGCACTCCGTCACCAAATACCTCGCCGGCCACTCCGATGTGGTGCTCGGTGCGACGGTGACCGGTGACGACGACCTGCTGGCCCGGCTGCGCAACCACCGCACGTTGCACGGCGCCATCCCCGGCCCGCACGAGGCGTGGCTGGCGCTGCGCGGCATGCGGACACTGCACCTGCGGATGGAGCGCGCGTGCGCCAATGCCGCCGAGCTCGCGACCCGACTGGCCGAGCACGACGCCGTCGCCCGGGTCCGCTACCCCGGGCTGGGCGCCATCGTGTGTCTCGAGCCCACCGGCGGTCAGCCGGCCGCCGAGCACATTGAGCAGAGCGTCGAATTGTGGCTTCCGGCAACGAGTCTCGGCGGTGTGGAGTCGTCGCTGGAGCGCCGTCGGCGGCACGCCGGTGAGCCGGAGAGCGTGCCGGACGCACTCGTCCGACTGTCGGTCGGTGTCGAGGACGTCGACGACCTGTGGCGGGACCTGGACGCGGCGCTGCGCAGTTTCAGCGCCTGACCGCGGGCAGATCGGGCAGATCGGCCCGGTCAGTTCGTCTCGTGCTTGCGGGCACGGGACATCAGCGGTCCGACGACGTCCTGCGGCGCGCGGCCCTCGTGCACGACGGCGGTGACGTTCTCCACGATCGGCACGTCGACGTCGACTCCCTGCGCCAGCTGCAGGATCGACTCGCACGACTTCACGCCCTCGGCGGTCTGCTTCGTGCTGTCGATGACCTCCTGGAGCGACAGGCCCTGTCCCAGCCGGTAGCCGAAGGTGCGGTTGCGCGACAGCGGCGACGTGCAGGTCGCGACGAGGTCACCGACGCCGGCGAGACCGAGGAAGGTCTGCGGGTCGGCGCCCAAAGCTGTTCCGAGACGGGCGGTCTCGGCCAGCCCGCGGGTCAGCAGCGTGGCCATCGTGTTGTTGCCCATGCCCATGCCGGACGCCATGCCGACGGCGAGCGCGATGACGTTCTTGGTGGCTCCGGCGATCTCGGTGCCGACGACGTCGGTGCCGAGATAGGGGCGGAAATAGCCGGTAGCACTGGCTTCCGCGACCTTCGCCCGGGCGCGCGGACTGGCCGATGCGACAACGGCCGCCGCCGGCTGCCGGGCAGCGATCTCCTCGGCGAGGTTCGGCCCCGACACCACGACGATCCGGTCCGGCTCGATCTCACCGGCCTCGGCAATGACCTGGCTCATGCGTTCGCCGGTGCCCAGCTCGATGCCCTTCATCAGGGAGACCACGGGTGCGTCGGACGGCAGTGACTCGCGCCAGTCGGCCAGGTTGGTCCGCAGCGTCTGCGACGGCACCGCCACCACCACGATCTCGGCACCGTCCAGGGCCTCGGCGTATGACGTCGTCGCCGAGACTGCTTCCGGCAACACGCGATTGGCCAGGTAGCCGGAGTTGACGTGATCGGTGTTGATCTCGTCGACGATCTCTGCCCGCCTGGCCCACATGCGGACTGTGCAGCCGGCATCCGCCATGATCGCGGCGTATGCCGTGCCCCAGTTGCCGCCGCCGAGCACTGCCACCCGTGTCATCGATCACCCTTCGTCTCGGTCGGTCGCCCATCGCGGCCGCCCCCTCGCGCAGGCGTCTGCTTACGCGGGTCGAACCGGGTCTGCGGCGCGCTCTCGTGACGGACACCCTCCAACAATCTGGTGATCTCGTCCATCAGGCGGTCGGTCGCCACGCGCAGCTTCTGTCCGTCGACCGGCCCGTCCCGCAGGTCGTCGAGATCGATCGGCGGACCGGCCACGACGTGAACCAGCTTGCGGGGAAACAACTTCGGAACCTTGTCGCGGTAGGGCCACATCATCTCGCGGGTGCCCCAGATCGCGAGCGGGAGCAGCGGGACGTTGCCCTCGAGCGCGAGCCGCGCGGCACCGGACTTGCCGACCATCGGCCAGAAGTCGGGTTCACGGGTGATCGTCCCCTCCGGGTAGACACAAACGCATGCGCCACGCTCGAGCGCCGCAGTGGCTGCCGACAGCGCCGACGTCGCCCGGGACGTGCCTCGATAGACGGGGATCTGTCCGGTGCCGTTCAGGATCTGCCGCACGCCCGGTGGCTTGAACAGCGATGACTTAGCCAGGTAGTGCGGTGCCCGGCCGTGCTCGACGAGAAAGTGAGCCAGCGGGAAGTGATCCATGTTGGAGATGTGGTTCGCCGCCGCGACGAAGCCGCCTTCCCGGGGGATGTTCTCCGCACCCGCCCAGTCGCGCAGCGTGATGCGTTGCATGACCGGGTAGAGCGTCGTGATCACCTTGGAGTACATCGGCTCGATGTTCTCGGTCATCGGGGGACGTGACACGAGTGCTGGCTCCTTCTCATCAGTGCGCTCGGCGGGCTCGCTCGGCCTGGCATCCCGGTCCGTTCCGGGCGAGCGTCATACCTCGCACGCGACGCACGCGACATTACCTGCTTCCACCTGTCTGAGCCTGTATCTAAACCCACCACGCCGTCGCCGCGGAAGTGAGCCGCCTCCCGGTCGCAACCGGGACGGATGAGAACATCATGGCGTGGAGTCCACAGTCACTTCGACCTGGCGCGTCATCGTCCCGGTGAAGCACAGCGCCCGAGGCAAATCCAGGTTGCGCCCTCCGGCCGGCGTCCAGCGACAGGACCTCGCACTCGCGATCGCGCTCGACACGTTGCAGGCCGTCCTCGACGTGGTGCCGGCCAGTCAGGTGTTCGTGGTGACTGCCGACCCCGAGGTCCGTTTGCAGATGGGCGAGCCGGGCGCGGTCCTGGTCGACGACCCGAGCCGCGGCCTGAATGCCGCTGTGGCCGCAGGCATTTCGGCAGTCGCTGCGGTGGCGCCGCACAGTCCCGCGGCGGTCCTGCTCGGCGACCTGCCCGCACTTTCTGCTCGAGAGCTGACCGACGGGCTTGCTGCCTGCGCTGCGACGGAAGCTGCGATCGTCCCGGATCACGAAGGCACCGGCACGGTGTTGTTCACCCACCACGACGTCTCCCGTCTCGTCCCGCGTTTCGGCACCGGCTCCGCCGCACGCCACGCCCGGGCTGCGACGACGCTCGACCTGGACCTTCCGCGGCTGCGCACCGATGTCGACAACGACGCGGCTCTCGACGTTGCCCGCGGCCTGGGTGTCGGGCCATGGACCCGACGTCTGCTGGACGACCGGCCGTAGGCTGCTGCCATGCAGGCGACGATCCACACCTTCGACGAGGAGACCGGCACCGGCGCGGTCCTGACCGACAACGGACGGTTGCTCACGGTCGAGCACTCGACCTTCGCCAAGTCCCACCTGCGCCATCTGCGGGTCGGCCAGCGGGTCAGCATCGAGGTCGACGGAGGTGGCGTGAGCCGTCTCTGGATCGAGGGCATCGGCACCGGGCAGCGCATTCGCTGAGTCGTCGGGCCGACCCTGACGGTCGTCCCTGACAGACACGGACGGGCCCTGACGGATACACACAGACCGGCGACCCGTCCCGTGCACAACGGGTGGGCCGCCGGTCTGCGGTGATGCCGTGTCAGCGGCGCGATGCGCGCTTTGCCGTGGTCTTCTTGGCCGTTGCCTTCTTCGCGGTGGTCTTCTTCGCAGCGGTCTTCTTCGCCGGAGTGACCTTCTTCGCGGTGGTCTTCTTGGCAGCCGCCTTGGCCGGGGTGGCCTTCTTCGCGGTGGCCTTCTTGGTCGTCGTCTTCTTGGCAGCCGCCTTGGCCGGGGTGGCCTTCTTCGCGGTGGCCTTCTTGGCCGTCGTCTTCTTGGCCGTCGCCTTCTTGGCCGCGGACTTCTTGGCGGCCGTCTTCTTCGCCGGCTCAGCAGCACTCGAGGCGCGGCCACCGGCGTTGCCAGTCTTGGGCAGCGACCGCGGGTTGGCGACGACAGTCTTGAATGCGGTGCCAGGCTTGAACTTCGGCACAGCGGTCTTCTTGATGCGGACGGTCGTGCCGGTCCGCGGGTTACGTCCGGTGCGGGCGGCGCGAGAGATCTTCTCGAAGGTGCCGAAGCCGGTGATGCCGACCTTGTTGCCCTTGGCGACCTCGCGGATGATCGCATCCACGACAGCCTCCAGAGCGTCGCTGGCTGCCTTCTTACTGCCGAGACGAGTTTCCAGGCTCTGGATGAGCTCTGCCTTGTTCATGGGTCGTATCCCCTTCAATGGTGCCGGCTTCCGACCGGGCGTCCGGTGTGATTCCTCAAGCTGACGCTCGATTGGGAATAGACGGTATGCCCACCACGTCCAGTCGGCAACCAGCAACGCCGCTCTATTCGCCCATGGCACAACAGCTTTGGGCGGTCCGAGGCTGCCTTGTCAAAGGCTCTGGCGGCAGCTGCACAACGTGGGTATCGAGGACCACAGTGCAACGCTGATTCGCCAATTCGATTACATGCCAAGACAATTCACGCGGGTGCCCCATTTGGGACACCCGCGTGAGGGGGTATGGCGCAAAAGCCGTCAGGCAGTCTGAGTCGTCGGCTTCCAGCTCGGCCGGACGTTTTCGAAATTTGTGATCTGATCCGCGTGTCGCAGCGTCAGACTGATGTCGTCCAGACCCTCCAGCAAGCGCCAGCGAATGTAGTCGTCAACCTCGAAACCGAAGGTGTGCTCACCTGCCGACACGAGCCGCTGCTCGAGGTCCACCGTGACCTGGGTGCCCGGCTCGTTCTCCAAGAGCTTCCAAAGCAATTCGATGTCTTCCTGCCGAAGCTGGGCCGCCAACAGCCCTGCCTTGCCGGCGTTCCCGCGGAAGATGTCGGCGAAGCGTGAGGAGAGGACCACCTTGAAGCCGTAGTCCATCAACGCCCAGACCGCGTGCTCACGCGACGATCCGGTGCCGAAGTCAGGACCGGCAACAAGCACCGAACCATGAGTGAAATCAGGGTTATTCAGCACAAACGTCTCGTCACCGCGCCAGGCGGCGAAGAGTCCGTCCTCGAAGCCGGTCCGGCTGACCCGCTTCAGGTAGACCGCCGGAATGATCTGGTCGGTGTCGACATTGCTGCGCCGCAACGGAACTCCGACTCCGGTGTGCTGGGTGAACTTCTGCATGTCTGTCGCTCCTCGTCGGCTCAGTTGGTGGGCAGGTCGGCCGGCGCGGACAGCGTGCCTCGCACGGCCGTCGCCGCGGCGACCAGCGGGCTGACCAAGTGGGTGCGCCCGCCTTTGCCTTGTCGTCCCTCGAAATTGCGGTTAGACGTCGAAGCGCTGCGCTCCCCCACGTCCAGCTGATCCGGGTTCATCCCCAGACACATCGAGCAGCCGGCCAGCCGCCACTCGGCACCGGCGTCGGAGAAGACCTTGTCGAGTCCTTCGCCCTCGGCTTGCAGTCGCACCTTCGCCGAGCCGGGCACGACGAGCATCCGCACACCGTCGGCGACCTTGCGCCCCTTGATCACGGCTGCGGCGGCGCGCAGGTCCTCGATCCGCCCGTTGGTGCACGAGCCGAGAAACACTGTGTCTACAGCGATTTCGCGCAGCGGCACACCGGGCGTCAGACCCATGTAGTCGATCGCGCGCTGCGCGGCCGCCTTCTCGTTCTCGCCCGCGAAGCTCTCCGGGTCCGGCACCGACGCCGACAGGGGCAGACCCTGGCCGGGGTTGGTTCCCCACGTGACGAACGGCGTCAAGGAACTTGCGTCGATGTCCACCTCGGCGTCGAAGACCGCGTCGTCGTCACTGACCAGGCCGGACCAGGCCTCGACAGCGGCGTCCCAGTCAGCGCCCTCGGGGGCGTGCTCGCGGCCCTTCAGGTAGGCGAAGGTCGTCTCGTCCGGTGCGACCATGCCGGCACGTGCTCCCGCCTCGATCGACATGTTGCACATCGTCATTCGCGCTTCCATGGACATGTCGCGAACGGCCGACCCGCGGTACTCCAGCACGTAGCCCTGACCGCCGCCGGTGCCGATCTTGGCGATCACGGCCAGGATGATGTCCTTGGAGGTCACGCCGTCGGGCAGCGTGCCTTCGATGTTGATCGCCATGGTCTTGAACGGACGCAACGGCAGCGTCTGGGTCGCGAGCACGTGCTCGACCTCGCTGGTGCCGATCCCGAACGACAGCGCTCCGAAGGCGCCGTGGGTCGATGTGTGACTGTCGCCGCAGACGATCGTCATACCCGGCTGGGTCAGGCCCAGTTGCGGGCCGATGATGTGGACGATCCCCTGCTCGGCGTCCCCCATCGGGAAGAGGCGGACCCCGAACTCCTCGCAGTTGGTGCGCAGCGTCTCGACCTGTGTCCGGCTCACGGGGTCGGAGATCGGCCCCGGAGTCGTCGGGACGTTGTGGTCCTCGGTCGCGACGGTCAGGTCCGGGCGCCGTACCTCACGGCCGGCGAGGCGGAGTCCCTCGAAGGCCTGCGGACTGGTCACCTCGTGGATCAGATGAAGGTCGATGTAGAGCAGATCCGGCTCGCCGTCGGCATGCCTCACGACATGTTGTTCCCAAACCTTCTCCGCCAACGTGTTTCCCACGTCGGATCCTCCTTCATCGAGCGTGTTCCGGGGGCGTGGATTCGCCTCGGAGTGCCTGTTACCGAACGAGCCTGACCGCGAAACACGCCCCATGGACTTGCGTCTCGCGGAATGAGACGTCAGTATCAGTGCATGGACAACTCTAGCGGTGTCGGCGTTCTGGACAAGGCTGCCGTTGTGCTTTCCGCCCTCGAAGCCGGCCCGTCAACCCTCGCCCAACTGGTCGCACACACCGGACTCGCACGCCCCACGGCCCATCGACTGGCCGTCGCACTCGAGCACCACCGGTTCGTCTCCCGAGACGTCCAGGGACGATTCATCCTGGGTCCGCGACTGGCCGAACTCGCATCCGCCGCCGGTGAGGACCGGCTGCTGGCCGCCGCCGGGCCGGTGCTCGGCGCGCTGCGCGATCACTGCAGCGAGAGCGCACAGCTCTACCGCCGGCAGGGTGACCAGCGCATCTGCGTCGCCGCGGCGGACCGCCCGATGGGATTGCGCGACTCGATCCCCGTCGGCGCCACGCTGACCATGCAGGCAGGTTCCGCAGCGCAGATCCTGCTCGCTTGGGAGGAGCCGGACCGGCTGCACCGTGGCCTGCACGGCGCGAAGTTCACCGCCACCATGCTCTCGGCGGTGCGTCGTCGCGGCTGGGCGCAGAGCGTGAGCGAGCGCGAGCAGGGAGTGGCGTCGGTGTCCGCACCGGTGCGCGGCCCGTCCGGGCGCGTGATCGCAGCCGTCTCGATCTCCGGACCGATCGAGCGCGTCTCGCGTCAGCCCGGCCGACTGCACGCCGGCACCGTGGTCGCGGGCGCGAACAAGCTCACCGAAGTGCTGGCACGCGCGCACGCTGCGACCCAGCGCCGCGGCGAGTCCGCCTGACCCGCAAGAGCTCTCAGCTCGCGAGCGGCCCGGCCGACGAGGCCAGCCGCTCGCGAGCCGTCCGCCCACGACGAGCGAGCGGGACGGCACCGGTGGCACCCGCCAGTCCCCAGTCGGTGACGTCGCCGTATGCCGACTCGTGCCCACCTGCCGGGACGGCATACGTCTCGTGCCAGATGCCGATCCCGTCGCGTCGTGACGACCGCTGAGCCCGCCGGTAGTAGTCCAACCACGCCGGGCGGTGCTCGCGCTCGCCGCTGGCGGCATAGCCGTAGAGGTCGTCGATGCTGCGCCAGTACTGCACCGACACCGGACCCCGCGGGCCGACGCAGTTGTAACCGCCGAGGAAGCCCAACCAGTCCTCCTCGCCGGCTTCCGCGCATGCCTTGTTCCGGTGCAGCTCCTGCTGCATGCGCGTCATCGCCTTCCCGATGCGCGCCCAGCGGTCCACCCGCCAGGGCTTGCCGACCGTCATGCCGATCAGGAAGACCACCAGCTCACCCTCGTGCGCGTGCGTGCTCATGCGTGGTTTCATCCCGGCCCCTCGGTTCATTGGATAGTCCGACTCTCCAATATTGGCGAGTCGCACTATCCAATGTCAAGATCGAGGCATGCTGATCTCCGAGTTGTCCGATCGGACACAGGTGCCCGTCGCGACGTTGAAGTACTACCTACGAGAAGGACTGCTACCTGCCGGCACCGCGACGAGCCGGACCCGGGCGTCATACGACACGACACATGTCGACCGCGTCCGACTCATCCGGGCACTCATGGAGAGCGGCGGGCTCAGCCTGAGCCGAGTGCGCCAAGTGCTGGAGACCCTCGACGGTCCACCGGTCGACCGGCACGATCTGCTCGGGACCGCGCAGCGTGCGATCACTCCCCCGCTGCCGGAACGTCCGGATGACGAATGGACACAGACCGCAACGCAATTCGTCGCCGACCATGGTTGGCAGGTCGACGATGACGAACCACTGCTGGTGCTACTCGGCGAGCAGATGCGCACTCTTGCATCTGCCGAACCCGAGCTTGCCGACGAGGCGCTCCTCGCGCGCTACGCCGGTGCTGCCGACGCACTGGCGGAAGTCGACTTCTCCGTGGTGCCCGAAACGCCGGCCGACGCCCTACGGCGCGTGGCTGTCGGGACGGTGCTCAGCGACCCGGTGATCCTGACCCTGCGCCGACTCGCGCAACAGGGGCTCAGTGCGCGGCTGTCGGGTCGTTGATTGCGGAGACCGCTACCCGTGAACGCCGTTGTACCACTTGTCGATTGCGGCCACACTGGTGGCGAGATCGGCACCGGTGCTCTGCCGATAGAGCTTCACCGCGAGGACCTTCTTGTGCTTGGCGATCGCCACCCCGATGGCCACCCGCGCATCGTGCGACAGGCGCAGATCGAATTCCTCGATGCGGTCCGCGCTCACGTTGCGGCCGGCACCCCGGCGCGCGAGCATCACACAGACCACCGCAGCGACCACCACGAGCAGCACGACCCACATCCACACGCGGCAGAGCCTACTGGTCCTCGTGGGCGGACCCGCGGCCACTGATCAGGCTCGCGATGTATGCCGCCGCCTCCTCACGCGACAGCCCGTGGGTCGCGATGAGGCCGCGCTCGATCGTCGCCGCGTATGCCGCCGACGGTGGCTGCTCCACCGGACGCAGTGCCGTCGGGAACGTGAAGGTCACCACCGGTTCACCGTCAATCTCGCCGGCGAGCAGGACCCGGTCGTAGAGGCGGTCACCGCGACCGTCGTCAGCGGTCCATCGGCCGTCGGAGACCACCGCGTCCAGCGGCACGTCATCCCCGACGGGCAGATGCCGCTCCTGGGACCACACGTCCGAGAACTGTTGCGCGGTCAGGCGATACGCCGTGGCACGCGACGGGCCGTCGGCGCTCGGATCGTAGAACGCGATGCCACCTCCCCACACCGAGGACTCCCCGCCGAACAACACCCGACCCGGCAACTCGGCCTCCCGGCATCCGGTCGGCATCGCGGTGTCTCGGCAACCGGTGTAGGTCCGTCGAGCGCCCTCGGGACGGCCGCCGCTGATATAGCAGTCGAACCGCTGCGGAGACAGGTTGGATCCGTACGCGGCATACCAGACGTGTGAGGACATGTCCCGATCATCGCGCAGCACACGAGCTCCGGGGCAGCCGGGCACGATGACGAACAGCGAAGCGCCCGAGTCCTTTTCGGACTCGGGCGCTTCGCCATTTGTGACCCCAGCGGGATTCGAACCCGCGTTACCGCCGTGAGAGGGCGACGTACTAGGCCGCTATACGATGGGGCCGCGGCTGGTGAAACCATACCTGCTAGCAGGCGATTTCACCGAATCGACGATCTCTCGCCGATGGCTGGGGTACCAGGACTCGAACCTAGACTAACTGAACCAGAATCAGTCGTGCTGCCGATTACACCATACCCCAAGGGGGTATCACTCCCGCCTTCGGTCGAAGCCGCCCGACGAGGTGAACCGAGGTGAGACATTACCCGGTCGACCGCGCTGCGCCCAAATCGGGCAGCTCCAGGACCCCATCGCCCGGTCGCAGCTGATCCAGTGATGTGATCACCGGCACATCCTCGGCCTTCGACAACGGGGCGGTAGCGCCGCGCTGGATCCAGATCGGATGCAGCCCGGCGCCGCGTGACCCCTCGATGTCAGCGGCCCATTCGTCGCCGATGTATGCCGTCTCGGCCGGCTCGGAACCCAGCTGCTTGCAGGCGTGCCGGAAGATCCGAGGGTCCGGTTTCCCGAAGCCCAAGGTGTCGCGGGTGACCACGACCGCGAAGCTGTCGGCCAACTCGTTGGTCGCCAGCTTCGGTTCAGTGACGTCGGCCGAGGCGTTTGTCAGCGCACCTACGGCAAGCCCCGCCGTCCGGCACGCTGCCAGGAAGGGCAGCACATCGTCATACCGCAGCTGGTGCTGCAGGAAGTGCGGGCGGAAGGTGCCCTCGAAAATCTCGGTCGCGCCGTCCGGCAGATCGACCTGATAGTGCTCGGCGACCTCGGCCAGGCGGCGCGAGCGCATCTGCATGAAGTCCAGCTCGCCGGAGATATAGCGGTGGAAGTAGCCACCGGGGTCGCGCCGGAAGCGCATCCCGGCCTCGCCGTGCCAGTCCGGCGGCTGGGTCGGCCAGACGGTCGCCATCGCGGACCGGCCCGCAGCGTGCATGGCGGCCGTCGTGTCGAGCAGGGTGTCGTCGATGTCCACCAGGACAGCGCGCACCGGCAACTGCACCGGCAACGCGTCAGAGAGTGGCACGCAGGGCCTTCAGCCGGGCGATCGTCGATGCCTTGCCGAGGATCTCCATCGACTCGAAGAGCGGCGGTGAGACCCGCTGCCCGGACACTGCGGTGCGGATCGGACCGAACGCCAGCCGCGGCTTGATGCCCAGTCCGTCCACGATCGCGGCCCGCAGCTCCGACTCCAGCCGCTCGGTCGTCCACTCGCGACCGCTGCCGTCGGGGTTGCCGATGGCACCGCTGATGGGCTCAAGCGCGGCGATGGCCGCGTCGAGCACCTGGGGAGCGCTCTCCTTCAACTGCTTTCGCGCGTCATCGGCGATCTCCAGCTCGTCGTCCGCGACGTAGAACGGCGCGACGAGCGCGGCTGCCTCGGTGAGCAGGTTGATGCGGGTCTGGATGAGCGGGACCAGCTCGTTCAGCCGCCCCAGCTCGGGCAGCGACGCCGGCTCCGGCATGGCACCGGCGCGCTGCAGGAAGGGCAGCAGCCGCTGGGCGAGGTCCTGCTCGGACAGCTCACGCATGTAGTGCCCGTTGAGCCAGAGCAGCTTGTCGAGGTTGAAGACCGCGCCGGCCGGGTTGATCTTGTGCCACGCGAAGTTCTTGCTGAACTCCTCGAAGCTGAACGTCTCGCGCTCCGTGCCGTCGTCCTCGATAATCGGCGGATGTCCTTGCAGCGCAAGGAAATTGACCAGCGCCTCAGGGAGGTAACCCTCGTCCCGGAACCAGGTCAGCTTGGCCCACGGGCTCTTGCGCTTGGAGATCTTGGCCTTCTTCTCGTCGCGCAACAGCGGGATGTGCGCGAACTGCGGCGGCTCCCAGCCGAGCCACTGGTTGAGCAGGATGTGCTTGGGGGTGGAGGAGATCCACTCCTGCCCGCGCACCACATGGGTGATCTCCATCAGGTGGTCGTCGACCACGACCGCCAGGTGGTATGTCGGGAAGCCGTCCGCCTTGAGGATGACCTGGTCGTCCGGCTTCGGGGCCTTCGTCGGACCCATGATCAGGTCGTCGAACGCGAGCGGCACGTCGTCCGGGACGAGCATCCGCACAACCGGTGTCTCGTTGAAGCCGGGCAGCTGGGAGCGCTCCTCCTTGGTCTTGCCCAGGCACATCCGGTCGTAGCCGGTCGGCTGCTTGGTCTTCTGCTGGACCTCGCGCATCTCCTTCAGCCGCTCGCTGGAACACCAGCAGTAGTAGGCGTGTCCGTCGGCGATGAGCTGGTCGACATACGGGCGGTAGGTGTCCAGCCGCTCGGACTGCTTGTATGGCGCGAACGGCCCGCCCTTGTCCGGGCCCTCCGCCCAGTCGAGGCCGAGCCAGTGCAGCGTGTCGTAGAGCTGCTGCTCGCTGTCCTCCTGGAAGCGCGTGCGGTCGGTGTCCTCGATCCGCAGGATGAAGGTGCCACCCTGCTGACGCGCGAAGGCGAGGTCGAAGATCGAGACGTATGCCGTGCCGACGTGCGGGTCACCGGTGGGTGACGGTGCGACGCGTAGACGGGGTGTGCGGACGGATTCGGGCGATGCGCTGCTCATGATGGTCGAATCCTATTGCCCGACGAGATCACCCCACGGAGGAGTCGGGCTCTTCGCGGGGTGGTCTAGAGAAGTGCTCCGGCCAGTGACTCCTGCATCCAGGTGAGGAAGTCGTAGTAGAGACCGACGACCAGCCGTGGGTCCTCGGCGGCATCACCGGCGGCGTTCGCGATCTCCTGCTGCAGCCGGTCACTGTCCTCATCGGTGCGCAACCGCAGCCGCTCCCCCAGCGCCAACCGGACGTCGGCAAGGCCGATGAGCAGCGCCTGCGCCTGCCCCTGGTCGAGCTCGAGCTTGTCCCGGGTGACCGGCTGGTCGAGCGCCTCGATCGCGGTGGTGAGCGTCGCGACCTTGCGCTGTCGCAGGCTGTGCTCGGTCAGGGCCCGGAACTCCGCAGCGACGTCCTTGTCCCCGCGGTGGCCGTCCGGCAACAGCCGGGCCAGCACCGGGTCGCGCTGTGCGAGCTCGTCGGGGTCGGGTCCCTGCCCGATGCCGGAGAAGAGGTCTTCGACCGGGTCCCCGCCGAATCCGCCGCTCGGGGTGAGCAACTCACGGGTCTGGTCGAGCAGTTCACGCATGATCGCGCGTTCGTTGCGGTCGAGCCGGGCGACGACGCGTGAGCCCTTGCGCTTGAAGGCGGTCGCCATCAGGAGTCCTTCTCGAAGGTCGCCCACAGGCCGTATCCCTGCATGGCCTCGGTGTCGGTCTCCATCCGCTCGCGCGGTCCGCTGGAGACCACGGCGCGCCCATCCGTGTGGACTGCCATCATCAGTTTCTCGGCCTTCGCCTGCGAGTAGCCGAAGTAGGTCTGGAAGACCCAGGACACGTACGACATCAGGTTGACGGGGTCGTTCCAGACGAGCGTCACCCACGGCTGGTCGGTCTGCTCGGTCGCCTCGGCGTCGAGGTCGACGTCGGGTGAGGCATGCTCCGGAGGTGCTACAGACACGCCCTCAACGATAGGCAAGAACCACCGGGTATGACGACACTGCCCTGTCCCCCGACGCGTAGCGCTGCCGTTGAGCGTCGTGGACACCGAGTCTCATCAACACCGAATCTCATCAACGACGTTAGAGTGACGCACGTGACGACAACCGCGGGCGCGTCCACCGCGCTGCTGACCGACCACTATGAACTCACGATGCTCAGCGCGGCGCTGCGGGACGGCACCGCCGGACGACGCAGCGTCTTCGAGGCATTCGGACGCAGGCTGCCGGACGGACGGCGCTATGGCGTGGTTGCCGGCACCGGCCGGCTGCTCGATGCCCTGGCCGATTTCCGCTTCGGCGACGCCGAGCTGGCCTTCCTGCGCGAGCACCGGGTGGTCGACGAGCAGACCCTGGACTGGCTGGCGGCATACGAATTCAGCGGCGACATCTGGGGGTATGCCGAGGGCGAGGTCTACTTCCCGGGATCGCCGATGCTGGTCGTCGAGTCGACCTTCGCCGAAGCGGTCGTGCTGGAGACCCTCGTGCTGTCGATCCTCAACCACGACACCGCGATCGCGTCGGCTGCCAGCCGGATGACGGCCGCCGCCGAGGACCGCCCGTGCATCGAGATGGGCTCCCGCCGGACCCACGAGGAGTCGGCCGTCGCGGCCGCCCGTGCGGCATACATCGCGGGCTTTACGACCACCTCCAACCTCGAGGCAGGCCGCCGCCACGGTGTGCCGACGACCGGCACCGCCGCCCACGCCTTCACTCTGCTGCACGATGACGAGCGGGCAGCGTTCCAGTCGCAGGTCGACGCGTTCGGGCCGGGCACGACACTGCTCGTCGACACCTACGACGTGCCGACCGCGGTGCGGCTCGCCGTCGAGATCGCCGGGCCGCAACTCGGCGGTGTTCGCCTCGACTCCGGCGACCTGCTGCAGCAGGCCCGGGAGGTCCGCGAGCAGCTCGACTCGCTCGGCGCGACCGAAACCAAGATCGTCGTGACCTCCGACCTGGACGAGTTCGCGATCGCCGCGCTGCAGGCCGGCCCGGTCGACGGTTACGGCGTCGGCACCCAGCTGGTGACCGGATCCGGTGCTCCCACAGCGGGTTTGGTCTACAAGCTGGTCTCCCGCGAGAACTCCGACGGCACGATGGAGGGTGTGGCCAAGAAGAGCAAGGACAAGCTCTCGATCGGCGGCCGGAAATTCGCACTGCGCCGCCGCAACCCGAGCGGCATCGCCGAGGCGGAGGTCATCGGCATCGGCAGCCCACCGGTCGACGACGGTGACGACCGGTCGCTGCTCGTGCCGCTGATCGAGGGCGGCAAGCGGGTCTACACCGCTTCGCTGGCGGACGCGCGTGACCGGCACACCGCGTCCCGGGACGAGCTGCCGCCGACCGCCCGGCAGATGTCGCGCGGCGAGCCCGTCATACCCACGCAATACCAGCAGTGACTGATGAGCACTGAACGAGAACGAGAGGACTCCATGACCACCATCGAGCTGTTGGACGGCGAGGCTGCCGATCCGTACGCCGATCGCATCTTCGCCTTGTATGACGCCGTATTCGGCAGGTTCCCGGACAAGGCGGACTGGCGCGAGCAGCTCTTCGACCGCGACCGCGTGCGGGACGGCTACCGACTGGCGCTGGCGCTCGACGGCGACCGCGTGCTCGGCTTCGCCTGGGGCTACCGCGGCGAGCGCGGCCAGCACTGGCCCGACCTGGTCGCCCGCACGCTGCCGGAGCTCCCGGCCGAGTGGGTGCGCGATCACTTCGAACTCGTCGAGCTCGCAGTCGATCCCGACGCGCGTCGCACCGGCCTCGGCGGTGGCCTGCACGACGCCCTGCTCGAAGGATTGACCGGACGCGCACTGCTCGGCACGACCCTCGCCTCCGACGACCCCGCCCTGCGCCTCTACAAGTCACGCGGGTGGAGCACCCTGGGGCACCTACAGGACAACCGCCAGGTCATGGGCGCCTACCTCCCGTTGCCCAAGCGCGGGTAGCCAAGCTGCTCGGGGCGAGGCATCCCATCAAGATGGTCGAGTAGGGCGAGGCACGCCCAACAAGCTGGTCGAGTAGGGCGAGGCACACCCAACAAGCTGGTCGAGTAGGGCGAGGTACGAGCCCGTATCGAGACCACCACCCCAGCGGTTCCGCCAACTTCCAGCACGGTGGCCGCGACCGCCCTACGGTGAAAAGCATGAGCACCGACACGAAGTTCGACGTGCGCCCGCTCAACACCGAGACGTGGCCGCTGTTCGATGCACTGGTGCAACGGCACAACGGGATCTTCAGCGGCTGCTGGTGCGTCAAGTTCCTGCCCGAGCGGGAGGGTCACGAGCCGGGCTACGACGGCAACCGTGCATACAAGAAGTGCGTCGTCGAGGAGGGCACCAACCACGCGGCGCTCGTCATACACGAGGGCGAGGACGGCCCCGAAGCCATCGCCTGGGCGGAGTACGGCGCCCCTGAGGAGTTGCCCGACATACATCACCGCAAGCAGTACGACGCAGAGAAGGACGGCGATCCGGACTATCGGATCACCTGTGTCTTCGTCGATCGCAGATTCCGGCGGCAGGGCGTCACCGAAATCGCGATCCGCGGCGCGCTCGACCTCATCGCGCGGGACGGCGGTGGCGTGGTCGAGTCCTATCCGCACGATCTGACGCACCAGACCAAGAGGATGTCGTCGTCGTTCCTCTACAACGGCACCCGGCGGCTCTACGAGCGGCTCGGCTTCAGCTACGTCCGGCCGAAGGGTCTGAAGAACTGCGTGATGTCGCTCGAGGTGCCCGCGTCGTAGGCTGCCGCCATGGCACGCGCACTGGTGATGGTCGACGTCCAGAACGATTTCTGCGAAGGCGGCTCGCTCGCCGTGGACGGCGGCATCGCCGTCGCCGAACGCATTGCTGCGTATGTCGCGGAACGTCGCGACGACTACGCGCACCTCGTCGCAACTGCCGACTGGCACATCGACCCGGGCGGCCACTGGTCGGAAACCCCTGATTTCGTTGACAGTTGGCCGGTGCACTGCGAGGTGGGCACACCTGGGGCAGACTTCCGCACCGAGGTGCAACCCGTCGTCGCGCAGGTCGATGCGGTCTTCCGCAAGGGCCAGTACGAAGCGGCATACAGCGGCTTCGAGGGCGCGACCGAGGATGGCGCCGGGCTGGCCGACTGGCTGCGCGACCACGACATCGACGAGGTCGACGTGGTCGGCATCGCGACCGATCACTGCGTGCGCGCGACGGCACTCGATGCGGCGAAGGCTGGCTTCGACACGCGCGTCCTGGTCGACCTGACCGCAGGAGTCGCCGCCGACTCGACGGCACGGGCACTGGACGAGTTCCGCGCTGCCGAGATCAGCGTTCTCACCTGACCGCAACAAGGCCACGAATCGTGGCTTCGGTCAAAGGTGCGATCCGGGGAACATCCGCTCATCATCAGTGGTTGAGACGGTGCTGTCACCGCACGAGAGGACCCCGTGAGCGAACCGACCAGCCGCCATACCGATGCACTGAACCAGGAACAACAGCTCGTCGACGATGCCTACCTGCGCAGGGACGAGCTGCTCCACGAGGTCGAGCAGGACCTCGAGACCACACCACGCGACGCCGTCGAGGCTGCGCGATTCACCACGTTGCGCCGCAGGCGCGCCGACCTGCGGTATGCCGAGACCGGCCTGGTCTTCGGCCGGCTCGACTCGACCGACGGCACCACCCGGCATCTCGGCCGGGTCGGCCTGCCACACCCGGATGGCGATCGCGAGCCACTCGTGCTCGACTGGCGGGCGCCCGCGGCGCGTGCCTTCTACACGGCCACTCCGCTCGATCCGCAGGGTCAGCAACGTCGCCGCCACATCCGCACCGAGGGCCGCGCTGTCGTCGGGGTGGACGACGAACCTCTCGACAACGCAACGGGTTCCGGTGAGCTGGTCGGTGAGGGTGCGCTGCTCAACGCGCTCTCCGCGCGACGCACCGGACGCATGGGCACCGCAGTCGCGACCCTGCAGCGCGAGCAGGACGACATCGTGCGGGCTGCCACCGACGGGCCGCTGATCGTGCAGGGCGGGCCAGGCACGGGCAAGACGGTCGTCGCGCTGCACCGCGTCGCCTACCTGCTCTTCAACGACGCTGAGCTCGCGAGCGAGGGCGTGCTCGTCCTCGGGCCGTCGCGCCGGTTCCTGGACTACATCGCCCAGGTGCTGCCCGCCCTCGGCGAGACCGCCGTAGTTTCTGCGACGTGCGAGACGTTGCTGCCCGAAGTGTCCGTCGAGCGCGACGAGTCACGACAGCTCGCGGAGATCAAGGGCCGCGCATCCTGGCAGCGGGGGCTGGCTGACTACGTGGCGTCGCTGGTCCCGGCCCCGTCAGACCTCGACTTCGTCGTCGACGGCGAACGACACACGTTGCCGTTGCATCGCATTCGCCGTGCCGTCGACTCGGCCGTGGCAGGTCGCGACGTGCACTCGGCTCGGCGGTGGTTCGTCGAGAACATCCACGACCTGCTCACCGATGCCGTCGTCGAGCAACACGAAGCACTGCTCACTTGCGTCGAAGAAGGCCTGGAGGACATCCTCGACCGCGTCGATGCGGGACTGGCCGCGTCGGACGACCGCGGGGTGCGCACCGCGGCGTCCAGCGGCGAGGTCGACGGCACGCTCAGTGACGAGGACGTCGAGCGGCTGCGCAGCCGAATCACCAATGACCGCAACATCGCTCGCGTCATCGACACCTTCTGGCCGGTGTATGGCGCCCGCGCCACCCTGCAGCGCCTGCTGCACGACGAGGGACTCCTGCAGCGTTTCGTGCCCGACCTGAGCGCCGACGAACGTGCCATCGTCAGTGCCGAGCCGACGCAGCTCTCGCCCGGCGATATCGCGCTGATCGATGCCGTCGCGGAGCTGCTCGGGCCCACCGAGGCGACGGCCGACCAGGGCGAGTTCCTCGCCGACCGCGCTGCAGCGCGACGCGACTGGGCCTACGGCCACGTGGTCGTCGACGAGGCGCAGGAGCTGTCCGCGATGCAATGGCAGATGGTGCTGCGCCGTGTGCCGTCGCGGTCCATCACCGCGGTCGGCGACATCGACCAGACGGAGGCGCCGCATCGGCATACGTCATGGGAGGAGGCAGTCGCGCCCGTGTTCGGAAACCGTTGGCGGCGTGGCGATCTCACGATCTGCTATCGCACACCGCGAGAGGTCATGGCGTTGACAGCTCCGGTGCTGCAACGTGCCGGGAGCCGCAACGACCCGCCCCGCGCCGTGCGCGACTCGGGCGTCGAGCCGTGGGAGGTCGCCGTCCGCGACGCCACGCTGGGCGACGCCGTCGCCGAGCATGTTGCCGCGATGACCGATCGGTGGGCGGGCGGCACGGTGGGTGTCGTCACGTCGACCGAACGCGTCGAGGCGTTGCGCGCACGGCTGCCGGGCGCCGTCGTGCTCGCCGCGACCGAGGCGAAGGGGCTGGAGTGGGATGCCGCCCTGGTCGTCGACCCGGACGGCATCACCTCCGAACCCCGCGGCTGGAACGGCCTGTATGTCGCGCTGACCCGTTGCACGCAGGAGCTGGGTCAGCTGCGCCCGACCGGTTAGTTGACCTCGATCGGCGTCGACCCGGACACCAGCTTCCAGTCGACCTGGTGGAAGGTGGCCGGGTCGATCGTCTTGTTCTCGGTCACCCAGTCGATGATCAACTGACGAATCTCGTTCTGCCGGTTGTAAACAACCTCTGCCGTTGTCACGTCCGGGAAGCCGCCACCACCGGACTGGCGGTAGTTGTTGATCGCAATGACGAAGGTGTCGCTGTCGGCGACCGGCTTGCCGTCATACGCCAGGTCGCGGATGCGGCTTCCGGCAGGCACGCTGAGGTCGATGTCGTAGGTCAGTGCCGCGTCGAGCCCGCCCATGACGTCGTAGTTGTAGTCCGGCGTGCCGTTCGGTGAGGTCGGGGTCTTGGCGTTGGTCACCTCATCCATGTCGAACGGTCCGGTGCCGCTGACCTGCTGGAAGTAGGTGGCCGACGTCTCCAGGTAGGCCTTGACCTGCTTGCCGGTGAACTTGATGCCCAGCAGCGTGTTGTCGTAGATGTAGAGGCCCGCGACGTCGCGCACGGTGACGTCACCCTTGGGGATCACCGCGGTGCGGCTGAACGGCGCCGCGATCGACAACACGGGCGTCGACTCGTCTGCCGTGGCCGCAAGACCCGCCTTGACCGCCTGTGCCTGCACCAGATTGATGAAGTCCACGGCGGCGGCATCCTCGACGCAGGCCCGTGCGCCGCTCATCGTCTCCACGCAGGTGCCGATCACGCCGTTGACGTAGGTGCGCACCTTCTCGTGCGGGGTGCGCAGCAGTGCAGCGACCGTCGGGTCCTCCGGTGCGGTGTTGGAGTTGAGCAGAGTCGCTGCCGAACTCGCGACCTCCCACTGGCCCTTGGTCTTGCGGAGGCCGATGTCCATCACCGTGACGCGCTCGCCGAAGCACAGCGGCTCGGACAGGAGGACCTGCTTGCCGGTCTTCTCGTTGGTCACGAAGCGTTGCGGGATCTCTACGTGGGCGTGCCCGACCAGGATCGCGTCGATGTCCGGAACCTGTTGCGCCAGAAGGGTGCTCGCGTTCTCCGGGTAGGGCAGCGCGTCACCGTATGACGACGACGTGTCCGCACCCGAGTGGCACGACACGATCACGATGTCGGCCCCGGCCTTCTTGACCTCGGGCACGACCTTCGCGGCCTGCTCCACGATGCCGTTGAACTTCACCTTGCCCTCGACGTTCGCCTTGTCCCAGATGGCGACGCCAGGCGTCACCAGGCCGACGATGCCGACGGTCACCGGCTTGTGACCACGCACGTGGATGCGCTTCAGCGTGTATGCCGGAAAGGCGGACTTGCCGGTCTTCCAGTCCAGCGCATTGGCGCCAAGCAGCGGGTGGTGCAGTTGGCTCTGGAAGGTCCGCAGCAGGTCCATGCCGTAGTTGAACTCGTGATTGCCGAGGGCAGCTGCGTCATACCCGATCTGGTTCATTGCCAACGCCATCGGGTGGATGACGCCCTTGCCGATCGGGTCGATCTTGGCGTAGTAGTACGCCAGCGGCGTGCCCTGGATGGTGTCGCCCGCGTCGAGCGTGATGCAGCTGTCGGCGCCGCGCTCCTCGCGCACCGCCTGGATCAACGTGGCGCACTTGGCCGCGCCGACGTCGTTGTGCGCGGCGTCGTCATACTCCTTGTCGCTGAAGTAGTCCCAGTTGTAGACGTGTCCGTGCAGGTCGGTCGTGCCGAGCACGGTCAACCGCAGGTTGCCCTTGCCTCGACCACCGGGGACCGCCTGCGCGGCCGGCGCGTTCACGGCACCGACCACACCGGCACCTCCGATCATCGTCATCGCCAGCAGTTGGCGTCGGCTCGTGGCATGTCGGACAACGGGGTGCATGAAATCTCCTTCAGGGGTGGGACACCGCGCGGATCACGCTCGGCAACTGCACCACGCTAGCCGCGATCGAAAGCGAAATGTCCGTTACGCCGTGCCGAACCCGGACTGACAATGTCCTGCCAGGAGTGCGTTCCACCGCACCTCTGGCAGGACACAAATCACTGTTCAGCGCTTGCCGCCGACCCAACTCCAGGCGTATTTGCCGTCGTCCACCGCACTGCCGGCCTCACCCAACTCCATCGGCCGGAAGGTGTCGACCATGACCGCGAGCTCGTCGAACTCGTGCACGCCGATCGACTTCTCGTAGGCGCCCGGCTGCGGACCGTGCGCGTGACCGCCCGGGTGCAGCGAGATCGAGCCCTTACCGATGCCGGAACCCTTGCGCGCCTCGTAGTCGCCGTCGACGTAGAACATGATCTCGTCGCTGTCGACATTGGAGTGGTAGTAGGGCACCGGGATCGACGCCTCGTGGTAGTCGACCTTGCGCGGCACGAAGTTGCACACCACGAAGTTCGTGCCCTCGAAGACCTGGTGCACGGGCGGCGGCTGGTGCACCTTGCCGGTGATCGGCATGAAGTCGCTGACGTTGAACGCATAGGGGTAGAGGCAGCCGTCCCAGCCCACGACGTCGAGCGGGTGGTAGGGGTAGGTGTAGATCGTGCCGACGATCTTGCCGCCGGTCCCCCGGTGCTTGACGTAAACCTCTGTGGGAGCTTCGGATTCGGCACCGATGTCCTCGGCGAGCAGCGGGCCAAACGGGCCGCGCAGGTCACGCTCGCAGTATGGCGCGTGCTCCAGCAGCTGGCCGAAGCGCGACAGGTAACGCTTCGGCGGTGCGATGTGCGAATTGCCCTCGATCGCATACGCGCGGAATGCCTCGGTGAAGCCCTCGTCCCCCGAAACCACCGGCAACCAACGGTGCGTCGTCGCACGCGGCACGATCAGGTAGTCACCTTCGGCCACGTCGAACGCCCCGAAGACCGTCTCGACGCGCGCGGCACCGCGCTCGACATACACGCACTCGTCACCGATCCCGTTGCGATACCAGGGACTTGGCGCATCGGCGACGACATACGAGATGCGCACGTCGCCGTTGCCGAGAACCAGCCGTCGCCCGGTGACCGCGTCGACACCGGTGTCGGCCTCGCCGAACAGATCGTGCAGTTTGAGGTGACGCGGCACCAGCGGATGATTGGGCTGCGTCTCCAAGGACCGGGCGAACTCCCACGGCTGGGCGTCCGAGATCGCCGACGGCAACCCCCGGTGATAGAGCAACGACGAGTCGCTGGAGAACCCCTCCTCCCCCATCAACTCCTCGTAGTAGACGCTGCCGTCCGGCCTCCGCAGCGCGGTGTGCCGCTGTCTCGGCAGCTGTCCCATCGATCGGTAGAACGCCATTGTTCTCCTTCTTCCCGAGGCTCGTCCGAAGCACCGACTCCGTGTTGCCGACGCACGACCGGTGGCGAGTGCGGCCCGGGTCGCTGGCTACGGTGTCATCATGCCCAGTCTGCCCACCCGCACGCTGTTCACTCAGTTGGTCGACGACGCAGCCGTCTTCCCACCGGGAAACTTCTCGCTCTCCGAGGCTATCGACCGGCGCTCCGCCCGTCGCGGCACCCCGGCATCGGATTTCGTCGGTCCGCTGCTGTTGCCACCGCGATTGATCGACGAGGCGCTCGAGGACCACAGCGGGCTGGTGATCGCAGTCATCGGTCGCAAGGAGACACCGATCGCGCAGGTCGTCGAAGCCGCGGGCCAGGTCGCCGACGCGTCCGGTCATGCACTGGCCGGAGTCGAGGTCGCCGCGGTCGACGGCTGGGAGCGGGTGCTCGACCTGGAGGTCCCCGTCGCCGTCGAGGTGCCGGCCGGTGCTGCGGGCCGGGAGTTGCTGCCCACCCTCGCCGAGTATTCCGGGCAGGTGGTCGCCAAGCTGCGCACCGGCTCGACCCCGACGACAGCGGTGCCCTCCGCGGCGGACACGGCGGCGTTCATCGCCGAGTGCGTGAATGTCGGGATCGCCTTCAAGCTGACCGGCGGCCTACATCGCGCCATCGCACACACCACCGACGGCGGGGACCAGTTCGGCTTCCTCGGTATCCTGCTCGGCGTCCACGCAGCCCTGTTGGGCAACGACGTGGTCGCCGCCCTCACCACCCGGGACGCCACGTCGGTCGGCGACCAGATCCGGGCACTCTCCGAGGCCGACGCCGTGACCATCCGCAACGTCTTCACCAGCTTCGGCTGCTGCGACGTGTTGGACCCGATCCACGACCTGGCCGATCTCGGCCTCGTTCCCGAAAGGACGATATGAACGCCGTCGCCAACGAGCCCTGGGGCATCGACAACCTGCCGTATGGCGTGGCAGACACACCCGACGGCGGCGCGCAGGTCGTCACCCGCCTCGGCGATGACGTCATCGAACTCGCGACGCTGGCCAAATCCGACAACCAGCGCAAGTGGGCCCGCACGTTCGGGCAGAGCTCGCTGAATCCCTTCATCGCACAAGGGCATTCGTCCTGGAAAGCTGCGCGCGAGTGGCTGCACGCGATCCTGCAGGACGACGCACGCAAGGACCTGGTCGCTGCCGCGACGAAGCCGCTGGGCGACGTCGATCTGCACCTGCCGGTGGACATCGCCGACTACGTCGACTTCTATGCCAGCGAGCAGCACGCCACCAACGTCGGGTCGATCTTCCGACCGGACAGCGACGCACTGACCCCCAACTGGAAGCACCTGCCGATCGGCTATCACGGCCGCTCCGGCACGGTAGTGGTCTCCGGCACGGACATCGTGCGGCCGGTCGGCCAGCGCAAGGGCAAGGACGACCCGGCGCCGGTCTTCGGTCCGTGCGTGCGACTCGACATCGAGGCCGAGGTCGGCTTCGTCGTCGGCGGCGAGACCGAGGTCGGCACTCGTGTCTCGGTCGACGAGGCCGGCGAGCACCTCTTCGGTGTCGCACTCTTCAACGACTGGTCGGCTCGCGACATACAGGCGTGGGAATACGTCCCGCTCGGTCCGTTCCTCGGCAAGTCGTTCGCTTCGTCGCTGAGCCCCTGGATCACCCCGATGGCGGCTCTGGAAGCGGCGAAAGCAGCTCTGCCCACTCAGGATCCGAAGCCATTGGACTACCTGCAGGGCGAGGGCGCCTTCGGTCTGGACCTCGAGCTCGAGGTGCGTCTCAACGACACGGTGATCTCGCGCCCGCCGTACAAGGAGATGTATTGGAGCCCGGCGCAGATGCTCGCGCACCTGACCGTCAACGGCGCCAGCCTGCGTGACGGCGACCTCTTCGCGTCGGGCACCGTCTCCGGGGACTCCCCCGACCAGTGCGGCAGTCTGCTCGAACTCGCCTGGAGCGGCACGAGGCCGGTGAAGTTGTCCGACGGCACGACCCGCAGCTTCCTGCAGGACGGTGACACGGTGACCATCACGGCTACCGCCCCGACCGCCGGTGGCGGACGCCTCGCGCTCGGCGAGGTGACCGGGCGGGTCACACCCGCACGCGAGGGTTAACGACCAGCGTGTTTCCCGGCGCGCACGACATACGTCTTGGCGGCCTTGTCGTGCAATGACTGGGCGCTCTTGTCGCCGAGCGGCACGAGCCCGTCGACCAACCCGAAGATCGTGCCGAGGGAGGAGACGAAGGGCACCAGTGAGGTGATGTTGCTGACGCCCTTGACGACGGCGCGGATCCCCGCGGTGCTCAGGTCCGGTGCGTCGGTCGACTTCGCACCACGCACCCTGATCCCGCAGATCAGGTGCCCGATCGTCTGGCCACGCCACGCGACGAGGGCGATCTCGTAGATCAGGTAGAGCAGTAGCGCGACCAGCGGGAACTGCCACGGGACGTCGTAGATCGCGTCGGGCACCGGCGGCTGTGCGGTGTTGTTCTCGGCCGCGGTGACCAGGTCGTCATACCAGTCGGTGATGGTGGTGACCCACGGCTGCAGCCACTGCCAGGTGACCACGACGGTGACGATCGACAGCAGGATGTTGTCGATGATGTAGGCGAACAGCCGCCGCCACCAGGACGCCGTCGGCTCGCCGTCCGGCGCGGTCTTGACCGGCTGGGCGAACTGCTGCCGGGTGTATGGCGACGGCGTCTCGCGCGACTGCTGCGTCGACTGATAGGTGCGCAGCTGCGGACGCTGGCCGTAGCCGCCCGCGGCCTGGGCCTGCTCGGCGGCTCGGCGACGCTCCTGCTCCTCTTCGTACTGTCGCTTGGCGTCGCCGATCCTGGACTGCTCCAGTCCTGGCTTGACCTTCGGCATCGTCCGATCGCTCCACAGGATGCCGTCCCAGTAGCGAAGTAGGTCAGGGTCCTGGGGGTCGTCATACCAACCCGACGCGCGTTCGCTCATGATCTGCTCATCCTCTCATTCGGCAGCTCAGTGCCCCGGGGAGGCACCGCACACGAACACGCGCCTCCCTCCCCGCACTGTGGGGAGGGAGGCGCGTGTGCGGTATGGCGCGGATCAGCCCTCAGGGGCCAGCTTGTCCGCGTCTTCGTCGATGATCTCCTCGGTTTCGTTGAGGATCTCCTCGACTCGCTTACCCGGCAGCTGGCAGTACCAGGCCAGCGCGAGCACGATGACCGTCAGGATGATGTTGGCGACAATGCCGCCGTTGAAGCCGTAGACGTCGGCCTGGCCGGCTTCCTTGTCGTCCGAGCCGGAGTAGCTGCCGAGGTAGCTGACCAGCAGGATGCCGGCGAACCACACCAGCACCCACCAGCCGTACTTGAACTCCAGCTTCGGCGCCCGGCCCTTGTCCATGACCTGGAAGATGCCCAGGAAGATGTAACCGATGGCGACGGCCGCCATCATCTTCCACACCTGGTCCCAACCGGCCCAGTACATGATCAGGTTGGTTGCCAGCAGCGCGAGCGGGCCGACGACCCACGGCGCCTTGGCACGGTAGGGGCGCTCCATGTCCGGCAGCTGCTTGCGGAACGTCAGCAGTGCGATCGAGCCACTACCGAAGGACAGCACGGTCAGCGAGGTGACGATCGAGACCAGCGACTGCCAGCTCGGGAACGGCAGGAAGAAGATGCAACCCGCGACCCAGGCCAGGATCAGGCTGACCCATGGCACACCGTTGTTGTTGACCTTCGCCAGTCCGGCGGGGGCGTTGCGGTTGCGGCCCATCGCGTAGGACATACGCGCGGTGACGCTGGTGTAGATCAGGCCGGTGTCGCCGGGGCTGATGAACGCGTCGGCGTAGAGCAGACCGGCCAGCCAGCCCATCCCGAGGAAGGTGGCCATCGCGGCCAGCGGGCTGAAGTTACCCGCATCGGTGCCGACCTCAATGGCGTTGCCGACGCCGGACCAGCCGTTCTCGGCAAGTGCGGACGGGTCCAGAGCACCGATGAAGGCGATCTGCAGCAGGATGTAGAGAACACCACAGATCAGGATCGAGCCGATCAGCGTCAGCGGGACGTTCTTCTTCGGGTTGTCGGTCTCACCGGCCAGCTCAATGCCCTGGCGCCAGCCGAGGAACGAGAAGGCGATACCTGCGGCCGGAATGGCCTCCATCGCACCCTTGATGCCGTTGGGGGCGAATCCGCTGCCGTCCTTGACGGTGGCGGAGAAGTTGTCCATGTGGAAGGCCGCGATCATGATCGCCGCAATGACCAACACGATCATGATGAGCTTCCACCAGACCAACACGTTGTTGATCCGGGCGAACCACTTGACGCCGAGGAAGTTGATCAGCACGAAGAGGCCGAGCATCAGGATCGCGACGACCAGACCCGCAGGCTTCAGCGTGCCGTTCGGGTTCATCAGCCAGTGGACGTATGACGCCGCGTAGGTCAGCACGGCCGAGACCTCGACCGCGGCGACCGACGCACACGCCAGCCAGGTGATCCAGCCGAACGAGTAGCTGGCGAACGAACCCCATGCATAGTGCGGGTAACGCGCGACACCACCACTACGCGGCATCATCACCCCGAGCTCGGCGTAACTGAGGCCGATGAACAGGAACATGATGGTGCCGACGATCCACGACAGAATCGCGGCGGGGCCGGCGAGGCTGGATGCGTGCAGCGAGCTGAAGAGCCAACCGGACCCGATGATCGAGCCGATGGCTGTGAACAGGAGTCCGACGGTGCCGAACTCCTTCTTGAGATGCGGGTCGTCACCCGCGACGTTATCTACCTTCTCGGTACCGACGCTCATAGCTGTGCATCATCCCTTTCGGCTCCCATGCACGATGCGATTTTCCTGTCATGCTCCGCCGAGCACCACAACCTGTGAACTGTGACACACTCCGAGAGCGTTAGCACGGTAGTCGCCCAAAGTTTTGAATGGTCAAGCGGCACACCGAAGTTGTGCCAAATTGAGATCTGGGAACGCAGGCTCTACTCCACCCATGGGGGTGACTGCCGAGTAGGCTCGCACGCATGCTGAAGCTGATGCTCCTGCTGCACCTCGTGACGGCGATCTTTGCTGTCGGACCGCTCGTGCACGCCGTCACCACCGCCTCGCGCGGCCTGCGTCGGGGCGACGGCGACGCTGTGGAGTCGTCCGCCCGGATGGCGAAGATCTACTCGATCGCCTCGGTGCTGGTCGTCGTCTTCGGCTTCGGGCTGATGTCCCAGAAGCGCCGCGGCAAGGAGCTGGCATCCTTCGGCGACACGTGGATCTGGCTGTCGCTGGTGCTGTGGGCGGTGGCGATCGTCGTGACCTTCGTCGTCATCGTGCCGTCGCTGGACCGGGCAGCCGAAACCCTCCGCGCACCAAGCGAATCGGGCGACGAGCCAAGCCGGTCGAGTAGCCCGGAGGAGCGCAGCGGAGGAGGGCGTATCGAGACCAGCGCGGCCGCCGTGTCGTCATACACCGCACGCGTGGCAGCCTCCGGCGGCGTCGTCGGCATCATCTTCGTGGTGATCGTCGTGCTGATGGTCTACCGGCCGGGCAGCTGATGACGCCCGCCGAGGTCGCCGACTTCCTCGCGACGCTGCCCGGTTGCAAGGAGAAGGGCACGTCCGCCAGGCCCGGCTGGTATGTCGCAGGGCGCGTCGTCGCCCGCCTCGTCGCGTCGGACGAGTTGATGATCCGGTGCGACTTCGCAGTGCGTGACCGACTCGTGGCGGAGCACCCGGAGACGTTCGGCATACCGCCGGCATACGACGCGCACATGAAGGTGCAGGCGATGCTGACGGGCGACGCGGACGCCATCCGGTCGGCGCTACGGGCCGCCTGGCAGATGCAGCGCAGCGCCTGACACCGGCGCCCGATCACGTTGCAGGACAAGCGTTTCCAGGCCGGACAGCCATCGGCCACGACCGCTGCTGCGGTCGTGGCCGATGCCTCTTACGAATCTCGCCGGGCGGCACATGGGGGGCATAGCCACCCGGCGTGATCCGAAGTCTTCTCAGAGGTTGCCGCGCTTGTCCTGCTCGCGCTCGATCGCCTCGAAGAGTGCCTTGAAGTTGCCCTTGCCGAAGCCGAGCGACCCGTGCCGCTCGATCAGCTCGAAGAACACCGTCGGCCGGTCGCCGAGCGGCTTGGTGAAGATCTGCAGCAGGTAGCCGTCCTCGTCGCGGTCGACCAGGATGCCGCGCTTCTGCAGCTCCTCGACCGGCACCCGCACCTCACCGATGCGAGCGCGCAGCTCCTCGTCCTCGTAGTAGCTGTCCGGCGTGTTGAGGAACTCAACACCGTTGGCACGCAACGCATCCACCGACTTGATGATGTCACCGGTCGCGACAGCGAGGTGCTGGGCGCCCGCGCCACGATAGAACTCGAGGTATTCGTCGATCTGCGACTTCTTCTTGGCGACGGCCGGCTCGTTGAGCGGGAACTTCACCCGGTGGTTGCCGTTGGCGACGACCTTGCTCATCAGTGCCGAGTAGTCCGTGGCGATGTCGTCACCGATGAACTCGGCCATGTTCACGAAGCCCATGACGCGGTTGTAGAACTCGACCCACTCGTCCATGTGCCCGAGCTCGACGTTGCCGACGATGTGGTCCAGCGCCTGGAAGAGTCGCTTGGGCTGACCCTCCTTGCGCTCGATGGTGGAGGTCTGCGCGACATACCCCGGCAGGTAGGGGCCGTCGTACTTCGACCGGTCGACCAGCGTGTGGATGGTCTCACCGTATGTCGCAATGGCACCGATGCGGACGGTGCCGTGCTCGTCGGTCATATCCTCCGGCTCACGGACGACCGTCGCGCCGACCGAGCGCGCCTGGGCGATGCACTTGTCCACGTCAGGGACCTCGAGCGCGATGTCGACGACACCGTCGCCGTGCTTGCGGTGGTGCTCGATCAGCGGGCTGTCGGGGTCGACCGCGCCGTTGATGACGAAGCGGATCGAGCCGCTCTTGAGCACGAACGACTTGTGGTCGCGGTTGCCGGTCTCCGGACCGCTGTAGGCGACCAGCTCCATGCCCCAGGCGCTCTGGTAGTAGAGCGCGGACTGCGTGGCGTTGCCCGACACGAAGACGATCGAGTCCCACCCGGTCACCGGGAACGGGTCCTTGTCGGCGTCGTAGTCGACCAGGCCCACCAGTTGCTTCAGCTGCTCCATGTCCTGGCCGGCAGCGAGTTCATCGGGTGTGAGGTTCACAGTCGTTGTCATGGGTTCACTGTGCTCGCGGTCACATGACTCCGCAATCGGACGATAGTACGCTGATCAGGATGCACAATCTGCTTGGCAGATCTCGTGTCACACTGAGCATTTTGCACACCATCGACCGAAGCCTTATTGGCCGAAGCCTTCCTCAGGAGCTGCACCAACGTGTCGACCGTCGACGATCTTGATGCCCGTCTGATCGCGCTGCTCAGTGACCAGCCGCAGATCGGCGTGCTCGGCGCCTCTCGGGAGCTGGGAGTCGCGCGCGGCACGGTGCAGGCGCGACTGGACAGGCTGCTCGAGCGGGGCGTGATCTCGTCGCTGGCCCCGACGGTCTCCCCCACCGCACTGGGTTATCCGGTGATGGCGTTCTGCACCCTGCAGATCCAGCAGCGCAAGGGGCGCCAGGCCGTCGTCGACCACCTCGGCGGCATCCCGGAAGTGCTGGAGGTCCACACGATCACGGGCGGCGGCGACCTACTGGCGCGCGTCGTCGCGCGCAACAACGCCGACCTGCAACGCGTGATCGATCAGATCGTCGAGACCGGGCTAGTCGTGCACGCATCGACCACGATCGCGCTCGCCGAGCTCGTCGCGCACCGCACCCTGCCGCTGGCTCGAGAGGCAGCTGACCGGCGCTGATCGAGTAGCGAGGAACGAGCACTCAAGGTGATCGAGTAGCGAGGAACGAGCACTCAAGGTGATCGAGTAGCGAGGAACGAGCACTCAAGGTGATCGAGTAGCGAGGAACGAGCACTCAAGGTGATCGAGTAGCGAGGAACGAGCACTCAAGGTGATCGAGTAGCGAGGAACGAGCACTCAAGGTGATCGAGTAGCGAGGAACGAGCACTCAAGGTGATCGAGTAGCGAGGAACGAGCACTCAAGGTGATCGAGTAGCGAGGAACGAGCACTCAAGGTGATCGAGTAGCGAGGAACGAGCACTCAAGGTGATCGAGTAGCGAGGAACGAGCACTCAAGGTGATCGAGTAGCGAGGAACGAGCACTCAAGGTGATCGAGTAGCGAGGAACGAGCACTCAAGGTGATCGAGTAGCGAGGAACGAGCACTCAAGGTGATCGAGTAGCGAGGAACGAGCACTCAAGGTGATCGAGTAGCGAGGAACGAGCACTCAAGGTGATCGAGTAGCGAGGAACGAGCACTCAAGGTGATCGAGTAGCGAGGAACGAGCACTCAAGGTGATCGAGTAGCGAGGAACGAGCACTCAAGGTGATCGAGTAGCGAGGAACGAGCACTCAAGGTGATCGAGTAGCGAGGAACGAGCACTCAAGGTGATCGAGTAGCGAGGAACGAGCACTCAAGGTGATCGAGTAGCGAGGAACGAGCACTCAAGGTGATCGAGTAGCGAGGAACGAGCACTCAAGGTGATCGAGTAGCGAGGAACGAGCACTCAAGGTGATCGAGTAGCGAGGAACGAGCACTCAAGGTGATCGAGTAGCGAGGAACGAGCACTCAAGGTGATCGAGTAGCGAGGAACGAGCACTCAAGGTGATCGAGTAGCGAGGAACGAGCACTCAAGGTGATCGAGTAGCGAGGAACGAGCGTATCGAGATCCCGCCAACCCGCCTGGCCTACTTCTTACGACCGACGAACCAGTTGCGGATCATCGTGATCCGCTCGCTGACCTCCTCCGAGGAGGCCCGATCCAGAGCCGGCCCGCCGCACTTCACCCGCAACTCGTGGTGCACGTGCGCGTGCGGCTTCCCGGACTTCGTCGAGTATGCCGCGACGAGTTTGTTCAGCTCTTTGCGCTGGGCCGCCAGCGCACGGTGCGCCGCCACCGGCTGATCATCCTTCGGCTTCTTGCGGCCGGTGCGCAGCTGCTTGTCCTGCCGCTGCCGAAGCAGGCTGGTGACCTGGTCAGGCTCCAAAAGGCCTGGTAGCCCTAGGTATTCCTCTTCCTCGTCGCTGCCGGCGACCGCGCCCAACCCGAACTGCTGGGCGTCGAACATGACGTGGTCGAACTCCGCCTCGGACTCCAGCGCCTCGAACTTCCCCTCGAGCTCACCGGAGGCCGACTCCTCGCGGTTGGCCTCCTCGAGCAGACCTTCTTCCTCGTCCCAGATCGAATCCTCAGCCTTCTCAGGCCGATCCAGCGCGTGGTTGCGCTCCTTCTCCATCGAAGCAGCCAGCTCCATGATGGTGGGCACCGTCGGCAGGAAAACCGTCGCGGTCTCGCCACGGCGCCGAGCCCGCACGAAGCGGCCCACGGCCTGGGCGAAGTAGAGCGGCGTCGAGGTCGAGGTGGCGAAAACCCCCACGGCCAGGCGTGGCACGTCAACACCTTCGGACACCATCCGGACGGCCACCATCCAGCGGTCCTCGGACTGAGCGAACTCCTCGATCCGCGAGGACGCACCGCTGTCGTCGGACAGCACCACGGTGGGCCGAACCCCGCTGACCTCGTGGAGAATCCGCGCGTAGGCACGGGCCGCCGTCTGGTTAGACGCGATGACCAGACCACCGGCGTCCGGCACGTGTCGACGCACCTCGGTCAATCGCTTGTCCGCCGCCCGGAGCACCGCCGGGATCCATGCGCCGGTCGGGTCCAGTGCGGTCCGCCATGCCGCGGCGGTGGCGTCCTTGGTCAGTGGCTCACCGAGCCGTGCAGCGATCTCGTCGCCGGCCGACGTGCGCCAGCGCATCGCCCCGCCATACGCCATGAAGAGCACGGGACGGACGACGCCGTCACGCAGCGCGTCGGCGTAGCCGTAGGTGAAGTCACTCGCCGAGCGACGGATGCCGTCGGGCCCCTCGTCGTAGCGGACGAACGGGATCGGTGCGGTGTCGGACCGAAAAGGCGTGCCGGTCAAGCAGATTCGTCGCGTCGCCGACTCGAATGCCTCGCGCATGGCATCGCCCCACGACTTGCTGTCACCACCGTGATGCACCTCGTCGAGGATCACCAGGGTGCGTTTGGCGACCGTCCGTTTACGGTGCAGCGCCGGTCGGCTGGCCACGCCCGCGTAGGTCACCGCAATGCCGTGGAAGTCGGCCGAGTGCTGCTCCTGGGCGTTGGTGAACCGCGGATCGATGTGTATGCCGACCCGCGACGCCGCATCCGCCCACTGGGTCTTCAGGTGCTCGGTCGGGGCAACGATCGTGATCTGCTCGATGATGCCGCGTTGCAACAGCTCCGTCGCCAATCGCAAGGCATAGGTGGTCTTGCCGGCTCCGGGCGTCGCAACAGCCAGGAAGTCACGCGGCTGCTCGGCGAGGTAACGGTCCAGCGCCGCGGCCTGCCAGGCACGAAGTTTGCCCGCGGTCCCCCACGCCGCCTTCCCTGGAAACGCCGGTGAGAGTTGCGAAGCGGCGGAGGTACTCATAGGCCGCCAAGGCTAACCTCCACCACCGTCACTGCCCGGACGCGGGGCAGGTCCTTGCTGCGACGACCTCAGCCCTTGTCGTCGCCACCGTCCTGCGGCGGGGTGATGCCTTCGTAGATCTCCTTGCAGGTCGGGCAGGTCGGGAACTTCTCCGGGTCCCGGCCCGGCACCCAGACCTTGCCGCAGAGCGCCGTCACGGGCTCACCCGACAGCGCGCTCTCCATGATCTTCTCCTTGCGCACGTAGTGCGCGAACCGCTCGTGATCGCCCGGATCCTGCAGTTGCTCCTGGCTGTCGGTGCGCTCGCGCTCCAGTGTCGCCGTGGAAGTGCTGGGAAGGCTCGGAGCCGCCTCCGGGGAGGACAGCCGATCCGGTTCGTCAAGGGTGCTCATGCCACCCCATTGTAGTTGCGGGTGCGATGACGTCAGTTCAGATCCGGGTCGGCCGGGAAGGTGACCGCGAAGGAGACGACGCTGCGTTGCCGCCGCAGGATGCGCTCCCACAGCTCGGCGGGGTCACCGCTGAAGGGGTCGGCGGTCTGCGCATTCACGACGAACCACAGGCCTTCCTCGATCTCGTCCTCGAGCTGCCCGGCGCCCCACCCGGCGTAGCCGGCATAGATCCGCAACCTGTCCACGACCGGGGCGATGATCGGTGGTGGCGCGTCGAGATCGACCAGGCAGATGTCACCGAAAAGGGCTCGTATGCCGAGTGACTCGTCCTCGTTGCCGTCCGCCGAAGCCAACGCCAGTGCGGTGTCCAACGACACGGGTCCGCCCTGGAAGATGCAGTCGGGAGCCGTCACGTGCTCCTGCCAGCCGGGCAGCACGGAGTCCACCTCGGCCCCAAGGGGTCGGTTGAGGATCAGCCCGTGGGCTCCGTCCTCGTCGTGATGCAGGATCAGGACCACGCTGCGATTGAAGACGTCGTCCTCGACGACCTCGGACTCCTCCCTCGGCACTGCGACGAGGAGCTGTCCGGTCAGGTCGGTCACCCGGCCATTATGGGTGACCGACCTGCGGAACTGTGTCGACCCGAGTCAGCGCGTCGAACGCCCGCGCTGGAACCGGTCCCGGCCCCCGCGGTTGCCGTCCCGGCCGCCTCGGTAGCCACCGCGACCACCGCGATCGCCGTAGCGGTTGTGCCCGCCGCGACCTCGATCGCCATACGACCGGCCACCGCGTGATGCGCGGGGCGGGCTGATCAGGCGCTGCAGATCGGCCTCCGAGATCGGCGCGCCCTCGGGCGTGCTGCCACCGGTGGCGCGGATGACGTCGTCGCCGGGACGAGCGCTCTGCAACTCGATCTCGACCCCGGCCGCGTCCAGCAGGCGCTGCATGGTGCGGCGCTGATGCGGCAGCGCCAGGGTGACGACGGTGCCCTTCTCACCGGCACGCGCGGTGCGACCCGCACGGTGCTGGTAGTCCTTGTGATCGGCGGGCGGGTCCACCTGGAGCACGACGCCAACGTCGTCGACGTGGATGCCACGGGCGGCGACGTCGGTCGCGACCAGCACCGGGACCTTGCCCGACTTGAATGCCGCCAGGACTCGGTTGCGCTGCCCCTGGTTGAGACCGCCGTGCAGCGACGCGGCCAGGACACCCTGGTCACGCAACTCGCCGGCGACACGGTCGGCTCCGAGCTTGGTCCGCACGAAGACCACGGTGCGCCCCGGTCGGTTCGCGACCTCCGCCGTCACCAGCTTCTTGTGGCGCGGCTCGATCAGCAGCGCGTGGTGGTCCATGCCGGTGATCGAGGAGGTGCCGTCGTCAGTGGCGTGCTCGACCGGGTCGGTCAGGTAGCGCTCGACCACGGTGTCGATGCCCCGGTCCAGCGTCGCGGAGAACAGCAGTCGCTGGCCGTCGGTGGGCACCTCGTCCAGGATCTGCTCGATCGCCTCCAGGAAGCCCATCTCCGCCATGTGGTCGGCTTCGTCCAGAACCGCGATCTCGACACGGGACAGGTCGGCCGCGCCGCGCTCCATCAGGTCGATCAACCGGCCCGGGGTGGCGATCAGCAGGTCGACACCGCGCTCCAGCGCGGACAGCTGCGGCTCGTAGGGCATGCCGCCGGCGACCAGCTTGTGCCGCAGGCCGATGACGTGCACGAGCGGCTGCAGGGCGTCGCTGACCTGCATCGCCAGCTCACGGGTGGGCACCAGAACGATGGCCCGCGGCTGGCCCGAGCGCGCCTTGCCGCCCTGCGCCAGACGGGTCAGCAGCGGCAGCCCGAAGGACAGCGTCTTGCCGGACCCGGTCCGTCCACGGCCGAGAACGTCACGCCCGGCGAGTGCATCCGGGATCGTGGCGAGCTGGATCGGGAACGGTGCCGTGATGCCGTCGCGGGCGAGCCGCTCGACCAACGACTCTGGGAGGCCGAGGTCGGCAAAACCGTTGCCCTCCAACGAGATCGGCTCGGTCGGGCGCTCCTGGCGCGGAGCGGACTGCATCGCCGTGTCGCGGGCGGCGTTGTTGCGGGAATTGTCGCGGAAGTCGCGACGAGGGGCGTCGAAGTCCCGGCGTGCCGGGCGCTCGCGCCGGTCGTCACGTCGGTCGCCACGGAACGACTCACGGCGGTCACCGCGGCGGTCGTCGTGCCGGTTGTCGTGTCGATTGTCGTGTCGATTGTCGTGGCGGTTGTCACGGAACGACTCGCGCCGGTCGTCGCGGTTGAAGCTGCGGCGCTGGTCGCGGTCGCCATACCCACGTCGGTCGTCACGCCGGTTCTCGGACCGGTTGTCGCCGTATGCCGGACGACGGTCATTGCGGTCGTTGCGGTCGTTGCGGTCGTTGCGGTCATTACGGAAGGAGTCGCGACGGTTGTCACGTCGGTCATCGCGGCGCTCGTAACCGTCGCGTCGGTCGTCTCGTCGGTCGTAGCCGCGGCTGTCGTTGCCTCCGCGCCGGTCGTCACGCCGGTCGAAGCCGCGGTTGTCACCGTTGCGGCGGTCGTTGCCGCGTCGGTCGTCACGGCTGAAACTGCGGCGGTCGTCGCGGTCGTGTCGGGGGGCGCGGTCGTCATACCGGCGGGCACCGTCACGACCAGCACGGTCGGGCCGCCCGGGGCGATCGTTGCGCCCCGGCCGCTCCGAGCGGTCCGTGCGCTTGGGCCGGTCGCTGAACTCGCCGCGCGCCTTGCGCGCGCCGGATCGCTTCGCCTCCAACTTCTGGGCGCGGGTCCAACGCGCCTTCTTGCCGTCCATTGCCTTCTTGGGCATGCGTGATTCCTCAAGGGTTGATCGGGTGCTGCTGAGCACACCTGCGGGGACAGGCAGACCGCATCGCCCGTGTCGAATCGCTCGAGTCGAAACGAGTGTCGCGCTGCTCGGGGGTCCCTCGCGCCGGAAAGATCTCGGCGCTCACAAAAGGAAATCAGCAATGAACGCAAGATCGCGTAGATAACTCTTCAACGGTAGCGGACGGCGCGAGTGCTCAGCAAAACGAGAACGCCCCCCGCCGCGTGATATTCGACTCACTGCGACCGGCGGCGTCGTGCACAACCCTCAACGGTCGAGGCTTACGCACCCGAAAACCGCCAGACCCCGCGCATAACCCTCAACGGTCGCGGCTTGTGCGCAAAGGAGGCGCTGGGCGCGGCTACTCCCCTTCGCCTACTCGCCTTCGTCGGCGCGGACCGCATCGGCCACCGCACGGGCGACCACGGTCGACACGTCGGGCTGGAACACGCTCGGGATGATGTATGCCGGGTTGAGCTCCTCGGGCTTGACGACATCCGCCAGCGCGTAGGCAGCCGCGAGCATCACATCGATCGTGACGCGGGTGGCCGCGGCGTCCAGCAACCCGCGGAAGACGCCGGGGAAGATCAGCACGTTGTTGATCTGGTTCGCGAAGTCACTGCGCCCGGTGGCCACGACGGTCGCATGCTCGGCTGCGGCAGTGGGGTCGACCTCGGGCTCGGGGTTCGCCAGAGCGAAGACGATCGCGTCGTTCGCCATACCTGCGATGTCGTCGCCGTCCAGCAGGTTGGGCGCGGACACACCGATAAAGACGTCGGCGCCGCGCACCGCGTCCTTGAGCGTGCCGGTGACCCGACTCGGGTTGGTCGCTGAGGCGAGCTTGGCCAGGTCACTGCCCGGTGCCGCTTCGATGTCGGCGCGCCCGGGTTCGACGACTCCGTTGATGTCCGACAGCACGATGTCCTTGGCTCCGGCCGCCATCAGCAGCAACGCGATGGCCGTGCCGGCGGCACCCGCGCCGGACTGCACGATGCGCACGTCGGAGAGCTCCTTGCCGACGACGCGCAGGGCGTTGCGCAGTGCCGCGAGCACCACGATCGCTGTCCCGTGCTGGTCGTCGTGGAACACCGGGATGTCGAGCTCGTCGCGCAGTCGGCGCTCGATCTCGAAGCAGCGGGGCGCGGAGATGTCCTCCAGGTTGATGCCGGCGAACTCCGGAGCGACCGCCTTGACGGTGCGGATGATCTCCTCGGTGTCCTTGGTGTCCAGGCACAGCGGGAATGCGTCGATGTCCGCGAATCGCTTGAAGAGGGCCGCCTTCCCCTCCATGACGGGCAGCGCCGCGAGCGGGCCGATGTCGCCCAGGCCGAGCACAGCAGTGCCGTCGGTGACCACAGCCACGGTGTTGCGCTTGATCGTCAATCGCCTTGCGTCCTCGGGGTTCTCGGCGATGTCGAGGCAGACGCGCGCCACGCCCGGGGTGTAGACCATCGAGAGGTCGTCACGGTTGCGGATCGGGACCTTGGACTCGATCTTCAGCTTGCCACCGAGGTGCGCGAGGAACGTCCGGTCGCTGACCTTGTGGATCTCCACGCCCTCGACCGCACGCATCGACGCCACCAGCTCCGCCGCGTGGTCGGCGTCCCGCGCCGCGGCGGTCACGTCGATCGTCATCCGCGCGTTGTCGGAGTGGTTGATGTCCAGCGCGGTCACCAGCCCCCCGTTGCGCTCGACGGCGCCGGTGAGCTCACTCACCGCGGTGGTTCGGCCGGGCAGATCGACGCGGACGGTGATCGAATTGGACACGGAAGGCAGCGCGCTCATCCGGCCATTCTTGTGTGTCGGTGCACCCCCGTGTCAGCGGGGGTGCACCGACTTCACTGTGAGCTTCGTCGCGAGGTCAGTCGCGGGCTCACCGCAGCCCGGCGATGATCGAGGTGACCTGGTCCTTCGCGTCGCCGAAGAGCATTCCCGTGTTGTCCCGGTAGAACAGCGGATTGGGCACTCCGGCATACCCCGACGCCATCGATCGCTTGAGCACGACGACGTCCGCGGCCTCCCACACCCGCAGCACCGGCATACCCGCGATCGGCGACCCCGGGTCCTCTGCGGCGGCCGGGTTGACGGTGTCGTTGGCGCCGATCACCAGCACCACATCGGTGCCGGTGAAGTCGTCGTTGATCTCGTCCATCTCCAGCACGATGTCGTAGGGCACCTTCGCCTCGGCCAGCAGGACATTCATGTGCCCGGGCAGCCGGCCCGCCACCGGGTGTATGGCGAACCGCACGTCGATCCCCTTGTCGCGCAACGCCTTCGTCAGGTCTGCCACGCCATACTGCGCCTGCGCGACGGCCATGCCGTAACCGGGCGCGATGACCACCGAACTCGCAGCGGACAACAACTCAGCGACCTCGTCGACCCTCGTCTCGCGGTGCGTGCCGAGGTCACCGGCCTCCGAAGGGCCGGCTTCGATACCGAAGCCGCCCGCGATCACCGACAGGAACGAGCGGTTCATCGCCTCGCACATGATGTAGGACAGGTAGGCACCCGAGGAGCCGACCAACGCACCGGTCACGATCAGCAGGTCGTTGCTCAGCAGGAAGCCGGATGCGGCAGCAGCCCATCCCGAGTAGCTGTTGAGCATCGACACCACAACCGGCATGTCACCGCCGCCGATCGACGCGACCAGGTGCAGCCCGAGTGCGAGCGCGAGGATCGTGACGACGATCAGCAGCCACAGTTGCGGTTGGATGCAGAACCACACGGTCAGTGCGACGAAGACGACCAGTGCGCCGAGGTTGAGCAGGTTCTTGGCCGGCAGCACCAGCGGCTGGGACTTCATCCGGGCGGACAGCTTCAGGAACGCGATGATCGACCCGGTGAAGGTCACAGCACCGACGAAGACGCCGATGAACACCTCGGCGTGGTGAATCCCCAACGTCGACAACGAGTCCAGGTGTGCTGCCTCGGCACCGTGCGCGTCGTGCTCGACCTCCAGGTAGCCGTTCCAGCCGACCAGCACCGCAGCGAGTCCGACGAAGGAGTGCAGCAGCGCGATGAGTTCGGGCATGCCGGTCATTTCGACCACGCGAGCGCGCCAGAGACCGATCGCGGCACCGATCAGCATCGCGACGACCAACAGGGCGAGACCGGAACCCTCGATGTCGCGGTCGATGGCGAGCGCGATCGTGGCGCCGAGCGCCAGCGTCATACCGGCGATGCCGAAGGTGTTGCCCACCTTCGCCGTCTCGTGTCGGGACAGCCCGTCCAGCGCGAGGATGAACAGCAGTGCCGCGACGATGTATGCCGCGGACGCAGCAGTAGCAACGGAAATCATGGTGTGCCGCCCCTTATGACCGGGTGAACATCGACAGCATGCGGCGAGTGACCGCGAAGCCGCCGAAGACGTTGATCGACGCCAGCAGGATGGCTGCGAACGAGATGCCGGTGATCACGGTGTCGTGCTGCCCGATCTGCAACAGCGCACCGACCACGATGATCCCGGAGATCGCGTTGGTCACCGACATCAGCGGCGTGTGCAACGCGTGATGCACGTTGCGGATGACGTAGTAGCCGATCACGATCGCCAGCGCGAAGACCGTCAGGTGGACGGTGAGTGCCTCCGGCGAGAACGCCAGCAACACGAAGAGCACGACCGCGGCCCCGAGCACGCCGGCCAGCCGCCGACCCGGTGTCAGTGGTTGCTTCTCCGGCTCGGGCTCCGGCGGTGGAGCTTCCTTCGCCGGTGCGGGAGCGGCCGACACCTCAACCGGCGGTGGCGGCCAGCGGGACTCGCCGTCCCGGGCCACCAGGATGGATCGCTGGACCACGTCGTCCTCGTCCAGCGTCAGCTGCCCGTCCTTGCCGGGCGTGAGCAGCTTCATCAGGTTGACCAGGTTGGTGCCGTAGAGCTGGGAGGCCTGGGCGGGCAGCCGGCCCGCCAGGTCGGTGTAACCGATGATCGTCACGCCGCCGTCGGTGGTGACGACCTCACCGGCGACCGAACCCTCGACGTTGCCGCCGTTGGACGCGGCCATGTCGACGATGACACTCCCAGAGCGCATCGTCGCGACCATGTCTGCGGTGATCAGTCGCGGGGCCGGTCGCCCCGGGATGAGCGCCGTGGTGATGATGATGTCGACGTCCTGCGTCTGGTCGGCATACAACTGCGCCTCACGCGCCTTGTAGTCGTCGCCCATCTCCTTGGCGTAGCCAGTAGCCGACACCTCGGCGTCCGGGTCCTCGATCGAAAGATATTCGCCGCCAAGGGATTTCACCTGATCGGCAACCTCCGGCCGCGGGTCCGTCGCGCGCACGACCGCGCCCAACGACACCGCCGTGCCGATCGCGGCCAACCCGGCGACACCGGCACCGCACACCAGCACCTTCGCCGGCGGCACCTTGCCCGCAGCGGTCACCTGTCCGGTGAAGAACCGGCCGAACTCGTGCGCCGCCTCCACGACCGCGCGGTAACCGGCGATGTTCGCCATCGACGACAACACGTCCAACGACTGCGCGCGCGAGATCCGGGGCGCCGCGTCCAGCGACAACGCGGTGATCGGCCGACTCGCCAGATCCTCGACCAACTCCGGGTTGGTGCGCGGACCGAGTATGCCGACGACCGTCGCTCCCTTGTTCAGTTCGTCGAGTTGATCCGCGGTCAGGGCGTTAACGCCGAAGACTATGTCCGCGCCCAGCGCCTCTCCGACCTCGGCTCCCGCCTCGGCATACGCCGCGTCGGTGAAACTGGAACGCTCACCGGCGCCCGGCTCGACCGTCACGTCATAGCCGAGCCCTTGCAACTGGCGCACCGTCGCGGGTGTGGCCGCAACGCGGGTCTCCCCGGCTGCAGCTTCCTTGACGACTCCGATCCGCATGCATGCTCTCTCTCAGCTGGGGCCCCCGTTTGCGACATCGTAGGTGCACCCGTCCACCCTTTGGGAAATGAATCCCGAGCATTGAGAACGCTTCCAGGACTCCCTATCGGCGTGATCGGGCTACCGGATACGAGAAACGGAAGGTCCCGTGCGGGTCGTGGCGCAGGTGTATGGCGTCCAGGCGGGCTCGCGTGCCGTCGTCCCAGGCGTTGCGCACGCCCTGCTGATCGCTGCCGTGGAAATTGATCAGCGTCCCTCCGGCGGACCACGGCTCGAGGGCGTGGGTGACGGCACGGCACGACGCCGGGGTGGCCTCGGCGAGTTGCGGCGGCAGCGGCCCGACGGCGTAGACGTTGAACCGTGCGTCACGACCCCCGACCGCGTTGTCCACCAATGGTTTACACGAGACAGCGCCGGCGAGATGCCGCAGCTCGGCCACGATCACTGGTGTGTCGACGCCCGGGCCTGCGACTGTGAGCAGGGCGTCGACCGCAGCTGCCGGAAGGTCGGACAGGAGGCTGCTGGTGTCCCACGCCGGCAGCGGATCCGCGGGGTCGCAGTGCACCGAAGCAACGGCTTGATACGGCGTGACCGCAACGGTGTCGATCAACACTGGTGCCACGGCGCGCATCGGCGCGAACGCGCTCTCCCCGGCCTCCGCGTCGCCGACATACAGGTATCGGACGTGCACGGTGAGCCGGCTGCGCAATGGCTCAGGCACCCCCGGCTTGTCCGGCAGCCGGAGCAGAGCGACCGAGCTGTTCGCCTGCTCGGGCAGTTCCACCACCCAGTCACGCCACGCGTGCAGGACCGCAGCCGCGTGCTTACCGTCCATGAACAGCCCGCCGCCGTAGTAGGTCGGGACCGGCATCAGCCCGAACTCCAGCTCCGTGACGACGCCGAGCTGACACTTGCCACCGCGCAAGGCCCAGAACAGGTCGGGATCGGAGTCGGCGGTCACCTCGCGCAGCACCCCGTCAGCGGTGACCAGCTGCACCCGCCGGACGTGGTCGGCCGCGAAGCCGTAGGTGCGGGCCATCGGACCCATACCTCCGCCGAGGGTGTAGCCCACTACCCCGACAGTCGTCGACGAGCCGTTCAGCGGTGCCAGTCCGTGCGGCCCGGCAGCATCGATGACCTGTTGCCACTGCACCCCCGCTGCGACGGTCGCCGTCCTGCGCTCCGGATCGATCCGGGTCGCGGACATCGCCGAGGTGTTGATCAACATGCCGCCGTCGGCGGGCACCACGGCGCCGTGTCCGGTCGCCTGCACTGCGATCGGCAGGCCACGCGCGACTGCGAAACCGACGGCTCGCACGACGTCATCCGCGCACGCGGCCGCGACAATGACGTCGGGGCACTGGGCCACCGCAAGATTGAACCCGGAAGTCATCGCCTCGAAGCCGGGATCTGCAGGCAGCAGCACCTGTCCGGCGATGGACTGCTGGAGGGATTCGGTCATCATCACATCGAGCATCTCCGGCTCCTCTCGCGAGGCGACGCCACGCGGCGAACTCAGCACGGGACTCGTGCGATCTCCTGGAGTATGACGACGCGTGCGATCCGAGGCCGAAATCTTGCGCGACGGGCTGCTTCGCGCACGAAAACACGGCAGCAAAACACCGCAGCAAAAAGCCGCAGCCACGAGTCGATCGCTCATGGCTGCGGCGTTGCTGTGAAAGATGATTCGCTCGTGGAGGTGGCGGGAATCGAACCCGCGTCCGCTGGTCTCGAGGCAAGGCTTCTCCGGGCGCAGTGCGCTATGGATTTTCTCGGCCCCAGGGCTCGCACGCACACGTTCCCTGACAGGCCCAGCCGAGTAAGAGTCCCGTGCCGCCCCTCGGCGTGACGACACAGCAAGTCCTCTAGCTGACGCCAGACACTGAGTCGAGAACTAGCTCAGGCTGACGGACTTCGGAACTCGCTCAGGCGGCGAGGGCGAAGTCGGTGCGCTTTGAATTGGCACCTATTGGTTTTGCACGGAGCGTTAACGAGATAACCGTGCATCCTCGGCCCGCTTCCCCTACGACGGCGATCAACGTCGAAACCGATCACCCCCATTGGTTTTTGATTTGCCTCCTCCTTCGCGTGCGACCTCGTACCTCGGTCGTCCGCTCCATCGTCGGCAAATCGTTCATGACTGACATTCCGGCAACTCCTCGTCACCCGACCTCGTTCCTCGGTCGTTCGACGCATCGTCGACAGAACGTTCATGCATGACTGACCTTCATGTGCTCCGGTCAGTCGGCGAACCATCTCTCACTGTTCAGTTATGGGCTGAAGCATACGGTCCAACACTGCGCTACGCGAACCGATTCCCGGGCGCACGCCGAGTGACGGTGAAACCGTCGAGTGACGGTGAAACCGTCGAGTGACGGCGTCATACGACCGTCACTCGGCGAGGAAGCCGTCACTGGCAGATGTGTCAGACCCCGAAGTTCGGACGCAACGGGTAAGCCCCGCGTCCGTCCGGGGCGATCTTCTCGCCGAGCACCTGGTGCAGCTGGATGTGGTTGCGCTCGAAGCCGATCGACGAACCGGCGAGGTAGAGACCCCACACGCGGGAGACCTGCTCGCCCGCGTCGCGGACGCACTCGTCCCAGTTCGCGGAAAGGTTCTTGCACCACGCGCGCGTCGTCCGGGCGTAGTGCTCGCGCAGGTCCTCGGCGTGCCGGATCTCGAAGCCCTCGTCCTGCATGGTCGACACCACCGTGCCGACGCCGGTGATCTCGCCGTCGGGGAAGACGTAGCGGTTGATGAACCCGCCCTTGGTGAGCGCCGGGGCCCTGTTGTCCGGGCGGGTGATGCAGTGGTTCAGCATCCGCCCACCGACCTTCAGCCGGTCGTAGTTGAACTTGAAGTAGCTCGGGTAGTTCTTCACGCCGATGTGTTCGGTCAGTCCGATGGAGCTCACCGCGTCGAAGCCGGTCTCGGTGATGTCGCGGTAGTCGCCGTGCCGCACCTCACCGCGGTCGTCCAGTCCGCACTCCTTCAGGTGCCGTTGCGCCCACGCCGCCTGCTCGGCCGACAGGGTCACACCGACAGCGGTGACGCCGTAGTGCTGCACGGCGTGCTTGACCATCCCGCCCCAGCCGCAGCCGATGTCCAGCAGTCGCTGGCCAGGCTTGAGGTCGAGCTTCTTGCAGACCAGGTCGAACTTGTGCTCCTGCGCCTCCTCCAACGTCGCGTCCGCGGCCGGGTAGCACGAGCAGGTGTAGGCCATCGACGGGCCGAGCACCAACTCGTAGAACTCGTTGCTCACGTCGTAGTGATGGTGGATCGCCTCGGCGTCGCGCTTGCGCGAGTGGCGCAGCCCGCGCAGGCCCTCGGCCATCCGGCGCCACTGCGGAGCGGACTCCTGAGCCGGCAGCTCGGGCACCCGAAAACTCTTCCAGCCCAACGACTTCAGGATGTCGGCCATCTCTCCCGCCGGCGGACGCTTGGCGGAGAAGTCGTCGAGGAAGAGGGACAGGAAGTCGTAGGGATCGCCCGGGTCGATGCCCTCGACGATCAGGTCGCCCATGATGTACGCCCGCGCCAGGCCCAGCTCACCGGGAGCCGTCACCAGGTAGCGCAGCGCACGCTCGTTCGCGATGTCGATCGTGACGACCGCGTTCGGGTCACCACCGGTCGAACCGTCATACGCCTTCACCGCGAACGGCACCTCGGTGCCGAAGATGCGGTCGGAAATTTCACCGATGGTCAGCGTCACCGCCGCTTCACCGCCTTCGTGTAGAGGTCGGGCAACCGCCCGGCCGGGTCGTACTTCTCCTTCACGTCATGGAGCGTGTCGCCGCCGTAGAGGTCCCAGAAGGTGTCCTCGTCGTAGTAAACATCGCTGTAGAGCGACTTGTGCCCACCCATGTCGTGGACGACTCGCTCGATGTCCTTGTTGACGTCACCGTCCGCGCGTCCCGGCGTGATCTCCACCGTGGACCAGAAGCCGACGTTGACGTACTGCTCCCCGCGCTTGAGCGGATAGAGCGGCCAGGGCTGCTCACCGTGGTCGTGGTCGCGAACGGCCAACGGGCACAACCAGATCGGCTCGATCGGGACATTGTCGAGGAACCAGTCGAGGAAGTCCTCGGTGCGGTCCAGGGAGATCTCGACGTCCTGCACGACCCGCTCGCGCGGCAGCTTGCCGCGCTTGGCGTCGACCTTGGCGATGTAACCGTTGTTGTTCTCCCAGCGGATGATCTTGCTGTAGACGTCGCTGCGCAGCAGCGACTTCGGCACCACCCGCCGGAACGCCGGCCGCTGCACGAAGAAGGCCCTGCTGCACCAGAACCAGTCGGTGTCCCACCGCCAGATGTAGTCCAGCGTCGTCAGGTAGTCCTCGCTGCGCTGCTGGATCGAGCGGTAGTAGATCTGCTGGCCGGTGTAGTCCGAGGTGTATGGCGCAGAAGCCGCCCAACCACCGAGCACCAGGTAGCTCTCGTCGCGCGAGAACACCACGCCGTCAACGAAATCGACCGACTCACCGTCGTAGGTGCGCTCGCGCAGCACCTCGCGCAGCGTGTCGATCAACTCCCGCAGCGTCCCGAAGCGCACATGCCGCAGATGGACGTATGGCGCCACCCGCTCCAGCTTGATCTTCAGCCGCACCGAGTAGCCGAGCGAGCCGTAGGAATTGGGGAAGGTGCGGAACAGGTCGGTGTTCTGCTCGTCACTCGCCGTGATGATCTCGCCGGCCCCGGTCAGCACGTCCATCTCGATGAGCGACTCGTGCGGCAGGCCGTTGCGGAACGACGACGACTCGATCCCGAGCCCGGTGACCGCGCCACCGAGGGTGATCGTGCGCAGTTGCGGCACGACATACGGCATGAGTCCGTAACGCAGGGTGGCGTCGACCAGATCCTCGTAGGTCGTCATCCCCTGCACATCGGCAGTGCCTGCGCGCGGGTCCACTTCCACTACGCCGTTGAGGCGCGAAACATCAAGTCCCGGAACGGGATTCGCCTCGCGGGGACGGAAGAGGTTGGACGTCTTCTTGGCCAGTCTGACCGGTGCGTCCGGGGGCATGGACGCCAGTTGACGTTGCAGGTCCTCGACCGCCGCTCGATGCTTCGCCCAGCCGACGATCTCGCCGCGTGCACGCGCCACTACTTCCTCCAGGACCGCACTGTCAGATTGCGCCCAGCAACCTACCCCCTCACCCCTTTCGCGCGACCGTCACCCTCCATAGCTAACCGATACAGCGGTCGGCTACGGCCGCCGATGCGACCCAGGTCACAGAGCAGGTGACCACTATTCACTTGCACGGCCGCCGACCGAGGTCTACCTTTTGAATAGAACGAAACAGTTTCGTTCCATCGAGATCAGCGAGAATGGCCTCGATGCCCTACTCCGCCAAGGAAGGAACCACCGTCATGAACGTCTCCGCGACCACCGAGACCGCCAGCAAGCCGCGCGTCGAAGGTGACCGCGAGGCGGAGATCCTGGACGGTGTCATCGACACCCTCATCGAGGTCGGCTACGACCGGATGACCTTCGATGCCGTGGCCGGCAGGGTGCGCGCCAGCAAGGCGACGCTCTACCGCAAGTGGCCGACCAAGGCAGATCTGGTCGTCAGTGCCCTGGAGCACATGAAACAGGGCACGCCGGGGGTCGAGCACGGCCTTCCGGACACCGGCAGCCTGGCCGGCGACCTGACGTTCCACTTCTGCGATGACCCCGACTACAACGACAAGTCGACCCTGCTCTTCGGCTCCGTGGTCTCGGCGATCCACCGCGATCCCGAGCTCACCAACGTCTTCATGGAACGTTTCATGAAGCCGCGGATGGCCGAGCTGCGCACGGTTGTCGAACGCGCACAGCGACGGGGGGAGATCGGCCCGAAAGCGGACCTCGACCTCCTCGCGAGCATTCTGCCCGGCGAGATCGTCTACCGAGTCATCACGACCGGCGAGTGCCCCGACGAACCATTCATCACCCAGGTGATCGAGCAGGTGATGCTGCCCGCGTGTCGGGCGAGTGTCGAAGGCAATGCCTGTGCCGACTCCACGGGACGGAAAAAGGGACAGAAGTAGTCCGCAGAGCCTGGTCCACTTCTCAATGTCGAAATAGAGCGACTCCGCTCGTCATACCAGTGACGAACAGCTTCGACGACCGCCCACCGGCGGCCGGCTGATCGGTCACGCCCAGTTCACACACACTCACCGATGTCCGCAAAACCGCGGGTCACCGGCCGAATACCCCTGTGCCCGCACACCTTTCGGGCACTTAGATCCTGGAAGGAACATCTCGATGACCGCAATTGTCGACGCGGTGTCCGGGGAGAAGTCCACACCGAGGAAGACAAACCTCACCGTGGCGCTCATCGTGATCGCCATGGCGCAGCTGATGATCGTGCTGGACGGCACCATCGTCAACATCGCCACACCGCACATCCTCACCGACCTGGACTTCACGCAATCGAGCGTGCAGTGGGTCGTCACGTCATACGCCCTGGCCTTCGGCAGCCTGCTGCTGCTCGGCGGGCGTCTGGGCGACCTCTTCGGTCGCAGACGCATGTTCATCCTCGGCGTCGTGATCTTCGCGATCGCGTCACTGATCGGCGGGATCGCGCCCAGCGGCGCGCTGTTGCTGACCGCACGCGGCCTGCAGGGCGCCGGCGCCGCACTCGCCTCCCCCGCCGCACTGGCCCTGATCAACACCACGTTCCCGGCCGGCAAGGAGCGCAACCGCGCCATGGCGGTGTATGCCGCGATGTCCGGCGCAGGCGCCGCTGTCGGCCTGATCCTCGGCGGACTACTGACCGAGGCCGACTGGCGCTGGACGTTCTTCATCAATGTCCCGCTCGGCCTGGTCGTGGCGGCCCTCGCCCCGCGCGTGCTGATCGAGTCCGAGAGCAGCGACGGCACACTCGACATCTGGGGTGCGGTGACCGGCACCGTCGGTCTCTTCGGCATCGTCTACGGGCTGTCCCACGCAGGTCAGCAGGGTGCCTCGTGGGGTGACTTCGAGACACTCTTCCCGCTCCTCGGCGGTCTGGCCGTCGTCGGGTTGTTCGTTCTCGTCGAGTCCAGGGTGCGACACCCGCTGTTGCCGTTGCGGATCCTGACGAACCGCACGCGTGCCGTCTCACTCACCGCGATGCTCGTCGTGGGCGCGGCGATGTTCGCAATGTTCTTCTTCCTCGGGCTGTTCGTGCAGCAGGTCCTCGGCTACTCGCCGGTCAACACCGGCTTCGCGTTCCTGCCGTTCAGCGCCGGGATCGTCGCCGCTGCGGGCATCGCGTCCAACCTGGCCGGTCGGGTCGACCCCCGGTGGCTGGCCGGGTTCGGCGGTGCCCTGATGACCGTCGGTATGTGGGGCTTCTCCCAGCTGACGACCGACAGCGGTTACGCGTCGCACCTGCTGCCGTGGGTGGTCGTGATGGGCTTCGGGATGGGCTTCGTCTTCATCCCGCTCACCCTGACCGCGACCGCGGGGGTCAACAAGGACGACTCGGGTGCCGCAGCGTCGGCGCTCAACACCGCACAGCAAATCGGAGGAGCTGTCGGTATCGCCGCGTTGACCACCATCTTCACGCACTACGCGACGCAACGGGGTAGCGAGCTGGCCGCCAGCGGCCAGGCTGCGATGGCCAGGGCCACCGCCGCCGGACATGCCCCGACCAAGGACCAGATCGCCGCGGCGACGCACGACGCAGCGCTGCAGGCACAGACCTTCGGGTCGACCCAGGCGTTCTGGTTCGCCGCCGCCATGATTCTCGCCGCCACGCTGCTGGTGGTCGGTCTGCTGACCATCCGCCACACGGAGCTGGCCACCGAGGAGGCTGCGGTCACCGTGGCCTGATCGCGAAGCGAGCAGGCCAGACACAGGCCATGTCTCGAACCCGTAGGGTTCGGGGCATGGCCCGTTCGTTGCACGCAGTCCCCCGGGCACTCGCCGTGGCGCGGGTCCGCGGTGCCGTGGATGCGACCGTGCCCGGAGGCGTCACGGCACCGTTCGGCGGTGTCGTGACGTTCTGCGTCGCCGAGGGCGACCGCGTGCGGGCCGGGGACGTGCTGGCGACCATCGAGGCGATGAAGCTGGAAGCCGCCCTCACCGCTCCGTCGGACGGCCGCATCCGGCGGCTGGCGGCCGCGGATCTGGCATCGGTGGAAGGCGGTGACCTCCTGCTGGAGGTCGAGCCGGAGGTCGATCCGGAGACCGACGTGGAGATCGATGTGCGGTGTGCCGCGGGCAAGTCTCCCGCGGCGGGCCATGGAACCTCCGAGCCGCCACTCGGGTCATAATGAGCGGCACCGAACGCGAACAACCGGACCTGCACAACCAGACTTGATCAACGGACTTCATCGGTAAGGGAGCGCATTTCATGGTGAAGGCACGCGCGGCGTCGGTCGCGGCCGTTGTCGTGACCGCCGGCCTGCTGGCCGGTTGCAGCAGTGGCAGCGCGGGCACCAAGTCGCCCGGCCCCTGGACCGAAGGGTCCCAGCAGCAGGGCCTGGTCAAGGGATCGGTGCCGGGCGAGTCGTCGGACCGCAAGGTCGTCGACGGCGGCGCCGACTGGAACTTCGCCCTCGCCAAGTCCGACGACCCGAACGTGCCGTCGTCGCAGTGGCCCAGCGCCGACAGCGTGCTGACATCCGACCAGATCAAGGGCGCGATCCCCGAGGCGTCGTCACTCTCGCTGGGCGACTGCGCCAAGGGTGTCAACGGCCCGCGGTCGACGGACAAGAACGCCAGCTGCACCTGGTCGGTCACTCTCAAGGACAGCGGCGACTACAGCAACTCCCTGACCGTGAGCATCGTCGCGGTCGGCGCCGACGAGAAGGTCACCGAGTCCTGGACGTCCGAGCGCAACAAGAACTTCTCCAGTCGTCGGTCCGGCGAACGCTTCTTCACCAGTGGTTCGTTCGGTGCCAAGGGCAGCTACTACCTGGACAACAACCAGGCGTCCGTCCTGGTCTCCGACGGCAACCTCGCCGCCTGGATCAACCTGACGTTCAAGGGGTTCAACTCGCTCAACGACTCCCGCAACACCATGCTCACCGGCATCTTCCCGGTGCTCGCCAAGGACCTGGCCGACCGGATGCCGAGAAAATATGTCTGAGGCATCGGACACCAGGAAGGGGCGCATGAACGCTTCACGTAGGTCGGCCGCCATCGCCGCCGGGGTCTGCGCGGCGCTCGCCGTGACCGTCCCGGCATACACCGCGTATGCCGCAGGCGGCTCCCCCGCCGCCGCGCCCAGCGCGAGCAGCTCGAGCACGACCGGCAAGGCCTCGACGAAGCCCGGCAGCAAGAAGTCGACGTCGGCCAAGCCGACGGTGACGCCATACAGCCCGCCGGCCGCGCCGAGTGGCGACTCGGCACCGAAGGCGAAGAAGACGATCACGCCCTCCGGGCACTTCGCGGTCAAGGTCGACAAGACCGGCAAGAAGCCGATGGACTCCAGCTGGCCCTCCGCAAACCAGATCTTCACCGAGGCCGAGCTGCGCCAGGTCGTGCCCGGCCTGAAGTCGGTCCACGCCGATCAGTGCCACACCGGCAGCCTCCCCGACGGCGGGTCGACGGCGAAGTCCACCACCTGCACGCTCAAGCTCACCGTCTCCGGCGAGTCCGCCGACGACCGCAGCCAGCTGGTGATCAACATCCGTGGGTTCGGTCTGCCGCAGCAGATCGGCAAGCAGTGGACCAAGGACCTGCAGCAGGCGAAGGCACGCTCGGCCAAACGCCCCGGGCTCTACACCTTCTATCCCAACAAGTCGCTGGGGACCTCGGCCGCGTTCACCGACGGCACCACGACCAAGGTGCTGCTCCAGCACGGCGACGTCGCCGGCGAAGTGTGGTTCAGCGGCATCGGGTTCACCGAGCTCACCGACGACTACCTTGCCTCCCGACGTCTCTACCGCACGACCATCGTGCCGTCCCTGGTGCAACTGCTCGGGGAGAAGCTCACCACCACCGAAAAGGCAGCAGCATGAAACGCCTCGCTCTCGTGACCGCCGGCGCCCTCGCCGTCTCCGTGCTCACCGGCTGCGGAGGCAGCAGCGGCGGTGCTTCGCAGGCCACCAGCACCACCAACGGCCCGCGGCCGCACGAGCCCTACAAGACCCAGAAGCCCGGCCAGTGGGACTCCCCCGGTGTCGTGGTCGCCAACGACGTCGGCCGCAAGGTCGTCCTCGACAAGAGCCTGCCGGTCTTCGACCCGCCGATCACCGACGGTGGCGTGGCACAGACCGACTGGCCGGAGGCCGGCCGGCTGCTGTCCATGAAGGAACTGATCGGTGTCTTCCCCGACGCCACCAAGATCGGCTTCACCCCGGACGGCCCGACCAAGCTGGTCATCACGCCGTCGCTGAAGAATGACTCGAACTCGGAGAAGGTCGACAGGAACAAGATCACCCTCACCGTCGACTCGGTCGGCACGGAGAACTCCGTGCTCGCGGCCTTCGACTCCAAGCGCTCCAGTGACCGCACGATCCACACCGACGCCGGCGGCAAGCCGAGCGGCCCACGCATCTACTACAAGGACGGGTCGTTCAAGACGCACCGGCTGCGCCTTGATTTCGACAACCAAGACGTCTATCGCGTCGTGATCGGCAACGGTCGCACCGCCATGCAGTTGAGCCTGACCTGGGACGGCTTCTACTCACTCGACGGGGACGGTTTCGACTCCGACAAGGTGATGGAGCAGCAGGTCTTCCCGCTGATCTTCCAGTTGCTCGCAGCCCGGATGTGAGCTACTCGTCGTCCAGGTCGTAGCTGGGCACCCGCAACGTCGCCGCGAAGGTCACCGCACCGATCAGGATGACCAGCACGCCGATCGCAGGGCCGCCGTTGGTGGCGACGGTGAAGCCGACGATCACCGCCAGGACGTTCCACAGCAGGGCCGGGGTGCGCGCCAGGCTGCGCTCCCGCCAGAAGCCCCACACCAGCAACCCGCTGCACACCGCGAGCGCCAGCACGGTGCCGCCCTCGGTGGCCGCACGCCCGGCATCGTCGCTGCCCCCACGCAGCGCCAGCACGAACAACGCGACGGCGAAAATCACCAGCACCAGGGTCTGTAGTGCCAGCAGCAGAGCCGGGAGTCGCCAGATCTGTCCGGGTCGCCGCTGCGGTCCTGCCTCGGGCTTGATCACGGCATGCACCGTATGCCGTGCCGCCCATAGCAGCACATGCGCCCCCGCCGGCGGACATCGCGGTGTGACCGATAACTCACCGTTCGAAAGGAAAATCTTCGTCAAACCGCTTGTGGATTGTTGTTGGTATCTGTGAAAGTTGGGAACAACGTATGGCGCGCAGGCGTTGCCCAAGAGCAACGGACGAGTCCCTAACCGCCATCTGAGCGTTCAGACGCGGAGACTCCGCCCACGAACATTCAACCCCATTGATCTAGTCGTTGACGCATGCACCTTCGGCACGTGCGTCCCGAGCAAGGAGCGGAACCACATGGATTGGCGCGATCGCGCTGCATGCCTGGACGAGGACCCGGAGTTGTTCTTCCCCATCGGCAACACCGGACCCGCCTTGCAGCAGATCGAGGACGCCAAACAGGTGTGCCGCCGCTGCGAGGTCATCGACACCTGCCTGAAGTGGGCACTCGAGTCCGGCCAGGATGCCGGCGTCTGGGGTGGCCTCTCCGAGGACGAGCGCCGCGCCCTGAAGCGTCGCAACGCCCGCGCCCGCCGCGCCGGCTGAAGAAACCCCACGAAGTTCTCACGACTCCTCCCGCAGTCGTGCCACGAACCGCACGGCCGTGCCGTGCGGTTCGACGCGTGACCAGCTGATCTCGCCGCGCAGGTCCTGCACGAAGGACCGCACGATCTGAATGCCCAGGCCGGACCGCGCCGGATCGAACTCCTCCGGCAGGCCGGCACCGTCGTCGGTGACGGTCACCCGCAACAACTCCTCGCCGTCCTCGCTCATGGCTCGCTTCGCATCGAGCGTCACGTGCCCGCCATACCGGGCGAAACCGTGCTCGATGGCGTTCTGGACCAGCTCCGCGACGATCATCGCCACGGCGGTCGCGTCCTCGGCGTGCAACGAGCCGAAGCTGCCGGTGAGTGCAGCGGTGACCCGCTCCTGGGAGCGGTTGCTGATCTCGACCGCGGAGCGCAGTGAGCCGTCGGCGATCTCGTCGAAGGGCGTCGTGTCGTCCCAGTCGCCGCTCAGGGTCTCGTGCACGGCCGCGATCGTGCCGACCCGCCGCACCGCACCGGCGAGCGCAGCCCGCGCCTGCGGGTCGTCCAGCCGTCGCGCCTGCAACCGCAGCACCGCGGCCACCGTCTGCAGGTTGTTCTTGACCCGGTGGTGGATCTCCCGGATCGTCGCGTCCTTGCTCAGCAGCTCCCGCTCCCGGCGGCGCACCTCGCTCACGTCGCGCACCAGCAGCACCGCCCCGGTCCGGCGCCCGCCCTCGGACAGCGGGATCGACCGGGCGCTGACATAGGCGCTGCGGGACTCGATCTCGGTGCTCCATGGCACCCGGCCGGTCAGCACCATCATCAGCTCCTCGTCGACCGGCCCGCGTTCGGGCAGCACCTCGCCCAGCACGGACGCCAACCGCGCGCCGACCAGTTGCTCGTCGTGCCCGAGCCGGTGCAGCGCGGACACGGCGTTGGGGCTGGCGTAGGTGACGTTGCCTGCCGCGTCCAGCCGGAGCACGCCGTCACCCACCCGCGGCGCACCGCGCCGGCTGTCGGAGGCCGCGGCGGCGTTCGGGAACGCCCCGGAGGCGATCATCCGGGCCAGCGCGTCGGCGGTCGCCAGGTAGGTCACCTCCAGCCGGCTGGGCGTGCGCATCGACGCGAGGTTGGTATGCCGCGTCAGCACCGCGACCGCGGACCGGCGGTGCACGACCGGGATCGCCTCCTCGCGCACCGGCAGGTCGTCGCGCCACATGGTCGAGTGCGAGCGGACGATCTCCGGCCCGGCATACGCCTGCGCGACCGTGCGCTGCCGGGTGTGGTCGATGCGGCTGCCGACGACGTCGTTGACGAAGACACCGACGCCGGTGGTCGGCCGGACGTGCGCCGCCGCGACCCAACTCTTGTCGCGGGTGGGAACCCACAGGACCAGATCCGCGAAGGACAGGTCGGACAGCAGTTGCCAGTCGCTCACCAGCAGGTGCAGCCAGTCCCACGCCGCCTGGTCCAGGTCGGTGTGCTCGCTCAGCACGTCGTTCATCGAGGGCACGGGCTGAGCCTAAGTCACCCCACTCTCGTTGAAAGGCTTGGCCTCAGCGCGCAATGAAGCGGCGCCCGACGAGTGTCGGACGCCGCTCCATGTCGTGGGTCTAGCGGGCCGAGCCGGAGCGCACCACCGACCGCAGCGTCCGCAACGCCACCGACAGCGGGGCCAGACCGGCCTCGTCCAGCTCCGCGACACCGACCAGCGCCTGCTGTGCGCGGTTGATCGAGTCGGCGTTCTCGGTGGTCCAGCGGTCCAGTCGCTGCTCTGCCGACTCGGTCGCCGGGGTGTCGGCGATGACCGCGGCCGTGAACGAGTCGAGCACGGCATACAGGTCGTCACGCACCGCACCACGGGCCAGGGCGTCCCACCGGTCGTCACGCGGCAACCGCGAGACGGCCTGCAGGATCCGGTCGATGCCGAGGCGTTCGGACAGCATGAAGTAGACGGCCGCCACGTCGGCCACCGGTGTCTCGGTGCTGATCGCCTGCTCGGTGATGTCCAGCAGCGAGTAGGAGTCCAGCAGCGCAGCCGCCCAGCCGGTCAGCTCCGGTGGGACACCGCCGGCGCTCATCTCCTCACGCCGCGCCTGCCAGCGCTCGTGCTCGGTGCCCTGCAGCATCTCCGGCAGCTTCGGGGTCAGCTCCCGCACGACCGGACCGAACCGCTCGATCTCACCGGCGACGTCCAGGCGTGCCGGACGGCTGTGCACCAGCCAGCGGGTCGCGCGGTCCAGCAACCGGCGGAACTCCAGGTAGAGCGTCGTCTGCGAGTCGGTCGGCACCTTGTTGTCCAGGGCCTCGACCTGCGAGACGAACTCGGTGAGCCCGAATACCTCGCGAGCGATGACGAAGGCGCGCGCGATCTGCTCCGGCCCGGCGCCGGTCTCCTCGGCGACGCGGAAGGCGAAGGTGATGCCGCCACGGTTGATCATCGAGTTGACGACCTGGTTGATCACGATCTCCCGGCGCAGCGGGTGCTCCGCCAGCTCGGCGGAGTACTGGTCGCGGATCGGCTTCGGGAAGTATGCCGCCAACCGCTCCCGGAACCACGCGTCGTCGGTCAGCTCGGAGTGCGCCAGGTCGGCCTTCATCGCCAGCTTCGAGTAGGCGACCAGCACCGAGAACTCCGGTGAGGTCAGCCCCTCGCCCGCGGCGCCGCGCTGGTCGATCTGCGCGTCGGTGGGCAGGAACTCCAGCTCCCGGTCCAGCTCGCCGCGCTGCTCCAGCCAGTGGATCAACCGCTGGTGGACCGGCAACATCGGGTGGGTCTGCGCGCGGGCATTGCCGAGCAGGACGTTCTGCTCGTAGTTGTCACGCAGCACCTGGACGGCGATCTCGTCGGTCATCGAGTGCAGCAGGGTGTTGCGCTGCTCCAGGTCGAAGCGGCCCTTGCGCATCAGGTCGGTGACCAGGATCTTGATGTTGACCTCGTGGTCGGAGGTGTCCACGCCGGCCGAGTTGTCGATGGCGTCGGTGTTGATCCGCACGCCGCGCTGGGCGGCTTCGATGCGACCCAACTGGCTGGCTCCGAGGTTGCCGCCCTCGCCGACGACCTTGACCCGAAGGTCGCCACCGTTGACCCGGATCTGGTCGTTGGCCCGGTCGCCGATGTCCGCAGCGGTCTCCGAGGACGCCTTGATGTAGGTGCCGATGCCGCCGTTCCAGAACAGGTCGACCGGTGCCAGCAGCACCGCTCGCATGAGTTCGTTCGGGGTCAGCTTGGTGACGTCGTCGGCCAGTCCGAGCGCGGCACGTACCTGCGCGGTGATCGGGATCGACTTGGCGGACCGTGGGTAGACCCCGCCGCCCTCGGAGATCAGCGATGTGTCGTAGTCGGCCCAGGACGAGCGGGGCAGGTCGAACAGCCGACGGCGTTCGGCATACGACGTGGCGGCCACCGGGTCGGGGTCCAGGAAGACGTGCCGGTGGTCGAATGCCGCGACCAGCCGGATGTGCTCCGACAACAGCATGCCGTTGCCGAAGACGTCACCGCTCATGTCGCCGACGCCGACGACGGTGAAGTCGTGCTCCTGGGTGTTGACGCCCATCTCGCGGAAGTGCCGCTTGACCGACTCCCACGCGCCGCGGGCGGTGATGCCCATGCCCTTGTGGTCGTAGCCGGCCGAGCCGCCGGAGGCGAAGGCGTCGTCCAGCCAGTAGCCGTAGTCCTGCGCGACGCCGTTGGCGATGTCGCTGAACTTCGCTGTGCCCTTGTCGGCCGCGACCACCAGGTAGGTGTCGTCCGGGTCGTGTCGCACGACGTCGCGTGGCGGCACGACCTCGCCGTCGACCAGGTTGTCGGTGACGTCGAGCATGCCGGAGATGAACAGCTTGTATGACGCAACGCCCTCGGCCAGCCAGGCCTCCCGGTCGCTGGGGTCGGGCAGTCGCTTGGCGACGAATCCACCCTTGGACCCGGTCGGCACGATGACGGCGTTCTTGACCATCTGCGCCTTGACCAGACCGAGCACCTCGGTGCGGAAGTCCTCGGGTCGGTCGCTCCACCGCAGTCCGCCGCGGGCGACCATGCCGAAGCGCAGGTGCACGCCCTCGATGCGCGGGCCGTAGACCCAGATCTCGAACTTCGGCTTCGGGCTGGGCAGCCCGGGCACGGACGCACAGTCGATCTTGAAGCTGACGACAGCGCTCGGCTTGCCCTGCTCGTCACGCTGGTAGGCGTTGGTGCGCAGGGTCGCTCGGATGACGCCCATCATGGCGCGGATGATGCGGTCGTGGTCGAGGCTGGCGACGTCCTCCAGGGCCGTCTCGATCCGGTCCACGACCTGTGCCTGCGCACCGTCGCGGTCGGCCGCCTGGTGCGCGGGGTCGAACCGGGCTTCGAACAGCTCGACCAGGTCGCGGGCCAGCTCGGTGTTGGCTCGCAGTGCCTGCTCGATGTAGCTCTGGCTGAAGGTGAAACCGATCTGCCGGAGGTATTTGCTGATCGCGCGCAGCAGGGTGACCTGTCGCGAGCTCAGCCCGGCGTGCAACACCAGTGCACCCAGTCCGTCGCTCTCCGCGTCGCCCTCCCACGCATCGCTGAACGCCGTCTGGAACCTGTCACGGACCTCGGCGGTGGACTCGTCGTCGGTGCCCCAGTCGGATTCGCCCTCGGCGCGCAGCCCGAAGTCGTAGACGTGCACGACGACACCGTCGGCGCGCTGCATCGAGTAGGGGCGCTCGTCGGTCACCTTGACACCGAGGTTGGTGAAGACGGGCAGCACGTCGGTGAGCACCACCGGGTCACGGCGGAACAGCTTGAAGCGCCGCTCACGCGAGTCGGCCGCCGGGTCGCGGTAGAGCGTCAGCAGCGTGTCGTCGTCGGACTTCAGGGCTTCGATGCGCCGCAGGTCCGCGACACCCTGCCGCGGGGTGAAGTCCTCCTTGTAGGCCTCCGGGAACGCCCGGGAGTAGAGACTCATCACGCGGGCGGAGGCGTCCTCGCCGTCCTCCTCGTGCGCCACGGCGCCGAGCCGCTCACCCCAGGTGCGGCTGCTCTCCAGCAGCTGCCGCTGCATCTCGTCCGCGTCGACGTCGGGCACCTCGGCACCGGCGCGCAGGCGTACGACGAAGTGGATCCGCGCGAGCGGGGAATCGGCGATGCGCGTGGTGTAGTCGACGGCCTCGGCGTCATACGCCTCGCGCAGCACCCGCTCGATGCGCAACCGGACGCCGGTGTTGTAGCGGTCGCGGGGCAAGTAGACCAGCACCGAGACGAACCGGCCGAACTCGTCCACCCGGCGGAACATCTGCGACTGGCGCCGCTCCTGCAACCGCAGCACGGTGGTCGAGATCTCGTAGAGGTCCTTGCTGGAGGTCTGGAAGAGCTCGTCGCGGGGGTAGGTCTCGAGCACTTCGAGCAGGTCCTTGCCGGAGTGACTGTCCGGTGAGAAGCCAGTGCGCGCAAGGACTTTCGCGACTCGCTCGCGCACGACCGGCACGCGGCGCACGGACTCGGTGTAGGCGCTGGACGTGAACAGGCCGAGGAAGCGCTTCTCCCCCACGACGTTGCCCTGCTCGTCGAACGTGCGGATGCCGATGTAGTCCAGGAACGACGGGCGGTGCACCGTCGCACGCGAATTGGCCTTGGTGATCGTCAGCAACTGCGGGGTGCGCGCGATCGCACGCCCCCGCGGGCTGAGCCGGCCGAACGAACGGGACGACGGCTTGTCGTAGCGCAGGATGCCCAGGCCCGAACCGGGCTCGGTGCGCAGCACGTCCTCGCCGTCAACGGTGTCGAGGGTGTATTCGCGGTAGCCGAGGAAGGTGAAGTGGTTGTCGGCCAGCCAACGCAGGAATCCCTGCGCCTGCTCAACCGCCTTGGCCGGCACCGGCTCCGGGCGGGTGCCGTCGAGGTCGGCGATGACCTTCTCGCACTCGTCGTGCATCTTCGACCAGTCGTCGACCGCGACCCGCACGTCGCCCAGCACTCGCTCGACGTCGGCGACCAGCTCACGGTCGGCGGCCTCGTCGACGCCCAGGTCGATCTCGAAGTGCATCCACGACTCGCTGGTCGGTGCGAGCGCGTCGGCGCCGGTCTCGGGGAGCCGGTCTGCGTCATACACCTTCTCCAGGCGCCCGGACGCGTCGCGCTGGACGAAGAGCTGCGGGTGGATCAGCGCGTGCACGCTGCGGTCGTGCCGGGCGAGCTCGGCGATGACCGAGTCGACCAGGAAGGGCATGTCGTCGGTGACGATCTGCAGGACGGCGAAGGGGCAGGACCAGCCGTCCTGCTCGAGTGTCGGATGAGAGATCCGCAGGTTGGTGGTGCCCGGCGCGCGGTCGGCCGCGAGACGCTTGTGGGACGCCAGTGTCCCGATCAGCCGGTCCGGGCCGTAACCGACGATGTCCTCGTCGGCGACGTGTCGGTAGTAGCGCTCCAGGAGCCAGGGCGGTGCGTCCGCCTCGTGCTCCGATGCGCATTCACGCAAGATTTCTGCACGGGAATTACTGTCCACGGACATAGATGTTCTTCGGCCCTCGTCGTGACGTTTCGGCAGCGACGTCGTTGTCGTGCCATGGATCACAGTAGACCCGGACGTGGCGAAGAACACATTGGGGACACGCCCCGCAGCCAGCCTGTGGGCGAGGCTTTCGCACGACGGGCCATCCGGCGTTAGTCTGCCCAGGATGCAGACCAGTGACCGGACCCGAGGCGTTGCTCTCCTCGTGCCCAGGCTGCTGAGCATCCAGATCGATCCGGCCGAGATCGAGACGGCCGACGTCGTCGCCGACGCCATCGAGCGGTCCGCAGAAGCGCTGCTGAGGTGGCACGACGACATCGCCGAGATCCAGCACAAACGCATCCCGCCGCCCGGCGCTCCCGACCCGGTCTTGACCGAGCCACCGGCCGACAGTCCGGCGCACGCCAGCACCCGCTTGGCCCAGCACGTGCGCGCCGGCACCATCCCCGCAGATCCAGCCGGTCTGGAGGTGGCGGCCAGTGAGTTGCACGGCATCGCGCACACCATCGCTCGGGTCGCGAGCAACTGCTCGACCGAGCCCAGTGCCGAGCAGGGCACCCAGATCGCGGATGCGCTGGAGCGGCTGTCGGCAGCGTTGCGCGCCCTGGCCGACACACTGCGCACGGAGTCCCGGCGGCTGGTCGACTGCTCCGCCGACGGTGTCGACCAGGTGCTCGGCAGGGTGGTGCGTGCCGAGCATGCCGCCCGGGTGGCTGCTGCCATGACGTTGCGTGACTGAGGTTGCGTGCCTGGGGTTGCATGGCTGACCGGGTGTGACGGACGTTGTGTGACTGGCCTTGTGTGACTGAGGTTGCGTGGCTGGCGGACACGACCAAAGCGTCCCGATACGCTGCACGCTATGCAGATCGAGGAGACGTGGAGCTACGACGCCCCGGCCGACCGGGTGTTCGAGATGCTCTTTGACCCGGCGTTCCAAGAGTCCAAGTGCGCGGCCACTGGCGCGCTCAGTCACTCGGTGCAGATCGACGAGCAGGCCGTGCCACCGACCATCGAGACCCGCCGCGAGATGGCCACTGACGGCCTGCCGGACAACGTCGCCCGGATCGTCGGGAAGACCTTGCACATCGTCGAGATCCAGCGATGGAGCGAGCCTGCCGGCGACGGCTCCCGCACTGCGGACATCGACGTCTCGATCGACGGACTGCCGATCAGGTATGCCGGAAAGATCCAAATGACGACCGACGGTGACACCACGTCGATGCACGTCTCCGGCGACCTGAAGGCGAAGATCCCCCTCGTCGGTGGGAAGGTCGAATCCGCAGCAGCCCCAGCCATCTCCGAAGGTGTGCAGATCGAAGCGCAGACCGGCAAGAAGTACCTCGCCGGCTGACCGGCATTCGAGCTCGGGCACGCTGGTCTTGGCCCCGGCGACAAAACCGCGACAGTCGCGAGTTATTCGCCACACCGAGGCATCACGCACGAACAGGTCGCGACTGTCGCGAGTTATTCGCCCGAAACCACTCCGGAACCGAGCAGATCGCTACTGTCGCGAGTTACTCGCCATACCGAGGCACTTCGCACGAGCAGATCGCGACAGTCGCGAGTTATTCGCCGTACGCCAGTGGCGTCAGGCTGCGAAATGGCGCTGCCACTCGAGGCCGGTCGACGGCACGCGGCATCCGGCCTGGCGCAACGCCATCGCGATGCGGTGGATGACGCCGGCCGGATCGCGGAACAAGTCGGCGGCCGTGACGATGACGAACCGCCAGCCGGCACCCTCCAATTCTTCGCGACGAGCAAGGTCAGCACGCCACTGGTCCTGTCGGTCCATGTGATGGCGCCCGTCGTATTCGATCGCGATCTTGTATTTCGCGTAGCCGAGGTCGATCCGACGCACGACACGGCCGCTGCCATCAACGATCGGGAAGTTGACGACGGGCTCGGGCAGATTCGCGGAGATGACCAACAGTCTCAGCCGGCTTTCGTTCGGTGACTCGACCCCTGCCCGGACTAATGCAGCGGCCTCTCGCGCACGGCCCACTCCGTCAGCCGACCGCTCGTTGCAGAATCGCCGCAGCTCCTCGGGCGTCACCCGCCCGCTGTGGACCAGCGAATCGCCGAGCACCAGCAGATCGATCAACTCGAGCGGGCGCGCAAGATTGAGGAAGGTCTGGGCGGCCGTGGTGATCGGAATCCCTTGGAACCACATGACTTCCGGCGGCCTGGCAAAGTAATGCAGCCGCAGCCCGCCGGACGTGACGCGCCGTCGCCGAAGTGTGCCCAGATGCACGTCGGAGCTCTCCGGGACGATGCCTCCCAGGCACAGGGCTGCCGACTGGTGCGATGCGAAACCGGCCGGCGCAACCATCCGCAGCGCCAACTCGAGGCGGTCGCGATGACTCACGGTCGTCTGTGCCCGGGCGTAGCCACCGCGGAACAGCCGCTGGAATCTCGGCCCGCTGAGTTCGTACGGTTGCACGCCCGCAGCACGCGCCTCGGCAGAAGTGAAGGTGCGTCCTAGCTTCGTCATACGAACGAAGATGGTCCCAGCACTGTGCGGCCGATATCCCGCGCATGGCCCGCTGTGTATGACGGTGCTGACCCTGCGGGGATGTGGACGACGCCCCGCCACGGCCCACGGAACTTGCTACTGTCGCGACTTATTCGCCTGCAAACCCCTCCGGGGACGAATAACTCGCGACTGTCGTGAGTTATTCGCCTGTAGCCCGCTCAAGGTGAACGACGGGTGTCAGCTCCTCGTGCTCCCCGGCGTCCCTGAGCCTCCTGCGCTCCCTGTGTTCTCCAGACCCCGCGCCAACGCCTCGACGATCTTCGGACGCAACTGACTGGCCGCGATGACCTCGTCGACCGAGCCGACCTCGACCGCACGATGTATGTCGTGCACGGCGTCGAATTCCGCGGCGACCTCGGCGATCTTGGCCGACCGCAGGCTCGCCTGCAGCTCGTCGAGTTCGACTCGTAGCGCTGCGCGTTCGGTGACGTCCGAGCCGTCGATGCGCTGCTGCAGCTCCGCGAGCGCAGGGTCGGCAGCGGCGCGCTTGCGGACCTCGGAGGCGAAGACCACGGCCGCTGCCGGCGCCCCGCCGAGCACCGACGCGAACGACCCGTCGACGGCCAGGACCGTCATGTTCGGGTTGAGCTTCTTGGAGAAGACCACGAACGCGCCACCGTGATAGCGGGAGATGACACAGAAGACGATCGGGCCGTCGAAGTTGACGATCGCGCGGCCGATCTCGGCGCCGTACTCCAGCTGCAGATTGCGCATCGACTCCGGTGAGCCGTCGAAGCCCGACAGGTTGGCCAGCACCACGACCGGGCGATTGCCGGACGCGGCGTTGATCGCCCGCGCGACCTTCTTGGACGACCGCGGGAAGAGCGTGCCGGCAGTGTAGGTGTCCGGGCCGTCGGTGGGCGGGAAGCCTTGCCGGGCAACAGGTTTGGACTCGATGCCGATGAGCGAAACGGGGTAGCCGCCGACGCGCGTGTCGACGGTGACGGCGGTCTCGGCGTCCGCCATACTCCCCCACCGCTCCAGCATCAGGTGGTCCTGATCGGCGACGGCGCGCATCACGCTGCGTATGTCGAAGGCGCGCTTGCGGTCCGGGTTGAACTCCCGGGAGAAGATGTCGCCGACCTTCGCGAACTCGTCGCCGTCGTGCGGGCTGTCGGAGATGTCCCGGTCGACCGGGTCCGAGCTGGGCGCACGCCGCGGGCCGGACTCACCGGGCACGACATACGTGTGGTCGTAGTGCTGCATCAGCACCATGAGGGCACGCGCGAGATCGGGCACCCAGTATTGGGCCTGGCCGTTCGGACCCATCACCCGGTCGTAGCCGCCGATGCCGTAGTTGTCCTCGGCCGACACGCTGCCGGCGAAGTCGAGCGTCTGCTTGCCGGTCAGCACCATCGCACTGTCCGGCGTCATCACCAGGATGCCCTTGGTGTGCATCAGCATGGTGGCCTCGGCGTTCCAGTAGGGCTGCCCGCCGACGTTGATCCCGGCCACGACGATGTTGATCTCGCCGCCCGCCTGGGTGAACTCCACGATGCGCTTGAGCCCGACCGCGACCCAGTCGAGGTTCTCGCTGCCACTGGTCATCGAAACCCGGGCACCCGCTGAGACGGCGAACCACTCGACCGGCACCTGCATCCGCTCGGCCAGGTCGAGGGCGGCGACCACGCGGCTGCACTCGGGCTCGGCGAGCGCGCCGAGCGACTTCAGCGGATCGCCTGCGAGTACGACGCGGGTGACGCCCTCGGGGTAGAGCTGGGTCGGAGTGGTGACGACGCCGACGATGATGCCGGCGGTGTTCTGGCCGCGGGGGCGGTCGACCGGCACCAGTGCGCCGCTGTCGTCGAAGTCGTACTCGACGAACGACCCGGCGCCGGCCAGCGTCGGCTCCAGCTCGTAGGGGTAGACCAGCCCGCGCCGACGGGCGCGCAGCACCTTGGCGGCGTAGTCGTCCAGTGGCGCCAGCGGCTCGGTCGGCGGCGCGGTGACATCGGCCGACACACCTGCACCCGGCGTCGCGTGGAAGCGTATGGCGATCTGGCTCGGCGTGCCGTCGGGGCCTTCCACGCGGCCCTGGGCCAGCACCTCCTCGATGCCGGCGCCCTCGGTGAGCGGCGTGATCTTCGACTGCAGCGCCGCGAGATGCGCGATGTCGGCTTCGACCGGCGGCCAGACCGTCACCCAGACGTGGTTGACGTCCAGCGGGGTCTTCCCGCCGCGGTGTGACGCACGAACCCGGCGGATCGCCTCCAGGCAGTTCTCGACCGCACGCTCGGCGTGCGGCAGGGCCACCACGTCGCCGTGGTCGTCGCGCACGACGGCCAGCTGCCGCACCTGCGCCAACGCCACCAGCCGGTGGTCGTCCGGGTTGCTGCGTGCGACGCAGTCCAGCAGCAGCACGTCCTCGGGCGCCTCGAGCCGGGTGACGTCGAACTCACGCAACCGCCACAGGTTGAGTCGCCGGCCCACCATCGGGTGCATGCCGCGGACCAGATCGTCCTCGGTCCAGCTGCCCTCGACGGAGCTGTCCCCCACCGAGCCGCCGCTCGGGCGGAAGGTGAAGTATTCGACGGCGCGCGGTGCACGCGGACACACTGCGAACGACACCCGTCGCACCTTCTGCGAAAACTGTTGGCGCGACACAAGATCGAGCAGAACGTCGCGTGCCTCGTCCGGCTGCTCGGGCAGGTCCGCCCAGCGCAGGTAGATCTCCACCACGTTGTCGTGGTCGCTGGCCAACAGGTCCTCGACCGCGCCCCACAACGAGCCGTCCCGGAGCTGCTCGATGTCGGCCACGGTCGTCACGTCACGGGTCTGCCCGTGCGTCTCGGAGAGGTATTCGGCGCACGCCGTCGGGCGGCCGCGCACCTGCGCCGACTGCAGGTCGTGCAGCGCGTATTCGAGGTAGTGCCGCCGGATCAGCACCTCCAGCAGCGGCTCGTAGGCACTGTCGATGGTGCTCGGCTCGGCATACATCCGATCCCGCAGGAAGCCGACGAGCGGCTCCGGTATGGCGGTCAGTGCCGCGATGCGGGCGTCACGGTCGTGTGCGTCCTGGTCGGTCAGTGCGGCGACCTCATCGGCAACGCCACCCAGGATGCTGGACCGCTCGTCGTCGACGATGGGCTGGTCGAACCAGCGGAACCGCACGGACCGGGCCAGGTCGCCGACCACGGAGAACCGCCGCTGCGTGGCACGCACCACGCGTTCGAGCAACTCCCGGGCACCGCTCACGTCCACCGGCGCCGGCACGGACAGCCAGCTGCGCAGCAGCTGCACGGCAATCTCGACATCACCGACGTCCTTCTGCGCCAACGAGATCCGGAAGAGCGCCTCCTCCAGCTTCGGGGTGCGATCTAGCTCGGTGATGCAGTAGTGCCGCAGGACGCACAGCAGCTTGTCGCGGAACGACTGCGGCAGGTCGCCGCGGTCGAGGTCGACGGTGCGCAGGTAGGTCTGGAAGTGCTCGCGGGAGCTGTGCACCCGCAGCTCGGAGTGCGCTTCCTCGCGCGCCGGACGGTTGCGACTCAGCTCGGCGAAGTCGGCGAACATGTCCAGCAGGGCCAACTCGTCGACGCTGGGTGCCGCACTGGTGTCCCGCTCGGCCAGGTAGGTCTGCAGCGTCTCCTGCCGCTCGGAGTCACTGACGTCATACCCCATGAGCGCGGAGCGCAATGTGCTCATCGCGGCAGCGTCGCGCTCCTCGCGGGTGCGCACGCGGTCGTCGGAAGGCAACCCGAGGTCGGCCTCCGGCGCCGCCTGCCCCTCACTCGCGTCGTCGTCACCGGTCGGCTCCAGCCGCACCAGCGGCGCGCCGGTCTCGACCTGGGTGCCGGAACGCACCAGCAGGTCACGGACGCGGCCCGTGAAGGGTGCGGGGACGATCGTCTCCATCTTCATCGACTCCAGCACCAGCACCGGGTCCCCGGCGGCGACCTCGTCGCCCACCGCGACCGGGGTCGCGACCACCAGCGCCGGCGCGGGCGCACGCATGATGCCACCCTCGTCGCGGCTGACCCGGTGGGTCACTCCGTCGACCTCGATCAGCTGGGTCGGACCGTGCGAGGCGCTGACGACTCGGAACGACTCGCCGTCGACGACGAGCCGGCTGTGCACGTCGTCCAGCCGCTCCAGGGCGGCGGAAACCGTCCGGGTCTTCGCGCCGCCGGTGACACTGACGGAGTAGTCGACCGGGCTGACCCGACGCACCGCCACCGCGAACGTCTCACCGCGCAGCTTCAGCTCCGTGGTGCTGTCCGGGTCGTGGTGCAGCTGCGGGCGGCCGCCGTATGCCGTCTCGAGGAACCCGGCGATCTCGGCGCTCTCCTGCTCGGCATAGCCCTCGATGGCCGCGGCCACGAGGGCGACACCGGCGTGCGGGTGGTCGGCCAGTCGGCCCGCGGCGCGCATCCGGTCTATCCAGGCGGTGTCGGCCCAGTCCGGCTCACCGCGCGTGATCTCGGGCTGCCCGAGCAGCTCCAGCACGAAGCTCTTGTTCGTGACACCACCCTCGATGATGACGGTGGTCTCCTCCAACGCCCGGCGCAACCGGGCGAGCGCCTGGCCACGGCTGGATCCGTGGGCGATGATCTTGGCGATCATCGAGTCGAAGTCGGCAGGGATCGTGTCGCCCTCGTTGACCCCGGTGTCGACACGTATGCCGGGCCCGGCGGGCAACTCCAACCGGGTGATCCGGCCGGGTGCGGGCGCGAAGTCGCGGTCCGGGTCCTCGGCGTTGAGCCGGGCCTCGACGGCGTGTCCTCGCTCCGCCGGCCGCTCGCCGCTCAGCGGCTCGCCCGCGGCGACCTGCAGCTGCAACGCCACCAGGTCCAGCCCGGTGACGGCCTCGGTGATCGGGTGCTCGACCTGCAGGCGGGTGTTGACCTCCAGGAAGGCGAAGGTGCGCTCCTGCGGGTGGTAGAGGAACTCCACCGTGCCCGCGCCGCGGTAGTCGACCGCAAGCGCCAATCGCTCTGCGGATGCTTTGAGTTCGCTGGTCTGCTGCTCGTCCAGCAGCGGCGACGCCGATTCCTCGATGATCTTCTGGTTGCGCCGCTGCACCGAGCAGTCACGGACGCCGACCGCCCAGGCGGTGCCCTGCCCGTCGGCGATGACCTGCACCTCGACGTGGCGTGCCCCGGTGACGAGCTTCTCCAGGAAGACCACGCCACTGCCGAAGGCGCGCTCGGCCTCGTCGCGAGTGCGCTGATAGGCGTCCTCCAGCTCCGCTGCACCGTTGACCTTGCGGATGCCGCGGCCGCCACCGCCGGCGGTCGCCTTCAACATCAGCGGGTAGCCGATGCGGTCGGCCGCCGCGAGCGCGTCGGCCAGGGTGTCGACGCCGCCACGGCTCCACGGGGCGACCGGGACACCGACCTCCTCGGCGATCAGCTTGGAGCCGATCTTGTCCCCCAGCCGGCGCATCGCCTCGGCGGACGGGCCGATGAACGTGACGCCGAGGCGCTCGCACAGGTCGGCGAACGCCGGGTCCTCCGCGACGAACCCCCAGCCCACCCAGGCCGCGTCCGCCCGGGTCTCGGTCAATGCGTGCTCCAGCGCCTGCAGGTCGAGATAGGGACGGTCGGCCGCAACGCCGAGCAGGTGAGCCTCGTCGGCCTCACGGACGAATGCCGCGCCCGCGTCGACGTCGGTGTAGAGCGCGATCGTGCGCAGCGGCGCCGCGCCGCCGTCGAGGTCGCGGTGGGCATTCACGTCGCGCACCGCGTGGATCAGTCGCATCGCGGCCTCTCCACGGTTCACGATGGCGACACGGGTCAGGTTCGGAGGCACGGATTGCACAGGATGACTCTGCCACTTCAAGAGGGTTACTCCACAGTCTCCACACCGACGACCTTGCTCCTCGGGTGATTTCGGGCTCGGCGATGCCCCGGACCGGCCGTCAGGAGAGGTTGTCAGGCGAGGTGGTCGCGGGAGGCCTCAGCCGATCGTCCGGCGCACCAGCGAGAGCTCCGTCGCGTCATACCAGGACAGCTCCAGGTCGATGTCGACGTCGCGTTCGCCCGCTGGGTCAAGCACGTGGAAGCTGGCGACGCGCCGTCTGGGCGGAGGTCCCTCGATGCGCACCGCGGACGCGACCTGCGCGTCCGGCAGGTGGGTCACCCGGTCACCGTCGACATCGACCGCGGCGACGACGCGCAGGTCTCGCGCCGCGGCCTGGGTCGCGGCGTCCTGGGTCGCGAGGTATTCCAGGCCCTCGTCGTCCTCGGCCGGTGCGGCGGCACGCAGCCGCTCGGTGACGGCGAACGCGTCGCGGGACCGGTCCGGCAGCGCACCGGTCTCATCGAGCGCGCGCAAATCGTCGGCGTCCAGCGGCAGGTAGGTCCGGATCAGGTGGCTCATACGGGGTCCGTTTCGTCGAGGAGTTCGGCGAGCGCGTCGACCAGGCACTGGCCGAACAGGTCGACGTCGGACATCGCGTCCCGATCGGCGTTGAGACCGTAGTCGACTCGCCCGTTGTATGACGTCAGCCCGATCGCCAGCGTCTGGCCCTTCGGCAACGGGATCACCGGGTAGCTCTCGACCATCGGCGCGTCCCCGGCATATAGCACCCTTTGCGGTCCGGGCACGTTGGTGACGACCAGGTTGAACATCCGGCGTGACATCGCATTGCCCAGCCGGGCACCCAGCGAGTGCAGCGTGGGCGGGGCGAAGCCGGCCAGCCCGGCGATGGAGGCGGCATCAATGGCCGAGCCGCCGCCCTCGAGCTGTTGCGTGGTCGCGTAGGCGATCTGTTGCAGGCGCATGATCGGGCGTGCCTCGCCGACCGGCAGGTCGATGAACACTGGCGACACCTCCTCACCGAGCTGGGACCGGTTGTCCTCCCCCTCGACGCTCAGCGGCACCAGCGCACGGACCGTCTCGGTGCCGGCGACCGCCTCCCCGCGTGCGAGCAGCCAGCCACGCAACGCACCGGTGATCGTGGCGAGCACGACGTCGTGCACGGTCACGCTCTCCGCGCTCTGGGCGCGAATCCGGCGATAGTCGTCCAGCTCGGTGGTGATCATCGTGAAGCGACGGTGCACGCTCGAGGAGCGGTTGAGCGGGCTGTCCGGCGCCGGCCGGGTCACTGCCCGGGCGAGCACGCCTGCCGCGGACGCCGCCCCTGCCGTGCCGCGCCGGGCCAGCCGTTGTGCACCCGCGGCGGCGCCGCGCACCCCGCTGTCGGCCAGCTGCGCGATGCTGAGCGGGTTGCGGGCGACGTCGGCGACTGCGCCGAGCACCAGGTCGAGCCCGCTCGGGGTGCGGGCCGCCCGCCAGGTGTGCGGAATCGGCTGCTCGCGGGCTGCCTCCGGGTCGACGATGATCTGGCCGATGTCGATGGCGTGTATGCCGTCGACCAGCGCGATGTGTGTCTTGGTGACGATCGCGAACCGGCCGCCCTCCAGGCCCTCGATCAGGTAGAGCTCCCACAGCGGCCGGTGCGGGTCGAGCGGCCGTGCCTGGACCCGGCCGATGAACTCCTCCAGCTGCGCCGTCGTGCCCGGGCGCGGCAACGCCGACCGTCGCACGTGATAGCTGACGTCGAAGTGCTCGTCGTCGACCCAGACCGGCGGCAGCAGCCGACCCGGCACCTGGCGCACCTTCTGTCGATAGCGCGGCACGAAAGCGATGCGGTTGCTGACCAGACTGACCAGCTCGTCATAGGCGAACCCGTCCTTCGTGGGCAGGAAGATCATCACCGACCCCACGTGCATGGGGGTCGATCGGTCCTGCAGATAGAGGAAGGACGCGTCGAGGGCGCTCAGTCGATCAGCCACGGGCTCATATTTTCATGACATTTTCGTTACTGGTGCGCAGCATGGCGATGCCTGCCCCACCGGCCACGCCGAGTCTGTGCGGAGACACCCGTCAGGTCGCCCGCGAGCGCCGCGATCGCCTTGCGGGCGGCGGATCCTGCGGCGTGCTCGGCCAACACCTGCCCGGCGAGCAGCGCACCGTCCAGCGCTGCTCGATCGTCTGGGATGATGGCCGGCGACGTCACGCCGGCGAATCGGTGCAGCGCCTCGGTCACGCGCTGCTCGGGCGCCGATCCGACCGCGGAGCTGCGCACCATGTTGGCCACAACCCGCGGCGGCGCGTCGACCACCGAACGCAGCTCGTCCAGCCCGCGCACCAGTCGCTGCAGCCCCACCGGATCGGCAGAACCAACCGCGATGACGGTGTCCGCGGCGGTCAGCGCAGCGACCGTCGCGGCGTTGCGCCGGGGCGCAGTGGTGTCGTAGCTCAGCTCCTCGTCCTGCTCCAGTGGGGCCGCGACGTCGACCACCACGAGCCTGGCCAGCTGCCGGCACCGCTCGAGCACCGCCTCCAGCGCGTCGTCGCGGATCTCGGGCCATCGGTCCGCACGGGGCAGCCCGCTCAGCACCCGCAGACCGGGCGAAACCTCCGGCGCCACGCCGGCCAGCGAGCGGACGTCCAGGTGTCCGGAGTCGGCCAGCCGTGTCGCAGCGGCGATGCCGGGTGCCTCGTCCAGCAGCGCAAGATGCTGCGCCACCGAGGCCGCGTAGGTGTCGGCGTCGACCAGCACCGTGGGCACGCCCAGCCGGGCCGCCTCGGCCGCCAGGTTGACGGCGAGCACCGTGCGGCCAGGTGCCCCGCTCGGGCCCCAGACCGTGACGATCTGCGCCCGCTGCTCGGGTATGGCGGGACGCTCCGACGCACCGGGACGCGACGGCAGCGGCGCCGCCCGGTCACCCGCGGGCCTGCCGGGCACGAAGCGCCCGCCGCTGTCGGTGAGCGCTGCGAGTTCGGCTTCCAGCGCGACCGTCGGGTCCTCGCCGGTGTCCATGGAAGTGGACCTGGAAGTGTCGGTGGAAGAGTCGGTTGCGGCGCCCGATGAGGAGCCGCCCGCCGGCGGCAGCGAGTCGGCGACCGCGATCACCGCCGTCGCGAAATCAGGCGGCCCGGCGTCGATCGGCAGCTGCGAGCGGACACCCCACTGCTGGAGCACGCGTTGCTCGTCCTCCACACCGGGTTGGTGCACGCCGACCACACCGACGCCTGCGTCGCGCAGCATCCCGATCACGCTGCGGTCCAGCCCCGGGAAGTCCGCGGAGACCAGCGCGACGTCCGACCGGCCGGCCGTGCAGACGGCGAGCAGGTCGGCGACATCTGCGCACCGGCGCACCAGCCGCACACCGGCGGCCTGCCCCAGCGTGGCGGCCACCGTCGCCTCGTGCGCAGCACTGATCGCCGTGACGGCTGCGGTCGACATCAGTCGCCCTTCAGCGGCGAGCCGGCCGCCGGGACGAGGTTGACCTTTGCCCCTTGGTTGACTGCGGCGAGCACGCTCGCCACCTTGTCGTCCGGCACGAGCACGTGGACCGCGCCGCTGTCCGTGGAGACCGAGAAGCCGCTGCCGCCACTGGGCACCCGCGCCACCGTGGCCCGGTCGATGAGCCGCGTCGGGGCGGCATACGACTCCTGACCGGTCTTGTTCTGGTCCTTGGTGGAGACCCAGACGTCCACGACCGAGCCCTTGACGAGATTGGCCGACTGGTCCGCCTCGACCGGCAGCGCGACCGCCTTGACCTGCACCTTGTTGCTCTTGCCCACGGCCGATCGCGGCACCAGCTCGCCGCCGCGCACCTCGCGCAGCACCTGACCCTTGGGCAGCGGACCGTCGGCGCGCAGGTAGGTGCTGCCCGACTTGTCGATGCGCACCTTCACCGCGTGGACGTCGGAGGCCGTGATGTGCTCGCCGGGCACCAGCGGATGGGACGCCTGCAGGACCTCGACCGAGTTGTCGTAGTGCCGCATCGCCGCGGCACCGCCGATCGTCGCGACCAGCACCAGCAGCACCCCGACCACCAACCGGCTGTCCCGCCAGGACGGTCGTTGCAACCGGCTCGCGGCTGGTCTGGGCAGCTCCTCCGCTGCGTTCTGACGACGTGTCTCCACGTGGTCCTCCCCTTGCCCTTCGTCTGCTCGTCCGTCGGCCCGCGCAGTGCCCGGTCCGTGGTGGCCCACGTCCACGATCGAGGTCGTCGGCCGTGGAACATCAAAGACTGTAGAGACTTCTTCGCCCGCAGCGGGGGTTGTCCACAGGTGGTCTGCGGCGATCTGCGGCAGATGGGCCACAATGAACTCACTGCCACTCGACCGCAAGGAGGGCCCAGCCGTGCCAGCGCGATTCGTCTCCATCGCCGACGTCGCCGAGACGCTCGCCATCTCCTCACGCCAGGCCTACGGCCTGGTCACCAGTGGCGAGCTCCCCGCGATCAAGGTCGGCAAGTCGTGGCGCATCGAGCTCACCGAGCTGGAGGCCTACATCCAGCGGCAGTATGCCGACGCGCAGACCCGGGTCGCCGCCGGAGACTTCGGCGACGACGAAGACTGAGACGACGAGGACTGAGACGACGAGGACTGACGGGCGCGGCTCCGCACTTCCTCGCGTGTCACGCGCGGCGAACGATCCCGATCGCCGCGAACGGCACCACCCGATGCCCGGTCAGTGCCCGGGCCCGACGGACCGCGTCGGCCGGATGCTCGGCCAGGTCCAGGTGATCGGCGCCCACCTTGTCGATCGTGCCGGTCGCCAAGCCGCCGGCAACGTCGTGGATCGCCACCGGCGCGCGGTCGCGCGCGATACCGCGTAGCGCGACACCGATCCCGAACCGCCGGCCCAGCCCCCGGTCGTCGTCGCTGCGCGTTGCGAGCCCGACGATCGCGGTGACTGCCGCGAGCGGCACGAGGGCGGCATGTCGGCCCTCCTCCTGCAGCAGCAACCAGTCCTTGCCGAGGTCCTCCAGCGTGCCGCGGATCGATCCGGCGCCGGTCACCACGGTCAGGCCGCTGCCAACCGATCGCGCCGCCCGGTCCAGCACCGTCACCTCGGCCCGCTCTCGACGGGTCCGGTCGGCGACCTCGGCCTGCAACTCCCGCCGTTGCTCGGCGAGCAGTTGGGCCTCCAGATCCGCGAACAAGTCCTGCCAACGCACGCCGCAACGGTAGCGGGCCGGCGCCGACTGTGGACAACTGCAGTTTCATGTGTTTAAGTGCATTTGTTGTCAGTTGATGTCGTTTGATGCATTTTTAGTTCAGTTGATGCGCTCAGACGACGGACGGGAAGGGGCGGAGATGCACAACACGGATCCGGTCGGGCGACCGGCCGAGCAGCCGGGAGCCGGGCCGAGGAGGCCCGGCCAGTGGCATCGGCTGCGCGCCGCGGCGCTCGGCGTGATCGCCGCGGTGGTCGCATTGCTCGCGGCATACGGCGCCTGGGGCGGCATGCTCGGCGAGCTGCACCGGCTCGAGCGGCGCGGCACGATGCAGACCTCCGACGCGCTCCCGGTGCTGCTGTGGGCAGCGCTCGTGCTGGCTCTGCTGTGGGCAGCCGTCCTCATCGCGCTCGCCACCTCCACCTTGCTGTCGGCACTGGTGCGCGGACCCGCGGGTGGCACGGCCACCGGCTCCGGCGCCGCGCCGACCCCGCCGCCCACCGGGTTGGTCGGACGCGTCGCTGCGGTGCTGCTGGCATTCACCGCACTGTCCAGCCTGAGCACCGCCGCACCAGCCTTCGCCTCGACACCGCCTGCGGTCGCGACGGTGGCGACAGTGTCCGTGGCCGCGTCCGCCGGGTCGGCACACGCCGGCATGCTGACGAACGCCGACGGCACCGCGAAAGACGTTGCAACCACGTCGGATTCGTGTGACAGCGACTCCGCGCCCACGCCCGGTTGGGTGCCCGACAAGCCGAGCCGCACCGACCAGGTCGCCCGCGACTGCGCACCCCTGGTGACCGGCAAGCCGGTCGCGGACGACTCCGGCGAAGTCGTCGTCCACCGCGGCGACACCCTGTGGTCGATAGCCGCCCGGCATCTCGGACCGCACGCCGACGCGCACGCCATCGCCGCCGAGTGGCCGCGCTGGTATGCCGCCAACCGGGACGTCATCGGCGACAACCCCGACCAACTCAGCATCGGCGCGAGCCTGCGCGCCCCGCAGCACACCCTGGAAGGAAGCACCCGATGAGCGTCGCAACCGCAGCTCCCCTGCACCTGACCCCCGCCTCCGGATGGCAGCCGCCCGCGCTCGACGAGTGCGCCATCGACACGCTCTTCGACGACGTCGTGGCCGTCTCCCGCAACCGGCGCCGCGGCTACTCGCAGCCGGCGTTACGCGTCGTGCTGGGCAACGAGGAGGTCGACCCGCACTTCGGGCCGCAAGCGACCCGGGCGGGTCTGCTGCCCGAGCCGCGCGCTTGGCTGCAGCGGATCGCCGGCGCACTGCTGGAATGCATGACGGGAGTCCGCTCGACGTCGCAGATCGCGCGCTGGGTCAGCCCGTTGGTCTACGAGCGGGTCAACGCACGGTCGGTCATCGCCAAGCGACGCGGCGCACGACCGCTGCATCGTTCGCTGGTGCGCCGAGTCACCGTCTGCGAGCCCGACGACGGCGTCGTCGAAGCCAGCGTGGTCATCCAGCACGACGGACGCGTGCGCGCCATGGCGTTGCGCATGGTCGGTGTCGACGGCCGCTGGATGGTGACCGCGATGGAGCTCGGCTAAACCCCACGAAGTTTCTCCTCAGCTCCTGGACTTCGCCTTGGCCTTGCCCGACTTCTTCTGCGCCTTCTTCTTGGCCCGCCGCTGGGCGCGCGGCAACGCGGAGTCGTCCTCTCCGACCACGCGACCGTCGTCGTCCACCTCGAGCGCCCGGGCATCGCCGTCCTCGCCGGGGGCGGAGAAGGTCATCTTCTCCTTCGGCGCCGGCAACGACTGGGCGATCTCCTCCGGGTCCACCTCGACGTGGAAGAGGTGCTGGACCGACTCCTCCTTGATGGCGTCGTTCATCGCGCCGAAGAGCTGGAATCCCTCGCGCTGGTACTCCACCAGCGGGTCACGCTGGGCGTACTGCCGCAGGTGGATGCCCTCCTTGAGGTAGTCCATCTCGTAGAGGTGCTCGCGCCACTTGCGGTCCAGAACGGTCAGCACGACGCGGCGCTCGACCTCCCGGCTGACCCGCTCACCGAGCTGCTTCTCACGCGCGTCATACGCGTGCTGGGCGTCGGAGCGGAGCTCCTCGGCCAGCAGGTCGGCCTGTATACCGGCCCGGCCGCCGACCTCCTCCTCGATCTCTTCCAGGGTGATCGAGGCCGGGTAGAGCTCGCGCAGCGCCTCCCACAACTTGTCGAGGTCCCAGTCGTCGGAGAAGCCCTCGGCGGTGGCGCCGTCGACATACGCATCGACGGTGTCGTTGATGAAGTGCCGCACCTGGGTCTCCAGGTCGGCGCCCTCGAGCACCTTGCGACGCTCGCCGTAGATGACCTCGCGCTGCCGGTTGAGCACGTCGTCGTACTTCAGGACGTTCTTGCGGATCTCGAAGTTCTGCGCCTCGACCTGGCTCTGCGCGCTCTGGATCGAGCGGCTGACCATCTTGGACTCGATCGGGACCTCGTCCTCGATCTTGGCGGTCTGCATGAAGCGGTCGACCATCGCCGCATTGAACAACCGCATCAGGTCGTCCTGCAGCGACAGGTAGAACCGGCTCTCGCCCGGGTCACCCTGACGGCCGGAACGTCCGCGCAACTGGTTGTCGATGCGGCGCGACTCGTGCCGCTCGGTGCCCAGGACGTAGAGACCGCCGAGCTCGACGACCTCCTCGTGCTGCTTGGCGACGGCCTTCTCGGCCTTCTCCAGCGCGTCGTCCCAGGCGTCCTCGTATTCCTCCGGCGTCTCCTCCGGCGACAGACCCTTGCGCTTCAGCGCGGCCATCGCGATGAACTCCGGGTTGCCGCCGAGCATGATGTCGGTGCCTCGGCCGGCCATATTGGTCGACACCGTGACGGCGCCCTTGCGCCCGGCCTGGGCGACGATCGCCGCCTCGCTCTCGTTGTGCTTGGCGTTGAGCACCTCGTGCGGCACACCCTTGCGGCGCAACTGCTCGGAGAGGTATTCGCTCTTCTCGACGCTGGTGGTGCCGACCAGGACCGGCTGGCCCTCCTTGTGCCGCTCGACGATGTCGTCGACGACGGCCTTGAACTTCGCCTCCTCGGTGCGGTAGATCAGGTCCGCCTGGTCCTTGCGGATCATCGGCTTGTTGGTCGGGATCGTCACGACGCCCAGCTTGTAGATCTGGTAGAGCTCCGCGGCCTCGGTCTGGGCGGTGCCCGTCATACCCGCGAGCTTGTCGTACATGCGGAAGTAGTTCTGCAGCGTGACCGTCGCGAGCGTTTGGTTCTCGTTCTGGATCTCGACGCCCTCTTTGGCCTCGATGGCCTGGTGCATGCCCTCGTTGTAGCGACGGCCCGCGAGCATGCGGCCGGTGTGCTCGTCGACGATCATGATCTCGCCGTTGACGACGACGTAGTCCTTGTCGTTCTTGAACAGCTCCTTGGCCTTGATCGCGTTGTTGAGGTAGCCGATCAGCGGGGTGTTCTCCGCCTGGTAGAGGTTGTCGATGCCCAGCAGGTCCTCGACGATCTCGATGCCGGACTCCAGCAGGCCGACGGTCTTCTTCTTCTCGTCGACCTCGTAGTCGCCGTCACCGGGCAGCGAGTTTTCCTTCTTCGGCGAGCGCTTCAGGTGGGTGACGATCTTGGCGAACTCGGTGTACCAGCGGGTCGCCTCGTCGGCGGGGCCGCTGATGATCAGCGGGGTGCGGGCCTCGTCGATCAGGATCGAGTCGACCTCGTCGACGATCGCGTAGTTGTGGCCGCGCTGCACCAGCTCCGCATCGGACCACGCCATGTTGTCGCGCAGGTAGTCGAAGCCGAACTCGTTGTTGGTGCCGTAGGTGATGTCCTTGGCGTATTCGATCCGGCGCTCGTCCGGCGTCATCGACGACAGGATGCAGCCGGTCTCAATGCCCAGCGCACGGTGCACGCGGCCCATCTGCTCGGCCTGCGTCTCGGCGAGGTAGTCGTTGGTGGTGATGACGTGAACGCCCTTGCCCTCCAGGGCATTGAGGTATGCCGGCAGCGTCGCGACCAGCGTCTTGCCCTCACCGGTGCGCATCTCCGCCACGTTGCCGAGGTGCAGCGCTGCGCCACCGGCGAGCTGCACGTCGAAGTGCCGCTTGCCGAGCGTGCGCTTGCTGGCCTCGCGGACCGCGGCGAAGGCCTCGGGCAGCAGGTCGTCCAGCGTCTCGCCCTTGGCGAGCCGCTTCCTGAACTTGTCGGTCTCCTCGCGCAACTCCGCGTCGGTCAACCCGGCGAAGTCCTCCTCCAGCAGATTGACCTGCGCGGCATACGCCTGCAGCTTCTTGAGGGTGCGGCCCTCGCCGGCACGCAGGACCTTCTCGACAACCTTCGGCACGAACACTCCAGATCAGCTTGACGGCTCGGCGACCGTCGCGACATGTAGACAGACTCACCCATGCTAATGGTCGGGACCGGGTCCTGGGTTCCCGGCCGGGATCGGTGTGGTTTGCTGCCCGTCATGGCCGTATTCCCCGATGCCGTCCCCGTCCTGACCGACGGCACCGTGACACTGCGCGCACACCGCGAGTCCGACCTGGCTCGGATCGTGGAGTTCGCGAACGATCCCCGCAGCCGTGCGGGGGTGTCACTCCCCTCGCCATACGGGATGGAGCAGGCGCGTGACTTCCTGGACAAAGTGCGCATCACCTGGGAGTCCGGTGCGACCGAGGCTGCCTGGGCGATCGAGGTCGACGGTCGCTTCGCGGGCTCGATCAACCTGCACCCGCGCGCCACGGGCACCTCGGAGATCGGTTACAGCGCCCACCCGGACGCACGGGGTCGTGGTGTCGTCACGGCGGCCGCCCGGCTGCTGGTCGACCACGCCTTCGACACGCTCGGCCTGAAAACGCTGGTATGGCGCGCTGCGCGCGGCAACTGGGCCTCCCGCCGGGTCGCCTGGACGGTCGGATTCACCCATGACGGCACGTGGCCGGCCACTCATCCCGGACCGGACGGCAGCGTCACGGGCACCTGGCTGGGTCACCTGCACGCGCACGACCCCCGCGAGCCCCGGTTGCCCTGGCGCGAGCCGGTCGTGCTCGAAGGTGCCGCTGTGCGCCTGCGGCCGTGGACCGCAGCGGACCTCCCGGATGAGCCGCTCGACGAGGGACTGTCCCGCTTCATGTTCGGGACGGCACCGTCGGCGGACGACTTCGACGAGTGGCTCCTCGGGCGCCGCGAGCGTATGGCGGACGGCGAGGCGATCGTCTGGTGCATCGCCGACGCCGCAACCGACCGCGCCCTCGGCGGCATCCAGCTCTTCCGGATGAACCTGCCGATGCTGCGCGGCAGTGCCCAGCTCGCGTATTGGCTGCAGCCGTCGGCCCGGGGGCACGGACACCTCGCGGCAGCGCTGGACCTGATGGTCGCGCACGCCTTCACCCCCGTCGAGGACGGTGGCCAGGGACTGCGCCGCATCGGTGCCAACGCCGACGTCGCGAACCTCCCGTCGCATAAGGCGCTGCGTGCCGGGGGCTTCCGGACGCTCGGCACGACGACGGGCCTTCCGGCATACGCCGATGGGAGCGTGAGCGACGAGACCGAGTTCGAACTGCTCGCGACCGACGACCGCGACGCCCAACGCAGCCGCCGGCTGCCCGTCCCCACCCTGCGCACCGAGCGCCTGGTGCTGCGCGACTGGGGACCCGAGGACGCACCGAGCGAGGAGCCGAAGCCCGACGCGGTGGCCGCCGCCGCGATGGGCATCGAGCCACGCCCGCCGGCGGCGGGCTACGCCGACTGGCTGGCCAGCGAGCGCTGCGACGAGCTCGACGGCGACAGCCTCGGCTGGTGCATCACCGACGCCGAGACCGGCCGACCGCTGGGCTCGATCGGTGTTCGCAGCCTGGGCACACCGCTGCGCAGCGGCACCGTCGGCTACTGGCTCTACGCCGGCGCCCGCGGGCGCGGGTTGGCCGCCGAAGCGCTGAAAGCCGTGGTGGCGCATGCCTTTTCGCCGGATGGGCTCGATCTGGTCCGGCTCGACGCAGCAACAGTGGACGGCAATCACGCCTCGATGCTGACGCTGGCTGCGGCCGGCTTCCGGTTGTTCGGCCAGGACCACAGATCCTTCGTTGCTGCGGACGGAAGCATCACGGACACCGCCTATTTCGAGCTGCTCGCGGAGGAGCATCACGGCCGAGAAACTCCGTAGCCCCGACCGACGGGCGCGTGATTGGCTGACCTGATGGAGCCGAAGGTGTTGGCAACGCAGGAGATCCGGTTGCGTCCGTGGCGCGAGGACGACGCGCGGTGGATCCAGGAGCCGGACGAGGCGAGCCGGCTGATGGTGACCCGGATGCAGCCGACGCCGAGCACGTATGCCGAGTGGCTGCGCGACCGCGAGCAGCAGATGGCTGTCGGGGCAGGCATCTACTGGTGCATCGCCGACGCGGCATCGGACGAACCGCTCGGCTACGTCCAGTTGCGCAATCTGGACATCGACTTCACCCGCGGCAACGGCGAGATCGGCTACTGGCTCTACCCGCAGGCCCGCGGGCGCGGCATCGCCGGTCAGGCCGTCGAGCTGGTCCGGGAGTACGCCTTCGGCGAGCTCGGCCTGCACCGGCTGCAGGCCGGCACGGACATCGCCAACTTCGCCTCGGCCCGCGTGCTGCGACGCGCCGGCTTCCGGATGTGGGGCATCGAGCAGTCGGTGCTCGCGCACGATGACCGCGCCCCGAGCGATGCGCTCAACTGGGAGTTGCTGGCATCGGATGACGTTGACGCACAACGGGTTTCGCCGTGCGTCATACCGACGATCGAGCTGGATGGGCTGCGTCTGCGGCCGTGGCGGGATGACGATGTCGACGGTCTTCCGGACGAAGCAGACGCCCTCGCCAAGCACTACCTGCCGACCGGCGCGCACGTCGACAAGGCGACCTACCCGCGCTGGCACGCCCGCCAGCGGCGCTTCATCGACGAGGGCTCGGTAGTGGGCTGGTGCATCGCCGACGGGCCCACCGACGCACCGCTGGGCAGCATCTCGATCTTCAACATCGGCGAGGCCACTGTGACCTCCGCGGAGGTCGGCTACTGGTTGTTCGCGTCCGGTCGCGGGCGTGGCGCGCTCGGGGTGGCGATGGAAGCCGTCTGCTCCCACGCGTTCACCAGCACGCAGGACGGCGGGCTCGGGCTGACCAGGCTGTATGCAGAAACCGACCTGGACAACGTCGCCTCGCAGTCCGTGCTGCGTGCCGCGGGCTTCCGCAAGTGGGGCGAGGACCGACAGGCCTACACCGCTGCCGACGGGCGGATCACCGACGGCGCCTACTTCGAGCTGCTCGCCGGCGACGACCGCGAGACCCAGCGCGCGCTCAAGCCGCCGGCGCTCGACTTCCCGCAGGTGCGGCTGCGCCCGTTCCGCCGGGACGACGCCGCGGCCCTCGCACGGTCCTGGGCGGAGCCGGAGGTCCGCCGATGGCTGTCCGTGCCGCAGGACGACCTGGACCGCCGCGCACGGGACTACGTCGCGCTGCGCCGGTATGTCGACACCGCCGGGCACGGCTGCTGGTGGGTCGTCTGTGCCGACCGGGACGACACTGCCGAGGTGGATTTCGCCGGCGTCATCGGGCTGCAGCACTTCGAGGACGGAGCTGCCGAGGTGGGCTACTGGCTGTCGACGAACGCCCGTGACCGTGGGCTGGCCACCCATGCCCTGGAGGCCGTCACGTCATACGCCTTCATGCCGGAGGCGCACGGTGGTCTCGGGCTGCGCCGCGTGCACATCGGCATCGCCGAGGGCAACGATCGGTCGGCCGCGGTCGCGGATCGGGCCGGCTACCGGGAGTTCGGCTGCGCGCGCCGGGCGGAGCGGCTCGGCGACGGCACCGTCGTGGACCTGCATCTCTATGAACGGCTCGCGGACGCCTGAGCTCAGTCCCCGTCGGCCGGGTCACCGATCAGGCCACCGCGCACGGCATACAACGCCGCCTGCATCCGGCTGCGCAACTGCAGCTTGTCCAGGATGTTGCGGACGTGGTTCTTGACGGTGTTCTCGGCGATGAACAACTCTTCGGCGATCTTGCGGTTGGACCATCCGCGGGCGACCAGCCCCAGGACCTCCCGCTCTCGATCGGTCAACTCGCCGGCCGGCTCCTCCTCCCGTGGCGGCGCGCCGCGCACCAGCGCGGAGAACTCCGAGAACAGCACCGAGCCGAGCTCGGGTGCGAGCAGCGACTGCCCGCCGGCGACGACCCGGATCGACTCCGGCAACTGGTCCGGCGCGATGTCCTTGAGCAGATAACCGGTCGCACCCGCCTTGACCGCCTCGACCAGATCGGCGTCGTCGTCCGACGCGGTCAGCATCAACACCTTGGTCCCGGGTGACGACGCACAGATCTCTCGGCACACCTGCAGTCCGTTGCCGTCGGTCAGCAGGATGTCCAGGACGACGACGTCCGGGCGCTTCGTGGCCGCGAGGTCCAGCGCCTCGACCGCGCTGCCGGTCTCGCCGATCACCGCGATGTCGTCCTCGAGGTCGAGGATCATCCGCAGGCCGTGCCGGTAGATCTTGTAGTCCTCGACCAGCAGCACGCTGACCCGGTCGGGACGCGCAGACAGCGGGACCGATGCTGCACCGGTCCCGCTGTCTGTGCTCTTGATCTCAGTCACGTGTCCTAATCATGCTCGCTTCAGGTTCTGTCAGCTTGCTTCAGGCTCTGTCGGCTTCCGGCAGGTGTCATGCACTGCTCGCGGCAGCCTGCTCCGCGACGACGTCCAGCTGTATGACGCCGTAGGACCAACCACGCCGACGATAGACCACACAGGGTCGGCCGGTCTCCGCGTCCTGGTAGAGGTAGAAGTCGTGGCCGACCAGCTCCATCTCGTTGAGTGCCTGGTCGACGCCCATCGGCGGGCTGGAGTGGACCTTCTCCCGGATGTGGATCGGGCAGTCCTCGTCACCGCCGACCTTGGCAATGTGTGCGGGCAACGGCGTCTCGTCGCCGTCCTGCTCCGCTGAAGGGAGTGCGATGGCCGACGTCGCGTCGTGGACCGACGTGGGCTGCTTCCTGCCCCGGTGGACCCGGCGCTTGTCGTTCTTGCGGCGCAGGCGTTCGCCGAGGCGAGTCATCGCGATGTCGAGCGCGCCGTAGACATCGTCCGCGCTTGCTTCGGCGCGGATGACCGATCGCTTGGCGCGACAGGTGATCTCTATGCGTTCCGCTTCCTTGGCCTGCCGTGGGTTGGCCTCGTGCGTGATGACGACATCGCACCGACTGACCCGCGGGTCCAGCTGAGGGACTTTGCTCAGCTTCTCTTCGATGTGCCGACGAAAACGATCGGGGACCGTGACATGACGTCCGGTAACGGTGATCTCCATGGTGCACTCCTGGTCTCGACTGCATGGCATGAGGCGGGCCGGCATCCCTTGTCTACCGCTCAACCACCTCCTCCAGGAGGACTCGCGGAGCAACCTGTCGCACGGGGTGGGCCACGTATGGGACCCGCACGATGTGCTCCATGCACCGACGTTAAACCACCGGACCGACGGAGTAAACGGTTGGGCGTCACGGGCCCTGTTATGACGGCGGCGTGGTCGCCGACAAGCACGGTCAGCCACCCCGCCTGCGCGTGGCCGCGACCGTCGCAGCCACGACGTCCGTGGCGCCGCCGGACAGCAGAGTCGCGCGGGCCTCGACCAGCGACGAGCCGGTCGTGACAATGTCGTCCAGAACCACGCACACCCGCCCGCGCACCCGGGCACGTCCGGCACCGGACAGCCGCATCGCCCCGCGCAGGTTGCGGGCCCGGTCCTGCGCACCGAGACCGGCCTGGTCGCGCCCGTTGTCGGACACCCGCAGTGCCCGGCAGACCACCAGCGGCGGCGTCGCGCGCACGGCACTGCGCGTCAACTCCACGGTCGGCTCGCGGCCACGCCCGCGGGTCGACGACGACCGGCTGGGCATCGGCACCACCAGCAGCTGCTGCCCCGCATGCAGTGCCTGCGCGCACGCGGGGTCGTGGCTGATCAGGCCGGCGAGCGCCGACCGCAGCAGCCGGCCCAGCTGCGGTGCGAGGTCGGCACGTCCGGCGTCCTTGAACGACCGCAGCAGCGCGGCCACCACCCCGTCGTACGACGTCTGCGACCAGGTGACCGGGAAGCCCTCCGGACACGGGGTCGGTCGGGTCGCCGTGGCGACCGTCATCATCGCGTCGCGCAGCTCCGTCGAGCAGGCTTCGCACAACGCCACCGGTTGCGCAGCGCAGCCGGCGCAGGTGCGCGGGAGCGCCAGATCGGCGACGGCCCGGAGCGCGGCGAAGGCCATCGTCCGAGATTGCGTCCGCGGGAGCGGCTGACGCCAGCGGCACGCCCCGGCCGGTGGACGGACGCCGCGGTGCGGCAGGGATGTGGACGGTGCGGCAGGGATGTGGACGAACGGGAGAGAAAGCGCGATCAGGTCCCGGACGCAATGATCGCGATCACGCCGGGGACCTGCTGCCAACTCGCGCCGACCCGCGTGAGCACGGTGTCCGCGGTGGTCTGGACGTAGAGCGAACTCGTGCCGGACCCGGTGGCGACCAGTTGCTCACCGCCGGGGGTCTCGCCGAGGCTGCTGCTCAGCCCGCCGATCGGGACGCTGAGCGGGCCCGTGGTCGTGCCGTCGTCATCCTGCTGCAGGACCGCGAGAGTCACGTAGTCGATCCAGCCGATGTCCAGGACGTCGGTGACACTCGGCGCGACCCGCAACGGTTTGGTGAGTGACTGCGCGTGGCCCTTCTTGCCGCGCACCACACCGGCGACGTAGACCTGCGCCGCGCCACCCTTGGTGCGGACGGCGACTGCGATGCGCTCGCCATCCGGTGAGGTCCGGACGGCGGTGATGCGCTTGTCCCGCAGCCACGGCGCCTCGATCGGCTGTGGCTGCGCGTCGGCGACCGGCAATTCGGCATCGAGCACCCACAAGGTGCCGTTCGCCGACTTGCCGGTGTTGTCCTTGGGCGTTGAGCGCCCGCCCACCCACAGCTCGTCGACGGCGTCGCCGGAGGGTCCGCGGGTCGAGCTGAAGCTCGGCGCGACCAGGTCGGTGCCGAACCCGCTGATCCGGCTGAGGTGGCCGCCGACCCACCTGCCCAGGACCTCGTCGGCGCCGTCAATGGCGGCGACCTGCTTGCCGTCGCCGGAGACGGCCAGGCGGTACCAGTGGTGATCGACGGCCGGCAGGGTCGGCAGGTCCTTGGTGCGGCTCGGATCGCGCAGGTCGATGCCGGAGCCGCCGTTGTCCATCCACTCCAGCCGGGTGGCGTTGGTCCGCCCGACCAGTTGTGCCGGGTGCCCGCTCACCGCGGTGTAGCCGAGGTCGGACGGCGTGCTCGGGGCGTCGGGCAGCCCGGGGGCCTGCAACCGTGCCCCGTCGACGAGCAGCCGCACCCGGCGGACCTCGCTGACCTGCCCGAGCGTCGCCAGCATGCTGGCCCACAGCGCGGTTCGCTGGGCGGGTGTGGCCGACAGGACCTCGCCGCTGACGTTGACCGATGCGACACCGTCGTTGTCGATCGACACCGACGACCCGGTGAGTTCGCTGCCCCTCGGCAGCGACGGGAGCGTCATACCGTGCATCCAGGAGGGTGCGCCGCGAATGACGGCGGCGGCCAGCGAGCTGACCAGACCGGTCTGGGTGTACCACTGGGTGTCCGGGACCAGGGTGTGTCCGGTGGACGCGGCGTAGTAGACCTCCTGCGGCTGATAGATCCGCTTGAACTGATCGACGCTCATCCACAGGCCGAAGTTCGACGGGAGCTTGGCGATGCGCCACTGGCCGTCGACCTTGGTGAGGGTGAAGTCGGCGGTGGTCGTGGCGCCGTCGGGTTCTTCGGTCAGGTGCGCGCCGGCGTCGAGGGCGGCAGTGCTCTCCGCTGTCGCGGTGACGGAGTTCTTGTCGCTGACGATCAGGTCACGGGTGCCGGACGTGACCGCGACCGTGCGCGGCGTCCAGTTTCTGCTGGCGTCCTTGGTGAGGTATTCGCGAGCGCGGTCGTAATTCTGGTTGGTGCCCGCCGTCGCATCGAGGAATCCGCCGACGATGTCCTTCTGGCTGGCGCCGTCCGTCGGGCCGGGGTATTCGATGTTGCCGACGGTCGGTGCGGCATGGTTGTCGACCGCCTTGCCCGCGTGAACGCTGCTGGAGGTGGGCAGTCCGCTGCAGCCGGCCATCGCCAGCACGACCATCAGGATCAGCGCGAGCAGTGCGGGGCGCCGGGTAGTCACCGGCTGCCCCCGGTGTCCGGGCCGGAGCCGTGCGCGCCGTCGTGCCCGGCGCCGCGCGCTGATCCCGAGGTGCCCGCTCCCGAAGCACCCGATCCTGGGGCGCCTGATCCTGAAACACCCGATACCGAGGTGCCCGGGCGCAGCGCACCGGCCACGGGGGTGCCGATCGTGAGGCTGTTGCCGCGCGGCATCGCCAGGCCGACGCTGGAGTCGTCGGGCGCCAGGGTGACCGGCGAGCGCCCGATCGGTTGCCCGGACTTCACCGGCAAGGTGAGTCGGAAACACGCGCCGTTGCCCGGCTCGCCCCAGGCCTGCAGCCAGCCGTCGTGCAGCCGCGCGTCCTCCAGCGCGATCGACAGGCCGAGGCCGGTGCCGCCGGTGGTGCGTGCCCGGGCCGGATCCGCCCGCCAGAAGCGGTTGAAAACCTGCTCGGCGTCACCCGGGCGCAGGCCGACGCCGTAGTCGCGGACGGCGACGGCAACAGCGGTCGGATTGGCGCCGACGGTGATGTCCACCGGCTTGCGTTCTGCGTGCTCGATGGCGTTGGTGACCAGATTGCGCACGATGCGTTCGATCCGCCGTGCGTCCATCGGGGCGACCGCCGCGCGGCGGGAGTGCACCCGAAGTTTGACGCCCTGCGACCTGGCCAGCTGCTCGCAGCCGTCGACGACCCGACCGACGATGTCGCGCAGGTCGACCTGCTCGTCACCGGCCGTCGTGGCGCCGGCGTCGAAGCGGCTGATTTCCAGCAGGTCGGTCAGCAGTGTCTCGAAGCGGTCCAGCTCGCGGCTGAGCAGCTCGGCCGACCGCGCCACGGGTGCCGCGAAGTCGGAGCGACTGGCGTGGATCATGTCGACCGCCATACGGATGGTGGTCAGCGGTGTGCGCAACTCGTGCGAGACGTCCGAGGTGAAGCGCTGTTGCAGCTTGGACAGGTCTTCCAGCTGCCGGATCTGCCGCTGCAGGCTGTCGGCCATCGCATTGAACGACGTCGCCAGGCGGGCCAGGTCGTCCTCGCCGCTGACCTGCATGCGCTCGTTAAGCGCACCCGCGGTCAGTCGTTCCGACACGTGCGCGGCGTCCCGCACCGGTGTCACGACCATGCGGGTCACCAGGTAGGCGATGCCGGCCAACAGCAGGGTCAGCGCCAGGCCGCCCAGCAGGAACGACGTGCGCACGATGCCGAGCATCTGCGACTCGGCACTCATCGGGGCGATCAGGTAGAAGTCGTAATTGCCCGCATTGGGTATGGCGATCCGCGAGCCGACGACGACCGCCGGCACCTTCCGGCCGTCGACCTCCATCGAGCTGATCTGCAACTGCGCGTGCGTCGTGTCCTTGCGCACGGCGGCCCGGACCGAGTCGGGGACGAGCTTCTCGTCACCGGGCTTGGTGGAGATCGTGCCCAGCGGCTGGAACGTGTTGCCGGGCGACCGAACGATGACGACGCGGACGTTCTGGTCACCGACCTTGGTGCCCACGCTGACCGCGAGTTGCTGGGCGATCGCTCGCAGCGAGGAGATGTCGGTGCGCGGCGCATTGTTGAACTGACTCTGGGCCTCGGTGCGCTGGTTGAGTGCTTCGCGCTCGGCGATGTTCGTGGCGCGCGACGCCAATCCGCTGGCGATGCGCTGATACATGTAGGTGCCGAGCCCGAGCGCGACGAACAGGCCCAGGAACACCGTGATCGTGACGACCCGGAAGTGCAGCGACCGTCGCCAGAGTCTGGCGATCGCGGCGCCGCACCGGACGGCAAGGCGTCGGGTGCGCCGCCAGATCTGCTCCATCGATCGCTGCAAGCCGCGCCCCGTCAGGCCGGTCCGGCTTTGTAGCCGACGCCACGCACGGTCAGCACGATCTCGGGGTTCTCCGGGTCCTTCTCGACCTTCGAGCGCAGCCGCTGCACGTGCACGTTGACCAGGCGGGTGTCACCGGCGTGCCGGTAACCCCAGACCTGCTCCAGCAGCGTCTCGCGGGAGAAGACCTGCCAGGGCTTGCGCGCCAGCGCAACCAGCAGGTCGAACTCCAGTGGTGTCAACAGGATCGGTGCGCCGTCACGCTGCACGACGTGCCCGGAGACGTCGATGGACAGGTCGCCGAGCGTGATCGACTCCGACTCCACGTCGTCACCGCGCCGCAGCCGCGCACGCACCCGTGCCACGAGCTCCTGCGGCTTGAACGGCTTGGTGATGTAGTCGTCCGCTCCGGACTCCAGACCCAGCACGACGTCGACGGTGTCGGTGCGCGCGGTCAGCATGACGATCGGCACGGTCGACTCGGCACGAAGGAGGCGGCATACCTCGACACCGTCGATGCCGGGCAGCATCACGTCGAGCAGCACGACGTCCGGCTTGGAGTCGTGGAATGCCTCCATCGCCCGATCTCCCGTGGCGCAGAAGGTCACGTCCAGGCCTTCCCCCTGCAGGATGATGCCGAGCATCTCGGCCAGCGAGGGGTCGTCGTCGACGACGAGAACACGTCCGTTGGTCACGTGTGTGGTTCCTTTCACGAGCGAGCCGCACCCCCGTTGTCGGCGGCATACGCCCCAGCGTATGTGTTCGGACCGAGAGTAGGCTCGGTGTGGTGAGCATCGCAGTGGATCTGGAGGGCCTGGCGGCCGCCGTCGCCGACTACGGCAGCGCACATCTGCTGTCGACCGACGGCACGAAGGTGCGCACGGTGTGCGCCGACGTGACGCTGGCCGATGGAGTCTTCCGCGCGCCCCGCAGCAAGAGCACGGCCAAGAACGTCGCGGCGAATCCCGTTGTGACACTGCTGTTTCCGCCGACCGTGCACCACGGCTACTCGCTGATCGTGGACGGCACTGCGCAGGACACCGGCGAGGAGCTGCTGGTGACGCCGACCAACGCGGTGCTGCATCGACCGGCCAGCCACTCCGACGGGCCGATCGCACCCGGCGGGTGCGAGCACGACTGCCGGCACCTCTAACTCGGCACCTGCGGGTCAGTCGGCCGGCGTCGCCAGGCCGTTCTGGAAGGCGAAGACCACCAGGCTCGCCCGATCGCGAGCGCCGACCTTGGTCATGGCACGGCTGACATGTGTCTTGGCGGTCATCGGACTGATCACCATCCGGGCAGCGATCTCGGCGTTGCTCATGCCGGTCGCGACCAGGGCGACAACCTCACGCTCCCGATTGGTCAGCTGCGCTGCCGCGGTCGCGTCGATCCGGGTGTGCGGCCGTGCGACGAACTCGCTGATCAGCCGCCGGGTCAACGCCGGTGACAGCAGCGCGTCGCCGTCGACCGCCACCCGCAGGGCGTGCAGCAGCTCGTCGGGCTCGGTGTCCTTCAGCACGAATCCGCACGCGCCGGCACGCAGCGCATTGAAGACGTATTCGTCGACGCCGTAGTTTGTCAGCATCACCACGCGGACGCCGGACAACGTCGGGTCGGTGATGATCCGGCGGGTCGCCTCGATCCCGTCCAGCCGCGGCATCTGCACGTCCATCAGCACCACGTCCGGACGATGCTCGGCTGCCAGGCGCACCCCGTCGACACCGTTGCCGGCCTCGGCCACGACGCTGACGTCGTCCTCGGCGTCCAGCAGCGCTCGTATGCCGCTGCGGATCAGCGGCTGATCGTCGACGAGCAGGACTCGGATCACGAGGCGGGCAGTTCCGCGAGCACGCTGAATCCCTTGCCGGCGACCGGTTCTGCGCGCAACGTCCCGCCCACACCGGTCACTCGTTCGCGCATGCCGACCAGACCATAGCCGGGGACCGCCGACGGTCGTGCCCGGCCGCTCCCGTCGTCGTCGACGCGGATGGTGACGCGCCCCTCGTCATACCTGACCTCGACGGTGACCGACGCGGCACCCGCATGCCGCACCGCATTGGTCAGTGCCTCCTGCACGACGCGGAACGCGACCTCGTCGACGTCCGCCGGCAGCCGCCGCACCCGGCCACGGATCAACAGGGTCGTCGGCAGGCCGGCATCCTGGGTGCGCCGGACCAGCGTCGGCAGCCGGTCGACGGCGGCCCGGTCCGATGCGTCGCAGTCCTCCTTGCGCAGCACGTCCAGTGTTTCGCGCAGCTCACGGGCGGCGTCCCCGCTCGCCTCCTGTATGGCGAGCAACGCGTCGATCGGCTCCTGGCCCTGCTTGCGGGCCAGGTGTGTCGCGACCCCGGCCTGCACCTTGATGACCGAGATGCTGTGGGTGAGCGAGTCGTGCAACTCGCGCGCGATCCGCAGTCGTTCCTCCACCGCACGCCGGCGTGCCTCCTCCTCGCGGGAGCGCTCGGCGGCCTCAGCGCGCTGCTCGGCCTCGTGCAACCGGGCCTTCCACTCGTGCGCTGCGACGAGACCGACGGCGCCGAACAGGAACCACCCCGCCCCTGCGGCAGCACTGACCGTGCGTGCTCTGACCATGTTTCGAGCTTAGGAGCCCGAGCGACTGCGCGCGTCCTCCTGCGGGAGTACGTGCGCCCTACTTCCGGCGCGGTAGTCCGGTCCGGAGGTAGGTCACAGGCATCAGCCGGCTGGCCGTGAAAGTGACTCCCCTGGGCCGATGTGCCATCCGTCGTATGTCGACAGCCTTGTGCAGCAACGGATTCCATACGAAGGAGAGGTCATGGTCTTCAACCTGACGACGTTGCCGGACGCGCTGGTGCCCGGGGACGCGGGATACGAGGAAGCAGCGGGAGTGCTGTTCGGGCAGGGGCGTCCCGCGGTCATCATGCGCCCCGGGACGCGTGGTGAGGTGGTCGACGCGGTGCTGCACGCGCAGCGCAACAAACTGGAGATCGCAGTCCGCTCCGGCGGGCACGGACTGCTCGCGCACGGCACTTCGGACGGTGGACTCGTCATCGACCTGGGGCGACTGAACCACGTCAGCGTGGTCGACTCCGACCGTCGTGTGGTGCGCGTCGGCGGCGGGGCGACGTGGGCCCGGGTCGACGAGATACTGCGCCCGCTCGGCTGGGCGATCTCCTCTGGCGACACCGCCGGTGTCGGTGTCGGTGGTCTCACACTCGGCGGCGGGTTCGGTTGGCTGGTGCGCCGATTCGGCCTGGCCATCGACAACCTCGTCGCGGCACGGGTGGTGCTCGCCGACGGGTCGGTCGTGACAGCCTCCGCAACCCGGCACGCAGATCTGTTCTGGGCGCTGCGCGGAGGTGGTGGAAACTTCGGTGTCGTGGTCGATTTCGACTTCATCGCGGCCGAGGTTCCCAGCGCTCATTTCGGTGAGATCGTCTTCGACCCGGTCGATCCGGCGGCCATGATCCGGTCGTGGCGCAACGCGATGCGGCGGGCGCCGCGTGAGCTCACCGCCGCGCTCGTGCTGCCACCGTCGGGTTCCGATGCGGCTTCGTCGGCGACGGTGACCTTCTGCGTCACGGGTTGCGATGTCAGCACTGCGGATTCTGTGATCGAGCCGCTGCTCGGACTCGGCCGGGTGACCCGGGCGAGCATCGAGGAGCGGGCGTATGGCGACATCCTCGAGCCGGGTCATCCGCTCCCTCCGGGGCTGCGGTTGTTCGCGCGCAACGTGATGATGGACGACCTCGACGAGACGGCGACGGTGGCCGTCGAGCAGTTCCGGCACGAGTCACCAGCCACGAGCGTGATCCTGCGTTCGCTCGGCGGAGCGTTCGGCGAAGTCCCGTGGGACGCAACGGCTTTCGCGCATCGCGACGCCGAGGTCATGGTGCTCGCGATGTCTATGGTTCCGGAAGCCCAGGCGGATCTGCTCGAGCCCGCCTTCCGCTCGGCCTGGTCCGGTGTCGCGGCCCACGGCAGCGGTGTCTACCTCAACTTCCAGGGTTCGGCGACGGAGGAGGACATCGCGACGGCATACCCTCCGGCGACCCGTGCCCGGCTGGTCGAGGTCAAGCGCGCTTATGACCCTGGGAACGTCTTCGCCTGCAACCACAACATCGTTCCGTAGAGGGGTTTCGATACGGGCTCCTCCGCTTCGCTCCCCCGCCCTACTCAACCAGCTTGCTCTGCTGCGCTCCCCCGGCACTCAACCAGCTTGCTCTGCTGCGCTCCCCCGGCACTCGACCAGCTTGGGTGAGCGGCGACGACGAGGCGACCAGGCGACAAGCGGACGCCCGACGAACGACGACCACAACTGAAGCGCCCGTGCAACGAACTTGTTCGTTGCACGGGCGCTTCAGTTGTGCGAGGAGTGAGTCAATCAGACTCAGTAGCGGTAGTGGTCCGGCTTGTAGGGGCCGGCCACGTCGACGCCGATGTACTCGGCCTGCTCCTTGGTCAGCTCGGTGAGCTGGGCCCCGAGGGCCGGCAGGTGCAGGCGGGCGACCTTCTCGTCGAGGTGCTTGGGCAGCACGTAGACCTGCTTGTCGTACTCGCCCGGCTTGGTGAACAACTCGATCTGCGCGATCGTCTGGTTGGCGAACGAGTTGGACATCACGAAGCTCGGGTGGCCGGTGGCGTTGCCGAGGTTCATCAGGCGGCCCTCGGACAGCACGATGATCGAGTTGCCGTCCTTGAAGGTCCACTCGTGGACCTGCGGCTTGATCTCGGTCTTGACGACGCCGTCGACCTTGGCCAGGCCGGCCATGTCGAGCTCGTTGTCGAAGTGCCCGATGTTGGACACGATCGCCTTGTTCTTCATCCGCTGCATGTGCTCAGCGGTGATGATGTTGAAGTTGCCGGTCGTCGTGACGAAGATGTCAGCCTCGCCGACGACGTCGTCGAGGCGGGCGACCTGGAAGCCTTCCATCGCGGCCTGCAGCGCGCAGATCGGGTCGATCTCGGTGACGATGACCCGGGCGCCCTGGCCGGCGAGCGCCGACGCGCAGCCCTTGCCGACGTCGCCATACCCGCAGACGACGGCGACCTTGCCGCCGACGAGCACGTCGGTGGCGCGGTTGAGGCCGTCGAGGACGGAGTGGCGGCAGCCGTACTTGTTGTCGAACTTGCTCTTGGTGACCGAGTCGTTGACGTTGATCGCCGGGAAGAGCAGGTCGCCGTCCTTGGCCAGCTCGTAGAGCCGGTGGACGCCGGTGGTGGTCTCCTCGGTGACGCCCTTGACCTGACCGGCGGCCTTGGTCCACTTCTGCGGGTCCTCGGCCAGGGTGCGGCGGACCAGTGCCTTGAAGACCTGGAACTCCTCGGCGTCGTCGTCGGTCGTGGGCGGCACCTGGCCGGCGGCCTCCCATGCCTTGCCGTTGTGGACGAGCATGGTGGCGTCGCCGCCGTCGTCCAGGATCATGTTGGGACCGTCGCCCTCGGGCCAGGAGAGCGCCAGGTTGGTGCAGTCCCAGTACTCCTCGAGTGTCTCGCCCTTCCAGGCGAACACCGGGACACCCTTGGGGTCGTCGGGGGTGCCGTCGGGCCCGACGACGACCGCAGCGGCCGCCTCGTCCTGGGTGGAGAAGATGTTGCAGGAGCACCAGCGCACCTGCGCGCCGAGTGCGGTGAGGGTCTCGATGAGGACCGCGGTCTGCACGGTCATGTGCAGCGAGCCGGTGATCTTGGCGCCCTTGAGCGGCTGGCTCGCGGCATACTCCTCGCGGATCGCCATGAGGCCGGGCATCTCGTGCTCGGCGAGGCGCAATTGGTGACGTCCTGCCTCGTGCAGGCTCAGATCTTTGACCTTGAAGTCGAAGGACATGGGTGTCCGTTCCCCTTAGTGGTTGCTGTCAACTGTCCGAGCCGGCGCGCCCCTCTGGGCTGCTGTTGACACAAGGGTCATCACCCACGCCGGTGCGGGCAGTCTACTAGGCCTGTCGCAGCGGTGCGCCGACGTCGTGCGCGTGGTGCACGAGGTCGTGCAGGCAGTATTGCCCGAGCGTCAGCACGGTGAAGGCCGATCCGTTGGAGCGACGGCCGGTGCGCTGCCACGCTTCGTCGGGCACGGTGTCGAACCGCGTCGCGAGTATGTCGGCGGCCGGGCCGATCTGCGCTGCCACGGTGAGCGGTGACTGCTCGGCATACGTGCCCTCGACCGCGGCGGCGTCCTGGTCCCAGTCGTCGAACGCCGGGTCGACGTGCTCGAGCATCAGCCGCAGGCGGCCGTCGAAGACGCCGAGCACGTCGCGGACGTGTGCGCCGTATTCGAGGTCGGACCAGACGCCGGGGCGCTTCCGCTCGCGGGCGTCGGGACGGTGCAGCACCTCGGGCCACCGCTCGACGGCACGCAGGATGTGTGCCCCGAGTGCCTCGCCGCGGATCGCGCCTGCCTCGAATTCACATTCGGGACAACGGCGTTCGACGACCCAGGTCCAATCCTTGTCGTCCGGGACGATCTCCTCAGCTGCCATGACTGCTCCTTTGCGCGGTGGTCGGGGTGAGAGAGGTGAGCACGAGGTCGAGACCCCGCTCGAAGGCGGCAGTCGCGCCGGTGACCGGCAGGCCGGCGGCGGTCCTGTTCTGCTCGGTGGCGATCGAGCCGAGCACGTGGTGGACGACGAGGTCGGTCGCGGCCCGGGCGGCCGCGGGTGAGTCGCTGAACGCACCGACGAGACGGCGCAACCGCACGAAGGCCGGCGACGAGCCGGGGTCGAGTGCATACCCGAGCGCAACGACGTCGGACCCGTCGGGCACCGGCAGCACGGCAGCTCGGATGTCACGCGCGAGTTGCCTGATGCCGGCGGCGGGCTCGCTGCCGGCGGCCGTGGTGACCTCGGCGAGCATCCGCTCGCACACCTGCACCAACAGCGTCTGTTTGTTGTCGACGTGCCAGTAGAGCGCGCCGGGCTGCACGCCCAGCTCGCGCGCCAGGCGACGCATCGTGAGGTCGGCGAGGCCGTGCGTGCGCAGGATGCGGACGGCCGCGTCGACGACTTCGTCGTGTTTCAACGGAATGGCTGTCTCCCCTCCGGTTGCGGGTCGCGCCGAGCACGGCATACTTGAACGGTGTTCAATGATCTGACGAACCTCGATGAACGTGTCACTGCGATTCTCTCAGGTGACCACGCCACGACCGATGACGCGCTTGCGGTGTTGCGCACTCCGGACAAGGACGTGCTCGGTATGACGGCCGCGATCGCACGGCTGCGGCGGGCGTACTTCGGCAACTCGGTCAAGGTCAACTATCTGGTCAACCTCAAGTCCGGCCTGTGCCCGGAGGACTGCCACTACTGCTCGCAGGCACTCGGCTCAGACACAGACATCCTCAAATACAAGTGGCTGCAGACCGAGGAGGCCATCGAGCAGGCTGCGGCCGGCCTGCGCGGCGGGGCGACACGCGTCTGCATGGTCAGCAGCGGCCGCGGGCCGACCAACCGGGATGTCGACCGGGTGTCGGCGATGGTCACGGCGCTGAAGGACGAGCACCCCGACGTCGAGGTGTGCGCGTGCCTCGGGCTGTTGAAGGACGGGCAGGCCGAGAAGCTGCGTGCAGCGGGGGTCGACGCCTACAACCACAACATCAACACCGCTGAGTCGCACCACGATTCGATCGTGACCACCCACTCGTATGCCGACCGGGTCGACACTGTCGAGCAGGCCAAGTCGGCGGGCCTGTCACCGTGCTCCGGCCTGATCGCCGGACTCGGCGAGAGCGACGAGCAACTCGTGGAGGCGCTTTTCGCGCTGCGGGACCTCGGCTCCGACTCGATCCCGATCAACTTCCTGATGCCCTTCGACGGCACCGAGTTCGAAGGTCGGTGGGAGCTCACGCCACTGCGCTGCCTCCGCATCCTCGCCATGGCACGAATGGTGTGTCCGGACAAGGAGATCCGCATAGCCGGCGGTCGGGAGATGCACCTGCGGTCGCTGCAGGCGCAGGCACTACATCTGGCGAATTCGATCTTCCTGGGCGACTACCTGACCTCCGAAGGGCAGGCCGCCAAGGACGACCTGGCGATGATCGAGGACAACGGTTTCGCGGTGCTTCGCGGCGCTGGTCGAGTGCCGGAGGAGCGAAGCGGGGGAGGTGTATCGAGACCCGACGCTGGAGACCTCGGCACCCATGACCCTGCAATCCGTCGCCGGGGCGCGGGAACCGAGCTGCAACCGAATGCGTGAGGCCGCCGCTCTCGCCACTCGCCACGTCGGCGGGGACCTCGCCGCGCGCGATCACGGCCTCGTCTGGCACCCCTACGCACCGCTGAACGGACCCGTGCCGTATGCCGTTTCGAGCGCCTCCGGGGTGCGGCTGTCGTTGGAGTGTCCGGACGACTCGTCGGCCGAGGTCGTCGATGCGATGGCGTCCTGGTGGTGTGCGGTGCACGGCTACCGGCACCCGGTGCTCGATGCCGCAGCCCACCGGCAGATCGACGACTTCAGCCATGTGATGTTCGGTGGCTTGACCCACGAGCCGGCGGTCGAGCTCGCCGAGCGACTCGTCGCGATGGCGCCGGGGCCGATGGCGCACGTCTTCTTCGCCGACTCCGGATCGGTGTCGGTGGAGGTCGCCTTGAAACTCACGCTGCAGTATCAGGCGGCCACGGGTTCCCCTGGGCGGCAACGGTTCCTGACGATCCGCGGTGGCTACCACGGCGACACGTTCGCCGCGATGAGTGTGTGTGACCCGGTGGACGGCATGCACTCGGCCTTCCCCGGTGTGCTGGCATCGCACGTCTTCGCCCCGCGTCCGCCGATGGCGACCGTCGACGCCGACGGTGTGTGGAGCACGGACGAGACGGCGTTCGTGCAGTGGGCAGCCGACTTCCGGGCTCTGGCCGAGGTGCACGCGCGTGAGCTTGCGGCCGTCGTGGTAGAGCCGGTGCTGCAGGGCGCCGGCGGAATGCGCCCCTATGACCCGCGTTGCCTGCAGGTGATGCGCGAGGTCGCTGACGAGCATGGTGTGTTGCTCGTCGCGGACGAGATCGCCACCGGATTCGGCCGCACCGGAAGGCTTTTCGCGTGTGAATGGGCCGACGTGGCACCGGACGTCATGTGCGTCGGCAAGGCGCTGACGGGCGGCTACCTGTCGCTGGCGGCCGTGCTGATGTCGTCCCGGGTCGGTGCCGCCATCACCGAGTCGTCCTTCGGCGCGCTGCTGCACGGACCGACCTTCATGGCCAATCCACTGGCCTGCGCGGTGGCGTCGGCATCGCTGGACCTGTTGCGGGACTCCTGGTCGCAGAACGTATCTCGGGTCGACGCCGGGCTGCGGGCCGGGCTGTCGGCCGCGCTCAAGCTGGACTCGGTGGTCGGCGTGCGGACGGTGGGCGCGGTTGGCGTCATACAACTCGGCGGGCCGGTGGACGTGCCCGCAGTGACGGCGGCCGCAGTGCGAAACGGCGTGTGGGTCAGGCCGTTCCGCGATCTGGTCTACACGATGCCGCCATACGTCTGCACCGACGAGGACGTCGCAATCATCTGTGCCGGGATGGTCGCCGCCGTGCGCGAGGTGCACGGATGACCTGGGATCAATGGCTCGCCGAACGCGCGGGACTGCGTCATGAGCGCGGTGTCGACCGCATCGATCCCGTGCTGCGCGACGACTCGATGATCGACCTCGCGTCGAACGACTACCTCGGCCTGGCTCGCGACGCACGCGTCGTCGAAGCAGCAGTTGCGGCGACCGAGCGGTATGGCGCCGGCGCGGGCGCTTCCCGGCTCGTGACGGGCACCCTCCCGGTCCACCGCGAGCTCGAGTCCGCCTTGTGTGAGTTGACCGAATGGCCTGCCGCGCTTGCGTTTTCGAGCGGATATACCGCCAACCTGGGCGCCGTGACAGCACTGACCGGACGTGGTGCGCACATCCTGCTCGATGCACACGCGCACGCTTCGCTGCACGATGCGGCCCGTATGTCGCGGTCGCCATACGACGTCTTCGCGCACAACGACCCGGCTGATCTCGATGCGCGACTGCGTCGACTCGACGGCGCGCGCGTGCTCGTGGCGGTGGAGTCGATCTACTCGGTCCTCGGAGATGCCGCTCCGCTGGCTGAGCTGCATGCCGTCTGCCGACGCCACGACGCCTTGTTGCTCGTCGACGAGGCCCACGGGATCGGGGTCGCCGGTGACGGGGGCGGGCGGGTCCGGGCGCTCGGGCTCGCGGGCGCGACTGACCTGGTGGTGACGGTGACGCTCTCCAAGTCGCTTGGCGCGCAAGGCGGGGCAGTGCTTTCCGGGAGACCGATGCGGGATCATCTCGTCAACTCGGCACGATCCTTCATCTTCGACACCGGCCTCGCCCCTGCGGCTGCCGGAGCCGCGACGGAGGCTGCGCGGATCATCGCGACCCGACCCGCACTGGCGGAGGCCGTGCACGTGCGCGCGGCGGTGATCGCCGAACAGTGCGGCATCACGTCCGCGGCCGGCGCGGTGCAGTCGGTGCCGATGCCAGGTCCGCTCGAGGCGGTCGCCGCACGCGAGGAATTGCGTTCGGCCGGAGTGCTGGTCGGCTGCTTCCGGCCACCGAGCGTGCCGGACGGGGTGTCCCGCTTGCGCATCACGGCGCGAGCGGATCTGCCGTTGGACGTCGTCGGGTCGGCGGCGGCACGGGTGCGAGCCGTGTCCGCGCGAACTGAGCGGGTGATGACGTGACCGTCCTCCTCGTGACCGGGACCGACACCGATGTGGGCAAAACCATTGCCACGGCTGCGATCTCGGCAGTGCACACTGCTGCCGGCCGGAGCGTGGCGGTGTACAAGCCGACCCAGACCGGCGTCACCGGCGGCGAACCCGGCGACGTCGCCGAGGTCGAACGTCTCACCGGTGTCCGTGGCGAGGACGGCGTGCGCTTGGTCGCCGCAATGGCACCGCGACCGGCCGCAGCGCTCGAGTCGGCCACGCTCCTCCGGCTCGATGATCATCGGGGCCGGATCACCGCGCTGGAGCGCTCCTTCGACGTCGTGCTTGTCGAGGGCGCGGGGGGCCTCCTCGTGGAGCTGACCGAAGACGGCGAGACGATCGCCGATCTCGCGACCGCACTCGACGCACCCGTCGTGGTGGTGGTGCGGTCAGCGTTGGGCACCCTGAACCACACCGCGCTGACGCTGGAAGCGTTGCAGGCCAGGGGGATTCAGCCGCTCGGCGTTGTTCTGGGTTCGTGGCCGGTCGATCCCTCCGTGGTGGAACTCAGCAACCGGGAGGCTTTCGAGACCGGTGCGGTGCCCCTGTTGGGCGCCATACCGGCTGGAGCAGGCGGACTGCCAAGCGACGAATTTGTGGCAGCCGCGCCTGAGTGGCTGCCGCTGGTCCCCCGCTAGTTCCGCCAGAGCCAGCGAAGCGCGTCCGGCAGGAGGACGCCGCCGTGGTTGCCTGCGTGCTCGCCTTCGCCGAGGACGAACCGGAAGTCGTATGCCGCCTCCGCGAGCGCCGCTGCGGTGCGGAGGTTTTCGGCGAGCCAGTTGTCCTCCGGCTCGTCCCAGCCGAGGTCTCGATGACTCTCCTGCAGGAAGAGCCGCAATGGCTTGCGCGGCGTTGTCGCGAGCAGCCGCGGGTAGGGGTTGCCACCGGGGATCTGCGCGAAGCTGGACACCAGGGCGATCACTTTCCGGAACGCGTCCGGCCGCTGCCAGGCAGCAGTGATGGAGCAGTTGCCACCACTACTGCCGCCACAGAGTGCACGCGCGTCGGGGTCGTCCGTCGTCGGCGTGATCTCGTCCACCCGAGGCAGCACCTCCTCGAGCAGGAACGTGGCATATCGGTCGTCGAACGCGTCGTACTCGGCGTTGCGGTTCTTGCGCTTTCGAGCGTCGTCGATGCCCGGGAATACGCCGGGCTCCACGAATACGCCGATCATCGGCGGTATGGCGCCGGCGTGGATCAGGTTGTCGAGCACGATGGCGCCCCGCACGTCGCCGTCCGGATCCAGATACCACCAGCCGTCCTGGAAGACGATCACCGGCAGCGGATCACCGGAGGCGTCATACGGGGAGTGCACCCAGACCGTGCGCTCAGTGCCCGGATAGATCCGGCTGTTCCCGATGGTGAATTCGGTCGTCACCCCACGCGGGACGTCCTCCCGCCGCGCAGAGTCCGGCCCGTGCTCGTACAGCACACCGGACTGATCGATCGGCAATGGTGTGTACGGGAGCCGCGTCGACATATAGCTCAGCGTAGGCGCGCTCCGCCTGCCGTGGTCGGCTGTCGGTGCCGCCACCTACCGTCCACTCATGGCAACCGCTGAGACATTGCTACGAGACCTGTGCAACCGGATCGATGCTTGTGCCTGGGACACCCTTGTTGAGCTGCTCCATCCGGACTTCGTCTGCCGATATGCGCACACCGGGGAGACGCTCGGCGGGCCCGAGTGGGTGCGGCTCAACGCCGAATATCCCGGGTTTCAACGCCTTGAGATCCTCGACGCCGTCGCTTCCGGGGACCGTGCGGTCGCACGTGCGCTCATCGTCGGCGGACCGGACAGCGCGGACCAGAAGTTCCAGGTCGCGAGCTTCATCACCGAGCGGGACGGACTGATCGCCGAGCTCACCGAAGTCTGGACCGATGTTGGTCAGACGCCACCGGAGGACGCTCGCCCACAGTAGAAAGGAGGGATGGACTCGGTCACTGACATCGCACCGGGCACCTACCGCGGCACGGTCCGCGGGATCGAGAGCGGTGACTGCACGGCGCGGATCGCGGTTCGGCGTGGCCTCGGCGACTGCCGGATCGTCGACCACGAGGCGATCTCGGACGCGCACGGCCTGCAGCACATCGAGCACGGCCTGCTCACAGACGGCGCGCTGCACCTCGCGTTCGGCGAGGCGCCCGGAGTGACCATCTTCCGTACGCGAGACGCCGGTGTCTACGAGACCACCGAAGCGCCGCTGCTGCGCATCCGGGTCGGGTATGACGGCACGACGCTGACCTGGGTCTGGGAGTGGGGGACATCCGGCGACGACATCGTGGAGCGTTCCCGTGCGACGTGCCGTCTCGCGGACTGCTGAGCACGTGGCTGGCCTGCAACTGCTCGGTCGTGCGCTGCACGAGTTCGGCATACCCGATGAGGTGGTGTCGACCGACGAAGTCGGTCGTGCCTGGTCCAACCGGCTGTGGTCCGTGCGCACTTCTCAGGGTCGCTATGCGATCAAGGAGTTGCTCAACCCGTGGGGTGATCCGCTATGGCGTGCGTGGCTCGAGGAGGCAATCGCCTTCGAGCGAGCCGCGATCGGTGCCGGTGTGCGTTCGCCCTGTCCGCTGTTGACCGCTGCGGGTGACGCGCTGGTGGACGTGGGCGGTCGGACGTTTCGCGCTCACGAGTGGATCACCGGTTCGTGTCCTTGTCCGCCGGCTCCCGTCACTGCGTCCGTGGCAGCGGCCGTCGCGCAGGATCTGGCTCGGATGCACGCGCTGCAATCGGTGCCGGCTCGCGACGATGTCTTCCCGACAACGACGACTGCGACGAGCGTCGGCTGGCCCGAGCTCGTCGCGCAGCTGCGGGAGATCGGCTCGCCATACGCGACCGCTGTGGCACAGATCGCGCCGGAGGTAGCGACGATTCGGGCGTGGTTCGATCGGCGCCCGGACGGTCGGCGGGTGATGTCGCACGGTGACGTCGACCAGAAGAATCTGCTCCTCGCCGGCGGCAACCCCTGGTTGGTGGACTGGGATGTTGCCGCTCCCTGGCTGCCTGCCGAGGAAGCGATGCGCACGGCAATGTCGCTCGCAGACTGGACGGATCGAAGGGTCGTTGGGACCTTCCTGTCCGCCTACTTCCGCGCGGGCGGCGAGGCGTTCGAGCCCGATGCTGCGCTGCTGGCCCGCGACTTGCAGATCGGCCTCGACTGGCTCGATCGATGCCTGCGCATCGCCTCCGGCCTGCAGCCGGCCGACCAACAGCGGATCGCTGAGGCGCGGGCGCAAGCCACGGTCCATGTGCACCAATTGCCGGCCCGTGTCGCTATCGCGACAGATCTACCTCGTTGGTCAACAAAGCCTCACGACGCTCGCCAGTCCCATACGTTTGGTGCGTGAATCTCAGCCCCTCGCGTGATCTCGACGTCGCTCTCGTCCGTGCCGCAACGCCCGAACTTCACGCTGCCGCAATCCAACTGGTTGCGGAGCTGTCCACATCGGCGCCGTCCCTGCGGTATGACGCACTGGAATCTCTCGTCGCCCACGACGCCATCGACCTCTTCGTGGCATCTCGCGACGACGATGTCATCGGGATGCTGACCCTGGCGACCTTCCCGATCCCGACGGGCACCCGCGCATGGATCGAGGACGTCGTGGTCGTCAGCGCGGCCCGCGGCTCCGGCGCCGGCATGGCGCTGGTAGAAGCAGCCATCGATCGGGCTCGGGAGCTGGGTGCACGGACTGTCGACCTGACGTCACGCCCGAGCCGGCAAGCTGCCAACCGGCTCTATCGACGGGCCGGTTTCGAGCAGCGCGACACCAACGTCTACCGATTGCAGCTCTGAGGCTGGTCGCGGATCACTTGTCAGTCGCTCACCGTCAGTCGCCGTCGGGATCGACTGCCGCGCGACCCTCATCGTCCCCCGCGGGTCCTTCGGGTGGATCGGACAGCGCGACGGCGTGCTGCCAGGTGAGGTCGATCAGGGTGCGTTCGACGTGTGACCTGGTCGGCGGTGGCAACCCCGGCGGAGCGGGTGGGTGACTCGTCGCGACCAGCCCGGCAGTCTCGGTGCGGGTCTCGGCAGCGGTGCCGGTGACGTGGAAGTCGGGGTGCTCCTCCACGTAATTGCACCGAGCGCACAACCCTTGCCCATTGCGCTCACTGGTGGGACCGCCGGCCGCGTGGGGCCGGATGTGATCGGTATGCCGCACCGGCGCCGAACACCACGGCGTGCGACAGGTGTCGTCCCGGACACGGATCAACCAGGCCAACAACCCCGGATATCGCCGGGCACGTGACTCCATCCCGACCAGGTCCCCGGTGCCCGGTTGGGTGAACAACCGACGGACCAACGGCCCCGTCGGGTCGCCGGCGGTGAACCACTCCCGCACCAGATCGGCCGGCACCGGACCGTATCCGGGCACGTGTCCCGGTGTGTCACCGACCAGTGTGTCCCACGGCATCAGCAGATCCACTCGGACATCCACACCGCCAGTGGCCGGCGCCCGTCCGGTCAGGCGCTGCACCAGCGCGTCGGCCATCGCCCGGCCCCGCGAGCCGGTCGCATCACGCCGGGTCCCAGCGGGCCGCGCAGCTCCTGCAGCTTCTGTCGGGTCGTCTTCTGTCGGTTCGCCGTGGCCTGCGGCTTCCTGCTTGAGCGCCTCATCGGCGGCAGCGTCGAGTGCTGAATGGCAGGCCAGCGCATCCTTGACCGGCAATAACGCCGACAGATAGGCCATGCAGTCCGGCGCCGGGCGGACACTGACTCGTCGCTGGGCCTCGGCAGCCTTGCGACGCGCCCGGACGACGTCCGGGGCAATCTGCTGCACGTGGCGGCGAGCGGAGGTCACGATGCGCTGCCCGGACACCCTGCCCAGGTCGTCGCCGACCCACGCATCCACCGCCGCGCGATCCGACCGGGACAGCCCTGCCGTCTCGGTGACCAATCGGGTGACGTCGTGCTCACTGACCACTCCGGCCGCCAACGCGGCCAGGGTGCGGGGCATGTCCTCGGTCAGGGCGTGCGCGACCTGCAGGAATCGCGATCCCTGCCGCGGGGTGCACCGACGCGCCAGCCCGAGCTGGGAACCGACCAGCCGGGTGGTGTCCGCGTCGCTGATAGACCGGGGGACGTCGCGCCCGGACTGGGTGTCGTGGACGGTCACGGCCAGGTGCGCTTGTCGGGCGCTGATCGCGTTGCGCAACTCTTCCAACGCACGCAGCTCTTCCACCGGGTCGCTGCCGGGTGCGATCGCCTCGTCGAGGCGATCGTGGAACGCGCGCACCGTGGACGCATTCATGCCCACGACGGCATCGCCATCATGCGCTCCCGCGTCACACGAGTTATCGTTCATGTGTTCGATAGTGTCACGAATATGCTTGATTTGCAAGGGTTTTCGAAGATGAAAGTTATCCACACCCCCCGGCTGGGCGGCGATTCATCCACAGGTCGCCGGGTGGGGATGTGGACACTCCCGGTGGCCTCGACAGGCTCAGCCAACGCGGGACAAGCTCGGCCAGCAGCGCGCGTCCGTGACCTCGACAGGCTCGGCCAACGAGCGAGCAACCTCGGCCGCCCGGCGCCGGCGGCATACAGTGAAAGCGTGACCGGCTGGCAACCCGACGACGAGCGGATCCTGCGACTGCCGTCCGGACGCTTGATCCGGGGGCGAGGCCTGAGCGCGCACCCCGATCTCACACCCGATCCCGACTTCGGGGTTTACCTCCTGGCCGACCCCGTGCACGGCGTGCCATGGGACCACACGTGGATCGAATGGACCGACTTCGGCCTCCCCGTCGAGCCGGCCGCCGCCAGTGAGGCGCTTCGCACCGCCTGGCGACGTGCAGCCGACGAGCGGGTGGAGATCGCCTGCCTCGGCGGGCTCGGGCGCACCGGCACCGCGCTGGCCTGCCTCGCCGTGTTCGACGGACTGCCGGCCGATGCCGCTATCGCCCTGGTGCGGGCAAACTACGACGCCCGGGCGATCGAGACACCCGAGCAGGAGGCCTACGTCAGCTCTTTCGCCGACTCTGTATGACGTGCAGCAGCGCCACCAGGATGCCGCCGACGATCGCGCCCAGCACGGCCGAGAAGAACGTGTTCACAACCCAACCCAGCGTCGCGCCAAGTGCACCGGTGGCGTCGTGGACCGCGTGCTCCAGGTGATGCACCAAGCTGTATGGCGCGTGCCAGCCCAGCTCGTCGAAACCGTTCAGCAGGATGTGCCCGCCGACCCACAGCATTGCGACGATGCCGACTGTCGACAGCACCGACATGAGCTTCGGCATCGCGACGACCATGCCGCGGCCGATCCGCTCCCGCGCGCCCGTCGCCCCCTCGGCGAGCGCGAGTCCGATGTCGTCCATCTTCACGATCAGCGCCACGACGCCATACACCAGCGCGGTGATCAGGAACGCCACCACGATCAGGATCACTGCACGGGACACGAACGGCTCGTGATCGACCTCGTTGAGCGCGATGACCATGATCTCCGCGGACAGGATCAGATCGGTCCGGATCGCACCGGACACCACCTTCTTCTCGTCCTTCGGACCGGCATCAGCATCCTCGTGGTGGCCGGTCAGCGCTTCCCAGATCTTCTCCGCGCCCTCGAACGACAGGTAGGCCCCGCCGACCATCAGGATCGGGGTCAGCGCCCACTCGGCGAACTGACTGAGGACCAGCGCGACCGGCAGGATGATCAGCAGCTTGTTGCGCATCGAGCCGATCGCGATCTTCTTGATGATCGGCAGCTCGCGCTTGGCCGACAAGCCCTCGACATACCGCGGGGTGACCGCTGTGTCGTCGACGACGACACCCACCGCTTTCGCACTGGCGCGACCGGTCGCCGCGCCGATGTCGTCCAGTGACGCTGCCGAGAGCTTTGCCAGTGCTGCGACGTCGTCGAGCAGCGCTACCAGTCCACCTGCCATGCGCGAAGTCTATGCAGCGAACACCCAGGAGCCGCCACGCCGCGCGGTATCGAAACGCTCCCCCGCTTCGCTCCGCTGTTCAACCCACTTCGTCGTCGAACTCGAGCCCGAGCAGCGCGTTCTCGATGACCTCGGCGAGCGCCGGGTGGATCCAGTACTGCCCACGCGCCACCTCCGGAGCGGTCTGCCCGAAGCTCATCGCCTGGATGATCGGCTGGATCAGCGAGCTGGCCATCGGCCCCATCACGTGCGCACCGACGATCAATTTCGTATGGCGGTCGGCGACCACCTTGAAGATGCTGGTCGTGTCCTCCATCGCCCAGCCGTATGCCGTGTCGCCATACGACTGCACCTTGACCGTGACGTCGATGCCGGCTTCGCGCGCGGCGGCCTCCGTCATACCGACCGAGGCGATCTGCGGGTGGGTGAACACCGCGGACGGGACGAAGCGGTGGTCGAACTCCTGCAGGTCGTCGGGATGTGCAAGGTTGTGCGCGACGATGCGCGCCTCGTGATTGGCGACGTGTTTCAGCTGGTATGCCGAGCTCGCGTCACCGAGCGACCACACACCTTCGACGTTGGTCCGGCCGCACTCGTCCACCTTCACTCGACCGTCGGAATGCGTTGCGACACCGGCATTTTCGAGGCCAAGGTGCTTGGTGTTGGGCTCTCTGCCGGTGGCCACCAGGAGCAACTCGCCGCCGACAAGTTCACCGTTGTCCAGCTCCAGCACCACCTCGCCGTCGGACGACTTCGCGCCGACGACTTCGGTGTTGAGGTGCACGTCCCACCGCTGCTCCGCCAGCTCGGTGAAGGCCTTGCTGATCGTCTCGTCCTCCTTGCGCAGCAGCCTCGCACCGTGCTTGACGATGCGCACGTCCACGCCGAGCGCGCTGAACACGTGGGCGAATTCGGACGCGATGAAGCCGCCGCCGAGAATCACCATGGATGAAGGGAGTTCGTCGATCCGCATGATCGTGTCACTGGTGTGGAACGGCACGCCCGACTGCGTGATCGTGTCGGGCACCACCGAGTGCGCGCCGGTCGCGATCACGATCTGGTCGGCGGTGACCTGCTCGACCGAATCGCCTACCCGCACACGCAATTCGCGCGGGCCAACGAACTCCGCGTGCCCTTCGTAGGCAGTGGTGTTGGGGCCGTTCTCGCGGTATTCGCGGCCGCCTGCCTCGATCGGGTCGATGCGTCCGAAAACGCGGTCCCGTATGTCGCGCCACCGCACCCCGTCCAGCGTGGCGTCGACTCCATAGCGGGCGGAGTCGCGGATCGTGTCAGCCACCTCGGCTGCATACACGAACATCTTGGTCGGGATGCATCCGACGTTGAGGCACGTGCCCCCGAAGAGGCCCTCCTCAATCACTGCGACCCGCTTGTCGTCGAAGTCGGGTGTCACCAGAGAGTTGCCGGAGCCGGTGCCGATGATGGCCAGGTCGAAATGCGTCACGCAGCAAGCGTATGCCGCCCGAGTTGCCTGGTCTCGGAGCACCCGGCCTCGGTGCACCGGTCTCGATACACCTCCTCCGCTTCGCTCCCCCACCAAGATGGTTGAGCTTGTCGAAACCAACCCGGGACCTCGACAAGCTCGGCCACCTCGAGGTATCACATTTCAAGACCAGTGTTCACACTGCGGACTGGTGCGAGCAGGCTGAACCCATGACGGAGGGGATGCACTGGCGGCGCAATCTCTTTGTCTGTGTGGGCGGTTCGTTCACGACGATCGTCGCGATGACGATGCTCATCCCCTACCTGCCGGTCTACGTCGAGCAGCTCGGGGTCCACGATCGGGACTCGGTGCTGCGCTGGTCGGGAATCGCCTACAGCGCAACCTTCTTCACCGCGGCACTCACGGCACCCTTGTGGGGCGCACTCGGTGACCGCTTCGGTCGCAAGGCGATGCTGATCCGCGCCAGCCTCGGGATGTCGATCGTGATGTCCTGCATCGGCCTGGCGCAGAACGTCTGGCAGCTGGTCGGGTTGCGGCTGCTCACCGGGCTGCTCGGCGGATATGCCTCCGGCTCGATCATCCTGGTCGCCGCGCAGACACCGAAGCAGCGCAGCGCCTGGGCGCTCGGCATACTCTCCGGCGGTGTCATGGCGGGCAACATCGTCGGCCCGCTCTTCGGCGGGTTCGCGCCGGAGCTGGTCGGAGTCCGCACGACGTTCTTCGTCGCAGGCGGGCTGATCTTCCTGGCTTTCCTCGCAACGACCTTCCTCCTGCACGAGGATCGGAAACCGTTGCAGCACAACGACATCGAGCGTCGTGGAACCTGGCGGCAGTTGCCACAGCCCGGCGTGGTGATGATGCTGTTGATCACGTCCAGCCTGCTGCTCTTCGCAACGATGTCCGTCGAGCCGATCATCACGGTCTTCGTCCACGAGCTGACCGGCAGCGATCACCCCTCCGTCGGCGCGGGCATCATCATGGCGCTCGGGGCTGCCGGCAGCATCGCGTCGGCCCCTCGGTTGGGACGCCTGGCGGACAGCGCGGGTCACCTGAAGGTGGTCGTCGGCTGCCTGGCCGCGGCCGGCGTGCTGTTGCTCGCCCAGTCCGCCGCACCGAACGTCGTCGTGCTCGCGGTCCTACGGCTGCTGATGGGCGCCGCGCTCGGCGGCCTGCTGCCCGCGATCACCGCGGCGATCCGGCACCGGGTGCCGGATCAGATCGTCGGTCGGGTGCTCGGGCTGTCGGTGTCCGCGCAGTATGTCGGTCAGGTCACCGGGCCGCTGATGGGCGGGTATGTCGGGGCGCATCTCGGCATCCGGCAGGTGTTCGTGATCACTGCGATCGTGCTGGCGGTCGTTGCGCTCGCCGACCTGCTGCTGGTGCGACGCTCGCCGAGCACGGACGAGCCGGCCACGAACGAGCCGTCCTCCAACTCGCGGACCTACTGATCGGAGGTTCGGTCCCGCAGGTCCGCGACATGCGGTGACACTGCCGGGTCGACACTCAGGCCGAGTGCGAGATAGGTCGCGGCGAAGTCGGTCAACGACATCAGCTCCGCGAGGCGAGTGATCGAATGTCCGCTCTGCGCAACGGATTCGATGACCTTCGCACCGGCCCCGCGGGCGGTCCCGAGGACGGCTTCGGTGAGTGATTCGGCGGCATCACTGTCCGGTGTGGGCGGCCGGACCGGTGCGTCCCGCAGCACCATCAGCCCGAGCTTCGGCTGGGCCGGCGCGTCCAGGAAGGGGTCGGCGAAGATGTCCGCCTGACGTCCGGTGTTCGCACCGGCACCGCCGCCCGCGGTGTAGGGCCCGTCGAAGCACGCCACGATCTGCGAAGCGGCATCCGGCAACTCCCCCCAGGTCGCCGGGATGCGCGCGGTCTGCGCCAGCATCGCGGCCGCCCGCCGCGCGGCGACACCGGTCAGGGCGCCGTCGCCGAGCACGACCGGCACGGTCTCGGCCAGCTGCACCGCGATGAGTTTGGCCGGGTTGACGAACGACTCCGAGGACGGCCGGCAGGCGTCGGCCTGCTCGTCCAGCCTGGTTGCCACCTCGGGCAGGACGGCCTGCGGCACGTCGACGAGGCCGAGGACGTCGCCGGCCATCAGCACCGGTGTCAGCAGCGACCACAACGACGTACGCGACGATGTGCGCCCGCGGCCGACACCGATGTGCACGCCACGCGCACGATGGCTGATCTCGGCCAGCAGGGAGTCGTCGGCACCGACGGTCAGCAGCGCAGCGCCACGCCGCGCCGCCTCTCGAGCAACGGCGACCGGGCCCTCCGCGCGCCCGGAGAGCGACACCGCGATGACCAGGTCCAGCGGGCCGACCCACCCCGGCAGCGGCAGGTTGCGACGCACCGTGACCGGCACCGGTGAGGACGGCTCGGCGAGCATCTCCAGCACATCGGCGACGACTGCGCTGCCGCCGAGTGCCGCGACAACCACCGACCGTGGGCGTTCGCCATAGGCGACCCTGTCGATCCCGCCCTCGGTGGACAGCGTCACCGCCTCGCGGACCTGCGCTCCGGCAGTGGCGAGCGCACGCAGCGTCTCGCGCGAGTCCCGACGAGCCAACTCGTCGGGGTCGTCGAGTCCGGTCTCATCGATGTAAGGCATCGCAGGCCTGAATCAGACTGTGAACACTCGGGACTCGTCGGCAAGCAACACAGGGACGCCGTCGTCGATGCGATATCCGCGTCGCTGTCCAGGCTCACCGCAGTCTGCCGAGCACTGCAGCTCGGGCGCACCGTCCGGGCCGGTGCCGTCGACCAACTCGTGCAGGCCGACCGGGCACCGCAGGATCTCCCGCAGCCACGGATCCAAGGAACCCCCCGAAGTCTCTCCCCCGCTTCGCTCCTCCGAATACTTCGCGGGGACCCCGTCCCCTGAACGGCTATTCATTGAGCCTCTCCTTCATGGATTTGCGACCGGCTTTCACGAATCTGCTGCAGGGCGCTGTCCCGCACGCTCTCCATCGTCGCACGGTCGGCGGCCTCGACGTTCAGTCGCAGCAACGGCTCGGTGTTGCTGCCCCGCACGTTCAGCCACCACATCGGCTCGCCGTCGTGGGTGATCGTCAGCCCGTCCAAGGTGTCCTCGGACACCTCACCCTGTGTCGCGGCCCAGGCGCTCACCCGCGCGGTCGCCGCAGCCGGGTCGGTCACCCTGGAGTTGATCTCACCGGAGGCGACATACCTGCTGTATGCCGCAGCCAGCTCGGACAGCGGCCGGTCCTGCTCACCGAGCGCGGCCAGCACGTGCATCGCGGCGAGCATCCCCGTGTCGGCGAACCAGAAGTCGCGGAAGTAGTAATGGGCGGAGTGCTCGCCACCGAAAATGGCCTGGTGCGAGGCCATTTCGGCCTTGATGAAGGAGTGACCGACGCGCGTGCGCACCGGCTCACCGCCCTGCTCGACGATGATCTCGGCGACCGCGCGCGACGAGATCAGGTTGTGCACGACCTTCGAGCCGGCACCGGCCTTGGCGATCTCGCGGGTTGCCACGAGGGCGGTCACGGCCGACGGGCTGACCGGCTCACCCCGCTCGTCGATCACGAAGCAGCGGTCGGCGTCACCGTCGAAGGCCAGGCCTGCGTCGGCACCGTGCTCAACGACCGCGCACTGCAGGTCGCGCAGGTTGGCCGGCTCCAGCGGGTTGGCCTCGTGGTTGGGGAACGTCCCGTCCAGCTCGAAGTAGAGCGGCACGACCTCGACGGGCAGCTCGGAGAGCCCGACTGCCGTGCCGAGCACGGCGGGCACGGTGTGGCCGCCCATGCCATTGCCGGCATCAACCACCACCTTCAGCGGCCGGGATGCAGACAAGTCGACCAGCCCGCGCAGGAACGCCGCGTAGTCAGGGAGCAGGTCGCGCTTGGTGACCGTGCCGGGGGTCGCAGCGGTGGACCGCGTCGACGGGTCGTCCAGCCATCCCTGTGCGAGTTGCGTGATCTCACCCAGACCGGTGTCCCGACTGACCGGGCGTGCCGCGGAGCGGCACAGCTTGATGCCGTTGTACTGCGCGGGGTTGTGGCTCGCGGTGAACATCGCACCGGGCAGGTCGAGTGCGCCGCTGGCGTAGTAGAGACCGTCGGTCGAGCACAGCCCGATCTGCACCACGTCCAGGCCCGCGGCGGCGACCCCGCGCGCGAAGGCGTCGGCAAGCGCCGGGGAGCTGGGGCGCATGTCGTGTCCGACGACAACGGCGCCGGCTCCCTCGGGGGCTGCGACGACCTGGGCGAAAGCCGCCCCGATCGCCGCGGCGACGTCTTCGTTCAGCTCGTCGGGCACCAGCCCACGAACGTCATACGCTTTGCAGAAATCGGCGAGGCGGGGCGCGGTCACAATCGGTGAGCCTACCGGGACGAGTCCATGCCCGTATCCATGCCGGCGTCGACACCGGAGTCCATCCCCGGCAGCACCGTCAGCACCGGCCGCCCGCCCTTGGTCGGCGGCTCCTCCGGCGGAGCCGGCGGGGCAGCAGCAGCGCGCACCGCGTCGGCGAGCGCCAGCAGGTCGTCCGGGGTCGGCTCCGGCTCGGTCAGGTCGATGGCCAGCCGCACGACGTCCCACCCGCGAGGTGCGGTCATCCGCGTGGTGTGGTCGGCGCACAGGTCGTAGGTGTGCGGCTCGGCATACGTCGCGAGCGGACCGAGGACGACGGTCTGATCGGCGTGCACGTAGGTCAGAGTCGCGACCGCCGTTGCCTTGCAGGCGGTGCGAGAACACAGGCGCTTCACTCTCGGACCAGTCACGATCCTCGACTCTAGGACACCGGGGATGCGGTTGGCCCTCCGGCACGCCGCGACCAGACCGGATCGATGCCGTGCCGCCAGCCGGGCCTCCCGGCGAATCCCGTTGTGCTGACTACAGTCAGGGTATGACCACCGATCGACACGGCCGCGGCTTCCGTGGTCCGCTCGCCTGGCCGCGGGTGCCGGCAATGCGCAGCCGGTCGACACAGTTCGACGAGCTGGTGCTGGACGGCGTCGAGAGCCTCGAACGCCGCCTGAAGCGAAGCCTGGACGGCATCGAGTTCGCGGTCGAGGACGTCCCGTCGACCGACCCGCCGCCGTGGGAGTCCGACCTCGCGCTGGGCCGCGCCTACCCGGAGCAACGCGGTCGGGCCGCCCGGGTGGTGCTGTTCCGCCGACCGATCGAGTCGCGCGCCGCCGAGGACGCCGAGTTGACCGAGCTGGTGTGGGAGGTGCTGGCCGAGCAGGTCGCACACGTCATCGGCATACATCCCGACGATCTGGAGGACTGATGTCTCGGGCCACCGACCCACCACCGCTCATCCCCGGGTTGCCGGGCATCACCCGCCCGCCGGTGTTGGTCACCGGCGGGACCGGCACGATCGGCTCGCAGGTGGTGCAGGAGTTGCTCCGATCCGGTGTGCCCGCAAGGGTTCTCACCCGTATGCCGGGACATGCCCACACCGCCGCATCGGAAGCTGCCCAGGAGATCGAGGGCGACCTGGTGACCGGCGCCGGGCTGGCCGAGGCCGTCGACGGTGTGCAGGCCGTCGTCCATTGCGCCAGCAATCCCACGCAGACCCAGGACGTCGACATCGACGGCACCGGCCGGTTGTGCGCGGCGATGGCCGAGAACAGCCCGGACGCGCGGCTGATCCACGTGTCGATCGTCGGCTGCTGGGACAACCCGATGCCCTACTACCGCGCGAAGGCCGCGGCCGAGACCGTGGTGACCGACTCGGGCCGCCACCAGATCATCGTCCGTGCGACCCAGGTGCACGAGCTGGTGCACAAGCTGGCCGGGTCACAGTTCGCCGGATTCGGGGTCGGCGTCCGCGGGCTGCGCTTCGCGCCGATCGAATCGTCTTGGCTGGCAAAGCAATTGGTCGATCACGCGCTGGACGAGCAGCTGGCCGCAGCGACTGCGGAGTATGCCGGGCCGGAGATCCTGACCGCACGCGAGCTCGCAGTGCTGACCGCACATGTCGAGGGCCGGCGAGCACCTCGGGTGGTGCGGCTGCCTGCGGTCGGCGGGATGCTGCGCCGCTTCGCCGAGGGGTCCAATCTCCCGGGCCCGCACGCAGTGCGCGGTGGCGCGACCTACGCACAATGGCTGTCCGACCGGCAGGCCTGAAACCGACGAGCGGGACGGTGCTCAGTGCCGGGCGGGCACCAGGCGTTCGGCGGACTGGGTCAGCGGCGTCTCGTGCAGCGGCACCGTCGCCAACAGGCCGGCCTTGTCGCGACTGCCGCGCAGGGTGAGCGCGGCATGAATCTTGTTGCCCTTGGCCGGTTTGACCCACACAGCGGTGGCGCTCTTGACATCGGTCACGACCGGACCGTCCGCGGGCACCGCGACCGTGCGAGTGTGAGCGCCCGACGCGGTCACCGTGACGATCTCGACACGGGCCGGCTCGGCCGCGGTCAGCATCAGCGACGCCGAGCCGTCGGGTATGCCGCCCGGCACCGGGACCCCTGCCGCGCCGGCCGCGGCCGGGACCGCGGGTGACCAGGTCAGGTCGGTCGTGCCGCTGTCGCCCGAGCGACTCATCGCAGCGGCGGCGACCGGGACGTCACCGGTGACCTGCACGTTGTAGTCGCCGGGCTTGAGGCCCGACAGGGTGACGGCCTCGCTGCTGCCCGCAGGCACGGTCTGCACCTTGTCGAACTCGACAGCACCCTTGGTGTCGACGGCCCGGACCCGCACGATGGCGTCGTCCTTGCCGGGCACCGCGACCCGCACCTGCGGTGCCGCGTCGGTCGCCGAAACACCTGGCACATCAAGGCTTTTGGCGGGCGTGACGGGAGCGCTCGTGGTGTCCTCGCCCGCCGGAGTCTCGCCGTTCATCCACGCATCGGTCAGCGACGCGGACACCCCCGCACCCGTCGCCGTCACATGGACCGCCGCTGCTGAGAGCGGGGAGCTGAAGTCACCGAGTGTGATGACCTTGCGCTCGTCGGGTGCGAGCACGGTGCCCTCGACGGTCACGTCGGGGTCGGGACCGTCTGTGCCGACCACGGTCGCGTCGACGGTGGTCGGTGTGGCACCGGTGTTGACCAGGGTGAGGCGGGCGACCCGGCCGTCGTCGTGGCCGCCGCCGAAGAACCAGCCGTCCTGGACCGGAGCGGCGCAGCCGCTGACGTTGAGTCCGCGCGCGGTGCTGCGGGTGTCCAGCTGTGTCTGGGTGGCGACCAGTCCGCTGGCGAGCGCTCCCTTGCCGTCGACAGAGGCGGCGGCGTCGGCCGGCAGGTCGGCATGTGTCGCCGATCCGCGTCGCAGGTCCATCGGTGTGGAGTCGTCGGTCGTGAGCGCGACGGACCCGGATGCCCCCGCAGCGCCGGGTAGCCAGGCGGCCGGCGCGGACGCCACCTGCACGCTGCCCTTGGTCGCGCCGCCGGTGCAGGAGAGCGAAAGGTCGTGCAATGCGCTCGAAGTCGTGTCGACCGCAACCTTGTGGACGTCGGCGGGGCGGGTCGCGTCGGCGGTGTCGGTGACCTGGGTTGCGCCCCAGACAAGACCGGCTCCGGCGAGCACCGCGACGACGCCGCGGGCGGGTCCGAGCAGTTGTGCCGCGCGCATCAGGGCTTCCTCCGGTGCGTCACAGGGTTCTCCGGGAGCGTCGGTTGCCGAAGGGGATCGCCAGAAAGACCAGCAGCGCGGCCAGCGCACCCTGCCCCAGCGCGACCTTGGGGTGCTGGACACCGGGGTCGATCACCAGTCGGCCGCCTGTCGCCGGCAGCGGGTAACTGAGCCGGTCACCGGTCACGACCGGTTTGATCGAGTGTCCGTTGACACTGACCGTGCCGTGCTGGCTCCAGCCGGTGCCCTCGGCCAGCACCAGCTCTCGGCCGGCCGGCCCGGCGGGCAGCCGGGTGTGTGAGCGTCCGTGGGCGACCGTCGACGGGATCGCGTCGATCGGTTGGGAGTTGTGCTCGACCCAGACCCGGCTGCTGGCGACCACGGTGGAGCCGTCGGCGTCGGTGGCGGGGTCGACCCGCCATACGGCGCCTCCTGCAGCACCGGAGATCTGCGAGAGTCCGGCGACCGCGTGCAGGGTGTCGGAGATCGACGCGTGCTCGCCCGGCCCGTCGACGATCACGAAACCGACTGCCAATGCACGTAGTTGGGCTGCAGCGTCGGCGGCCTGGTCGGACTGCAGCAGCGTGGCCACGGTGGTCGCCGTGCGGTCGCCGCCACTCGGCGCGGGCTCGCGCAGCCCGGTGGCGGGCACGCCGGTCTCGCGGCCGGTGAGCTGATAGGTGATCGTGCCGGAGTCGGCGACGGTCAGCCGGAGCAGCCGCACGGCGCTGGGGCCGGTCAGCTGGCTGGACACCACACTCGGCGGACCGACGGGTGCGGGGTGCAGACTCTCGGTCGGCTGCGCCTGCCAGGCGACCAGCCCGGCGACGGCGGCGAAGATCAGGCACGACGCGGCCGTCACGCCGCCCGCGATGCGCCGGACGAGTTGCGGTGCCCGCGCGGAGCGCTCGGCCAACAGTCCGCGCAGCCCGACCAGGCCGGCGCCGATCAGCGCTGCCGCGAAGACGTCGACGCCGAGACCTGCCCAGGGTGTGCGGACACCGTCGGACCACTGCACCAGGTGCACGTGGGAGGCCGTGAGCGCGGCCGCCAGCCCGAGCAGGCCGACCAGCGCCAACGCGGTCGAGGCCTTCCCGAAGCCGGACCGCACGAGTCCGGCGACACCGAGCAACAGCAACGGGGCACTGGCCCAGATCGCATAGGACCCCGGGCCGCCCGGGTGCAGCAACAGCAGGTGCCACGGCGGGGTCGAGTGCAGGGTGTCCAGCCCGCCGGGGCCGGCCAGCACCGCACGCCAGTCGGTGAAGAGGTCACGGGTCCACCAGCCCAGCAGCGCCCAGGGCAGCACTGCGACGACCAGGGCACGCAGCCGCGCCCACCCGGGACCGATCACCACGACGGCGAGCGCGATCACCGAGATTGCGCCGAGCAACGGCGGAGCGAACGCCCCCACAACGGCCGCGGCCAGCACGGTCCCGCAGGTGACCGGAGTGCTCGCGCGACGCCGGGCGATCTCGAAGACCCCGGCGAAGGCGAAGGGGAAGACGATGTGTGCCACGACAGGCCCGAGTCGCCCCGCAGCGACGGCGGTGGTCAGCGTGGGCAGAGTCGCCCAGGCGAGGGCGGCGGCAGCGCGGGGCCAGCGTGCGTGGGTCGCGGCGCGGCCGGCGCGGTAGGCAACCAGACCGGACAGCGGCATCGCCAGGACCAGCACCCAGGTGACGACCGCCGACGCCGACGAGGCGTCGTGCACACCTGGGATCTGCTGGGCGATCCACGCCAGCGGCGCCAGCAGCACGAGGTATGGCGTCGCGACGCCTGCCTGGCCCAGGCCCGGGCCGGTCCAGGCGTCGCGCCACATGCGCCATACGCCCGAAGCGTCGGTGGCGAAGGGTTGCAGGGCACCGCCGGTCAGGCCGTTGCCGGTGCCCCGGATCGCTCCGCCGGTGATCAGATCACGCCAGCAGACCGCGGCCGCCGCGAGCAGGACGAGCACGACCCACAGGCCGGGGTTGCGCAGCACGCCGGTGCGGCCGGCCACAGGTGCGGGTGCGGGCATGGACTCGGCGTCGTCGGCCACCGGGCCGGTCTCGACCGGCTCCGTGAGCGGTATGTCGCGGCGGGTCGGCTCCGGGGTCAGCGCGTCACCGATCGTGGCCGTGGCGTGCTCGATGGCTCCGCGCCACGGGACGAACAGCCCGCGCAGGTTGCGGCGCCGGGTGGATGCGCGGCCGACGAAGCGCCACCGGGCGCCGAGGATGCGCACGACGCCGAGCGGCGCGGTGGCCTGGGCGAATTCGGCCAGCGAGCGGCGCGGGCGCTTCAGCAGCAGCATCGTCAGGCCGAGCAGGGTGCAGCTCAGCAACACCCACAACGCCATGAAGGGCAGGCCGAGCAGCGTGCAGCGCGCGAGCGCGACCTGCCGATGTCGCCGGAGGGTGCGCGGACTGCGTGGTGCGGGTCGGTCGACGTCGCTGTCCTTGCCGACGAGGTCCTGGTGGGCGCGCGCGGTGGGGACGACGATGACCTGGCGGCCGATCAGGTGGGCGCGCCAGGAGACGTCCAGGCCGTCGCCGTCACCGTCGAAGGCGGGGTCGAACCCGCCGAGACCGAGGTAGACGTCGCGCCGGATCAGCATCCCGGCGCTGCTGACACCGAGGACGTCCCTGCGGTCGTCGTGCTGGCCCTGGTCCGGCTCGCCCTGCATCCGCGAGCCGACGTGCCGGCCGGTGCGGGTCAGGTCGATGCCGACGTTGACCAGCCGGGTGGGGTTGTCACTGTCGAGCACCTTGCAGCCGGCGATGCCGATGCGGTCGCTGCCGGAGACCACGGCCACCAGCTGCGCGAGCGCGTCGGGGTCGGGGGCGCTGTCCTCGTGCAACAGCCACAGCCACTCGTCACGGTCGCGGGGCCGGACCGGGCGCTTGCGCGCGCGGCGGCGGGGGCGGAGGGCGACGACGGCGTCCTCGCCGGGGTCGGGCAGCGCGGTGACCGCGGTGTCGACGATCTCGGCGAAGGGGGTGCCTGGTGGCACCGTGACCACCGAAACGGCCCAGTCGGCGTCACTGACGGCGGGTTGATCGGCGAGTATGCCGGGCAGATCGCGCCCCGGAGTCGCGTCGATGACGATCAGGCGGTCCGGCAGGCGCTCGGAGGCGAGGAGGGACTGCAGCGTCTCGGCGAGACGTGGGTGATCACTGTGCTGGACGACCAACAACGCCGTGACGGCGAGATCGACGGCATCATCGTCGGTCGCCAAGAACCCGGCACTGGTCAGCTCGGCTGCGTGCCGGGTGGGCCGGGCTTGTGTCGTGGTCAGACTGCCCGCTTCTTCAGCTTGCGACGCTCACGCTCGGACAAACCACCCCAGATGCCGAAGCGTTCGTCGTGCGCGAGGGCGTATTCGAGGCACTCGGACTTGACGTCGCACCCGATGCAGACCTTCTTGGCCTCACGGGTGGAGCCGCCCTTTTCGGGAAAGAACGCCTCCGGGTCGGTTTGTGCGCACAGCGCACGCTCCTGCCACGACAGCGCCGTTTCTTCTTCTTCCTGCTCGAGCCCCTCGTGCAAGAGGGTCAATATCGTGAACTCCTGCACGGCTCCTCCTCGTTGTCGGTAACGACCTGACAGGGCTAATTACACGCGTGTCATTCCAATACGTCAAGCCCGGATTCTGCTAACTACGGTTCGCAGTCCCCGCCCGCGCCAACGTTTTTCGACGATCGGGACGTGCGACGATGTGTCGATGCGCATCACTGCTCTTGCCGGAGGTGTCGGCGGAGCCCGATTCCTGCGCGGCCTGCTCCACCACCTGTCCGGTCGCACCGACGGATCACACTCGCTGACGGTCATCGGCAACACCGGCGACGACATCTCGCTCTTCGGCCTGCGTGTGTGCCCCGATCTCGACACGTTGCTCTACACCCTCGGCGGGGGTGTGCACGAGGCTCAGGGCTGGGGCCGGGCCGACGAGTCCTTCGTGGTGCAGGGCGAGCTGGCGGCATACGGCGCACAACCGCAGTGGTTCGGCCTCGGCGATCGCGACTTCGGCACGCACATCGCCCGCAGCCAGTGGCTGGCGCAGGGTATGTCGCTCAGCGCCGTCGTCGAGCGCCTGGCGCAGCGCTGGGAGTTGCCGCAGCAGGGCGTCACGCTGCTACCGATGACCGACACACCCGTCGAGACGCACGTCGTGGTCGAGGGCGAGGACGGCGCGGAGAGCGCGATCCACTTCCAGCAGTGGTGGGTGCAGCACCAAGCCGCTTTGCCTGCAAAGCGATTCGTCGTCGCCGGGCTCAACCAGGCCGCGGCCGCGCCGGGCGTGCTGGACGCCATCCGCACCGCCGATCTCGTACTGCTGCCGCCCAGCAATCCGGTGGTCTCCATCGGCATCATCCTGTCGGTGCCGGGCGTGCGCGACGCCATGCGCGGCACCACCGCACCGGTCATCGGGGTGAGCCCGCTGGTCGGCGGAGCACCGGTGCGCGGCCATGCCGACGCCTGCCTGTCCGCGATCGGGGTGCCGGTCACTCCCGACGGCGTCGCCGGCCTGTATTCCGACTTCCTCGACGGCTGGCTCGTCGACAAGGCTGACGAGGCGTCGATGAGCGGCACGAAGCTCGCGATCCGTGCCGTCCCGCTGCTCATGACCGACATCGAGGCCGCAGCCGAAATGGCCTCGGAAGCAATCGAACTCGGCCTTTCGCTACGCAAGTGAACGCAGGGATGCCCACCACGCCCGAGCAGGTGACGATCCGGCCGATCGGGTTCGACGCCGAGGTCACTCCGGCACTCGACCTGCCGGCGTTGCTGGCCGATCTCGTGGGCGACCGACTCGCCGCCGGCGACATCCTCGTCGTCACCAGCAAGGTCGTGTCCAAGTGGCTCGGGCTCTATGCCCCGAGCGATGTCGAGCGCGCCGATCTCGTGCTGCAACAGTCACATTCGGTCGTTGCCGAGCGCTCGACCGAGACCGGCATCACCCGGGTCGTCCACTCCACCGCCGGTCCGGTGATGGCCGGCGCCGGCATCGACGCGTCCAACTCCGACGACGACAGGCTGCTGCTCCTGCCACAGGACGCCGACGACGTGGCGCGCCGGCTGCGTCATACGATCGCCGAAAAGATCTGCCGTCCAATGGATTTCGCAGTCGTGCTGTCGGATACCTCCGGGCGGGCATGGCGGGCCGGCCTCACGGACTTCGCCCTCGGCAGCGCCGGACTGTCCCCCGTCGACGACCTGCGCGGACTGCCCGACACAGCAGGCCGCGACCTGGCGGTGACGATCCGCAACATCGCCGACGAGGTCGCGGCCGCAGCCGATCTGGTGAAGGGCAAGATCGCCCGCGTCCCGGTCGCGCTGCTGTCCGGGCTCGGCGCATTCGTCACCGTCGATGACGGTCCTGGCGTCAGCGACCTGGTGCGCACCGGACCGACGGATTGGTTCGGCCTGGGCCGGGCGGAGTCCGTCCGCAACGCGCTCGGCGTCGCTCCGGGCAGCCCGGAGGCAACCGCCGTCGGCATCGAGTCGGTGGCGCCCGAGCCGCTGTCGGAGCGCGTCGCCCGAGCCACCCGCGTGGCACTTGGGGCCGGGGACCCCGTCGATGTCCGTGATCACGGATCCCATGACGGGACAACGACTCTCGACCTCCGGGCGACCGACCCGGTGGCCCTCGGACGGGTCTGGGCACGCCTCGAGGTCGCCCTCGCGGGTGAGCGCCTCACGAGCGAGGCGACGCGCGACAAGGACGGCATCACCGTCACCGTGCACGCCTGACCGACGTCAGTACCGACGCCGCGACACCAGCCTGTCGATGCCGTCGAGGACCAGACCGAGGCCGAACTCGAAGTCCTGCTCGCTCGGGAAGCCTCCGCTGCCGTCATCGTCGTCGAACGCTCCGGCCGCGAGCGCCGTTGACACCGCTGGGAATTCATCAGTATCGATCACGGAGGCAAGGTCGCGCGCCCACCCGGTGCCGTCGCCATACTGCCGCGCCTGGGTGACCATGCTGCGCACATAGCCGTCGACGACGAGCAACGCCGATGCCGCTTGCTCCGGGTCCAGTCCGGTGGTCCCGATCGCCTGCATGCCACTGTCCATCCACGCGACACTGCGAGGTCCGGTCGGTGGGCCGTCCAGGACGATGTCGAGCACCCAAGGATGCGCAGTCAGCTGCGCGAACTCCTCGCGTGCCCACTCACCCACCTGGCGACGCCAGCCGCTGCGCTTGGACCGAGCGGGCGGCTTCCCGAGCGCCGCATCACCGGCGACCGCGAGCAGATCGCGACGGGAGTCGACATACCGATAGAGCGCCATCGTCGTCAGCTCCAGCCGGCCGGCCACCGCAGCCATCGTGACGGCCTCCAGCCCTTCGCCATCGGCGATACCCATTGCGGCTGAAGCGATCTCGTGCACTGTCACCGTCGGCTTCGGTCCACGTCGGGGCTTGCTGTCAGCACCCCACAGCGCCCGTATGCCGCGACTCAGGCCACCTTCGTCCACCGCGTCTCCTCAGCTCTCGCACCATCAACTCTTTACATCGTACACAGTCATGTCTTATCGTCTGCTTCTGACATAAATAGTTTGTTTTATACACAGTTAGGGAATGGCTGATGAAGACCACTCACCTCGCGGCACCCACCGCCGGACGCAAGGAGTGGCTGGCGTTCGCCGTGTTGGCGCTGCCGCTGCTGCTGGTCTCGATGGACGTGTCGGTGCTCTACTTCGCCGCACCCGAGATCAGCCGTGACCTGCATGCATCCCCGACCCAGCAGCTGTGGATCTTCGACGTCTACGGGTTCGTGCTCGCCGGGATGCTCGTGACGATGGGCGCTGTCGCCGATCGCATCGGTCCCCGCCGTCTCCTGCTGATCGGTGCGGCATGCTTCTCGGCCACGTCGCTGCTCGCGGCCTACTCCGGCGGCGCGGTGCAGTTGATCCTCGCCCGCGGTGTGCTCGGGGTCGCCGGTGCGAGCCTGATGCCGTCGACCCTGTCGATGCTGCGGTCACTCTTCCCCGGCGAGCGGGAGCGCGGCCGGGCCATCGGTGCGTGGACCGGCATCATGACCGGCGGCGTCGGACTCGGCCCGGTGCTGAGCGGCGTTCTGCTGCAACACTTCTGGTGGGGTTCGGTCTTCCTGATCAACCTGCCGGCGATGGCGCTGTTGCTCGTCCTCGGGCCGGTGCTGCTCCCCCGCGGTGATCGCCACGAGCACCGGCTGGATCTGCCCAGCTCGTTGCTGTCGCTCGGTGGCATCCTGTCGAGCATCTTCGGCATCAAGCAGTGGGCCGCCGACGGGCTCGACCTGCGCTGGATCGTGTGCATCGGCGTCGGGGTGGCGCTGCTCGTGGTCTTCGCACGCCGTCAGTTCCACCACCCGCACCCGATGGTGCCGCCCTCCCTGCTGCGCAACCGGGGCTATCGCGCGGCCCTGACCGGCAACATGATCTGCTCCTTCGCGCTGGTCGGCAACGCAGTGCTGATCACCGCCTACCTGCAGCTCGTGCTCGGCTACGACCCGCTGGTCGCCGCGCTGTGGAGCATCGTGCCGACAGTTGGTGTCGCCGCGGTCGCGCCGTGCGCCGCTCCGCTGGGCCGTCGGCTCGGCAAACCGGTCGCCGCTGCGGTCGGATTCACCGTCGCGGCAGCCGGATTCGCGGTGCTCGCGGCTCTGGGCACTTCCTCCCTGGTCCCCGCACTGATCGGTTCCGGCATGCTCGCGGGCGGTCTGGTGCTGACCATGACCCTCGCCGGCGAACTCGTCCTGGCAAGCGTCGACGAAGGTCAGGCAGGTGCCGGGGCATCGGTCTCCGAAGCCGCGAGCGAGCTGGGCGGTGCACTCGGCATCGCGCTCCTCGGCAGCGTCGCCGCCGCCGGTTACCGCGCGCAGGCACACGACGCGCTGCCCGCGGCGGTGGCGCACGGCCTGGCCGGTGGCTCACTCGCCGGAGCCGCAGGTGTCGCGGCCGCCCTGCCCGACGCGCTCGCGCAGCAGGTGATGGACGCGGCACGCGCGGCATACGTGCACGGCATGCACCTCGCGACGCTGGCCGGTATGGCGCTGCTCGTCGCCTCCGCCGTCGCCGCCTGGCGCCGGCGCTGACAAGCCCTGAGATGGCCGAGCTTGTCGAGGTCATGGTTTCGACAAGCTCAACCACCATGTCTCAAGCTCAACCATCTTGTTTCAAGCTCAGCCACCTTGATTCAGGCTCAACCAGGCAGATGCGTCGAGGCTCAACCCGGCAGATGCGTCGGCACGGCCAGCCGTGGCCCACGCCGTGGCGCGCCGAGCCGACCGGCGGTGACGAGGTATTGCACGCGGTAACGGTGGCCGGCATACGGCTCGAGCAGTGTCGCCAGCCCCTGGTCGTCGACGGGGGCACCGGTCAACGCGTGCCCGATGTCCTTGGCCACGTGGTAGTCGCCGAAGCTGACGGCGTCTGCGTCCCCGGCGGCGCGCTGCATCGTCTCGGCTGCCGTCCACACCCCGATGCCGGGCACGGATCGCAAGCGCTGCCAGGCCTTTTCGCGCGGCAGATCAGCACACTCCGCCAGCCGGGGTGCCACCTGCAGGACGCGTTGCACGGTGTCTGCGCGGCGACCGTCGACACCGGTGCGTAGCCACTCCCAGGACGGGATGCGCCGCCAGCCCGCGACGTCCGGCGGCACCATCAGCCGCAGCTTCGCGATGGTCTCGGCCGGGCCGGGCGCGGGTGCCCCATGACGACGCACCAACTGCCGGTAGGCGCCGAACGCCTGCTTGCCGGTGACGCGCTGCTCGATGATCGCTGGGATGAGGCTGTCGAGGATCAGCCGCGAGCGTGCGACCCGCCAGTGCTGGTGTGTCCGGGCGACCCGATGCAGTGTCTCGTGGTGGATCCGGAAGGTCTGCAACTCGTCCGTGTCACCGAGCAGCTCGGGCAGGCCGTCGAGAGTCCACTGCGCACCGGGTCCCCAGGCATGTGCGACGACGCGGTCACCGCTCGTCGCCGGCTCGCGGTGCAACCGCAGCGTGACCGGTCCGTCGGGGGTGCGGGCGGTGCGCCATACGACACCGGGGGCGGAGTGGTAGGTGGGGTCACCGGATCCGTGCTGATAGACACCCAGGATCGCTTCGAACGGGACCGGTCGCCCCGGCGCGAAGTCGGCGGTGATCGACGCCTGGGCCGTCACCTGCGCCGGAAGGTCAGCAGGGCGAGTCCGAAGTTGCCGCTCTCGCCCGCTGCGACGGTGTTGGCCTGTCGGCCCTCCTCGAGCGCGAGGTCGCCGACCAGCGACAGACCCTGCTCGTCGGCGCGCGCGATCAGCGAGCGCACATCGGCCACCGCGACGCCGCCGGCGTCGCGCGGACCGAGCCGCAACGACACGATGATCAGCCCGCCACGACGCAGTGCCGCGGTGCCGCGGGCGAGGTCCTCGTCGACAGTGGCGGGGTCACTGGAGTGCGGGTGCAGGCGCACGACGAGGTCGACCGAGCCCGCGTCGATGTCGGTGCCGACGACGTCGGAGCGCATCACGTCGACGGCCAGCGGCGCGAAACCGATCTTGGTCGCCCACCGCGAGAAGACCGACCGGGCTCCGGCCGTGTCGACGACGACCGCGTGTCGCCGCCCGTCGTCGACGACGCGCAGCAGTGCCGCGAGGGCGCCGAAGGCCGCCCAGGCGCTGGTGTCGTCCAGGGTGCGGGCCAGCCCGAGCCGGCGGGCGGCCTTGCGGGCCAACCGTGCCTCGTCGCCGTCGAGCAGGAAGCCCGTGGTGCGCACGCCCGCGAAGTCGGCTGCCCGCAGCGAGACCTTCTGCTCGACCGGGCGCGGCAGCTTGGACGCCGTCTCCTTGGCGGCCTGCCGGGCGCGTCCGACCACGCGCTGCACTGCGGGTGAACCAGAGATGCGTGCGGCTGCTGCCCGTTGGACCTTCACACCTCGACTCTAACTGCTGACTCTGACAGGCGCCGGGAGATAGCGACTCAGCAGCGCCCGCTGACCACGCCCGAGGCCGGTGTCCAGATGCTCCAGGCCCGGGGTGACGACGCGTGTCCCAGGCATGTGATGGAGCGCCGCGAGGTTGAGCAGGGCGGTGCTCGTGCCACCGACGGCAGCCGACGCACCGACAACCGCGGGGTCGAGCTCGGCCGGCAGATCGCCGTCGACGGTGTCGAAGTCGCGGTATCTGCTGGGGTCTTCGGCGGGGTGCGGACGGACCACCAATCGTCGTCCGGTGCTTTGCGTTTCGCGCAGGATGTCCTCGATGTGGCGCAGATAGTCCTTCTCCCGCAGCGCGCCGATCTCGACCCACGGGGAGCTGAGGAAGATCACCCGCTCGTCGTCCGGGTCCGGCCTGCGGTCACCCACGTGCGCGCAGAACTCGGCCCGGATGCGCGCGTCGAGGGCGAAGTCGTGCCGGGCGTCATACATCGCGAACCTGGTGGTCGTCAGTCCCCTGGCCGCCCCCTGAACGGCCAGTGCGCGGACGGTCCGCCACGGCTCGCCGACGCCCTGCCGACGCCAGGCCGCGCGGCGGGTGCGCCAGTCGCCATACGTGCCCAGACCCTCGTCCGTCACCACGGTGTGTATGGCGCGCAGCGGCCTCGCGCGACGCAGCGTGACCCATGGTTTGATGCCCGGTGCCCCGACCGACAGATACGTCAGCGGACCGTCCGGCAACTCGGCGAGCGCCCCGATCGACTCGACGATCTCCACCCGACTGCCGGCGGGCAGCGTGAGGAATCGTTCGACGTCGGTGGTGTCGACGCGTGCGTGACCGAGGAACGTCCCGCCGGTCAGATAGGTCAGTTGCACCGGCTCCTGCACCGTCCGCAGGTATGCCGCGAGGTGGACCAGATGCGTGCGGCTCCGCACGCCGGTGATGACAACCTGTCGCACGCTCAGCTCACTCACCTCACACCACGGGCGGGCGGCCGGCACGGGCCAGTCGGCACACGGTCCGCCAGGTCATCGGGCGCCGCTCTCCCGCGCTGGTGCGGATGCCTTCGACGAATCCGCCGGCCCAGGTGCGCAGCGCCCGGCGGTCGTGCACGCGGGCGACGGTGACGCCGGTCCAGAAGGACAGGTAGACCGGCACGAGCGGAGCCGGCAGGTTGCGTTTGGCGACCCACACCCGGTTGCGGGCGTTGGTGTGGAAGTAGACGTCGTGCCGTGCAGCGGGGGTGGCCGGGTGGTGGATGACCACGGACGGCGCGTATTCGATCCTCCAGCCGAGGTCGACCATTCGCCACGCGAGGTCGACACCTTCGTGCCCGAAGAAGAAGTGACCCGGCCACCCGCCGGCCTGCTCGAACGCGGTGCGCCGCACCAGGACCGCGGCCTCCCAGAACCAGGCGGCCGGACCGGCACGACCACCGTCACGCACGTCGAAGCGTGGCACCCAGCGACGTGGTGACGGCTTGCCGTCGGGGTCGACGCCGCGCGGCTGCACGACGGCGATGCGGTCGTCGGAGCTCAGCCGTCGTGCCAGTTGGGCGATGACGTCGACCGAGGGAAGGGCGGCGTCGTCGTCGTAGAAGTAGATGAACTCGCCGCGAACTTCCCGCGCGGCGATGTTCCGGCCCTCGGGGATGCCGACATTCTCGGGCAGGTGAATCGTCCGCACCCAGTCCGGCAGACCCTCCGGCTCCCAACCGTTGCCCACCAGCACGACGTCCAGCTCGACATCCTGCTGCGCCCGCAGTGTCGCGAGCGCGCGCCGGAGCTCGGCAGGACGGTCCCCCATGTGCAGCATCGCGACGCCCACGGTGGGTCGACACATTGGCCGCCGCTGGACTGCGGCCGAGGTCAGCGGACGCGAATCCGGCGCACTGAGAGTGCCTTCCACCCAATGTCTCCCTACTGAGGACGCCTGTTGTTTCGCAAGTTACGAGTCGTGGTTGAACGGAGTGCGGAGCGTGTCTGAACATCGCGACAACCCAGGCACTCGCATGCTGCGGTCGTCGAGTCGGTCGCCGCATTGACCGAGCGCCGGCGTCCGGGGAATGCCCGGGCAATGAGCGCGCTTGCACCGGGCATGGATTACTCCCGGATCCGGTGGCGCATCGACCGATCGTGGAACTGCGAGCTGGCCGCGGGCAGCTCCCTGGAGCCGACCCGCTCGTCACTGTGGTTGCTCGTCTGCTCCGGCTCGGTCGACCTCGGGGACGGCGACACGACCACGCTCGACGCGGGCGATGCGACATACCTGCACCATGCGCTGCTGTACACGGTGCGCGCCGCGACCGACAGTCGGTTGCTGGTGGCCGACCTGCGCGCGGTCGGCGGCGAGTTGGGCGCGCCGATGATCGCGCGTGACTTCGCCGCGACACAGAGCGGCATCGTCGCCCTGCTGGCCGCCTGCCCGGTCCGTGGCGAGATGAAGGTGGAGCGGCCCGGTGTCACCGAGGCGTATGGCGAACTGCTCGGATCGGCAATGCTTTCCGAGCATCAACGCGCCCGCGCCCTGGACGACCGCCTGCCCAGCACGTCGGCCGACAGCGTCGTCAGTGCCGCGGCCATGGCGATGGCTGCCGATCCGATTCGCGACTGGACACTCGCCGACCTCGCCCGGCTCTCGCACGTCGGCACCACCACGTTGGTCGGGCGGTTCCGGCAGGCCACCGGCCTGGCCCCGATGCAGTTGTTGCGGCGGCTGAGGATGCGCCGCGCGATGGACGAGCTCAGCTCCTCCGACGCCTCGATCGGTGTCATCGCCGCGCGCTGCGGGTACGGCTCTGCCGAGGCGTTCGTGCGGGCGTTTCGTGCGGAGACGGGTGCCACCCCGGGCCGGTGGCGTCAGTCCTCGCGAGGCACCAGCCGGATCACGGCGAAGCCGACCGCGGCAACCGCGGCGAGCCCCGCACCGACCGTCATGGCGGCCCAGACATCACGGTGATCGACGATCAGACCACCGACGATCGCACCCAGTGTGATCGCGGTCTGGAAGGCTGTCACCTGCAGTGACACCGCTGCCTCGACGCGGTTCGGCTCGGCCCGCGAGACCCACAGCTGGGTCGTCACCGGCACCATGTTGAATCCGGTCCCCCAGGCGACCACGGCCAGCGTGACGACGAGCGCCGACGAGTGTGCGGTCATCAGCGTCAGACCGATGAACAGCACCGTCGGAGCCGCCACGACTCCCACCCGCAGGCGGGTCGACAGCCAGCCGCCGAGCAGATTGCCGAGCAGTCCGCCGACACCCCAGGCCAGCAGCAGGACGGTCACCAACGAGGGAGTCACCGCCTGCAGCGCCACCCGGATGTAGGGGTACGCGGCGAAGTTGGCGAAGGCGGCCAACGAGACCATCGCCACGCCGACCATCAGCCGGCGGTTGCCCAATGCGCGACGCATCATCGCCGCACCCGCACCCGGATGCGCCGGCACCGGTGGCAGCAGCCTGGCCAGCGCCAGCCCGGAGGCAGCCGTCGCTGCGATGAGGATGGCGAAGACGGCACGCCAGCCGACCGCGTCACCGAGCACCGACGCCAGCGGCACGCCGATGATGGTCGCCAGGCTCGTGCCCAGCGACATCGCGGTCGAGATCAGCGCCGGACGACCGGTGATCTCGACGCCCACACCGAAGGTGAAGGTCCAGAAGCCGGCGATCGCCACGCCGAGCAGGACGCGTCCGATCAGCAGCACCGGCAGCGAAGGTGCAACTGCCACAACGACATTCGATGCGAGCGCGAGCGTCAACAGCCCGAGCAGCACCCGCCTGCGGTCGGCGCGCGGCAACACTGAGGCGATCGTCGGCGCCGTGACCGCTCCCGCCAGCGCGGTCGCGGCAATGGCGAGACCGGCACGGCCCTCGGTCACGTGCAGGTCGTCCGCCAGCAGCGGCAGCACCCCGGCAGGCACGAACTCGGCACCCACCAGGACCGCCGTGCCGGTGGCCAGCGCGAGTGCCGTCGGTATGGCGCCCGGCCGGTCAGTGGTCTGCGGATCGACGGCCGGCAGGGTTCGGGTCTGTTCGGAGCAAGTCACCACTCCAGCGTCCAACCTGTCGAGGGTCGCGGGTGGACCCGACGACCCGCACCATTGATCGAACCGCCGCGCGGCACGTCAGCCGGAAGCGCGCAGTCCACAACACACGAGCACATCGTCGACCGTTGCGAAGTCGACACGCACCTGCCGGGCGAGGTCACCGGGCACGATCAATCCCGGCCAGCCGAGCCACGAAAGCACTGGCAGGCCAAGCAGTTTCGCGGTCACCTCACACTGCGTCCACCGGGGCCAGACGACTGCGGGGTCGGTGCTGCGGACCCTGCGAGCGAGGCTGCCGTTGACCGGATGATCACGCAGCTCGGCATCGATCGCAGCCCGTCTGACAAGGCTCTCCGGCACCTGCCAGGCAACGCCCCGGCCGTCGGGCAAGTGCGAGCGGACCCCTTCGTCCCTGGCACGAAGAACAGCGCTCGGCCCGAGCACGAGGTGATCGGGCACGGCATACCGGGCGAGCAACTCGGTGTCGGTCAATGTGCGCATCGATCGCTCAGATCGAGCTGCCGCCGTCGATGGTGATCACCTGACCGTTGAGGTTGGTGTCGTCGAAGAGCAGCGAGCGCACGACAGGCGCAATGTTGGACGGGGTCACCATGCGGCCCGACGGCGTGCGCCGGGCGATCGTCGACAACTGCTCGGTGCCCAGCACGGACGACATGTCCGAAGCGAAGAAGCCGGGCGCCACCGAGTTGACCAGGAAGCGGCCGTGCATCTCCCGGGCGAGTGTGCGCATGGCGGCATCGAGGCCGCCCTTGGTCGCGGCATACGTCACCAGACCGGAGTAGCCGCGCTGTGCGCACACCGAGGTGACCATCACGATCCGACCGCGGCCGGTCTTGGCCATCGCGTGCCGGATGAACGCCCGGGTGAGCACCAGCGGCGCGGTCAGGTTGGTCTGCACGATCTGCGCGATGCGTTCCGGCGAAGTGTGCAGGTGCATCGAATCCTGGCCCGTCGCAGCGTTGTTCACCAACGAGTCGATCGGGCCGAGCGCCGCGTTCGCCTCCTTGAGAAACGCCTTCACGCCCGCCTGGTCGTTGATGTCGACCGGTGCGGCGAAGAGCCTGTCGTCATACTCCTGCTGCAGTTGCTCGATCTCGGGGGTCAGCTTGCGGGAAAAGGTCGCGACCTTCGCGCCGCGCTGCAGCGTGTCCCTGACCAGCTCGAGGCCGAGGCCCTTGGTGCCGCCGGTGATCAGCACGCACGACGCGGCCGGGATCGGTTGCTGGGTCGAATCAGCGTCAGACATCGCTCTTCAGGCTCTCCTTGATCGGGATCTCCGGCAGCACGCGCACCCGGCGCGGCACGGAGTAGTCGGGCAGTTGCTCGGCGCACCAAACGGTGAGGTCACCGGTCGTCACGGTGGCGCCGCCGGTGAGGACGACCTCGGCCACGACGACCTGGCCGACCAGCGGCGCCTTACGGCCGCGGACCGCGGCCCACACCACGTCGGGGTGGTCCAGCAGCCGGCGGCGCACAGCGGACCCGGATGCCTTCGAGCCGCCGACGTTGATCTCGTCGGACGCGAGGCGCCCCACGATCGCGACGCGGTCGTCGGTCACCTCCACCCGATCGCCGGTGTGTATGGCGCCAGGCATGCCCTCGGCAGCGTGCCGCGAGGCGATGACCAGCTCGTCGTCGATGACGCGCAACGTCGGCCGGTCCGACGCCTCCCGGTCCAGCCAGGTGCGCGGAAAACCGGCGCGCCCGTCATGGACCGCGATGGCGGCGCCGGCCTCGGAGGACGCGTAGATCCAGGAGATCCGCGCCGCCGGGAAGATCTCGCGCAGCCGGTCCAGGATCGCCTGGTCGACCGGCTCCCCGCCGAGGGTGATCTGCTCGAGCGACAACTGCGCGACCGTCTCGCCGCTACGCCAGATCGCCTGCCGCCAGAACGTCGGGGTGCCCGACGCCGCGGTGACGCCGTGCTCGAGTGCCAGCCGCGGCCACCGGTCGATGTCGCCGGGCTCGATGAAGACCACGTCCTGCCCGGGCAACGACAGTGACAACGTGACGATCTGCCACCACGCGTAGGCACCCGTGGCGTAGGGGCACAGCCAGGTGCGGGCAGGCTGCTCCCCGGTGACCGTGGTCAGAGAACCCAAAGTGTGCACAACCTGTTTCGGCCGACCAGTGGATCCGCTGGTGAGCAGCAGGAGCCGTCCCGGCGCGACCGCTCGCTCGGCCTCCGACGGCTTGATCCCGTCGCCGGTGACGACGGACAGACCGTCCGCCAGGAAACCGTCGGCCTGCTCGGCGTCGATCCGCCGGGCCGAGGTGATCAGCGTCTCGCGGTCGCCATCGACGGTGTGCTGCCAGACGGCGCGTACCGCGTCGGTGTTGTCGTCGGCGAGGACGGCCGCGGAGCTCGGCAGCTCCGGCCACGAAGGCAGGCCGGCCCAGGTGCCGGCATACCGGCTGGTGACGATGCGGTTGCCGGCGCCCGCAGGTGTGTCGGTGCTGCCGGCGCTCATGCGGGGTCCCCGCGAAGTATTCGGAGGAGCGCAGCGGGGGAGAAACTTCGTGGGGTGCTCATGCAGGTTGGAGCTGGTCGATGAAGTCGAGCACGTCGCCGACCGTCTCGACCGAGCGCAGCTCGGGTGCGTCGAAATTCAGCTCGGTGTCCAGCTCGTCCTCGACCCGTAGCGCCAGCTCGGAGAAGTCCAGCGACCGGAATCCGATCCCGTCCAGTCGTGCGCTGTCGTCGGACGGCAGCTCCTTGCCCTGTGCGGCCAGAACCTCACCCATCATCGTGCGCACGTGGTCGCGGCTCAGACCGGACATCGGGCCTCCCTCGGTGTTCATCAGTTGTTGTCTTTCCCGTCGATCGGACGGCATACGTTCCGTGCTGTTGGACATTTCACCGGGACAATGGAGGAACGCTAGGTGCTTCGCCCTGCCACTGACGCCGACAAGGAGAACGCCCGAGTCTGGCGGAACCATCCGCAGGTCCGTGCGGTCTCCCTGACACAGGAAATCATCACACCCGAAGATCACGAAACCTACTGGGAATCGTTGCGTGACAACGCTATTCGCCGAGTGTTCATCTTTGAGTTCGCTGGTGTTCCCGCAGGTGTGGTGACCTTTTTCGACATCGACGACGAGGCTCGAACAGCGATGTGGGGCTACTACCTCGACAACGCCGGGCTCGAGCAGCGCGGACAGGTCCTGCCCGCCTGGATCAAGATCCAGCGGGAGGCCGTGAAGCTCGCGTTCGGCGAGCTCGACCTGGCGGAGTTGTATGGCGAAGTGCTCGACGCGAACGAGGCCGTGCGCTCGATGAACACCCGCAACGGCTTCGAGGAGATCGACGCCGAACAACGCACCGTCGGCGGGCGACCCGTCACGGTGCACACCATCCGCCGCAGGAGGCAGCCCCATGACTGAACCGGTCGACATCACGATCGGCAAGCACACGATCGGTCCGGGTCACCGGCCGTTCATCATCGCGGAGGTGTCGGGCAACCACGACGGCTCGCTGGACAAGGCGCTCGACATCGTGCGGATGGTCGCCGACTCCGGCGCACAGGCGGTGAAGCTGCAGACCTACAAGCCCGAGACGATCACCATCGACTCGGACGCACCCGACTTCCGGCTGTCGGACGGGCACGAGCTGTGGGGCGGTCGCACGCTGTGGGACCTCTACCAGGAGGCACACACGCCGTGGGAGTGGCACGAACCCATCTTCGAGCTGGCGAATTCCCTTGGCCTGGCATGCTTCTCGTCGCCCTTCGACGCGACGGCGATCGATCTGCTGGAGTCGCTGGACACCCCGGCTTACAAGATCGCGTCGTCGGAGATCGTGGATCTGCCGCTGGTGCGGCTGGCGGCAAGCAAGGGCAAGCCGATGATCATCTCGACCGGGATGGCGTCGATCAGCGAGATCGACGCGGCGGTCGAGGCCGCACGCAGCACCGGCAACAACCAGATCGTCGTGCTGTCCTGCACCGCCGACTACCCGGCCAACCCGGAGGAGTCCAACCTGCGCGGCATACCCGTGCTGCGCGACGCGTTCGGCACCCACATCGGCCTGTCCGACCACACCCCGGGCATCGGTGCGCCGCTGGCCGCCGTGGCGCTCGGCGCAGTGGCCGTGGAGAAGCACGTCACCATGGCCCGCGAGGGTGGCGGGGTCGACTCGTCGTTCTCCCTCGAGCCGGGCGAACTCGCCTCTCTGGCACGCGAATCCGAAGTCGCATGGCAGTGCCTCGGCAGCCCGCGCATCGGCGCGACGAGCGGCGAACGCGAAGGTCTGCGCTTCCGCCGCTCGCTGTATGTCGTCGCCGACGTGCGCGCCGGCGACCCGGTCACCAGTGCCAACGTGCGCTCCATCCGACCGGCGGGCGGGCTGGCTCCAGACCTCTTCGAGACGGTCGAGGGACGCACGTTCAGCACCGACGTGGCACGCGGCACCGCACTCACCTGGGACCTGGTCTGACGTGGCCGATTTGGCAATGCACGAACCCGCCACCCAGATCGACCCGCCGTCCGGCGCGCTGCTGCTCGGTGGCGACATGCTGCACTGGTCGGACCTGAAACGCAGGGCGCCCTCCAGCGCGACCGAATACCTGCTCAGCCGGCTGATCGCCGCGCAGCGTCCGCGCACGGTGTTGTTGCTCGGTCCGCGGGCTGCCGGGCACCTGGACGCCGTGCCCCCACCCCAGGTCGGGGTGCTCGTGCGCGGCCTGCCCGATGCTCGGCAGTTGTCCAGCCTGGCGCGTGAGCGTGACGAATTGCTTGTCTTCTGTGGTGGATTCGACCGGTTCCCGTCCGACCGTCGCTATGACCTCGTCGTCTGCCTGGACGATCCGGCGACGCTGGCCACGCCCGACTCCCCCGGCGCGAGTCAGCGGGAGCTGCTGGCCCTGGTCCGGCAGGTGCTCGCGCCCGGCGGCACAGCCGTCGTGTCGGTCGACAACACGCTTGGCCTGGATCAGGCGTTGCGGCTGGAGGTGCGCACCACCTTCGACGACGACGCGCAGTGGTTCCGCGGTGCGCCGGGCTTCGCGCAGCGCTCGCCATACCGACACGAAATCCCGGGGCTCTTCGCAGACGCAGGGCTGAGTGTGCACCGGGGGTATTCGGCATACACCTCCTCGCCGGCACCGGCGCTCCTTGTCGCCGATGACGTCGCCGATCAGTCGGCCTCCTCGACCGTCGTCGGGCAGACCCTCACCGCGCTCCTGCAGCGGCTGGAGGCGACCCATCACAGCCGGACGCCCGCGCTGACCGACCCCTATGCCGCCGCCCGAAAAGTAGTCGCCGCAGGACTTCTCGCCGAGGTCGCACCCGGTTGGCTGCTCGTCACCGGACACGCCGACGACGCCGCGCAGACACACGATGAGCTGCCGGACGTCGTGCTCGGCGACGACACGTCCGCGCCCGACTGGGCCGCGGTGCTGACACTCACGGACACCGGCGACGGTTGGGACCGGCACGCGACGGGCGCACACGGTGACCGCCCGTTGGCCGAGCGACGGCTGCGCCGCGACATCGGTCGTATGGCGTCCGCGCCCGCCGACGGCACGTCCCTCGAGGAGCGCCTGCGGGTGTCGGCCGCCGGCGGCGACATGAACGCCCTGCACGAGACGGTGCAGAGCTACGCCAACTGGTTGTCGGATCCGGCGTTCGCCGATCCGGCGCAGCGGTTCTTCGCGACACCGGACAACGTCTTGGTCGACGCCGACGGAACGTGCTCATTGCTCGACCCCAGCTGGTCCTGGGCGGAGTCGCTCGACCCGCACCTGACGGTGCTGCGTGGGTTGCGGGTCTTCGCGCGGCGTCTCCTGCGCAGCGGCGCCGAGCACCGCTGGCGCCCCGACATCAGCCCCGACGACCTGACCCGGACGCTGGCCGCGATGGCGGACCTGCCGGTCGACCAGGCGACCATCGACGGCATCGCCCTTCGCGAAGCAGAGGTGAATGCCGTTCTGCAGCAACTGGATCCGGTCGGCGAGAGTCAGGACTACGCCGCCAACCTCGCCAGTGGCGCCTCGCAGTTCACCGCGACCCCGGGCCCGTCACGCGGCTACCGCGAGAGCATCGCAGCCACCGGCCGGATGTCGCAGGAGCTGCACGAGCGCGGCGAGCAGGTGCAGTGGCTCGAGACGTCCCTGCGGGACCGGGACCGCCGGGTGGCCGCGCTGGAGCGCGAGCTGACCTCGGTTCGGCACTCGGTGAGCTATCGGGCCGGTCGCAAGCTGACCGCCCCCGGCCGCAAGGCCGGCCGGACGGCGATGCAGGCCGGTCGCCGCGGCGTGCTGTCGATGCTGCCGCCGAATGCCGTGCCGCGTGCCGAGCGGGCGCTGCGCAAACTGCTGGATCGCTGAGCGGCTCTCGCGCTGCGCCCCGGATGCTCAACCGGCGGGGAATGCCGAGATGTCCGCCTCGCGAGCCGTATCGGGCCCGTGCCCCGGGATGCCCACGCGGACGGGGCGTACGGGGCGGACATCGCCATGCCGCCACCAAATCATGTGCTGACGTGGGTGTTCACCACGTGTGGAACGTCAATCGAAACAGGTGGTTGACGGCTGCACCTCTGGAGCTCAAAGTCGACTGCATGGGTGCGGACGGCAAGGACCATGAAGCGGAGCAGGACGTCGAGGACCTCGCCCGGCGCCTCTTCGCACTGGAGACCAAGGGAGTCGATGCCTGGGGGTTAGAGCTGCTCCCGCCAGAGAAGCGTTCGAACTTCTTCAAGTCATGGGGCGACATGAGCGACTCCACCCGGCGCGCATACCGACAGCGAGCACGCCGAGTGATTGCCGACCGGCACAACGACGACAATGCCGGCAGGTAGCTGCGCTTCGGGACCCGATCGACCACTTCGATCCCGTGCCGGCAGAGCTCACCGAGTACGAGAAGGAGAGCGTTGTCGGCTTTCGTTGGTGGACTTCGACCGAACTGCAGAAGACACAGGAATCGGTCTATCCACCGGACCTCGGTGATCACTTCGCGACTCTCCAAGCCACTGGCTACCCGCCGGAACCGATCGATATCGGGGGTCGCAGTCGACACGGCGATGTTCCGCTCGAATGACGCACCTTCCGGGACAGCCGGTGGACGGCAGTAAAGACTCTTGCGAGTAAAACGTCGACTGGCACAAGGGTGTTCGCCGTGCGGTGATCGTCATTGATGACGCATAGTCAACCGTCAGCCGCCGACATCCCGAAGCGCACTTACCAGCGCAGTGCGCATGATGGGGTGGGCCGGGGACGGCAGGGCATCTAAGCCGAACCAGCCGATGTCTACGTGTTCCTCCGGCGCCTTGTTCAGCACGGTTCCCTGCCAATCGCGGACCATCCAGGCACTGACAACCACGGGCTCCTCAGCTGGCCCTGCGGTCAGCCGGTAGAGGTGGGACCCGGTGTCCCTCTCGATGTGTATGCCGAGCTCCTCGTGCAGTTCCCGCGCCAGTGCGCCGAGTTCTGACTCGCCCTCCTCAACGCAGCCACCGGGCAGATCCCACACGTTGGGGTTGGCACTTTTGTCAGGACTACGGAGCACCAGGAGAACCCCACCGGCATCGACTAACGCGCCCAACACGACGTCGGCGACGGCAGCGTCTTCCATGAGTTCATTGGAACAGAAGCCACCGACAGCTCGGGCCCTCCCGGTGAACGATCGCCTACCGGGCGAGTGGTTTGCCGGACTTGTCAGCGAATGTTGGCCCGGTCGATTGCCGCCGCAATCGTGTGTGCCGGATACTCGGCGGTCACCTCGCCGTCGTGCAACATCCAGTAGAAGTCATTCACGACGGTCGCGACACTCGCGTAACGCACCACCGTCTCAGCGATCGCGCCGGTGAGGCCTGGGGCTACCCCACTGTCACTGCAGCGCCTCAGGTAGGCGTTGCGCTCATCGGCGCGTGTGAAGCGAAAGTGGTTGCTGGCAATAGTGTTCACCATGGTTGCCGCGCAGTACGCCAGATCGTGATCGGAAGTGAGCGTGACGAAGTCTCGTTCAGTGGCGTCCAGTTGGAAGTGGCGTGAGGTCGCGAGGCCGAAGTCCGACAGGTAGATCCGGTCACCGTCAGTCAGGACGTTGTCGAAATGTGCGTCGAAGTGCGACATGCCATGTGCACACATGTCTGCAACCGCACGAAACAACTGTTGCTCGACCATGGCCACTGCCGACTCTGCGCTCGCACGGTCCGCGTTGAGCTGGCTGATCAACCAAGAGCGAGGCGCGAACGGAGCATGCTCCAGAAACAGCGCGACCACAGTACGTGACGCGGCAAGCGCCCGTAACCGTGTCTCGACTGCTTGAGATTTCCCCAGAATCGGACAGCGCGTTCGATACTGTCGGGATCGATTGCCGACTCACCAAGGTTCCGTCGCGGGAGTTCGCGCCAGTGGTAGAGGAGCGGAAAGTTGTCGCTGTCCCCGTTGCGCACCCAAGCGCTGGAGGATTGCTGAGCAGTCACTTCACGCCACACGTTGAACCCGGTGGAGCCTTCCCCGACGCCGTACTGGTACCAGGTCGGCAACACGAAGAGATTCCCGGTGCACTCGGGACCGGCTGCACGTTCGACATCGGTGACAGCGACAAGCTTCACGAAGACGGGCTTCCCACTGACCTCGATCGTGTGGGTCAACCCGCCAATACCAACTCGTCCACGCTCGCAACGACTGACCAACTCCCTGAGTTGAAGATCGGACTGCCTGGCCAGCGCCGCCGAAATCACGGAGTGATCGCTGATGCGCTGGGCGTGCGAACTCACAACTCAACGATGTCACAAGGCGCTGAGCCCTCGCCCATAGCCGGACGCGGATGCCCCAGCGCGGCAAGCTGATTGATGCCCCGAGCGGATCAGATACACACCGGACATGGTTATCCGACGGAGCTCACGCAGCTGCGGTTGAGTGGCCGGGCATGCGCCCCGGCGTGAGGTCCCAGTGCACGCCGTCGGGTCGTATGTCGGCGGTGTAGCCCCGTCGGTGCACTGTCTGATGATGCCGGCCGCACAACAACGCGGAGTCGGCCAGCGAAGTGTGGCCGCCGGCCCACCACGGCACCACGTGGTGCACTTCGCAGAAACCTGGTGGCCGGTCACACCCGGGGAACGTGCAGCCGCCATCCCGAAGGATCACCGCGGCACGAATTGCCTTGGTGGCCAAGCGTTCTCGCCGACCCACATCCAAAGGTTGGCTCGGTCCGCCGAGGACCGCGGGGATGAGATCCGCGGTGCACGCGAACCGTCGGGCGGCGCCCGCGTCGAGCATGTCACCCGCTGTCGTGGTGGCGCCGCCGATGCCAGCGAGCAATGCCTGCAAGTCCATCGTGAGGAGCACCGTCGCCGCACTCGCCTGCACACCGTCACCGGTCGCGGCACGGGCACCTGCTCCGACCAACTCCATCAGCGCATCGGCTCGGCGCTTGCCCGGGGAACGTTCATCACGAACCGGCTCTGCACCGGCCTCGAGACGCTCGTTCCTCGCGCCTCGGCCAGCTCCCTCCGTCGCGGCCTTGCCGGGCGCGTCCGACTTGTCTTTGGTGTCAGTGGGTTTCGCCGGTCGAGGCGCGGACTTGGCGTTGATCGCTTCCTTCAGGATCGCCGCGTTCGCCGGGGAGAGCTCCGCGACCAGACGCGTCATACCTGTCGGGGTCGTGGACCAGGACAGTGACTCCGTGCCCTCGAGTTTTTCGTCATCCTTCGACAGCTTCTCCGGCGCGAACCTGGCCAGGATCTGCCGGGTCAGCAGTGTCAGACCGGCAGCACCCAACGACGGGTCGATCTGCAAGAACCAGCCCAGGACTTCGTCGCGGCCCGCGGTCGGGATCACCGGGGCGACCTTGTCGGCCTGATGCAACGCCGTCCGGGCGGACTCCACCGAGCACGACCCGTCCCGCAACGCCTGCGTGATCACGGTGTTCTTCCGCTCCCGGCACTTGTCCGCCACGGCAGCCATCATCCGGACCGTCTTCGGCTCCACCGGCACACCATCAGCGACATGCTGGCCGATCCATTGAGCGGTGCTGGCAGCAGTCGACTTCAGTAGGACACCACGGTCGACCGCCTCCGCGGCCACCACGGTGGTGACCTGCGCCGACCGGCCGTGCAACCGCAACAACGCGGTCATCAACTCGCCTTCTTGCTCGTCGCCGAGTTGATGCACTGCACCCGGCACCTCGTCCAAGGCGTTGGCCGCGGCCTGCAGGATCGCGAGCACCTCGGGGCCACGCCCCGGCGCCGCCGCGCCGGCAGGATCCACCGTTGGCTGGCCAATGCTCATGTCGTGAATCCCCTCCCCTGGAAGCGTTTTCGCTTACCTACAGGGTACCGAAATTCGTCGTCAATGGCCAGAGTTTTATCGAACACATTTCGGAGCAAACGTATACATGGGGTCGCGATTCTGGCGGGCCTCGAGACGCTCGTTCCTCGCTCCTCGGCCACCTCGCGCATTTGTTCCTCGCTCCTCGGCCACCTCGCGCTGGGCCACCGCGCCAGGGCGCGCCGCTAACCAGGCAACACGTCCCAGATGAGCTGCATCCGGCCGAGGTCCGTCGGCACGTCGACGCCGTCGGCGTCGGTGATCATCCGGAAGAGCACCGGCTCGTCGGTCGGCCCGTCCTCGATGCGCAACTGAGCATGTGCGTGCGCCGGATTGCGCGGACCATCCTGCGACACCAGCGCTGCCCGCAGCGGCCGCCCGCTCTCCAGCCCTACCCCGTCGACGGACACCAGTCCCTGATCGAGCCAGCGCCGCACGGCGTCCTGCATCGGGACCGTCGGGCCCTCGGCCAACAGCCGACGACGAGACTCCCGGATCGCCTTGTTGACGGCACGCCGGGTGAGGGTGGCCGCACGCGCGTGCTGACGACGAACCCGGACGTGCACCGGCGCCACCGAGCCGTCGACTGCGGGCCAGGTCGTGACCAGTTGTGCGTCGAAACCGTCGGGTCGACGCCCGACGAACGGCGTCACGCGTGCCGGTGAGCCGTCCGGCACGAACAGCTCGATCCGGTCCACGCGCACGCCCACCTGGCTGTAGGGCATGATCCGCGACTGCGCCCAGTCGGGCAGCGCCGCAGCGTCGAGCGCCTCGAGGATCAGCAGGCCCTCCTTGGTCACCGCGCCGGGCGGCAGGTCGAACTCCACCATCCCGACCGCGGGAGAGCCGTGGGTGTCATCGGCCGGCGCCAGGTAGCAGACCGCGCGGGTCTCACCCTGGCTGCGCAGCAGCATCAGTCGCCCGGTCGCGGTGTCCTCGCGGGTCACGTGCTCCGGCGGCCGCTTGTGCCACCAGTCCTCGGAGGTCTTGTCGATCGACATACGCACCCGAACGCGCAACTGCCGGGTCGGGTCGACGTCGACCTTCGCGCCGATCAGCGACGGGGAGAGCGCGAAGCGACCGACAATCGCTACACCGCGGGTGAAGCGGTCGACGACCTGCAGCTCCGGCCGCTGCCCGGTGGTGAGCTCGGTCGGCACCGGCAGCAGGGCCGGCGGGTGGTCGAAAATGGTCTCGAAGCAAAGGGTTTCGTCCCTGGCGCTCTGATCCATGCTCACCTGCGTGCTCGCTTCTTGGCTCACCTCCACGCTCACTTCGCCTCCACCACCCCGAGTTGCATCGCCAGTCGCTCGGCGCCGTCGGTGAAATCGAACCTGGTCAGGATCGGCTCCTTCCGTCTCCACATCCGTTGGGTCGCCTGCAGGGCCGCCTCGCCGTCGCTCTCGACATGCCGCATCGCCACCGTCAGCGCGCGGACCAGGCTGTCGCTCTGCCCCATGTCCCAGTGCTGCACGAGCATCGAGGCGACGTCACCGCCACCCCGGTAGAACCACTGCCACAGCCGGGCGCGTTCGACCTGCTCGGCGGTGATCGGCGAGGTGCCGGCGAGCAACTGCTCGATCGAGTCGTCCAGCAGCCGCCAGTAGTCGTCGCGGTCCTGCGCCACCATGCTGAAACCGCACTGGCTCCACTCGGACCAGCCGGCCTGCAACGCCGGCACGCCGTACACCGGCAGCTCGGCGCTGACGCTGCCCCGGACGGTGAGCCCGAGGTCGACCAGGCTCCAGATCATGTTCTTGCTCAGGTCGAAGCTGCGGCGGAACTGCAGGTGCGGGTGGGCCGCATAGCGCTCCTTGAGCGTGTCGAAGAAGCCGGTGACGTCATACAGGAACTGCGCCGGGTGGTCCTGGAAGAGCCAATTGACCCGGGTGTCCTGCGCGGCGTGCTCGGCAGTCTTCTCGAACCAGTCGGCCAGGTCGTCGAAGATCTCCCGGTTGGTGCCCAGCGCATCGGACACCGCGTGGTTGAAGACGACCACCACCGGCTTCTCCTCGTCGAAACCGAGCCGCTGCATCGCGTGCTTGCGCAGGTCGCGTCGCTCGACCGGGTTGGTCAGCTCCAGCGAGCTGACCACGCCGCCGCCGCGCCACCAGGACGGGCGGCCGAGGTTGCTCTTGGACCGCCAGGCGGTCAGCTCCGCGCTGCGGCGCAGCAGGTCGTGGTTGGCCCACAGGTTGTCCTCGAAGAACCGCCCGATCTCCCGGGTCAGGTGCTCACGGAAGGTGCCCTCGGTGCGACGCTCCGGATCGAGCATGTAGGCCTTCAGTCCGCCGGTCGTCTGCACGTGGATCACCGGCACCTCCAGACGCATCGCCGATTCGACCGCCAGACCCCAGTGGTTGTAGTCGATGTGACTGGTGACGACCGCGGCCGGGTTCAGGTGCTGCATCAGCCCGTCGTAGACGTCGGAGAACTCGATGCTGCGGCGGCGCACCTCGTCGGCCTTCTCCGCCTCGTCCTCGGTCACCCGCGGCACCCGCGCGACGCGCGCGGTCGTCGCGTCGACCACCTGCTCCAGCGTCTCGGGGTCGATCCCGGATCGCACGTCGCCGGGAATGACGGTGTCGCCCACCTTGAAGTCGCGACGGATGCCCTGCACCCGCTCGTCGACGATCTCGTGTATGTCGATGATGTCGTCGGCACCGTAGGCGTGGGCGAGTCGGGTCAGCACGTCCTTGTCGTAGTAGGTCCACTGGAAGCTCAGCCAGTCCGAGTCGGCGCCAAGCAGGATGACCACTCTGGCCGGCGTAACCCGTCGAATCGCGTTGGCAATGGTCAGACTTCGGATGCCGACCCGGATGTCCTCGGTCATCAGCTCGACCAGGATCGTGGCGTCGCCCGACGGCAGCGTGTTGGTCAGCCAGAACTGCTGGGCCACCTCGCAGAAGCGGTCGAAGGAGGCACCGAGCTTCTGCGGGTTGGGTGCCTGCCGCCGCTTGTCAAAGCGCGGGTCGGAGCCCTTCACCTTCGTCGGAGTCAGCTCCGGGACGTGCGTCGTCCGTCGGAATCCGATCAAGTTGCTCGCTGTCATCCTCACCACTTTCACTCATTGACGTCACATCCGTGACGGGTGCTGCTGCGCCGGCGGCGAGCTCGGCGTCACGCCAGCCGAGTGCCTCCCGGAGTTCGTATTGGCTGAGCAGACAGTCCTGCCCGAGCTGGTCGGCGGCCAGCTGCCGCGCGTAATCGTCGGGGACGAACGGCTGGTGCAGTTCGGGGAACAACCGCAGTTGCTTCTCGCGGCCGCCCAGCGCGGCGCGTTCGTTCTCCAGGATCATCGGGTCGCCGTAGATGCCGACCTGGGCGCCGACGCTCGCGCCATACAACAGGGCACTGCCGAGGCGGTTGCTGACAACCCGCTTGTGGCGGCGCACCTCGGCCAGTTGCTTGTCCAGGAAGTGCACGTCGGTGCCGCGCCACATGTGACCGCGGTAGCCGTGCGAGATCACCCGGAAGCCCGCCCGCTCGTAGATCCGCCGAACTGCCTTGTCCCGGAACTCGTTCCAGTAGAGGCAGATCGTGATCGGCACGTCGCCCTCGACCTCACGCAACTGCCGCACGTAACGGTCGTGACTGCCGACGATCAGCTGCTGCTCCCACCCGTGGAACGGGTAGACGATCGTGCCCTCCCGCTCGACGGGGTGCTCGTAGGGACGCTCCATCCGCAGCAGGTAGGCCCACGGTGAGCCGATCACGACATACCGCCGCAGACCGAGCGCCCAGCCGCGCCGCGCCACGTCGGACGACCAGACGAATCGGGAGAAGCCCGGCGCGAAGTGCGTGCCGACCGCGAAACCGTCGTGCGTGTTCCACCCGTGCTGCAGGTAGCCCCAGATCCGCGGCACCTCGGCGAGACCGGCATACCGGGCCAGCACATGCGCGTGCCCGTAGAAGTGGTTGGCGTGATGCATCGGACTCAGGCCCCGACGAATTCCCGCACGAGGTCGATGACTCGGTCGACGTCGGCGTCCGCCAGCCCCGGGAACATCGGCAGGCTGATCTCCTGGGCAGAGTAGGTCTCGGCGACCGGGAATTGCCCTCTGCGCCAACCGAGTTCGGCGAATATCTGCTGGTGGTGCACCGGGATGTAGTTGACCTGCACACCGATGCCGTTGGCCCGCAGGTGATCGAACAGCTCGCGCCGTCGACCGTCCACGATGCGCAGCGGATAGAGGTGCCACATCGGGTCGGCGCCCGCGCGGGTCGCCGGCAGACGCAGCACGTCGATGCCGGCCAGCCCCTCGTTGTAGCGCTGGTGGATCTCCTGCCGGCGCGCCTTGAAGGCCGCGACGCGAAGCAGCTGGTTGGAACCGAGCGCCGCGAGCACGTCGGGCAGCCGGTAGTTGACGCCGAGACCGTGCACCTCGTAGTACCACGGACCGTCGGGCTCCGACAGCAGCTTCGCCTCGTCCCGCGTATAGCCGATGCCCTTGAAATGCCTTGCCCGCTCGAGGATTTCGGCGTTCGTCGACACAAGCGCGCCACCTTCGGCGGTCGTGAGGTTCTTCGTCGGGAAGAAGCTGAACGTCGTCACGTCGGCCAATGAGCCGACCGGTATGCCGTCCAGGGACCCGGCGATCGAGTGTGCGGCGTCCTCCAGCAGCAATGCACCACCGGAGTGCGCGACGTCGGCCAGCGGCGCGGCGTCGATCGGGTGACCGGCGAAATCGACGCCCGCGACCACTGCGGTCCGCGACGTCATCGCATCCTTCACCGCGACCGGGTCGAGGTTGCCGGTGTCCTCGCACACGTCGGCGAACACGACCCTGGCGCCCTGCCACATCGCCATGGTCGCCGTCGCGAAGAACGTCAGCGGCGTGGTGATCACCTCGTCACCCGGCCCGACACCGAGACCGGCGTATGCCGTGTGCAACGCAGCCGTGCCCGAGGTGACGCCGACCGCGGGGTCCGCAACGCCCGCGATCCGCGCGATGTCCTGCTCGAAGGCCCACAGGGCAGGACCGGTGGTCAACCAGTCGCTGCGCAGGACCGCTGCCACGGCGTCGATGTCCGACTCGTCGATCGATTGCCGACCGTAGGGAAGCACCTGGAAAGACACCTACCGTGCGACGGACGTCAGGCCGACCGGGCCCAGGTCGAGCACCTGACGCAGGTCCGCTGCGTCATACCAGAGGTCGTTCTTGTCCGACGAGCAGTGGAAACCGGTCGGCACCGGCTGCGCGCCGGTGAGCTTGCGATAACCCCAGCTGGCCAGCTCCGGCTCGAGCACGAAGTATTTGCCGCCCTGGACGATGACCGCACGGCGGCCCTCCTCCGGACTGATCATCTCCTCGTGCAGCTTCTCCCCCGGGCGCAGGCCAATGTCGTGCATCCGGGCGCCGGGTGCGATCGCCTGGGCCAGGTCGGTCACCTTGTGCGACGGGATGTGCGGCACCACCAGCTCGCCGCCCTGCATCATGTCGAAGGTGTCCAACACCATCTGGACGGCCTGCGGCAACGTGATCAGGAAGCGGGTGCACCGCATGTCGGTGATCGGCAGGGACTCCCCCGCGTCGTGCAGTGTGCGGAACTTCGGCACGATCGAGCCGCGCGATCCGGTCACATTGCCATAGCGCACCACCGAGAATCGCGTCGGGTATGCCGCGGCATAGTGATTGCCGAGGATGAAAAGTTTGTCCGCCGTTAACTTGGTTGACCCATAGAGGTTGATCGGGCTCGACGCTTTGTCGGTGGACAGGGCGACGACTTTCTTCACCCCGGCATCGATCGCAGCCTCGACGACGTTCTGCGAGCCGAGCACATTGGTCTTGACGAATTCGAACGGGTTGTATTCGCCGGTGTCGACCTGCTTCAACGCAGCGGCGTGCACCACGTGGTCGACGCCGTGCATGGCCCGACGAAGGCGCGGCAGATCGCGGACGTCGCCGATGAACCAGCGCAAGCGCGGGTCGTCATTGAACATCTGGCGAACTTCCCATTGCTTGAGCTCGTCACGCGAGTAGACAATGACACGGCTCGGCTTCTGGTCTTCCAAAAGGCGGGTGATGAAGGCCTTACCGAACGACCCAGTGCCACCGGTGACCAGGACCGAAGAACCCTGCAAATCACTCACGTATTATCTCCAAATCAACTCTTCTGTGCGACCGCTTGCAGCGGGCACGATACCCAGCGAAAAGAATGCGCTTACCCTCGTCGTGATGACCATTGAGCAAACATTCCCCGAACGAATCGCGCTGCGCTGCGACGCGACCCGCGCGATCGGCGTCGGACACGTCGTGCGCTGCCTCGCGCTCGGCCAAGAGCTGCGCGCACGCGGCGTGGACGTCGTGCTGTGGGGCGACGTCGAGGGGCTGGACTGGCTGACCGCGCTGCTCGCCGACAGCGGCCTGCGGCGACTTGCGCCCGCCGCCGACGTGCCGGGCATGCTGCAGCAGGCGGATGCCGAGGGCTTCACCGGTGTCGTGCTGGACGGCTACCACCTGCCGGCCGACCTCGGCGCGCGACTGCGCGCGGCCGGACACGTGGTGCTCGCGCTGGTGGACGGCACGTTCGGCGCCGCCCAGGCCGCCGACCTGTATGTCGATCAGAACCTCGGAGCCACTCCACACCGCGGCGGGCCGACCGGCTCCCGGTGTCTCACCGGGCCCGACTTCACCCTGTTGCGCGACTCCGTGCTGCACCGACGGCGGCGTCCGGGTGCACCGACCGGAGGCGACAGCGGAAAGAGCACAGCTGGCGAGATCTGTTCCGTGCTGGCGGTTTTCGGCGGATCGGATCCGGCCGGTGCAGCGCCGGTCGTGGTGCCTGCACTGCTGGCAACCGGTGCTCCCCTCGACGTCACGGTGGTGTCGTCGGACCCGGCGACGCGGGACCGTCTCTCTGCGCTGAGCTTGTCCTCGCAGCAGCGGCTTCGCGTCATACCTCCGCAGCCGGACCTGGCCGCGCTGGCGGCGTCGAGTGACCTGGTGATCAGCGCGTCCGGGACCACGGTGTGGGAGCTGCTCGCGCTCGGTGTCCCGACAGCGGTCGTCTGCGTCGTCGAGAATCAGCGGCTCGGCTACCGGGCACTGCTGGACCAGGGCGTCGCGACCGGTCTCGGTGAGCTTGCGGCGTTCGATCTGGCGGTCGCCACCTCAGCATTGGCCGAGATCATCGAAAACCCCACGCACGCAGCTGAACTCGCGGTGCGTGGCCAGCGGCTGGTCGATGGGCGCGGTCGCGCGCGGGTGGCCGATGCTCTGCTCGACAGGCTGGCCGCGCAGACCAGGAGCAACTGATCACCGGCTGCGCAGCGTCGCCTCCTGAGCGTCGACGTCGGCCTCCGACGTCGCTGCCAGGACCACGCTCGTGACGTCCGGGCGGTCCAGCGCCTGCACGGCCGCCATCGGGTCGGGACACAGCACCGACACCACGCGACCGGTCGGCAGCGGCTCCTCGCGCAGCAGCCCCCACGGGATCTCCAGGTAGTCGACCTCCGGGTCACCGAGCACTCGCATCAACTCGGCCTCCTCGCGGACCCGGCAGCCCAGCAGGCGCAGCCGACCCTCTGCACGGTGCCGCAGCAGGGCGTCGCGGTCACCGGCACGCAACCGCCGAGCTTCGGCGACCACCACGTCCACAGCCGGGACGCGCAACCGGGCGAGGATCTCCCACACTCCCGCGTCCGCGTCACCGGACGAGGTCGGCGGCAGCCCGGCGATGACACCGACACGCTCGCTCAGTCCGTGCCCCAGTGCGCGGGCGAGCCGCAGGGCACTCGCCGGATCAGCGACCCGCACGTGCGTCGCTCCCGCGGCCGCCGCTCGCTCCAGGACTCGCGAAGCCACGGCCGGCTCCAACAGGCCGAGGTCTCCGCCGATCGCCCACGGCCCCAGGCCGATCCGATTGCTCTGCGTGCCGGGCAGCGGCTGCGGTCGCGCGCCGCCGGCGGCCGCCCACGCGTCGAGCACCTCCCGCCAGCCGGCAGTCAGCGGGTCGGGCAGAGCCGCGACGGCGCGTGCGGCGATGCTGAAGTCGAGGAGCGTGTCCACCGTGCAGCGGACGCGTCCCGCCGCACCGTCGACGGGCGGCACCCAGGTGAAATCGTCGGTATGCCGCCGGATCCACGGCGTCACGTGCTCCCTGTCGTATGCCGAGTCCGCCGACCGGTCCGCCTCGCGCAGCAGCCTCGCGGTGAACACCTCCAGACCGAGACCCTCGATCGTCTCCGTCGTCACGCGCAGGTAGTCCTGCCCGGCTTCGCGCATCCGGGCGATGAGCTCCTCGACATACGTCCCGTCCGGGCCGACGTTGTCCCCCGTCAGCCGCACCACGAGGTCGTCGTCGTCGAGATCGGCTGTGGCACAGGCGAATCGGTGCAAGGTGTCGTGCAGGTCACCGCGGAACACGGCGACACCGGCGTCCTCCAGCGCACCGGCGAGCGCGTCGTCCTCCGGCTCGACGCTGGTGGCGACGATCACATCCAGCCCGGTGTTGGCGGCCCGCTGTGCGGCGAGCACCACCAGCGGCCGCCCGGCCAGGGTGAGCAGCGCCTTCCCGGGCAGGCGGGACGACGACAGCCGGGACTGCAGGACGACACGGCACTTCACGTCGGGCAAGGTATCCCCCGAAGATGACGTGTCTAGGCTCGTCAGGTGAACTCTGATGAACTTCGCACCGCACTGCTGGCGGGTGACCTCTCCCGCCCCCGCCTCACCTGGTATGCCGTCGACAGTGGCGAACGCATCGACCTGTCGGGCAAGACGTTGCTGAATTGGGTTGCCAAAGCTGCCAATTGGCTTGAACTCGAGATGGGCCTCGCGCCGGGCGAGGAGCTGGCACTGGTGATGCCGCCGAACCACTGGCGCACGATCTACTGGTCGCTCGCGGGGTGGAGCCGTGGCCTGACGGTCCACCTCGACACCGCCGACGCCGACGCGGTCGTGACGATGACGGGCATCCCGGAGCACAACCCCGACGCCGACCTCGAAGAGCCGCCCGCCGCGCTGGCGGCGAGCCCACTGCAGGCGATGTCCGACACTATGCCGCCGCCCGCCGGCCCCACCGAGTATGACGAGCTGACCGTGCCCGGTGACGTCCCGACCGGCAGCCGGGTGCTGCTGCGCGACATACCGGTGCAGAACGTCCCGGCCGCGACAGCCGCCCTGATCGGCAACGGCTGCTCCGTCGTGCTGGTGCGTGGTGCCGACAGCGCAACCACGACGGCAACGACGGCCTCCGAGGGCATCGACATCACCCTCTGACATCGCCCTTTGACCTCGCCCTCCAACACCGTCTTGTAATGTCCGTCACATGGACAAAGTCGTCTCTTCGGCAGCCGAAGCCGTGGCCGACATCCCCTCCGGTGCGTCCCTCGCCGTAGGTGGATTCGGGCTGTGTGGCATTCCGAGCGTGCTGATCCAAGCCCTGCACCAGACCGACGCCACCGACCTGGAGGTGATCTCCAACAACTGCGGTGTCGATGACTGGGGGTTGGGGATCCTGTTGCGGGACAAGCGGATCCGACGCATCGTCGCGTCATACGTCGGCGAGAACAAGGAGTTCGCCCGGCAATACCTGGAGGGCGAGCTGGAGGTCGAGCTGACCCCGCAGGGCACCCTCGCCGAGAAGCTGCGCGCCGGCGGCGCCGGCATACCGGCCTTCTACACCGCGACCGGCGTCGGCACCCAGATCGCCGACGGCGGCATGCCGTGGCGGTATGCCGCGGACGGCTCGGTGACCGTTGCGTCACCCGCCAAGGAGACCCGCGACTTCGACTTCCGCGACATGACCAAGCCCTACGTGCTGGAGCGGTCGATCGTGGCCGACTTCGGCCTGGTGCGCGCCGCCAAGGGCGACCGGCACGGCAATCTCGTCTTCAACCAGAGCGCCCGCAACTTCAACCCGCTGTGCGCCATGTCCGCGAAGATCACCGTCGCCGAGGTCGAGGAGCTCGTCGACCCGGGCGAGCTGAACCCCGACGAGATCCACCTGCCCGGCATCTACGTGCACCGGGTGGTCGAGCTGACCCCCGAGCAGGCCACCGACAAGCGCATCGAGAAGACCACCACGAAGGGCGGCAAGTGATGGCTCTGACCCGCAACGACATGGCAGCCCGTGCGGCCAAGGAGCTGCACGACGGCGACTACGTCAACCTCGGCATCGGACTGCCCACCCTGGTGCCCAACTACGTGCCCGACGATGTCGAGCTGGTGCTGCAGTCCGAGAACGGCCTGCTCGGCGTCGGTGCCTACCCCGAGGCCGACAAGGTCGACCCCGACCTGATCAACGCCGGCAAGGAGACCGTCACCCTGCGCAAGGGCGCCTCGATCTTCGACTCCGCCACCAGCTTCGGGATGATCCGCGGCGGCAAGATCGACGCAGCCATCCTCGGCGCGATGCAGGTGTCGGTCGCCGGCGACATCGCCAACTGGACGATCCCGGGCAAGATGATCAAGGGCATGGGCGGTGCGATGGACCTGGTCCACGGCGCCCGCAAGGTCATCGTGCTGATGGAGCACGTCGCCAAGGACGGCTCCCCCAAGATCGTCACCGAGTGCACCCTGCCGCTCACCGGACAGAAGGTCGTGCAGCGCATCATCACCGACCTCGCCGTCATCGACGTCACCCCGGACGGCCTGCGGCTGGTCGAGACCGCACCCGACGTCACCGAGGACGAGGTCCGCGCCGCGACCGGCGCAGACCTCGCCTGAGCTCGACCGACTCACGGAGAACCCACGAGCCGAGCCGGTCGGCCGCTACTGCGTCAGTGGTAGCGGCCGATCAGCCGGTAGAGGACCGGGTCCTCGTCGCCATACGGTGACAGCCCGTCGGACTCCCGATCGCTGAGCACCTCGACGGCGTACTTCTCCTCCATGGTCCCGCGGAACTCCGCGGCGTTCTGGAAGCGGCGGTAGTGGTTGCCGAAGGTCTTCTTGCGCTTCTCGTCCTCGTCGGTGCGGAACTCCGCGGCGAAGAGGTCACCGTCACGGGCCACTGACCGGATGTTGCTCAGCAGGCTCTGCTGGACCTCGGCCTTGATCGAGTGCAGGAAGAACCGCAGGTAGAACAACACCGGCCCGTCCTGCTGCTCGCGGAAGGCACGCAGCACCTTCTCCAACGACGCGGAGTCGGACACGTCGCACACCTCGAACGCGGCGTGGTCGGCGACGCCGAGCTCCTTGGCACGACCGGTCGCCGTCTCCGCGGCCACCGCCGACTGGTCGATGCCGAGCACGGTGCGGCCGATCTGCGCGAAGGCGCACGAGTCACGACCGTCACCGCAACCGATGTCGATGACGGCGTCGGGCAGCCCCTCCAGCTTGCTGACCTCGCTGAAGAAGGTGGAGCCCTCGGAGTTGGTGTGGTTGGCGTAGAAATTTGACCAGTAGACGCGGTCGCGCTGCGGGATGGTCAGCACACCGTCGTCGGCAACGTCGGCCCGCGCGTGCGACCAGTGGAAGCCCGGCTTCGGCAGCCGCCAGTCGTCGCCATAGATGTGGGCGACCAGCGGCTCGGGGTTCTTCGGGCGCAGCACCTTGCCGCCCGGGAAGTCGACGAGTTCGGTGCCGGCGTAGTCGTTTTCGGTGTAGTCGCCGGTGCCGGCCACACCCCAGGGGAAGCGCAGGCGACCCTGCGGGTCGAAGTAGAGGTGGAACAGGTCGATCCGGAACTTGCGGTCCTTCGGGTCGTGCACGTGCAGCACCCGCTGGCGCATGTCGACCTCGAGGCCGGCCTCCAGCAGCGCCAGTGCGATGGCCACCAGCTCCTCGGCCGCCTCCGGGCCGGTCCGGTAGCGCGAGATGAACGCGGAGTCGAAGTCCGCGTCGTGACCGATGTAACCGTTTTCGCGCACCGAGCCGAGCAGTGTCCCGTAGACGATGAAGACGTCGTGGCCGAACATCTCGCCGACGACTTCGCGCACCTTGGAGTAGATGCCGGCGACTCGTCCCTGCCACTCCTCGTCGAGGCGCTTGGACAGCATCACCCGCCCGGTCTGGGTGAGGATGTATCCCTGGTCGAGGCGCTGCTGCAAGGTCTTGAGGTTCCACTTGCCGTTCTTGGAGGCGCGCAAGTAGACGCCGTGCCCCGTGATGGGCAACGGCTGCCCGTCATACTTCACGGTCAGCCGGTCGCCGACATTGAGGTAGGGCCAGATCTCGCGGACCTGGAAGGAGAACGCCCGGGCCTCGTAGCCGTCGGTGACATTGCGCCGGCCATCGGCGCGCCCGGCGACCACACCGGCGCCGACGACCCGCTGGTGCTTGGCGGCCTCCTGGGCCGAGGGCGGCCCCTGGTCCTCCCGGGTCACCCGCATCGCGGACAGCGCACCGTCGGCGGTCGGGAAGGTGGAGGACAACTGGATGGATCCGAGGTGCAGCGTGACCGGGCAGTCGGCTGCGTGCGGCCGGACCATGACCCACCCGGAGATCTGGGTGTCGGTCATCCGCTCGACCAAACCGGTGATCGGTCCGGGGTTCTTGCCGGTCATCGCGCCGGCCCGCCCCTGCAGATCTCGCATCGTCCGCCGTGCCCGGATCAAGCGCTTCCGGGGTTTGTCCGGGATCTTGTCGATCACACGTCGTCGAAACGATGCCATGCGGTGGCCACCTCTCCAGGCAAGGCGCCCCGCCAACGGACTGAAGGCCCGACGCGCACTTGCTTAAGTCTCAGCAAAGTCCTGACAACATACCCGTTAACTGCAGCCGCTGAGCGGCAACCCAGCGGGTAGTTCGGTGATTCGTCAGTGATCGTCCTCGGAGAGGCGGATCCGGCTGGTGAGGAAGCCGAATCCCCAGGCCATGTGCATCGTCGCGAGCACCGGCGGCACCAGCGCTCGCACCGCCGGAGCCGACCCCCGGGAGATCGCGACGCCACCGACCGTGACGGCTCCGGCATACCCCGCGGGGATCAGCCAGAGCGGCCGCCACGCGAACCCGCCGACCGCCCCGACAGCGATCGCGGCGAGCGCGGTGGGCGGCGCGAGGTAGCGGGCATTGATCGAGCCCTTGTGCTGCCGGGCGACGACCCGGCGCCACTGGCCGTACTGCTTGTACTGCCGCGCGAGCGTCCGGAATGAACCGCGTGGGCGGTAGGTCACGTTGAGCTCCGGGGTGAACCAGACGACGCCGCCCGCAGCGCGGATCCGGAAATTCATCTCCCAGTCCTGGGCACGGGTGAACCTGGCGTCATACCCGCCGACCCGCTGCAGCCAGGACCGCTGGAACACGCCGAGATAGACCGTCTCGGCCGGGCCGGGTTTGCCACCGAGCTTGAACTTCACGCCGCCGACGCCGATCTTCGACTTCATCGCGACCGCGACGGCACGCTCGAAGTTGGTGGTGCCCTCGGCGTCCATGATTCCGCCGACGTTGGCGGCACCGGTCTCGTCGAGCACTCGCAGCGCGGTGGCGAGGTAACCGTCGGACAGGATGCCGTGGCCGTCGACCCGGGCGATGACGTCGTATGACGCCGCCGCGATCGCGGCGTTCAGCGCGTCGGGGGTGCGGCCGGTGGGATTGGCGACGAGCCGGACCCGGTCGTCATCGGCGTGCAGTGCTTCTGCGACCTCGTCGGTGCCGTCCGAGGAGGGCCCGAGCGCCAGGATGACCTCGACCGGGCACGGCAGGTCCTGGCGGAGTATGGCGGTCACCGACTCGGCCAGATGCCGCTCCTCATCGAGGATCGGCATGATCACCGAAACGCCGTCGGTCGATTGCGATTCGGGAGCTGGCACGGGTCGCAGATTACACGGCGATCCCCCGATGAATACGAAGCGGACCCACGCGGCACGTTGCCGATGAACCTCAGATCGTCGCGTTACCCTCGTGCGGTGCCAGACGACGACGAGCCGATGATCATCGACACCCGCAAGGGTGGCAATGCGCCTCGACGCCCGCGGCGTCCCGCGCAGGAACCGCAGGAGATCCCGGTCCGCCCGGACGCGGCCACCGGACAGCGACCAGGCCCCCGCAGCACTGCTCCGCACACTGCCGCGCAGCCGTCACCTGACGGCGGTGACTCCACCCGGATGATGCCAGCGGGTCCGCGCAACTACCCGCAGGACCGTGGGGCCGCACCCGGTGGTCCGGGGCGACCGACCGGTCCACGCGGACCTCGACAGTCGGGTCCCGGCGGACCACGTGGCCCGCAGCAGGCACCGCCACCCCGGCCGCCGCGCCGCAAGCGCAAGTGGACCAAGGTGCTGCTGGTGATCGTGCTGATCATCGCGCTGTGGATCGCGCTGCTGATCTGGGCGGGCCTGTCGGCGTGGGGCCAGGTGAAGAAGGTCGACGCCTTCCCCGACGGCAACCGCCCCGCGGAGGGCAAGGGCACCAACGTGCTGCTCGTCGGGTCCGACTCGCGCGCGGGCCTGTCCGCCGAGCAGGGCCGCGAGCTGGGCACCGGTGGCAGCAGCGTCAGCGAAGGCAGCCAGCGCACCGACTCGATCATGGTGCTGCACATGCCGGACAGCGGGAAGCCGACGCTGGTCAGTTTCCCGCGCGACTCGTGGGTCGCCATACCCGGTCACGGCGAGGGCAAGATCAACTCGTCGTTCGCGATCGGCGGACCGAAGCTGCTGACCCAGACGATCGAGCAGGCGTCCGGCCTGCACATCGACAACTACATGGAGATCGGCTTCGGTGGTTTCGCCGGCGTGGTCGACTCCGTCGGCGGCGTCCGGATGTGCCTCAAGCAGGACGTCAACGACAAGAACGCCCACATCAACCTCAAGAAGGGCTGCCAGGTCCTGGGCGGCAAGGACGCGCTCGGCTATGTGCGCTCGCGTGACGCCTTCGCGACCGGCGACCTGGCTCGCGCCGAGCACCAACGGGAGTTCCTGGGCGCGCTGACCAAGAAGATCGCCAGCCCGAGCAACGTGCTGCTGCCGTGGAAGCTCAAGAGCGTCGGGTCGGCGGGCGCCAAGGGCGTCGCGGTCAACGACGGTATGTCGCCGATCCAGGCGCTGAAGATCCTCTGGGCGCTCAAGGGCATCAGCAACGGCGGGATCTCGGTGCAGGTGCCAGTCTCCAACCCGGGCGCGATGATCGGCGGTCAGTCGGTCGTCCTGTGGGACAAGCCGCGCGCGAAGACGCTCTTCGACGACCTGAACAACGACCGCCCGGTCACCGCCCCGACGACGGGCTGACCGAGAGGCGCACCACATGACGGCCGCTGACGGCCGAAACGGCCGCTGACCCCGCAGCAGGAGCGTCAGCGACCGTTTCGACCGTCAATGGTGAGAGGGCTTCTACTTCTTGAGAAGCTGGCGCGCCATCACCATGCGCTGGATCTGGTTGGTGCCCTCGTAGATCTGGGTGATCTTGGCGTCGCGCATCATCCGCTCGACCGGGTGGTCGACGACGTAGCCGGCACCGCCGAGCAGCTGGACGGCATCGGTGGTGACCTCCATCGCGACGTCGGAGGCGTAGCACTTGGCAGCCGCACCGAAGAAAGACAGATCGGGGTCCTGTCGCTCGGACTTGGCTGCGGCGACATAGACCATCTGCCGTGCTGCCTCGAGCTTCATCGCCATGTCGGCGAGCATGAACTGCAGGCCCTGGAACTCCGCGATCGCCTTGCCGAACTGCTTGCGCTCCTTGACGTAGCCGAGGGCGTAGTCGAGCGCACCCTGGGCGATGCCGACGGCCTGCGCACCGATCGTGACGCGGGTGTGGTCGAGCGTGCGCAGCGCGATCTTCAGGCCTTCACCCGGGTTGCCGATCATCCGGTCACCCGGGATGCGGCAGTTGTCGAAGTGCAGCTCACGGGTCGGCGAGCCCTTGATGCCGAGCTTGCGCTCCTTCTCACCGAAGTCGAAGCCCTCGTCGGACTTCTCGACCACGAACGCACTCACGTTGCGGCCGCGCTCACCGTCGGGGTCGGTCACCGCGAGCACGGTGTAGAACTCCGACTCGCCGGCATTGGTGATCCAGGACTTCTGCCCGTTGAGGATGAAGTCGTCGCCGTCGGCGGTCGCCTTGCAGCGCATCGACGCGGTGTCGGAGCCGGCCTCCCGCTCGGACAGGCCGTAGGAGAACATCGCCTCGCCGCGGGCCACCGGCGGGAGGTACTTGCTCTTGATCTCGTCGTTCGCGGCCAGGATGACCGGCATCGAGCCGAGCTTGTTGACCGCCGGGATCAGTGAGGACGACGCACACACACGCGCAACCTCCTCGATCACGATGCAGGTCGCCAGTGCGTCGGCGCCGACACCGTCATACTCCTCGGCGATGTGCGGTGCGTGGAAGTCCGAGGCGACCAGCGCTTCAAGGGCCGCGCGCGGGAACTCGCTCTTGGCGTCCACCTCGGCCGCGTGCGGGGCAATCTTGTCCTCCGCGACCGCGCGCACGGCTTCACGCAGTGCTTCGTGATCCTCGGACGTCTTGAACAGGTCGAAGTCAGTTTCAGCGCTCACGATGCTCGATTCTACTTGTCAGTAACTTGGTGTCGATCCGCCAGGGCAGGGATGATCTCACGCTCGAAACGTTCGACGGTCGAGCGATCGTATGCCGCGTCCGGGAAATAGCCGATCACATAGCTGAGACCAACGTCCCGCATCGCGGACAGTGCCTCGGCGACCTGCTCGACGGTGCCGACCGTCGGCTGGTCCCGCAGCGAGCCCTGGACGTGTGCGTTGGCGTCCGAGACCGACATACCGCCCTGGACCATGCGCGCGGCACACTCGGCGAGTTTCTCGTCCAGCTCCGCCTGATTGTCGGCGATGACGACGTTGGTGTTGCCGGTCAGCGTGATCTCGTCGAAGTCGCGCCCGACGTCCCGGCAGTGCTGCTTGAGGATCTCGGTCTTCTCGGCAAACTGCTCCGGGTCACCGAAATAGTTCGTGTAGTCGGCATACTGCGCAGCGATCTTCAGCGTGACCTTCGGGCCGCCACCCGCGACCCAGATCGGGATGCGGTTGCGGGCACTGGTGGTCTGCAGCGGCTGCGGGAAGCACAGCGCGCCGTCGACCTGGTAGTGCTTGCCGTCCAGCGTCGCCGAGCCGGTGCTCCACATCTGACGGAAGATGTCGACGCCCTCGCGCAGGCGCCCCAATCGCTCGCCGGCAGAAGGGAATCCGTAACCGTAGGCGCGCCATTCGTGCTCGTACCACCCGCCGCCGATGCCCATCTCGATGCGACCGCCACTGATGTGGTCGATGGTCGCGGCGACCTTGGCCAGGTATGCCGGATCGCGGTAGCTCATGCAGGTGCACATCTGGCCGAGCCGGACCCGATCGGTGATGCCGGCGAAACCGGCCATCAGCGACCACGCCTCGTGCGTCGCCTCGTGCGACGGGCGCGGCGTCGTGTGGAAGTGGTCGTAGACCCAGACGGACTCCCAGGCGGGTGTCGTGTCGGCATACCGGACCAGATCGCCCATGACCTGCCAGTGCTGCTCGGGGTCGATGCCGACCAGGTCGTAGCGCCAGCCCCGCGGGATGAAGAAGCCGAACCTCATCGTTTGGTGTCGTCCTCTCGGGTTGTCGGCCGGTCGGCACCCGCCGGCCGGTAGCGTGAGCGCCATGTCATCACGCTCCAGGGTCACCGTAGTCGGGACCGGGTACGTCGGTCTGTCCATGGCAGTGCTGCTCGGCAGCGTCGCCGACGTCGTCGCCTTCGACATCGACGCCGACCGCATAGCGCTGCTGCAGCAGAAGCGCAGCCCGATCAGCGACGCGGAGATCGAGGACCACCTGGCGACGCGGCAGCTCTCGCTCAGCTTCACCCTCGACAAGCAGCAGGCGTATGACGGCGCCGACTTCGTCATCATCGCCACGCCGACCGACTACGACCCGGAGACCAACTACTTCGACACTTCCACGGTCGAGTCGGTCATCTCCGACGTCGCCGCGATCAACCCGGCCGCGACGATGATCATCAAGTCGACGATCCCGGTCGGCTTCACCGACGACGTCCGCAAGCGGCTGGGCACCGAAAACGTAGTGTTCTCACCGGAATTCCTCCGCGAGGGCAAGGCGCTCCACGACAATCTGCACCCCTCACGCATCGTCGTGGGCGAGGTCAGCGACCGGGCCCGGCGCTTCGCCGACCTGCTCGTCGAGGCCGCCGAGGACACCGACATCCCGGTGCTGCTGACGGAGTCGACCGAGGCGGAGGCGATCAAGCTCTTCGCCAACACCTACCTGGCGATGCGGGTCGCCTACTTCAACGAGCTGGACACCTTCGCGTCACTGCACGGGCTCAACACCCGGCAGATCATCGACGGTGTCGGGCTCGACCCGCGCATCGGCAAGCACTACAACAACCCGTCGTTCGGCTACGGCGGCTACTGCCTGCCCAAGGACACCAAGCAGTTGCTGGCCAACTACCAGGAGGTCCCGCAGACGCTGATCAGCGCGATCGTGTCGGCCAACACCACCCGCAAGGATTTCGTCGCCGCCGACATCGTCGAGCGTGCGCCGAAGGTCGTCGGCATCCACCGGCTGATCATGAAGTCCGGGTCCGACAACTTCCGCGCCAGCAGTGTGCAGGGCATCATGAAGCGCATCAAGGCCAAGGGCATCGAGGTGCTGGTCTATGAGCCGGAGCTGGACGCCGAGGAGTTCTTCGGCTCCCGCGTGACCCATGACCTCGACGAGCTGAAGCGTGAGTCCGACCTGATCGTCGCCAACCGGCGGACCGAGGATCTGGCGGATGTCGCCGAAAAGGTATACACCCGAGACCTGTTCGGTTCAGATCAATAGTTTTTGGTCGCAGCTCCTCCTCCGCCCGGGCCCGCAGGCTCACCCGGTCGGCATCGTCGCCGCGACATCACGACACCACTACTCGCCGGCGACCTCGGCGCGCAGTCGCGCACCCTTGGCATGCGCCTGATCGCGCAGCTCGACCTGGAAGTCGGCCATCGCAGCGCGCAACCGCTCGCCCTCCTCGTCGGGGGCGGAGGACAGAATGCGTGCCGCCAACAGGCCGGCGTTGCGGGCGCCGCCGATCGACACGGTCGCGACCGGCACACCCGCGGGCATCTGCACGATCGACAGCAACGAGTCCATGCCGTCGAGGTATTTCAACGGCACCGGCACACCGATCACCGGCAGCGTGGTCACCGACGCGAGCATGCCCGGCAGGTGCGCCGCTCCCCCGGCGCCGGCGATGATCACGCGTATGCCGCGAGCGGCGGCCTGCTCGCCATACGCGATCATCTCGGCCGGCATCCGGTGAGCGGACACCACGTCGGCCTCGAAGTCGATGCCGAACTCGTCCAGCGCCTCGGCCGCAAGCCGCATCACCGGCCAGTCCGAGTCGCTGCCCATCACGATGCCGACAGCCGGTGTGGCAGCAGCGGATTCGGAGTTCACTCGGTCACCGTTCCTTCGAGGTAGTCGGCGGCGTGCCGCGCGCGGGCGCGCAGTGAGTCGAGGTCGTCGCCATAGACATTGACGTGACCGATCTTGCGGCCCGGCCGCACACCCTTGCCGTAGAGGTGCATCTTCAGCCCGGGGTCACGGGCGAGCAGATGCTTGTAGGTCGGGTAGAGCTGGTCGTAGTCGCCGCCGAGAACGTTGCCCATCACCGTCCAGGGGGCCCGGGCGCTGACTTCACCCAGCGGCAGGTCCAGCACTGCACGCAGGTGCTGCTCGAACTGCGAGGTCACCGATCCGTCCATCGTCCAGTGCCCGCTGTTGTGCGGACGCATCGCCAGCTCGTTCACCACGTATGACGGAGCCGCTCCGTCGCTGCCGGGGATCTCGAAGATCTCGACCGCGAACACCCCGGTGATGTCGAGCTCACCAGCCAGCTGCAACGCCGATTGTGAAGCGTGCGAGGACAATTCATCGTCGAGGTCGGGCGCCGGGGCGAGCACCTCGGTGCAGATGCCGTCGGTCTGCACGGTCTGCACGATCGGCCACACGGCCGACTGCCCCGATGGGCTGCGCGCGACCAGCACCGCCAGCTCGCGACTGAACGGCACGCTCTCCTCGGCGAGCAGGTCGTCGCCCCGGGCGAACCAGTCCGCGGCCTCCGACGCGGCGTCGATGACGCGCACCCCCTTGCCGTCATAGCCACCGCGCGGCGTCTTCAGCACCACCGGCCAGCCGTGCTCGTCGCCGAACGCGGCGAGCTCGCTCACGTCGCGCACCCTGGCCCACGCCGGGCACGGGACACCCAGCTTGGTCAGCCGCTCCCGCATCTCCAGCTTGTCCTGGGCGTAGAGCAGCGCCTCGGGCTTGGGGTGCACCGGCACACCCGCATCGACCAGCGCCTGCAGCACGTCGGACGGCACGTGCTCGTGGTCGAAGGTCACCACGTCGCAGCTGCGGGCGAACTCCAACACGTCGTCGACGCTCAGGTGGGACCCGACCGGCGCGGACGGGATCACCTGGGCGGCCGCCGCATCCGGTGCTTCGGCAAGCACGCTGAGAGTGATCGAGAGGTTCACTGCCGGTGGCTGACACATCCGGGCGAGCTGGCCGCCGCCGATGATGCCGACCACCGGGAATCCGCCGGGAACGCGCTGAGGAGAAGTCACTCGCACACCCTAATGCGCCCGCTCAGCACTCCCTCAGCCCGCGCCACGTACGCTGAACGTTGTGAATGGGGCGAGGTATGTCGATCAGACGCGCACGCTGGGACAGCGCGCCGTCGACCTGGTGCGCTCGCTGTGGCGCGAGCTGGCGAAGTTCGGCGTCATCGGTGTCATCAACATCATCATCGACCTGGGCCTCTACAACCTGCTGATCGACGGCCCGATGCCGACCAAGGTGACGGCCGCCAAGATCATCAGCGGCACCGTCGCCACGTTGTTCGCCTGGGTCGGCAACCGCTACTGGACCTTCCGGCACCGGCGCAGCCGCCCGGTCGCCCACGAGGTGATGCTCTTCTTCGGGGTCAACGGTGTGGCGCTGGCCGTGTCGGTCGTCTGGGTGGCGTTCGCGCACTACGTGCTCGGGCTGGACGGCAAGTTCTGGCTCAACTTCAACGCGATGTTCGGCATCGGGCTGGGCACCATCATCCGCTTCTGGGCCTACAAGCAACTGGTCTTCCGCAACGAACCGCTCACCGAAGAGACCGCGGCGCAGGCGCTCGCCGATCCACTGCTGCCGGAGGAGCCGTCGGTCCCCCGCGCCGAACCCCGGCTCTGAGGAGCCCCGGCGGCATACGCCCGACCGCTCAGCCCCGGCGCCGTTGCAGCGCCGATGGCGCCGCCTCCCCCTCGGACAGGAACAACGCGAAGACCGCCGGCTGCGCGCTGCGCAACTCCAGCCGGCCGCCGTTGGCACCCGCCAGGTCGCGCGCGAGCGCCAGCCCGAGGCCGGTGCCGCCGGTGCTCACCCGGCGCTTGAAGATGTGCGGTGCGATCGCCGCGTCGACGCCCTTGCCCTGATCGCTGACCTCGACCACCACCGACGGTCCGTTGCGTCGGGCCATCACCTCGACGGTGCCGGTGCCGTGCTGCAGCGTGTTCTCCAGCAGGGTCGCCAGGATCTGCGACAGGCCGCTGCGACTCGCTACGACCTGCAGACCGCGCTCGCCACTGACCTTCACGCTGCGCCGGGCGTCGGCGAAGGCCGGCTGCCACTCGCGCTGCAGCTCGGCGATGACCGAGTCGAGCGAGATCGTGGGCAATGGACCGGACGGCGACTCCCGGGCCCGCTGCAGCAGCTTGTCGACGACGGTCGTCAGCCGCTCGACCTGCGCGATGCCCACGGTGGCTTCCTCGTGGATCTGGTCGATGTCGTCACTGATCGAGATCTCGTCCAGCCGCATCAGCAACGCCGTCAGCGGGGTGCGCAGCTGATGGCTGGCGTCGGAAGCGAACTCGCGCTCCGCGGCGAGGGTCGCGGTCAGCTCAGCCGCGCGGCCCTCGAAAACCTGTGAGATCCGGTCGATCTCGTCGATGCCGCTGCGCAGCGGCTCGAAGATCACCGGGCCGTCCTCGGCACGCTCTGCGCGCCGGGTGAGCTCCTCCACCGGGCCGGCCGTGTCCTCGGCCTCCTGCCGGGTCACCCACCAGATGTATGCCGCGCCGAGGGCGGCGGCAAGGAGCAGCACCGCGCGATGCCACCACGCAGGCACCAGCACCAGCGCGGGAAGGAGCACGAGCAGCACCGCGGGTGCGGCGATGCGGGGCCCGGCCCGCAGCAGTCTGGCGCGCAAGACCCGTCAGCTTCCGCCGACCGGCTCGAATCGGAAGCCGACTCCCCGCACCGTGGTGATGAATCGGGGCTGTGTCGCGTCGTCGCCCAGCTTGCGGCGCAACACCGACACGTGCATGTCGAGTGTCTTGGTGGAGCCGAGCCACGCGGTCTCCCAGATCTCGTGCATCAGCTGCTCACGCGAAACGACCTTGCCCTGCTCCCGCACCAGCACGCGCAGCAACTCGAACTCCTTTGCCGTCAGCTGCAGCTCGTTGTCGCCGACGAAGGCGCGTCGGGCCTCGGCGTCCAGCCGCACCAGCGGGGCGGCTTCCTCTTCCTCCGGCGGGGTGCGGCGCAGCAGTGCTCGGGCGCGCGCCAACAGCTCGGCCAGCCGGAACGGCTTGGTGACGTAGTCGTCGGCGCCGGCGTCCAGGCCGACGACCGTGTCGACCTCGTCGGCGCGCGCGGTCAGGATGAGAACCGGGACCGAGCTGCCGGAGTTGCGCAGTCGGCGGCATACCTCCAAACCGTCGATCGACGGGAGACCGAGATCGAGGATGACCAAGTCCGGACCGCTCTGCGCACCGTCCAGGGCCGCCAGCCCGTCCTCGCGGACATCAACGGCATAACCCTCCCGCCGCAGAGCGCGAGCGAGGGGCTCGGAGATTGCAGGATCGTCCTCGGCCAGTAAGACACGGGTCATGGTGGCGATAGTAGTTCTCCCGGACGCCTGGATAGGACCCACGAGGTGATTTGTCCGATTCCGGGAAGATTTATTGCTTCGCGGGCGACGGCTCGCACTTGCGGGGAGTCGGCCAGTGCGGCGGCCACGTCGCTGTCCGCGAGGACCGTGCCGGGGTCGGCGGCGCTCGAGAGCCGACTGGCCCGGTTGACGGTGTTGCCGTAGACGTCCCCGAGACGCGCGAGCACGCGGCCGGTCGCGACGCCGACCCGCATCCGCGGGATCAGGTCGTCCGCGGCGGCCTGGTCGATCAGATCGAACGCGATCGCGGCTGCTCCCTCGACCGTGGTGTGGGAGAAGAGCACCTCGTCACCGACCGTCTTGACGACCGCGCCGCCGTGCAGTGCGACGACATCGGACGCCAGCGACTCGAAGCGTTGCACCAGCACCGCGAGCTCGCGCTCGCCGAGTTGCCGGGTCAGTTGGGTGAAGTTGACCAGGTCGGCGAAACCGATGGTCCGGATCACGCCGATGTGCGACTCCGGCTCGGAGTCGGCGATCATCCTGGAGATCGCGACCGCGAGGTTGCGGCGCCATACGTAACTGATCAGCGGGGTGAGGTTCTCGGCGACGTCGACCGCGCGCTCCGCAGCAGCGCGGGCGACCCGGCTGTCCACCCCGATGCCGTCGTCGCCGGTCACCATGTCGGTGATCACCTGCAGGGACCACATCGCCAGCCGGTCGGTCGAACGCCCGACCGCTCGGGCCAGCCCCAGCACCGTGGTCTCGTCCAACGAACCGTCGCGTACCGTCTGCGCGGCCCTGCGGACCGCCTCCAGGTCCGCTTCGGTGAAGACCACGTCTTCTTCGCGGGCACTGGCGAATCCGAGGGCGCGCCACAACCTGCTGGTGTCCTCGGAGGTGACGCCGGCAGCCTTTGCGATGTCCGCGCGCCGCAGAGTGCGGGGCGCGCCGAGCAGGCGTTCCTCGAGCGCGTCGACGAAGGCCGCGCGATCGTGCGGGTCCGGCTCCGGCAGCAGGTCGCCCTCCCCCGGCCGAATGTGTATGACGTCCCCGACCGCGTGCGGAACCGCGCCCTCGGGGGTGTCGAGCACCAGCCGTCCCATGTTGTCGATGTCCAGTGCGGTGCCGGTGACGGGGTCGTCACCGGAGCGCTCGACCCGCACCTGCTGACCCACCGTGACGCAGGCGGCGCGGTAGGCGGCATCCTCCGTCTGCCCGTCCCACTCCTGCTGGACCACCACCAGCTGCTCCAGCACCGCGACGATGAGGTCCTCGCAGCGTACGTCGTAGCCGGCCAGGTGCAGGGATGTTGCGGTGTTGACCGGCAGCTGGTCGGCGGTCTGGTGCACGTTGATGCCGACGCCGACGACCACGACCGGGTCGGGTCCGCCGGTGGCCTGGCACAGGATGCCGGCCAGCTTCGCCCACGGGGCGCGGGCGTCGGGGCGTGCGAGCACGTCGTTGGGCCACTTCAGCCCGATCGACGCGCCGGTCAGGTCTCGTATGGCGCGTCGCACGGCGACGCCGACCAGCAGCGGCACCCAGCCCCAGCGGGTCGCGTCACGCGGCAGCGGCAACGTCGCGGACAACGCGATCGACGTGCCTGCGGGGGCGACCCAGGTGCGGTCCAGCCGTCCGCGCCCGGCGACCTGGTTGTCGGTGACCAGGGCCCGCCACGGCTGCGGGTTGCGCATCAGCTCGTCATTGGTGGAGGCCACTTCGGGGCTGACGTCGACGTCCTGCCAGGGCGTGGCATCCAGCCGATCGTTGATCTCCGACCGATCGAGGAAGTGGCTCACGTCACCCAGGCTAGTCGTCGTACTGCTGGCGGCCGTGCTCACCGTGCCGCCACCTCCGTCGCGGCGTTGCGACGCAGCAGCACACCGGCGGGCAGGAAGGTCGCGCCGGCGCCGATAGCGGTGGCCCCGGCGAGGATGAGCGCGAGCGTGCCGGGACCGACGGCAGGGGTCGAGCCGCCCGTCATACCGATGCTGAAGGCGGTCAGTGTCGCCCAGGCGGCGCCCACGCCGATGGCAGCCGCGATGGCCAGGAGTAGCGCGAGTTCCCAGCGCAGCAGGCCACGCACCTGTCGCACGGTCGCGCCGACGAGTCGGATCAGGGAGAACTCGCGCGATCGGTCCATCGTCGCCATGGCGAGCGTGTTGATCGCGGCGATCGCGCTGAAACCGACGATCAGCGCCAGGAACACCGAGCTCACGCCGGCCGTGCCCCGGCTCTGCGGGTCGGCCGCTCGTAGGTGCCCGCCGCTGCCGGTGACATGCAGTCCGGGGAAGCCGGTCAGCCGGTGTGCCAACCCGGTGGGAGTGACGTTGCCGCGCACGAGCACCTCGGCGGCGAGCGGGTCGTCGACGTGGCTGCGGAGCGTGGTCCACGGCAGCAGCGTGTCGCCGAAGCCGAGGCCGCGGTCGTACACCGCGACCAGCCGGTATGACGCAACGGTCCCGTCCCCCAGGGTGACTCGCACGGCCGAGCCGATCGACCGGCCCTGCGCCGCGCGGGTGCTCATCGCGATCGTGCCGGCGTGCAACGCGGACAGCGATCCGCGCACCACGCCCGGGTCCAGCACCTGGGTCAGCCCCTCCCCGCCCACCCCGTGCGTCGACCGCTTGTCCTGGCCGACCCACACCGTCGAGCGCACGACGGGCACCGCGGCGGTGACGCCGTGGGTGTTGCGGATCCGGTCAACGGCACGGTCCGGGACGCCCGGTCCGTCCGAGCGCACGACCCGGTCCGCGTGCAGCCCCTCCGTCGCCTGCGCATGCGCGGCACTCGACAGCGTCAGCGGCACGAAGACGATCGTCGCCGCCATACCGATGAGCAGCGCGAGGGGCGACACTGCTGCGGCCACCCGGCGACTACGCAGCTTCGCGTTCTGCGCCGCCAGGAATCCGCCGACCGGCGAGATGCGCCATACGACGGCGAGCAGGGTGGTCGCGACCCGCACGAGCAGCGGCCCGAGCAGCGTCGCGGCGATCAACCAGAGCAGCGCGGACAGGTAGGTGACCGGCATCGCCGCCGGTTCGGAGTGCAGGCCGGTGAGCACGCTGGTGATGACGACGGCGCCGACCGTGGCAAGCAGCCCGGCAACCACGCGCACGGTCCCGACGCCGCGCCGCTCGATCGTCGACTCCCCCAGGGCATCCGCCGGACTGATCCGCCCGATCCGGCGAGCCGAGATCCGGGCGGCCACCACACCGGCGACACAGGTGACGAGGGCCGCAGCAGCGAGCGGGAACGGGCTGCGGGTCAGCTGCACCGTGTCGGACACCGCACCGACCGACACGAACCGGTGCAGGATCGCCTCGCTCGCCGGGATGCCCGCAAGTGCACCCGGCACGCCGCCGAGGATGCCGACGACGAGCGCCTCACGTCCGATGAGCCGGCGCACCTGCCGGGGTGTCGCGCCGATGGCGCGCAGCAGCGCAAGCGAGGCGGGTCGCCTCGTGCTCGGAGAGGAAGACTGCGGACTGCTCCGTGACGGGATGCTGCGGTGTGGCGATGCCGGACACGACATACGCGGTGGGATCGACGGTCGACTGCACGGTGACGCGGGAACCCACGTGCAGGTGCGCCCGTGCGGCGAGACCGCGGTCGACCACCACCTGGCGGTCGGTTGTCGGGGCGCTTCCCGCACTCAGTCGGTATGGCGTCAGGCGCGCCGACTGCCAGTTCAGCCCGATGGTCCGGCCGTTCGTCCCAGGCACGAATCCACCTGTGGGAGACACGATTTCGGCGACAACCCGGCGTTCGGGGACGACATGTGCGCCCGGGACCGCCCGGAGGCGGGAGCCGACCGCCGAGGGCAGCCAGGCGCGTTCCGCGAGCGGCTTGGACTTGGTCTTCTTCTTGATCTTGCCGTGCTTGTGCTTGATCTTCGTCCAGTGGATCTGCTGGTCGGCGGTGACGACGGTCGGGGTCCCGGCATACCGCTGCGGTGGGATGGAACCATGGATGCCGGTCTCGAGGAGGCCGCCGCACGCGCTGACCATCGCGGCGGCGCAGAAGAGTGCCAGGAACGCTCCGAGCACCGAGGTCTTCCGCCTGCGGAGTGAGGCGAGCGTCAGCCGCAACATCAGGCCCACGTCCCGAGGTGCGCCATCCGCTCGGCGATGCGGCCGGCGGGCAGCGTGCCGGTGATCTCGGCGATGCGGCCGTCGGCGAGGAAGACCACCGCGTCGGCATACGAGGCGGCGACCGGGTCGTGCGTGACCATCACGGTGGTCTGCCCGGTGTCGTCGACGGTGCGGCGTAGCAGCGACAGGATCTCCTGCGCGCGGACGGTGTCCAGCGCACCGGTCGGCTCGTCGGCGAAGACGACCTCGGGGCCGGTGATGAGCGCGCGGGCGATGGCTACGCGTTGTTGTTGGCCGCCGGACAGCTGTGCCGGCAGGTGGCCGGCCCGGTCCGACAGTCCGACGCGCGCCAGGCTGTGCGCCAACCGCGCCTTGTCGGTGCGGCGGTGCGCGAGGCGGAGCGGGAGGGTGACGTTCTGTCGAACGGTCAATGACGGCAGCAGATTGAAGTCCTGGAAGACGAAACCGATGCGCTGCCGGCGGACCAGGGTGAGTTCGGTCTCGGAGAGCGCCGACAGCTCGGTGCGCCGCGAGCCGAGGCTGACTCGGCCGCTCGTCGGACGGTCGAGGCCGGCCGCGCAATGCAGGAAGGTGCTCTTGCCCGATCCGGACGGGCCCATGACCGCGGTGAAGGTGCCGGCCGGGATCGTGACGCTGACGTCGTCGAGTGCGGTCACTGCTGCGGTCCCCCGCCCGTAGCGTTTGGTGACGGAGTCCAGGCGCACCATCGCGCCGTCATACTGCAGCGCCTCGGGCCGGTGTTGTCGCTTCTTGCGCATACTCCGACGCTAGGTATGACGCGCCTCCGACGCAGTGGGCCTGGACCCACTCTCCGCCGTCGAGCGGGTGGGGTTATCCCTACCCCGTTCTCTGCTCGTCGATGCCACGTCGCCGATGTGCATCTCCTGCGTCGGCCCGTTACCCTGATGTGCGAACGGGAGTAGTCCCTCGACCGGATGTCGACATACTGGCGGCCCGCCGCCCGGTGTCCGGGGTCACCTCGCAGTGACCGGACGAGACGTTCGAACCATGACAGCAACCCGCTGCCGGTTCGACGTGCTCGTCCTTTTCTTTTGCCTGCACGGCGTTCCGGCCCGAAGCCAAGGACTATCGTGCTCGACCTCGGAATCATCCTCACCGTCTTCGTGCTCGCCTTCGTGGCCGAGCTGCCGGACAAGAGCGCCGTCGCCGGACTGGTGCTCGGCACCCGCTTCCCGTGGCCGTGGGTCTTCACCGGCGTGGCCGCGGCGTTCCTGACCCACGTGGTGATCGCCGTCAGTGCCGGCCAACTGATTTCACTGTTGCCCGGGCGATTGGTCGAGGGTGTGGTCGCAGTCCTCTTCCTGCTCGGTGCCTGGCTGATCTGGCGGGAGGGCGCGCACTACGACGACGTCGAGGCCGAGGGCGAGGCGGAGAGCGCCGACGCTGTGTCGGGTCGCTTCGACGGCGCCGGGTTCTTCAAGGTCGCCTCGCTCGGGTATGGCGTCATCTTCGTCGCTGAATGGGGCGACCTGACCCAGATCCTGACCGCCAATCTCGCTGCCAAGTATGACGATCCGCTGTCGGTCGGTATCGGCGTCACGCTCGGTCTGTGGGCCGTGGCGCTGATCGCCATACTCGGTGGCAAGACGCTGCTGAAGTTCCTGCCGATCGTCTGGATCACCCGTGTCGCCGCGGTCGTGATGGTGGTGCTCGGTGTGCTGAGCGCAGTGACGGCGATCCGCGGCTGACGTCAGGAGAGCAGCGTCGCGGTCCATGCGTCGAGCCGCTCGCGCAGGACCCTCGAGGTGATGTCGCTCCTGCCGATGCCGTGGTAGTTCCCGTCCCACGACTCGACGTGCGGGTCGGCGTGCTCGGCAGCGAGGATGTCCCATGCGCGTATGTCGGAAACTTGTCGACCGCAACGCCTTTCGTAGCTGTGCAGGAAGTCTTCCGCGGCGGCCGGCGAGCCGAGGAGCACCAGGTCCTGACGGCACCAGGCGACGTCCACACCACGCGGTGCCCAGCGGGCGCCGCTCCAGTCGACGACGCCGACCAGCTGATCAGCGTCCCAGAGCGCGTTGCCGCACCAGAAGTCGAAGTGGGTCAGGACGCGCTCGGTCAGGTCGACCCGGTGCCACGCCTCCTGTGCCGCGGCGGACAGCCGGCCAGGGCGGACCGCCGGTTGTTGCGGCTCGGGCCGCAGGCCGGTGCCGTCGAGCCGGTGGGTCCGGGCCAACACGTCGGCCAGCTGGCCGGCCATCGCCTCCGGTGCGAGGTCGAGGGCCGGGTGCCGTCCGGCGAGTGCCGAGGTCACGATCACCGGCTGACCGGCCTCTTCGCCGTGCGCCAGCAGATGCGGAGCCATCGCGCCGAGCGGACCGAGCCGTTCGAGGACGCCGATCTCGTGCGTGACGGCCAGGGACGCGTGCGGGAACGCACGCACGACATACGAATCCGTGTCGTCGGTGACCAGCACAGTCACGGCGTGCTGTCCCCCGGTGAGCGTCCGTTGCAGCCGTAGCGGGCGCGACAGAAGACGTGATCCGGCGCCGGCAACGTCCACGGGGCTGAGCGAGTCCATCCGGCAACCTTGACATGCCGCCCTCGCGCGATGATGTGGGCATGCCTGCCGACGGAGAACGCACCGACCTGAACCTGCGCGCGACCGTGACCGGCATCGGCGAGATCTTCGCGGTGTTCGACGCACGCACCCAGGACTCGGGGCACATCTCCTACGGCGTACGCGACGCGGACGGGAAGCGGTGGTTCGTCAAGACGCCCGGCGAGGACGAGGTGACCGCCGGCGGCGCCGACCGTGCGGCACGCTCTCGCGCACTCGAGTTGTCCGCGGAGGTGTGCACTGCTGTGACGCATCCGGCGCTCATCCCCATCGATCGGATCATTCGGACCCCGGAGGGCGTCGTCACCGTCTCCCCGTGGTTCGACGGCGAGTTGGTGCGCGCACCAGCCCAGCTGCGGGACGACCCCGCGCAGGCATTCAATCGCTTGAAGTCGCTGCCGGCCGAGGAAATCGTGGCGGCACTCGACGCGGTCATCGACCTGCACGTGCGGCTCGACGCGGCCGGCTGGGTCGCCGGTGACCTGTATGACGGCTGCCTGATGTACGACTTCCCCACTCGCACCATGAAGGTGATGGATTTCGAGTGCTACCACCGTGGTTCGTTCGTCAACCGGGTCGGTCGGCTGCCCGGCTCCACCCGGTTCATGGCGCCCGAGGAGTCGACGCTGGGTGCGGTGATCGACGCGCGAACGACGGTCTTCACGCTCGGCCGGATGATCCAGATCTTCCTGCTCGAGCGACACCCCGACCACTCGGCTCGCGAGATCGCCGCAGCCGCAACGCAATCCGAACCGGCGAAGCGGCCCTCGTCACTGGCTCACTTCCAACACGCGTGGCGGCGTGCCTGCCCGTCATAGCCCGTCAGAACGGTGGTGGTGGCTCGGGGAACTCGACACGGATGCCGTCCGGCCATCGACGTATGTCGCACCGACCGCTCACACGCCACAGGCCCGCGTGCGGAATCGCAGGAGTCGCCTCCAGCAGCGACATCTGGTGCGTCGGTGTCGGTGTCGGTGTCGGTGAGTAGGCGTAGGTCGTCGAGGTCGGTGAACACGTTGGGTGTCACGTCGTGACCGCGCGTTCCCACTACGGTCGACATGTGGGTGAGTGGAACTTTCTCGTCGAAGGCGTCTCGGGCGCGGGCAAGACGACGGTATGCCGGGAGTTGTGCCGTCGTGGTTGTCACGCGGTGAACGGCGACACCGAGCTTGCCTACCAAGGTGATCCGAGGACCGGCGAACCCACAGACATCCCCTCGCACTGGCACCATCTCTGGCGGGTCGAGCAGGTCAGGGCGCTGGCGGCCGATCGGTCCGAGCACTACACGTTCTTCTGTGGCGGCTCTCGCAACCGGTCGAACTTCATCGAGTTGTTCGACGCGGTGTTCGTTCTGGACCTCGATCTGGACACGCTGAATGCACGGCTCGACCGGCGTCCGGACGAATTCGGCAGCAAGCCCGACGAACGCGCGCTCGTCATCCGGCTGCACAGGAGTCAGGAGGATCGACCCGATCCGAGCATCGCTATCGATGCCACCGCCTCCGTGGCGGAGGTCGTCGACGTGATCGTTCGCCACGCGAAACGGATTGCCCGTGAAGGAGATTCGCGCTAGACGACTTCCGGCCCGCGTGGCGGAGCGGTCATGCTCCCCAGGAGCCGGCGACGAGGTGATCGCACAGCGCTCGCGCGGTCGGTGAGAGTTCGGCCTCGGCGACGAAGCACACCAGCAAAGTGCGTTCGGCCCAGGGCTCGTCGAGCGCCGTCGCGACCAGAGACCCGTCGTCGAGCCAGTCCTTCACGGCATGTCGCGGCAGGACGGTGATCCCGATGCCGGCTGCGACCGCTCGGCATACCGCGTCGATGCTGTGCAACCGCACCCGATAGGCGAAGCGTGAACCCAGCGGCAGCGTGTGGTCCTCGAGGTGCTCGGCGAGGGCGTTGCCGTGGCTCAGGCCGACGAACGGTCGCTCGACGACCTCGACGATGGACACCGTGCGTCTGCGTGCCAGTGGGCCACTCGGTGCGCTGAGGACCACGAGCTGGTCGTCGCGCAGCCGGCGCGTCTGCAGCGCCCCCAGGTCCGCACTGTCGGACACGATGCCCAAGTCAGCGCGGCGCTCAGCGACCTCCACGACGGCGCGCCGGCTGGGTCGCTGCTCGAGGTCGATCCGGACAGCCGGCCGGTCCGCCAGGAACGAGGTCACCGCGGCCGTGACCAGGCTCGCGGTGCTCGCCGTGTTTGCGAGCAGCCGGACCGTCGCACCCTGTGCCTCGGCGTATGCCGCCAGCTCGAGGTTCAGCTGCTCCATGCCCTGGTTGATCGACCGCGCGTGCTGTAACAGCAGTCGCCCTGCTCCGGTCAGCGTGACGCCGCGGCGGCCACGGTCGAAGAGCGGCACACCCAACGCGGTCTCCATCCCGCGCACCCGAGCACTGGCGGAGGCCAGCGCGAAGTGTGACCGCTCCGCTCCCCTGGTGATGCTCCCGGACTCGGCGATGCTGATGAAGAGCGTCAGGTCCGCCGGGTCGAAGCGCAGCGGAGAGCCGGTTGTCGCCATACAGCCTTCGTATCAGCCGAAGGCACACTTCGGCAATGCCGCATTGTGCTCATCCTGCGAGCACGGCACGCTCGATGCCGTGGGATTCTGGGAGTCACTATTGCTGCTGCTGACAGCGGGTTTCGCAGCTGGTGCAATGAACGCAGCCGGTGGCGGCGGATCGTTCGTCACGCTGCCGGCGATGATCAGCACCGGTGTGCCTCCTGTTATCGCGAACTCTTCCAGCAGCGTCGCCCTCTTTCCCGGCAGCCTCGCCGCCGCTGTTGCCGGTCGACGCGACCTCGCACCGGTCGCCGGGAGATCGCTGCGCACGCTCGTCGTAGTCACCGCGACCGGTGGCCTTTGCGGCGGAGTCCTGCTGATCAGCACACCGGGCGGTGTCTTCGACGCGGTGATCCCCTGGCTGCTCCTCTTCGCCACCGTCACGTTCGCCATCGGCCGGCCCGTCGGGGCCGCCCTACGCCGCCGGGTCACCCTGCCCGCACCCACGATCGTGGTCGGTCAGTTCGTCCTCGGCATGTACGGCGGCTACCTCGGCGGCGCGGTCGGGATCCTGATGATGGCGATGTGGAGTCTGCTCGGCGAGGCAGACGTGCATCACAGCAACGCCGCCAAGAACCTGATGGTCGGTGCCGCCCGTGCCGTGGCGGTGCTGGTCTTCGTCGCCACCGCGAGCGTCGCCTGGAGCGCCACCGTGCCCGTGCTGCTGGCTGGGATCGCCGGTGGCTGGGCCGGCGCCCGCGGTGCGCACCACGTGCCTGCGCCGGTGCTGCGCGCCGGGATCGTGACCGTGATGTTGGTGATCACCGTGGCGTTCTTCGTCAATCAGTGACCTCGACAAGCTCGGCCATCTCGAAGGCTCGGCCATCTCGAAGGCCCGGCCACCTCGACACGCTCGGTGACCTCGACACGCTCGGTGACCTCGACAGGCTCGGCCACCTCGGAGGACAATCTCGCCGGCGTCAGCAGGTCTCCAGCATGCTGTTCAGCGCAGTCTTCTCGGTGCTGGTCACCCACAAGCCGTACTTGTCCTTGATCAGCACCCACCGGGTTGCATAGAGGCAGTAGGCGTCCGTGTTCGGCGGCTTCCACTCCGACGGATCGTCGTCGCTCTTCGACTGGTTCAACGAGTCGTCCGACGACACCAGCACCAGTGGATCGTTCGCATACTGCGTGCGCTTCTCGGTGTCCCAGGCCGCAGCACCCGTGACATAGGCAGCTGCCAGCGGCACGACGTGATCGATGTCGATGTCGGACGCCTCGTCATACTTCTTGGCGCCATACGGATCGACCCACGTGCCTTGCAGACTGGTGCAACTCGAGGACATCGTGACGTCCTCACCATCGCGGTACAACGCCGCGTTGCGCGCATTGCAGGAGTTGTTCGGCTCCTCCGGCCAGCCCCACGTGGACGCGTCCCGCCAGTGCGGGAAGAGGTCGCGGTCGTAGCCGTCCATCGAGCCCTTGGCCTTGACCGTCAGGGTCGGCAGGTCTGCCTTCGCGTCCTCCGGTGTCCCGGTCATCCCCAGTTTGAGCTGGGCTGCGGCGACCGTGCTCGACACCTCCCCCACTTCGGATGCCTGAGCGGGGGCGGTGGTCGCGACCACACCGAATGCGAAGGAACCAGCTGAAACGACAGCAACGAGGCGGTATTTCATGGTTTTCGACGCTACGCCCGGCAAGTTCACGCGCGGGTGAAGTGCGGGTCAGACGTCGGTCAAGAGTTGGTGTCGTCAGAGAGTGTCGTCGCGGGGGTCTCGATACGCCTCCCCCGGCTACTCGACCACCTTGGCTGCGCTCCCCCTGCTACTCGACCAACTCGTCGACGGTTTCCCCCAGCCGGGCAGCGACCCGCTGGCGCTCTCGCTCACTCAGCACGCCGGCATCAAGCGCCGTGTGCATCGCCTCGACGTCGCCGTAGTGCGCCCTGAACGCCGTCGGCACGGTCACGCCGTGATCGGGAGCGGCACCGACGTGCACAGCATCCCCGGGGTGTATGACGCCAGGCGTCACCACCTCCAGGTAGGCGCCGGACAGGCCGTGCTCGACATACTTCTTCAACCAGCCCTGCTCGGCCATGTGCGTCCGGAAGGTGCCACAGGGGATCCGCGGCCCGGTGACGGCCAGCACCGCAGTGCCGACGGTCCACTGCGTGCCGATCACGCTGTTGTCGACATCGATGCCGGTGGTCGTGAGGTTCTCCCCGAACATACCGTTGTCGAGGGTCCGTCCGAGTCGCTCGCTCCACCAGTCCAACTGCTCACGGGCGACGGCATACACCGCCTGACGGTCGCCCCCGTGGTGCGCCCGGTCCCCGATGAAATCGTCCACGACACCGCTGCCGATGCCGTCCGCGACCTTCGGCCCGGGATCGCGCACCGCGATCTGCGGCACGGCGCGCTTATGGATGCCCGTCATGCCGTGGTTGGCCGGATTGGGTTGTGCCCGACCGGTGTTCGTCGACAGCACGAGTCCGGTGCCCGTTTCGCCGCTGCCCACCCAGCTCTCGTCGCAAACCACGACGCCATTGTCGGCCGCACACAAACGCGATGCAATGCGGTCTCACCGCGACTAGCGTGCACGATGTGACAGACGATCTCGCACGCAAACCCACCCCCGTCGACGCGATCGCGGAGGACTTCCACGACAAGTCCCTCCGGCTCTCCCCCATGCTGGGCACCTATATCGGCTCCGGCGAGCGACAGGACGAGCTCGACGACTTCTCCCCTGCCGGCCTCGCCGCCGCCAACGCCCTGACCCGCGAGACGCTCGCCGCGCTCGAGCAGGCGACCCCCGAGGACGACGTCGACAAGGTGACGATCGACGCGATGCGCGAGCGCCTCGGCCTCGACGCCGAGATGTACGACGCGCACCTGCAGCACGGCGCGCTGAACGTCATCGCCTCGCCGTTGCAGGACATTCGCGACGTCTTCGACCTGATGCCGACCGACACGCCCGACCAGATCGACACGATCGGACGGCGTATGACGGCCGTGCCGACCGCCCTGGACCAGTGGTTCGAGTCGCTGCACACCGCCACGGAGCACGGCGTCGTCAGCGCACGCCGCCAGGTCGAGGCCTGCATCAAGCAGACGGAGGACCACACAGCCGCCGACGGCTACTTCGCCGAGCTGAAGTCCCAGCACCCGCAGATCGCCGACGCGGTCGACACCGCAGCGGCCGCCTATGCCAAGGCCGGCGAGCGCCTGCGCGCACAGATCCTGCCGCTGGCGCCCGAGGCCGACGGATGCGGCCGGGACGCCTACGGCCTGCACTCACGCTATTTCCTGGGCTCAGCGGTCGACCTGGAGGAGACCTACGCCTGGGGCCAGCAGGAGCTCGCCCGCATCACCGAGCAGATGCAGCAGATCGCCGAGCAGATCAAGCCGGGCGCCACGGTCAAGGAGGCGATGGCCGCACTGGACACCGACCCCGACTACACGCTGCACGGCACCGACGAGCTGCAGCGCTGGATGCAGGGCAAGGCGGACGAGGCGGTCGCTAACCTCGGCGCCAGTCATTTCGACATACCCGAGCCGGCGCGCACCATCGAATGCTGCATCGCCCCAACGCAATCCGGCGGCATCTACTACACCCCGCCGAGCGAGGACTTCTCCCGTCCGGGCCGCATGTGGTGGTCGGTGCCCAAGGGTGAGGACACCTTCAGCACCTGGCGTGAGCTGACCACCGTCTACCACGAAGGTGTGCCGGGGCATCACCTGCAGAACGGCCAGACGATCTTCCGGTCCGGGCTGTTGAACACCTGGCGCCGCCTGGACGTCTGGTGCTCCGGGCACGGCGAGGGGTGGGCGCTGTATGCCGAACGCCTGATGGACGACCTGGGCTACCTGCAGGACCCGGGCAACAAGCTCGGCATGCTCGACGGGCAGTCGCTGCGTGCTGCCCGCGTCGTGGTCGACCTCGGCGTGCACTGCGGCTTCGAAGCTCCGGCCGAGGTCGGCGGCGGTGCCTGGACCTACGACAAGGCCTGGAAGTTCCTCAATGCCCACTGCGACATGGGCGAAGGCTTCCTGCGGTTCGAGCTGGACCGCTACCTCGGCTGGCCCGGCCAGGCCCCGTCATACAAGGTCGGCGAGCGGATCTGGCTGCAGCTGCGCGACGAGATGCGCGAGCGGGAAGGCGACGCCTTCGATCTCAAGGCGTTCCACCGTCGGGCGCTCGACATCGGCTCGGTCGGCCTCGACACGCTGCGCGGCGCGGTGTTGGGCACGCTGTAAGGGCCACGCACCTGGAAAGATGACAGGGTGCATATCGCGCTGCCGCTCTTCCTGCTGACCGCCGCGGTCGTCGCCATCGCTGCACTCGCTCGCCGGGTGGGGCTGTCCGCGCCGCTGTTGCTGGTCGCGGTCGGTGCGGTGACGTCGTTCCTGCCGTTCATGCCCTACCCGTTCGAGGTGGACCCCGAGATCATCCTGCTCGGGTTCCTCCCGCCGCTGCTGTTCGCCGCGGCGTCCAACACCTCGCTGATCGACCTCAGCCGCGAGCGTCGGCAGATCCTGCAGATGTCGGTGCTGCTGGTGTTGTTCACCGCGTTCGGTGTCGCGCTGGTGGCGTGGCGGCTGCTCGACGTGCCGTTCGCGGCGGCCGTCGCCCTCGGTGCCGTTGTCGCGCCGCCGGACGCGGTCGCTGCGACGGCGGTCGCGCGGCGCATCGGGCTGCCCCGCCGCGTGGTGTCGGTGCTCGAGGGTGAGTCACTCTTCAACGACGCGACAGCACTGGTCACGGTCAACACCGCGAAGGGACTCATCGCCGGAGGCGCAGGCGCGACAACGGTTTTCACCGCCGGTCGAGACTTTTTCTGGGCGTCCGCCGGCGGCGTCGCCATCGGCTTCGTCGCCTACCTGCTGGTGTCGTGGGTATGGCGACACGTCACCGACACCGTCACAGTGGTCGCGCTGAGTTTCCTCAGCCCGTGGATCGCCTACCTGCCGGCCGAGGAGGCACACGCCTCCGGCGTGATCGCGGCCGTCGTGTGCGGTGTGGCCACCAGCCACGAGGCGCCGCGGATCCAGACCGCCCAGTCGAGGGTCTCCGAGCAGCTGAACTGGGCGTCGATGACCTTCCTGCTGGAGAACATGGTCTTCCTGCTGATCGGCCTGCAGACCCGGACCATCGTCGATGGTGTGCGCAACTCCGGCAGTGGACTCGGCCGCACCGTCGGCATCGCACTGCTCGTGCTCGTGACGGTCATGGTGCTGCGACCGATCTGGTTGCTCGGCTCGGAGGCCATCAGTCGTCGCATGGGGTGGTCGAGCACGGCGATGACAGGGCGCGAGGTCGCCATCGCCTCCTGGGCCGGGATGCGCGGCGTGGTCACCCTGGCTGCAGCGTCACTGCTGCCGGCGGACACCCCCGAACGCGCCGCGATGATCTTCATCGCGCTCTTCGTGACCGTGGGAACCCTTGTGCTGCAAGGATTCACGCTCGGTTATGTCTCCCGTCGACTCGACCTGCACGGCCCCGATCCGCGCGAGGACGCCCTGCAGACCGCACAACTCACCCAGGCGGCGGTCAACGCCGGCAACCGCCGGCTGGAAGAAGAGCTCGACGACAGCGAGTTCGAAGTGCCCGAGCAGGTCATCACCGTCCTGCAGCACCAGGGAGCGCGCCGGGCGAACCTCGCCTGGGAGCGTCTCGGGCACAGTGACGAGGGCACCGAAACGCCTTCGGACGCCTACCGTCGCCTCCGCTCGGCAATGCTGGATGCCGAGCGCACGAAGGTGCTCAAGCTGCGCGACAAGGGCGTCATGGATCACGAGGTGTTGCAGGCCGTGATGGGCTCCCTGGACCTGGAGGAGTCCATGATCGCCCGCGTTCAGGACTACGACCGCAGCCTGACCGAGCGCATGCTGCTCACCCCCGAGCAACGCCAGTTCGGGTGCGAGCACCTGGCGGACGCGCCCTTCGCCACCGACCCGCTCACACCGGACGGCTGCGAGGAGTGCTTGCAGGACGGCAGCGTCTGGGTGCACCTGCGCCTGTGTCTCGCCTGCGGGCACGTCGGGTGCTGCGACTCCTCGGTCGGCAAGCACGCCAGCAAGCACCACGAGGAGACCGGCCACCCGGTGATGCGGTCCTTCGAGCCCGGCGAAGGCTGGCGCTGGTGCTTCGTGGACGACGTCCTCGGCTGAGCCTCCGCCGCACTCACATCTCCACGAATCCGCTTTCGTACGCGATGATCACGGCCTGCACCCGGTCGCGGGCGCCGAGCTTGGCGCGCAGATTGCGCACGTGCGTCTTGACTGTCTCGATGCTCAGATAGAGCTCCGAGGCGATCTCGGCGTTGGAGCTCCCGCTCGCGATCAGCCGCAGGATCTCCTGCTCCCGCTCGCTGAGCCGCTCCTGCAGGGCGGTGCCGTCCGGCCGGCGCCCGCGAGCTGCCACCAGCCCGCGCACCGCCTCCGGGAAGAGCAGCGAGTCACTGCGCTGCACCGTGCGTATGGCGGACACGAAGTCCTCCGCGCGGGCCCGTTTCAGCAGGAACCCGCGTGCCCCGGCCCGGAGGGCGTCATACACGTAGTCGTCGTTCTCGAAGGTCGTCACGACCAGCACCGCCGGACCGCCGCCGTCCAGTTGCGTCAGCAGCCGGGTCGCCCGAATCCCGTCGACTCCGGGCATCCGCACGTCCATCAGCACCACGTCCGGTCGCAACCGGCGCACCAGCGGCACCGCCTCCGAGCCGTCGCCGCACTGGCCGACGACCGTCAGGTCGGGCTCGCTGTCGACGATCGCGGCGAGTCCGCTGCGCACCAGCGGCTCGTCGTCGACGAGGACGACCCTGATCTCATCCATGCCTCTCCCCTGTCGCCAACGGCAGCTGCACCGACAGCTGCCACGTCCCGTCGTGCCGACCTGCTCTCATGCTGCCGCCGAGCGCCGTCGCGCGCTCCTCGATGCCGCGCAAACCTCGACCCTGCCGACCGTGAGCGCGGCCGGTGGTCGGGTTGCTGACGACGACCCGCAACTCGTGCCCCTCCGCCCGTATGTCGAGTGCGGCGGTCCGCGGATCGGCATAGCGCATCGCGTTGGTGAGTCCTTCCTGCACGATCCGGTATGCCTCCACACTGACCACCTCCGGACGCACCGCCGCCAGGTCACACACGTCGGCGCGCACCTCGAGTCCCGCCGCGCGTGTTGCCACGAGCAGCGCATCGACCGCGGTGAGGTCCGGCGCAGGTGCCGTCGTCACGACGCGGTCCTCGCGCAGCAGGCCGAGCGCGTGATCCAGGTCCGCGGTCGCCGACCTGGCAGCCTCCTCGATCGCGGTCAGCGCGGATGCCGCGAAGGCGGGATCACGGTCGATGACCTTGCTTGCCGCGGCTGCCTGGACCGTCACCAGCGACAGAGCGTGACCGACGCTGTCATGGATCTCCCGGGCGAGCCGATTGCGTTCGACCGCCCGGTGCACGTCCTGCTCGAGCAGCTCGATGCGCTCGGCCTGCGAGGGGCCGAGCAGCGCCGGGGCAAGCGCGGCGAGTCCTCGCCCCAGGACCGGCAGCGCACCGACCGCGACGAGAAGGACCACGGGTGTCCAAAGCGGGCTCGACGCATAGAACGCGAGCAGGACGAGCAGGACCGGAACGAGTCCGGCGAGCAGGTGCAGCGCGAACCACGCGAGCGTGCGCGACCGCTGCGGCCGGCCGACCGCCGGACCCGGCGTGCCGCTCGAAAAGTGCACTCCCAACAGCGATTCCGCCGCCGCAGCCTCCACGGAGCGCACGCCAGGAACCACACCGATCCCGACGATGGGGACCACGACGAGCACGACGGCGAGCACGACGGCGAACCACCCGGGCAGGGCATCGGACTCCAGCAGCAGCACGACGAGAGTCACGTCCAGCAAGGCGAGCGACAGCACCAACCCGGATCCGAGCAGCACGAAGACCGCTCGCAACCACACCGAGGTGTCCAGGATCCGCCGCATGCTGTCGATCCTTGCAGAAACGCAGCGCTGAGATATCCCTCCGCAGTGGTAGCTGGTTACCCCTTCCGCGCGAAGCGACGGCCCGGCCGGGACACCGAGAGTGGAGCCGTCATCCCATCACCGAGGAGCCGGAAATCCAATGACCGCAACACCTTTCATGTCCCGTCTGCACGGCCCAACTGCCGCCAACGTGCCACGGTGGGCGATCGGTGCGGCATACGCCATCCATCTCGCGGTGCTGCCGTCGTGCATCTGGCGGATCCTCGGGTTCACCTTCAACGTGCCGCTCGCCGAGCGCAGTCCGGGCGGGGGAAGTCTCCCCGACAGTTGGGGTCCCCTCTACGTCATCGTGCTGAGTCTGGTGACCGAGGCTTTCGCGTTCCTGGCCTTCGGGCTCGTATGCCGCTGGGGCGAGGTCTTCCCCGGGTGGATCCCGGGACTTCGCGGCCGGCGGGTGCCGATCAGCGCCGCGGTCGTCCCCGCGGCCATCGGCACGCTGATCCTGCTCATCTACGGCGTTGCGTTGTGCATCCACATCGTCACCGGCGGCCTCGGCACCGAGACCGACGGGAACGGCACTCAGATGTATGTCCATGCGTGGCAGACCGTCCTGGCAGGAGTCGCCTACTTCCCCCTAGTCGCCTGGGGGCCGCTGCTCGGCCTGCTGACCGTCCGCTACTACCGGCGCCGGAGCCTCGCATGAGCACCCGCACGCTTCCGGACCGCCTGCACGGCCCCACCGCAGCGAACGTGCCACAGTGGGCAATCGTCTCGGCATACCTCGTCCACCTCGCGGTGCTGCCGTCGTGCATCTGGCGCATCGCGGGGATGGTCTTCGACGTGCCGGTTCTCGAAGCCGAGACCGAGGGCCGGCACACCGGTCAGGGGCCTCAACTGATCCCCGACAGTTGGACGACGGTCTACGTCATCGGGTTGAGCGTGATCAGTGAGGGTTTGGCGTTCCTGGCATTCGGGCTCGTATGCCGCTGGGGTGAGGTGTTCCCGCGCTGGGTCCCGCGGCTGCGCGGCCGGCGGGTGCCGATCATGGGTGCCGTCATACCTGCGGCCATCGGGTCGACCCTGCTGTTGGTCTTCCCCTACGCCATGTTCATGGACCTCGTCCTGGGCCGCACCGTGGGCGGCGCGAGCAACGACACGACGGGCATGGTCACGCACGGTTGGCAGACCGTTGCGTTCGCGGTGTCCTACCTCCCGTTGGTCGCCTGGGGACCGCTGCTGGGTGCGCTGACCGTCCACTACTACCGGCGCCGCAGGCCCCAAACACAAGCACCGACAACCGAATCCGACGGCAACACCCCATTTGTCGCGGCGAAGAATTAGGCTTGCGGATCGTGACTGTCGACCTCGTGCTCGCCTCTGCTTCCCCCGCCCGCCTCGCGACCCTGCGGTCCGCCGGTGTCGAGCCGGAGGTGATCGTCTCCGAGGTCGACGAGCCGGCGGTCATCAACGACGCCGAGGCGGGGCTGGGCGCGACGCTCGCCGCCGACGATGTCGCGCTGCTGCTCGCCCGGGCGAAGTGCGAGGCGGTCGCTTCGGCGACCGACGCCGACGCACTCGTGCTGGGTTGCGACTCGGTGCTGGAGTTCGAGGACTCCACGTTGGGCAAGCCGGCCGACGCGGCAGATGCGATCGCCCGCTGGCAGCGGATGCGTGGCCGCTCCGGCACCTTGCACACCGGGCACTGGCTGGTCGACGGCCGTGAGGAGTCCACCGGCGCGACCTTCGGGGTCGTCGCCTCCACCGTGGTCCACTTCGCCGACGTGACCGACGAGGAGATCGAGGCGTATGTCGCCACGGGCGAGCCACTGCACGTCGCCGGTGCGTTCACGATCGACGGCTTGGGTGGACCGTTCGTCCGGCGCATCGAGGGCGACCACCACAACGTGGTCGGCCTCAGCCTGCCGGTGCTGCGCGAGATGCTCGCCGAGGTCGATGTGCGGTTCGACCAACTGCGCGACTGACACCGTCCGGCCCGGCCGGTTCTTGACCAATCCGCCCGGTCGTCAGGCCGTTTCGACGGAGTCCTCGACGGCCGACATACGCATCAGGCGGGGGAAGGGCAGCACGAGCACGCCCGACACCACGAGCAGCACCGCGAAGGTGACCATCGCGGTCTCACCCCCGGCGGCACCGATCAGGAAACCCATCGTCGCGGGCGCGAGCGCCGTCAGCACTAGCGACAGCACGTTGTCGGCGCTCATCACCCGGCCGAGCCGGTCCTCGGGCGTGCGTGAGGTCAGCACCGACACGACGGCGGCGTTGCACGGCGCGAGCAGGAAGGTCCCGCACGCCATCAGCGCCATGAGCACGAGCGGGGCGTGGGCGAACGCCATACCGGTGAAAGCGACGGCGCCGATCAGCGGCGTCAGCAACATCAGCACGCCGACGCTCAGGTGCTCCAGGATGCGTGCGGACAGCAGTGACGCGATGAGCATCGACACCGCCATCGCGCTCGACACCGCACCGATCCAGGCGGGCGCGGTGCCGCGCTGCTGCATGGTGATCGTCACCGACACCACGAGGCCGGTGCCGGCGAAGTTGAGCAGCGTCGAGAGCAGGGTGATGGTGCGCAGCAGCTCGTGGCCGAAGAGGAACGACAGCCCGGTGCGGATCGACGGCCACAGCGCTTCGCGGTCATCGCGTGCCTTGCCCGGCATCGGCGTGCGCACGCGGAAGGCACACACGATGGCGACCGCGTAGCTGATCGCGTCCGCGACCATCGGCAGGCCACGGGTGATGCCGAAGAGGAAGCCACCGAGGGGTGGCCCGGCAAGTCCGGCAGCGGCCGAGCGCACCTGGTTGTTGACCGCTGCTCGAGGGATGTCGTCCTTGCGCACCACGTTGCGCACGGCGACCTGCTCGGCCGGTCCGTAGAAACTGTTGGCAACACCTCCGCACGCAGCCGCGAGCATGAGGTGCGGGACGGTGATGTGGTCGGCGAAGGCCGCCAGCGCCACGGACAGGTAGGCGACACCGCCGAGTGCGGCGGCAGTGATCATCGTCCGGCGACGGTCCCAGCGATCGACGAGCGCTCCGGCGGGTATGCCGATGACGACCAGCGCCATCGTGGCTGTGCCGGCCACCAGACCGACGGCGAACGGGCTGCCGGTGGCTGCGAGCGTGATCAGCGGGAACGCGATGCTGCTCATCCGGCTGCCGAGACTCGACACCGCTCCGCCGAAGATCAACCTGGCGTAGTCGCGGTTGTGTCGCAGCGGTGGCAACGCGGCTCGCTCCGCGTCGTCGGCTCCCACCGTCGCGCGCCCCCTTTCGTCCACTGTCACGCTTCACCACCCTGCCATCCCGGATCCCGCGGTGGTGCCACCGAAAGGTAAGGGTTTGGTCAGGTCGCGACGTCAGTCGCAAGTCGTTCGCAGAGTCGGGCGATCACGAGTTCCTTCCCCTAGGTCGGAGACTAACGTCCTGCTCGGAGACAGCTCTGCACGGTCATCTTGTCGCCGCCCCGAACACGCCCGGAACCAGATTTCCGCCAGTGAGGAGCCGGAAGGGTGGCCCGGCGTGGGGAGCCGGAGGACGCCGGGTCGGTCGGTTGGTTGACCTCGAGCTCGCTTGAGGCAGCAGGATGGTGGACATGATCACGTGTGCCACCTGTGCGGTGGAGTATGACGATGCGGCCGAGGGTCGGGACTGCCCGATCTGCGCCGACGAGCGGCAGTACCTCCCCGAGGGCGGCCAGATCTGGACCAGCCTGAAGCAGCTCGCTGCGGACGGGCACCGCGTCGAGGTGCTCGACCTCCGCCCCGGCCTGACCGGGCTGCGGACCGACGTCGGCATCGGACAGACCGCGCTCCTGGTGCAGACGCCGGACGGCAACCTGCTCTGGGACCCACCGGGTTTCATCGACGACGAAGCGGTCGCGGCCGTGGCCGGCCGTGGTGGCATCCGGTGGATCGCGGCGAGTCATCCGCACATGTTCGGCGTGCAGCTCGAGTGGTCGGCGGCCTTCGACGACGCGCCGGTCCACGTCAATGCCGCGGACGCAGAGTGGCTCGGACGTCGCGGCCCGGCGATCAGCGAGTGGGACGACGAGCTGCAGCTGACTGAAGGGCTGACCCTGCACCGGATCGGCGGCCACTTCCCGGGAAGTGCGGTCGCGCACTGGGAGCATGGCGCCGATGGCCGCGGCACGCTGCTCAGTGGCGACACCATCATGTCCAACCCGGACCATCGCTCGGTGAGCTTCATGCGAAGCTACCCCAACCGGATCCCGTTGTCCGGCAACGTTGTCCAGCGGATCGCTGCACGCGTGAAGCCACTGGCCTTCGATGAGCTGTGGAACAACTTCGGTGTCGCCGTGGCGTCGGATGCAGCAGCTGCGGTGCAGCGCTCTGCACAGCGGCACATCGGGTGGGTGCGAGGTGACTTCGACCAGCTGACCTGATGGTCAGGCGATGGCCGGGTCGGTGGCACCGGGTTTCGGACCCACCGGCTCAACGTCAGCGAGCAGCGGCATCCGGCGAAGCGGTCCGACCAGCACGATCAGCGAGGCCACGACAAGCAGCAGCGCTCCGAGGCAGACCATCGCGGGCTCGCCGCCCCACCACTCCACGAGCAAGCCACCCACGGCAGGTGCCAGCGGCGACATGGCCAGGACACAGGTCATCAGCGCGCTTTGGACCCTGCCCTGCATCGTCTCCGGCGTGATCAGCATGACGTAGGTCATGAAACCGGCGTTGAGGGCAGGAGTGAGCAGGAACCCGACGACCAGCAGCGCGAGCACCACCGGATAGCTGTGCACGAAGGCGCAGGTCACCAGGCAGGCGCCGAGCAGGACAGCGCCACCCATCAGGACGCGACCGGCCGCCACCTTCTTGAGGATCGCCCCTGCGGCAACCGCGCCCGCGATCGTCGCGACCGCGATCGCCGTCTCGGCCAGCCCGATGCCCGCCGGACGGACGCCGCGCTGCTGCAGGACGACGATCAGCACCAACATGAAGCCGCTCCCCGCGAAGTTGATCAGGGTCGCTATCACCATCACCGGGCGGAGCACCTCATGGCGCCATACGAACCTCAGGCCGGATCGCATTGCCTGCAACGGGGGCTCGTGCGTGTCGCCCTCCGGCGGCGGCGCCGGCAACGGCGTGCGGACCAGCAGCGCCGCGGCCGCTGAGATGAGGTATGACGCGACGTCGGCCAGCACGGGCAGCGACCGGGAGATCGAGAAGAGCAGCCCGCCCAGGGGCGGGCCGACCAGGCCGGTGACACCCTGTCGCCCCTGCATCGCAGACATCGCGGTGCTCAGATCCTCAGTCGGCACAACGGTTTTCGTCGCCAGTGTGTCCGCAGGGGTGAAGAATGCCTCCGCTGCGCCGACCACCACGCCGGCGATCACCAGCTGGGTGATCGTCAGCGCATCGGCGGCATACGCCAGCACGACGGTCGCGTAGGTGGCAGCCGCCGCCAGGGCCGACCAGACCATCGTCGCCCGCCGGTTCCAGCGGTCGACGAAGGCTCCGGCGGGCACCCCGGCAACGACCAACCCGGCGACCACGGCTCCCCCGACGAGCCCCGCGAGCGCCGCATTGCCGGTCAGCCACAGTGCAAGCAGCGGGAACGCCAAACCGCTCATCCGGGAGCCGATCCCGTTGAGCGTGTTGCCGACCATCAGCAGCTCGAAGTCGCGATTGCGCCACAGCGCCGGACGCTTCACGTCCGTCGGCGTTTGCTCAGGCCTGGTCTCCCCGGGTGTTGTCATGACGGACAGCCTGCACCCGTCGTGAATATTACGCAAGATTATTTGCGCATTTATTTTTGCGCATGTCCCTTTGCGAACCACTCGCCCCGTCCGGCACAGTGGTGTCGTGAGCACGCAGGACGACCGAGGCGACCCCAAACGCATCGCAGACCCTCGCGCCCTGAAGGCACTGGCGCACCCGATGCGGATGCGCCTGATCAGCGAGCTCGCCACGCGCGGTTCATGTCGCGCCGTCGATCTCGCCAAAGCCCTTGGCGAACCTGCCAATTCGGTGAGTTTCCACCTACGTCAACTGGCCCGTTACGGACTTGTCGTCGAGGACACCGAACGCGGCACGGACGGCCGCGAGCGGTGGTGGCGGACCCCGTCCGCCCAGGGGTTCATCGTGAATCTCGACGAATTACGGAAGCTACCGGGCGGACCGCAAGCGGTAGGCGTCTTCGAGCAAGTGACGGAGGGCTCGGCGCACGCCCTGGTGTCATTGGCGTTCAGCCGGATCGACGCGCCGGACGACAGCGCGCGTAGTTGGGTGAACGACTTCGGCCTGCACCTGAGCCGTGAGGAGGTCGACGAATTCCTCGAGGAGCAGTGGCAATTCATGATGCGGTGGATGGACCGCTCTCGGCACCTCTCGCAATCCGGCGATGACGTCGAGCGCCATACCTACTACACGATGATGTTCGGCGCTCCGGTCGACGAGGTGCTCACGTCGGAGGAGTCCGAGCCTCGAACCTCCCCGAAGGAGGCGGCCGACCGCGAGTAGGCTCGTTCATGCGACAGGTTCGAACCGCCCTGCACCCCAGGGCAGTTCGTCGTAAGAGGGAACCCGGTGCGACTCCGGGACTGCCCCGCAGCGGTATGTGAGAACGACCTCCGTCATACGCACTGGCCAACCGGTCGGGAAGCGACGGACAGTAGGCGCCCAGGCGTGCTCACGAGTCCGAAGACCTGCCGGTCGCCCGAGCCCGGACCCGGGTTCGGCCGATCGATGACCTCTCGGGCGGGTCACGGAGGAGTTCGACATGACCAACAGCACCACCGCCACTGTCCTCGGCTGGCCGCGGCAAGGACCGAAGCGCGTGTTGAAGCGGGCCATCGAGGCCTACTGGGCCGGGCGATCCAGCGCGGACCAACTGCACGAGGTCGCAGCCGGCCTACGCGCTGACGCGTGGAAACAGCTGTCCGACAACGGCATCCGCGAAGTCCCCACGGGCGACTTCTCCTACTACGACCACGTGCTCGACACGGCGATCATGGTCGGTGCCGTCCCGCAGCGCTACCGCGACGCAGCCACGGGCGAGCTGGACATCTACTTCGCCATGGCCCGGGGCAACGACCAGGTCGCGCCGCTGGAGATGACCAAGTGGTTCGACACCAACTACCACTACCTGGTGCCGGAACTCTCCCCCACTACGACCTTCACCGCCGACGCCTCGCGGCAGATCGAGCACTTCAACGAGGCAACAGCTGCCGGCCACACCGCACGCCCGGTGCTCGTCGGACCGCTCACCTTCCTGTTGTTGGCCAAACCCGCTGCCGACGCGCCCGCCGACTTCGACCGGCTGTCGCTGCTCGAGCCACTGCTGGAGGTGTATGTCGAGATCCTGGCCCAGCTGCGCGAAGCCGGTGCCGAGTGGGTGCAGCTCGACGAGCCGGCGCTCGTGCTCGACCAGCCGGCCGCCGTGTTGGACGCTGCCCGCGCGGCGCTGCAGCGGCTCGGCTCGGCCACCGACCGCCCGAAACTGTTGATCGCCAGCTATTTTGCGGCATTGCAGGACGCCTTCGAAGTCCTCGCCGACGCGCCCGTCGACGGCGTCGCGATCGACTGCACCGTCGCCGACAACGTCACCGCGATCCTGGAGCACGGCCTCGCCGGCAAGCGCCTGGTCGCGGGAGTGATCGACGGCCGCAACGTCTGGGCTGCCGACCTCGACGAGCGCCTCGCCACGCTGCGCCGACTGGCCGCCCGGGTCGACGACCTCGTCGTCGGGAGCTCCTGCTCCCTGCTACACGTCCCGCTCGACGCGTCCAAGGAGACCGCCGTCGACGACGAGGTGCGCAGCTGGCTCGCCTTCGCTCGGGAGAAGGTGCTCGAACTCCACACGCTGGCAACGGCATTGGACGACGAAGCTGCTGCGACACCCGCACTGGAGCGCGCACGTGACGCGATCGCCTCGCGACGCAACTCGGCACGCACCCACGACGCCGCCGTCCGCGCAGGGATGGCCGGAGTCACCGAAGCCGACGCCCACCGCGCGGCGGCTTTCGAGCAGCGGCGTCCGCAGCAGCACGAAGCGCTCGGCCTGCCCGTGCTGCCGACGACCACCATCGGGTCGTTCCCGCAGACCGACGCCGTGCGCAAGGCGCGGGCCGCACTGCGCAAGGGCGAGATCGACCGGGCGGCATACGAGTCGGCGATGCAGGGCGAGATCGCCGCGGTGATCGAGCTGCAGGAGGAGCTCGGCCTGGACGTCCTGGTGCACGGCGAGCCCGAGCGCAACGACATGGTGCAGTATTTCGCCGAGCAGCTCGACGGCTACCTGGCGACCAGCCACGGCTGGGTGCAGTCCTACGGCACCCGCTGCGTCCGGCCGCCGATCATCTTCGGCGACGTCTCCCGCCCGGAGCCGATGACCGTGCGGTGGTGGCAATACGCCCAGTCACTGACGCAGCGACCCGTCAAGGGGATGCTGACCGGCCCGGTCACCATGCTCGCGTGGTCCTTCGTGCGTGATGACCAGCCCCTGGGCGACACGGCCCAGCAGGTCGCGCTCGCGCTGCGCGACGAGGTGTCGGACCTCGAGGCTGCCGGGTGTCGCGTCATCCAGGTCGATGAGCCCGCGCTGCGCGAAACGCTGCCGCTGCGGAGCGCCGATCGTCCGGCATACCTGGACTGGGCGACCGAATCCTTCCGGCTGGCAACGAGTTCCGTCGCCGACACCACGCAGGTGCACACTCACATGTGCTACGCCGATTTCGGCGACATCTTCGCCGCGATCGACGATCTCGACGCCGACGTGATCAGCCTCGAGGCGACCCGATCGGGTATGTCGCTGGCGGACGACCTGCAGCAGTCCGGCTACGCCAAGGGTGTCGGCCCGGGCGTCTATGACATCCACTCCCCGCGGGTGCCGTCCAGCGACGAGATTCGCGCGTTGCTGGAGAAGGCGGTGCACGCGTTGGACATCCGGCAGGTGTGGGTCAATCCGGACTGCGGTCTGAAGACCCGCAACACCGACGAGGTCCGCTCCGCCCTGACGAACCTCGTCGCCGCGGCGACCGCCGTGCGAGCGTCGAGCTAGCTCCCCGTCGACCACGGGCCGCGGATCACCGGCGCGGTGTCCGCGTCGTCCTCGGCCTCCGGGTCGGAGCGGCGGGTGACCAGCGGAATGGTCCGCTCGTCGTCGGATCCGCGGCCCGGGTGCGGGGTCGGCAACCGGTGTGCCTCCTGTGCCGCTTCGGCGGCGCGGGTGGGCAGCGGCTCGGTCGCGATCGGCAGGTTCGGACGTGCATCGGGAGTGGGTGCACCACGTGTGCTCGGTACGCCGGCCGTGCTGGGTGCAGCTTCGGTGTCGGGCGCGGCTTCGGACGCTGCGGGTGCCGGGCGTTCGTCGAGAGGTGCCGTGGCGTCGCCGAAGTCGAGCGGCAACGGCACCTCCTCGTGGTCGCGGCCATCGTCACCCTCCGACGCAGCCGCCGGGTCGACCTCGGCAGCGGACTCCGAATCCGGCGAGGGATCGGGTGGCGGTTTGTTGAAGCCGATGTCGATCTGCTGGAAGCCCTTCAGCCGGGTCGCGCGAGCGAGCCCGCTGTAGGCACGGACGTCGGCGTCGGTCAGCTGGACGTTGTCGGTGAACGGTGTCAACAACGCGCGCGGCCACAGGTGCAGGACCCAGACGGCGTTGATCTCCATGCTGATGACGATGATGATGCCCGCCACGAAGAGGAAGAGCATCAGGCCGAGAACGACCGACAGCGTGCCGTTCATGGCCTTGTTGCGCTGCACCACGTGCTCGACGTAGATGCCTCCGAAGCGCTGCAGCACTTGCCACATGAACGCCGCGAAGAGAGCACCCGGCCAGATGTCACGCCAGCGCAAGGACCTGCTGGTCCCCACGTGATAGGCGACCATCAGGGCCAGCACGTCGATGCCGAGCGTCCCCAGCTTGACCCCGAGCGAGGCCAGGCCCTCCAGGTGCACCAGCCGCGGCATGACGGTGCCGAGGCCGATCGTCGCGAGCAACGAGGTGCCGAGCAGCGCAATGAGCCCGAGGGACTTGCCGCGGGCAGCGAACGGGTTGGGGCGGGAGTTGCGCGGCACCTGCCACACGCTGTTGGCGATGTATTGGAACGCCTGCGCACTGCCCAACGCACCGTAGAGCGCGACGAGTGTGCTCACCGTGATCGAGACCCAACTGCCGGACAAGGCATTTGGGGAGGCGATCTGGTCGCTGATGATCGGCAGCTCGTTCAGCGCCGACTTGATGAGGTCCTGCTGCAGCCCCGGGTCGCCGTCGAGGACGACACCGAGAATGGTGGTGCCCAGGATCAGCAGCGGGAAGAGCGAGACGAACGCATAGAAGGCCAACAGCGCCGACAGGTAGCTGCCCATGTCGTCGAAGAACTTGTACGCGACGGCGACGGGGTAACCCAGCGGCGGGAATTTCCGCTGGGCTCTGTCGATCGTCGTGTGCGCTGACACCCCTCCACGGTATCCGCACGGCCCGGAAACGACGGAATCCCGCGGAGTGGCGTGGCGTGCTAACTCACTGCGCCGTCGATCAACCACTCATGGAGGCGCTGCAGGTCCTCGCGGGTGAAACCTCCGGCGGTCAACAGCCCGGCCGCGCCGCCATACGTCCGGTCGAGTTCGGTGAGTGCCCCAGTCATCAGCTCCGTGGCCGACCGTCGGCCGTCGACGTCGGGATGGGACGCGGCATAGTCCTCGATGACCGCGTCGCGGTCCACGCCGACGGCGAGCAGCGCGATCGCGACGACGAGACCGGTGCGATCCGTGCCCGCATAACAGTGCACGATCACCCCGTCGCCACTGTTGTCCATCGCCACTCGCACGGCTGCCGCGAGTTGCCCGCTACGGTCGCGAATGATGCTGCGGTAGATGTCCGCCATGGTGTCGGTCACCGTGTCAGTCACCGGGGACTCCTGCTCGTCGTCGAGGATCGGGCACCCGATGACCCGGACACCCTCCCAGACGCGATCCGGCCAGCCGCTGCGCTCGGCATCGGTCCGCAGGTCCACGACGGCCCGCACGCCCAGATCGGTGACAGTTCGCTGACCGGTCTCGGTGATCGCCTGCAGACTGCCGGAGCGAAAGAGGCGTCCCGCCCGCACCACACCGTTGCCGGCAGGAAGACCTTCCGTGCTGCGGAAATTGGCCACGCCGTCGACCACCGTCGGTGAGTTCGAACCCATTTGTCGCACTCTAGTGAAGTGAGTCAGAAATAAGGCTGGTGCGAATGTGGGCGAAGTTGCTGGTCAGGCGCGGAGCGACTGTCAAGCAACTTGCACACACGCACTAGACCGGCGGTATGGCGCGGCGGCGCTCGCTGAAGCTGCGGTCGCGCCGGGCGGCATACGACAACCGGCGCAGCAGGTCCGCCCGCAGGTCCGAGGCCTCGACGACCGTGTCGATGACCAGGTCGGACGCAAGGCGTTCCAGGTCGACGTCCTCCAGGTATTCGTCGCGGCGAGCCTGCACGAACTCGGCGCGCTCGGTGTCGTCCTCGATGGCGGCGATCTTGCCGGCATACACCGCGTTGACCGCAGCCTCCGGACCCATGACCGCGATGCGCGCCGTCGGCAGCGCGATCGTCGCGTCCGGGCCGAAGCCGGGACCACACATCGCGTAGAGACCGGCGCCATACGCCTTGCGGACCACGACGCAGAACTGCGGGACGGTCGCCTCGGACACCGCCGACACCATCTTCGCGCCGTGCCGGATGATGCCGCCGCGCTCGACCTCCGAGCCGATCATGAAGCCCGGCACGTCGGCCAGGTAGATCAGCGGGATCGAGTAGGCATCACACATCCAGATGAAGCGCGTCGCCTTGTCGGCGCTGTCGGTGAAGAGCACACCGCCCTTGGCCGCGGAGTTGTTGGCGACGAAACCGACTGTCCTGCCGTCCATTCGGCCGAAGCCGACGACCAGCTCGGGCGCGAAGAGCGGCTTGATCTCGAAGAACGAGTCGTCGTCGACGAGCCCGTCGATCACCTCGTGTATGTCGAACGGCTGGCTCTCGATCTCCGGCACGGTCGTGTCGGTCAGCGCGACCTCCGGCTCCTCCGCGATGTATGTCGGAGGCTCGTCACGCCAGGTCGACGGCAGGTAGGAGAAGAAGAGCTTGGCCAGCTCGATCGCCTCGGGGTCGTCCTCGGCCAGCAGGTCACCCACGCCGGAGACGGTGCAGTGCATGCGCGCACCGCCCATCTCCTCCAGCGAAACCTTTTCTCCGACAACCATTTCCGCCATACGCGGGCTGCCGAGATACATGGACGCATTGCCCTCGACCATGATCAGCACGTCGGTGAAGCTCGGGATGTAGGCGCCACCGGCGGCCGACGGCCCGAAGAGGCAGCAGATCTGCGGGACCTTGCCGGACAGCGCCACCTGGTTGTGGAAGATCCGACCCGCTCCGCGGCGGCCCGGGAAGAGCTGCACCTGATCGGTGATCCGCGCACCCGCGGAGTCGACGAACCAGAAGATCGGCAGCTCCTCGCGCAGCGCGGATTCGGTTGCCCGCACGATCTTTTCGACGGTCCGCGCACCCCAGGACCCGGCCTTGACCGTCGGGTCGTTGGCGACGACGATCGCCGGTCGCCCGTCCACCGTGCCGCGACCGGTGACCACACCGTCCGCCGGCAGGTTGCCGGCCACCGAGTTGGCATAACGGCCGTCCTCGATGAAGGAGCCCTCGTCGAAGAGCAGTGCGATCCGGTCCCGGACGTAGAGCTTGTTCTGCGAGTCCAGTTTGGCCCGCGCCTTGTCCGACAGCGTCTGCGACGCCTCGCGCGCTGCAGCCAGTCGCTCGCGGACGTCGGCGACCCGTGGGTCGCCGCCCAAGGTGGTCGAGTAGGGCGAGCCGCTGGGCGAGCCCGTATCGAGACCATCAGGGTCTCGATACGCTCCCCCGCTTCGCTCCTCCGCTACTCGACCAGCTTCGTTGCTCATGCCGGCAAGCCTAGGCCGCGGGCGATCAGCAACCGCTGCACCTCGGAGGTGCCTTCGCCGATCTCCAGGATCTTGGCGTCGCGGTAGAACCGCGCCACCGGGTATTCCTCCATGAACCCGTTGCCGCCGAAAATCTGCGTGGCGATGCGGGTGGCGGTGACGGCGGACTCGGTCGAGTAGAGCTTGGCGATCGACGCGGCCTGCTTGACCTCGGCCACCGAGCGGCGGCCGGCCTCCATCTCGTCCTTCAGCCAGGCGGCCTTGTAGGTCAGCAGGCGGGACGCCTCGACCATCACAGCCAGGTCGGACAGCTGGAACGACACACCTTGGTTGACGGCGATCGGCTTGCCGAAAGCCGTTCGGGTCTTTGCGTATTCGGTGGCCGCCTCCAGGCAAGCCTGCGACAGCCCGACCGCGAGCGCGGAGATCGCGATGCGGCCGTCGTCGAGCGTCTTGAGGAACTGGCGATAGCCCTGACCGCGCTCCCCCAGCAGGTTGCCCTCGGGCACGACGCAGCCGGCGAACGTCAGTCCGTGGGTGTCGGAGATGTTCCAGCCGAGTTTGTTGTATGCCGGCTCCGCCGTGAAGCCGGGCGTGCCGGCCGGCACCATGATCGCGCTGATCTCGGGACGGCCCTTGTCGTCAGTACCGGTGCGCGCGGTGACGGTGACGACCGAGGTGATGTCGGTGCCCGAGTTGGTGATGAACGCCTTCGCACCGTTGATGGTCCACTGACCGTCGGCGAGCGTCGCCTTGGTGCGAGTAGCGCCGGCATCGGACCCGGCGTCCGGCTCGGTCAGCCCGAAACCGGCCAGCGCCCGTCCGGCCACCAGATCGGGCAGGAAGTGCTGCTTCTGCTCGTCGGAGCCGTAGGTCAGGATCGGGTTGATTCCCAAGCCCATCCCGGCCGACAGCGTGATGCCGATCGACTGGTCGACCCGACCCAGCTCCTCGATCGCCAGGCACAGGTAGGTGAAGCCGCCCTCGTCCAGGCCGGCCCCGCCATACTCCTCCGGCACCACCAGGCCGAAGAGACCGAGCTCGCCCATCTTCGGGATCAGGTCGGTCGGGAAGTGGTGGTCCAGGTCCCATTGCGCGACGTGCGGAGCGACCTCCTTCTCCGCGAAGTCGCGCACCACCTGCCGGAACTCCTCGTGTTCCTCGGTCAACTCGAACATGCTGCGAGCGGGTCCTTCCGGTCGTCGGTCGCCAAGCCACGCTGCTTGACGTTGACGTAAACGTAAAGCATGCTTGCCGCCATGACAACCTCGGAGCCTGCGGCCGATCGCGCCACCACGTGGACGATCGCCGAGCTCGCCGCCGAATACGAGGTCACCCACCGGACCATCCGGCATTACGAGGAGCTCGGCCTCATCTCCCCCGAGCGCCGCGGCACCGTCCGCGTCTTCCACCGTCGAGACCGCACCCGCCTCGCGCTCATCCTGCGCGGACGCCGAATCGGCTTCCCGTTGGACGAGATTCGCACGATCATCGACATGTATGACGAGACGCCGGGCGAGGCTGGACAGCTGACCTATCTGCTGGAGCAGATCGCTGCACGTCGTGCCGACCTCGAGCAACGCCGCGCAGACATCGAGCAGACCCTGCAGGAGCTCGGCCAGGTCGAGGACCGCTGCCGCGCCGACCTGGCGGCTCTCCGCACATCGAGGTAGTGCAACATTCAGTCTTTGGTCAATAGTTTACGAACTCTTGCACTGAAAGCTGTTTTCTTACCGACGAGTCACTTCTAGCGTGCAGGTGCACCCAGCGACAGTCGGGGTGGATCCTCCGGAGTCGCGTCACCACCCGAGCCGTCGACTCGGCCGACCCCCACAAGGAGCCACACCCCGTGCACCTGTCAAAGAAGACGATTTCTCGCAAGGTCGTGACCACCGCCGCCAGCGCCGCGCTGCTGACCACCGGCATGGGCCTCGCCGCCGTCCAGTCGGCACCGTCCGCGCACGCTGCCGGCTGCAGCAACAAGATCTTCCTGGTCGACGGCTATAACAGCGGCATGTCCGCCAAGAGCTTCGGCGGCAAGGCCCTGACCAACGTCACCTCCGCCCCGGGCTGGGATCGCGAGATCTTCTTCTACGAGAACGGCATCATCCCGGTCGTCGACCCTCTGACTCTCAACGAGACCGTCTCCAAGGCAGTGCCCAGCCTCGAGCACAAGGCCGTCGCCTACCACCAGGCCTGCCCCAACGCGAAGATCGCCTTCATGGGCTACTCGTTCGGCGCCCTGGTCGCCGGCAACGTCGTGGAGTCGTTGGCCCACAAGAACGTCATCCCGCACGACCAGATGAACGCCGTCCTGTATGGCGACCCGCGCCGCGCGCCGCACGCCAAGGGCGTCGAGGGCATGGCCGGCGGTGTGCTGACGATGCTGCCCAACCTGCCCACGGCCGACGCACCGGGACCGCGCGACTTCAAGGACGTCGACGTGAGCGAGGTCTGCAACCAGAACGACGTCATCTGCAATGCGGCCAACCCGTTCACCAATGCGATGGCCGTCGGCAACGAGATCCAGGGATACCTGTCCGGTGATCACGGCTACGGGAAGTTCGACCCGTTCGGTGCCGACTCCCACCCGGGCGACCACTGGCACGCGCAGCAGCCCCGGACCAACTACGGCCCGCCGCTGCCCCTCCCGATCCCGACACCCAACGCGCTGCTCAACAACAATCCGGCGTGGAACGCCGCGGTGAAGGCGATCGGCGACGCCATCGACAACGCGACCCTGGCCCAGCTGCTCAAGCAGTTCGGCATCCCGGCCCAGCTGTCCGATGTCGCCATGGGACTGGTGCAGGAGGCCGGCGTCGAGTCCTGACCGGTCACGCTGCGGCGTTACGTTGGGGTCGTGACCAGCGACGACAACGCACCGCCCTTCGACTCCGTCGACGAGGTGTCCCGCGCCCTGCAGGGCGCGGGATACCTTGCGTCCGAGGAGATTTCGACCACGGCCTACCTCGCGGCGGCACTCGGCCGGCCGATCCTGGTGGAGGGCCCGGCCGGTGTCGGCAAGACCGCACTGGCGTCGGCCCTGTCACGGGCGCTGGACCGGCAACTGGTCCGACTGCAGTGCTACGAAGGCGTCGACGAGGCACGCGCGCTCTACGAGTGGAACCACGCCAAGCAGCTGCTCCGGATCACCGCTGAACAGGGCACCGACTGGGACGACCTGCGCACCGACATCTTCGGCGAGGAGTTCCTGCTGGCCCGACCGCTGCTGACCGCCGTGCGCAGCGAGGAACCTGTCGTGCTGCTCGTCGACGAGGTCGACAAGGCCGACGAGGAGATGGAGGGCCTGCTGCTGGAGCTGCTCTCGGAGTTCCAGGTCACCATCCCCGAGCTCGGCACGCTGCGCGCGAAGCACCGCCCGCTGGTGGTGCTGACCTCCAACGCCACCCGCGAGCTGTCCGAGGCGCTGCGGCGGCGATGCCTGTTCCTGCACATCGACTACCCGTCGGCGGACCTCGAGCAGCGCATCGTACGGTCACACGTGCCGGAGCTGCCCGAGGCGCTGGCCGTCTCCATGGTCCGGATCGTCGGCTCGCTGCGTGCGCTCGAGCTGCGCAAGGCCCCGTCCGTCGCCGAGACCGTGGACTGGGCCGGCACCCTGCTGCGCCTGGGCGCCAGTGAACTCGACCCGGCGATCGTGCGGCGCAGCCTCGGCGTGATCCTCAAGCACAACAGTGACATCGAGATCGCCCTACGCAGCCTGGACCTCGATCGTGACCTCGCCGGCTGAGTCCGCGGGCCGGGCGGCTGCCAAGTCCACTCCTCTTGCGAGTCCCCTCGCGAGCCGCTTCACCCGGCTCGGCGCCGCCATGCGCGGCCACGGCATACGTGTGGGTCCGAGTGAGGTGACCGACGCGGCGCGCGTGGCTGCCACCCTCGGCTTCGACCACCGCGAGCGCCTGCGCGCAGGTATGGCGGCGGCGATGGTCCGCCAGGCCGAGGACCGCTCCACCTTCGACCACCTCTTCGACATCTTCTTCCCGGCGGCGACCGGACGGCGCACCGCGAGCGGCGACCACATCGGCGACGAAACCGGGGATGCTGACCTGATCGACCAGCTGTCCCGGGCGCTGGCCACCGGCGACGACGCCGAGCTGGAACGGATCGCGGCCGCAGCGGTCGACCTGCTCGGGTCGATCGACGAAGACAACCCGGATCGCGGCTGGAGCAGCGCCCGGACTCTCGAGGCGCTCGCGCCGCAGCGCGCGATCGCCAGCGCGCATCAACAGCTCCGAGCCACTCAGGAGGGCGCCGGCGGCGAGGGCAACGCCCTCGGCGCCGGCTCCGGTATGACGCCCGCAGCCCCATCACCCGACAGCTCGGCAGGAAACCCCGACACCTCGTGGGCGACCAACCCCTGGGACCGGCCATCGGACCGCCCGGAGCAACTCACCGACCGCGTCGACCGTGACGAGCTGCGCCGCAGGGTCGACGACTTCCGCGGCAAGGTGCAGACCGAGTCCCGTCGCCGCAACGCCGAGCTGCGTGATCGGGACCGGCTCGCCCAACTCGCCGTGCCGACCTCGCTGCGACGTCGCGACTTCATCAGCTCGGGCGAGAAGCAGCTGCACGAGTTACGGCGCGAGATCGACCCGCTCGCGCGCAAGCTCGCGGCCCGGATGACCGCCCGCGAGCGCGCCGGGCGCGGGGCCATCGACGTACGCCGCACGCTGCGGGCCTCCCTGTCGACCGGTGGTGTGCCGATCGCGCCGGCATACCACCGGCGAGCGCCGCACCGCCCCGACCTGGTCCTCTTCGCCGACCTTTCCGGGTCCGTCGGTGGCTTCTCGACCTTCACCATGCTGCTGATGCAGGCGCTGCACCAGCACTTCCGCCGGGTGCGTGTCTTCGGCTTCATCAGCAGCACCGCCGAGATCACCGACGTCGTCCACAACCTGCCGCCGGGCCGGTCGCTGACCAGTTGGGCGCTCGGCACGTCCGAGCTGATCCGCCGCGGACCCAGCTCCAACTACGGCTGGGCGCTGCGAACCTTCACTCGTGGTCACCTGGACGCGATCACCACCCGGTCGACCGTGCTCGTGCTCGGCGACGCCCGCAACAACTTCGCCGACCCGAACACCACCGACCTCACCCGGATCCGGGACCGGGCGCGCTACATCGCGTGGCTCAACCCCGAGCCGCGCAAGCTGTGGAGCCAGGGCGACTCCGAGGTGCGTCGCTACCGCGAGATCGTGCCGATGCACGAGTGCCGCAACCTGGAGCAACTGCGGCATTTCGTCGCCGAGATGATGCCTACCTGACGATCGGCCGAAGCCGTTTCGGCATACTTGCAGCCACCATGCGTTTTCGAGCTCTTGCCGCTGCCCTCGGTGCCGCCGTCCTTCTCGGGTCCGGCGTGCCCGCGTCTGCCGAGACCCAGCCGAGCACCACACCGCCCTCGATCAAGCTCAGCACCGCGCGTGGCGACGCTCCGCAGCTGCAGCCCGGCCTGCACCAGACCACCGCCCCGACGGGCCAGACCGAGCACTACGCAGCGATCACCCGCCCCAAGGAAGGCAGTGTGACGGTCGCGATCTTCGGGTCGGTGAACGCCGAGATCACCACCAAGGACGGCGAGAGCGACTGCTCCAGTGATGTCAGCCTGAACAACGACGTCACCGGCTACACGTTCGTCTATGTCGACCCGCCGAACTCCGAGCGGCAGTCCTACCAGCCGGACAAATGCGCCTACGCGACCGACCTGCTGCTGGTGTTGAAGGGCAGCGACGACTCGGACTCCTCGTCCAGCTCGTCCTCCGAGCCCGCCAAGGGCCCGCTGCAGATCGCGGTCACGGTCGAACCCAAGCTGGAGAAGGTCGGGTCGCCCTCGCCGAAGGACCAGCAGAAGGACATCACGGCGCCCAGCAAGTCCACCGACGGTCAGACCACCCTCAGCGACAAGCTCATCGAGCCAACCACGCTGGCACCCGGCAGCTACGCGGTTGACCTCAAACCGGGCAAGCTGGCCGTCGCTCGCGTCCGGGTCGGCTGGGGCCAGCGGCTGGCCGCGTCGGTCGACGCGCCCCGCAACGGCAGCAATTTCGCCCCGCCGCAGTCTCTCGATCTGGCTGTCGTCGCCTTCAGCCCGCAATGGGCGCCCGTGGACGGCAGCGACTCGACCTACCTCTACAAGGAGGAGTCGACCGAGAAGAAGGCCACCATCTCGACGGCACCGGTCAACCCGGGCAACCGGCAGGCGTCCTACGACGACGCCGGTGACGTCGGCAGCAACGACCTGACCTGGACCACCGTCGCCGGCTGGTACTACCTCGTCGTGCGGGTCAGCCCGTCCGAGGAGGGCGAGAAGGTCACCACCGACAAGCTGCCCGCACGCGTCAACATCGCGGTCGAGGGTTCCGCCTCGGACGGTCCCGCCTACGTCGCCGCGGACGGCTCGGCGCAGGCTGCCCCTCCGGCGAACGAGATGAGCCAGGGCGGGGAAACCGGCTCCGGCTCCAGCACCGGCACGATCCTGCGCGTCGTGGGGTCCGTGCTGGTGATCGCCGTCGCCGCGGGTGTCGTGACGTTGCTGCTGCGCCGCCGCGCCTGAGCGCGCTACCCCCGCGTCGCGCCTGACGCGTGCCCTAACAGCAGGTCAGCCCACCTTTTGCCAGGTGTAGCCGCCGTCAGCATCGGCGACGCAGCGGAGCGTGTGGTTGCCGTTGCTGTCGTTCTCCAGCGTGCCGGCGTCCTGCCACTGACAGGTGCCGCCCTCGGCCGCCTTTCCGGGCGTCAGCTCGCCCTGGCTGCTCCCCTGCGGCAACCAGATGCCCAGCAGCGCTGCCACCGCCACTACGGGCACCAGCACCATGCCCAGGCGGCGACCGCCGGGCGCGCGCTGTCCGGCGGGGCGAGCAGCAGTCGAGGACTTCGGCCGTGCCGCTCGCTGGGTGCGTGTCGCCTCCTGCGCGTGCAGGTGCTGGGTGGACTGCTGCGGGGACGCCTGCGTCGCCGTCCCGGTCCCCGGCGAACCCGCCTGGGTCACCGACGCGTCCGTGACCGGAGTCGTGACCACCTCGGGCACCCGCGACGGGACGACGATCTGCTGCTGCTCCACCCAGGCCAGCTCCGGGGTCTCCAGGGCGTCGGCCGCGGCGGCTGCCGACGGCGGGCGGGACTGCGGGTCGGGGTCGGCCAGGTCGGTCACGACCCGCCACAGTCGATCGGGTATGCCGTCCGGGCGCGGTGGCACCTGATCGCGGCTGCGCCGGACCTCGTCCGGCTTGTGCCCGGTGAGCAGTTGGAAGGCGACGATGCCCGCGGCATACAGGTCGAATCCCGGTGCCGGGTCGGCGCCGGCGAGCTGCTCGGGCGCCAGGTAGCCGCGGGTGCCGAGCACCACCGAGGTGGTCGTCATCCGGGGCGAGTCGGTCGGCACGGCGATGCCGAAGTCGGTGAGCATCAGGTGCGGGCGCTGTGCCCCGGTCGCGGCGAGCAGCAGGTTGGCCGGTTTCACGTCACGGTGTATGACGCCCGCGGTGTGCACCGCGTCCAGGGCACGCATCAGCTGGCGGAGCAGCTCGGCGACAAACCGCGGCGGCAGCACGTGGTAATCACGCTGCAGGTCGCTGACGGCGCCGCCGTCGACCATCTGCATGGTGAACAGCACCCGGTCGTCCTCGCCGGCCCAGCCGAGCGGGGTGACGACGTTGGGATGGTGGATGCGCACGCCCTGCTCGCGCATGAAGCGCAGCAGCGCACCGGCATCGGACTGCCGCAGCACCTTCGCCGCGAGGACACGGTCCTGTTTGCGGTCGTGGACCTGCCACACCGAGCCCATACCGCCCTCGCCGATGATGTCGATCAGCTCGTAGCGACCTGCGAATATCTCACCCACGGGTCAGCAGGATGCCAGAGTTGTCCGCTCAGTCGAACTTCGCGGGGTGCGGACCGGTGCGCAGGTCCTTGTTCAGGGCCTCGATCGCGGCGAGGTCATCGGCGGTCAGCTCGAAGCCGAAGACGTCGAAGTTCTCGGCGATGCGCGACGGGGTGACCGACTTCGGGATGACGACGTTGCCGATCTGCAGGTGCCAGCGGATGATCACCTGCGCCGGGGTTCGGCCCAGTCGTTGGGCAATGCGGCCGATGACCGGATCGGTCAGCACGTCGCCGCCGGACGCCAGCGGACTCCACGCCTGCGTCACGATGCCGTTGTCGGCGTGGAAGGCGCGCAGTTGCGCCTGCTGGAAGTGCGGGTGCAACTCGATCTGGTTGATCGCCGGGAACTCCCCCAGCTCGTCCTTGAGCCGTTGCAACTCCTCGACGGAGAAGTTGCACACGCCCGCGGCGCGGATCCGGCCGTCCTCGCGCAGCCGCAGCAACGCGCGGAACGTGTCGACATAGTTGTCCTTGGACGCCACCGGCCAATGGATCAGGTAGAGGTCGACAGGCCGGCCGAGCCGCTTCTGCGAAGCGTCGAACGCGCGCAGCGTCGCGTCATAGCCCTGGTCCCTGTTCCAGACCTTGGTGGTCAGGAAGACCTCGTCGGCGCTCAGGTCGGACTGGGCGAGCGCGGTGCCCACGCCGGCCTCGTTGCCGTAGATCTTGGCCGTGTCGATGTGCCGGTAGCCGACCCGCAGCGCCTCCGCGACAGCCGGTGTGACCTCGTCGTTCGGCACCTGCCACACGCCGAAACCCAGCTGCGGGATGGGCACTTGCACTCCCTGCCCGCAGAGGGCGACGGTGGGCAGGTGGGTGGGCACGGTCTGCTCGCTCTGATCACTCACGCGGCCAATAACACACCCTCGCCGCAACGTATGCCGACTCGGGGCTCCGGTCTCACGACCCGAACCCGGCACCCCCCGAAGTTTCTCCTCCGCTCCGCTCCTCCGAATACTTCGCGGGGACCCCGCCCCGAAGACGTGAGCCGCATCACTCGCCCGTTAAAGTCGGCCGCATGCCAGCTCTGCAGAAGGTCCTGATCGCCAACCGTGGTGAGATCGCCGTGCGTGTCGCTCGAGCCTGTGCCGACGCGGGTCTCGCGTCGGTGGCCGTCTACGCCGATCCGGACCGTGACGCGTTGCACGTCCGGGTGGCCGACGAGGCCTATTCGCTGGGCGGCTCCACCCCGGGTGACTCCTACCTCGACCAGGGCAAGCTGCTGGACGTCGCGCAGCGCAGCGGCGCCGACGCCGTGCACCCCGGCTACGGATTCCTTTCCGAGAACGCCGAATTTGCGCAAGCGGTGCTGGATGCCGGGCTGACCTGGGTCGGCCCTCCCCCGGCCGCGATCGACTCGCTGGGCGACAAGGTCAAGGCGCGACACATCGCGACGGAGGCGGGCGCACCGCTCGTCCCGGGCACCAAGGAACCGGTGGGCGGCAGCGACGAGGTGATCGCCTTCGCTCGCGAGCACGGGCTGCCGGTCGCGATCAAGGCGGCGTACGGCGGAGGCGGTCGCGGGCTGAAGGTCGCCCGCACCATGGAGGAGATCCCGGAGCTGTTCGACTCCGCCGTCCGGGAGGCCGTCACGGCGTTCGGTCGCGGCGAGTGCTTCGTCGAGCGCTTCCTCGACAAGCCCCGACATGTCGAAACCCAGTGTCTCGCAGACACTTCCGGCAATGTCGTGGTCATCTCCACCCGCGACTGCTCGCTGCAGCGTCGCAATCAGAAGCTGGTCGAGGAGGCGCCTGCGCCATACCTCTCGGAGGCGCAGCACGCCGAGCTGGTGCGCGCTTCGAAGGCGATCCTGTCCGCTGCCGGTTACGTGGGAGCCGGGACCTGCGAGTTCCTCGTCGGCCAGGATGGCACGATCAGCTTCCTGGAGGTCAACACCCGACTGCAGGTCGAGCACCCCGTCTCCGAGGAGGTCACCGGCATCGACCTGGTCCGCGAGCAGTTCCGCATCGCCGCCGGCGAGTCGCTCGGGTATGCCGACCCGGCACCCCACGCCCACTCCATCGAGTTTCGGATCAACGGCGAGGACGCCGGCCGCGGCTTCTTGCCCGCGCCCGGGGCCGTCGAAACCTTCACTGCCCCAAGCGGTCCCGGCGTGCGCGTCGATTCCGGCGTCGTCTCCGGTGACGTCATCGGTGGCGCCTTCGACTCGATGCTCGCCAAGCTGATCGTCACCGGCCGCACCCGCAAGGAGGCGCTCGAGCGGTCCCGCCGCGCGCTGGCCGAGATGGTCGTCGACGGGATGCCGACGGTGCTGCCCTTCCATCGAGCCGTCGTGTCGGACCCGGCGTTCGCGACCGACGACGAGACGCCCTTCGCCATACACACCAGGTGGATCGAGACCGAGTTCGACAACACCATCGAGCCGTATGCCGGGGCGCCCGACACCGGCGCGGAGGTCGCACCACGGCAGAGCCTCGTGGTCGAGATCGACGGTCGCCGCCACCAACTCACCCTGCCCGGTGATCTGCAGCTCGGCGGTGGTGGCAGCGCAACCGGGCAGCCTCGGCGGCGCGCCCCGAAACGCTCGCGCGGCGGCTCGTCGAGTGCCGCGGTGTCCGGCGACGCGCTCACCGCGCCGATGCAGGGCACGATCGTGAAAATCGTTGTCGCCGAAGGCGATCAGGTCGCGGCCGGTGACACCGTCGTGGTCCTCGAAGCGATGAAGATGGAGCAGCCCATCGCGGCGCATCGATCAGGGACCGTCGCGTCGATCGGCGCATCGGTGGGCGATATGGTGCCGGCCGGTGCGGTGCTCGCGACGATCACGGACTGACCGGCGCACGCGGCCGCACTCCTCGCCTCACTCCTCGATGTCGGCGTCGCTGATCGCGTGCAGCACGAGAGTCACCATCGAACGTAGGTAACCCGGGCGTTCCTGCGGCGAGGTGGCCAGCAGGCCGCTGAGCACGACGCCGTCGAGGCTGGCGACGATCGCCTCGGCGCGCAACCGGGCGGCGGACTTCTCGGTGCGGCAGATGATCGACTCGACGATGTCGGTGAGGTTGGTGCGCCAGGCCACGATGGGTTCGCTCAGCGAGGGCGTGCGGCCGGCCTCGAGTGACAACTCGGACATCGTGACGATCAGCTCAGGATGCTCGGACCAGCGCAAGAGCATCTCGACGGTGGCTTCCACTGCGCGATCGACACTCTCCTGGCTGCCACCTTCACCGGTCGGACCCGGCAGGGACGCGCCGAGCGCCCGGACGTCAGCGTGCAACTGCGCCGCGACGAAGTTGCTGAGTGCGGTCAGCAGCGCGAGCCGGGTGCGGTAATAGACCGAGCAGGAGCCCTCCGGCATACCCGCTTCGCGGTCGACGGCGCGGTGCGTCAGGCCGCGCATCCCCGACCGCCCGACGACCACGATCGCGCTGCGCAGCAGGAGCTCCTGGCGTGCGGCAGCGCCTTCGGGGGTCTGGCGGGGGCGCTTGCGCGCGGCACGTCGACGGGTGGACACGCTTCACTTTCTCATGCCGACGGCCCCGACGTGATGCAGACCACGCTCACTCGATTTGCATGCCGTTTCTACAGGTGTAGTGTTGTAGTCACTACAAACGTAGTGAACAAGACATCAGGAGTTCGACATGATCAACATCAACGCCTTCTTCATCGGCTTCGTGGTCATCAACGCGATCGCACTCGCGCTCCTCGTGGGCTTCGCAGCCGTCGAGGCCACCCGCTTCTTCGCCGCGAACCGCAAGCAGCGCATCGCACGCCACGAGCCCTTCGGTCGCTACTACTCGCGGCTGGCCCTCGGTCACTGATCTCGACACGCGCACTCGGTGCTCGCTGGGTGCGCACCAGCGCTCGACCCCCAACGGCGTCGCCCATCCCGGGCGGCGCCGTTTTCCGCTGTGCGGCGCGGGCACGTAGATTTGGGAAGACAGCAACCTGCCAGCAGAACGGATCCCGCTCGCCGTGACAGCACTCGTCAACTTCATCATCGTGCTCGCCGTCGCGGGCGCGGTCATCCTCGTGCTGCGCTACCTGCGGCCGAAGCTGCGCGAGCAGCGTCACCGCCGCTGGGAGGAGGCCGGCCTGCTCCCCCACCAGGTCGATCCCTACGCCCCGCGCCCCGACGAGGACGACAAACCCCAGACCTGACCCCGCACCTGATCGCCCAGTGACGGCTTCCTCGCCGAGTGACGGTCGTATGACGCCGTCACTCGACGAAAGCGCCGTCACTCAGTGAGTTGTATGTCGCAACGGCGGCCGGGGTTTCGACAAGCTCAACCACCTTGGGTTCGCTCAACCGGCTTGGGTTCGCTCAACCGGCTTGGGTTCGCTCAACCGGCTTGGGTTGTGATGGCCGAGCCTGTCGAGGTCATGGTTTCGACAAGCTCAACCGACTTGGGTTCGCTCAGATCTCGGCTTCGTGCAGCCGGCGGGCGGCCTCGGCGATCGACCCGGTCATCGACGGGTAGACCGAGAAGGTGCTGGCGACCTGATCGACCGTCAGCCGGTTCTGGACCGCGAGCCCGATCGGGTAGATCAACTCCGACGCCTGCGGCGCGACGACCACGCCGCCGATGATCGTGGTGCTGCCCGGTCGGACGAAGAGCTTGACGAACCCGTCGGTGATGTTGCGCATCTTGGCCCGCGGGTTGGTCGACAGCGGCAAGGTCATGACCCGGGCCTCGATGCGACCCTCCTCCACGTCGACCTGCGAGTAGCCGACGGTGGCGATCTCGGGGTCGGTGAAGATGTTGGCGCAGACGCCTCGCAGGTTCAGCGGCGAGACGGCGTCGCCGAGTGCGTGCGCCATCGCGATCCGGCCCTGCATCGCAGCGACGGAGGCCAGCGGCAGAACACCGGTGCAGTCGCCCGCGGCATACACGCCCTGCGCGGACGTGCGGGAGACGCGGTCGACGGTGATGTGCCCGGAGTCCCTGGTCTCGATGTCGACGGTCTCCAGGCCGACCTCCCGGGTCAACGGCACCGAGCCAACGGCGAGCAGCACGTGCGAGCCCTGCACCTCGCGACCGTCCTCCAGCGTCACGACCACGCCGTCGCCCTCGCGCCGCGCGGACTTCATCCGGGACCGGCCGAGGACCGTCATACCGCGGCGGCGGAAGACGTTCTCGATGACCGTCGCGGCGTCCGCGTCCTCACCGGGCAGCACCCGATCGCGGGACGACACGAGCGTGACGTCACACCCGAGGCCGAGGTAGGCGTGCGCGAGCTCGGCTCCGGTGACCCCGGAGCCGACCACGATGAGCTTCTCCGGCAACTCGGTGAGGGCGTAGATCTGCTGCCAGGTCAGGATCCGCTCGCCGTCCGGGACGGCGGTGTCCATGACGCGCGGGGTGCACCCGGTCGCCACGAGTATGACGTCGGCGGCGAACTCCTCGGTCCGGGCGGCGTTGCCCGATCCCTCGTGGACCGGCTCGGCGATGACCTTGCCGGGACCGGCGATGCGCCCACGGCCGTTGACGATCCGGACCCCGACGCTCTCCAGTTGGGCACGGATGTCATGACTCTGCGCCTCGGCGAGGTCGAGGATGCGCTCGTTGACCTGCTTGGCGTGTGCTTCGGCGTGCTGGTCCTCGCCGGTGCCCTCGAAGCCGACTCCGAGCCGCCCCGCGGCCGCGAAGCGGGACATGAAGTCGGAGGTCGCGATGAGCGTCTTGCTCGGCACGCAGTCGGTCAGCACCGCAGCGCCGCCCAGACCGGTCTGCTCGATGATCGTGACCTGAGCCCCGAGCTGTGCCGCGACGAGGGCGGACTCGTAGCCGCCGGGGCCGCCACCGATGATGACCACATTCTTCTGGCGTCCACTCACAAGGTCGCATCATTCCATGTCGGCGCCGAGGAGCCGAAAACGCCGGTGCGCCGTGCCGGCGCCCCACACGTCATACGCTGGCGCGCGTGACTGCTACAACTTCGCTGGCCGACCCGGCAACCGATCCCTTCGACGTGGCGCGGGCCGCTGCCGCCGCGATCGCCGAACGCACCGGTGCGCCGACACATGACATCGCACTCGTGCTCGGCTCCGGCTGGGGCGGTGCCGCCGACCGCATCGGTGAGACGCTCGCGACGGTCGACAACGCCGACGTGCCGGGGTTCGCCGCCGCAGCCGTCGCCGGACACTCCAGCGCGATGCGCTCGATCGCCATCGGTGACACCGGCTCTCGCGCGCTGGTCTTCGGCACCCGCACGCACTTCTACGAGGGCAAGGGCGTGCGCTCGGTGGTGCACGGCGTGCGCACCGCGGCCGCGGCAGGCTGCCACACCATCGTGCTGACCAACGGTTGCGGCGGGCTCAACCCGTCCTGGGGTCCCGGCACCCCGGTGTTGATCCGCGACCAGATCAACCTCACGGCGCACTCCCCCATCGAAGGCGCCAACTTCATCGACGTCACGGATCTCTACACACCACGGCTGCGGGAGATCGCGCACGCGGTCGATCCGTCCCTGGACGAGGGTGTTTACGCGCAGTTCCGCGGCCCGCAGTACGAAACGCCCGCGGAGGTGAAGATGGCCGGAGTGCTCGGCGCCGATCTGGTCGGTATGTCGACCGCCTTGGAGGCCATCGCGGCCCGGCAGGCCGGGCTCGACGTGCTGGGTGTCAGCCTGGTCACCAACCTCGCGGCCGGGATCAGCGGCGAGCCGCTGTCGCACCAGGAGGTCATCGAGGCGGGCAAGGCCGCAGCCGAGCGCTGCGGGAAGCTGCTCGCCGAGGTCGTCGGCCGGGTCGCCGGGGAGGCACGCGCATGAGCAGCGACACCACCGAGCTGATCGCCGAGGCCAAGGCTTGGATCGCCGACGATCCCGACGAGCAGACCCGCAACGAGCTCCAATCCGTCGTCACCGCAGTCGAATCCGGCGACTCTGCCGCATCAGAGGATCTGCAGGACCGTTTCGCCGGACTGCTGGAGTTCGGCACCGCAGGGCTGCGGGGCGCACTCGGGGCGGGGCCGGGGCGAATGAACCGCGTGGTCGTCATCCGGGCGGCGGCCGGCTTGACGGCATACCTCCAGGAGAAGCTGGGCAAGCGCGACGTCACCGTCGTCATCGGGTATGACGCCCGACACAACTCCGACGTCTTCGCCCGCGACACGGCTGCCGTCGCCGTGGGTGCGGGCGGGCGCGCGATGATCCTGCCGCACACTCTGCCGACACCGGTGCTGGCGTTCATGATCCGGCACCTCGGCGCGGACGCGGGTGTCATGGTCACCGCGAGCCACAACCCGCCGCAGGACAACGGCTACAAGGTCTACCTGGGCGACGGCAGCCAGATCGTCGCACCGGCGGACAGTGAGATCAGCGACGCGATCAGTCGTTTCCCGCGGGCCGCCGACGTCCGGCTGGCCGAGGACGGCTGGGAGACGCTCTCCGACGACGTGGTCGACGACTACCTGGACGCCGTCACGAAGGTCGTGCGACCGGACGGTCCACGCGACATCAAGCTCGTCCACACCGCGCTCCACGGTGTCGGATCCGCTGTGTTCACAGCGGCTTTCGACCGGGCGGGCTTCCCCGCGCCCGCTTCGGTCGCGGATCAGGCGGAGCCGGACCCGGCGTTCCCGACGGTCGCCTTCCCCAACCCCGAGGAGCCCGGCGCGATCGATCACGCGCTCGCGCTGGCGGCCGACACGGATGCCGACCTGGTGATCGCCAATGACCCCGACGCAGACCGCTGTGCGGTCGCGGTCCCCCGCTCCGACGGGTGGCAGATGCTGCGCGGGGACGAGGTCGGTGCTCTGCTCGGTGCCTACCTGCTGCAGCGCGGTGTCGCGCCCGGCGGAGTCTTCGCCAACTCGATCGTGTCTTCCCGGCTGTTGGCCGCCATGGCGAAACAGGCGGGAGTCCCGCACGCGGAGACACTGACCGGTTTCAAGTGGATCAGCCGCGTCCCCGGCCTCGCCTACGGCTACGAGGAGGCGCTGGGCTATTGCGTCGACCCGGGCGCGGTCCGCGACAAGGACGGCATCAGTGCCGCGCTGCTGATCGCCGAGTTCGCCGCCCAGTGCAAGGCCGAGGGACGGACGCTCGACGACATACTCACCGAGCTTGCCGACCGACACGGCACGCACGCGACTGACAGCTTCTCGGTGCGCGTCGACGACCTGTCGATCATCGGTGACATCATGGATCGACTGCGTGCCCAACCGCCGAAAACTGTTGCAGAGCAGGAAGTTTCGCAAGTCGACGACCTCGCCGAAGGCTCCGCGGAGCTGCCGCCAACCGAGGGCTTGCGCTACTTCCTGGCCGACAACACCAGGGTGATCGTCCGACCCAGCGGCACCGAGCCGAAGCTGAAGATCTACCTGGAGACCATCGACGCCGACCCGGCGACCGCACGCCACAAGCTCGCCGCGGTGCGTGCCGACTTCGAGCGGCTCACCGCGCCCTGACCCCGGCGGGCAAGGGGCGGGCCCAAGGTGGTTGAGCTTGTCCCACGGCGGTTGGGCTTGTCCCACGGTGGTTGAGCCTGTCCCAAGGTGGTTGAGCTTGTCGAAACCATGACCTCGACAGGCTCGGCCACCCAAGGTGGTTGAGCTTGTCGAAACCAAGACCTCGACAGGCTCGGCCACCACCGAACCCCTTGGGGGTCCGCCGGTCAGCCGGCGGTCACCGCCACGGCGACGCAGACCACGGCGAGCACGACCGCGCCGATGGCGGGCCACGCAGGCACCACGACGTATTCGTCCTTCGCCCGGACCGACGGATCACGCTCGACGGCGCCGGCGTAGTCCTCCTGGCCGGTCCGGATCGCAGCGGCGACAGCAGCCGCCGACCCCGGGCGGGCGCCCATCACCGACCCGGTCGGGTCGTTCATGTCGACCTCACCGAGCCCGGGTCCGGCGTGGATCCCGGTCCGGCGATTGACCCGCCGGGGTCGCTGCGAGGTGATCGCCCACGACCCGTTGCCCTTGCCGTGCACGTCGAAGATCTTGAGGTTCCAGCGTTGCTCGACCAGATCGATCGCCGGCCAGCCGACCCGCACGTCGCGGACGAGGTTGCGCATCTCGACCCCGGCCTGGGTGAGCCGGACACACGGCCGCGCGAACACCACCCAGATCAGCAGCAGGCCCGCGATCGGCCACAGCAGGTGCGTCGGCTCGTCGAAACCGGACTGGACGATGATCAGCACGATCGCGACGACACACGCCAGTGCGAGGATGATTCCGGGAACGAGCATTGCGGGTTGCCGATAGACGCGGCGAGGGCCGGACGCAGTCGCGCCAGGACGAGGAAGTGTGAAGGGCATGGCAGGTAGGCTGCACCGGTGAGCCCATCATCTGCAACGTCGCGGGCCCGGGACATGCTCGGAGTCGCCTCTCTGACCAACAAAGCCCTGCGCACCTGGCTGCACGGTCTGCCCGGCGTCGACCAGGTCGGACTCGAGGCGCGAGCCGCCTCGCTGGCCACCCGATCGATCAAAACGACCAGCAAGGCCTGGGCCATTGACACCGCAATCGGGATGATCGACCTGACCACCCTCGAGGGCGCCGACACCCGCGGCAAGGTCCGCAGTCTGTGCGCCAAGGCGCAGCTGCCCGACCCGGGTGACCTCGGCACGCCCCAGGTCGCCGCCGTCTGTGTGTATGGCGACATGGTCGCCACCGCCAAGGAGGCGCTCGGCGCTGCCAGCGACATTCACGTCGCGGCCGTCGCGACGGCGTTCCCGTCGGGCCGCGCAAGCCTGGCGGTCAAGCTGGCAGACACCAAGGACGCCGTGAAGGCCGGCGCCGACGAGATCGACATGGTCATCGACCGCGGCGCCTTCCTGGCCGGCGACTACCGCTTTGTCTTCGACCAGATCGCCGCCGTCAAGGAAGCCTGCGCACGCCCGGGCGACCAGCCCGACGCCCACCTGAAGGTCATCCTGGAGACCGGCGAGCTGGCTACCTACGACAACGTTCGGCGCGCGTCCTGGCTGGCGATGCTGGCCGGCGCCGACTTCATCAAGACCTCCACCGGCAAGGTGCAACCGGCCGCCACCATGCCGGTCACACTGCTGATGCTCGAGGCGGTCCGCGACTGGCGTGAACTCACCGGCGAGATGATCGGAGTGAAGCCGGCGGGCGGCATACGCACCAGCAAGGACGCGCTGCGCTATCTGGTGATGGTCAGCGAGATCGCCGGCGACGACTGGCTGACGCCGCAGTGGTTCCGCTTCGGCGCGTCCAGCCTGCTGACCGACCTGCTGCTGCAACGCCAGAAGCTGCGCACCGGGGCCTACTCCGGTGCCGACTACGTGACGATCGATTGAGCGCGAAAGACAAGACATGACACCAGCATTCGAATACGCACCGGCACCGGAGTCGCGCTCCGTGGTCGACATCGCCTCGTCATACGGACTGTTCATCGGCGGTGACTTCGTCGACCCGGCCGAAGGCAAGTCGTTCAAGACCGTCAACCCGGCGACCGAGGAGAAGCTCGCCGACGTCGCCGAGGCGAGCGCGGCCGACGTCGACAAGGCAGTCCGGGCGGCGCGCCGGGCCTACGACCGCACGTGGAGTCGCCTGTCCGGCGCCGAACGCGGCAAATACCTCTTCCGGATCGCGCGGATCATGGCCGAGCGGGCTCGCGAGTTCGCGGTGCTGGAGACCCTCGACAACGGCAAGCCGATCAAGGAGTCGCGCGACGTCGACGTCCCGACCGCCGCGGCGCATTTCTTCTACCACGCGGGGTGGGCGGACAAGCTGGAATACGCCGGCCTCGGCCAAGATCCACGCTCGCTGGGCGTTGTCGGCCAGATCATCCCGTGGAACTTCCCGCTGCTCATGCTGGCCTGGAAGATCGCGCCCGCGCTGGCGACCGGCAACACGGTCGTGCTCAAGCCTGCGGAGACAACGCCGCTGACCGCGCTGCTCTTCGCCGACGTATGCCGCCAGGCGGAGCTACCCGCCGGCGTGGTCAACATCGTCACCGGCGCCGGAGCGACCGGGCAGGCGCTCGTCGAGCATCCCGGCATCGACAAGATCGCCTTCACCGGGTCGACCGGTGTCGGGAAGGCCATCGCCCGCGAGATCGCTGGCACCCGAAAGCGATTGACGCTCGAGCTGGGCGGCAAGGCCGCCAACATCGTCTTCGACGACGCACCGATCGACCAGGCCGTCGAGGGCATCGTCAACGGCATCTTCTTCAACCAGGGCCACGTCTGCTGTGCGGGCAGCCGCCTGCTGGTGCAGGAGTCGGTGGCCGAGGACGTCATACACCGGCTGCAGCGGCGACTGACCACCCTGCGGGTCGGCGACCCGATGGACAAGAACACCGACGTCGGTGCGATCAACTCCGCTGCCCAGCTGGCCCGGATCAACGAATTGGTTGCGGCAGGCGAGGCAGAGGGCGCGCAGCGGTGGAGCCCGCCGTGCTCACTGCCGGAGCGCGGATACTGGTTTGCCCCAACGGTTTTCACCGAAGTGTCGCAGGCCCACCGGATCGCTCAGGAGGAGATCTTCGGCCCGGTGTTGTCGGTGCTGACCTTCCGCACGCCGGACGAGGCAGTGGCCAAGGCCAACAACACCCCCTACGGCCTGTCCGCCGGCATCTGGACCGACAAGGGCTCGCGCATCCTGGCCATCGCCGACCGACTGCGGGCGGGTGTGGTCTGGGCCAACACCTTCAACCGCTTCGATCCCACCTCGCCGTTCGGCGGCTACAAGGAGAGCGGTTACGGCCGCGAAGGCGGCCGACAGGGACTGGCCGCTTACCTGGACACGGAAGGAACGCACTGATGGCACGCCTCGAGGTGCGCAAGACCTACAAGCTCTACATCGGCGGCAAGTTCCCGCGCTCGGAGTCCGGCCGGTCCTACGAGGTCCACTCGTCCGGCCGCTCCCCGAAGTTCCTCGCCAACGCCGCGCAGGGCTCCCGCAAGGACATCCGCGACGCCGTCGTCGCGGCGCGCAAGGCCGTCAAGGGCTGGTCGGGCGCGACGGCATACAACAGGGGGCAGGTGCTCTACCGCGTCGGCGAGATGCTCGAGGGACGCCGCGAGCAGTTCATCGCCGAGGTCGCTGCGAGCGAAGGCCTGACCAAGCCGCAGGCGACCAAGATCGTCGACGCCGCCATCGACCGGTGGGTCTGGTATGCCGGGTGGCCCGACAAGCTGCCGCAGGTGCTGGGCAACCTCAACCCGGTCGCCGGGCCCTACTTCGACATCTCCGCTCCCGAGCCGACCGGAGTGGTGGGCATCCTTGCGCCACAAGAGAGTTCGCTGCTCGGGCTGGTGTCGGTGATCGCGCCGGCGATCGTGTCCGGCAACGCCGTCGTCGTGGTCACCAGTGAGGACCGACCGCTGCCGGGGATCTCGCTCGGCGAAGTGCTGGCGACCTCGGACGTGCCCGGCGGCGTGGTCAACATCGTCACCGGCCGCACCGCCGAGCTGGCACCGTGGCTGGCGTCGCACGCCGACGTCAACGCGATCGACCTCGCCGGCGCGACCGAGATCGACTGGGCCGACCTGGAGCGGTCGGCGGCCGACACCGTCAAGCGGGTCGTGCGGCCCGCCGGTGAGGGAGCCGATGCGGTCGAGCCGGACTGGCTGGAGACCCCGGGACTGTCCCGGATGCAGGCCTTCCTGGAGACCAAGACCGTCTGGCACCCCAAGGGAATGTAGAACTCCACGAAGTTCGACTCCTCCGCTGCGCTCCCCGTCAATACTTCGCGGGGACCCCGATCACCATGGACAGACGACTGACGTGACCGACCGACCCTCCCCTGCCCGCGTGCTCGTGCTCGGCGGACCCAGCGGCTCCGGCAAATCACGCTGGTCGGCGCACCTGTCCCACGAGCACGGGTGGCCCATCGTCCGACTCGACGATTACTACCGGAACGGTGACGACCCGACCTTGCCGATGCTGTCGGGCATCCCGGACTGGGACGACGTGCGGTCCTGGCGTTGCGACGACGCGGTCGACGCGCTGGAGACACTGTGCCGCACCGGCGAGGTCGTCGCGCCGGTCTACGACATCTCCGCATCCGCCGTCACCGGCACACAGGTAGTGCGGCTCGACCCCGAGGTTCCCATCGTGATCGCGGAGGGCATCTTCGCGCCATACGTGATCGCACCGCTGCGGGAGCGCGGCATCCTCGAAGGCGCCTACTGCGTGCACCACAACCGTTGGATCACCTTCGTCCGTCGGCTGGCGCGCGATCTGTCCGAGCGCCGGAAGCCGCCGATGGTGCTGCTCCGCCGGGGGCTACGGCTGGCGAAGGCCGAGCCGCGCATCGTTGCCGATCAGCAGCGACTCGGGGCTGAGCCGATCCGCCCGAAGGAGCTCGCGCGTCGCATGCAGCGCCGACCGTCCCGACGGGGCGACGAGGCCAGGTAATTTCTTTCGCAGTCATTTATAGAATACGAAACTTTTAACCATTCTTTACATTCGGAAATGCCTACGGCGCACCCGGCGCTGGTTGCATGAGACCTGCCACACCCGTGGCCCGCACCCCCTCATGCGGACACTCAATGGAGAGTGAAGAGTCATGCGTTTTGCACATCGTTTCGGTGGCGCCGTCACCATCGCAGCCATCTCCCTGACCGGCGTCGGCATCTCCGGCGCCGTTCTCGCCGCACCCGCTCACGCGGCGACGTCGTGTGTCAGCTCCGATCGCGTCAAGATCAAGCTGGGCATGCGCGGCATCAACTCGATCAAGGAAGCCCAGTGCCGACTGAACATGGTCGGCTACGACCTGACCGTGGACGGGGTCTTTGGCTCCGGCACCGAGAAGGCGGTCAAGAGCTTCCAGGACAAGCACAACCTCACCCCCGACGGCGTCGTCGGCACCAAGACCTGGGCCGCCCTGGTGGCGGCGACCGGCGGCACGTCGTCCCGCGACCAGAAGGTCGCCACGGTCGTCAGCTACGCCAAGAAGCAGCTCGGCAAGCCCTACAAGCTGGGAGCCACCGGCCCCAGCTCCTTCGACTGCTCCGGGCTGACCCAGAGCGCCTACAAGCAGGTCGGCATCACGATCGCACGCAAGTCGACGCAGCAGCACGTGGGCTACACCGAGGTCTCCGCGGCCAACCGCAAGACGGGCGACCTCATCTGGTGGTCCACCAAGACACACGTCGGGCTGTATGTCGGCGGCGGCCACATCATCGACGCGTCCGGATCCCAGCACAAGGTCGTCGAGCGCAACGTCTACGTCTACGACGGGCACCCGGCGCGCTACTTCCGGATCATCAAGTAGCACGACAGAAAGCACGACACGGCGGGACGGACGCACGCGCAGCTGTTGCGGGTGCGTCCGTCCCGCGTCCTCTAGGGTCGAGCCATGAGCAACGGATGGACGAGCCCCGGGGGTGACTCGGCCGGTGGCGATCAGGGGCCGCCGCAGTACGGACAGTACGGCGGGCAGCAGCCACCACCGCAATACGGGCAATACGGCGGGCAGCAGCCGCCACCGCAGTACGGGCAGTATGGCGCGCCACAGCAACCGCCGCCGCAGTACGGCCCGCCCGCGCCGTTCCAGCTGGCGCCGAAGCCCGGCGTCATACCGCTGCGGCCACTGAATCTCGGCGACATCTTCAGCGGCACCTTCGGCACCATCCGCGGCAACCCCGGCGCGACACTCGGCCTGTCCGCACTGGTCGCGCTGGTCGTCGCGATCCCGGCGATCTTCACGACCCTCGCGCTGAACAACGCGGACCTGACGACGACCGACGACTCGGGCACCACCATCAACCTCGGCACCCAGTTGGGGACGTCGGTCACCGCGATCTACACGACGCTCGCGGGGATCTTCCTGGGCGGAATGCTCACGGCGGTCGTCGCCGAAGCGGTGCTCGGGCGCCGCATCTCCGTAGGCGCCACCTGGCAGCGGGTCCGCGGGCGCCTGCTGCCGTTGCTCGGCATGACCCTGCTGGTCTCCCTGGCTGCGGTGCTGCTGATCGGCGTCGTCGTCGGCATCATCGTGCTCCTCGCGCTCGCGGGCAGTCCGGTCGCCGCGGTCGTCATCGGCATCCTGCTCGGCATCGCAGCCCTGGTGGTCCTCGTCTGGCTTGCTATCAAGGTGTCCCTGGCCGCTCCCGCGCTCGTGCTGGAGGAGATCGGTCCGATCAAGGCGCTCGGCCGCTCCTGGCAGCTCACCCGTGATCAGTGGTGGCGCATCTTCGGCATCACCCTGCTTGCGAACCTGATCGTCGGCATGATCAGCAATATCGCCCAATTGCCAACTGCCGCAATCATGGTCGCGTCGGCGGGCGACGCCGGGGTGCCGAGCGTCGGCTCTGTTCTCGCTGCCGAGCTCGTCTCCGTCGTGGTCAGCGCGCTCACTGCGCCGTTCACCGCGGGCGTGACCGCACTGCTCTACCTCGACCAGCGGATCCGCAAGGAGGCCCTCGACGTCACGCTGATGGAAGCCGCCGCAGAGGACGGTGCCGGTGCGCCGTGACGGCGGACCGCCGCTGGACCCGAGTGGCGGCACGGCACACGACTGGTTGCAGCGGGAGCTGTCCAAACCTGCGTATGCCGACCAGCGCAGCTGGCTGCAACGACTGTGGGACTGGGCCACCGACCGACTCGGTGATCTGCTGCAGGGCGTCGGGGGCGCACTGCCGCTCTATGTGCTGATCCCGCTGCTGCTCGCCATCGTGGCGGCGGTCGTCTTCGGTCTGAGCCGGCTGCAGCCGCGTGGAGCGGGCCGGACCGAGAAGTCCGACGAAGGCGTGCTGACCGATGTCGACCTCTCGGCGGAGCAGCTGCGCAGTCGCGCCGAGCGGCTCGCCAGTGAGGGCGCGTTGTCCGCGGCGTTCATCGACCACTTCCGAGCACTGACCCGTCGCGCCGAAGAACGCGCGCTGCTTCTCCCCCAACCCGGACGGACCGCCCACGAGGTCGGCACAGAGCTCGCACCCCATTTCCCGGCCCAGAGCGACGGGATCCACTCCGCCGCAGTGTTTTTCGATGCAGTGCGTTACGGCGGAGCCGAGGCCGATGTCGACGACGTCGCCCGGGTCAGCGCACTCGACCGGGAGATCGACCGGACCCGTCCGCACCATCCCGACAGCGACCGGGTCAGCGCATGATCACCCGTGGCCGGGTCGTCCTCGCAGCCGTCGTCGCCCTGCTGGTTGCGGTCCTCGTAGGCGCCGTTTTGCTGACGCCGCGCACGTCCGACGAGCCGCTGGACCCCGCATCGGCCGAGCCGGACGGGACGCGCGCGGTCGCGCAGGTGCTCGGGCAGCACGGGGTCGACGTGACGATCACGCACCGCGTCAGTGGCCTGGACACCGCCGGGTTGCGCGACGCAACGGTCGTCCTGACCCGACCACAACTGCTGGCACCGGAGACTCTGCAGCAGACCATGAGCGCCGCCGAGGGGGCTCGGCGGCTGGTCATCGTCGACGCGGACCCGACGACCATCAAGACGCTCGACCTGCCCGTCGCCAAGGTGGAACCCCAACGTTCACAACCGGTTTCACTGTGCTCGGTGAGCTGGCTGGACGGCCTACGGCTGAGCTACGCCGACATCAGCTACCGCCCGGAGGGCACCGCGCAAACGTGCTTCGGGGAACGCGGCCAGGGTGCGGTGGTCGTGCTGCCGGCGCAGGGCAACGCCCCTGAGACGGTGCTGCTCGGCAGTCGTGCCGCACTCACCAACAACACGGTCGTCAACGACGACAACGCCGCGATCGCCCTGCGCATCCTGGGAGCCAGTGACCGGCTCGTGTGGTTCGCACCGTCGATCGCGACCGCCGACAACGAGGCGGTGCAGGGACCGATGTGGCCCCGCTGGTTCCACCCGGCGATCTGGCTGGCCGGTGCCGTCATACTCATCGTGATGGTATGGCGCGGAAGGCGATTCGGCCGATTGGTTCCCGAGCCGCTGCCGGTGGTGGTGCCTGCCGACGAGACCACCCGCAGCCGCGGACAGCTCTATCGCAAGGCGCACGACCAGGCCCGGGCCTCGGCCGCGCTCCGGCTCGCGGCGCGGGCCCGACTGGCGCGATATCTGGGTCTTGCTCCCGGCGGCCCGCCGGACGCGTTGATCAGCCACACCGCGCGCGCGGCACAGCACGACCCCCAGCAGGTGGCCGATCTGCTCTACGGCGCGGACCCACCGGACGACGCCACGCTGACCGCGCTCGCACAGGACTTGCAACAACTCGAAAGGCAGGTACGACGATGACAGGCCACCCCCCGGGCGACAACCCACCCGAGAGTGCACCGGCAGCGCAGCAGGCGCGCGCCGCGCTCAATGCCGTCCGTGGTGAGGTCGCGAGGGCCGTGGTGGGCCAGGACGCCGCCGTCACCGCACTGGTGGTCGCGTTGCTCGCACGCGGCCACGTGCTGCTCGAAGGCGTGCCCGGCGTCGCCAAGACGCTGCTCGTCCGCTCGCTCTCGGCCGCCTTGTCGATCGAGACCAAACGTGTGCAATTCACCCCGGACCTGATGCCCGGCGACATCACCGGATCGCTCGTGTTCGACTCGCGTTCCTCGGAGTTCACCTTCCGGCCGGGTCCGGTCTTCACCAACCTGCTGCTGGCCGACGAGATCAACCGGACCCCTCCGAAGACGCAGTCGGCGTTGCTGGAGGCGATGGAGGAGCGTCAGGTGTCCGTCGACGGCGAAGCCCGGGCGATGCACTCGCCGTTCATGGTCGCCGCCACCCAGAACCCGGTGGAGTACGAAGGCACCTACCCGCTGCCCGAGGCGCAGCTGGACCGCTTCCTGCTGAAGGTCACCATGCCGCTGCCCGACCGGGACGTGGAGCTGGAGATGCTGCGCCGGCACGCAGGCGACTTCGACCCGCGCGACCTGGCCACCGCCGGGATCCGGCCGGTCGCCGGACCCGACGATCTGGCCGCCGGCGCCGCAGCCGTCCGCACCGTGCAGGTGGGGGCCGACGTGGCGTCATACATCGTGGATCTGGTGCGCGCGACGCGTGCCGCGCCGTCGTTGTCGCTCGGCGCGAGCCCGCGCGCGGCCACCGCGCTGCTCGCGACCAGCCGAGCCTGGGCGTGGCTGAGCGGGCGCGACTTCGTCACGCCCGACGATGTGAAAGCGATGGCGCACTCCACGCTCGCCCACCGGTTGCAACTGCGGCCGGAGGCCGAGCTCGAGGGTGTCGGCACCGGCACCGTGCTGCAGAGCGTGGTCGGGTCCGTCCCGGTCCCCCGATGAGCGTGTCCGGACCGATGGCCACATCATGGCGCTGACCGGCCGCACGGCGCTGCTGGCCGCTCTCGGCATCGTCGTCGTCCTCGTGCACCCGAGCGTCGCGACGGTCCTGTGGTGGCTGGTCGCCGTGGCTGCGCTGGTGGGCATCGACCTGTGGTTGGCGCCGGCCACGACTTCCCTTGCGCTGCAACGCCTTCCGATCCGTCCGGTGCGCCTCGGCGAGACCACGGCCGGCACCCTCGTGCTGCGCAACACCGGCTCGCGGACCATCCGCGGACTCGTTCGCGATGCCTGGCAACCATCGGCCGGAGCACGAGGCGGGCGGCAGCAGCTGCGCAAGCTGGGCGCAGGCGAACAGACCCGCCTCGTCGTGGAGTTGACCCCGACCCGGCGGGGGGACCGCCGCGCCGACCGAGTCACCATCCGCACCGCCGGGCCACTCGGCCTCGCCCTGCGGCAACGCTCTGTCGAAGTGAGCGGCAGCGTTCGCGCACTGCCGGCTTTCCCCTCCCGGCGGCATCTGCCCAGCAGGTTGGCGCAACTGCGCCAGCTCGACGGTCGCGCCGCGGTCCGGGTTCGCGGCCAGGGCACGGAGTTCGACTCCCTGCGTGACTATGTCGACGGGGATGACGTGCGCAGCATCGACTGGCGGGCGACCGCACGCCGGCAGCACCCGGTCGTGCGCACCTGGCAGCCCGAGCGCGACCGGCGGGTGATGATCGTGCTCGACACCTCCCGCACGTCCGCGGGTCGCATCGGTGACAGCACCCGGCTGGACTCCGGCATGGACGCGACGCTGCTGCTGACCGCGCTGGCTTCCCGCGCCGGCGACCGGGTCAGCTTCCTCGCGGGTGACCGGTCGATCCGCGCCCGCGTCACCGGGATCAGTGATCGTGCGGAGTTGATGCACACCGTCATCAACGCGATGGCACCCGTGGAACCCACTCTGGTGGAGGCGAATTGGCGCACCCTGCTGGGTGCCGGGAGCGGCCTGCCCAAGCAACGGTCACTGCTGGTCATCGTCACCCCGTTGGAGCCCGCGGCGGTCGAGGAGGGCCTGCTGCCGGTCCTCGCCGGGGTCGCCCTCCGGCACCGGGTCGTGATCGCCTCGGTCGCCGACCCGGGCGTGCGCGCCATGGCGGACCGTCGCGACACCACCGAGCAGGTGTATGACGCCAGTGCCGCAGAACGCACTCAGCTGCTGCGGAACGACACGCGCACCGCCCTCGAACGTCTCGGGGTGACCGTGCTGGACGAGGAGCCCGCGACGCTCCCGGTCGCGCTCGTCGACCACTACCTCCTGCTCAAGTCCCGCGGCCTGCTCTGATCCGCGGCCTGCTCACACACTCACGGGGCGCACGGCACTCTGGTCCGCTTCTGCGAGGTCTCCGGTGACACCTTCGGCGACGGCACGCCTGCCGAGGGTGAACACGTAGGCCAGGAAGAGGATCTCGGCAACGATCCCGATGCCGAGCCGTGCCCAGGTCGGCAGCGCCGACGGCGTCACGAACGCCTCGATGGCACCGCTGACCAGCAGCACACCGACCAGTCCGATGGCCACGACGACGATCGAGCGGCCCTCGTGCGCCATCGCGTCCGCACGACTTCGGGCGCCCGGCTCGACCCATGACCAGAACAGCCGCAGACCGCACCCCGCTGCCACGAAAACCGCTGTCAGCTCGAGGATCCCGTGCGGCAGGATCAGCCCGAAGAAGTCGCCGGCGTGCCCGTAGGCGGCCATGATGCCGCCCTGGATGCCGACGTTGACGACGTTGTTCCACAGCAGCCACACGATGGGGAAACCGAGCACGCCGAGTGCGATGCACACCGCCGCCACCCAGGCGTTGTTGGTCCAGACGCGGGTGGCGAAGTCGGCGCCGCCATACTCCGAGTAGTAGTCCCGGAAGTCATGAGTGACCAGCTGCTGCGCGTCCTGCGGCGAGATGAACGACGCCTGGACGTCGGGATTGCGCGCGACCCACACGCCCAGGACCACGGCCACCACGACATTCGCCAGCGCGGTCGTGATCCACCACCACCGGGTCCGGTAGAGCACGGCCGGGAAGTCACGGGTCACGAAGTCCGCGAGTCGCGACCAGGTCAGTGTGCGCCGCCGCAACGACGCGGTGCGCGCCCTGGCCAACACCGTGGACAGGTATTGCACGACCGTCGGGTCCGGTGCTGCCGACCGGATGAGCGACAGATGCGTGGCAGCCCGCTGGTAGAGATCGAGCAGCTCGTCGGCCTCGGCACCGTTGAGCGTGCGACGAGCACTGAGCACCCGCAGCTGCTCCCACTCGGGGTAGTGCGCCGTGACGAACGCGTCGAGGTCCACGAACCCGACTATAGGCTGGGCGTATGTCGCAGCCGGCCAGCACGCAGCCCCGACGCCTGCGCGGCGCGGACAGCGATCTGATGATCACCGGCGAGGCGGTGCTCATCGACGTGCCGTCGGCGCCGCTGCCGACTCGGATGGTCGCGTCACTGATCGACTGGGCGGTCTACATCCTCGTGCTCATCGGACTGGTCTTCGTCGTGAGCGTGTCCACGTCCGGCAGCAGCGACGCGACCTTCAGCACGCTGATGCTGCTGTCGGTGATCGCGTGTTTCCTCGCCCTGCCGGTCACCGTCGAGACACTCACCCGCGGCCGATCACTGGGCAAGCTGATCATGAAGCTGCGGGTCGTGCGCGACGACGGCGGACCGATCGTCTTCCGGCATGCGTTCGTGCGTGGTCTGGTCGGAGTCATCGAGTTGCCGCTGCTCAGTGCGGTGCCGGCAGTCATCGCGTCGGCCAGCAACGCGCGCGGCAAGCGGCTGGGTGACCTGGCCGCCGGCACGTATGTCGTGCGCGAGCAGACCGGGCTCAAGCTCAGTCCGCCACCACCGGCCCCGCCATACCTCGCGGCCTGGGTGCGCAGCGCCGACCTCGCGCCCCTGCCCGACGGTCTCGCACTGGCGATCCGGCAGTTCCTGATCCGACGGTCCACGCTCACGCCCGCGGCCCGAAATGCGTTGACCGACAACCTGATGCGTCAGGTGATGCCGCTGGTCTCTCCCCCGCCGCCCGCACACACCCACCCGGAGGACGTGCTGTCCGCGGTGCTCACCGCCCGCAGCGATCGCGAGGCCGCCCGGCTGCGGCGCGAGCAGGAGGTCCGGGCGCGGCTGCTCCCGCCGGACCCGCTGCGCTAGGCGCGAGCGGTCGCCTCGTCATACCCGGGTTTGATGACGTCGTCGATGATGGCCAGCCGCTCGTCGAACGGCAGGAACGCCGACTTCATCGCGTTGATCGTCACCCAGCGCAGGTCGTCGAGGGTCCAACCGGCCTCGTCGACCAGCAGCTGCATCTCCCGTGACATCGACGTCCCGCTCATCAGCCGGTTGTCGGTGTTGACGGTCACCCGGAAGCGCAGGTCCTTCAGCCGGGTGATCGGGTGGCCGGCGATCGAATCCGCCGCTCCTGTCTGCAGATTGGACGACGGGCACATCTCCAGCGGGATCCGGCGATCACGGACGTATGCCGCGAGCAGACCCAGCTTCTCGCCGGGCTGGCCGAAGTCGGTGATGTCGTCGACGATCCGCACACCGTGCCCGAGCCGCTCGGCGCCGCACCACTGGATCGCTTCCCAGATGCTCGGCAGCCCGAAGGCCTCGCCGGCGTGGATGGTGAAGTGGGCGTTCTCGCGCTGCAGGTATTCGAAGGCGTCCAGGTGTCGAGTGGGCGGGAAGCCCGCCTCGGCGCCGGCGATGTCGAAGCCGGCAACCCCTTCGTCCCGATAACGCACCGCGAGCTGGGCGATCTCGGTCGACTTGGCCGCATGCCGCATCGCAGTCAGCAGGGCTCGCACCACGATCCTGCCGCCGGATGCCGCCTCACCGTCACGGAAACCCGCGTTGACCGCCTCGACGACCTCCTCCAAGGTGAGGCCGCCCTCGAGGTGCTGCTCGGGGGCATACCGCACCTCGGCGTAGACGACGCCGTCGGCGGCGAGGTCCTGCGCACACTCGGATGCGACGCGGCGCAACGCGTCGGCGGTCTGCATGACGGCGACCGAGTGACTGAACGTCTCCAGGTAGCGCTCCAGCGAGCCGGAGTCCGCGGCCTCCCGGAACCACCGGCCGAGCGAGTCGGCGTCCGACGCCGGCAGCTCGGTGTAGCCGATCTGCGCCGCCAGTTCGACGATGGTGGCCGGCCGCAGTCCGCCGTCCAGGTGGTCGTGCAGCAGCACCTTGGGCAGTGCCTTGATCTCGGGCCGGATGGTGTCCTCACTCATCGCGGTTGACCGTGTCCGGGGAGAAAGCCGGCAGGCAGACAGCGATGTAGTCGGCACCATCGGGTCCGGTGGAGTAGCGAATGCGTTCTCCCGCAGTGGTTTTCAGCGACTGCCCGGCATTGACGGTCGTGCTCTCACCGTCGCCGTGCTCCACGATCACTGCTCCGCGCAACACCACGGTGAACTCGTCGAACTCCGGCGTCTGGAACGGCTCGGACCAGTCGGCTGGCGCCTGCATGTGCGCAACGCTGAGGCGCGACTCATCGGTGCTGGCAGCCCCGATGTGTTCGTCAATGATCTTGCCGCCGGGCACCGGGATCCGCACCGGCTCCGAATAGAGTTGAACCATCAGGCCACTCTAGTGACGTGTGGTGGCTGAGCCTGTCGAAGCCACCAATGTGACCTCGACAAGCTCGGCCACCGCTCAGCAGGCTCGGCCACCTTGCTCAGGCGATCCGGTCGATGACCAACGGCCCTGTGTCTGCTGGGGACTCGCCGATCTCCCACGCACCCTGCAGCGCCTCCTCGGCACGCGAGAAGCGATAGGGAGTGTCGGTGTGCAGGGTCAGCAGCGGCTGGCCGGCCGTCACCCGGTCCCCGGGCTTGGCGTGTATGACGACACCCGACCCCGCCTGGACCCGGTCCTCCTTGCGTGCCCGGCCCGCACCCAGCCGCCAGGCGGCGACGCCGACCGAGAGCGCGTCCAGTCGCTGCAGCACGCCGCTGCTGTCGGCGGTGATGACCTCGGTGTCGCTCGCCACCGGCAACTTCGCATCCGGGTCGCCGCCCTGCGCCGAGATCATCCGACGCCATACGTCCATGGCCCGGCCGTCCCGCAACGCATCCGCCGGGTCGACGTCGGATTTGCCTGCGGCAGTGAGCATTTCGCGCGCGAGCGCGACGGTCAGCTCGACGACGTCGGACGGTCCACCACCGGCCAGCACGTCGACCGACTCCTGCACCTCCAGCGCGTTGCCGGCGGTCAGCCCGAGCGGCGTCGACATGTCGGTCAACAGCGCCACGGTGTGCACACCGGCGTCGGTCCCGAGGTCGACCATGGTGCGCGCGAGCTCACGCGCCCGGTCGGCGGTCTTCATGAAGGCGCCGCTGCCGACCTTCACGTCGAGCACCAACGAGTCGGTGCCCTCGGCGATCTTCTTGCTCATGATCGAGCTGGCGATCAGCGGGATCGCCTCGACCGTGCTGGTGACATCGCGCAGCGCGTAGAGCTTCTTGTCAGCCGGCGCGAGTCCGGCACCCGCCGCGCAGATCACCGCCCCGATCTCGTCGAGTTGCCGCAACATCGCCTCGTTGGACAGCGAGGCCTGCCAGCCGGGGATCGACTCCAGTTTGTCCAGGGTGCCGCCGGTGTGCCCGAGGCCACGACCGGACAGTTGCGGCACCGCCACGTCATACACCGCGACGAGCGGAGCCAGCGGCAGGGTGATCTTGTCGCCGACACCGCCCGTGGAGTGCTTGTCGGCGGTCGGGCGGGACAGGGAGCCGAAGTCCATCCGCTCCCCCGACGCGATCATCGCCGTGGTCCAGTGCGCGATCTCCTCCCGGCTCATGCCGTTGAGGAAGATCGCCATCGCGAGCGCGGACATCTGCTCGTCGGCCACGTCACCCCGCGTATAGGCGTCGATGACCCAGTCGATCTGCTCCTTGCTCAGCGGGGTCTTGTCCCGCTTCGCAGCGATCACGTCGACGGCGTCGAACCGCTCACTCATTGCTGTCACCCACTGCTCTCGCGCCACTCCCGATCATTACGGCCCAACCTTGCTGATCTTGCCAGCACCCGGGGGCACTGCGCGCGACAACCCGCTGATACGGCACAGTTGCCCCTGGTCCCGTGCGGAGAGTCATCGGGAACCATCCGTCCGACCGGTGCGTCAGTGCTACCGGTGACAGGAAAGCCACACCCCGATCCCCCAGGGAGGAACACCATGAAGATCGCCACCCGCACCGCAGCAGCCGCGATGCTGATCGCCCTGCCGATGGGCCTGACCGCCTGCGGCGGCAGCAAGCCGGCCAAGGACGACGTCAAGGCCGGCTACGTCAAGGCCGTGAAGAAGAACCTCGGATCGACCGGCAGCAAGGTGCCCGACTCGCTCTACGACAAGCTGGCCGACTGCATGATCGACAAGTCGTACGACGACCTGAGCGCCGACACCCTCAACAAGCTCAAGGACGGCGACGCGACTGCCGAGACCAAGGTCAAGAAGGAAGACAAGGAGACCATGGACAAGGTCAGCAAGGAGTGCCAGACCAAGCTCTCCGGCGACTTCAGCAAGCTCAACTGACGCGAGCAGTCTCCAGCACGCAATCGCCCCGGCCGGTGTGAAACCGACCGGGGCGTTGCTGCGTCATACCCCGGACAAGTGACACTTCGGAGAGGACACCATGCGTTCGCTTCCCGCCCACCGCGCCGCAGCCGCAGCCGTGCTGCTGGCCCTGCCGCTGAGCCTCGCCGCCTGCAGCTCGTCGAGCAAGCCCGACGCCACCAAGGCTCCTACTTCGAAGTCGGCGCCCTCCAGCGCCGCCCCCACGACCGACAGCGGCACGAGCTCCGAGGAGGGCGGCAAGCCGTCCAAGGCCCAGGTCGCGAGCGGTATGTCGGACTACTTCGTCGGCAAAGGCGTCCCACGGTCACTGGTCGACGACGTCTCGACCTGCGTTGCAAACAAAGGCTATTCGCAGTTCTCCGATGCCACGCTGCGTGCCCTGAAGAACGGCAAGGTCGGCAAGCTCAACCCGCTGGACGCAGGCAAGCTGACCAAGGTCACCACCAACTGTCTGGCCGGCGGGAAGGGCGCCTCACTGCCCAGCGGGATCAGCTGAGCCACGATCGGTTGAGCCACGGGCCGTCGTGTCGGCGACGTGCTGCAGGTCGTCGGGCCCGAACGCCTGCGGCAGCACCTCGGTCATCGGTTGCACACCCTGCGGGGTCAGCAGCAGGCACCGCGCCCCGCCGTGCTCCCACAGCAGTTGCCGGCAGCGCCCGCACGGCATCAGCGCCTCACCGAGCGTGTTGACGCACGACACCGCCACCAGCCGTCCGCCACCGTGCCGGACCAGCTCGCTGACCATCCCACACTCCGCGCAGAGCGTGACACCGTATGCCGCGTTCTCGACGTTGCACCCGGAGACCACCCGGCCGTCGTCGACCAGGCCGGCAACGCCGACCGGGAACCGGCTGTAGGGCACGTAGGCGTGACCGGCGGCGTCGACCGCCGCGGCGGTCAGCGCCTCCCAGTCCACCCCGCCCGCTTCCGGTGACGACACGAGTCATCAACCCTTCACGTAGGGCTCGCCGTCGGCTGCCGGCGCCTTGACCCGGCCGACCAGTCCGGCGACCGCGAAGATGGTGGCCAGGTAGGGCAGCATCTGCAGCAGGTTCTGGTCGATCTTCACCGGCGTGGCGAGCAGCGACAACGCGGTCTGCAACGCGCTGGCGAAACCGAAGAACAACGCAGCACCGAGGGCGCCGCGCGGCGTCCAGCGACCGAAGATCAACGCGGCCAGCGCGATGAATCCTTGCCCGGACGTCATGTTCTTGTTGAACTGCCCGACCGAGCCGATCGTCAGTGCAGCACCTGCCAGGCCGGCGATCCCGCCGCCGACGATGACGTTCTGATAGCGCAACCGCAGCACGTTGATGCCGACCGTGTCCGCCGCCTTCGGGTGCTCACCGACGGCGCGGGTGCGCAGGCCCCACCGGGAGCGCAGCAACATCACGTCGATGACGATCACGATGATGTACATCAGGTAGGTGATGATCGTCTGGTTGAACAGCAACGGCCCCACCACGGGCAGGTCGCCCAGCCCGGGGATCTTGATCGGTGAGAAGACCGACGGCTGGTTGGTCGACGGGGTGTCGTCGGCCATCACCGCGTCATACAGATAACCGGTCAGACCCAGCGCGAAGGCGTTGATGACGACGCCGAGGATGACCTGGTTGACGGTGAACTTGATCGCGAACACCGCGAGCAGCGCACCGACAAGGCCGCCGACGATGACCGCCGCGACCAGCCCGCCCCAACTGCCGACGATGGTGCCGAAGAGCGCACCGGCGAACGCACCGAAGAGCATCTGCCCCTCGATCGCCACGTTGATCACGCCGGTCTTCTCGCACATCACACCGGCCATCGAGCCCAGGATGAGCGGCGTCGCCAGGAACAGCGTCTGATAGAGCAGCGAGCCGACCTGCACCGATTGCTTGCCCTCGGTGCCCGCCCAGGTGAGGAAGGCGATCACGAAGAGCACGCCGGCACCGATGCCGACCCACCGCAGGGTGCGCTTGCCGAAGCCGATCGCGAGGTGCGCGGCTCCCAGCAGCATGATGATCACACCGCAGACCACGATCACGCCCACACCGGGGATGCTGAACTTCGGGACGGTCAGGCCGGTGTCGCGGCTGTTGAGGTCGAACGTCGTCGAGGAGGAGCCGGCCGACATACCCAGCAGCACCGCGGCGATGGCGCCGATCACGACGATCGCGGCACCCGTGCCGATCCGCTTGGTGGTCGTCTGCTTCAGCTCGACGACGTGCTGCTCGACAACCTCGCCGGGAGCAACCTCGACCGTCTCGACCGAGGAGTCGACGACGTCCGCGCGGTCCTCGTTGAGCTCGGGGCTCATCCGTTCCATCCCTTCGCCAGCACCGCCGAGCCGGAGGCCTTGCTACGCCTCAGACGGAAGATCAACCGGATCAGGCCGGGCGCGGCGATGAAGATCACCACGAGGGCCTGCAGGACCTGCACCAGGTCCGGAGGTGTCGGTGTGGACGCCTGCAACTGGCCGCTGCCCGCGGTCAGCGCGCCGAAGAGCAGGCCCGCCCAGAACGTCCCCCACGACGTGCCTCGCCCCAGCAGCGCGACGGTGATCGCGGTGAAGCCGACGCCACCGTCGACGCTCGCGGTCACCTGGTAGTTGTTCGCGTCACCGAGGATCTGCGACGCACCGGCCAGGCCACACAGCACACCGACGATCACCATCACGCCGACGTATGTCGTCGCGACGCTCATGCCGGCGGTGCGGGCCGCGTCCTGGTTGGATCCGACGGCGCGGATCCGGAAACCGAAAGTGCCGTACTTGAGCAGCCACCACACGAACGCCGTGGCGAGGACCGCCAGGACGAAGGAGAAGTTGACGCGCAGGTCGGAGCCGAACAGGTGCCAGAACTGCGCATTGTCCTTGACCGAGCGGGACACCGCCTGCTGGTAGGGCGGGGCCTGGAACCACGTCTGCGTCAGCAGCCAGCTGATGAAGAAGACCGCGATGTAGTTGAGCATGATCGTGGTGATCACCTCGTGCGCACCGGTCTTGGCCTTCAGCAGACCGGCCAGTGCCGCCCATACCGCGCCGCCGACGATGCCGCCGAGGATGGCGACGATGATGTGCAGCCCGGCGGGCAGGTCCCACGCGAAACCGATGTAACCGGCGAAGGCCGCCGCCATCAGGATCTGGCCCTGCGCACCGATGTTGAACAACCCGGCCCGGAAGGCCAGCGTCACCGACAGTCCGGCCAGGATCAGCGGCGTCGCATAAACCAGTGTTTCGGAGATCGGCGACAGCGCCTGCCCGGCGTTCGGGTTGTAGATCGCGCCCTCGAAGATCGCCACGTAGGCGTTCTTGATCGCATCCCACCCGGTGCTGAGGGTGTCGCCGGGCGCCGCGGTGAAGTACTTGGCGGCGTTGCGGGTCGCCTCGTCGGACGCGACGATCAGAATCGCGCCGACGATCATCGCGCAGATCATCGCCAGCACCGTGACCACGGCAGGGTGGTCACTGCGCAGGATCTGCCCGATCGTCTCCCGGGCGTCGCCGGTGTCCTCCTGCTCGGCCAACAGGGTGTCGCCTTCGACCGCAGCGTCTTCAGCCGGCTCGTTCTTCTTGCCGAGGTCGGGGCCTTCCCCGCGCTCGCTCATGCTGACTCCTTGCTGTCGGAGGTCTGCCCGGCCATCAGCAGACCGAACTCCTCCGCTGTCGCTGTCGGCGGTAGCTCGCCGATGATCTTGCCGGCATACATGACGCCGACGCGGTCGGCGAGGCCGATGACCTCGTCCAACTCGGTGCTGACGAGCAACACCGCGGTGCCGCGGTCGCGCTCCTCGACGATGCGCTTGTGCACGAACTCCTGGGAGCCGACGTCGACTCCGCGCGTCGGCTGGGAGACCACGAGCAGCCGCAGCGGACGGCTCATCTCGCGGGCGAGCACGACCTTCTGCTGGTTGCCGCCGGACAGTGTCGACGCGGCGGCGTCAGCGCTCTGGGTGCGGACGTCAAATTCGTCGATGCGCTCGTCGGCGTTCTGCGCGATCGCCGACAGGTTCAGCGAGATCGCGTTGCCGAAGGGCGCCTCGTCATACGTGTCGAGCACGAGGTTCTCGGCGATGCTGAAACCGCCGACCAGCCCGTCGTGCATGCGGTCCTCGGGCACATAACCCACGCCGCGACCGAGGATCCGGTCGGTGCTGTCGTCGGTGATGTCCCGGCCCTCCAAGGTGATCCGGCCGGCGGTCGGCTCGATCAGCCCCACGACCGCCTCGGTCAGCTCGGACTGGCCGTTGCCCTGGACGCCGGCGATCGCATAGATCTCGCCGCCGTGGACGTCCAGGGACACGTTGTCGACCAGCACCTGGCCGGTCGGCGCGGTGACGCTCAGGCCCTCGATGCCCAGCACCACGTCCTTGGCGTCGGCCGGCGCCTTGTCGACCTTCAGCTGCACCGGGCGGCCGACCATCATCGCCGCCAGCTCGGACGGGCTCGCCGTCGGCTCCGCCTGGCCGACGACCTTGCCGCGCCGGATGACCGTGATGGTGTCGGCGATCGCCCGCACCTCGCGCAGCTTGTGGCTGATGAAGACGATCGAGGTGCCGCTCTCCTTCAGCGACCGCATGACGTCCATCAGGTGGTCGGTCTCCTGGGGCGTCAGCACAGCGGTCGGCTCGTCCAGGATGAGCACCTTGGCGTCGCGGGCGAGCGCCTTGAGAATCTCGACGCGTTGCTGGATGCCGACCGGCAGGTCACCCACGACGACGTCCGGGTTGACCTCCAGGTGGTAGTCCTTCGCCAGCCGGCCGACGACGTCACGTGCGCGCTTCTGGTCCAGCATTCCGGCGGACCGGGTGTATTCGTCACCCAGCATGACGTTCTCGGCGACGGTCAGCACCGGCACGAGCATGAAGTGCTGGTGCACCATGCCGATCCCGGCGCGCATCGCATCACCGGGACCGTCGAACTTCTGGGGCGTGCCGTCGACGACGATCTCACCGGCCGTGGGTTCGTAGAGGCCGTAGAGGACGTTCATCAGGGTCGACTTGCCCGCGCCGTTCTCGCCGAGCAGCGCATGGATCTGGCCGGGTTCGACGACGAGATCGATGTGATCATTGGCGGTGAACGAGCCGAACATCTTGGTGATGCCGCGCAGTTCGAGTTTCACTCGTGCTCCTTATCGACGTCGGGACATTGTCGGCCCACGTCGGTCCACGTCAAGCGGGTTGGGCGCAGGTGGATCGCACCGCTCACCCGTCATACCCACGGACGACCGTGGGTGGTCGGCAGTTTAGTTTGCCGACCACCCACGGGATGGTAATTCTTACTTCGGCTGCGCCGGAGAGGTGATCTTGATCTTGCCGGCGACGATGTCCGCCTCCGCCTTCTTGAGTTCCTTCTTCAGGTCCGCGGGCACCTTGGACTCGAACTCGTGGAACGGCGACAGTCCGACGCCCTTGTCCTTCAGCGAACCCACGTAGTTGCCGGTGGGGAACTTGCCGTCGGACGCATTCTTCAAGTAGGTCTCGACTCCACCGGAGAGGTTCTTGGTGGCGCTGGAGATGAAGTACTTGCAGTAGTTGGCGGCGCTCTCGCAACCATCCGTGTCGACCCAGATCAGGTTGAGCTTGCCACCGGCGGCCTTCGCAGCGGCACCCGCGCCGAGTCCGGCGGCACCCGCGACCGGGAAGACGATGTCGGCGCCCTGGCTGACCATCGCCTGGGTGATCGACTTGCCCTTGTTCTGGTCGGTGAACGAGCCGGAGAACGTGCCGCTCTTCTGCTTCTTCTCGTTCCAGCCCAGGACCTTGACGTCCTTCTTCTTGGCCTTGTTGTAGTACTGGACGCCCTCCCAGAAGCCGTCCATGTAGATCGTCACCGGCGGGATGGACAGGCCACCCCAGGTGCCGACGGTGCCGGTCTTCGTCATACCCGCTGCCAGGTAGCCCGCCAGGAAGCCGGCCTCGGCGGTGTTGTACTCGATGCCGTAGACGTTCTTGACACCGGCGCTGCTGGCGTCGATCTCAGCAAAGTGAACCTTGGGGTACCGCTTGGCGACCTGGTCGACGTTCTTCTGCATCAGACCACCGACCGCGATGACCGAGTCACACCCGCCCTGGGCGTACTTGGTGAGGTTCGGGGTGTAGTCGCTGCTGGAGTTGGAGGGGACGTACTTGATCTTGATGTTCGGGTTCGCCTTGCTGGCGGCCTGCATACCGGCCCAGGAGTTCTCGTTGAACGACTTGTCGTCCACACCACCGGTGTCGAGCACCATGCAGGCGCTGATCTTCTTACCTGTGGCCTTGCCCGTGGTGCCGGCGTCGCCGCCGCCACTGGCCGAGCTGCTGTCCGCGGGCTTGCTACCGCAACCGGCGAGCGCCATCGCCGCGACGGCCGAGACGGCCGCAATCTTCATCACCGAACGCACGGTGTCTCCTTTTCGTGGTGCTTCTTCTGACCAGAGTCGTAGCGATCGTTCCGCGATGGCGGGTTGCGAAGGCGTATGACGAACCGGCGGGTCCCCCATCACCCGGCGGTGGGGCAAGTCGGCAGCCTAGCGTCCAGATGCCGAACACATCCACTGATCCGGGTTCTGCGATCGAACTGTTATCTGCGGATCGGATCAGACCTCGCTCAGTGCTGCTACCGCGAGCATCCGCGCGCCCACTCCGATGGCCGACTCATCGATCACCAGGTCGCCCTGGTGCAGCTCGAAGGTCGGCCCGCCGACGGTGCGGGTGCCGAGCCTGGCCAGCGCACCCGGGGTCGCCTGCAGCATCCAGGAGAAGTCCTCACCACCGAGCGACTGCCGGGTCGGCACGACGCTGCGCTCCCCCTCCGTGGTCCGGGCCGCCATCGCGAGCGCGGTGACGGCGTCCTTGTCGTTGACCACCGGCGGGACGCCGCGGATGTGCTCGACCTGCGCCGTCACCTTGTATGGCGCCACGACCTCCCGCACCACTTGCTCGACGAGACCGTCGACGCGCTTCCACTCGTCGGCGTCCAGCATCCGCAGCGTGCCCAGGGCACGCCCGGTCGCGGGTATGACGTTGACGGCGTGGCCGGCCTCGACCTGCCCCCAGACCAGGGCCACCCCGGACCGCGGGTCCAGTCGACGGCTCAGCACCGCGGGCACCTCCGTCAGCACCTTGCCCAGCGCGAAGGTGAGGTCGGCCGACAGGTGCGGCCGGGAGGTGTGCCCGCCCGGGCCGGTCAGCGTGATCTCGATCTGGTCGCACGCGGCGGTGATCGGGCCGGCGGTCAGCCCGACGGTGCCGGCGTCGATGCTCGGGTCGCAGTGCACGGCGAGCGCCCGGTCGACGTCGTCCAGGACGCCCGCGGCCAGCACGTCGTGTGCGCCGCCGGGCATGACCTCCTCGGCCGGTTGGAAGATGCAGCGGACCGCGAGGCCCCGGTCGGCCAGCGACGACTCGATCGTCTTCAACGCCAACGCGACTCCGAGCACGACCGTGGTGTGCACATCGTGTCCGCAGGCGTGGCAACGGCCCTCGACCGTGGAGCGGAAGGGCAGACCGGTCCGCTCGGGCACCGGCAACGCATCCAGATCGGCGCGTATGGCGACCCGCTGCTGCGGGTCGGTGGCGCCGATGTCGGCGACCAGGCCGGTCTCGGGGAGCATCGTCACGGCGATGTCCGCGTCGGACAGCGTGTCGTGCAGGAACGCCGTGGTGCGGGTCTCGTGTCGGGCGATCTCCGGGTGGGCGTGCAGGTCGCGACGCCAGGTGATCAGGGTCGGGAGCAGTCGCTCGACCTCGGCGATGACTGCCGTGACGGGATCGGCGGTCGGACGAGACGTGGCAAGTTCACTCACAAGTCGTTCATGGTACGACCGGTGGTCGTTTCGTCGTTCATCGCCTCGTCGTTCATGGCCTCGTCGTTCATGGCGTCTCAGTAGAGCCACCGACCAGCACCAGGAACGGCCCGATCGATCCGCCGGTCCGGTCCGCCCGCTCGGTGAAGATCTCCACCGCTGTCTCGCGGACGGCGGGGTCGAGTGCGCCGGCGCCGTGCCACAGCACCAGCGTGCCGGGGCGGGCATTGACGTCGCTCAGGCTGTCGGCGAGAGCGTCCCAGTTGCCGCCGAACCACTCCGGCAGCGAGAACGCCTGGCGGCATACGTCCAGGAAGTAGGGCTTGTCGTGCCCGGCCGACGTGTCGAGGTCGACGATCCGCCAGCCGGCGTCCTCGCCCGCGGCGCGGGCGGCCGCCGGTGCGTCGGTCGGGTGCAGCCCGGAGGAGCCGGCAGTGATGAGGTCGACGGGAGTCGTCATGAGGTCACGATCCTCCGGAAGCTGTTGTAGTGGTCGTCGGTGTAGTAGAGCGTGCCGTCGCGGGCGGAGATGATCCGGCGTGCTCCGCGGTCCGGTGACCCGGGCGTCTTGACGGTGAATTCGTGGTAATAGCCGGAGGATTCGCGTGGCAGCAGGCGCTCGCGGTTCTGGAAGACCGTGCCGTCCTGGTGGTAGGGGTAGGGCCCGCCCGACGCGATCAGCCGCATCGTGTCGCGGGCTTCGGCGGGCAGGTCGGCGGCGGCGACGGTCGGCAGGCCGTCGGCCGCGTGATTGCTGCGCGGCATACCCGAGGTCGCGGCGGAGCCGGCATCGTTGCCCGCGCCTGCAGCCGCACTGTTGCCGCCGTTCGCGCTCGGGCCACCGCTCGCAGCGCTGCTTGTGCAACTGGCGAGCACGCAGACCAGCGTGATCAGGACGAGCAGCCCGAAGACCCCGGGGATGAACAGTTCCCGAATGCGCTTGAGCCGCTGCAGCATTCGGTCAGGCTACCGGCGATACCCCCTCCTGACCGAGAGGCGTACCAAGTGACCGAAGGGCGTACTAAATCGGACCCATTTTGTGCGCCACTCGGTCATTTAGTGCTCCTCTCGGTCAGCGGCTGTGGACAACTTCTGCGCGGACTCGCCGGGACGCGCCACGCTGTCACGGCATGAACGCCATCCAGCCCTTGGCCCCGGTCGCGAAGCCGATGTTCGATCCCGCTGCGCTCACCGCTCACGTCGCGCAGCGGGCGGCCGAGGTGCGCCGGCTCCGCGGACTGTTCGCCCCCACATCCATGGGGAAGCTGAGCCTGACCACCGCGCTCGAGTCGTATGACGGGCCCGACCCCGGAGCATGGTCCCGGCTGCGTCGAGGGGCGTTCATGGCAGGAAATCCGGCCGAACTCGACACCCAGGAGCGCCTCATCATGATGGCCGTCGCCGTGCACGAAGCCGCGGAGCGACCGCCCCTCTTCACCCACGGCACTGCCAGGGCGATCCTGGATCTGCCGTCCATCGGTCGCGATCCGCAGCTGATCGAGCTCGCGAAGCCACCCGGCAGATCCGGCAGGTCACCTCAGACCCGCCGGCGACGGACATCGATCGAGCCGACCGGCCTGGCAGTTGATGAACTGCTCGTGACCACCATCGACAGGACCGTCATCGACAGCGCCCGCGAGCGGAGCCTCGAGTCGGCCGTCACGACCGCCGACGCAGCGCTCAGGCGCGAGATCGCAGACGCCGGATCACTTCTCGCCCAGGTTCGTGCGCTGCCGAAGGGAGCACGCGGTTGCAAGATGGCGGAGCTCGCACTCTGTCTCGCCGATGGCCGGGCAGAGTCTCCGCTGGAGTCGCTGAGCCGGATCCGCATGTTCCAGCTCGGGCTGCCGATGCCGGAGTTGCAGGTCGAGTTCTACGACGCATCGGGGTTCATCGGGCGGGTGGACTTCTTCTGGCGCCAGCTCGGCATCATCGGCGAGGCCGACGGGCGGGTGAAGTTTCGGGTGACTGAAGGGCTGACGGGCAAGGCCGCCGAAGAAGCCGCCTGGCGAGCCAAGCGCCGCGACGACCGGCTGCTCCGTCACCCCGCTGTGCGCAAGGTTGGTCACTGGGACTGGGGTGAAGCGTTGAGGTCGCACGTTTTCGTCCAGGTCATGTCAGAGCTGGGCGTCCGTCCTGTGCGACAAGGCGGCTGGCCGATCCCGGACGGTCCGCTCCCCCGCAAGTCACGGGCGATGCCCCTGTGACCGAGAGGAGCATCAAACGACCGAAAGGAGTAGAAAATCCGGGTGATTTCGTACTCCTCTCGGTCACTTGGTACGCCTCTCGGTCAAGACAGGGCGCGGTTGAGGTCGGCGACGAGGGCGGGGCCGCGGTAGATGAAACCGCTGTAGACCTGCACGAGGGAGGCGCCGGCATCGATCAACGCGCGTCCGTCGTCGGCAGTCATGACTCCCCCGACGCCGATCACCGGCAGCGGCGACCGGTCGGCGATGCGCGCCACGACGTAGCGCGCGCGGCGGGTCAGCGGCGCACCGCTCAGTCCCCCGGCCTCGTCGGCGAGCGGCAGGTCGGTCTCCGCGATGCCGTCGCGCGACAGCGTGGTGTTGGTGGCGATGATCCCGCTGGCGTCGGCACGCTGGGCGACCTCCAGCACGTCGTCGATCGCGCCGTCGGTCAAGTCGGGCGCGATCTTGACGAAGATCGGCGTGCGTGAGCGGGTCGCGGTGGCATTGACCAGCTCGGCGAGCAGCTCGGCCAGCGGCTCCTTGTCCTGCAGGGAGCGCAGTCCCGGGGTGTTGGGGCTGGAGACGTTGACCGCGAAATAGTCGGCATGGGCATCGAGCGCGGCAAGGCTGGCCAGGTAGTCGTCGATGGCGTCCTCGACGGGCGTCACCTTGGTCTTGCCGATGCTCACACCCACGGGTATGCCAATCGGGCCCGCCGCAGCGAGCCGGTCCGCGAGAGCCTGCGCGCCCGCATTGTTGAAGCCCATCCGGTTGATGATCGCGTCGCTGCCGCGCAGCCGGAAGAGCCGCGGCTGCGGGTTGCCGGGCTGCGCCTGTGCCGTCACCGTGCCGAGCTCGATGTGCCCGAATCCCAAGTGTTCCCAGACCTTTACGCCCAGGCCGTCCTTGTCGACGCCGGCCGCGAGCCCGACGCGCCCGGGGAACGTCACGCCGGCGACCTCGACGGGCCGGCGCGGTTGCGGCATGCCCCAACCCAGCGCACGTATGGCGGAAGGGTGCTCCCCGAGCTGCGCCATACGGCGGAGCGTGAGGTGGTGCGCGGCCTCGGCGTCACCGCCGCCCACGCGGAAGAGCGCGGGGCGCACGGCGCGGCGGTAGCCAGTGTGCAGAGCCCAGCTCGGCAGGCCCATCAGACGAGCTCGTCGCGACCGCCGGACTTCAGCCGGGCAACGACGGTTTTGACGTCCTGTGCCCGCTCGCGGGTCGTGACCAGCAGCGCGTCAGGGGTGTCGACGACGATGATGTCCTCCACTCCGAGGGTGACGACCACCCGTCCGGAGCGCGGCGCGATCACACCGGTGGTGTCCTCGGCCACGACGTCCTCGGCATTGCCGAGCACCTTGATACCGTCGATGGACTCGGTCAGCAGGGAGCCGAGTGAGTCGAAGTCGCCGACGTCGTCCCAGTCGAAATGCCCTGGGATCACTGCGACTTGACCGTCTGCAGCGGCCGGCTCGGCGAGCGCCTTGTCGATCGCGATCTCGGTCAGTCGGGGCCACAGCTCGGTCAGTCGCAGCGGATTGTCCGCGATGGCACGCAGGTCGGCAGCGAGCCCGGGCTGGTAATGGTCGAGCATGTCGAGCAACATGCTCGCCCGGAAGACGAACATGCCTGCGTTCCAACGGTATTCGCCACTGGCGAGATAGGCGCGGGCAGTGTCGACGTCGGGCTTCTCCACGAACGAGTCGACACCGTGCGCGTTGGGTGCGCCCTGGACGTCGAGCGCCGCTCCGAGCTTGATGTAGCCGAAACCTGTTGCGGGACCTTTGGGTTCGATGCCGATGGTCACCAGCTTGCCGGTGCGCGCGACGGCGACGGCCTCGCGGACGCTGGCACGGAACGACTCGTCGTCGCGGATGACGTGGTCGGCCGCGAAGGACCCGATGATCGCGTCATGGTCGCGCTGCTCGAGGATCGCAGCGGCCAGTCCGATGGCCGGCATGGACTCGCGCGGGGACGGCTCGACCAACAGGGAGTCGATGCCGAGGTCGGGCAGTTGCTGGCGCACCTCGGGTGCGTGGCGCAGGCCGGTGGCGATCAGCAACCGGTCCTCCGACAGCGGCGCCAGGCGGTCGACCGTGCCCTGCAGCAACGACCACCCCGAGCCGGTGAGATCGTGCAGGAACTTCGGCGACCCCGAGCGCGACAGCGGCCACAGCCTGGTGCCCGAACCGCCGGCGGGGATCACCGTCCAGAAGTTCGCGATGGGTCCGGTCTCGTCGGTCGACATGGGCAACAAGCTAATGCACGTTCTTCACCGCGCGCTCACGGGATCGGACACCCACTGTTCACTCGAAGTACACACGCGCACGGCACCGTGTCACTCGTGAGAGTTGCGATTGTGACCGAGTCCTTCATCCCGGCCTGGGGTGGCGTGACCACGACCGTGTGTCAGGTCCTCGACCGCCTGGCTGCCACCGGCCATCAGGCGATGGTGCTCTGCCCCGGCCCAGCGCCTGCGTCATACCGCGGATTCCCGGTGCGAACGGTGCGCGGCATCAGAGTCGACGGGCTGCGCCTGCGCGGCCGCACCGCGGAGCTGGAGCGGCACCTGCACGATTTCGCACCCGATGTCGTGCATGTGGCCTCACCGCACGGCTTGGGCCCGCGCGGCCTGAATGCCGCCGATCACCTGGGCATCCCCAGCGTCGCGGTCTTCCAGACCGATCTCCCCGGGCGCCTCGCGCACCCGTCCGCCAAGTCGCTGCGGCGTGCCCTGTCCGTCGCCGGTATGACGCTGGCGCCCAGCGCCGCGGCGATGCAGCAACTCGCTGCACACGGCGTGCCGCGCGTCGGCCGCTGGGCACGCGGTGTGGACACGACCGTCTACCACCCGAACCGCCGGGACAGCGAACTCACCCGCGAACTGCGCCGTTGCCTGGCGCCCGGGGGCGAGACGATCGTCGGGTATGTCGGCAGACTCACCTCCGAGAAGGAGCTGCATCGGTTGGCCGAGATCGCCGACCTGCCCGGCGTCTCGCTGGCGGTTGTCGGCGACGGTCCGTGCCGCGACCAGTTGGAGCAGTTGCTGCCGCGTGCGTCGTTCCTCGGTCACCGACAGGGCATGGAGCTCGCCGGGACCTTCGCGGCCTTCGACGTCTTCGTGCATCCCGGCCGGCACGCGATGTTCGGCCAGACGCTGCAGGAGGCAATGGCATCGGGTGTGCCTGTCGTGGCACCCGCTGCCGGCGGCCCGCTGGACATCGTCCGACCCGGCGTCACCGGTCTGCTCTTCGACCCGGACCGCTGCGGCGGTCTGCGCGAGGCCGTCGGCGGACTCGTCGCCGACCCGTCGATGCGGGCACGGATGAGCCGCAGCGCCCGGAGCAAGGTCGAGAAGCGCAACTGGCCGTACGCGGTGGACGAGCTCGTCGCGATCTATCGGACCGTGGTCAGCGCGTCCGGCACCCGACGCGCCGCCTGAGTCTCTCCTTCCCGCCCGAACTTGCCCGGCGCACGGTCCACAACCGTGCGCCGAAGTTCGCTAGCGTCCCGTGGGTCGAACTGGTCCAGACCTCTCCCCGCTGGGCCGGGCCTGAGGAAGGAAGACCATGGTGACCACACACCCGTCCCCCACCCCTGCACCGCTCCCCCGTCATCGCATCGCGCGGCGTACGACCGTCGCGCTCGGCACCGCCGTTGCCCTCGCGTTCAGCCTCGCCGGCACCGCCGCGGCGCCCGCCCACGCTGCGGGTAAAAACTCCACAGCCCCAACGACATCCGCGCTCCCGAAGATCTTCCCGCAGCCGCAGCAGATGCAGGCGTCCGGCGCTCCGGTCCCGCTCAGCGGCAAGGTCCAGATCGTCACCGGTGACAACGCGGACCAGCCGACCGTCGAGCTGGTGACGCAGCTGGTGAAGGCGGCCGGTGGCACACCGACCGTCGTCAAGACCGCCTCCGGCGGCGGCAAGCGCATCTACCTCGGCACCGTCGCCAACAACCCCGCGATCGACGACGTCGTCGGTGCGCTCGGCACCAAGGACGCGACCGGCCTGAAGGCCGACGGATACGTGCTGGCCACCGGTCGGTATGACGACAAGCCCACCGTCGTGCTCAACGGCGTCGACCAGCGCGGCACGTTCTACGCAGCGCAGACCTTGCGCCAGCTGATCACGCACAAGCGAGTGCCCGGGGTGAGCATCCGGGACTGGCCGCTGATGTCGATCCGCGGAGCGATCGAGGGCTTCTACGGCATTCCCTGGTCGCACCAGGCCCGTCTGGACCAGATGGCGTTCTACGGCAAGCACAAGATGAACACCTACATCTACACGCCGAAGGACGACCAACTGCTGCGGGCGAAATGGCGCACGCCATACAGCGGCGACGACCTGACCCGGATGCAGGAGCTGGTCAAGACCGCGAACGCCAACCACGTCGACTTCACCTTCGCACTGTCCCCCGGCAACGACATCTGCTACTCGTCACAGTCCGACTTCGACGCGACCGTCAAGAAGTTCGACCAGCTGCGCAACCTCGGCGTCCGTTCCTTCTACATTGCCCTAGACGACATCCCGCTCAAGTTCCACTGCGACGCCGACAAGCAGAAGTACCCCGACAACGGCGACTGGCACTGGCTGGCCGACGCCCAGGCCGACTACCTGAACAAGCTGCAGAAGGAGTACATCGAGCCGAACCACCTCGAGCCGCTGCAGACCGTCCCGACCAACTACAACGGCTCCGGCCCGGACCCCTACAAGGCCGAGTTCGGTGCCCGGCTGGGCGGCGACGTGCGCGTGCAGTGGACCGGCGAGGGCGTCTTCTCCGACACGATCACGGCGGAGTCGGTGCAGCGCGCCAGCACGTCATACAACACCGACCACCTCTACATCTGGGACAACTTCCCGGTGAACGACGGCAAGCGCGGCCGGCTCTTCCTCAACCCGTTGACCGGGCGGGCGCCCGACCTCTACAAGTACATCGACGGCTTCACGTCCAACCCGATGATCGAGCCCTACGCGTCGATGCCCGCGCTCGCCAATTACGGCGACTACACCTGGAACGGCCCGCAGTATGACGCAGACGCCTCCATGTCCGCGGCGCTCGACGAACTCGCCGGTCCCGACCAGGGCACCCGCGAGGCACTGCGCACCTTCGCCGACCTCAACCAGGAGTGGCCGTACCGCGACAGCACGCAGAAGGCCCCCGCGCTGAGCAAGGACATCGCGGCGTTCTGGACCGCCCGCGAGGACGGCACGACCGGCGGCACCGCGCTCGCGAAGCGGCTCGCGGCGATCGTCGATCTCCCCCACAGTCTCAGCGCTATGGCGCAACGCGGCTTCACCAGCGACACGAAGCCCTGGGCCGACGCGGCGTCGTTGTGGGCCAAGGCGTTGCAGCACGAGATCGCGATGCTCAAGGCGATCGACGCCGACGACGGGGCGAAGGCGACCGCTGAGTACTTCGCCGCACAGAAATTGATCGATCAGGCGAAGCAGCCGACCGTGCCCGACCAGGACTCGAGCGGTGCACCGCAGCCGAACCAGATCGTGCCGACCGTCGGCGACGGGGCGTTCGGGGCGTTCACCGCCAAGGCGAACAAGGAACTGATCAACTGGCTCGGCGCGAAACCCATTGACGTCAATAAGTATCCGAGCACGCCCAGCACGTCGATGGGCACTTACTCCACCTACGCCATCGGTCGTATGACGGACGACGACACGTCGACCTACTACTGGTCGAACGCCGCCCCGTCGGTGGGCAGCAACGTCCAGGTCGATCTCGGCTCGGTGCAGCAGGTCGGCAACGTCGTGGTGCGTCAGTCGGACAACGACACAGAGACCGGCGACATGATCTACCACGCGGCGCTGGAGTACTCCACGGACGGCCAGAACTGGTCCACCGCAGGCGAATTCGACACCAAGGCGGTCATCCAGTACAGCTTCGACAAGCCGGTGCAGGCACGCTACGTCCGGCTGCGCGCGACCGCGACGAACCCGGGCGGCAAGTGGGTCAAGATCCGCGACTTCGCTGTCTCGGCGACCTCGCCGGCCTCCTCGAACCTGCCGGCCACCGACGGCACGAGTCCGGCAGAGGCGTTCGACGCCAATCTGACGACGGCCTACCACGCGGCGTCGAAGCCGGTCGACGGCTCGTATCTCGCTCATACATATGACGATCCGGTGTCGTTGCACCAGCTCTCGGTCGTCGCGTCGGCCGGATCCGGCGAGCTCCAGGTGCAGCACGACGGCACCTGGTCGACCGTCGGCACGCTGGCGTCGGGCTCGTCATACGCGACGGGTGACGTCGACCCGTCCTGGCAGGTGACGGGCGTGCGGATGCTCTTCACTCCGGGCTCTGCCGCTCCGGAGATCAACGAATTGGCCGCGCGGTAGGGACGAGCACAGCAGAAGGGCCGGTCGGGAGATCCCGACCGGCCCTTCTCGTATGACGACAGCGCCGCCACAGACTCAGCTCAGTGCTTGGCCTTGATGAAGTCCCGGTTGAGCTGGCTGATGACGTCCAGCGGGATCTCCTTGGGGCACGACGCCGAGCACTCGCCGAGGTTCTGGCAACCGCCGAAGTCCTCCGCGTCGTGCTGGTTGAGCATCTTCACGACACGGGAGTCGCGCTCGGCCTGACCCTGCGGCAGCTCGCCCAGGTGCGTGACCTTCGCACCGAGGAAGAGCATGCCCGAGGCGTTCGGGCAGGCGGCGACGCATGCACCACAGCCGATGCAGGTCGCGGTGTCGAAGGCACGGTCGGCCTTGTGCTTCTGCACCTGCAGGTTGTTGGCCTCCACCGCAGCACCGGTGTTGACCGAGATGTAGCCACCGGCCTGGATGACCCGGTCGAATGCCGAGCGGTCCACGATCAGGTCCTTGACCAGCGGGAAGGCCTGGGCACGCCACGGCTCGATGGTGATGGTGTCGCCGTCGGTGAACGAGCGCATGTGCAGCTGGCAGGTCGTGGTGACCTCCGGGCCGTGGGCCTCGCCGTTGATCATCAGCGAGCACATGCCGCAGATGCCTTCACGACAGTCGGAGTCGAACGCGACCGGCTCGTCGCCCTGCTGGGTCAGCTGCTCGTTGAGCACGTCGAGCATCTCGAGGAACGACATGTCCTCGGAGATGTCCGTGACGGGGTAGGTCACCAGCTCGCCCTGTGCGTCGGGGCCGGACTGGCGCCAGATCTTCAGTGTCAGATTCATTACTTGTAGCTCCGCTGCTTCAGCTGGATGAAGTTGTAGACGAGGTCTTCCTTGTGCAGCACGGGCGGCTCGAAGCTGCCCTCGTTGCCGCCGGCGAACTCCCAGGCGGCGACATACGCGAACTTCTCGTCGTCGCGCAGTGCCTCACCGTCCTCGGTCTGCGACTCGGATCGGAAGTGGCAGCCGCACGACTCGGTGCGGTGCAGTGCATCGATGAACATCAGCTCGGCGAGCTCGAAGAAGTCGGCCACCCGGCCGGCCTTCTCCAGCGACTGGTTGAGCGTCGCGGCCGAGCCCGGCACCTTGACATTGCGCCAGAACTCCTCGCGCAGCGAGCGGACCAGCTCGATGCCCTTGCGCAGCCCGGCGTCGTTGCGCTCCATGCCGCAGTACTCCCAGACGATGTTGCCGAGCTCCTTGTGGAAGGAGTCGACCGTCCGGTCACCGTCGATGGACAGGAACTTCTCGATGCGGTCCTCAACGGACTTGCGGGCCTCGAGCACCTCCGGAGCGTCCTCGGCGACCGGCTCGAACGGGCCCTGCGCCAGGTAGTCACGGATGGTGTTGGGCAACACGAAGTAGCCGTCGGACAGGCACTGCATCAGCGAGGACGCGCCCAAGCGGTTGGCACCGTGGTCGGAGAAGTTGGCCTCGCCCGCCGCGAACAGGCCGGGGATGGTGGTCTCCAGGCCGTAGTCGACCCACAGGCCGCCCATCGTGTAATGCACCGCCGGGTAGATGCGCATCGGCACCTTGTAAGGGTCCTCACCGGTGATCCGCTGGTACATGTCGAAGAGGTTGCCGTATTTGGTCTTGACCGCCTCGACACCCATCCGCTCGATCGCGGACGCGAAGTCGAGGTAGACGCCGCGCCGGAAGTCGCCGACCTTCGGGCCGACCCCGCGGCCCTCGTCGCACACGACCTTTGCCTGCCGGCTACCGATGTCACGCGGCACCAGGTTGCCGAACGCGGGGTACTTGCGCTCCAGGTAGTAGTCGCGGTCCTCCTCGGGTATGTCGCGCGGGTCCTTCTCCACGTCGTCGCGGCTCTTCGGGACCCAGATGCGGCCGTCGTTGCGGAGCGACTCGCTCATCAGCGTCAGCTTGGACTGGTAGTCGCCGGACACCGGGATGCAGGTCGGGTGGATCTGCGTGTAGCACGGGTTGGCGAAGTAGGCGCCCTTGCGGTGCGCGCGCCAGGTCGCGGTGACGTTGCAGCCCATCGCGTTGGTCGACAGGAAGAAGACGTTGCCGTAACCGCCGCTGGCCAGCACGACCACGTCGGCGAGGTGCGTCTCGATCTCGCCGGTGACCATGTCACGCGCGATGATGCCGCGTGCCTTGCCCTTGACCATGATCAGCTCGAGCATCTCGTGGCGGGTGAACTGCTCCACCGTGCCGGCCGCAACCTGGCGCTCCATCGCCTGGTAGCAGCCGATCAGCAGCTGCTGGCCGGTCTGGCCGCGGGCGTAGAACGTGCGAGCGACCTGCACACCACCGAACGAGCGGTTGTCCAGCAGACCGCCGTAGTCGCGGGCGAAGGGCACACCCTGCGCGACGCACTGGTCGATGATGTTGGCGCTGACCTCGGCCAGGCGGTAGGAGTTGGACTCGCGACTGCGGTAGTCGCCGCCCTTGACCGTGTCGTAGAACAGGCGGTAGATCGAGTCGCCGTCGTCGTTGTAGTTCTTGGCGGCGTTGATGCCGCCCTGTGCCGCCACGGAGTGCGCCCGACGCGGGCTGTCCTGGTAGCAGAAGGACTTCACGTGGTAGCCGGCCTCGCCGAGTGTGGCTGCGGCAGCGCCACCGGCCAGCCCGGTGCCCACGATGATGACCGACAGCTTGCGCCGGTTGGTGGGGTTGACGAGCTTGTTGTCGAACTTGGCCTGGGTCCACATCTCCGGGATGGGGACGTCCGGGGCCTTGGTGTCCTCGATCGTGTCGCCGATCGAGTAGAGGTTGTCGATGAGTTCAGACATCTGGCAGCAGTCCTTACTTGATTCCGCCGAAGGCGATGGCGAGCGGCGGGATGACGAAGCCGACGGCGACGATCAGCGCGACGACGATGCCGACGGTCTTGGCGATGGCACGGGACCGAGCGGTCGAGGTGAAACCGAGGGTCTGCGACGCGCTCCAGATGCCGTGGTGCAGGTGCATCCCCAGGGCGAACATCGCCAGCACGTAGATCAGCGTCACCCACCACACGTTGAAGCTGTGCACCACCAACTCGTAGGGGTCGTTCTTGATCGCGACGCTGTTGCCACCCTCGCCGACGTTGAACTTCGGGTTGGTGAACTGCAGCAGGTGCCAGATCACGAAGAGCAGAATGAACAGGCCGCCCCATCGCATCCATTTGCTCGAGAACGACTGTGCGATCGACTTCTTCATGACATACCGCTGCGGGCGCGCGGCCTTGGCGCGCTTCCACAGCACCACGGCGCTGTAGGCATGCAGCAGCACGCTGACGCCCAGGATGACTTCCATGACGGTGAGGAAGCCGTGCCGCGGGAGCATCGGCTCACCGATGGTGCGCAGGTGCTCGGAGTATTCGTTGAAGGCCGCATGGCCGTCGAAGAGCTTGTAGAGATTGCCGTACATGTGGGCAATCACGAAGAGCACGAAGATGATGCCTGTCACGGCCATCAGCAGCTTGAGGAAGACCGTGCTTCCCTGCTTACCGGTGCGGACTCGAGGCGGCTTGGAGACGGTTGAGGTTGCCACGGCTCTCAGGTTACGCCGCAAAGTACCTTGACATCGAAATAAGGTTCACCTAATCGGCCGGGAGCTACCGTCCGAGCGGCCAGGTCGCGACCGACCGCCATACCTGATCGTCACCGTGCTCGTAGAGATCGAACCCATCGACCACAAAACTCCGCTCGTATGACGCCAGTGCGCTGAACGCACCGTCCAGCGCCGCCTCGGGGACGCCGTGGGCGATCGTGACGTGCGGGTGGTAGGGAAACGCCAGCTCACGAGCGACCGGACCGGAGCGCACGGCCGACTCCAATTGCTCACAACTGGCGATGCCCTCGACGACCGCGACGAACACCACCGGTGAGATCGGCCGGAAGGTCGCGGTGCCACGCAGCGTCATCCGGAAGGACGAGACCGACTCCGCGACCGCAGCCAGGTGCGCACGCAGCCCGGGCTCCGCGTCGGCCTCGATCGGCGTCGGCGGCATCAGCGTCACGTGCGGCGGGACGGCGTCGGCCAGCGGGTCACCGGCCTCCAGCCGCGCCTGCTGCAACTCTGCGGCGTAGGGCGCCGGGATGGGGATCGATACGCCGATCGTCTTCATCGGGCAGCAGCCCCCGAGGGGAGGAATCCGACTGCGGCATAAGCACGTTCGAGCACAACGGCGGCAACCGAACGCGCTCGCTCAGCACCGCGCGCGAGGATGCGGTCGAGCTCGGCCGGGTCGGCCAGCAGCTCCTCGACGCGTGCCTTGAAGGGCGCCTGCACGTCGGCGACCAGCGCTGCCACGTCGGTCTTGAGCGCGCCGTATTTGTTCTCCCCCGCGTAGCGCTCGACGAGTGCCTCGATCGAGTCGTCGGACAGCGCGGAGTGGATGCGCAGCAGGTTGGCGATGCCGGGCTTGGCCTCGACGTCGTAGCGGACCTCGTTGTCGGTGTCGGTGACGGCCGACTTGATCTTCTTGGTGTTGGCCTTCACCTCGTCGAGCATCATCAGGTTGCCGTTCTGGTTGTCCGCCGACTTGCTCATCTTGGCCGTCGGCTCCTGCAGCGACATGATCTTGGCGGTGCCCTCGGGGATGTGGCCGCCCGGCACGACGAACGTCTCGCCGTAGCGGGAGTTGAAGCGCTGCGCCAGGTCGCGGGTCAGCTCCAGGTGCTGGCGCTGGTCCTCGCCGACCGGGACAGAGGTGGCGTCATACAGCAGGATGTCGGCGGCCATCAGCATCGGATAGGTGAACAGGCCGACGTTGGTGCCGTCGGTGCCCCGCTTGGAGGACTTGTCCTTGAACTGCGTCATCCGGGCGGCCTCGCCGTAGCCGGTGATGCAGTTGAGCACCCAGGCGAGTTGGGAGTGCTCGGGCACGTGCGACTGCACGAACACCGTCGACGTCTCCGGATCGATGCCACCGGCGAGATACTGCGCCGCGGTGACCCGGGTGCGCTGGCGCAGATCAGCTGGGTCCGGGTTGACGGTGAGCGCGTGCTGGTCGACGACACAGAAGAACGCATCGAAATCCCGCTGCATGCGGACCCAGTTGACCTGAGCGCCGAGGTAGTTGCCCAGGTGCAGCGAGTCGTGGGTGGGCTGCATTCCCGACAGGATCCGTGGGGTGCCCGGTTGGAAGCTCGGTTTGGTAAGGCTGCTGGGCGCGGTCTCGCTCATGGACGGCACGTGCTCTCTTTCATTGCACTCGAACTCATTGCACTGGAACTCACTGCACTCGAACCTGATTCGTGCGGCACCGGACAGTTGGGTGGGGCGACGGATGCCCGGGCACGCGGGAAAGTGTCTCACTCCCACGTCACCGATCGGGCCATCGGTCACCCCTGACTGGACTGTGCCGCCATGTTTGATCGTGTTTAGAATCTTTCGATCCGGTCGCACGGTCCGGATCAGTGTGCCCCGAAGGGAGGTCACGATGCTCGCCCGTCAGCGGCAGGAGCTCATCGCGCAGGCGGTGGAGCAGGACGGCGGCATCCGCGTGTCCGAACTCGTCGCCGAGCTGGGCGTCAGTGACATGACCATCCGTCGGGACATCGAGACGCTCGCCCGCAAGGGCATCGTGCGCAAGGTGCACGGAGGCGCGACCCGCGCGGACCGCAGCACCGACGAGCCCGGGTTCTCCGCCAAGTCCGAGCTGAACCAGGTGGCCAAGTCCGAGATCGCCCGCACCACAGCCGGTCTCATCTCCCCCGGCTCCTCGGTCGCCGTCTCGGCCGGCACCACCGCGTATGCCGTCGCCGAGCAGCTTGTCGGCATCCGTCGGCTGACCGTCGTGACCAACTCCCCCCGCGTGGCGGAGCTGCTGCACGATCCCGACGACAACGACCGCGTCATCGTGCTGACCGGAGGGGTGCGCACTCCCTCGGACGCACTGGCCGGACCGGTGGCCAACGAGATGCTGAGCACCGTGCACGTCGACACGTTGATCCTCGGTGTCCACGGCATCGACCTCGAGGCCGGCATCACGACTCCGAATCTGCTGGAAGCACAGACCAATCGGGCACTCATCAAGGCTGCGCAGCAGGTCATCGTGGTCGCCGACCACAGCAAGTGGGGCACCGTGGGCCTGTCGACCATCGCCACGCTTGACAAGGTCGACACCCTGATCACCGACGCCGACCTCGACGAGCGCGCTCAGCGCCAGATCAGCAAACAGGGCGTGCACCTCGTCATCGCGGCGCGTTGACCCGCCATACCTCGAAGATGTGCTTGGTGTGCTGTGCACCGGCGTAGGTCGCGTAGGACACCGCGAGCGTCGGGGTGCGGGCAGCCACCGCGCGCTGTGACTGCGGGTCGGTGACGATCATGACGAAGCCGACCTTGCCGGGCCCGAGGTAGCTGTCCTCGAAGATCAGGTCACCGGGCCGTTCGTCTCCGGGCTGCACGCGAGTGCCGTGCCCTGCGGCGAGCCAATCACGTTGCTGCTGGGCGGTTCTCGGCAGTTGCACGCCTGCGTTCTTGTATGCCGCCTGCACGAACGACGAACTGTCCCAGGCATCCGGACCGTTCGCGCCGAAGCGATAGGCGTGTCCGACCTCGCTCTCGGCCCACCGGACCGCACCGGCGGCCCGGCTGCTGGCCGCCGTCTCGGCGCCGTCGGTGCAGGCAACACCGCCTGCGCCCTTGCCGTATGCCGCCGCGTAGTAGAGCACGTCGTTGACGTACCACTCCGCATGGTTGTAGGCGAACAACGCGCGCCGCACACCAGCGGCACCCTGCGCGACGTCGACCGCACGCAGCAGGTTGGCAGCGGAGTAGACGCTGTCGGCGTCGCTGTGGATGTCCACCTTGCCGTCGCCGTCGCCGTCGACGCCGTAGTGCGCGAACGTGCTCGGCAGGAACTGCATCAGGCCCATCGCACCGGCCGACGAGGTGGTGTTGTTGCGGCCCTGGGCCGTCTCCTCCATGCCGATGCCGGCCAGCAACGCCCAGGGGACGCCATACTTCTCGCCCGCGCCGCGGTAGAGCTGCATCAGCTTCGGCGGGATCGACATCGCGCCCTGATGCAGGCTCGCCTTGCGCGGAGTGCCCGCCGCCGGAAGCGCGAAGCCTGCCGCGGACGGAGTCGCCGTGACCGGAGCCGGCGCGCGCCCGTCGAGCGGCGCGTTGTGCTGCTTCATGAACGGCACCGGATTGACCGGCTTGCCGTTGACGTGCACCTCGAAGTGCAGGTGCGGCCCGGTGCTCGCACCGGTCGAGCCCTCCTTGCCGAGCACCTGGCCGGCCTGCACCTTGCTGCCGGGGGTGATGTCTGCGGCGATGTGCGCCATGTGGCCGTAGAGGGTCTGCACACCATTGGCGTGCTGGATGGTCACCTCGTTGCCCAGCCCGCCGTAGGGTCCGGAGCGGACCACGGTGCCTGCATCGGCGGCGACGACCGGCCCGGGACCCGGCTGCATCGCCAGGTCGACACCCGCATGCAGCCGGTATTTGTGCGAGATCGGATTGTCGCGGTCCCCGAACGGTGAGGTGATGACATAGCGCTGCTGGACCGGAGCGCGCCATCCGGCCTGTCCGACAACGCAGTCACCTGCGGCAGACGACTTCGATTTCGAGCTGCCCGCTCCGGACGAGTCGGTTGCCGACGCCGAGGACATCGGCACCGCCACCGCGAGCGCTGTGGCCGTGACCAGAGCTGCCGCTCGCAACCGCGAACCGCTCACGCGCGCACCTCGCGACCACTCGTCGGCCTTGGATTGGTCGGTCGACCCAGCACGCATCTGTGCCTCGCTCTCTCCCTCGCCCCGGATCTCGATCATAAGAGGCTCTGTGACGCAGACAACAGTCTTTGCACGAATGATTAGCATCGGGTGGGTGACTGATCAGCGACCTGACGACTCCGGCGACCGCACCACTTCCGCCCCTGCCGCATCTCCCGACACAACACTCACCGACCCGCCCGCCGATGCCCTGGTCCGCCGGTCGCACACACTGGCGACCGCCGCCGGATCCCTCACCTACACCAGCGAGTCCGGCACCCTCGTCCTGCACGCCGACGAGCTGACCGACGGTGTGTGGCACGGCCGCAAGCCCGTGGCGGAGGTCGCGATCACGGCATACACACTCGACGACGCGGATCCCCGGGAGCGCCCGGTCACCTTCGCGTTCAACGGCGGTCCCGGCAGCTCCAGCCTCTGGCTGCACATGGGTCTGCTCGGGCCGCGGCGGGTGGAGATGGGCGACGCCGGTGCGTTGCGGCCGCCGCCATACGACCTGGTCGACAACCCCGAGACGCTGCTCGGCTCGACCGATCTGGTCTTCATCGACCCCGTGTCGACCGGTCTGTCGCGCGTGGTGACCGGCGGCAAGCCGAAGGACTTCCACGGCTTCACCGCCGACATCGAGTCCGTCGGCGAGGTGATCCGCACCTGGGTGACCCGCCAGAACCGTTGGCTCTCACCGAAATTCGTCGCGGGCGAGTCCTACGGCACGACGCGTGCGGCGGCGCTGGCGCAGCACCTGCAGGAGAAGCTCGGGCTCTATCTCAACGGCCTGATCCTGATCAGCAGCGTGCTCGACTTCGGCACCGCGAATTTCGAGCGCGGCAACGACCGAGCACACACGCTCTACCTGCCGTTCTATGCCGCAACCGCGCACTTCCACGGCAAGCATCCGGGCCGGACGCTGCGCGAGGTCCTCGACGAGGCCGAGGAGTATGCCGCCCGCGACTACCCCTGGGTGCTCTCCCGCGGCAACCGGCTCACCGATCTCGAGCGGGCAGAAGCCATTTCGCGTCTTGCGTCGCTGACCGGGCTGAGCCCGGACTACGTCGACCGGGCCGACCTGCGCATCGAGCACTGGCGATTCTTCGGCGAGCTGTTGCGTGACCAGCGGCGCACGGTGGGGCGACTCGACTCACGCTTCACCGGGCCGGCCAGGAGCGCGATCGCCGAGGAGATGGACGCCGACCCGTCGATGGATGCGATCACCGGGCCCTACTCCGCCGCGTTCCAGCACTACCTGGGCGTCGAGCTCGGTGTCACCAGCGAGCAGGTCTACCGCGTGATCAGCGAGGACGTCGGTCGCGAGTGGAGCTTCAAGGAGTTCGAGAACTCCGCGGTCTACGTCATCGACCGGCTCGCCCGGTCGATGCGCCAGAACCCCCATCTGGCAGTGCATTTCGGCTACGGCTACTACGACGGTGCCACTCCGTACTTCTGTGCGATGGACGACGTCGCCCGGCTCGCACCGGAGCTGCTCCCCCGGCTGGAGCACCACTTCTACGAGTCCGGGCACATGACCTACGTGCATCAGCCGACGCGCGTGCAGCAGAGCGCCGATCTCGCCGATTTCGTGCGCCGGCACAGCGGCCGCGGCGACGAGCACTGAGCACGCATGGTTCGATGAACACCGTGGCTACCGGCCGGTAGCCACCAGGCGAAAGGTGAACGTGTCGTGTCGGATCGACGAGTGCTGGTCACCGGGGGTGCGGGATTCATCGGCTCCCACCTGGTGGAGCGATTGCTCGACCGCGGCGACGAGGTCCTCGTCGTCGACAACTTCTACTCGGGGATGCGCTCGAACCTGCATCACCTCTTCGACAACCCGGCCTTCGAGCTGATCAGGCACGACGTCACCTTCCCCCTGTATGTCGAGGTCGACGAGATCTTCCACCTCGCATGCCCGGCGAGTCCGGTTTATTACCAACGTGATCCGGTCCAGACCACCAAGACCAGCGTGCACGGGTCCATCAACATGCTCGGCCTGGCCAAACGCACCGGCGCCAGGATCCTGCTGACCTCCACGTCCGAGGTCTATGGCGACCCCGATGTGCATCCTCAGCCGGAGGACTACTGGGGCAACGTCAACCCCATCGGGGTGCGCTCCTGCTATGACGAGGGCAAGCGGTGCGCGGAGACGCTCTTCTTCGACTACCGGCGCCAGCACGACCTGCCGATCAAGGTCGCGCGGCTCTTCAACACCTACGGGCCGCGGATGCGCCCGGACGACGGGCGGGTCGTCTCCAACTTCATCATGCTCGCGCTGCGCGGCGAGCCGATCACGATCTACGGCGACGGCACGCAGACCCGGTCCTTCTGTTACGTCGACGACCTGGTGGGCGGCCTGCTGGCGCTGATGGAGTCCGATCCGTCATTCACCGGCCCGGTCAACCTGGGCAACACCGGCGAATTCACCATGTTGGAGCTGGCCGAGTTGGTGGTGCGGCTGACCGGCAGCCGGTCACCGATCGTGCACGAGGCACTGCCGGAGGACGACCCAACGCGGCGCCGACCGGACCTGTCGCTGGCGAAGTCCGCCCTCGGCTGGGAGCCGGTGACACCGCTGGCCGACGGGCTGGCCCGGACCATCGAGCACTTCCGAGCCTCCTACACCAACTGAGGCCGGCACGGCAGGCCGAGCACAGCGTCGGACGACGGGTCAGTCGCCCGGAGCGAACTCGTCCACCAGCGGCACGACGTCGGCGATCGAGTCGACGACCCGGGTCGGCACGAACGGGTGCCGCGCGACCTGCTCCGGCGACGTGGACCCGGTCAGCACCAGGATCGTCCGCAGGCCGGCTTCGAGCCCGCTGACCACGTCGGTGTCCATCCGGTCACCGATCATCACCGTCGACTCCGAGTGCGCCTCGATGCGGTTGAGCGCGCTGCGCATCATCAGCGGGTTGGGCTTGCCGACGTAGTAGGGCTCGACACCGGTCGCCCGGGTGATCAATGCCGCGATGGACCCGGTCGCCGGCATCAGCCCGTCCGGTGACGGTCCGCTGGGGTCGGGGTTGGTGGCGATGAACCGTGCGCCTCCGGCGACCAACCTGATCGCCCGAGTGATCGCCTCGAACGAGTAGGTGCGGGTCTCCCCCAGCACCACGTAGTCCGGGTCCCGCGAGGTCATGATGTAACCGATGTCGTGCAGCGCCGTGGTCAGGCCGGACTCCCCCACGACATACGCCGACCCGTTGGGTCGCTGGTCGTCCAGGAACTTCGCGGTCGCCAGGGCTGAGGTCCAGATGGCTTCCTCGGGGATGTCGATCCCGCTGGCGGACAGCCTCGCCCGCAGGTCGCGTGGGGTGAAGATCGAGTTGTTGGTCAGGACCAGGAAACGCAGTCCGAGCGCCTGCAACCGGCCGAGGAACTCCGCCGCGCCGGGTATGGCGCGCTCCTCGTGCACCAGGACGCCGTCCATGTCGGTCAGCCAGCTGTGGACCTCGGCCTTGTCGATCATGCTGCCAGTATCCCTGATCTCGGCGACATACCCACATATCGCCCGACACGCGAGAAGCCCACGTGTGCAGCGCAATTCGCGCTGCACACGTGGGCTCGTCCCGCGAGTGTCCGTCCACTGGCCGAAGGATCGGCCAGTGGACAGGTGGGTCAGGCTGCGGCGCCGACCATGGCCTGCTGGAGGTTTTCGTCGAGTGCGGCGAGGAACTCCTCGGTGGTCAGGTAGGACTGGTCCTTGCTGATCAGCAGCGCGAGGTCCTTGGTCATCTTGCCGCTCTCGACGGTCTCGATGCAGACCCGCTCGAGAGTCTCGGCGAACTGCGTGACCTCGGGGGTCTCGTCCAGCTTGCCGCGGTGGGCGAGCCCACGGGTCCACGCGAAGATCGACGCAATCGGGTTGGTCGATGTGGCCTTGCCCTGCTGGTGCTGACGGTAGTGCCGGGTCACCGTGCCGTGCGCGGCCTCGGCCTCGACGGTCTTGCCGTCCGGGGTCATCAGCACCGAGGTCATCAGGCCGAGGGAGCCGAATCCCTGTGCGACGGTGTCGGACTGGACGTCACCGTCGTAGTTCTTGCAGGCCCACAGGTAGCCGCCCTCCCACTTCAGCGACGCGGCGACCATGTCGTCGATCAGCCGGTGCTCGTAGGTGATGCCGGCGGCGTCGAACTGCTCCTTGAACTCCTCGTCGAAGATGCGCTGGAAGATGTCCTTGAACTGGCCGTCATACGCCTTGAGGATGGTGTTCTTGGTCGACAGGTAGCACGGCACGTTGCGCTGCAGCGCGTAGTTGAGCGACGCGCGAGCGAAGTCCTCGATCGACTTGTTGTAGTTGTACATGCCCATCGCGACGCCGCCGTCCTCGCCGTACTCCGCGACCTCGTGCACCTCGGGCTCGCCGCCGTCGGCGGGCGTGTAGGTGATCGTCACCTTGCCGGCGCCGGGCACCTTGAAGTTCTGCGCCTTGTACTGGTCGGCGTGTGCGTGACGGCCGATGATGATCGGCTTGGTCCAGCCGGGCACCAGGCGCGGCACGTTGGAGATGATGATCGGCTCACGGAAGATGACGCCGCCGAGGATGTTGCGGATCGTGCCGTTGGGGCTCTTCCACATCTCCTTGAGGCCGAACTCCTCCACACGCGCCTCGTCCGGAGTGATGGTCGCGCACTTGACGCCCACGCCGAACTCCTTGATGGCGTTGGCCGCGTCGACCGTGATCTGGTCGTCAGTGGCGTCGCGGCTCTCGATCCCGAGGTCGAAGTACTTCAGGTCGACATCGAGGTAAGGGTGGATCAGCCGGTCCTTGATGAACTGCCAGATGATGCGCGTCATCTCGTCGCCGTCGAGTTCGACGATCGGGTTCTTGACCTTGATCTTCTCCATGCCTGTTTCTGGCTCCTTGTATAGGTCGTGCCGGCTGATCGAACCGGGGGTCTGTGGCGCTGTCGCGCCATACCAGGCTAGCGGCAGCGGGACAAGACCTCGGTGTCAGGCCTTGTCGAGTCGCTGCTAGCGTCATAGGGCGTCATAGCAAAGGAAGACTGTCCCCTCGCCCGAATTGGGAGTTCACGTGAGCGCAACGCCAGTCAAGGTCGCCGTCACCGGCGCCGCCGGCAACATCGGATACAGCCTGCTTTTCCGCATCGCCGCAGGCGACCTCTTCGGCCCGGACACCCCGGTCGAGTTGCGACTGCTGGAGATCACCCCGGCACTCAAGGCGCTCGAGGGCGTCGTCATGGAGCTCGACGACAGTGCTTTCCCGCTGCTCGCCGGCGTCGAGATCGGCGATGACGCCGAGACGGTCTTCGACGGCGTCAACCACGCCCTCCTGGTCGGCGCAAAGCCGCGCGGCCCGGGCATGGAGCGCGGCGACCTGCTCAAGGACAACGGCGGCATCTTCGGCCCGCAGGGCAAGGCCCTCAACAAGGTCGCTGCTGACGACATCAAGGTCACCGTCACCGGCAACCCCGCCAACACCAACGCGCTGATCGCGATGAGCAACGCTCCCGACATCCCCAACGAGCGCTTCACCGCCCTCACCCGCCTGGACCACAACCGCGCGCTCGCGCAGCTGGCCGCCAAGCTGGGCGTGAAAACCACTGACATCACTCAGATGTCGATCTGGGGCAACCACTCCGCGACGCAGTACCCCGACCTGTTCCACGCGCAGGTCGGCGGCAAGTCCGCGGCCGAGGCGATCAACGACCAGGACTGGATCGCGAACACCTACATCCCGACCGTCGCCAAGCGCGGCGCCGCGATCATCGAGGCCCGCGGCGCGTCGTCCGCCGCGTCGGCCGCGTCCGCGACCATCGACCACGCCCGTGACTGGCAGAACGGCACCAACGGTGGTTGGGTCTCGATGTCGGTCCCGTCCGACGGCTCCTACGACGTCCCGGAGGGCATCATCAGCTCCTTCCCAGTGACCGTTGCCGACGGCAAGTGGTCGATCGTGCAGGGCCTGGAGATCGACGACTTCTCCCGCGGCAAGATCGACGCCTCGGTCAAGGAGCTGCAGTCCGAGCGCGACACCGTCAAGGAGCTCGGCCTGATCTGAGGCTGGTAGGCGTTCCGCCGGATGGCTCGGCGGTTTCGTCATACCTCTCGCCATACAAGGAACGGGCGCTGGTCTTCGGACCGGCGCCCGTTTTGTGTGTCATCTGTATGCCGCGCCGGCGCTCACCTCCACACAACTGGCGACCGTTGCCGCTTACGTACGCGAAACCGGTCGAAACGCAGACTTTTCCGGCGACCGTTGCCACTTGTGCACGCCGATGCTGACCAGCAGTCGATAACCGGCGGCCGTTGCCGCTTATGTACGCGAAACCGGAGCGAGCACGCACATTTCCGGCGACCGTTGCCGGTTGTGCACGTGCTGCCCCAGCCTCCCCTCCAGGCGACGCCTGTGGACAACTTCTGCGGGGTGGTCACACACGATGCAACTGTGAGGCATGACCTCCCCGGAACCGATCGACTGGCCGAACCCGGCGGCCCTGCCTGACCTCTTCACGGCTCAGGAGGCGTATGCCGCTGGGCTTGAACGTCGCGACCTCGCCAGCGACAACTACCGCCGACTCTTCCGCGGCGGATACGCCCGGGTGGGAGCCGATCCGCCTTACGTCGACCTGCTGAAATTCGGTCTGCGAGCTGTACCGAGCGCGCAGTTTGCTGCGGAGCACAGCGCCGGTCGGCTCTACGGTGGCATCACGCCAACGGCCTCGTCCTTGCACTTCGGCACCCGCACCAGGCATCACTGCACTCTGGACGGCGTTCGACTGCGCTTCTACAAGAACGACCCGGACCTGGTGACCTACAAGGGAATTCGTGTGACGACGCCCGGCCAGACGTTCCTCGACCTGGCGCGACCCCTGGAGTTCGTCGATCTTCTGGTCTTCGGCGACTCGCTGGTCCGCAATGCACCGTGCAGCCCGACATACCTTCGGCAGTTCGTCGCCGACAAGACCTGCCACGGGGCTCCGCACGCGCGTGAGGTTGCCCGCATGGTACGAGCTTGGGTTCGATCACCGAACGAAAGCCGCCTCCGCCTGCTCATGCTCAGCGGTGGCCTGCCAGAGCCGGAGATCAACTTCGTGGTCCACGACAGATCGACCGGCAGAAGCCGCGAGATCGACCTCGCCTTTCCCGACTGGAAGGTGGCGGTCGAGTTCGACGGGCGCCATCACGTGGAGCGGATCAACCAGTGGGACAAGGACATTCTGCGCCGCGAGGACCTGGAAGCGTTGGGCTGGAAGTTCGTCATCATCACGTCGACATCGATGTATGCCGACCCGTTACGCGTCCTGGTCCGCATCACCGACAAGGTCGTCGCTGCCGGCGGCCCTCGCATCCGGATCCAAGACGGCTGGCGCCGGCACTTCGGCTGAGCATCGCTGATCAGCTGCAGGTTATGACTGTGTCGGCAATGGCCCCACCCATAACCAGCGACCGTTGCCGGTTATGTACGCGTTGAGACGGCATACCCACCCATAACCAGCGACCGTTGCCGGTTATGTACGCGTTGAGACGGCATACCGACGCACAACCGGCAACCGTTGCCAGTTATGCACGCACGGGCTGTCCCGCTCGCACCGGCCGCCCGCAGGTCAGCCGGGCAGCGGGGTGAGCTTCACGATGCCGAAGATGAAGCCGATCGCGCAGGCGAGGATGAGGAACGCCGCGCCGTCCAGCGCTCTCGACCGTATGACGAGGGCGCCGACCAGGCTCTCCGGCAGCGCGAGCCGTCCCAGCCCGGCGACGGCGAACACGAGCGCCAGCAGGTAGCCGCCACCGCGGACCGGACCGGTCGACAGCACGAAGAGCGCGACCGCGCTGCCGAGGATCACGAACCACCACAGCGGTCCGAGACTGAACTTGTTCACGCCTGTTCGGCCTGCCGTTCAGCCGCCGCGACGACATTCGTCAGCAACATCGCGCGCGTCATCGGGCCGACGCCGCCCGGGTTCGGGGTGAGGTGTCCGGCCACCGACGCCACGTCGGGGGCCACGTCTCCGGCGATCTTGCCGTCGACTCGGGAAACGCCGACGTCGAGCACGGCGGCGCCGGGCTTCACCATGTCGGCGGTGATCAGGCCGGGCACACCGGCGGCCGCGACGATCACGTCGGCACCGCGCGTGTGCGCGGCCAGGTCACGAGTCCCGGTGTGGCACAAGGTGGTCGTCGCATTCTCCGAACGGCGGGTCAGCAGCAGCCCCAGCGGGCGCCCGACAGTCAATCCGCGGCCGACCACCACGACCTCCGCACCGTTCAGGTTCACGTCATACCGGCGCAGCAGCTCGATGACGCCGATCGGGGTGCACGGCAGCGCACCGGTCTCCCCCAGCACCAGCTTGCCCAGGTTGACCGGGTGGAGGCCATCGACGTCCTTGTCCGGGGAAACCCGTGACAGCAAAGCGAATTCGTCGAGTCCGGTCGGCTGCTGCACCAGGAAGCCGGTGCACGCCGGGTCGGCGTTGAGCTCGTCGATGACTGCTTCGACCTCGGCCTGGGTGGCCGTCGCAGGCAGATCGCGCCGGATCGAGTTGATCCCGATGCTCGCGCAGTCCTTGTGCTTGGCGCCGACATACCACTTCGAGCCGGGGTCGTCACCGACCAGCACCGTGCCGAGACCGGGGACGATCCCGCGCTCAGCGAGCGCCGCCACGCGCGCACGCAGCTCGTCCTTGATCGTCGCGAGAGTCGCCTTGCCGTCCAGGATGGTTGCCGTCACAGACCGCATCTTTTCACGCGGCGCCGCGCACGGCTGGCACCTGGTCGGCCGGCCGGGATCGGGCAGGGATCCGGCAGGGACGGAGCGGGGATCAGCCGGGCATCGAGGTGAGGCGCACCGAACGTTCCGGATTGTCGATGTTGACGTCGACCAGGCAGATGCTCTGCCAGGTGCCCAGTGCGAGCCGGCCGCCCACCACCGGCACCGTGGCGTATGGCGGGATGAGTGCCGGCATCACGTGCGACCGACCGTGTCCGCGGCTGCCGTGTGCGTGCTGCCACCGGTCGTCGGCGGGCAGCAGATCGCCCAACGCCGCCAGCAGGTCATCGTCGCTGCCGGCTCCGGTCTCGATGATCGCGATCCCAGCGGTCGCGTGCGGCACGAAGACGTGCAGGAGTCCATCCGGTCCGCCGGCTGCGAAGTCTGCGCACTCGCGGGTGATGTCGAGGACGACTTCCCTTGTGCCGGTGTGGAATTGGCGGGTCTCGGTGCGCATGATGTCCATCCTTCCACGAGGGTTTGTGGTCTCGATACGCTCGTTCGTCCCTCACGAGCTACTCGACCAGCATGACTTTCGCTCGTTCCTCACGAGCTACTCGACCCACTTCTGGTGGTCTCGATACGCTCGTTCCTCGCTACTCGACCAACATGACCTTCGCTCGACCTGCTTAACGGCGCAGCTTCTCGGCTGCGGCCAACCAGTCGTCGACATGCTCGGCCATGATGTCAGCACCCTTGCGGCGGTACGCGTTCCGCGCGCGCTCGGCGGCCTTCTCCGCACCCGTCCGGTCGCCGAGCAGCAGCAGGGTGACGGCCTCGTCGACGGCCTGCTCGGCCAGTGTGATCGGCATCGACATACCGGAGGTGGCCGCACGCGCCTCACGCACCCGCTGCAACGCGAGCTCGCCGTTGCCGGTCGCAGCGAGCAGTTGCGCCGCGACCGACTCCCGCAGCCCGGGTGCGTAGCCGTCGTCCTCCAGGGTCGGAGTCTCCGGGTCGTCGTCGAACGCGTCGAGCGCCGCGTCGAGGTCCCCGACACGCAGCAGCATCCGCACGATCCACATGCTGTTCTCCAGCTGGGTGATGTGCGCGGTCAACGGCAGCGCTTCGATCAGCGCGTCCGCCGCGCCGCCCGCGTCGCCGAAGCTGTAGAGCGCCATCGCCCACCGGTCGGTCTCGCTCGCCAGGTATTCCGGACCGCTGGACAGCTCCTTGACCCGCTCCCAGTCGGCGGTCGCGCCGGTGCGATCACCCTGCATGGCACGCAACCACACGCGCAGCGGCAGCAGATTGAGCACCCGGTCGTGTTGTGCCGCACTCGCCGTGATCGCCTGGTCGACGTCTTCCAGCACCAGGCTGACCGACTCGTCGCTCCACATGCCGTATTCGACCCGCGCTGCCGTCAGCCGCCGTTGCACCGGCCGGTCCTCGATCCGTCCGGCAAGGGCGGTCAGCCGACTGACCTCGCCGAGCCCCTCCGTCATACGCCCGGCGAGTCCGTAGGCGATCACCCGTGCCCAGCCGACGTCGAGCGCGACCGAGGGTATGTCGAAATCTGTTGCCGCACCGACGAGTTCGGTGGCGACGCCGATGCCTTCCAGCGGAAGGGTCGCAGCGGTCTGCAACCTGCCCGCCAGCAGAATGCCTTCGCGTTGCACGAGCCACGCGGGCGCTTCGTCGAGCTTCTTGTCGAAGCGTTGCACGACCTCCTCGACCTCCGGGAAGTCCGCGTGGTCGGAGCGCATGAACGCCCGGTGCGCGACGTCGTGCAGGTGTGGGTCGCCGTCGGCATACAGCGGGGTGAGCGAGAGGTATGCCGCCCGGGCACCCGGCTCACCGCGCAGATCGAGCTCCTCCGCCGCATCGAAGGATGCCTTCGCGGCACGGTCGCGCACGCTCTCGATGAGGGAGACGTCGGACGACACGACGGAGATCTCGTCGTAGGCCTTGCGGACGTGCTCGGCGATCGCGCGGCGCTGGGAGCCTTCCAACTCGTCGGCGTGTGCGGCGATCCAGTCGGCCGCTCGCAGGTGGCGTTCGGAGCGGACCTGGCGCGCCTGGGTCCGATAGGCGGTCTCCATCAGCATCGACTGCGCGAACTGGTAGCGGGTGAAACCGGAGTTGTCCTGGTCACCCAGCTCCAGGATGTTCAGCTGGCGAAGTCGGTGCGCCACGTCGTTGCCGTCGTCGTCCGGGTCGGGATTGGCGGTGCGGACAGGACCGACGGCCTCGGCGTAGAACTCGCGTCCGAGGATCGAGCCGACCTCACAGAACGCCCGCTCCATCGGCGTCAGCCGATCCAGCGTCGCCTCGAAGAGGGTGTGCACCGAAACGGGCAGCTCCTCACCGTCGCACATGCACTCCAGCAGCACCTCGAACACCTGCGGGTTGCCGTCACTGCGGCGGATCAGCGCATCGAGGGTCACGTCCACGGGCCGGCCGGACTCGGCGGCCGCGGCTTCCAGCTCGGGCATCCGCTCCTCGGCCATGACGCGCAGCTCGTCCGGCTCGAGCGGATCGATCGGCTCGACGCGGGACTGCTGGCCGCCGCCCCACATCGGTCGTTCCTCGAAGAGCTCCGGCCGTGTGGTGCAGATCGTCAGCACGGGGTAGGTCAGCAACGGCTCGATCAACTGCTCGATCAGGTCGAGCATGGGCTCGCTGGCCCAGTGAATGTCCTTCCACCACACCGCGATCGGGCCACCGAGCGCGAGGCGGGACAGCAGCTTGCGCACCGCCCAGACGATGTCATCGGTCGACGTGGTCTCCTCCGAGCGAGCCGTCGCCGACTCGAGGCGCCGGATGATCGCCGTGGCAGTGCGCTCGTCGAACATCTTGGTGACGGTGTCGGCCCAGTCATCGCCGATGCTCGACAACAACTTGTTCAGCGGCCCGTAGTTGCCGTCGGTGCCCAGCGGCTGCGCCGTGCCGCGCAGCACGCGCAGGCCGTCCCGCTGGTCCAGCAGGTGAGCAACCATGCGGTTCTTGCCGATGCCGGGTTCGCCGACATACGTCACGAACCAGCCCTGCCCGAGCCGTCGCGACCGATCGGCGATGACACTGAGGTCGTGCAGCTCGACCTCCCGGCCGACGAAGGGACTGCGCCGCAGCTCGCCGGAGCGTGCGTCGCGGTCACTGACCTTGTAGACGTCCTGCGGCTCGGTCTTGCCGCGGTGGGTCATCGGCCCGACGAAGTCCAACGAGACCTCGGTGCCGACCATCGCGGCGACGGTGTCGCCGACATAGGTCTCGTCCGGGCCTGCCGCCGACTCGAGCCGTGCCGCGACGTTGACCGCGTCGCCGGTGACCGAGAACTGCCCGTCCGGCTGATGCGTCACGAAGACCTCACCGGAGTTGACGCCGATGCGGACCCGCAAGCGCTGCCCGAGGCGCGCCTGCATCCGCTTGGACAGCTCGCGCATCGCCTCGTGTATGTCGGTCGCGGCCGACACCGCTCGCAGCGCGTCGTCCTCCCGCGTCGCGGGGACGCCGAAGACGGCCATCACCGCGTCGCCGATGAACTTCTCGACGGTGCCGCCGTATTTCCACACGATGCGGGAGATGGCGTCGAAATAGCGCGCCAGGCTGGCGCGCAATGCTTCAGGGTCGAGCGCCTCGCCCAGGCTGGTGGAGCCGACAATGTCGACGAAGAGTATGACGACGTGCTTGCGCACGGGCGCCTGCAGACCTCCCTGTGCGAGCGGCGCCCCGCAGTTGGGACAGAACTTCGTCCCAGCAGGCGACTCGTGGCCGCAACGCCAACAGGTGATCACGATGAGTCATTCTTCCAGACGTTCACGCCGTCGAGCGCCGCCCTGAGTAGCCGCGAGGTACGAGCGGCGTATCGAAGGGTAGCGACGAAGGAGCGTATCGAGACCAAGGAGTGGCGCGCTCATCGCCGCAGCTTGTCGGCGTTGCCAACCCAGCTGTCCACCTGGTCGCACAGCGCGGTCGCGCCTTTTCGCTCGAAGGCATCCTTGGCCGCGTCGACCGCTGTCTGCGAGGCCGTGTCGTCGCCGAGCAGGTGCTCCACGATCGCCGTGCCGACCTGGAGGAGTCCCGCATCGACGAGACTCTCGTCCGGTCGATCAACCCGCGAACTGATCTCAAGCTGCTCGAAGGCGCCCGCGCGGTCACCGTCGAGTGCGTGGTCAACCGCCGCCGTGAGCGATCGGACGTTGGCACGGACCCAGCCGAGCGCCTCTGGGAGGTCGAGCGCGAGCGCCTCCGTCACCTGGACCCGGGCCGTCATCAGATCGCCGGCGAACAGCGCCCACCGAGCCGCCGAAGCACGCAGCGCCGCCGCGTAGGCCATGGCGGTGCCACTCTCGGCCACCTCCCGACCGAGGTCGCTCGCGAACTCGGCCGCCTCGCTGAGCTTGCCCGCGGCAACCAGCGTCCGGTGGTAATGCTGCAGGTCGTAACGGGTCTCCGCACGGGCGACGCCGCGGAACGCCTTCTCGTGCAGCGCCCACTGTCGTTGTGCGTCGTCGAACCGGCCGGTGGTCGCGAGTGCGACTGCGAGCACGGCGGTCGTGGTGCCCCACAAGCCGCGGTTTCCGGAGACCACGACCTGCAGCTTCCGGGCAGCGTCGATGACTTCGTCCAGCGGTGCATTGCCGGCGTAGGAGATCTGCAGGTCCAAATTGAGCCAGACCCGCTGTTGCGCCGTCCGCTGTGCCGCCCTGCTGGCGCGCACACCATCGCGGCAGAGCTCTCGGCATGCGCTCAGATTGCCCAGGTCCGCCTCGACCTGGCTCAGGTAGACGGCTGCAAGCTCCACGGCGAAAGGATCTGCCTGCGGTTGTGCCCGGAGCTTGTCCACCATCGTCGACGCCTCCGCGCGGGCGTCGGCCAGGGTGAGCCCGCCGGTTCGTATGTCGATCAGGTGGCGCGGCACAATTGCGACCGACTGCCAGGTCGGGTCCTGGGCCATCGCTTCGTCGAGCAGGTCCAACCAGCCCTCCCAGCGCTCGATCGAGCCACCGCTGTTGCGTACGATCCCGACCGCATAGGCGACCTCGAAATGCCGCGGGTCATCGGGCGGCAAGAGCCCGAGCAGTGCATCGATGGAGTCTGGCATCGCCGGATCACCGCGAAGTTGTTGCGCTCGCAGCAGATCCATCGCCGCGTCCGCGGCTGCCTCCCGCAAGGACCGCCGTTCGTCGGCCGGTCCGTCGATCTCCTGCAACAACTCGTAGGCCCGCCGACGATGCGCCGCAACGAGTGCGACCGTGTCCGCAGCAACATTGTCACCATGCTGCGACAGCCAGTCCGCGAGCGCCGAATGCCGAGTGATGCGAGTGCGTTTCGGCATCGTTCGATAAGCGGTCTGCTGGAACACCGCCTGTGCGAAGCGGTAGTCACCCCCGTCCGCGACCTCGAAGACGTTGCGGCCCCGCAGCCGTCCGACGGCGGCGTCCGGTTGCGCTACGCCCGCGACGTCGACGACCGGCGCAAGTGGGAAACGCCGGCCGTAGACCGCCGCAACCTCCGCCACGGCACGCTCGTCGACGGTGAGCCGGTCGAGTGCGGCTTCGTAGAGCTGGCTCACCGACGCCGGCAGCCCCTCACCTGCCGCGGCGGACTGGGCGAGCAACTGGAGCACCTGCGGGTTGCCGTCGGCACGCGAGACGAGCTGATCCAGCTCGGCGTCAGCGCCCGAATCGGTGGCGCCTCCGGTGTCCCGGCGCTGCGCCGAGATCGCTTCGGCCGCAACGGCATACAGCTCGTCGGCGGCCAGCGGCACCACGTCCTCGACACGCGACTTGCGACCGCCGCCCCAGCGCGCATCGATGTCGAAGAGTTCCGGCCGGGCGAGGCAGATCGTCAGCACCGGCAGGCCACGGCTGGCCTCCGCTGTCCGACCGATGAAGTCCAGCTGCGCCGCGGTCGCCCAGTGCAGGTCGTCCCATACCGACGCGACCGGCGAGGTCGCACACATCGCGTCGAGGACCTCGTGCACAGCCCACACAACGTCCTCGACGGAAGTCTGCGCGTCGGACAGACCGACTGCTGACCGCAGGCGCTGCAGGACGGCCGACGACTCGTCCCCGAGCAGTTGCCCGACGTACGCCTGCCAGTCGGTGTCGAGGCTGCTCAACCAGCTCGCAAGTGGTGCGAACGCACCGGTGTTCATCGCATCGCACCCGCCGGCGACGACCTGCAGCTGGTCCGCACGACCCTGCGCGAACTGACGGATCAGGCGCGACTTGCCGATGCCGGGGTCACCGACATAAGTGAGCAGCCAGCCGTCCTTGCGCTGTTCCGAACGATCGGCGAGGGCGTCAAGATCGGCCAGCTCCGCCGCCCGCCCGACGAACTCCGGCTCGTGCACCTGGACCACTCGATCCTGGTCGGCTGCCACCCGAAACACCTGCTGCGGCACGGTTTTGCCCTTGTGCAGGATCTCGCCGACATCGTCGAGCACGATCTCGTCCCGCACCAACTCGGCCACAGTGTCGCCGACATACGTCTCGTCGGTGCCTGCCGCTGCCTCCAGCCGCTGCGCCGTGTTGACCGCATCACCGGTCACCGAGAACTGCCCGTCCGGCTGATGCGTCACGAAGACCTCACCGGAGTTGACGCCGATGCGGACGTGCAGCCCGACACCGATCTCGGCCTCGAACTGCCGGGAGAGCTCGCCAACCGCATCGTGTATGCCGCGCGCGGCACGCACCGCCCGGACCGCGTCGTCCTCGCGAGTGCTCGGGACACCGAAGACCGCCATGACCGCGTCCCCGATGAACTTCTCGACCGTGCCGCCCTGCTCCCAGATCGCCTTGGAGACTGCGTCGAAATAGCGAGCAAGCCTCTCCCGCAACGATTCCGGGTCGGCTGCCTCCCCCAACGTCGTCGAACCCACGATGTCGCAGAAGAGGATCACCACGTGCTTGCGCGCGGGTGCCTGCAGGCCACCCTGCGCCACCGCCGCGCCGCACGACAGGCAGAAGCGCGCCTCCCCCGGCAACTCCGCGCCGCACCGAGCACATGTCGTCATACAGCCAACCCCTCATCCCTCACGATTCCGGCCACCACCTGGCCACCACGTCGGCGAAGCCCTGCAGCGTCTTCATGCAGCGCTGTCACGCAGTTTGTCGGCATTGCCGACCCAGGTGTCGACTTGCGGCACCAGCGCCGTCGCCCCCTTGGCGGTCAACGTCTCCCTGGCCAGGTCGGCCGCCGCGGCCGAGGCGACGTCGTCACCGAGCAGCCGCTCGATGATCGCAGTCATCGTATGCATGGCGGCCGCATCCATCGGGCTTTCGTCGGGACGATCCACCCGTGCACTGATCTCCACCTGCCGCATGGCGCCGATCCGATCACCGCGCAGCGCACACTGGACGGCGATCATGTAGGCGGAGTTGGAGTCCTCCAGATAGGCCTGCATCGGCGGCAACTCGACGGTCAGCAGCTGCCTGCAGCACTCGACGGCGTAGGCCAAGTCGCCGGCGAAGATGGCGTCACGCGCCGCGACTCCGAAGAGCGCGGCTGCGAAGCTGGTCAGCTCCACCTCGCTCGCGCGCTGCGCCGAGTATCGCGCGGCATCCTGCGGGCGCCCCTCCGCCAGCAGCAGCTGGGGATAGTGCTGCAGCTCGAAGGCACGCTCCGCCGGCGATTCCTCTGCGTAGGAGTTCGTCAGCTCGTGCCACAACGACCGTGCCCCGCCCAGGTCACCGGTGCTGGCCAGCGCACCGGCCAGCACCGCTGTCGCCGTACGCCACAGCTGCCGCTGACCGGACACCATCTCCTGCAGCGTCCGCGCATCGGCGATCACCTCGGGCAACGGCGTCTGCCCGATGTATGCCGCCTGTATGTCGAAACTGCGCCACCGGCGCTCGATCGCGGTGCGACCATGCTGCCGCGCACGAGCGATGCCGGCCAGGCACTCCTGGTGACACGCGGCGAAGTTGCCCAGGTCGGCTTCGGCCTGTGCCAGCAGGTTGCAGACGATGTCGACGGCCAGCGGGTCGACCTCGTCCAACTCGCCCAGCAGGTCGAGGATCTCCAGACTCTCCTCACGAGTCTGCTCCAGACCCACATCGCCACTGCGCACCGCCGCCAGGCTGCGTGGTGCCCACCGCATGATCTGCCAGGTGGGGTCGTCACCCATGGCGTCGTCGAGCCGATCGAGCCAACGGTTCCACCGAGCCGGCTCCACCCTGGTGCGCAGGTCGCAGCCGGCATGCGCTGCCTCGAAATGCCGATCATCACCCACCGGCAGCACGTCGAGCAGTCGCTCGACGGCGTCCGGCATCCCCGGGTCACCGCGCAGCTGCATCGCCAGCAGCGACTCCAACGCCGCGTCGGCCGCCATACCCTGCAACGCGGTGCGCTCCGCCGGTGAACCCTCGATCTCCTCGAGCAGGGCGAACGCACGCTGCCGGTGCGACGCGATCAGTGCGACCGAGTCCGTCCGCACCGTGTCCCGATGCTCGCCGACCCAGTCGGCCAACGCCGAATGCCGTGTGATGCGAGTGCGTTTGGACATCGTGCGATAGGCCGTCTGCATGAAGGCCGTCTGCGCGAAGCGGTAGTCGCCGTCGGAGGCGAGCTCGAACACGTTGCGGTCCCGGAGCCGGTCGAGCACCGCGGCGGCATCGGTCACGCCGGCAACTGCGCTCACCGGCTCGGCCAGGAACCGTCGCCCGTAGACCGCTGCGGCTTCGACCATCGAGCGCTCCTCGGCGCCCAACCGGTCCAATGCGGCTTCGTAGAGCTGCGTGACCGACGCGGGCAATGCGCCGCCGGCTGCGGCCGACTGGGCGAGCAGTTGCACCACCTGCGGGTTGCCGTCGGCCCGGTCGACGAGATCCTCTGCGGTGACGGCAATATCCCCTGTTTGCAAGGCGATTCGCTCAGCGGCCAACGCCAGCATGTCGTCGTATTCGAGCGGCTCGACGTCCTCGACACGAGCCTTGCGGCCACCACCCCACGCCTCGTCGACATCGAAGAGCTCCGGCCGGGCGAGGCAGATCGTCAGCACCGGGAGCGCCCGGCACGCCGCCGCCAGTCGGCCGATGAAATCGAGCTGTGTCGCGGTCGCCCAGTGCAGGTCGTCCCACACCGACGCCACCGGCGAGGTCGCACACATCGCGGCCAGCACTGCCTGCGCAGCCCAGACGACATCCTCGGTCGAGGTCTGCGCGTCCGACATACCGACCGCGGAGCGCAGGCGCTGCAGGACAGCCGTCGACTCGTCCCCGAGCAGCTGCTCGACATACAGCTGCCAGTCGTCGGCCAGACTCGCCAGCCAGCCGGCCAGCGGCGCAAAGGCGCCGGTGCTCATCGCGTCGCACCCTCCGGCGATCACCCGCAGGCGATCCTCGCGACCACTCGCGAACTGGCGCACCAGCCGCGACTTGCCGATGCCCGGGTCGCCGACATACGTCAGCAGCCAGCCCTGTCTGCGGGCAGCCGACCGGTCGGCGAGCGCAGCCAGGTCGGCCAGCTCGACCTCGCGGCCGACGAAGGCCGGCTCGCGGACGGTGAGGGCGCGGTTCTGATCGGGCGCGACCTGGAAGACCCGCTGCGCGATGGTGCGGCCCTTGTGCACGATCTCCCCCACCTCGTCGAGCACGATCTCGTCCCGGACGAGCTCGGCGACGATGTCGCCGATATAGGTCTCGTCGGTGCCCGCAGCTGCCTCCAGCCGCTGCGCCGTGTTAACCGCGTCGCCGGTGACCGAGAACTGCCCGTCCGGCTGATGCGTCACAAACACCTCGCCGGAGTTGACCCCGATCCGCACGTGCAGCTGCTGATCGTCCCGCTCACCGTGTGCGGACAGGCCCGCCACTGCTTCGTGTATGGCGCTCGCCGAGCGCACCGCCCGGATGGCGTCGTCCTCGCGAGTGTTGGGGACACCGAAGACCGCCATGACTGCGTCGCCGATGAACTTCTCGACAGTGCCGCCCTGCTCCCAGATGGCCCTGGACACGGCATCGAAATAGCGCGCGAGGCGCTCGCGCAACGCCTCCGGATCGGCGAACTCACCGAGGCTCGTCGAGCCGACTATGTCGCAGAAGAGGATGACCACGTGCTTGCGGACCGGCGCCTGCAGATCGCCGTGCGCCACCGCGGCACCGCAGGAGGCACAGAACCGAGCACCCTCGGTCAGATTCGCCCCGCATCGTGCACACGTCACCACGTGTCGAACCTATCGTGGGGCGCCACCGAATTTCCGGACCTCGCCCGTCCACGGTCGAGCTCGCGGTGACAGTCGAGGTCGCGGGCCAGGTCACAGTCGAGGTTGCAACTGCGGTTCGCGATCCGACCCGCGCAACCGCCGCCGCGCTGCTAAGTTGGCCCGGTCACCGCACGGGCGTCAATCGTTCATTTCTCAAGGGGTTCATCCATGGCAAGCTCTCAGTTGAAGCAGATCCTCGCAGGCATCGACCTGTTCGCCGGCCTCAGCCCGGCAGCGATCTCGCAGATCGCCGAGAGCGGGTCGACGTTCCGCAGCGGCCCGGGATCCAAGGTGATCACCGAGGGCGCGAAGGACAGCGGGCTGCGGGTCGTGCTCCAGGGTTCCGCCACTGTCGTCGTCGGCGACGAGGAGCGCGGTCAGATCGGCGTCGGCGACTACGTCGGCGAGCTCTCGATGATCGACGGTGCTGCGCGCTCGGCCACGATCACCGCCGGCCCCGACGGCGTCGAGACGTTCGCGCTCTCCCCGATGGCCTTCATGCCGCTCGTGCGCGGCGACGGTGACATCGCCGCGGCACTGCTGAAGACGCTGGTGGCACGGTTGCGCAAGGTCGAAGCCGCCTCGCACAAGTAGGCATCCCGCGGCAGTAGGGACTCACCGTAGGGATTCCACGGCGGGTCCGTCAGAGGAGGAGCGCAGCGAAAGGGCTCAGCCATTGAGGCTGGGGTCGTAGGCCGAGAGCGAACTCTCGGCCCACGACAAAGCCTCAGTGTGCGAAGTGCCGCGTGCCGGTGAAGTACATCGTGATGCCGGCCTCCTCGGCCGCGTCGATTACTGCCTGGTCACGCATCGAACCACCGGGCGCGACAACGGCTTTGACCCCCGCGTCAATGAGCACCTGCAACCCGTCCGGGAAGGGGAAGAACGCGTCCGATGCGGCGACCGAGCCACGAGCCCGCTCCTCGCCGGCGCGGTTGACCGCGAGGTGGCAGGAGTCGACCCGGTTGACCTGGCCCATGCCGACGCCGACCGAGGCACCGCCGGACGCGAGCAGGATCGCGTTGGACTTCACTGCTCGTATGGCGCGCCACGCGAACTGCAGGTCGGCGAGCGTGGCGTCGTCCGCGGCCGCACCGGACACGAGTCGCCAGTTGGCGGCGTCGTCGCCGCCGGTGACGTTGCCGTCGTCGTCCTTGACAACCGCGTCGACCTTGTCGATCCGCTGCATGAGCATGCCGCCGCTGATCGGCCGAATCTGGACCGGGTCACGCTGCTGGGCGTCTTCCGAGGACAGCTTCAGCAGCCGGATCGCCTTGCGCTTGCTCAAGATCTCGACCACGCCCGGCTCGAAGTCCGGGGCGACGACGACCTCGGTGAAGATGTCCTTCACGGTCTCGGCCATCTCCACGGTCACCGGCCGGTTGGTGGCGATCACGCCGCCGAAGGCCGACATCGGGTCACATGCGTGCGCCTTGCGGTGAGCGTCCGCGATGTCCGAACCAACAGCAATGCCACAAGGATTCGCGTGCTTGATGACAGCGACGGTCGGCTGGTCGCCGTGGTCGTATGCCGCCTGCACCGCCGCGTCGGCATCGACGTAGTTGTTGTAGGACATCGCCTTGCCGAAGAGCTGCTCGGCGGAAGCAATGCCGGGGCGCCAGTGCCGGTAGAGCGCGGCACCCTGGTGGGGGTTCTCGCCATACCGCAGGTCCTGGGCCTTGTCGAAGGTCGCGCCCGACCAGCTCGGGAAACCGGTGCCGTCGCTGGTGTCGACATACACGTTGCTCAGCCAGTTGGCGACGGTGTTGTCGTAGTCGGCGGTGTGCTGGAAAGCCTGCGCTGCCAACAGCTTTCGCTCATCAAGAGTGTAGCCGCCGGCAGCAACGGCCTCGAGAGTTGCGGCATACGAGTCGGGCGAGGTGACGATCGCGACGCTGGGGTGGTTCTTCGCGGCGGCGCGCACCATCGACGGGCCGCCGATGTCGATCTGCTCGATGCACTCGTCCGGGGTCGCGCCGGAAGCGACCGTCTCGCGGAACGGGTAGAGGTTGGAGACGACGAGCTCGAACGGCGCGACGCCCAATTCGCCCAGCTGCGAGAGGTGTTCGGGGATCCGGGTGTCGGCGAGGATGCCGGCGTGGACCTTCGGGTGCAGCGTCTTGACCCGGCCGTCGAGGCACTCCGGGAAGCCGGTCAGGTCCTCGACCTTCGTGACGGGGATGCCGGCCTTCTCGATGAGAGCGGCCGAGCCACCGGTGGAGACCAGCTCGACCCCGGCGGCGTGCAGGCCGCGGGCGAGGTCCTCCAGACCGGTCTTGTCGTAGACGGAGACGAGTGCGCGCTTGATCGGACGGCGACCTTGCTGGTCGGACATGACTCTCCTTGCGAGGGTTGGCAGTTCCTGCGCGCACCCAGGCGGGCGATGCACGCGACTTCCACTCCCTGGTGGTTACCCACCTGCGCCAGTCGTGTGGGGAAAGCCTAACGGGTCCTCCGAGCGCACTCGATCTCGATACGCTCCCTCGTTCCTCGGTCGCTACTCGATCAGCGTGAGCCGACGCGCACCCGGCGCCCGTCCACGGCGAAACCGTCACGCGCCATCCGACCGACCCACTCCACGAGCTGCGGGCGCTCGGCCTCCTTGATCCGCTCGGTCAGGGTGTCGACGGTGTCGTCGTCCTCCACGGGCACGGCACACTGCGCGACGATCGCGCCGGTGTCGACACCGGCATCGACGACGAAAAGCGTTGCGCCGGCGAGCTTTACGCCATACTCCAGCGCATCGCGCGGGCCGTGTATGCCGGGAAAGCTCGGCAACAACGCGTTGTGACTGTTGAGGTAGCGCCCGCCGAACTCGGCCAGGAACCGCTCCCCCACCAGCTTCAGAAAGCCCGCCGAGATGACCAGCTGCGGTGCGTGCGCGGCCACCTGCTCGGTCAGTGCGGCATCCCATGCGTCACGGCTGTCGAAGTCACACACCCGAGACACGAATGTCGGCACGCCGGCGCGTTCGGCACGGGCAAGACCCTCGATGTCGGACCGGTCGGCACCCACGGCCGCGATCCGCACGCCGTATGCCGGGTCCTGCGCGGCATCCAGGAGCGCCTGCAGCAGCGTCCCCGAGCCGGAGACGAGCACAACAACGGGTACGGGCTCGGAAGTGGGGGCCGCGGTCACGACGACCACACTATGGGAGGGCGTGCGGACCGTGAATCAGTGGCACCCGACGTTCGGCTCGCAGGACACGATGTGCCGGCTGCGGCCTCAGCGGCGCAGCGCGCGCTTCCAGTGCAGGAACAGCGTCGCCACCAGCGCCCCGAGCAACAACTCGACCACCAACAGCGGCACGAGCAACAACGACGGGCCGATGTAGTCCAGCGACCCACCACTGACCCCGGCCGTCGACAGCCAGGTCAGCAGCAGCACGATGGCCACCGTCATGCCGACGGCCTGCGCGGCAGTGGTGGCCTTGGTCTTCAGCGACGCGTATGTCGTGAGGTTGGCCAGTGACCGATAACCGACGAACGCGCCGAGCGCCACCGGGATCAGCGGCGCGATGACGGTCCCGGTCGGCAGGGCTCCCGCGTCAGGAACGGCACCGAGCACAGGGATCATCGGCAGCAGGCCACCGTGCACCGAGGTGCTACCGACGCTCACCGCACCGATCTGCATGGCTGCTCCGGTGGTCCAACCGGCCGACCACAACAGCAGGTTGGGCAGTGCGGCCAGTTGCCCGACCCACAGCACGACGCCACCGAGGATCCCCGGCTCGAGTTGGCCGTTGAGATCCCCGATCTGTGCAGCATGGGTCAGCACCAGCAGCAGCACGATCACCAGGCCGACGGCGAGATAGCCCAGCACGGCCTCGGCCGCAGGACGCAGAGCACGGCGGGTCGAGAGCGAGATGCGTTGGTCCAGCATGGTTTTCGCCTGCTCCGCGACTGGTTCGTCGCTGCGCAGCAGTGCCCACGTGCACCCCGCGAAGCCGACCACAAGTGCCCCCGGCAGCACCGTCAGCAGATTCGGATGCGCCGGACCGCTCAGCGCGAGGCCGCAGATGACCAGGCCGGTGGCGACATACCCGCCGATGTATGCCGCGGGGCCTTCCCACCACGCGCCGCCCCGTCCGGACAGGTGGGTGAGCATCGCCTTGGCGCCCATCCGGGCGAACAGCACGGCAAGACCGGTCAGCACCAGCGGGGCAAAGGTCACGCTGTGCGTAGCACCGGCCGCGACCGACACATGGCCGCGATGCGCGAGTGCCCAACCGTCACCGGCGAAGCTCAGCGCGTCCGTCCACGTCGCAGTGCTCTGCGCGTCGGCCGCCCATGCCACCATCACCGGCAGGATCAGCACCAGCCCGAGCGTGACGGCGCCGACCGAGCCGTAGCCGGCAGCAATGGACAGCTGACGCCAGTCCCGGGGCTCGTCCGACGAGGCCAGCGCAGACGGCAGGTTGGTGCGCACGCGATCAAGAAGGCTCATGTTGTGGTCCATGGTCGCCGCCCACGGTGCGCTCGTCCGGCAGGCACGCCGGAGAACCTGCGATCGGAGCTTGTCCACAGCCGCTCCCACAGATCCATCGGTCACCGTTCCGGCGGCTACCCTCAGTGCGCGATACACAATGCCCAGAGAGGGGACTCCGTGGGGAAGATCACGTTCGGGTCCGGCGGGGCGACCGCCTCTCGGTCGACTACACACGAGGTGGACACATGAATCCCTGGCTCGCGGGCGCCATCGTCGGCTGCCTCGGCGTCCCCGTCGGGATCCTGCTGCGCCGGGCCCTGCGCACCGGGAAGTATCGCCGCGACGACGAAGTGGACACACCACGACGTGGCCACCTGTGGGTGACCATCGCCGTGCCGCTGGCGGCGCTGCTCCTCGGGCGCGCGCTGACCGAGGCGCACAACGCCGGTGTCGCGTTCGCCTACTGCGTGTGCCTGCCGCTGCTGGCAGCCCTCGCTGCGATCGACCTGGATGTGCACCGCCTACCGGACGCCCTCACCTTCCGACTCGCACCGGTCGCGGTCGTCATCGCGGCTGCGGCCAGCGTTGCGACCGGAGACTGGTTCGCGCTGCTCCGCTCGGTGCTGGCCGGGCTCGCGCTCGGGGCGGCATACCTGATCCTCTTGCTGGTCTCGCGCGGTGGCGCAGGACTCGGGCTCGGCGACGTGAAACTCGCCGTCGGACTCGGCGTCCTGCTCGGCTGGTTCTCGTGGTCGAGCGTGCTGGGCGGCACCCTCGCCGGTTTCATCCTCGGCGGCCTGTGGGCTGCCGGGCTGCTCATCAGCCGCCGCGCGACGCGCGAGACCTACATCGCTTTCGGCCCGTTCATGATCGGTGGCAGCGTCCTGGCGCTTCTCGCGTCATAGGCGGGCCGTGGCCGCTACGACCTGTCTCACGAAGACGTCAACTGCACACCAGTCATGGTCTTGAATCCCGGCAGCGTGACATTGACCAACGACGTACCGGACGGGAGTGGCGGCAGCACGGCATACAGCACCACACCGTCCCCATTGACGGAGTCGGGCAAGGTGCTGCAGACGCAGCCGGGATCCTGAGGCTCTCCGTAGGTGAAGGGATGGATGGTCTTCTTCGTCTTGGGATCGACGATCCCGAGTTGCCGGGTGTCGAACAGCGGCGGCCGGGAAAGCTGGAACGTGTTCGTAGCAACCGATTTCCCCGAGGCGCTCTTCAATCGCCAGATGACCCGGGTCGCCTGCGCGGTGCTCTTCACCTGCAGGACTTCCGCACGAACCGATGACGTGCCCACAGCTGCCTCCAACGAGCCCTTGCTCGAGGCAATCGCAGGCATATCGGCGCTCGAAGCCATCACCTTCGCGATCGCATCGTCCACGCCGGGGGAGTCCTTTCCGCCCGAGGGGGTGGACGACGCATGCTGGCCGCCGGACGAGGGCGAGGCACCCGTGGAGCTACCGGCGGAGGACGACGGACCGGACGATGAATCGTCACTGCACTCGGAGACCGAAACGGTCAGCAAGGCAGCCGCGGCCAAGGTCGCGATGCGCGTTGCGCACTTCATTGGTCGCCGCCTGTCTTGAACGTGACCGTCACTCTCCGATTGAGCTTGCGGCCCTCCTTCGTCGCATTGTCGGCGACCGGGTCGGCCTCCCCTTTGCCGGACGAACTGAACGTCAGCCCGTCCTTGTGCACCTGCTTCTCCAGCGCCTTCTGCACCGCGGCCGCACGCTTCTCCGACAGTGTCTGGTTGAACGAATCGCTGCCGGTGCTGTCGGTGTAGCCGACGACGGACACGTCCCCGTCGCCCTTCTCGTCCAGCTGCGCACTTACCTTCTTCAGCGTGCCTTTCGCCTTCGCAGTCAGCTCGGACTTGCCATAGTCGAAGAGGACGTCGGTGTCCACCGAGATGGCAGTCTTGTCTGCCGTCCGCTTCGTCGCGGTTTCGGGATCCGCGACGTTGCTTACCAGCGGCCGGATCGACAACTTGGCGTCTGCCTGCTTGATCTCGTCGGTGCTGGGCAGCTTCGGCCAGCCCTTGCCCAACACGACAGGCGACTTCGACGTGGTCGGTGACGGCAGGCTGTCCGTGACCGGCACATCAGTGATCAGGTTGCCGTAGCCGAACCGGATGGTGACGGCCTTCAGGCCGTTCGGCAATGGCGGTAGTAGCGCCCAGCCCACGAGCGGCTTCGTGGTGCCGCCGTAGTCCGTGATGTCGGACTCGTCGCTGCACAGGCACGTTCGGTCGACTGACAGCGGCAGGTAGTACTTCAGTCCCTTGGTGTCCACCGCTGCGACCGACCACGCGGCGGTGATCTCGTACGGCGTGCCGAGGCCCTTTCCCGGCATCACGGCACCCGGCTCGGCACCCTTGCCGCCCACCGAGTAGTAGACAGCGGTGCCGCCGGGAACGCGCACCACCGCGTTGATCGCAGCGTGGATGACGGCGTCCGAGGAGTCGTTGTACTCGTGGTAGGCGAAGGTGCCCGCAATGGGGATGTCACCGGCGCCGGCGGCCTCTGCCGGGGCCGCACCCACACCGGACAACAGCACGGCGGCAGATGCGGCGACGGCTCCTCCTCGGACTCACACATTGGAAAGCAAGTCGGATGTTCCTTTCTCCGGGGCAAACATTCGGGGTGTGGATGTGGCGTCACTCGACCAGACGCGCCTTCAACATATTGCGAAGCGCTTGCGCGTCGTGGCTCACGAGGCGTCCGACTTTGCACGACCGAGAGGCATAGAAAACGACCGAGAGGCATAGCAAATCCAGGGGATTTGCTACGCCTCTCGGTCAGTTGGTGCTCCTCTCGATCAGTGAGAGGTCAGAGCGACTTCAGGATCTCCCGCATCAGCTCGGCGGTCTCGGACGGCGTCTTGCCGACCTTCACACCGGCCGCCTCGAGGGCTTCCTTCTTCGCCGCGGCGGTGCCGGACGAACCGGACACGATGGCGCCCGCGTGGCCCATCGTCTTGCCCTCCGGCGCGGTGAAGCCCGCGACATACCCGACGACGGGCTTGGTCACGTGCTCCTTGATGTATGCCGCGGCGCGCTCCTCGGCGTCGCCGCCGATCTCGCCGATCATCACGATCGCCTTGGTGTCGGGGTCGGCCTCGAACGCCTCGAGCGCGTCGATGTGCGTGGTGCCGATGACCGGGTCACCGCCGATCCCGATGCCAGTGGTGAAGCCGTAGTCACGCAGCTCGTACATCATCTGGTAGGTCAACGTGCCCGACTTGGACACCAGCCCGATCGGGCCCTTGCCGGCGATGGTGTGCGGGGTGATGCCGGCCAGCGACTCGCCCGGCGTGATGATGCCGGGGCAGTTCGGGCCGATGATCCGGGTCTGCTTGCCGATCGAGTAGTTGTAGAACTCGGCGGAGTCCTTCACCGGGATGCCCTCGGTGATGACGACCAGCAGCGGGATCTCGGCGTCGATGGCCTCGATCGCGGCGTCCTTGGCGAACTTCGGCGGCACGAAGGCTACCGACACGTTGGCGCCGGTGGCCTCCATGGCCTCCTTGACGGTGCCGAAGACGGGCAGCTCCTGGCCGCCGATCTCGGCCTTGGTGCCGGCCTTGCGGGCGTTGACACCGCCGACGATGTTGGACCCGGCGTCGAGCATCAGCGCGGTGTGCTTGGAGCCCATGCCGCCCGTCATGCCCTGCACGATGATCTTGCTGTCAGCGTTCAAAAAGATTGACATTCTTGAAGATTCCTTTTTCGTATGCCGTCAGCGGATCACTTGGAGGCGAGCTCGGCGGCCCGTGCCGCGGCCCCGTCCATCGTGTCGACCTGGGTCACCAGCGGGTGGTTCAGCTCGTTCAGGATCGCGCGGCCCTTGTCGACGTTGTTGCCGTCGAGGCGGACGACCAGCGGCTTGGTCGCGTTGTCACCGAGGATCTCCAGGGCGCCCTTGATGCCGTTGGCGACGTCGTCGCAGGCGGTGATGCCGCCGAAGACGTTGACGAAGACGGAGCGGACCTGCTCGTCACCGAGGATGACGTCCAGGCCGTCGGCCATCACCTCCGCGTTGGCGCCGCCGCCGATGTCCAGGAAGTTGGCGGGCTTGACGTCATACTGCTCACCGGCGTAGGCGACGACGTCGAGCGTGGACATGACGAGTCCGGCGCCGTTGCCGATGATGCCGACCTGGCCGTCGAGCTTGACGTAGTTGAGGCCCTTCTCCTTGGCCTTGGCCTCCAGCGGGTCCGCGGCGCCCTTGTCCTCCAGGGCGGCGTGGTCGGGGTGGCGGAAGTCGGCGTTGGCGTCGAGAGTGACCTTGCCGTCCAGGGCGACGATGTCACCGGCGCCGGTCTGCACCAGCGGGTTGACCTCGACCAGGGTGGCGTCCTCCTCGCGGTAGACGTCCCACAGCTTCTGCAGCACCGGGGCGATCTTCGCGCCGAGCTCGGCGTCGAAGCCGGCCTCGTCGACGATCTCCTTGGCCTTCGCCCCGTCGATGCCGACGTTGGGGTCGACGGCGACTCGCGCGAGCGCCTCGGGGCGCTCGACGGCCAGCTGCTCGATCTCCATGCCGCCCTCCTTGCTGCACATCGCAAGGTAACGACGGTTGGCCCGGTCGAGCAGCACGGAGAAGTAGTACTCCTCCTTGATGTCCGCGCCCTGGGCGATCATCACGGTGCCGACGGTGTGGCCCTTGATGTCCATGCCGAGGATCTGACCCGCGAGTTCACGCGCTTCCTCTGCCGACTTGGCGACCTTGACGCCACCGGCCTTGCCTCGGCCGCCCGTCTTGACCTGAGCCTTGACGACGGTCACGCCGCCGGACTTGGCCCCGATCTCGGCAGCGGCCTGCTCGGCCTGCTCCGGCGTCGTGGCGGTCTTGCCGGCGAGCACCGGCACACCGTGCGCCTCGAACATGTCGCGCGCCTGATATTCGAAAAGATCCACGCGGAATCCGTCCTCGTCCCGGGAGTCGACCCCGCGGACCGGCCGGGCGCCCTACGGCGTCGACGTGCGGTACGAGGCAGGCCCCCTCATTGATTCGTGATGAACTTCTGAAGGGATGAAGGTCGCCGTGCCCGCCGACGGACGGCGTGTCCGGGACCTCGTTGTCCAGGTCGGATGCTAGTAGCCCGGCCAGCGTTCGGACAGGTTGGCCCCAGGGATACCGGCGAGTACGTGATCGAACTCACGCGGATGTCGCCGCCACTCTCACGGCCACCCCTTTGCCGAGAGGCCCGTCGATCGTCGAGCGGACCCCCGATTTCGCGGGAGAGGAGCCCGAATCGGCGGTCCCCTGGGCAAACGAGGGGCCTGTCGGAAATCTCAGGTGACTCGCCGGGTCATCGGCACGCGTCCCCTCGTCACGACCGCCGCCAGCGCTGCGGCGAGCAACGGCACGCCGATCACCACCACCAGCAGCGGCGTCCACGGTATGGCGGTGACGGTGTGGTGGGAGTTCTGGTTGGTCACCAGACTCACGGGGTGGCTCACGGCAACACCCGCCACGGCACCGACGGCAAGGCCGAGCAGCGCGCCGAAGAAGCCGACCACGGCGGCGTTCGCTCCGGCGATGCGCCGTCGCAGGGACGCCGGCGCACCCAAGGATGCGAATGTTGCACTGTCCGGCCGGGATTCGGCGTTCGACAACGCCGTCGACGTCAGCGTCGCCACGAGGACCAGCAGACCGAAGACACCCGCGATCAGCCAGTAGAGCCACGCTCCTGCGGTGTCGGGTCCGCGCTCGACGTACAGGAAACTGTTGGCGTCCAGCCGTTCGTTGACTGCCCGCTCGTCGGTGTCGGAGATGCCGCCCGGCACCCGGACGATGACCTGCCGCACGACGCTGCCGCCGGGGATGGGCCTCGCGGCCCGGGTCGACACCAGTGCGCCGGCCTCGACACCGGACCCGAAGCTGCTGTAGGCGTCCGGCTTCGTCGGGACCGTCCGGAAATGGCGCTGCGCCGATCGCTGCGTGGACACGGTGACCGACCCGGCCTTCGCCTCGTCCTTCCCTCGCGCGGTGAGTCGCAGCGTGCCGGCCGACGAGCCCGGCACGTCCTTGGACAGCAGCACGTCCCCGTCACGCAGCGCCGCAACGTCACGTGCATCGAGCCGGAAGACGTGCGCAAGCTGCTCCGGCGACCCGGCCAGCAACGCACCGACGGAAGCATCGGTCGCCTTGGCCCGCAGTGTGCGCAACGGCATCACCGTGGCATCGGGTATGGCGCTCCGCACGACCTTCGCCGCGACGTCCGCCTCCTTCGTGCCGCCTGTCATCACCGACACCAGACCGTCACCCGCACGAAGCGACGGCTGGTAGGCCTCCGCATTGGCGCGCGCGGACGTGGCGAACGCGATGGACAGTGTCGTCAGCGCGGCGACGGTCGCCAGGATCGCACCGACCGTCGCGACGGCCCGACCGCGTTGCCGGCCGACATCGCGTGCGGCGATCCGGAAGGCCAACGGAAGATGCCGGGCGAGCATGCCGAGCCGGCTCAGCAGCCACGGCGCGGTCATCAGCGTGCCGGCGAAGAGCGCGACCGTGCCGACGATGGTGCCGGCCAGCAGCGGCAGGGACAGCCGCTGCGCGTTGATCCCACTGCCGACGAGAGTCACGGTCAGGATGACGCCGCCGGCCACCGCGAGCAGCAGCCCCAGCAACGGCCAGCCGGCCCGCACCTTCGCCGCGGACACGTGTCCGCGCAGGACCGCGATCAGGTTGACCCGCGCTGCCGCGACAGCGGGGATGAAAGCCGCGATCAGTGCGGCGACGACGGCGACCGCGAAGAGCAATATGCCCCAGCCCCAACGCAATTCGACCGGGCCCGGCGTCGCGGACGTCGCCGACCAGTGCCCGTAGAGTTTCGCCGCGGCAGCACCGAGGACAGCGCCCAGCACGATCGAGAGCAACGCCGCGAGCGCACCGAGCAGCAGTGCTTGGGCCAGCACATACTTGCGTAGCTGCTGCTTGGTCGCCCCGTTGCTCGCCAGTTGCGCAAGTGCACGCCGGTGGCGCGCGCCGCTGGCCGCGAATGCGGGGCCGGCGAGCATGGCGATCACGATGACGAGTCCGACGCCCAGCAGGACCCACACGACGGGCGGGACCGCGGTGTAGCCCATCCCGTCAGTGCTCGGGTCGGACTCTGCTTGTCCCGGGTCGTGGATGACGGCGCGACTCGCGACTGCCAACCCGTAGCGATTGAGGTGCTTGACCTCCGGCCACTGGACGGGAGCGCTGCGTTCGAGCAGCCACGTGCTCGCGCCGGCTCTCGGCAGGGTCACCACATCCTGCGCGTTCGGCGTCTCGACGCGACCGACAACTGTCAGCTTGGTGCTGCGCCCGTCGGGACCGACGACGGTCAGCGTGCCGCCGGTGGGGATCCCGTGTCCCGCACCTGATCGGGACACCAGCGCCTGGTGCGTGTTCGTCGGCCAGTGCCCGCTGGTTAGCGTGGCCATCCCGGCATACGCCCGCTGTCGACCGTCAATGCCGAGGAACGCGGCCTGCAACCGGCGATCGCCGACCTGGACGCGACGAACCCGCTCGGTCACCGGGAGGACAGAGCCACCGGTGACCTGCTGGATGTCGGTCGCGTCAGGGGTCTTCGGCCGGCCATCAAAGTGCAACGCCGAACGAGCACCGGCTCCCCCGCTCCAACTTCTCGCGTCGGCAGACTGGGTGACCACGCCGTTGCCGAATTCGCCGGCATTCGTCAGCAGCGCTTGACTCGAGCCCATCGTGCGGCTGATGCCCTCGGCACCGTTGACGTCCTTGGTGAAGGCGAATGTCGCCGCACCCGAGACGAGCAGCAACGGCAGCCCGATCAGCAGCACCACCAACACAGCCCGGCCTCGATGTTTGTGTATGTCGCGGGCGGCGAGCCGCAACGAGACTCGCCAGCCCCCGACATACCCTCCGAGGCCCCCTGAGCCTCGGAGTCGGTCCGATGCGAGCTCCCCCGAGCTGCCCATGTCAGACCTCCAGCAGCGACTCGGGAGTCGCCGCCTCACCTGTCGCGTCGACGACCACGCCGTCGCGCAGGAAGATCACCCGGTCGGCCCACGCCGCGTGCCGCGACTCGTGCGTCACCAGCAGGCCGGCCGCTCCGTCGTCGCACTGGTCGCGCAGAGTGCGCAGGACCGCGTCGCCGGTCGTGGAGTCGAGCGCGCCGGTGGGTTCGTCCGCGAGCACGAGGCGCCGTTCGCCGACGAGGGCGCGGGCGATGGCTGCGCGCTGCTGCTGACCCCCGGACAGGTGCTCTGGGAAGCGGTCGGCGAGCTCGAGTATGCCGACCTTTCCGAGTGCGTCACGAGCTGCCGCGCGTGCCCTCTTCAGACTCACGCCGTCCAATTCCATTGGCAGAGAGACGTTTTCGATCGCGGTCAGCGACGGGATCAGATTGAGATCCTGGAAGACGAAGCCCATCGCCCGACGCCGCAACGCATCCAGCCGCGGCCGGGTCAACGCGTGCAGATCATGGCCGTCGACCAGCACCTTGCCGCCGGTCGGAGCATCCAGGCCGCCGGCGACGTTGAGCAGCGTCGACTTGCCGGAGCCACTCGGCCCCATGACCGCGACCAGCTCGCCTGCGGACACCGTCAGGCTCACGCCACGCAGTGCGTGCACCGCCGTCTCGCCGCTGCCGTGCGTGCGATCGACGTCGTCCAGGACCAGCGTGGGCCGCACACTCATCGCGTCACCCCCTCATGCGCTGCGGGCTTCTCCGCGGTGGCGCCGGGCGCCGTCCGCGAAGCTTTCGCCCGGGTAGGGGTGATGCGGCTGATCCTCGCCTCCACGTGGTCCAGCCAGCGCACCTCGGCCTCGTCGGCGAAGATCAGCGACTCGAGCACCAGCTCCCAGGCGAGGTCCTCGCCGTCGGCGCCTCGCTTGAGCCGGGTGAGGTCGCGCAGGTGCGTCATCGTGGCGGTGCGCTGGGTCTGCACGATGCGTTCCACGTCGACTCCCGGCAACGTGACGGCGAGTGCGAGCTTGATCGCCAGCTCGTTGCGCGGTGTCTGCTCACGACCGACCGGAGCGCTCCACCACTGCAGCACCTCGTTCTCACCCGCACCGGTGAGTTGGTAGGCGATGCGGCCTTCCTCGTCGGCCATGCCCGCGGTCTCGACCAGTCCGTCACGCTCCAGGCGCCCGAGAGTCGTGTAGACCTGCCCGACGTTCAGCGGCCACGTGCCCCCCGTGCGGTGCTCGAACTCCTGGCGCAGCTGCGCGCCATACATCGGGCCGCTCTGGAGCAGCGCGAGCAGGCTGTGCTTGATCGACATACGACGGTCCCCCGATCGGTGTATACCCGGTATTCATCACCGGTGGAGAGATGTATACCGGGTATATCCCCACCTTCGCAAGGCGCCTCGCACACGCTGTCGGATCGTTTCGCCCGTTTCGCCATCTGGACGCTCTCCGACCCCTAAAATGACGCGGGTGTTCTTTTCCGGTCGGCTACCCCTTCTGACACAGGACGCGCATCGATGAGCAGCAGTTATGAAGGTCGTCATCGCACGCGGCCGGTCCGCCCCCAAGGTCGGCATCGCGCGACCGCGACGAAGGGCCATCAGCTCCGGCGCATCGGAGTGCCGACCGGAGTGGCGGTGGCGGCCACCGTGGGCGGCGCAGTCGTCGCCGCCGGACTGACACCGACACCGGTCGGCGGCCGCAACCTCGCGATCGACCGCTCGCCGTATGACGCCTCCAGCGCGGCCAGCGTCGCCAAGGCGAACGCCGCAAAGCCCAACCGCGTGCTCCCCGGCACGGTCTCCCGGGGGAACGCGTCGGGCGCCCGCCCCAAGGCCACCTCGAAACCGAAGGCGAAATCGACACCGAAATCGAAGCCGAAGCCGACCTCGAAACCGACCGCGTCGAAGGCCATTCCGAAGCCCAAAAAGACTCTGCCGCCTAAGAATCCGTGGACCTGCGCGGTCAACGGTTGCGCCGGCCCGATGGTGTCGGGCTTCGGCGCACGAGTGTCGCCGGGCGGCATCGGCTCGATCTATCACCAAGGTGATGACTTCGCGATCGCGTGGGGCACGCCGCTGCAGTCGATGCACGACGGCACGGTCGTGTCGACGGGTTGGGTGGATGGCCTCGGCATCCACGTGACCATCGACTACGGCGACGGCATCCAGAGCGTCTACGGCCACATGTCGCGAGTGCAGGTCTACCCCGGCCAGCGGGTTGCGCGCGGGCAGCTCGTCGGGCACTCAGGCAACACCGGCAACTCCACCGGACCGCACCTGCACCTGGAGATCCACCTGGGTGGTGTGCCCGTCGACCCGGCGCCATGGCTACAGGCGCGCGGGATCTTCTAGACGCTCAACGTTCGGTTTCGACAGGCTCAACCACCTCGAGTTTCGACAACCTCAACCACCTTCCCGCTGGCCGAGCCTGTCGGTCACCGGAGGTTTCGACAAGCTCAACCAGCTCTTCGACAAGCTCAACCAGCGCCGGGGTTTACAGCTTCTCGACCGGGGCGTAGCGCAACAGCAAGCGCTTCACGCCGGTGTCGCCGCCGAAGTCGATGTGCGCCATCGCCCGGTCGCCCTGACCCTCCACCCGTATGACGGACCCGAGCCCGAACGTGTCGTGTGTGACCTTGTCGCCCGAATCAAGTGCAATGACAGGGCGATTGCCCGGACTGCGCACACCGGGACGCGCCGCGAGCCGGGCGACCGCCGGTGTTGAGGACGGCCGCGTCGCCGTCGTGGTGACGCGCTGCCAGTCCACAAGACCGGACGGGATCTCGTCGAGGAAGCGCGACGGCGGGTTGTATTGCGGCGCACCCCACGCGGACCGGACCTCGGCGCGGGACAGGTGCAGCCGCTCGCGGGCACGCGTGATGCCGACATACGCCAGCCGCCGCTCCTCCTCCAGCTCCTTGGGATCCCCGAGCGCGCGCAGGTGCGGGAAGGTGCCGTCCTCCATGCCGGTGAGGAAGACGACCGGGAACTCCAGGCCCTTTGCCGTGTGCAGCGTCATCAGCGTCACGACGCCGACGTCCTCCCCTTCCTCGTCCGGGATCTCGTCGGTGTCGGCGACCAGCGACACCTGCTCGAGGAAGTCCTCGAGCGATCCGCCGGGATAGTTCTCGTCGAATTCCTTTGCCACTGCGATGAGTTCGGCGAGGTTTTCCACCCGGGTCTCGTCCTGCGGGTCGGCGCTCTTGCGCAGCTCGGACAGGTAGCCGGACTGGTCGAGGATGGCTTCCAGCAGGTCACCCACGCCCGCGTCGTCGGACTCGTGCACCTCGCGCAGCGACTCCAGCAGTGCGGTGAAGGCGTTGATGCAGGTCACCGACCGGGTGGCGATGCCTGGAGCGTCACCGGCGCGACCGAGCGCCGCGATGAACGGGATCCGCTCACGCTCGGCGAGTGCGGAGACGCAGGCTTCGGCACGGTTACCGATGCCGCGCTTGGGGACGTTGAGGATGCGACGCAGGTTGACGGTGTCGGCCGGGTTGGACACCACTCGCAGGTAGGCCAGCGCGTCCTTGACCTCGCGTCGCTCGTAGAAGCGTGTGCCGCCGACCACCTTGTAGGGCAATCCCACGCGCACGAAAACCTCTTCCAGTGCACGGGATTGGGCGTTGGTGCGATAGAAGACGGCGACGTCCTTGGGCTTCACCCCGTGCTCGTCCCCGAGCTCGTCGATGGTGCGCGCGACGAATGCCGCCTCGTCGTGCTCGGAGTCCCCGACATACCCGACGATCGGTGCGCCGTCGCCTGCCTGCGACCAGAGATTCTTGGGCCGGCGACCTTCGTTCTTGGCGATGACGGCGTTGGCCGCCTGCAGGATGTTCTGGGTCGATCGGTAGTTCTGCTCCAGCAGGATGGTGTGCGCCTGCGGGTAGTCCTGCTCGAACTCCACGATGTTGCGGATCGTCGCCCCGCGGAACGCGTAGATCGACTGGTCCGCGTCACCCACCACGCACAGCTCGGCAGGCGGCACCTCGCCGAGCGCTGCATCCGAAACCTGGTGTCCGACAAGCTCTTTCACGAGTTGGTATTGAGCAATGTTGGTGTCCTGGTATTCGTCGACCAGCACGTGCCGGAAGCGCCGGCGGTAGTGCTCGGCGACATCCGGGAAAGCCTGCAGGATGTTGACCGTCATCATGATCAGGTCGTCGAAGTCGAGCGCATTGGCCTGCCGCAGCCGCCGCTGGTATGACGAGTAGGCCTCCGCCAGCGTCCGCTCCTGATGGGTGCCTTCGGCGACCTGCGAGGCGTAGGTCTCCTCGTCGATCAGCTCGTTCTTGAGGTTGCTGACCTGGTGGCTGAACGACCGCGGCGGAAAACGCTTGGGATCGAGGTCGAGGTCGCGCATGACCATCGCCATCATCCGCTGGCTGTCGGCTGCGTCGTAGATGGAGAAGGTCGACTTCAGGCCGACCTTGCTCGCCTCACGCCGCAGGATCCGGACACACGCCGAGTGGAAGGTCGACACCCACATCGACCGCGCGACCGGACCGACCAGCGCCTCGACCCGCTCGCGCATCTCGGCGGCTGCCTTGTTGGTGAAGGTGATCGCGAGGATCTGCCCGGGCTGCACGTGCCGAGCCGCCATCAGATGGGCGATGCGGTGCGTCAGCACCCGGGTCTTGCCCGAGCCGGCGCCGGCCACGATCAGCAGCGGCGGCCCCTCGTGCAGGACCGCCTCGCGCTGCTGCGGGTTGAGGTCGGCGACCAGGCTCTCCGGGTCGGCAGCGGAGGGCTTGGCCGGCGCGTCGTCCTGCCGCGGTGCTTCCTTGCCGAGACTCGCCCAGGTCGGGACGCCGCGCTCGTCGACGTCCTCGCGGTCCGCGCCGGTGGAAACGGTCGCGGAAGCGGCGTCGGTCGGGAGTCCGGGCAGGGGAAGGTCGTCGAAAAGGCTGCTCATGTCGGCTTCAACCCTACGATGGCCCGCCGACGGAGGCGGAGACTGTCCACCTCACTTGGCGGGCAGGCTCCGGGCTAAGTCCAGACCCCGCTCGACCCACTCGGCGAGCGTCTCGTCGTCGAGCTGTGCGGCGTCGACACGCAGCCAGCCGTTCATCGATCGGCCGCCCATGACCATCCGCTCCACTCCCTCTCGCAGGAGCAGCTGATCGGTGTCCTCCGGGTCCACCCGGGCCATCAGTCCACCGGTCCTGGACGCGGCGACCGCCATGTGCCCACCGGTCAAGAACGCCACTCCCCCGAACATCCGCTTGTCGGTCACGTCCAGGTCGTCAGTCAGCAGCTCGCGGACACGGTCGACGAGCGTCGCGTCATACGCCATGCGCTGCATTGTGCCCCAGCGCACGGACATGCACCCCGATCATGCGTCCGGGCAGGCCCCCGCTGTCGCCAGCTGCTTCGGACACCCTGCGGTGCGCGTTGTGCGTCGGGTTGCCCTGACGGCCAGCGCTGCTGCGCTCGCGACGAGCCCGAGTTCGAGCACGCCATACCCCACGAACGTCGGGCGCAGACCCCAGTCCTGGGCTGCCAACCCGGCGATGACGGCGGGGATGCTGAAGGCGGTGTAGCCGAGCACATAGATCGCAGCGAAGGTCTGGGCACGCTTGTCCGCCGGCGTCACGGCGGCGATGGCTGCCACCGCCGACTGGAATGCGGCGCCGAAACCGACACCGGCGATCGCGGATCCGATGATGTAGACCACGCTCGAACCGACCGTGACCCCGACGACCGAGACGAGCACTCCACCGCCCAACGAGACAAGCCCCAGCCACCGCCGAGCCTCCTGCGGAATCCGGTGAATCACCAACAGCACCAGGCCTGCCGGCGTGAAGAAGCTGGCGAGGACGAGCCCGACGTGAAAGTGGTCGCTCACTCCGAGCAGGCGGGCGACTGCAGACGAGCCGAGCGACAGATAGAGACCGCCGAGCGCCCAGGTCGCCGCCATCGCGGGCGCAAACGCCAGGAAGGCCGATCGTGCCTCGGCAGCCACGCCGACGCTCGGCCGCACAGCGCGACGCACCGACCGCAGGTCGGTCCTGCGCCGCGGCGGCTCGGGCACGAACATCGCGACGACGGCGAGCAGCAGATAGACGCCGAAGAGCGACCAGAAGACGAACTCGCGCGGCCACGGCGCGTGCTGCACCAGCCCGCCGGCAACTGCGGCACCCAACGCCAGGCCGATGCCGGGAGCGCCACCCGTCACGACGGAGCCCTTGTGTGCGTCGGGCTGCAGGTCGACGATCAGTGCACTGACGGCACCGGTGATCGCCCCGGTCGCGATGCCCTGGATGATCCGAGCAAGCAGCAACGCGCCCACACCGCCGGCATGCGCGAAGATCACCATCGCCGCCGCGAGCACCAGGAGCCCGCCGACGAGCATCGGCCGCCGACCGACATGATCAGCCAGCGATCCGACCGTCAGCAGCGTGCCGAGCAGCGCGACGACATACACGGCGAAGATCACCGTGAGCGTGAATGACGAGAAGCCCCAGAGCTGTTGGTAGACCGGATAGAGCGGTGACGGCGCTGCGGCGCCTGCCATCAGACCGACCAGAGCGGCGCCGGCGACGGCGAAGCCGGCCGGTCGGGACAAGCGGAACGACATACGAAGCCTCTCACCAATTGCAATGATCTCTGCTTTAGTGAGCAGCGTACGCCTGCAATGGGCTTAACGCCAAGAGAACTGCAATAATGTCCGGTATGCCGACAGCAACCACCTCCGTGAAGCGCCGTCCCGGTGGGCGGAGCGCACGCGTGCAGGACGCGGTCTACAGCGCCGTCGGTCAACTCATGGCAGATCACCGACCGGACGAGATCACGATCCCGATGGTCGCCGACCGCGCCTCGGTCAACCCGACGAGCGTCTACCGGCGGTGGGGCGACGTCGATGCGCTCCTGGAAGAGGTCGCGGTTGCGGCGTTCACCCGCGACGACGAGACACTGCCGGACACCGGGAGCCTGGAATCGGATCTGCGCGAGTGGGCGCGCGTCATCGCCGCGGACATCGCGCGACCACACCGCACGCGCTACCTGCGCGCGATGGTCAACGCACGCGACGGCGTGCTGGAGGACAGTTGTCCGTGCTGGCAGTCCCGCCGCGTGCAGCTGACCACGATGACCGATCGGGCATGTGACCGCGGCGAGCAGGCTCCGTCGGTCGAGCAGGTGCTCGATCACGTGATCGCCCCGCTCTACCACCACGTCGTCTTCGCGCTGCCGATCGACGAGGCGTATGCCGAGGGTCTGGTCAACGACGTCCTGTCGATGCATCCCAGGACATCCTGATTCGGACGGCCCGCGCTCAACCTGCCGTCGACACCACGCGGGTCACCACAGTTGCTCGACGTGTTCGGCCCAGCCGAAGACATCGGTCACGTCATACGACTGACCGCCCGCGTCGGTGACAGTGCCCGACCAGGTGCCGAAGCACTGCCAGGTGCGGGACCGGATGACCTTCAGGTCGGTGGCAACGTGCCGCACGTGCTCGACAGCGAAGGTGAGATCGACACCGGACCCGGTGACCCGCCACGGCACCCGCCAGTCAGCCTGGTCGTAGGCCCAGTCCAACTGATCGATCTTGGTCAGGCGCCCGTCGATCAACAGCGAATTCTCCGTGGCCCCAGTGCCGTCCGTCCACTTGCCGCCGACCTGTATGCCGATCTCGTGCGCGCCGCAGCGCCCCGATCCGGCGCCCCAGTTCCAGGTGATCGACCGCGGCCAACGACCGCGGCCGTGATCGAGCGTCGCCCACGCCTCGCCGCCGCCCAGTCGGTGCTCCACTCCGTCGATGCGCAGCGACCCGCTTGCGGGGCGAGCGACGTCCTTCACGGTGTATTGGAAGAGATGGTCGGACCACGGCACCACCACACCGAGGCGCTCGTGGCCCTCAGGAAGCGCCGCCACTATGTCGACGTCGACCCGCTTGCCGCGCGCCTGCAGTCGCGTGCCGTCGGCCTCGGGGGTGATGGTGATGGTCAGGCTCTTCGACCGGAATGTCGTGGGGCCGGCGTCCAGGCTTCCGGGCAGTGTCGTGCCCATTCCGAACGGCGTGACGGCGTCCTGGTTGATCTCCTGTCCGGTGCGCCGGTCGAGCACCCAGAAGTTGTTGACCCCGGCATAATCGATGCTCGAAACCGTCAGTGCGACAACGTGATCCGGCGTCGTGACCGCCCAATACTCCCAGCGCTTGTTCCGGCCGAACCCCACTCGACCGTGACCGATGCGATCGGTGTTGTGCATCGGCTGGGTGGTCCAGCCGACCGCGTCGGGGTTGAGGCGTCCCGTCGCGTCCGTCAGCGAGCACGGTGCCGTGAGGTGTGGGCTGGTGCGTGGCGTGACCATGCGGTGATGATCGCAGGTGGGCGGTCCTGACGACCGATGCGGCAATTGCCCGGTTGAGCGGTGGGACAGAATTCGGTGGCCATACCGGCCGCGCCAATGTCACGATCGGTGAATGAACGACGACCTATCTCGTGCGCGAATCCGGTTGATACAACCAACCGTTCAGCTCCACGACGCCTTCTTGGACTGTGCGTTCGAATTCGGCACCGGCCACCGTGACGGGTTCGCCACCGACTCGGTCCCGGACGACGATCTGAACGACCCGTCGCGGTTCGCGGCCTGGGTCGCCACGCGAGTCGCGTATGCCGACGAAGCCACCGAGCTGCCGCCCGACCGCGTGCACGACACGTTGTCCTGGATCATCGACGAGCGAGACCCGTCACGCATACTGGGCTCGATCTCGCTGCGGCACCGGCTCAACGACTTCTTGCTCGCCGTCGGCGGTCACATCGGGTATGGCGTGCGGCCTTCCGCTCGCCGGCAGGGAGTCGCGACGGCCGCGCTGAGGCTCGCTCTCGACCAGGCGAAAGACCTTGACCTGCAACGGGTTCTGATCACCTGTCAGACCGACAACGCCGCCTCGGCGCGGACCATCGAACGCAACGGCGGCGCTCTCGAGGACATCCGGGAGACCCCTGACCACGACACCGTCCGTCGCTACTGGATCGACCTCGACGGCTGAGCGTCGGGCGTGGGTCACGCAGTGCGCCGGCGGACCTCATAACGCAGATCGACCCGCTGCCCGTTCTGCCGCACATCCCGAAGTGACAGCCGGTCGGAGGTGATCCGTCGTGGGAGTAGTTGTGCACCCGCGCCGAGCGCCACCGGCACCATGCCGACGCAGATCTCGTCCAGCGCGTCCGCGTCGTCGAACGCTCCGACGAGCTCTCCGCCGCCCAGCAGCCAGACCTTCCGGTCGCCGGCGGACCCGGCGATCTCGTCGAGGTGGTCGCCGACGTCACCCGCGACGAAGCGGATCGGCACGCCCGGAATCGCCGGGAGGTCACGGTGTGTGAACACCCAGGTCGGCCGGTCGGCATACCACTCGCGCCATTTGCCGGGCTGCTCCAGCACCTTCTCGTGCTCCAGCACCCACGTGTAGGTCGTCGCGCCCATGACGAGCGCACCGACCGACTCGATGAAATCCGGGATCTCCGTGTCGTCCTCGGTCGTCGGCACGTCGAAGAGCCACTGCAGTGAGTTGTCCTGGTCGGCGATGAAGCCGTCGATGGTGCATGCCGTGAAATACGAGAACTCCGTCATCACCCGCACGGTAACCGCAGCTACCGACAGCTACCCGTGATCGACGACCACCGCCGCGTGATCGCTCCACCGTTCGCTGTATGCCGCCGCACGGCCTACCTCGAACCGCTCGACCCGTGCGGCCAGGGACGGCGAGTCCAGCACGTAGTCGATCCGCCAGCCACTGTCGTTGTCGAACGCCTTGCCGCGCCAGGACCACCACGTGTAGGGCCCGTCGACGTCACCGGCACGCTCGCGCACCACGTCGGCCCAGCCCGACTCGAACCAGGACGTCAGGTGCTTCTGTTCCTCGGGTAGGAATCCGGACTTCCCGCGATTTCCCTTCCAGTTCTTGAGGTCTCGCGTTGTGTGACAGATGTTGAAGTCGCCGGTAACGACGGCGTCCCGGTCGATCAGCTCCGCCATACGCGCACCCATGGCTTCCAGGAACGCGAACTTGTCGTCCTGCTTCGGAGTGCCCGCCTCGCCCGTGTGCACGTATGCCGACACGACCGTCACCGGCACCCCGGCGACGTCCACCGTCGCTTCGATCCAGCGTCCGTCGTCCTCGAAACCCGGCAGCCCGACGACGATCTCGCCGATCGGGTGCCGCGAGAGCACTGCGACGCCGGCGCGACCCGCCGTGGCCGAAGGTGCGTGCGCAATCTGCCACGAGGCGAAGTCGGACCCTGCCAGCGCCTTCGCCAACTGGTCGTCGGACGCCCGAACCTCTTGCAACGCAAGGACATCCGCGTCCTGCGCAACCAGCCAGTCGAGTCCTCCGCGACGCACGGTCGCGCGGATCCCGTTCACATTCGCAGTCACAACTCGCACGGGAATGACTCTCTCATCCGACGCCGCTGCTTCGAGAACGGGACCTCGAGACGGTTGCTCGTCCCTCACAACCTCCTCGGCCACCTCGGATGCGCTCCTCCGGCACTCGACCAGCTTCACAAGGTGGTCGAGTAGGCGTGCTCACTCAAGGTGGTCGAGTAGGCGAGCCCCAAAGGGCGAGCCGTATCGAGACCCCGTGCGTGTCGCGTGCCTGGTCTCGATACACCCTCCGCCGCTGCGCTCCCCCGGGCACTCGACCACCTTCATTTGCTCTCCCGGGCACTCGACCACCTTGGTGCGTCGGCGCTCGACCAGCTTCGTCTGCCCGCGCGCACTCGACCAGCGGGGATGATTGGATCGAGCCATGACGCTCGACCCCGCTCTCACCCACCTGCTCGACGCACGCCTTGCCGACGCACAGCGCACCAGCCGCGCACCGTCGGCCGCCGCCGCCCTGATCGGCGCCGGAGACGTCGTCTGGTCCGGCGCAGTGGGTCACACCAACGGCCGTGCGGATGGTAAAACCGCAACAACCGCAACGCAATACCGCATCGGGTCGATCACCAAGACGTTCACCGCGGTGCTCACGCTGCGCCTGGTCGACGACGGGCTGGTCGAGCTCACCGACCCGATCGCGAAGCATCTCCCCGAGCTGGCCGAGCGGCTGCCGGGAGTCCGCGTCAGCGAGTTGCTCACCCACGGCTCCGGGCTGCCCGCCGAGACCGAGGGCGCGTGGTGGGAGCGCAGCCACGGCCGCACCTGGGACGAGCTGCAGTCGAGCATCCGTCCGATTCACCGGCCCGGACGCCGATTCCATTACAGCAACGTCGGATTCGCGGTCGCCGGCGAACTCGTCGCCCGCCTCCGGGACAGCACCTGGTGGGACAGCCTGCAGCAGGAGGTGCTGCAGCCGCTCGGGTTGCGCGACACCACATACGCACCGACCGACGCTGCAGCACCCGGGCTCGCCGTCCACCCCTACGCCGACCTCCTCCACGACGAGCCCGCCACCGACACGCTGTCGATGGCACCCGCGGGACAGCTCTGGTCGACGGTGCACGACCTCGCGACGTTCGCGCGTTTCCTGGCGTATGGCGACGAGCGCGTCCTCTCCGACGCGCTCCGCACGGAGATGCAGATCCCCGCGCTGATCAACGACGACCCGGGTTCGGCATACACCCGCGCCTACGGCTTCGGCCTGGACATCATCAACTCCGGCGGTCAGCGCTTCATCGGGCACGGCGGCTCGATGCCCGGCCACCAGTCGTCGCTGAAGATCGGCCCGGAGACCGGCGACGGCGTCGTCATACTGGTCAACAGCACCGCCGGCCTCGCACTGGACGGCATCGCGCTGGTGCGTGAGCTGCGCGAGCACGCGCCACGCACGACCACTGCCTGGACCGCAGACGCCACCCCGGCGGACGACGCCGCGGACGTGGATTCCCCTGTCGGCACGTGGTTCTGGGGCCCCCGGCCACACGTGCTGACCCGCGAGGGAGACCGACTCCGGCTGGCTCCGGTGGCAGGCGGGCGCGGCTCCCGGTTCGTCGCCGACGGGTCCGACAGCTGGGTCGGCCTCGACGAATACTTCGCCGGCGAACGCCTCACCGTCCACCGCCGCGACGACGGCGCACCGGCATACCTCGATCTCGGCAGCTTCCGCTTCACCCGCACGCCGTACGATCCCAGTGGGGACATTCCCGGCGGTGTCGGAACAGGCTGGCACTGACCGACGTTAGGGAATTCGATGGATCACTGGCTGACGACGATTCCGCCCATGGCGGTCTATCTCATCGCGGGCCTCGCGGTCGGCATCGAGAGCCTCGGCGTGCCGATCCCGGGAGAGACGATCCTGGTCGCGGCCGCCATCCTGTCGTCCCATCACGAAGTCTCGGTCAGCCCGCACGGCATCGCGATCGCGGCCGTCCTCGGTGCGGTCATCGGCGACACCATCGGATACACCATCGGGCGAAGGTATGGCGAGCGCCTCTTCGGCTACCTCGAGCGACGGTTCCCGCACCACTTCAGCCGCGACTTGGTCGACTACGCCGAGCACGTCTTCCAGCGCTGGGGCATGCTCGCGGTCTTCATCGGCCGGTTCATCGCACTGTTGCGGATCTTCGCGGGGCCGCTGTCGGGCTCGCTGAAGATGCACTACCCGCGCTTCCTGCTCGCCAACGCGACCGGCGCGATCTGCTGGGCGGGCGGCACGACCTACCTCGTCTATTACGTCGGCAAGGCCGCCGAGGAGTACCTCAAGAACTTCTCGTATGTCGGGCTCGGTCTCGCCGTCGTCATCGGCCTGCTGGGCTCGACGGTGCTGCGTCGCAAGATGCAGCGCAATGTCGAGATCTTCGCCGCCGAGCGTGCTGCCGCTGCCGCCGCCGAGACCGACGCCGAGCGGTCCGCGACCTGACCCGACCGGCTGATAACGACTTGGGGCACAGCTGCCCGACCCGGTGCTCGACCGTGGAGTTGTCGGCTAGCTTCAGCTGATCGGCAACGATCGGGGCGGGTCACCATGCACACAGGCACACTGCAGGCAGCACGCCGGGTCCGCCTCGTGCGCGCCGCGCTCGCCATACTCACCGCGACCCTGCTCTCGGCGTGCGGCCAGTCCCCGGACCTCTTCGCCGACACTCCCGCCCCCGCATCAGAGGCCGCCTACGACGGTCCGCTGTATGTGTCGGTCCCGTCCGCGGCGCCGAAGCCGCAGCGGTATGGCGCCGCCGGCATGGCGCTGCAGTGCACGACCGACGAGGGCATCGAGGGTGCTTCGTCCAGCGGCGCCAAATACGACGACGGTGGAGTGGCCGACAACCCGAAGGATGCCCTGCGTCTGGCGTCCGGGGAGTCGGTCTTCGACGGCGCCCGCAGCAATTTCCGCCTCGTGCGCGAGGAGAAGACCCGTGCCCTGTTCACGTATGCCGTCGAGGGCCGCACGCGGCAGGCGATCGTCGTCCACGATGGGCCGACGATCGCCGAGAGCGGCTGGCACATCGAGTCCTGGGCACGATGCGACTTGTCGGAGTTTCCCGACGAGGTGACCGATCAGGCGGGCCTGCAGATCTGGTCCGACGCTTCAGGTCACCGCGCACCCACGACGCGACTGGTCTCCTGGCAGGGCCCCGAGCACTGCCAGTGGCAGGACATGACGTTCCTCGAGATGGGCAAGGCGACCTACGTGCGCGCGCCGTCGCCCGATGTGCGCGAATTCTTCGATGCTGCGTACCGCAGCGACATTCCGCTGCCGGCGAACGCCACGGACACCGGCTATCACCGCGACGGCCGGCACCTGTGGCTCTCCCCCGACAAGCAGCGCGCGTATGTCGGTAGCCCGGACCACGTCGAGCAGTGGCCGAGGACAATCCAGCAGCTGGGCTGCGCCTGACGCCATCCGGAGCCACCCCGCGATCAACAGGCCGCAACGTCGATCAAGCGGCCCGATGGTGGTCGTACCACGCTGAAACCCATCAGCAACCACCACCAGAGGAGGACGCCATGAGCGACCCGAATGCACTGCCGATCAGCGACCCGCTGCGTCATACGGCCAAGATCCAGACCCGGCTCACCGACCTCGCCGAGCACCTGCGCGAGGACGTCAAGAAGGTCGACGAGCCGCAGGCCAAGGCACTGTTCGAGACCTCGGCCGAGGTCCTGCTCGGACTGCGCAACGCCTTCGCCGACTACGAGAAGGGCGACGAAGACGCCTGGCAGCACAACTGATCGAGCGGACACGAACGCACCCAGCGGACACGCATACTCGCCAGTACAGGGCGGATTTTCGTGTCCTCCCGGTGGCGATTGTGTCCGCTCGGTAGGAATGAGCCGCGCGGTTACAACAGCCTTCGTGCCATCGCCCACGAGGTCAGCTCGTGCCGGGAGGAGAGCTGTAGCTTCCGCAGCACCGAAGAGACATGTGTCTCAACGGTTTTCACCGAGATGTAGAGCTCCTTGGCGACTTCCTTGTATTGGTAGCCGCGGGCAATCAGCCGCATCACCTCACGCTCGCGGGCGGACAAGCGGTCCAACTCCTCGTCGACCTCGGCGATCTCACCGGCGGCGGCGCCGAACGCGTCGAGCACGAAGCCGGCCAGCCGCGGGCTGAAGACGGCGTCGCCGTCCTTGACCCGGTGGATCGCGGAGATGAGGTCGGTCGGGTTGATCGTCTTGGTGACGTAGCCGCGAGCGCCCGCCCGGATCACCGAGATGACGTCCTCGGCGGCGTCGGACACCGACAGCGCCAGGAACCGCACCGGCTGCCCGTCATCGGTCTGCACCCCGGCGCAACCGGTGACGACGTCCGCACCGCCGTTGCCGTTGCCGCCGGGCAGGTGCACGTCCAGCAGCACGACGTCGGGGCGGGTCTCGCGGATGACCTTGATCGCCGCGTCGACGTCGGGGGCCTCCCCGACGACGCTCACCGAGTCGTCCAGCTCGGCCTTCACCCCGGACCGGAACATCCGGTGGTCGTCCACCAACACGACATTCGCGTTCATGCTCGGCCCTCACCCTTCTGTTGATCGTCTGCCGGCTCCGGCAACGGCATCCGCAACCGCACCTCGGTGCCGTCGTCCAGGCGCCGCACCTGTGCCTCGCCCCCGTGGCGGTCCATCCGTCCCATGATCGACTCACGCACACCCAGCCGGTCCTCGGGTATGTCGTCGGGGTCGAACCCCGGCCCGTGGTCGCGCACGAACGCTTCGGCCTGCCCTGGACCCACTTCGAGGAAGACCGACACCGGCGGCTCGCCGTGCCGCACGGCGTTCGCCAGGGCCTCCCGCAGCGCGTTGACCAGCGCTGCCCCGGACTCCTCCAACGCGCGGTCGCCGGTCACCACGACGTCCACCGGTATGCCGTGCAGCGTCTCGATGTCACCGGCCGCTTCCTTGACGGCTCCGGCGAGCGTGGCGTCACTCGTGGCCTGTTCGGCATACAGCCAGCCACGCAGCTCACGCTCCTGGGCACGCGCCAACAGTTGCACCGCCTGCGGGTCGTCCGCGCGGCGCTGGATGAGGGCGAGGGTCTGCAGCACCGAGTCGTGCAGGTGCGCGGCGATGTCGGCCTTCTCGGTCGCGCGGATCCGCTCGGCCTGCTCGGTGCGCAGCGTGTCGACGAAGCGGGCGATGAACGGTGCGCCGAGGATGCCGGCACCCAGCAGCACGACGAGCACCCCGACGGTCACGTCGCGCAGGCGCCCGAGACCACCGCCCTGGGAGAGCAGCAGGATCAGACCCATCAGCGCCATCACGATGCCGATGACCGTGCGGATCCGGGTCTCGCGGCGGTCGCCCGCGCTGATCCACTGGCGCCGCTCGGCGCTGCCGAGACGGGACCACACCAGCACCAGTCCGACGCCGATCACCAGCAACGGCAGGGTGAGTGACAGCCGACCGACCGACCGCGTCACCCCACTCGCGGCCAGACCGCCGACGATCAGCAGCGGGATGCCGACGAGGAACATCCGCCCGCGGGAGATGCCGCTGCCAGCCTTGTCGAACGGCTGCACCAGAGCCGGACCGTCCGACTGCGGCATGGTCAGCCAGAGAAATCCGTAGACCGGCAGCCCGAAGAGGAAGACGATCGACACCGCGGTGATGATCCGCAGGCTGGTCAGCGGGACGCCGAGGTGGTGGCTGACGCCGGCACACACTCCGGCCACTACCCGGCCCTCGGTGGGTCGGGTCAGCGGCGGGCGCTGTATGCCGCCCTCGGCCTCACTCTCGACCCCGACTGTCTCGCTCACGACTCCAGTCTCGCGCACTTCCGAGCGAGTGCCGACCGATCAGCGCCCTTTTCGGGGACGCCTCAGGGCACCGTCAGGGTCGACCCGCATGGCAGCGGGCGCCATACACCGTCAAGGTTGTCGGTATGACGCACCAGACCGACCCGGGCCACCGCCCGCCGCCGCCCCCGCCGCAACAGGACGGCGATGCGCTGGACCGACTCTTCGCCGCGGCACGACGCCTCGGGCTGGTCCGCGACGGCAGCGAGAAGTGGCTCGGTGGTGTCGCGGCCGGGCTGGCCCGCCGCTGGGCGGTCGACCCGCTGATCGTCCGCGCCGGACTCATCCTGATCACCTGCATCTTCGGCATCGGCATTCCGATCTACTTCATCGCCTGGACCTTGCTGCCCGACGACTCCGGCGAGATCGTCGCGGAGAAGGCGGTGCGGCACGGCGACACCTCCTCGATCGTGCTGTGCATCGCCGCGGTCACCTTGTCGGTCGGCGGCTTCGGCGCCTTCTGGTCGATCGGGTCCGGCTGGGGTCTCAGCGGCCAGGCGATCGGCCTCGGCCTGCTGGCGTGGGCCTTCCTCGCCTGGCACGGCCACGGACCGGGCGCCCGGCGCGAAGACGAGTCGACCCACGAATGGACCACTCGCCTCGGCGACAGCATCCGCACCGACCGCTCCGGCGCACGCCCCGAGCCATCGGGCCCGAGCACCGGCAATCGTGCGGCGGCCGCCGGTGCTGCAGCGCGCGCCGGCCGGGTCGACCTGCGCAAGTCCAGCGAGGGTCACGACTGGACCCCGTGGTCGACCGCGGACACGACGCCCGGCGTGCAGACACCGTGGGGCACGGTCGCTCCGCCACGCATCAAGCGACGCCGCATCGGCGCTGCGCTCACCTTCGCAATCCTCGGAATCTCAGTGCTGGCAGGCGCATTCACTGCGCTGGTCCTTGTCGGCACCTCCCACGGCGACAGTGCCCTGCAGGTGGGCCTGGCCGCCGGAGCCGCCGTCGCGGCCGTCGCGCTGGTCATCGGGGGACTGGCGGGACGTCGCGGCGGCGCGCTCGGCCCACTGACCACCGTCGCCGTGGTCCTCGCACTGCTCACCAGCGCTGCCGCGCCCGCGGGTATGCCGTGGACCGGGACGATCGGCGACGAGTCGTGGCGGCCGACCTCGGTGGCGTCCGGCACCCAGCACAACTTCACCATGCGGGTCGGCAACGGCGACCTGGACCTCAGCGGCCTGCGTGCCGCCGACCTGCCCGCGCAGACCGATCTCAACGCCCGGATCAATGTCGGTCAGCTGACCATCACGGCGCCCGCCGGCACCACGCTGCGAGTCGACGGCTACGCCCACATCGGGCAGATCGAGGTCGTCCGATCGTCCGGCAGCAACTCCGATAACTCCGGCAAGCAGCGGATCAGTGGTCACGGCGGCATCGAGACCCGTCACACGTTCACCGTCGGCAGCGGACCCAAAATCATCGACCTGGACGCCAGCGTCGGGGTCGGCAACATCACCATCAAGGAGCAGCCATGAATGAGGACCCTGGCCAGGACCGCGAGGCCCCGCGCGACCAGCCACCGGCATACCCCACCGAGGAGATGCCCACCTACCGCAGGGCCGCCTCGCACCCGGAGCCGACACCTCCGACGAGCGAGCCAACAGCCTCATGGCGTGCGGGATCCACCGGCGAGTTGCCGGTGAGCGGCATCCCCGCCGCGCCGGTGCGGCCGGTCGCCCCTCGCGGCCCCTACGTGCCCACCGTCGTGCGGGGACTCCTGGTGCTGCTGGCCGCAGCGCTCGTGGTCGTATGGCGCGTGGTCGACGACCCCGACTGGACAGTCGTGGGGATCGGTATGGCGATCGCCGCCGGCGCGATGCTGCTGCTCACCGCCGGCGTCAGCATGCTGGTCCGGCATACACGCGACGACCGCGAGTTCGATCGGATGCTGTCGCGGTCATGAGCTCGACAGCATCACCGACCGGTCAGCCGGCGGCGGAGCGTGCGCGGTCGTATTCGCCGAGCACGATCTGCAGCACGTCCGACCAGCCCAGCTCGTGTGTCGACTCGCGGCTGCACCGCGAAAGGCGTTCGCGCAGTGCGGGATCGGCGCCCACCCGGCCCAACGCCGCCACGAACTCCGCGTCGTCCCGGACCACCAGTCCGGTGCACTCGTGCTCGACCAGGTCCGCGACGGCGCTCTCTTCACGGGTCAGCACCGGCAGCCCGCAGGCCCGCGCCTCCGCGGCAGCGATCCCGAACGCTTCGAGCACGGTCGGCGCGGCGTACATGTCGGACTCCCGGTAGAGCTCCCGCAACGCCATGGGTGACAGACGACCGGGCAGCGTGCACCACGGCGGGCGACGTCCGTCGAGGCGGCCGCGCAGCGGCCCGTCACCGGCGATCGTCAGTCGGATGTCGACGCCCGAGGTGTCCCGGGCCCGGGCGACCATGTCGACCAGTTGTTGCGGACGCTTGCGGGCTGCGAGACGCATCGCACTGACCACTCGGAACTCCCCAGCACCGGCAATCGTCCTCCCAGGGGGACCCACCCCGGCAGACCAGAAGGAAGTGTCGATGCCGTTCGGGACGATCGTCACCGGCGCGTCCGCGACCCGTTGCAACGGCGCCGCGGCGACGCGTGACACCGCGGACAGCGCGGCGCCTCGCCGTGCCCAGCGCCCGACATACCCCAGTGCCCGGACAAGAGCCTCGGACCGCCCGGTGACGCTGTGCCACGTCGCCGCCACCGGCACGCCGAGCCGGAGAGCGACACCGACGCCGTCCATGGCAAACGGGCTGACCACCCCCAGGTGCGCGTGCACGACGTCGAAGTCATTGCGCTGCAACACTTTTCGCAAGGACCGGCGCGCTCGCGGGTTCACCAGCAGACCGCCCGGGAGCTCCCGCTCCATGCCCAGTCGGTGCACCACCACCGACTCCGAGGTGTCCTCCCCCGGTGTGATCGTGAGCACCTCGACCTCGTGCCCGACATCACACAGCGCACGGGCAAGTCCGTGCACCTGAGTCTCGATGCCACCGAGCCTCGGCGGGTAGCAGTCCGACACCAATGCGACCTTCATCGGTCACCAAGACTGCCATGCACCGCGAACTGCACCATCGCCTGTGCCCGGCGAACCGACATGCGGAAGGATGGGCTCGATGTCCTACACCCTGGTGGCGTTCCACGCGCACCCCGACGACGAAGCGCTGCTGACCGCCGGCACCCTCGCGAAGGCTGCCGCCACCGGTCATCGGGTCGTCCTCGTGGTCGCCACCGACGGTGCACTCGGCCTGACGTCCGGAGCCTTCCAGGACCGGCTGGGCGATCGTCGGCTCGCGGAGCTGCAGCGCAGCGCCGCCGCCATGGGGATAGCGCGCGTCATACATCTGGGGTATGCCGACTCGGGGATGGTCGGCGACGTCCCCGCCGACCCGCCCGGCAGTCGGCGGTTCGTGCGAGCCACCGGCGCGGCACGGATGCTCGCCGACATCCTGCGCGAGGAGCAGGCCGACGTGCTCATGTCGTATGACGCCGCGGGCGGCTACGGCCACCGCGACCACGTCAAGGTCCACCAGGTCGGGGCCGAGGCCGCGCGCCTGGCAGGCACCCCGCGGGTCGTCGAGGCGACCGCCCCGCGCGAGCTGCTGACCCGCGCGGTGCACCTGATCGCCCGACTGCGGCAACTGCCCGGCGACTTCGACCCGGAGGTCTACGAGCGCGCCTTCACCCCGCGCGACCAGATCACCCACCGGATCGACGTGCGCGGGCAGATCAGCGCCAAGCGAGCCGCCATGCGCGCCCACGCTTCCCAGGCCGCCGCGGACGACGGTGCCGACCGAACACTCGGCAAATTTCTGCAGATCCCCCGGCCAATTTATGATGTGGTTTTCGGACGGGAATGGTTCCGCGATCCAGCGCACACCGGGCCCGTCTCAGATGACATCTTTGCGGGGTTGGGATGAAGAGCTCGAGGCGCACCTCGACGCCGCCCAGCGCCGCAAAACGCACGGTGCAGATCGACGAGATCGTCGCCGGCAACATGCAGGTCGCCGACGAGGACGACAGCAACGCACCCGCGATGCCGAAATTCAGCTGGCGACTGCTGATCCACGCAGTCCTGGGCATCGCACTGGCCGCCGTGATGATCGGTGCCCTGCCCTGGTTCACCTCCACCACGTGGGGTGAGATCGGTCACCACCTCGACCTGGTCGGGCCGAAGGCGTCAATGGAGTGCATGGGCATCATGCTGCTCGGCCTGGCCATCTACACCTTCACCCTGTCCGCCGCGCTGCCCGGGCTCTCGCACCTGAAGGCGTCGATCATCAACGTCTCCGGCTCGGCCGTCAGCAACGTGCTGCCCGGCGGCGGTGCGGTCGGGATGGCCTCGACATACATGATGCTGCGGTCGTGGGGCTTCGCCCGGCGCAACATCTCCACCGGCCTGATCGTGAGCGGCATCTGGAATGTCCTCTTCCGCGTCGGGCTCCCCCTCATCGGGATCGCCGCGGTGTCCAAGTCGACTGACACGCTGCCGTCGATCGTGCGCCGCGGCGCCTGGTGGGGCGGCATCATTGGGCTGCTGCTGCTGATCGGGTTCGTGGTCGCGCTGATCCGCCCGACCTGGACCGCATGGCTCGGCGATCAGCTCGACAACCGGCTCGGCCCGCTCGTGGCGCGGATGCGCCGCGGCGCCAACAAGGGCAAGCGGCTCAACCTCAAGCACCTGCTGCTGGACCAACGCGCCCGCATCAGCACGGTCACCAAGCACGGCTGGTTCCCGATGTCGCTGGGTGTCATCGGGCAGCTTGCGTTGTGGTTCCTGCTCTTCTGGCGGGTGATGGAGGCAGTCGACGTGGACCTGCCGGTCGCCGACCTCTTCGCGGCATACGCGATCGGCCGGCTGATGACGGCGATCCCGTTCACCCCCGGCGGGCTCGGCTTCACCGAGGCCAGCACCGTGGTCATCCTGGTCTTCTGGGGCGCCAACCCGGCCGCCGCGAGCGCGGGCGTGGTCGTCTTCGCGATCTTCACGCACATCGCCGAGATCCCGATCGGTGCGCTCGGCTGGCTGGCCTGGTGGGCGATGCCCAAGACCGGTGTCGCTGCGAAGGCGTCGCCCTAGCCAGGTCCGTCGGAGCGTCTAGGCAACGACCCGGTCGACGGCGACCGCGACCCACCCGACGACCACTGCAAACATCCCGCCGAGCAGACCGAGGGTGAGCACCGCCAGCGGCAGGTCGTGTATGCCGAAGCTCGGCCGCACCCCGATCAGCACCACCAGCAGGCCGGCCAGCACCACTCCGAGCACCGACGCGCCCACGAGGCGCAGCGGGCGGCGCCCGACCGGCCGGCGACGCTGCAACAGGCCGGTGACCGCGAGTGCGACCGCCGCCCAGCCGAGGCAGACCATCCCGGCGGCCAGGACATCACCCGGGCGGTGCCAGTGCGCCGACACCGTGCCCGCACCGACGAACGTGGCCAGCAACGCCGCGCCCGCGGTGATCAGCGGTCGCCAGCGGTATGACGCGACGATGACCGCAGCCAAGGCCAGCGACAGACCGACCGTAGTGTGCCCGCTCGGCAAGGTGTTGCGACCCGAAACCGACTCCAGCACCTGATATTTCAAGATCTGCGTGGTGATGTTGGCACCGGCGATCAGCACACCAGCCGACACGGCGACGGCCCACCGGCGCTGCAGCATCGCGACCACGACGCACGCGGCCAGACAGACCGCCACGCTGACGTCGGTGACCAGGCCGAGCACGTCCAGGATCCGCGACCACGCTTCGGGGCTGGTGCCCAGCGAGTGCATCATGCGCTCGTCCCGGTTGAAGCCGGTGACCGAGTGGATGGCGTAGCGCACCACGACCGTCAGGCCGACGATCGCAAAGGTGGCCATGATCACGGCGTGCACCCAGGCGGCGGCGCGCCCCGGACCCTGTGCACGGGGCTGTTGGTACGGGGCTTGTTGGTACGGGCCCTGCTGGTATGGCGCTTGCTGGGATGGCGACTGCTCGTACGCGAGCGGCCGCGTCTCATCGTGCGCGGGTGCCGAAGGCGCTGTCGTCATCGAGGCATCCTCCTCGGCGAGGGTGTGCGGCCGCCGGGGAAGTCTTGTGCGTCCGCTGTGCGCCGCGCTCGTATCCCCCTCACCCGGTCGGCCCTCGTGCACGCCTGTTACTCCCACTCGATCGTGCCCGGCGGCTTGCTCGTCACGTCGAGCACGACCCGGTTGACCTCCGACACCTCGTTGGTGATGCGGCCCGAGATGCGCGCCAGCACGTCATACGGCAGGCGGGTCCAGTCGGCGGTCATCGCGTCCTCGGACGACACCGGGCGCAGCACGATCGGGTGACCGTAGGTGCGGCCGTCGCCCTGCACGCCCACCGAGCGCACGTCGGCCAGCAGCACCACCGGGCACTGCCAGATCTCCCCGTCGAGACCGGCCGCGGTCAGCTCCTCGCGGGCGATCAGGTCGGCGGCGCGCAGGATTTCCAGCCGCTCTCGGGTGATCTCACCGACGATGCGGATGCCCAGGCCCGGACCCGGGAAGGGCTGCCGCTGCACGATGCCGTCGGGCACACCGAGCTCGGTGCCGACCTGGCGGACCTCGTCCTTGAAGAGCAGCCGCAGCGGCTCGACGAGGGTGAACTGCAGGTCGTCGGGCAGGCCGCCGACGTTGTGGTGGGACTTGATGTTGGCAGCGCCGGTGCCGCCGCCGGACTCCACCACGTCGGGGTAGAGCGTGCCCTGCACCAGGAACTTCACCGGGTGCTGCTCGTCGCCGCGGTCGGAGACGATGTCGCGCGCCGCTTGCTCGAAGACGCGGATGAACTGCGCACCGATGATCTTGCGCTTCTCCTCCGGATCGCTCACTCCCGCAAGGGCATTCAGGAATTGCTCGCTGGCGTCGATGACGACCAGGTCGACACCGGTCGCGTCGACGAAGTCCTGCTTGACCTGCTCGGCCTCCCCCGACCGCAGCAGGCCGTGGTCGACGAAGACGCACGTCAGCTGCTCACCGATGGCGCGCTGCACGAGCGCACCCGCGACCGAGGAGTCGACACCGCCGGAGAGCGCGCAGATGGCGCGGGCGTCGCCGACCTTCGCACGGACGTCCTCGACCAGCTCCTCGACCATCGCCTTGGGTGTCCAGTCCGCCTCGAGACCGGCACCGCGCAGCAGGAAATTCTCCAGGACTCGCTGGCCGAAGGTCGAGTGCATGACCTCGGGGTGCCACTGCACGCCATACAGCTTGCGCTCGTCGTCCTCGACGGCCGCGACGGCGGCGCCCGGCGTGGTGGCAGTGACCCGCAGGCCCTCAGGCGCTTGGGAGGCGGAGTCGCCGTGGCTCATCCAGACCGACTGCTGTGGCGGCTGACCGTTGAAGAGCGTGGACGAGGTGTCCTGGATGTCGGCCTGGGTGGCGCCATACTCGCGCAGTCCGGTGTGCTCGACCGTGCCGCCGAGCGCGCGGACCATCGCCTGGAAGCCGTAGCAGATGCCGAAAACCGGCACGCCCGCATCCAACAGGGCAGCGTCCAGGGCGGGGGCGTTGTCGGCATACACCGACGACGGGCCGCCGGACAGCACGATCGCGGCCGGCTGCTTGGCGAGCATCTCCTCGGCCGACATGGTGTGCGGGACGACCTCGCTGTAGAGCTGGGCCTCACGCACCCGGCGCGCGATGAGTTGCGCGTATTGGGCGCCGAAGTCGACGACGAGGACTGGCTTTTCGGTGAGCGGCGCTGTCACGCGCTCGATTCTATCGGCCGGCAGCCGGATCTCCTCACGCGCCGGCGTCGTGCAGCAGCGCGCTCACGCCAGTGTTGACCTTGCGCTCCAACCAGAACGACAGGACCGGCACGAACGCGGTGCAGATGTAGCCGACCATGCGCACCGCGGTCCACCGCAGCTTGGTGCCGAGGTTGAAGACCGACGCCATGAACGCCATGAAGAGCACCCCGTGGATCGGCGACCACCAGGCCAGCGCCTCGTTGTCGAAGCCGTAGTGCAGGATCAGCTCGACGCACAGGATCAGCAGTGCGACACCGGCGATCACCGCCATGATCCGGAAGAACTTCAAGGCGGTGACGACCTTGTCGAGGTCGTCGGTGGGGCGCAGCTCGCCCGCCGGTGTGGTCAGGACCTGCGTGTCAGACATGACTTCCTTCGGTCTGGTCGTGTGGTGCGTCGGGTATGGCGGGGTCGGTCCCCTCTTCGCTGTCCGACTGCTCGCCGGACTGATTGCCGGGCTGCTTGTCGGACTGATTGTCCGGCGGAGCCTCGCCGGCACGTAGCTCGGGGTGCGCCTCGCGGCGCAACTCACGGATGTAGATGAAGACCGCGAACGCCGCGAAACTCCACCACTGCAGCGCGTATCCGGCGTTGACCAGGCTGAGCCCGCCACTTCCCGGTTGCGGCGGCGGGAACGGCTGCACGCCCTTGGTGTGCATCGCGGGCTGCTCGCCGGTGAGGAAGACGAACCCGTTGTAGATGTTGCCGCCCCACCTGGTCAGCAGGGCCGGCAGGTCGACGGTGGTGAGCCGGCCGGACGAGGTGTCACCGGACGAAGGCGCCTCACCCGGCGCCAGTGCGCCGGTGACGGTGACCGTCCGCGTGCTCGGCTTCGTCGCCTGCGACGGCTTGGCGACGAATCCGCGCACGACCGGGATGCGGGCGTGCGTGCTGTTGACGACGACGGGCGTGACCACCCAGTAGCCGTCGGTGCCGTGCAATATCCGGCCGCTGACCAGGACCTGGCCCTTCGGGTCGTAGTGACCGGTGAAGCGCACCGGCTGCAGCGAACCGTCGTGCGGGAAATCCTGCTGCGGCTTCAGCATCGAGTCCAGTGCGACCACCGGGCTCTTGCTGTCATCGCCCATGGTCTTCTGGCCGCGGTCCTGCGCGACACCCCACTGCCACAGACCGGCGACCACACAGCCGCCGAAGAACAACACGGCGACCGCCAGCAGTCCCAGCATGCGGGGCCGGAACGCAGCACGAAACACCCTTGCAGGATACGTTGCCGACCTTGGCGCAACGTCACCGCCGGGCCACGACCACCCTCGTACCGAGAGGACCCTCGATCACCGAGAGGACCGGCGATTCGGCCCTCTGGGACACGAAATTGCCGGTCCTCTCGATCAACGGGGGGCCGCTCGGCGGGTGGAGCCGGTCACTCAGCCGGCGGCGGGCACCTTCGGCATACCGAGGTCCACGCCGGGCACCCGCGCTGCAGGTGCCGCCGTGCGCCGGTATGGCGAACCCTGCTCCGGGCGCGCATCGCTCTCGCCCTTGGCCGGCCACATGGCGATGGCCCGCTCGGCCTGCGCGGTGATCGTCAGGGACGGATTGACCCCGAGGTTGGCACTGACCGCGGCGCCGTCGACGACGTGCAGGCCCGGGTAATTCCACACCCGGTGATAGGGGTCGATGACGCCGTGCTCCTCGTCGGCCGAGATCGCGACTCCGCCGAGGAAGTGGGCGGTCATCGGCATACCGAAGAACTCCGGCCAGCAGACACCGGCGATCGCGTCGACGTCACCGACCTTCTTCAGCCGCTCGGTGATCGCTCGAATGGCCTTGTGCCCCTGGGGAATCCAGCGCGGGTTCGGCTCGCCATACCCCGGCGCAGTCGTGAGCCCGACGCGACCGAAACGGCGTCGCGGCTTCACCGTGATCGAGTTGTCGATGCTCTGCATGACCAGCGCGATGATGGTGCGCTCGCTCCACTTCGGCCCGAGCACACGCGCCGCGCGCACCGGGTTGCGGAGCAGTTGGCCGAGCATTTCGGCGGTGCGTCCCGGCACCTTCTTGTCACCGTTGACCAGGAACGTCGACATCAGCCCCATGAGGTTGGAGCCCTTGCCGTAGCGGACGTTCTCAATGTGCGTGTTCTCGTCGATGTGGAACGACGTGGTGATCGCGACGCCGTGCGTCAGGTCGACGCTGTCCGGTACCTTGACCGCGGCAGCACCGCCCAGCTCCTCGGAGTTGGTGCGGGTGAGCTCGCCGAGCTTGTCGGACAGGTGCGGCAACCGGCCGGTGACCTTCATCCGGTGCAGGAGGTTCTGGGTGCCCCACGTGCCCGCGGCGACGACGACCTGCTCCGCCGTGACACTGCGACGGTCCTTGGCGACCCAGGCGCCGGTGCGTTCCGAGGTCACCCGGAAACCACCGCCGGTGACCGGCTCGATCTCGACGACCGTGCGCAGCGGCTCGATCGTGACACCACGACGCTCGGCGAGCGCCAGGTAGTTCTTCATCAGGGTGTTCTTCGCGCCGACCCGGCAGCCGACCATGCAGTTGCCGCACTCGGTGCAGCCGGTGCGCTCGGGCCCCTCTCCGCCGAAGTAGGGATCGGCCACCTGCTTGCCGGACTCACCGAAGAAGACACCGACGGGTGTCTTGCGGAACGTCGAGCCGACACCGAGATCGTTCGCGGTGTCCTTCATCAACTGCTCGACCGGCCCCTGGCACGGATTTTCCTCGACGACGCCGAGCATCCGTTTGGCGACCTCGTAGTGCGGGCTCAGCTCGGCGTCCCAGTCCGTGATGTCGCCCCACTGCTGGTCGGCGAAGAACTCCGGCGGCGGCTTGTAGAGGGTGTTGGCGTAGTTGAGCGAACCACCGCCCACACCGGCGCCGGCGAGGATCATCACACCGGGCAACTGGTGGTAGCGCTGCACCCCGAAGCACTTGAGGCGCGGTGCCCAGAGGTACTTGCGCAGGTTCCAGGACGTCTTGGCGAACTCGTGGTCCTCGAAGCGGCGGCCCGACTCGTAGACGTGGACGTCGTAGCCCTTCTCGGCGAGCCGGAGTGCGGACACGGAGCCACCGAAGCCGGACCCGATCACCAGCACGTCGTGGTCGAATCCTCTTGATTCCGAGGAAGATCGAATGTCGGTCATGACAGACGGAATCCCTTCATCACTCGCATACCGGTCGCCATCGAGCGCGCCCAGACCTTCTCCGGCACGCCGGTCGGGACCTTGAACGGTGTGCCGTGTTGCACGGCGACGTTCTGCGACTCGGTGTATTTCAGGATGCCCTCGGCGCCGTGACGGCGGCCGAGGCCCGACTCGCCCATGCCGCCCATCGGGGAGCCGTTGCTGGCCCATGCGGCGGCATACCCCTCGTTGACGTTGACCGTGCCGCAACGGATCTGCTCGGCGATGCGCCGGCCGCGGCGGGTGTCCTTGGACCAGACCGAGCCGTTGAGCCCGTAGTTGGTGTCGTTGGCCAGCGCGATCGCCTCCTCGTCACTGCTGACGCGATAGACGGCGACGACCGGACCGAAGGTCTCGCCGTTGCGGCAGTCCATGCCGCCGGTGACGCCCTCCAACACCGTCGGCTCGTAGAAGTAGGGGCCCAGCTCCGGTCGCGGGTGGCCGCCGGCGAGCACCGTCGCCCCTTTGGCGCGGGCGTCCTCGACGTGCTGGGTGACGCGCTCCAGCTGTGCCTGCGAGATCAGCGATCCCATGTCGGTGCCCCAGGCCAGGTCGCTGCCGAGCGACATCTTCCGCACGCGCCCCAGGAAGTGTTTGAGGAAGTCGTCGGCGATGCGCTCGTGCAGGATCAGTCGCTCGATCGAGATGCACAGCTGCCCGGCCGAGGAGAAGCAGGAGCGCACGGCGCCCTCGGCGGCGATGCGCAGGTTGGCGTCGTCGGCGACATACATGGCGTTCTTGCCGCCGAGCTCGAGGGAGGCGCCGACCAGCCGGGACGCGGCGCGCTCGGCGACCTTGCGGCCGGTGGCCGTCGAGCCGGTGTACATGACGTAGTCGGCGCGGTCGAGGACGGCTTCGCCGACGGTCTGGCCCGGACCGAGCACGACCTGTAGGACACCCTTGGGCAGGCCGGCCTGGTCGAGCAGCTCGATCGCGCGCAAGGCGGTCAACGATGCCTTCTCGTCGGGGCGGACCACCACGGCGTTGCCGGCGACCAGCGCGGGCAGTGCGTCGGTGATCGACATCGACAGCGGGTAGTTCCAGGGGCCGACGATGCCGATCACGCCGCGCGGGTGATGCAACTCGGTCGACTGCGTGAGGACGGGTATGGCGCCCAGGTGCTTCCGCGGCTTGAGGTAGTCGGGCGCCTTGCGGGCGTAGTGCCGGCAGATGCCCGCGACGTCGAGGATCTCCTCGAAGGCGTTCTTGCGGGTCTTGCCCGACTCCAGCTGGATCAGGTCGAGCAGCTCGTCACGGTGCTGCAGGATCAGGTCGTGGTAGCGCAGCAGGATCTTGGCCCGGTCGGGCACGGATCGGGCCGCCCAGCCGGTCTGTGCGGCGCGCGCCGCGTCATACGCCTGCTCGACGTCGGCGACCGTCGACACCGGCAACTGCGCGATGACGCCGGCGGTGAAGGGCGTCACGCAGTCGTAGGTCTGCGCGTCCGCTGCGGCGCGGACCCGCCGGGCGAGCCGCGCGGGCAACGTCGGGTCGACCGTGTGCGGCGCCGGACTCGGCCGGGCGGCGTCGGCCGGATCGGTGACTTCCGTGGTCGAGGTGCTCTGCAGCTGGTCCGTCATTACTCAAGGGTAACGTGGCGGCGCTCACAGTGGGAGTGAGTCGCCCAGCCGTCTTACTCTTCGGTAACTAGGAACGCTGGTACGGCGCGACGACAGTCTCGACCCGCTGGAATTCCTTCAGCTCGGAGTAGCCCGTGGTGGCCATGGCGCGGCGGAGTGCACCGACCAGGTTGCTGGTGCCATCGGCGCTCTGCGCGGGCCCGGTGAGGATCTGCTCCAGTGTCCCCGCGGTGCCGACCTCGACGCGCTCACCACGCGGCAACGCCTCGTGGTGCGCCTCGCTCCCCCAGTGGAATCCGCCGCCGGGCGCGTCGGCCGCGCGTGCGAGCGACGCTCCGAGCATGACGGCGTCGGCGCCGCAGGCGAACGCCTTGATGATGTCGCCGGACAGGCCCATGCCGCCGTCGGCGATGACGTGCACGTAGCGGCCGCCGGTCTCGTCCATGTAGTCACGGCGGGCGGCGGCGACGTCCGCGATCGCGGACGCCATCGGCGCGTGGATGCCGAGTGCGCGACGCGTCGTGTGGGCGGCGCCGCCACCGAAGCCGACGAGCACGCCGGCCGCGCCGGTGCGCATCAGGTGCAGCGACGCGGTGTATGTCGCAACGCCGCCGACGATGACCGGGACGTCGAGCTCGTAGATGAAGCGCTTGAGGTTCAGCGGCTCGGCCCGACCGCTGACGTGCTCGGCTGACACCGTCGTGCCGCGTATGACGAACAGGTCGACGCCCGCGTCGACCACGGTCTTCCAGTGCTCCTGGGTGCGCTGCGGTGACAGCGCTCCCGCGGTGGTGATCCCGGCATCACGGATCTCGCCCAGTCGCAACGTGATCAGGTCGGGACGGATCGGTGCCCGGTAGATCTCCTGCATGCGGGCCAACCCGTTCGCCGGGTCGAGCTGAGCGATCTCGCGCAGCAGCGGCTCCGGGCTCTCGTAGCGGGTCCACAGACCCTCCAGGTCGAGGACCGGCAGGCCGCCCAACCTGCCCATCTCGATCGCCGACGCCGGGCTCATCACCGAGTCCATCGGTGCTGCCACGACCGGCAGGTCGAAGTGGTAGGCATCGATCTGCCACCCGACGGACACGTCCTGCGGGTCGCGCGTGCGGCGCGACGGCACGATCGCGATGTCGTCGAAGGAGTATGCGCGGCGGCCCCGCTTGCCTCGGCCGATCTCGATCTCAGTCACGAGGGCAGGCTACCGGCCGTGGTAGGTCGAACGCTCGACGTGTCCGCGGCAACCGGCGCGAGCCGCCGCGCCACGACCACGCCCAGCAACGCCGCGACGACGGCGAGCGTCAGTCCGCTCGCGAAGGCGGCCACGTGCGAGTGCGGGGTCAGCCCGCTGAAGACGATCGCCGACACGGCCAGCAGCACGGACGTCGTCAGCATCTCGGTGGTCTGCACCGACGACGCGTTGCGTCCCTGCTCGTCATCCGCCGACATACCCATCAGCAGCACGGTGAGCGGTGAGTAGGCCAACCCGATGCCCCCGCCACCGATCAGCCAGAAGGCATAGAGCGTCCACGAGGGCGTGCTCGACCAGGCGCTCGCGACTGCTCCGGTGATGCCGATCGTGAGCAACACCAGACCGATCCGTGCCAGCCGCCGCTGGTCCTCGTGCGAGATGCGCCGGCCCGCAAGCCACGCGGCGAGGCTCCAGGACAGCGCGCCGACGGTGAGAACGACACCGGCAGCGGTGGCGCTCATGTGGTGCTGCCGGGTGAGTATCAGCGGCAGGTAGACCTCGGTCCCCGCGAACGCCGCGCCGAGCAGCGCGCGGGTCGCGACCACGGACGGTATGCCGTGTCCGCCGCGCAGTGTGCCGGGCGGCACCAGTCGCGGCACGAAGACCACCAGGAGGGCCAGACCGCCCGCCATCAGACCCACCGCCGACGTCAGCGCGCGGTCGGCCGCCAGGGAGAGCAGCACCGCACCCGTCGCCGCACCCGCGGCAGCCAGCAGTCGCCGCCGGACCGACGACGTCGCTTCCCGCTCACGCTTGGCCGCCTGCTGCCGCCGCATGGCCGGCAACAGCAGCGCCAGCCCCGGTATGGCGAACGCGGCACCGACCCAGAAGACCCACCGCCACGAGACGTCCGTCGCGAGGTAGCCGGCCAGCGGTGGACCGAACAACGACGGGGCGACCCAGGCGGCCGAGATGCCCACGAAGACCTTCGGGCGCAGCGCGTCCGGGAAGGCGGCTGCGATCAGCACGTAGAGGGCGACGCTGTCCAGTCCCCCGCCGATGCTCTGGACGGTCCTGCCCAGGATGAGCATGGTCATCGACTGCGCGGCGCCGGCGAGCAGCAGTCCGGCGACGAAGAGGCTGGCGCCGGTGATGATCACCAGCCGGGGGCCGCTGGAGTCCGCCCACGCGCCGGACACCACCATCGCCAGGACTGTCGCGGCGAGCGGGACGGCGAAGACCACGGGGTAGATCGCCAGACCGTCCAAATCCTTTGCCACGGTTGGCATCGCGGTCGACACCGCGATCTGCTCGAAGGCCACCAGCACCTCCAGCAGGACGACCCCGATCAGCGTCATTCGGCGTATCGGCGTCCACGGGCTGTCGGTCACCCGGACAACGCTAGGACTTCGAGCGAGCTTGATGGCAAGCGCGTCCACGGCGACGCCGGCGACATACTCCGGCAAAAGTGCCTGCCGGAGGCGTCGGCTGTGCTGAGGTGGGGCCATGAACGACATCTCCCGCGCACAGAGCAACACGGTCGACGACGTCATCCGCAGGTCCGCGAACCGTTTCGGCGACCGGGTGGCGCTGCGCTTCGAAGAGCGCAGTTGGACGTATGCCGAGCTGGATCGCGCGGTCGACGCCGTCGCCGCGCACCTGCTGACGCTCGGCCTCGAGCCGGGCGCGCGGGTGGCGGCATACGGGAAGAATTCCGATCTGTATGTCGTGGCGTTCCTCGCCTGCGCGCGATCCGGCCTCGTGCACGTGCCGATCAACTACAACCTGGTCGCCCGGGAGCTGGACTACCTGATCGCTCAGTCGGGCAGCTCGGCGGTCCTGGTCGACCCCGGCCTGCGCGATCGTCTGGCCGACGTCGAGCACTGTCCCGGGCTGGTCCTCCCGCTGCGCGGGAGCGACTCTTTGGAGCAGGTCGCATTGTCCGGTGCGGCGAATCCCGATACGCCGCAAGTGTTCTCGGGTTCGGGCGAGGACGCGGTCGTCCAGCTGCTCTACACGTCCGGGACCACGTCGGCGCCGAAGGGAGCGGTGATGACCCACCGCTCCCTGGTGAGCGAATACGTCAGCTGCGTGGCCGCGCTCGACCTCGCCGAGGACGACGAGCCGCTGCACGTGATGCCGCTCTACCACTCGGCGCAGATGCACGTCTTCGTCCTGCCCGGACTGATGGTGGGCTGCAGCAGCACGATCCTCGAGATCCCGGCACCGGACGACATCCTGCGACGCCTGTCAGCCGACGGCCACCGCTCGTTCTTCGCCGCCCCGACGCTCTGGGTCGCGATCGCGAACCACGCCGACTTCGCGTCGCGCGGGCTCGGCGACCTGCGCCGTGCCTACTACGGCGCGTCGATCATGCCGGTGCCGGTGCTGCAACGTCTGCAGGCCGCCTCGCCGGATCTGGGCTTCTACAACTGTTTCGGGCAGTCCGAGATCGCGCCGCTCGCGACGGTGCTTCGCCCGGAGGAGCACGCCGATCGCCCGGACAGCGCCGGCCGTCCGGTGCTGTTCGTCGAGGCGCGCGTCGTCGACGGTGACGGCAACGACGTCCCGGTCGGTGAGCAGGGCGAGATCGTCTACCGGTCGCCGCAGCTGTGCGACGGCTACTGGGACAACCCGGAGGCGTCGGTCGCGGCGTTCGAGGGCGGCTGGTTCCACTCCGGCGACCTGGTCCGCCGGGACGAGGAGGGCTACATCTTCGTCGTCGACCGGATCAAGGACGTCATCAACACCGGCGGTGTGCTGGTCGCCTCCCGGGAGATCGAGGACGCGCTCTACACCCACCCGGCCGTCGCCGAGGTCGCCGTCGTCGGCATACCCGACGAGAAGTGGGGCGAGAAGGTCACGGCATACATCGTCCGCAAGGGTGAGGTGAGCGCCGACGAACTGCTCCAGCACGCGCGCACCGACCTGGCGCCGTTCAAGGTGCCCAAGCAGGTCGAGTTCCTCGACGACCTGCCCCGCAACGCCTCCGGCAAGATCCTCAAGCGGGAGTTGCGCGACACCGCCCGCTGACGTCGGCGGCGCTTCCGCCCTTCGGCGACCGTTCACGCGCTTGTCACTCGCGCCACCCGTCGGGTGCGAGAGCTTCGTTGCATGACCAGACGTCGCCTCATCGTCACAGCCACCGCACTCGTCATCGCCGCCGCCGGCACACCCGCCGCGAGCGCCGCTGCCGAGAGCGCTCATCCAGCGAATCTCCCTCTGGGAGCAGCGAATCTGACCGAGACCCGTTCGACCACCACCCTCGCGCGTGGCATCACGCTGACGCACATCGTGCGCGGCATGACGCCCGCCGACCCGGACGAGATCAACACCACCGACCAAGGACCGTGGGTCGTCAATCAGTTGACCATCGACCCGCACCTCGCCCGCGGCCACCTGCAGGCGACCTACGGCAAGGACATCGCCGGCGGCGAGTCGGTCTCCGACCTGGTCGCCTCGTCGCGCGGGCTGATCGGCACGAACGCGTCGTTCTTCACCTACACCGCGAGCAAGGACTACCCCGGCGACCCCGTCGGCCTCGGCGTGTATGGCGGGAAGCTGCTCTCCGAGCCGACGAACGACCCTGCTGAGCAGGACGTCGTCTTCGACGGGCGCTCGGGCGCCATGACCTTCGGCCACACGACGTGGACCGGCAAAGCAGTCGACAAGCGCACCGGCGCTGCCGCCGACCTCGACGGGGTCGACCATCCGCCGGCCGTTCCGGCGGGATGCAGCGCAAACACGAAATGCGACCTTCCAGGCCAAACCGAATGGATCACAACGGAGTTCGGCGCGCGCACTCCGGTGGGACAGGGCCGCGAGGTCGTGCTGGGTCGCAACGGTTGCGTCATACGCTCGACCGCGTCCCGCGGCGCGTCCCTCGCCAAGGGACAGGTCGCGATCCAGGCGACGGGTTCGGATGCGACCGCGCTCGCGCTGTTGGCCGGTCGCCGCGCCTGCTTCACACTGCGCCAGACGCTGACCGATGAGGCGGGCGCCCCGGTGCGGCTGACGCGCTCGACATACGGGGTGAACGGCCGCTACCGGCTCACCGCCGATGGTGCGATCGTTGCGCCGTCAGGCACGGGCAGCATGTTCGACCGCAACCCGCGCACCATCTTCGGCCGCACCGCGGACGGCAAGATCTCGCTGATCACCGTCGACGGTCGTATGACGTCCAGTGTCGGCACCACGATCGCCGAAACAGCAACGGTGGCACAGTCGCTCGGCCTGGTGGACGCGGTCAATCTCGACGGCGGCGGCTCGACCACGCTCGCCACACCGGCCGGCGCCCTCAACACCCCGAGCGGCAGCGGCGGCACCCAGCGCCTCGTCGGCGACGCCCTGGTCTGGGTCCCCTAGCGGATCGAGCCGATAGGCACCCCGCTGATCGAGAGGCGTACTTCCGCATCGAGAGGCGTACTTGATCAGGGCAGATTTGTACGCCTCTCGATGCTTAGGTACGCCTCTCGATCAAGACAACAGCGCAGAAGATCAGCGGGAGTAGTTCGGCGCCTCGACGATGCCCTGTATGTCGTGCGGGTGCGACTCCTTGAGCCCTGCCGTGGTGATCCGCACGAACCGGCCGCGCTCCTGCAACTCCGGGACGGTGTTGGCGCCGACGTAGAACATCGACTGGTGCAAGCCGCCGACCAATTGGTGGATGACGTTGCCGAGAGGGCCGCGGTAGGGCACGCGGCCCTCGATGCCCTCGGGCACGATCTCGTCGTCGCTGGCGACGTCGGCCTGGAAGTAGCGGTCCTTGGAGAACGACTTCTTGCCGCGGGAGGCCATCGCGCCGAGCGAACCCATGCCGCGGTAGGTCTTGAACTGCTTGCCCGCGACCAGGATCAGGTCGCCGGGCGACTCCTCACAGCCCGCGAGCAACGAACCCAGCATCACCGAATCTGCGCCTGCGACAAGGGCTTTGGCGATGTCGCCGGAGAACTGCAGGCCACCGTCGCCGATGACCGGGACACCGGCCGGCGCGCAGGCCAGCGACGCCTCGTGGATCGCGGTCACCTGCGGCACGCCGACACCGGCAACGACCCGCGTGGTGCAGATCGAGCCCGGGCCGACGCCGACCTTCACCCCGTCGACGCCCGCGTCGACCAGTGCCTGGGCACCCGCGCGGGTGGCGACGTTGCCGCCGAGGATCTGCACGTGCCGGGTCGCCGGGTCCGACTTCAGCTTGCGGATCATGTCCAGCATGAGGCGGGCGTGACCGTTGGCGACGTCTGGCACCAGCACGTCGACACCAGCCTCGACCAGCGTGGTCGCGCGCTCCCACGCGTCGCCGAAGTAGCCAATTGCAGCTGCGACAAGCAGCCGGCCGTCGGCGTCGTAGGAGGCGTCGGGGAACTGCTCGGACTTCACGAAGTCCTTGACCGTGATCAACCCGGCGAGCTTGCCGTCGTCGTCCACCAGCGGCAGGCGCTCACGCTTGTGCTGGCGCAGCAGTGCGGTCGCGTCCTCGCGGCTGATGCCGACCGGGCCGGTCACCAGCGGCATCGGCGTCATCATCTCCGACACCTTGGTGGTGGCCCACTCGGCGACCGGGGTGAAGCGCAGGTCGCGGTTGGTGATGATGCCGATCAGGTGGTCCTCGACGTCGACCACGGGCAGGCCGGACACGCGGTAGCGGCCACACGTCTCGTCCAGCTCCTCCAGCGTCGCGTCGGGACCGATGGTCACCGGGTTGGAGATGATGCCGGTCTGGGTCCGCTTGACCAGGTCGACCTGCTCGGCCTGGTCGGCGATCGACAGGTTGCGGTGCAGCACACCGATGCCGCCTTGGCGCGCCATGGCGATCGCCATACGGGACTCGGTGACGGTGTCCATGGCTGCCGACACCAGCGGCAGCCGGAGGCTGATCTCGCGGGTCAACCGACTGGTGGTGTCGACCTCGCTGGGGATGACGTCGGTTTCCCCGGGCAGCAACAGCACGTCGTCATAGGTGAGACCGAGCTGGCCGAACTTGGCGGGGACATCGAAGGAATGGGTGGGCGCGTGCGACTCCTCGAATGCCATTGCCAAAGTGTAGAAGGCGCGTCATCACGGGGGAACAGAAGGTCAGTCGGCGGCGTGAGCGGCTCGCGCGCTCAGTGGCTCGAGCTGCTGGAGCGGGCCGCGTTGCTCGACCTGCTGCCCGATGTGCTGCTGGATGACGAGTCGCTCGGCTGCGTCGAGGTCGAGGACAGCGTGGGCGGTGTCGAGTCCGACGTGGACGACGTGGCGCTCGGCTTCGGCGTGCGAGTCGGCTTCGGCGGGTGCGTCGGCTCGGGCGGCCGCGTCGTGGAGCCGGGTGCCGTCGTCGATGCCGACGGGCCGGTGCTGCTGCTCGGCCGCGAGGACGGCGTCGAGCTGGACGAGCTGGAGTCCGACGGTGTCGAGGAAGATGTCGAGGTACTCGACGGGTACTGGGAGCTCGAGGACTGCCCGGTGGACGACGGCGGTGCCGATGTCCGCACCGGCGGTGGGGTCCACCGCGATGCCGGCGGATGTCCTGGAGTCGCCCGGTGCCGCGCGGTGTCCAGCACACCAGGCAGGAAGCGGTGCGCCACCGCGGACGACGCCGTCGTCGACGGATCGAGCGTGGGTCCCTGTGTCGACGCGGTCGACGAGACCGACTCGGACGACTCGTCGGTCGCGTAGCTCGACGACGGGTCGGTCGGGGCCGCGGTCGACACCGGTGCGTTGGTGCTCTGCGGTCCGGCGGCGCCGGAGCCGAAGTCGGCACCGCGGTGCGCGAAGCCCATCTGGTGCACGACCTTGGTGATGACCGGGACTCCGCCGACGGCTGCTGCCACGCCCGAGATCGACAGCGCGGTGATGGTCGCAGCCACGACCACGCCCACCCGTGCCGGCCCGCGGCGGGCGCGCCTGCGGGCATAGCGGCCGGCGGGAACCGGCCGGTCCGGCGCGTCGATCTCGCGCACCCAGCTGGCCAGCGCGTCGGTGGTTGCGTCGGAGTGCTGCGGTGCACTGCGAGCGCCCAACGAGTCGAGCAACTCGTCGTCGCGGCGGATGTCGTCGATGTTGGGGGTCACGGCTCGCTCCGCTCGTCCCCGAGGATCTTGCGCAGCCGGGTCAGCGCCCGGTGCTGTGCCACGCGTATGGCGCCAGGGGTCATCCCCAGCGCGTCGGCCGTCTCCTCCGCGGACATGCCGACCGCGACACGGAGGGTGAGGATCTCGCGGTGCTGCGGGGACAACCGGTCCAGCAGCGCCCACACCTGAGCGGACTGCTCGTCGGCGACGGCGCACTCCTCCGGCCCGGGCGTCTCGTCCACGGTCTCCGGCAGGTCGTCGGTCGGGTCCGGGCGGCGAATGACGCCGCGCTGCACGTCGGCGACCTTGTTGGCCGCGATGCGGTAGACGAAGGCCTCGAACGGTGCACCGCGGTCGGTGTAGCGCGGCAGCGCTGTGAGGACAGCCACGCACACCTCCTGGGCCGCATCCGCCGCGGCATCGGCGGCGGCCGAGAAGGGCCCGAGCTTGCCGCGCGCATATCGCACGGCCAACCGGTGCACGGCCGCCATGAGTTCATTGGTCGCTGCCGCATCTCCCTCTCGGGCGGCCGCAGCCAGGTCACGCAATGGAATGTGCGTGTCCGGTGATGACATCGCCGCGAGGCGCGAAATCGTTACGGGGGCAGCGGTCGGTGGGCCGGCCAGGTCGTCCTGGCCGGCACTGGATCGCGAAGTCCCCGAGCTCACGTCATCCCAACGTCAGGTTGCTGATTGCCCCACGCCATACGGCGTACATACGTCAGCGTAGGTCGTGCACCCCCGTCCTGCCTACTCCACCGGCAACCTTCTGCTCCGTGCGACCACTTCGCATGAACCGCCGCGGTCCGGCCGTGAACGCACCGGTGCCCGGGCGAAGCTCGTGCTTCGTCCGGGCACCGGTGTCGTGCACACTCGGCCGGCCCGAGGGGCCCACCGGAAGGATGCGGGATCAGTGACCGTGACCGTGACCGGCCGCGGGCTCCTCCTCTTCCTTCTTGTCGACGACGAGCGTGTCGGTGGTCAGCACCATCGACGCGATCGAGGCGGCGTTGCGCAGTGCGGAGCGGGTGACCTTCACCGGGTCGATGACGCCCTGGGCGATCAGGTCGCCATACTCACCGGTCGCGGCGTTGAGGCCGCTGCCGGCGGCCTCCTCGCGCACGCGGGCCACGGCGACGTAGCCCTCCAGGCCGGCGTTCTCGGCGATCCAGCGCAGCGGCTCGGCCGTGGCCTTGCCGATCAGCGCGGCACCGGTTGCCTCGTCGCCTTCGAGGTCGAGCTTCTCCAGGACGCTGGCGGCATGCACCAGGGCCGAGCCACCGCCGGCGACGATGCCCTCCTCGATGGCCGCACGGGTTGCCGAGATGGCGTCCTCGATGCGGTGCTTCTTCTCCTTCAGCTCCACCTCGGTGTGAGCACCGACCTGGATGACGCAGACGCCACCGGCCAGCTTCGCCAGCCGCTCCTGCAGCTTCTCGCGGTCCCAGTCGGAGTCGGTGCGCTCGATCTCGGCCTTGATCTCCTTGACCCGGCCACCGACCTGCTCGGCGTCACCCTGACCGTCGACGATGGTCGTGGTGTCCTTGGTGACGACGACCCGGCGGGCCTGGCCCAGCATGTCGAGGTCGACCTGGTCGAGCTTGAGCCCGACCTCCTCGGCGATGACCTGACCACCGGTGAGGATCGCGATGTCCTGCAGCATGGCCTTGCGGCGGTCACCGAAGCCGGGCGCCTTGACCGCGGCGACGTTGAAGGTGCCGCGGATCTTGTTGACCACCAGCGTGGACAGGGCCTCGCCCTCGATGTCCTCGGCGATGATCAGCAGCGGCTTGCCGGACTGGACGACCTTCTCCAGCAACGGCAGCACGTCGTTGATCGAGGAGATCTTGCCCTGGTTGATCAGGATGTAGGCGTCCTCCAGGACGGCCTCCATCCGCTCGGTGTCGGTGACGAAGTAGGGCGAGATGTAGCCCTTGTCGAACTGCATGCCCTCGGTGAACTCCAGCGCCGTCTCGGCGGTGGAGGACTCCTCGACGGTGATGACGCCGTCCTTGCCGACCTTGTCGAACGCCTCGGCGATCAGGCCACCGATCGTCTGGTCCTGCGCGGACAGGGCGGCGACCTGGGAGATCTCCTCCTTGCCCTCCAGCTCGCGGGCGTCGGCCAGCAGCTGCTCGCTGATGGCGTCGACGGCCTTGTCGATGCCGCGCTTGAGCGCAGCCGGACCGGCGCCGGCGGCGACGTTGCGCAGGCCCTCGTGGACCATCGCCTGTGCCAGCACGGTTGCGGTCGTGGTGCCGTCACCGGCGATGTCGTTGGTCTTGGTGGCGACTTCCTTCGCCAGTTGCGCGCCGAGGTTCTCGTAGGAGTCCTCGAGCTCGACCTCACGGGCGATGGTCACGCCGTCGTTGGTGATGGTCGGTGCGCCCCACTTCTTGTCGATGACGACGTTGCGCCCCTTGGGGCCGAGCGTCACCTTGACGGCGTTGGCGAGGGCGTCGACGCCCCGCTCGAGCGCCTTGCGCGCGGAGTCGTTGAACTCCAGTTCCTTTGCCATTGTTGGCCTTTCGTCTAGCAGGTCGCGTATGACGATGCCCTAGCCCTGCCATGCCGGCGGGCTAGGGCGCGTCATACGCACGATGCGTGGGGTCGTTACTTCGAGACGACTGCGAGGACGTCGCGGGCCGAGAGGATGAGCAGCTCCTCGCCGGCGTACTTGACCTCGGTGCCGCCGTACTTGGAGTAGATGACGCGGTCGCCGACAGCGACGTCCAGCGGGACGCGCTGGCCGTTGTCGTCGATGCGACCCGGACCGATGGCCAGGACCTCGCCCTCCTGGGGCTTCTCCTTGGCGGTGTCCGGGATGACCAGGCCGGAAGCGGTGGTCTGCTCGGCCTCGACGGACTTGACGACGATGCGGTCCTCGAGCGGCTTGATGTTCACCGACACGGTGTGACCTTCCTGTTCGGGGGCCCGATGACGGGCCGTGGATGCGTGCCCCGGGCCTACGTGCAACCGTTGGTCACGTCGTGGGCGCCGTCGCGGGGGTCGACCACGAAATGCGGTTGGCACTGTCCCGGGAAGAGTGCCAGCACTGAATCTATGCGTTCCTTAGCACTCATGCAACTCGAGTGCCAAAACTCGTCGGATCATCTCATCCGGCCGGGAAGGTCGCCGTGCCGCGCAGGTCGATGTCGCGCCGCGCCGGCTGATCCGGCAGCTTCGTCCGGTCGCGGTCCAGCGCCATCGGCAGCCGATACCGCAGGTGTATGGCCGAGGCCTTCCCCTCCGGCACCAGCCACGCGCGATCCGCCAGTTGCACCGAGTCGCCGACGACGACGTCCTTGCCGGCCAGCTTCGGTTCGCCGGTCACGCCCTGCGCGCTGACGGCCACGGTGGGCGCACCCGAGGCGACGTAGCGCGCGCCTTCGGCGTCCGAACCGGGTGGGTAGACCGTGGCATCACCCTCCGAGCGCACGACACCGGCGGAGAACAACACCAGCCACTCCTTGCCTGCCGGCGCCGCGCCCAGACCGGCCACGTAGACCGAACGGTGCAGCGGCAGCACGCACGAGACATTGAAGAACACCCGCCCGGGGTGGCGGCGCTCGGACGGGTCCGCGCACTGCGAGGACGGCGACGGGTTACGCAGCTCGGCATCTCCGGAGGCTGCATGCACGGTGCGGCCGGCATACCGCGCCTCGATGCGGGTCGAGGCAGCGTCCCCCTTCACGACGACGACCGTCGACGACCCGGCGTCGCCAGCCCGGACCCTGCTCGCGAGCCGGTAGCGCTGGCCGCCGGTGACCAGGAAGAGATCGGCCCCGGGATCAGCCCGCTGGCGCGGACTCGCAGCGGGCCACACCGGCGGCAGCCCGAGTCGGGTCGGCGTCCAGGACACCTGGACCATCGCCGCGCCATCGGGCGCCTCCACCTCGTCATCGCCGGAACCGACCGCATCACCGTGACTGACCATGAGGTTCAACTGCGCAAGAGGGATCTGGACGTGCACCCGCCGCTGGGCGTCGTAGTCCGTCACCGACCGGTCGGCGAAGCGGTCGCCGACGTGGACCGTATGCCGCCCGAACACCACCCACCCGAGCACTCCGATCCCGAGCACGACGACCAGCAGCAGCACCAGCCACCGGACTGGGCGCCGACGTGCTACGTCGGTCTGCGCCGCGCTCATCGGGCCGGCTCCCCGACGGCCGGCCGCACGTCACGACGCGACACGACCATCGAGCTGGTGGCCGGGGCACGACCGACGGTCCCGTCGTCCCCGGACTCGCTGCGGCGCAACTTCACCCGGAGCACCGAGTTGACCGTCGCCGCGTCCCCGCTGCGGATCGCGAAGACGTAGGCGCCGTTGGCCGGGGCGCTGTAGCCGTAGGACTTTCGGCTCTCGCCCGGCTGCCGCAGCACCTTCACCGGCCCGTGCCCGGCCACGCTGACCGTCAGGGAGGGCCCGGTCCCGTCCTTGTCACCGTCCTTGTGGTCGACCTCGTAGTCGACCTCGTCATCTACCGAACGCCATTGCGCCGCGTCGTCGTTCAGGTAGTAACCGACATCGCTCACGACCAACCACTCCTTCCCCCTCGCGGCCCAGCCGAGTCCTTCCAGGTACGGCCTCCGGACGGCCCGCTGCCCCTGCTTCACCTCGGCCCGCCATTCGAAGTGCGATCGGGGGTCCTTCGGTTGCTTGCGTTCGATCGACACCGCAGGGTTGCTGCCGAACGGCCACGCCTCGGTGCGGTAGAGCGACGCGAAGGCACCGGCGGACCGTTGTCCACTGCTCACCGCGACCGTCTGGCTGCGCCCGGCGAAACCGGCCACGACCTCGACCTGATCGGCATCGCCTGGCAGCGCGGCAACTGCCTCCTGCTCACGCGTGCCCGGTCGCAGCCTGCGGTCCACCATGACGGTCTTGCCCGGCGAGCGCACCGCGAGAGTGCTCGGCCCGTCGCCCGGCAAGCCTCCCGCCGGTGATGGCGGGTCGGTCAACGCACTCGACTCGGTGGACGACCAGACGATTTCGACCAGAACCCCTCCTCGCGGCGCCCGGACCTTGTCGTCGTCGACGGTCCCGGACCCGCCGACCGAGACCTGCACGTTCAGCTGTGCGTTCGGCATCGCCATCGGCAGCGTGTTGCTCACCACCGGCCCGGACAGCGCGACCTCGCCCGGCCGGACCGTGCCGGCCGCGAGCCGATCCTTGGTGATGTTGTGGACGATCAGACCCGCAAGCCCGACCGCGAGCACCACCACCACGACCGTGATCACCGTGCCCGGACGGCGCCATAGGCGGCGTCGCTCCCCTGTCTCCCCCACATCTGGTTCCCCCACGTCTGTTTCCCCCACGTCTCCTGCTTCCGGTGTCCGTCCTGGCACCTGATCGGATCGACCGCGTGCCGGACAACGCTCGCATCGACCACTTGCCGGGCACTTTCATCGCGCTATATCGCTCGGAGGGTCGACCACGGCTGGGTACCTGGTGTGCCTCCGGACGGTCTCCTTCAGTCGAGCGGGGGCCGACGGACTCCATTCGGCCTTCTTCAAGCCCACATCGAGAACGACCTCCACGTTCACGGCGGCGCCGGCTCTTCCGGCCGAGAACAGGTAGTCGTTCGTCGTCGTTCGAGGCTCTTTTTCGGTGACCGAGTCGAGGAGTTTGATCGGGCCATTTCCGTCCGCGGTGACCTTCAACGTCGCTGGGTCGGCAGGAACGTAGGACGCCGCCTCGTCGCCGCGCTTCCAGTGGGCGGGTGGGTTCAGCCGGTAGCCCGCGCCTTCGATCAGGATCCACTGATGACCGCGAGCCGCCCAGCCGGCTCCGTCGACGTACGGCGTCCGGTAGAACTGTCCGGCGAACGTCCGACCGCAGGGGAGGTAGGACACCTCGTCTGCGGGCGGCTGCGTCCGTTCGCTCGACACCGATCCACGCGCCGGGTCCACATCGGTGGCGTAGAGCGTCGCGAAGTCCCCCGCCGTCAGATGACCGTCGGCGATGTCGAGGGACTGCGTGCGCCCCTCGAACGTCACCACGAGTTCGACGTCGTCAACGCCACCGGGCACCGCAACGATCTTCTTCTCGTCATCGACGCCGGGCGTGTTCGCCCGTTCCGGGACGACGCCGCGGTCGATCTCGATCGAGGAAGCTCGCGATCGGACGCTGAGCCCGATCTTGTGCTTGCCGAGGTACTTCGTCGGGACACGGTCAGTGGTGGTTGCAGACCAGGTGACGCCCACCAGGAGACCGTCCTGTGGTGCCTTGATGATCGTTGGGTTGTATCTGTCGACGTCGGACTTGCTGCCCTCGTGCCCGACCACGGCTCGCACGGTCAGGTCAGCGCCCGGCACTCTGAAGTCGTACGTGTCCTCAGCGGCATTCGTCGAGATCGCGTAGTCCGGACCGCGGTCGTCCCCCACCTCGAGTCGGTCGCCCCGGTTGGCGTGGTGTCTCCACACCACACCGGCGAAAACCAACAACGCGACGCAGAGCACCGCGAGGATGACGCCCTCCACAGTGCTGCGTTGCCTCCGTACGTTCCGCTTCTCCCCCGTCGCCCCCATGCGCGTCCTCTGCCCCTTCGGAGTCACGATCCTCTCGGTCCGAGCGAGACACTGCCATCAAGCACTTTCGTCACGCTTGCAGTCCGCCATAACGGGCCGACCCGGACGGCTGGGCCAACTTCGGTTACCCGGCCGGGACGGTCGTCGTCGTCGAGACGTCGACCTGGTATGTCGCCGGCGCGCCCGACCAATCGCTGCGCGCCCGGTCGATCTTGGTGGGCAACCGGTAACGCAACCGCACGGTCGACGGCCGGTCGGCGTCCACGAGCCAGGCCCGGTCGGCAACCTTCACCGACGCCGCGACCATCGTGTCCGACCCGGCGACCCGTGGCCTTGCCGTCACACCATCGACCGTGACGCTCACCGAGGGCGCACCCGACCGGACGTATTCGGCGTGCCGGTTGCCCGCGGCATACCGCCGAACCGCATCCTCGCGTCGCGTCGCGGCCGCGCTGCTGACAATCAGCCACTCCTTGCCGGAGGGGGCCGCGCCGAGACCTGCCACGTAGTGACCGCGATGAACCGGCAGGCTGCAGGTCACGCTGACGTAGGTCTTGTCCGGGGTGTCCTCGCACGCCGAGTCAGTCTCTCGTTGCGCAACCCGAGGCGTGGACGGACCGGCGCTCGAACGGAACGTCCGCCCGGCGAACCGGGACTCGATCCGTGCATCGGACCCATCGCCTCGCACGACGACGATCGCGGATGCTCCGTCACCAGCAATGGTTACCGCGCTCCCGATCGGATAACGGTGGCCGCCGGTCACCAGCGTCAGCCGCGCACCGGGGTCCTGCCGCTCGCGCGCATCCGCCGTCGGCCACACCGGCGACGCCTGCTCGTAGACCGATGGCGCCCAGGAAACCTGCACGATCATCGCGCCGTCCGGCGCACGCGTCCGGTGCTCGCGCTCGCCGATCTCCGGCGCGGTCTCGACGGTCACCGACAGCGCGCCGAAAGCCACCGGCACCGACAACTTGGTGGTGTCCGTCTCCTGCCCCGCGAAGACGGTCTGTGCGTCGAGTCGCTCTCCCACCCGCACACTGTCCTTGCCCTCGGCCGACCGGCCGACGACAGTGGCCACCAGGGCGACCACGAGCACGACGACGACGGCAGCCGCGACCCACGGCCAGCGGCGACCGCGCGACATACGACCCGGCGCACTCATCGCTGCCCCCGAAGCGTCGGGTCGTAATCGGCCGGATAGGTCGTCGTCGTTCGCAACCGCATCGTCGAGTGCGCGGGTGCACCCGCGACGTCGCGGGTGGTGCGCTTCAGCCGAGCACGAACGTCGACGACGGTCGTCACCTCCGCGCCGGTCTCGACCGAGAAAACGTAGTTGGCCGTCCGTTTGGTGACGCCGCCCTGCGACTGCGTCGTGGGGCGACCGAGCGTCCGCAGCGCCTTCTTGCTACCGGTCTTCTTGCCGCCGGTCTTCGTGCCGCCGATCGTGACCGACACGATCGGCTTCGCGGCTGCCGAGTAGTAGGCCACGCCGTTCCCGCCGCGCCACGTCGCTGCTTCCTCGGAGAAGCGGTAGCCCGCTCCGCGGAGCAGCACCCATTGCTGCCCGGACGGTGCCCAGCCGAGCCGATCGAGGTATGGCGTACGGGTGACCGTCCCGCCCAGCGCGTCGCAGAACCAGCGGAACTCCGAGCCGGGATCCGTCGGCTGGTCCTGCGCCATCGACACGACCCGATTGCTGTCGGTCCGAGCGCCATACAGGGACGCGAACGAGCCCAGGTCGCGCCGCCCGCCGAGCAGCGAGACCGTCTGCGAACGTCCTGCGAACTCCACTTCCAGCTTCACGTCGCCGACGTCACCGGGCAGGGCGACCAGCTTCTCGGTGCGGTGCTCCGAGCTGTATGTCGCCTGCTTCGGCGCAGTCGCCCGGCCGGCCACCACGGAGGTGTCCTTCGACCGGATGCGCAAGGTGCTGGGGTGGTCGCCGAGGTGGTCCGACCCTGCCACGCCCAGGCGCGCGACCCTCCAGTCCAGATGCACCAGCAAGCCACTTTCCGGTGCCTTGAGCCGTTCGTAGCCGTCGGCGGAGTCGTCCGACGTCGACGCCTGCCGGCCCGTTTCGACATTCACCGAGATCTGTGCCCCGGGGACGACCAACCGATAGCTGCCGGCGAAATATCCGTCGCCCATGGAGTATTCACCGGATCGCGTCGCACCCACGGACAGCCGGCCCTTCTCCGACTGATGGTGCACCAGTGCCGGGACGCCGACGGCAAGGGCGGCAACCAGAGCCACGACGACCAGGGCGACTATCGCGACACCGGCACGACGTCGCCACCACGGCTTGCTGTCGATCGTCATGGAAGGGTGGACGTCACGTCGCACGGCGTTGGTTCCGCCGGGACACCGGGGCTCAACCCAACGGCAGCTTCGCGGCGGGCGGCGCGTGGGAGGGGTCCACACCGTCGAAGAGACTGCTGACCGACTCCCCCGCGTGAATGCGTGCGATGGCCTCGGCGAAGAGCGCCGCGACCGAACGCACATGCAGCTGAGGCCAATTCGCCGGTGTGGGCACCGTGTCGGTGGTAACCACCTGCCCGATCAACGGGTGGCCGGAGAAGCGCTCGACGGCCGGGCCGACGAACAGGCCGTGGGTGCATGCGATGTCGGCGACCGTGCAACCGCGCTCACCGAGCCGGTCCAGCAACTCCACGACCGACCCACCCGTCGCGATCTCGTCGTCGAGCACGATGGCCCGCTTGCCGTCGACGTCACCGACGATCGTGTCGATGACGACCTTGTCGTCGGAGATCCGCTTCTTGGAGCCGGCCGCGACCGGCAGCCCCAGCAGCCGCGCGAACTGCTGCGCGGTCTTGGCATTGCCGAAGTCCGGGGAGACGACGACCGAGTCGCTCAGGTCGTCGGCCAGATTGTCACGCTCCCGGAAGTATTCGGCGAGCTCGCCGATGGCGGTCAGATGATCGACCGGCGTCGAGAAGAAGCCGTGCACCTGCGGTGCGTGCAAGGCCATCGTGATGACCCGGTCCACACCGGCGGACGCGAGCAGGTCGGCCACCAACCGCCCACCCAGCGAGATCCGGGAGGCGTCCTTCTTGTCCGAGCGTGCATAGGCGAAGTAGGGGATGACGGCGGTGATGCGTTCGGCCGACGCGCCTCGTGCCGCGTCGATCATCAGCAGCAGCTCCATCAGGTGATCCTGGGTCGGCGGCACCAGCGGCTGCACCAGATAGACGTCCCGCTGGCGGCAGTTGGCCAGCAACTGCGCCTGCAGGCAGTCGTTGCTGAAACGGGTCAGGTCGACATACGACCTCGGCACCCCCAGGTGCGTGCAGATGCTGTCGGCGAGGGCGGGGTGGGCTGATCCGGAGAAGACGACGATCTCGCGCACGGTCGGCAAGCCTTCCATTGGACGGATGCGGTTCGCACTTCGACTCTAGTGGCAGCCGCGCGCGGACGCTCCCGACGCATTCGCCCTGTATGGCGCCTAGGCCCGACCGGAGAACTGCTGGAGCCGCTCGGTCGAGCCGGTGATGACCAACTGGTCACCGCGGCCGATCCGCGTCTCGGGACGGGCGTCCTCGAAGGCGCCGCCGGGATGCTTGACCGCGACGACCGTGACGCCATACTTCCCGCGCAGGTTGAGCTCGGAGAGCGTCTGATCGTCAAATTTCGCTCCACACGACATCCGGCCGATTCCGAAGCCGCTCTCCAGCTCGTAGTAGTCGGCCAGCGAGCCCACCAGCAGCCGTCCGATGCGAGCACCCATCTCCCGCTCGGGCAGGACGACGTGATGCGCGCCGATCCGCCGCAGGATGCGAGCGTGCTGCTTGGTCATCGCCTTGGCCCAGATGCTCGGCACTCCGAGGTCGGCCAGGTTGGCGGTGGTCAGGATGCTCGCCTCGAGGTTGGATCCGATGGCCACCACGGCGCGCTCGAAGTCCCCGGCACCGATCTGTCGGAGCGCCTCGACGTCGCTGCTGTCGGCCTGCACCACGTTGGTGAAGCGGGCCGACCACTTCTGCACCAGGTCCAGGGACTGGTCGACGCCCTGGACGTCCCAGTCCTGCTCGGTGAGTGTCGTCGCCACCGCGGTGCCGAAGCGCCCCAGACCCACGACCAGCACGCTGTGCGGGTCGAGCGCGCCGCGCCTCTTCTTCCCCGTCATACCTTCACTCCTCGTCCTCAGCCGGCCGGACTCCAGGATCCGCAACCGACAGCTCAACCGACAATGGGGAACTCCTCCGGTAGCTGGTAACGCCGCTTGTTGCGACGCATCGCCAGTGCGGTGCCGACGGTCATCGTGCCGACTCGGCCGATGAACATCAACGCGACGAGCACGATTTGCGCCGCCACGGGCAGCTTGCTGGTCAGGTTGGCCGACAGCCCGGTCGTCGAGAACGCCGAGATCGTGTCGAAGAGGACCAGTTGCATCGGCTGCTCGCTGATCGTCAGGATCGCGATCGTCCCGATCATCACCGTGCCGACACCGAGCAACGCAACAGTCAGTGCCTGCCGCTGCACCGCAACGGGTATGGCGCGCCGCCCGACCCTCGCCTGCGGTTCGCCGCGGACCTCGGAGATGATGACGGCCCCGAGCAGGAAGAACGTCGAGACCTTGATTCCGCCGGAGGTGCCCGCGCTGCCGCCGCCGATGAACATCAGCACGTAGTTGATCGCCGTCGTCTCGGGCCGGACCGCGGTGTAGTCCACGGTCGAGAACCCGGCTGTGCGGGGGAAGACCGCGCCGCCGATGCAGTTCCAGATCTTGTCGGTCACATCGAGATTGGCCAGCGTCCCGGGGTTGCGCCATTCGAACGCCAGGAACGTGCCCAGCCCGACCAGGAAGAGCACGACCGAGCCGCCCAGCGTCAGCCGCGTGTGCATCGACCAGTCCTTCGGCCGGCGTCGGCGCATCAGCTCGAACCACACCGGATAACCCAGGCCACCGATGAACACGCCTCCGCACAGCATCCCCAGGATCCACGGGTCGTAGGTGAACTTCGCGGCACCTTCGGTGTAGAGGGTGAAACCGGCGTTGTTCACCGCCGACACCGAGTGGAAGAGACCCTCCCAGGCGGCACGTCCGAGGCTCTCGCCATACGCGAAGTGCAGCCGCAGTGCCATGAACACCGCGAGGCAGGCCTCGAGCGCGAGGTAGAAGCGCACGATCACCCGGATCATCGACCGGGCGTGCGCCGGCGTGTCGGTGTGTGCCTCGGCCTGCGCGGCGAGCGTGCCCTCGATGCCCATCCGCCCGTGCAGCAGTTGCAGCAGCCGCGCCGACAACGTCACGATGCCCAGGCCGCCGGCCTGCACCAGCAACAGGATCACCACGTGCCCGAACGGATTCCAGTAGGTGGCGACGTCGACCGGCGACATACCGGTGATGCAGGTGGCACTGGCTGCGGTGAACAACGCGGTGCTGAACGCGGCGTGGCCATCGTGCACCGTCGTGAACGGCAACGCGAGCAACAAGGTGCCGATCGACACCGTGATCGCGTAGAACACCACGACGGTCCGTGCCGGACCGAATCGGGTTCGTCTCATCCGCCGCCCCCACGTCGTATGCCGCGGGGCGGAGCGGCAGGCAGACTTCGCGAGGTGGTCATGCGCCACACTTAACCGCATGAACGGTGATCTCGGTGCCCCTGGCCTGGTGGGTGATATGCGTTGACACCCGCCCTACTGGCCCGATTGATGAGCGGCGAGGGGGCTGCGTTGCTCGCCGCGCTGCCGCCGTATGACGAATCGGCCGCCTTCACCCTCGCTGATCGGCTGCGGGCAGAAGGCTTCGACGCGGACCTCGTCGCGGCCGCGCTGACCCAGTCCCGGTTGCGGGCCCGGGCCGAGGACAAATTCGGCGAAGCGGCGCACTCGATGCTGTTCACCGTCGACGGCCTGGAGCAGGCGACGCGCCGGCAGATCGCCCGGTTGCATGCCCGGCGCCTGCTCGACTCCGGCACACGGCACGTCTTCGACCTCGGCTGCGGCATCGGCTCCGACGCGCGGGCCTTCGCCGACGCCGGGCTGCGGGTCACCGCGGTCGACGCCGACGAGGTGACGGCCGGCGTGGCGCACTTCAACCTGCGGGCGTTCGAGCACGCGCAGGCACACTGCGAGCGCGCCGAGGACGTCACCGTCCCCGCGCCGACACAGGCACGGGACGCCGCGGTCTGGCTCGACCCGGCGCGTCGCACACCCGGGGTCAGCGACATACACGGGCGGACCCGGCGGACGTTCCGGCTCGATCAGCTCGCACCGTCCTGGGACCTGGTCCGCGAAGTGAGCTCCGGGTCCGCCGCCGCGGGCGTGAAACTGTCGCCGTCGTTCGCGCATTCGCAGATCCCGTTGGGGACGCAGGCGCAGTGGACGTCATACGACGGCGAGGTGCTGGAGTGCGCGCTGTGGTGGAACGACGCGGCGTGGGACCCGGGCCGCTCCGCGGTCGTGGTCAGTGACCAGTTCGCCTACGAGGTTCTCGAGCGGGACGCCGACGGCGCGAACCCGGAGACGGCCCGCCTGGACCGGATGCACGGGTTCCTCTACGAGGCGGACCGCGCCGTCATCCGTGCCGGGCTGAGTGGTGCCCTGGTGCGTCGGGTCGACGGAGCCGAGCTCGACACCGGCATCGGCATCGTGACGTCGCCGCGCGACGTCATCGTGCCGTGGGCCAAGAAGTATGCCGTCTCCGACGCTATTCCGTTCAACATCAAGGCTTTACGGTCCTGGGTGCGAGATCACCGGATCGGGCGGCTGACGATCAAGAAGAAGGGCGCGTCGGTCGACCCCGAGCAACTGCGCCGGCAGCTGCGGCCGCGCGGGGACAACGAGGCGACGATCCTGGTGACACGCGTCGGCGGCGCCCACGCCGTGCTCATGCTGGTGCCCACTGCGTGAGTTACCGTCTATCCGTGCCTGCCTCTCGACGACTTGTGCACGTGGTCAGCGCCTCCGCCGTCTGCGCGGTCCTGGTCACGGGGTGTTCCTCCGGCTCCGGCGCGGACTCGACCGCAGCCTCCGGCTCCACTGCGCCGGGCGCCTCGAGCACGACGGCCCCCTCATCGAGCAGTTCGTCCGCCGCGACGAGTCGACCCACGTCGGCCTCCCCGACGTCCTCGGCGAAGAAGTCGAAGACACCCTCACCGACGTCCTCGTCGAAGACCCACAGCAAGTCCGCGAAACCGACACCGGCGAGCAGTTGCGTGCAGCGCACCTATGCCAAGCTGACGCCTGCGCAACGCACCGGCCAGTTGCTGATGATCGGACTGGACCACGGCTCCCCCGCGTCCGCCGACGACGCACTGATCGCCGGACAGCACGTCGGCAACGTCATCTACCTCGGTGGCTGGACCGGCGCCTCGGGCATCCGGTCGACCTCGGATCACCTGCAGGCACAGGCCACTTCACGTGCCACCGGCAAGGTGCCGTTGCTGATCGCCGCGGACCAGGAGGGCGGCGCCGTCCAGCAACTCAAGGGCGCCGGCTTCAGCTCGTTGGAGTCCGCACTGCAGCAGGGCACGATGAGCAAGAGCGCCCGCACTGGTTATGGCAAGCTCATCGGTCGCCAGCTCAAGGCCGTCGGCGTCAACCTCAACCTGGCCCCGGTCGCCGACACGGTGCCCACCTCGATGTCCTCGAGCAACGCACCTATCGGCCGGTTCGCCCGCGAATACGGCCACGACCCGGCCACCGTCGCGCCCGCTGTCTCCGATGTCGTCCGCGGGTTGCACAGTGCCGGAGTGGGCGCCACGGTCAAGCACTTCCCCGGCCTCGGCCGAATCACCGGCAACACCGACGTGACCTCCGCAGGCACCACGGACACCCAGACCACCGCGACCGACAGCTACCTCAAGCCGTTCGCGGCGGGCATCAAGGCGGGAGCCGGAGCAGTGATGATGTCGTCGGCGCGATACGCCAAGATCGACGCCTCGAGCCAGGCGACGTTCTCACACAAGATCATCACCGGGGTGCTCCGCGGCTCACTCGGCTGGCACGGTGTCGTCATCACCGATGACATGAATGCCGTTGCGGTGCAAGGTGTTCCGGTGGGCCAGCGGGCCGTGCGCTTCGTCGCCGCCGGTGGCGACATCGTGCTCACCGGCAAGGCGTCCGACGCCGGTCCGATGCTGCAGGCACTGAACGCGAAGGCGTCGTCGGACAAGAAATTCGCCGGCCAGGTCGAGGCTTCGGTCAAGCGTGTGCTGACCCTCAAGCAGCGCCTCGGGCTGCTGAGTTGTTGAGCTCTACTCCTCGCAGTACAGCCCTGACTTCCGCTCGCGAGCTCGCGGTGCGTCAGCGCTGTACTGGTCGTCGTCTCGCGGGCGTCCGCTGATCGTGCAGTTCAGTTCATCGTGCCTGGTCGCCCTCTCCTGACGGCGCAATGGGGAACGAGGGCACGACCGGACTACGACGCCTTGGTCTGGCTGACCGGCATCGACGAATCCGCAGGCAGGCCAAGCGAACTCGGCTCCAGGCCACGCTGCACCATCTGCGATCCGAGCGCTGCCACCATGGCGCCGTTGTCGGTGCACAGCCGCACCCGCGGCACGCGCAGGCTGATGCCTGCCGCGTCGCAGCGCTCCTGCGCCATCGCGCGCAGGCGCTTGTTGGCCGTGACTCCACCGCCGATCTGCAGGTCGGCGACGTCATACTCCTGGCAGGCGTCGATCGCCTTGCGGGTCAACACATCCGCGACCGCCTCGTTGAAGCTCGCCGCCACATCCGCGACCGGCACCGGCTCCCCCGCCGCCTGGCGCTCCTGCACCCAGCGCACGACCGCGGTCTTGAGCCCGGAGAAGGAGTAGTCGAAGCGGTGCCGTTCCAGGTCCTTGCGTGAGGTGAGCCCGCGCGGGAAGCGTATGGCGGCGGGGTCGCCGTCGGCTGCCGCGCGCTCGATGTGCGGGCCACCGGGATAGGGCAGCTCGAGCACCCGGGCGATCTTGTCGAACGCCTCACCAGCCGCGTCGTCGATCGTGCCGCCCAGCTCGACGACGTCCGAGGCGATGTCCCGGACCATCAGCAGATTGGTGTGCCCACCCGAAACCAGCAGTGCCGCAGTGGGTTCCGGCAGCGGCCCGTGGTCGAGCACGTCCGCGCAGACGTGCGCGGCGAGATGGTTGACGCCATACAGCGGCTTGTCCAGTGCCCAGGCCAACGCCTTGGCGGAGGCGACACCGACCATCAGTGCACCGGCCAGTCCCGGCCCTGACGTGACCGCGATCGCGTCGACGTCACTCAGACGCTGGCCGGCGTCCTCGCACGCCCGCTTGATCGTCGGGATCAGCTCCTCCAGGTGCGCGCGACTGGCGATCTCGGGCACCACGCCGCCGAAACGAGCGTGCTGGTCGACGCTGCTGGCCACCGCGTCACCCAGCAGTGTGTTGCCGCGCACGAAGGCCACGCCGGTCTCGTCGCAGGAGCTCTCGACGCCGAGGATCAGCGGCTCAGTCATCGGTCTTCTCCCCTAGGTGGCGGCGCATAACGTGCGCGTCGACGTTGCCCGGGCGGTAGTAACCCCGCCGGGTCCGGATGTGCTCGAATCCTGCTCGTAGGTAAAGGTTTCGGGCCGCCTCGTTGTCGGCACGAACCTCCAGCAGCAGCGCGTCGGCGCCGCTGTCGACGGCCTCCTCGGTGAGGTGCTGCAGCAGCGCTCGACCCAGTCCACGCCCCCGGCACTGCGGAGTCACCGCGATGGTCATGATGTCGGCCGTGGCACCGGCACAGTCGATGCCGCCGTAACCGACGATCGAGCCGGAGTCCTCGGCAACCGTGTAGCGGCGGCGCGGGCGGCCGGCCAGCTCGGACCACCAGGAGGAAGCCGACCACGCGTCATGCTCGAAAAGCTGCTCGTCCAACGCGGTGAGCTGCTCGATGTCGGGCCACTGCATCTCCCGCATCCGCAGGTCCGTGCTCATCGCGGCAGCACCGACTTCTGCGCCGTCGCGGGCTTGGCGTCCGGCTGCCGCAGGTAGAGCGGTTGCGGCGGGAGCAACTCGTGGCCGAGGCCCAGCTGCTGCACGGCGTATGACGCGAGGCTTCCCGCCGGCACGTCCAGCGGCTGCAGAGCCGGGCCGAACGACTCGGGGAAGAGCACGGGGCCGCGACCGGCGGCGGGCAGCTCCCGGATCTGCGACGGGAGGTCGGCCGGGCGGGCGACCTGCGGCATACCCGAGACCCGCTCGATGGCCCCGTCGGCCGCGCGGTAACGCGCCCAGTAGACCTCCTTGCGCCGGGCGTCACCGGCGACCACGAAGTCGGCCGGAGCGCCCTGCTCGACAGCGGCGAGGGCCAGTGCGTCGAGGCTGCAGACGCCGTGGACCGGCAGATCCAGCGCCAGGCCGAGCGAGACGGCCGTCGCGAGACCGACGCGCATCCCGGTGAACGGGCCGGGGCCGACGCCCACCGCGACCGCGGTCAGCTGGGCCGGTGTCCGGCCGGCGGAGGCGACCACCGAGGAGATCATCGGTGTCAGTGTCTCGGCGTGCCGGCGCGGGTCGATGAGGGACTCCTCGGCCAGGACGCGGTCCCCGTCGTGCAGGGCGACGGTCACTGCGAAGGTCGCGGTGTCGAGAGCGAGCAGAAGCACCGCCCAAGACTACGGCGCCGCCACCTCGCGCCCAGTGACGGCTCCCTCGCCGAGTGACGGCGAGATCTCGCCGTCACTCGGCGAGGGCGCCGTCACTCGGCGGCGAGAAGCGTGCGGACCATGGCCTCGAACCGGCGCCCGGTCGCTCGCAGCGTGACCAGCCGGGCGTCGCCGTCGGTGTCCAGCACCAGCTCGAGGTGCTCGTCGGCGAGGCTCTCGGCCATCCCCGCACCCCACTCCACGACCGTGACCGAGTCGGCGATGTCCGCGTCGAGGTCGAGGTCGTCCAGCTCGTCGGAGCCGGAGAGCCGATAGGCGTCCACGTGGACCAGCGCGGGGCCGTCGACCAGCGACGGATGGATCCGTGAGATGACGAAGGTCGGCGACGTGATCGGGCCGCGCACGCCGAGCCCGGTCGCGATGCCCTGCGTCAGCGTCGTCTTGCCCGCACCGAGCCCGCCGGTCAACACCAGCAGGTCGCCGCGGCGCAACAGCGCGCCCAGTCGGGCACCCCAGCTCCGCGTCGCGTCGGCGTCGTCCAGCCGCACCTGCGCGTTCACCGGTCCGCCGCCGATCGTTCGGCCCGCTCCAGGAAGGCCAGCAGCTCGCGGCTGACCAGCTCCGGGTCCTCCATGGGCAGCACGTGTCCGGCCCGCTTGACGACCACGAGCTCCGCACCCTGCAGCAACTCGGCGAGACGCTGCCCGTGCGTGATGGGTGTCAACCGGTCACGGGTGCCGTGCAGGATCAGCGTCTCGATGCCGTCGAACGCCGCGAGGGTGCCTTCCCGTTCGTGCTCCATCAGCGTGGGCATGAACGCGCCGATCACGTGCATCCGAGTGGCAAAGATCATCTCGGCAAGCTCCCGCAGGACCGACCTGGGGACTGGTCCGCCGAACGAAAGTCGTTGCACGAGAGCGGATTCGACATTGCGTCCGACGGTCCGGGCAGTGTTGAACAGGTCCGGTCGCCGGTCGGCACGCTCGATCGCCGAGGGCCCGAGCCGGTGCACCACCGTGCCGAGCTTGCGGCCCAGTCCGAAGTTGACGTCGGACAGCCCGCCGGCGCTGGTGCTGATCAGCGCGACGCCGATGACGCGTGTGCGGACGAGGTCGGGTCGTTGCTCGGCGAGTGCCATCAGCGCCATACCGCCCATCGAGTGACCGACCAGAGCGACCGGCCCCTCCGGGGTCGTCTGCTCGATCACCGTCGCGAGGTCCCTGCCCAACTGCGCGATCGTGTATGACGCGTCGTCGCCCTCCCCTGATCGCCCGTGTCCGCGCAGATCCACGCACACCACGCGGTAGCCGGCGCTCCTGATGGCACCGCGCTGCCGGGACCACACGGCATGCGTGTGCGTGTAGCCGTGCACCAGGAGCACCGTCGTGCCGCCCCGGGTGCCGGCAACCGCGTCGTCCGGTTCGTCGATCTCGACATACAGCGGCACGCCGTCGTCGGCGACGACCACCTGGCCGTCCTGCTCCAACTGGGGATCAACGGGTGGCTCCGGCTTTCGCCGCCGGGCACGCACGATCCGGTCGGTCGCGATGCCCGCCGCGGTCGCCGCACCTGCTGCTGCGACTCCGATGCCCAGGCCGACCAGTCCACGCCGCGAACTCATCGGACTCCCCGGAGACTGCGGCCCGCCGAGCTGTTCACTGCTCGCCCCGATAAATGCGCGGCAGCCGCGAACTCGTGCGGGCCACGATCTCGTAGCTGATGGTGTCGGTGACCTCCGCCCAGTCCTGAGCGGTGGGTCCGCCATCGGCGCCGCTGCCGAAGAGCACCACTTCGTCGCCCGCCTGGACCGGCAGGTCCCCGACGTCGACGACGAACTGGTCCATGCACACTCGGCCGGCGATGGTGAACCGCTTGCCGCCGATCAGCACCGGGCCCTTGGAGGAGGCGGCACGGGGGACGCCGTCGGCATACCCGCACGGCACGTCGACCAGTGTCGTCTCCCGCGATGTGACATAGGTGTGGCAGTAGCTCACGCCCTGCCCCGGCGGAACCCGTTTGGTCACAGTGGCATTCGCGCTCATCGTCATTGCGGGGATGAGGTCGAAGCGGGACGACCCGCCGATGTCCGGGGCGGGCGAGAGCCCGTAGACCGCCAGACCGGGGCGCACCATGTCCCACGCCGCCTGTGGCGTCATGAGGGTGGCCGCGGAGTTGGACATGTGCCGCACCTCGAGGTCGAAGCCGGCGCGTTCGCAGTCGCGCACCGCGTCGGCGAAGCGCAGCTGTTGCGCCTGCACGGTCGGGTGGTGCGGCAAGTCGGCGAACGCGAAGTGGGTGAAAACCCCTGTCACCTTGAGGGTTCCGTCAGCTGTATGCCGCTGGGCGGCCTCAACCAACAGCGGCCAGTCGGGACCGAACGCGCCGTTGCGGGCGAGGCCGGTGTCCACCTTGAGCTGGACCCGCGCGGTCCGACCGGTCCGGCGAGCGGCGGCAGCGACTGCGTCGATCTCCCACACCGCCGGGACACCGATGTCGATGCCCGCCTCGATCGCCTTGCCGAAGTCGACACCCGGCGCGTGCAGCCAGCTCAGCACCGGAGCGGTGATCCCTGCGGCTCGCAGGTCCAGCGCCTCCTGGAGCTGCGCGACACCGAGCCAGTGAGCGCCACCACGCAACGCAGCACGGGCACTGGGCACCAGGCCGTGGCCGTAGGCGTCGCCCTTGACGACGGCCATCACCATCGCGTCACCGGCGTGCCGTTGCAGCACCCCGATGTTGTGCGCGATCGCATCGAGATCGATCACCAACCGCGCGGGTGCACCGCCGAGCAAGCTCTGAACTTGGTCCCTCACGGGCGCAAGTCTGGCACTTGCAGCAGGTGCGCGACCGTGCGGCCGACCTCGTGCGCGACATCCATGGCACGCACCGGCCCTCCCGGGTTCGCCCGATCCCCGGCGACGCCGTGCACCAGCGCGCCGAGCGCCCCTGCCCGCAGCGGGTCGAGCCCGGCAGCCAGCAGTGCGCCGCAGACACCGCCGAGCACGTCACCGCTGCCGGCGGTCGCCAGCCAGGCCGGGCCGTCGGCCTGGGTGTGCACCGGTAGGCCACTGGACGTCGGCGGCACCACCGCGGTCACCGCACCCTTGACGAGCACCGTGCACTGCAATCGGTCCGCAACCTGCTGTGCCACGACCGTCGGCGCCCGCTGCACGTCGGCTGCGGACACCACCCCCGCTTGCCCTTGTATGTCGAGACGGCTTGCCAGTCGGAGCAATTCGCCCAGGTGCGGTGTCAACAGGGTCGGCGCCGATCTGGGTCGCTCGAGCAGGTCCAGTCCGCCCGCGTCGAGCAGGATCGGCAGGTCCGACGCGAGCGCCTCCCGTGCAGTCGACAACTGCTGCGGCGAGGCATCGTCGACATCCAGGCCCGAGCCGATCAGCCATGCCTGCACCCTACCCGGACCGAAGAGGGCCTCCGGCACGGCCCGCCGCAGCAGGTCCGTCGGCGCCTCCGGCCCGACGTAGCGGACCATCCCGACGCCGGCCGTCACGGCGGCGGTCACCGACATCAGCGCAGCGCCGGTGTAGTGCTCGCCTCCGGTGATCACGCCGAGGACACCACGTGAGTATTTGTCGTCACCCGGCGCCGGCACCGGCCAGGCACCGGCCACGTCGAGGTGCGAATATCGTTGCACCCGAGCTGTTTCCGGCTCGGGCACGCCGATGTCGACGACGGTGAGCAACCCGACTGCCTGCTCCGTCGCGGGCATCAGGTGCACCGGCTTCGCCAGGCTGAACGTCACGGTCTCGTCGGCGTAGATCGCGTCACTGCGGACTTCGCCGGCCGGGTCGGCTCCGGACGGCAGGTCCACGGCCAGCACCATCGCATCTTCCGCGATCAGGTCCGGCAGGTCACGCAGGTGCTCCGGCAGCCCCGGGCGCCCGCCGATCCCGAGAATGCCGTCGACCACCAACTCGGCCTCAGCGAGCACCTCCCGCACGTCGGAAGACACTGTGCCCGAACGCCATTCGAGGACTTCGACTTCGGCTTCCTCCGCTGCGGCGAGTGCCGCCTCGTGAGTGCGCGAGCCGACCAGCAGCGCGGTGACCTCCGCGCCGCCCGGGTCGCCCGGGTCTCCGGTGAGCCGTGCGGCGGCATACAGCGCGTCACCGCCGTTGTCGCCACTGCCGGCGAGGACCACCACCCGGCCGCCGCCCTCCTCGTCCAGCCGCGCGGCCGCGACGTCGGCCAATCCGGCAGCGGCCCGTTGCATGAGTTCACCGTCCGGCAGGTCGGCCCGCACCGCATCCTCGGCAGCACGCACCTCCGGGACGCCATAGGCACGGATCATGGTCGACTCCTTGCTGTAGCCGGTCGGCAGGTTGCTGCTGACAGTCTGCCGGTCGACCGCGACCGACGGGGCCGGAGTCACTCATCCAGGACGATCTGCAGGCCCACTCCCGGGCCACCGTGCCGTCGTCGTCGGCCGAGCAGCATGACGAGCTCGAAGAATCGGAACTTGATGCCGTACTTCGCCCGTAGCACCCGTCGCGCCGTCGACGCCTGCGCGCCGCGCAACACCAGCGCCCGTCCGGGCACCCACTCGCCGCGAGGCGCACCGTGGAAGTCCGACGGGGCGACCTCGACCCGCGCCGTGTGCTCGATGCGGCTCGCCTTGCCGGTGCGAGCGGGAGTGTAGGCATACCAGCGACCGCCTGCCGGAGCGAGCCAGATCGGAGTCGCCACCGGCTCACCGTTCTTACGGAACGTCTTGAGCGCATAGAACTGATCTCCCCGCGGGTCAGCGTGGAATGCCAGATCCATTTCGCCACCTCCGATCACGTTGAAACGTGAGCATTTTCGCTCGACTGCAGCCGATAGAGCGCTGACCTCCGGTCATAGACGCCCGCGGCGCGGTAATGGACGTTGGTGACGACGACGAGCACCACGCAGGTGAGGCCGTAGAGCACCGAGTTGAGGGCTGGGACGAGATCGACCGGCAGCGCGTAGGCCATCACCACCCGCGCAACGGAGTCCGCCAGTGTGCCGACTCCCCACAGCACCGTCGAGATGCGCCACATCCGGCGGAAAGCGCGGCTGCGACGCCACAGGTCGTCCCAACCACCGGGCCAGCCGAGGCGCCCCTCCAGCATGGGACGGGAGATCTGGAACGCGAGCGGGCGCCGGGTCCACAGCGTGCCGAGGAACCACAGCCCGGCGAAGGCGGTCAGCCAGGCTTCCTTGGCCAGCAGGAAGCGCGGGCTGCCGGCCAGTAGCGACACCGCGACGCTGAGCAGCATCGTGCTGAGCACGAAGGCCGCGATGCCGTCGAGCCGGCGCTGGGTCGCCAGGACAACCACTGCGGTGACACCGGAGGCCAGCGCCCCGGCCAGGAGGGCGACATACATGCTGACGCCCGAAGCCCGAAGGCCGTAGAACAGCGCAAGCGGGACCACCAGGTCGAACACCATCCGCGCGGCCGCACCGCCGGACGACTGCTTCTGCACTCGCTCAGCGGCGGCTCCCGTCACGGCCGACTCCTGGTGCCGAGCTCGAACAGCGTGACCAGTTCGTGGGCATAGTGCTCGCAGTCCAGGTCCGGCGTCGACGCCAGCAGGAAGGGCAGTGCATCGATCGCACGTTGTATGGCGGTCGCCGTCACGACCGGATCGAAATCGCGGAACTCACCGGACGCCTGCCCGTCGCGCAGGATCTGCTCCAGGGGCGAGACGACGCGGCGATCCGTGTGGGCGTCGTAGTCCAAGGCGCCCGCCAGCAGAATCTCCGTCAGTGCCTTCATCTGCGGCTGGTGGGAGTCGACGAAGGCGACGACGCCTTCGATGTAGGCACGCAACTGCGCTGCCGCGCCGTGCTGCTCGCCCTGCTCAAGCTGCTGCCGCCGCTCGGCCATGAACGCCCCGACGGACGCCATCACCTCGCCGGCCACCGCGGCGATGAGCTCACCCTTGCCGGCGAAGTGGTAGGAGATCAGCCGAGTGCTGGACAGCCCCGCGTGCTCGGCGATCCGGGCGAACGACGCCTGCCCGTAACCGGATTCGGCGATGACCTCGATCGTCGAGCTGACGATCTGCGCACGTCGCGCAGTTGCCGCAGCTGACCGTTCCGCTGAAGTTACTTGCACAAGTAAGACATTACCTACGCAAGTAACCAGAAGACAAGCCCTTTGTTCCGAGTTAGCCCTCGGCGACGACGACCGCCGACGCGATGCCGCCGTCGTGGGAGATCGACAGGTGCAACGACCGCACACCGAGTTCGTCCACGCGCGCCTGCACCGAGCCGTGCAACTGCCACGACGGCTTGCCGACCGCGTCCTTGACGACGACCGCGTCGGTCCAGTGCAGTCCCACCGGCGCACCGAGCGCCTTTGCGAGTGCTTCCTTCGCGGCGAACCGGCCGGCCAGTGAATTCGGCGGGAGTTCCTGCTCGGCCGGGACGAAGAGCCGATCGGCGAGTCGCGGCGTTGCGTCCAGCTTGGCGACGAACCGCTGCACGTCGACCACGTCGATCCCGACCCCGATGATCACTGCTATTCCACCGTCACCGACTTGGCCAGGTTGCGCGGTTGGTCCACGTCCAGGCCCTTGGCGTTGGCCAGCTCCATGGCGAAGACCTGCAGCGGCACCGCAGTCAGCAACGGCTGCAGCATCGGTGACGTGCGCGGCACGCGGATCACCTCGTCGGCGAACGGCTCGACCGCCGTGTCGCCGTCCTGCGCGATGACGATGGTCCGCGCGCCACGGGCACGGATCTCCTGGATGTTCGAGACGACCTTGCCGTGCAGTCCGTGGGGCGTGTCCGGCCCGGGCACCACGATGAAGACCGGCTGGCCGGGCTCGATCAGCGCGATCGGGCCGTGCTTCAGCTCACCCGCGGCGAAGCCCTCGGCGTGGATGTAGGCGAGCTCCTTGAGCTTCAGCGCACCCTCGAGAGCGATCGGGAAGCCGACGTGCCGGCCCAGGAACAGCACCGAGCGGGTGTCCGCCATGAAGTAGGCGACCTCCCGCACGCGGTCCAGCCTGTCGAGCACCTCGGCGATCCGGTCCGGGGTCTCCTGCAGCTCGGTGAGCACGACCTTGGTGTCGTCGGCATACGACTCGCCACGCAGTTGAGCGAAGTAGAGGCCGAGCAGATAGCACGCGGTGATCTGCGCGAGGAAGCCCTTGGTCGACGCGACACCGATCTCCGGTCCCGCGTGTGTGTAGAGCACGCCGTCGGACTCGCGCGGGATCGTCGAGCCGTGTGTGTTGCAGATCGACAGCGTGAGCGCGCCCAGTTCACGGGCGTGCTTGACGGCCATCAGGGTGTCCATGGTCTCGCCGGACTGGCTGATCGACACGACCAAAGTGCGCCGGTCGGCGATCGGGTCGCAGTAGCGGAACTCGTGGGCGAGCGCCACCTCGACCGGGATGCGCGTCCAGCGCTCGATCGCGTATTTGGCCACCATCGCGGCATACGCGGATGTCCCGCACGCGACGAAGGTGATGCGATCGACGTCGCGCAACTGTTGCTCGGAGATGCGCAACTCGTCGAGCACGAGCGCACCGGTCTCGTCGGTGCGGCCCAGCAGCGTGTCGGCGACGGCTTGCGGCTGCTCGTTGATCTCCTTCTCCATGAACCACTCGAAACCGCCCTTCTCGGCGGCGGCCGCGTCCCAGTCGACGTGGAACGTCTTGCCCTGCGCCGGCTCGCCGTCGAAACCGATGACCTCGACACGATCCGGGGTGATGGTGACGATCTGGTCCTGCTCCAGCTCCATCGCCTCGCGGGAGTAGCCGATGAAGGCCGCGACGTCGGAGCCGAGGAAGTTCTCGCCCTCGCCGAGGCCGACCACCAGCGGGCTGTTGCGCCGTGCCCCGACCACCACACCCGGCCGGTCGGCGTGTATGGCGAGCAGCGTGAACGCACCCTCCAGCCGGGCGACGACGGCGCGCATCGCCGCGGTCAGGTCGCCGTCATACACCTTGGCCAGCAGGTGCGCGACGACCTCGGTGTCCGTCTCGGACCGGAACTCGACTCCATCCTCGAGCAATTCGGTGCGTAGCGCGTGGAAGTTCTCGATGATGCCGTTGTGGATCAGCGCCAGCTTGCCGTCCGGACCACCGAGGTGCGGGTGTGCGTTGGCGTCGGTCGGGCCGCCGTGCGTGGCCCAGCGGGTGTGCCCGATGGCGGTCCGCGACGGCGGCAGCGGGTGCTCGGCGATGTCGCCGACGAGGTTGGCCAGCTTGCCCGAGCGCTTCCGGCTCTCGACACCGTCCTGGGCGACCAGCGCGATCCCGGCCGAGTCGTAGCCGCGGTATTCCAGCCGCGCCAGGCCCTCCATCACGACGTCCTGGGCGTGAGCATTCACCTGCGGGCCGACATACCCGACGATTCCACACATATGAGGTATTGAACCCGATCCCCCAGGGTCGCCCCCGACCCGACCCGCCGATCTTTACGTTACGAGAACCGCTGCCGGGTGATGATGGGCTGGTCGCATGGCTCAGGTGATGTCCACGCCGCAAGGGGGAAGAGTGCGTAGAGCAATCTCGTGGATCTTCCTGACCGCATGCGGGCTGGGCGTTGTGGGTGTTGTCCTCTACTTCGCCTTCGTCTTCATCGTCGGTCCGCGCGAGGATCCAACGGGTCGCTGCGCGTTCTACGCCACGGAACACGTGAGCCCGGAACAGATCAGCTCGGACCAGGTCAGGCTGACCTGGTCCGAGAACCTGCTCACCAACACGCTGCGCTGCACCTGGGGCTCCGTCGACGGGGAGAAGTCCACGACCGTCGAACTCAGCGCCTACTGAAGCCCGGTGGCCAATGCTTGTTTCCGCGACGACCAAAGCCTTGGTCCACACTCACAGATGCCGGATGATCGTGGACAATGGCGGGCGTGTCCCGCAGCCGCATGTCCGTGCCGTCGCCATACCTGGAGTTCGACCGCGTCGCGTGGTCCGGCCTACGGGATTCCCATCCGATGAGCCTGACCGCCGACGACGTCCGTCGGCTGCGCAGCACCGGCGACCGCCTCGACCTGCCGGAGGTGGAGACGATCTACCTGCCGCTGTCCCGGCTGTTGAACATCTACACCGCTGCAACAGGTCAGCTCCATCGGGTCACCACCGACTTCCTCGGCGAGCGCCCCGCACGCACGCCGTTCGTCATCGGCATCGCCGGCTCGGTCGCGGTCGGCAAGTCGACCACGGCACGCATCCTGCGTGAGCTGCTCGCGCACTGGCCGGGCACACCCCGCGTAGATCTGGTCACGACCGACGGCTTCCTCTTCCCGAATGCCGAGCTCGAGCGCCGAAACCTGTTGGAACGCAAGGGCTTCCCCGAGTCCTACGACCGCCGAAAGCTGATCCGCTTCCTCACCGAGATCAAGTCGGGTGCACCGCACGTCACCGCGCCGGTCTACTCACACCTGAGCTACGACATCGTCCCGGACCAGCAGATCACGCTTCAGCAACCTGACGTACTGATCGTCGAGGGTCTCAACGTGTTGCAACCCTCGGCACCCACCAACGATCAGCGCGGCACTCTGGCGGTCTCGGACTTCTTCGACTTCTCGGTCTACGTCGACGCTCGCGCCGACCACATCAAGCAGTGGTATGTCGAGCGCTTCCTGCGTTGGCGGCAGACGGCGTTCGCCGACCCGAACGCCTACTTCCACCGGTATGCCGCCCTGACCGACGAGCAGGCCGTGGAGCGTGCGGGGCAGATCTGGGACACCATCAACGGCCCGAACCTCGAGCAGAACGTCGCACCCACCCGCAGCCGCGCCACGCTGGTGCTGCGCAAGGACGCGCAGCACAACGTCACGCGCGTCCGGATGCGGAAGGTCTGAGGGCTCAGCGGTCCTGCGCCGAGGGCCCGGTCGCCCGCTCGCTCTCGACGACTTCGTCGTCGACGCCGGTGTCCTGGGAGTCCGGGGAGTTTTCGCCGATCTCCGGCGCGTCATCGTCGTCGGTGAACATCATCTGCTCGACGTCGTCGACCGACATCGTGTCCTCGTCGTCGACCTCGTCGACATACTCCGGCTCCGTGCGGCGGCTGCGCACCCACAGCAGCAGCCACACACCGGCGAAGACGGCGGCCACGATGAGCGCGAGCAGAATGCCGCCGAACGCCTGATAGAGCATGTGCGACACACCGTTGGCCGGGACCGATCCCTTCTCCTTGTTGTCGAAGGTCGGTGCCTGACTGTCGCCCCACTTCGCCCCGAGCCCACCGCCGACGGCGATGAGCACGAGCGCGACGACCCAGTAGACCGCCACGAACCAGCGCTTGTGCAACAGCATGGTGCCCAAAATAGCCCGTCGGTCGAGTGCGTCCAGGTCGGCAGAGGTCGTCGGCGATTCGCCGGCGCGTGTCGTCGGCGGTGATCCAGGCACCGGCGGTGCCTGAGTCGGGTTCAGTACCAGCCGGTGGCCTGCGAGTGACCCCAGGCGCCGCACGGCGAGCCGTAGGTCGCCTTGATGTAGCCCAAGCCCCAACGGATCTGCGTCGCGGGGTTGGTGCGCCAGTCGGCCCCTGCGCTGGCCATCTTGGTGCCGGGCAGCGACTGCGGGATGCCGTAGGCACCGGAGGACGGGTTGGTGGCGTTGACCCGCCAGCCGGACTCGCGATTCCAGAGGCTGACCAGGCAGCTCATCTGCGACTGGTCCCAGCCGTAGGACGACAGCATCGAGGAGGCGTATGCCTGCGGGTTGCCACTGAACGCGGCCGGTCGGGTGCTGCTGCGCGAGGTGCTCTCCTGGCGCTTCTTCTTGGCTTCGGCCGCCTTCTTCGCGGCGGCCTTCTTGGCAGCTGCCTTCTCGGCGGCCGCCTTGCGCTGTGCCGTCTCCGCGGCAGTCTTCGCGTCGTGTGCACTGGCGGACGCGGCCTTCTCCAACTTCGCCGCTGCTGCTGCGCGCTTCGCTGCCGCGGAGCGCGACTTGGCGTCGGCCGACTTGCGGGCGCTGACAGCCTGCTCGGCTGCAGCGACCTGAGCCTGACCATCGGCTGCGACGCCCGAGTCGGCGGCCCGCAACGCGGTGGATGTCGATGCCGGAGCGCCGAGCAGCAACTGGGCCTGTGCGGTGCCGGTGACCGCCGCGTTGGCGGTTGCAGCCGTCGAGTATGCCGCTGCCGCGACCGACACGGTCGAGACTGCTGCGGTTGCTGCGACGGCCGGCCGGCGGAGTGCGCCGATCCCAGTAGTGCGACGGGCGCGGTGACGTCCCACGGGACGAGACATGAAGCGGCAGCCTTTCGGGGGGAGACATGACCTGACGCGCCCGCAAACCGGCAGAGCAATGCGACAGCACCATGGAGGTTCTGTCGCATCACACTGCCGCACTCGCGTGGCCGGTCCCAGGGGAGAAACCGAGCCAGCCCGGCCCTTTCGAGCCGTGGTCTTCGAGCACGTCCGCAGGTACGTTACGGCAAAGTATGGCGGGGCGTTACCGAAACGAGACAACCGGGTGCAAAAAAGTTTTGCGGCCCTCCCCTGGCTTCAACGCAACTTCGGTGAAAAGTCGTGCGCTGCAGCGGAATTCAGGGGTCTGTGTCAGGCATCCGAGTCAGGCACGACTCAGGCATCGGTGCCTTCCAGAAGGTCGGTCACCAGCGCTGCGATCGGGCTGCGCTCGCTGCGGTGCAGCGTGACGTGCCCGAAGAGCGGGTGCCCCTTGAGCTTCTCGATCACTGCCGCGACTCCGTCGTGCCGGCCGACCCGCAAGTTGTCCCGCTGTGCGACGTCGTGGGTGAGCACGATCCGGGAGTTCTGCCCGATCCGGGACAGCACGGTGAGCAGCACACCGCGCTCCAGCGACTGCGCCTCGTCGACGATCACGAACGCGTCGTGCAGCGACCGCCCGCGGATGTGGGTCAGTGGCAGCACCTCGAGCAACCCGCGATCGATGACTTCCTCGGTGACCTCGCGCGACACGACGGCACCGAGCGTGTCGAAGACCGCCTGGGCCCAGGGGCCCATCTTTTCGTTCTCGGTCCCGGGCAGGTAACCCAGCTCCTGGCCGCCGACGGCATACAGCGGGCGGAAGACGATCACCTTGCTGTGCTGGCGACGCTCCATGACGGCCTCGAGGCCGGCGCACAGGGCGAGCGCGGACTTGCCGGTGCCCGCACGCCCGCCGAGGCTGACGATGCCGACGTCGGGGTCGAGCAACAGGTCGAGCGCGATGCGCTGCTCGGCGGAGCGGCCGTGCAGCCCGAACGCGTCGCGGTCGCCGCGCACCAGGCGCACCGACTTGTCGGCCATCACTCGGCCGAGCGCGCTGCTGCTGCCGGCACCGAGCATCACCACGCCGGTGTTGGTCGGCAGGTCCGCGGCCTCCGGCAGCTCCGCACGCCCTTCGTCATACAGCGTGTTGAGGACGTCGGGCGGCACGTCGAGCTCGGTGGTGCCGGTCCATCCCGAGTCGGCAGCCAGCTCGGCGCGGTATTCGTCGGCGTGCAGGCCGACCGCGGACGCCTTGACCCGCATCGGCATGTCCTTGCTGACCACGGTGACGTCGTGGCCCTCGTTGGCCAGGTTTCGAGCGACCGCCAGAATGCGAGTGTCGTTGTCCCCCAAGCGAAATCCGCTCGGTAGGGCCTGCGGGTCGGTGTGGTTCAACTCCACTCGCAGGGTGCCGCCGTCGCCGATCGGCACCGGTGCGTCGAGGCGGCCGTGGGTGGCCCGCAGATCGTCGAGGGTGCGCAGGGCGCTGCGGGCGAAGTAGCCCAGCTCGGGGTGGTGGCGCTTGGCCTCCAGCTCGGTGACGACCACCACCGGCAGCACGACCTCGTGCTCGGCGAAGCGGGTCATCGCCCGTGGATCCGACAGCAGCACCGACGTGTCGAGCACGTAGGTGCGGATGCCGCGCGTCGTGGACCGCGTGGTGGACGTCGAAGGGGAGGGCTGGGAGCTGGTAGCCATGACGATCTCCTCCAGTCACGCGGCAGGTTGTGCCGCCTGACCTACTCTCGGACCAAGTGCCGGGACCGGGCCCGAAGGACCGGTGCCGGCCCTTCGTCCGGAGCAAAAGATCGCTCCATCGTCGGGCCTCCCGAACGCACCACGGGGATCGCGATGCGTCACTGCCGACACTACGGACGCACGAGTCGAATCCCATGCGACACACCGGGTGATTCGGGACTCCGGCGCGGACTGTTCACGCGCAGGACACCTCAGGACACCTCTGTCATCACACCAGTCCCACTCGTCACATGCAGCGTGGCGAGTCTCCTCATGCCGAGTGACGGCTCCCTCGCCGAGCGACGGCGTAATTTCACCGTCACTCGGTCAGGGGACCGTCACTCACCGTCGGCGGAAAACCGTTTGCGGGGCCCGCGCAACCTCCGATTGGATCGGTGTATGACGACACCGGTGCTTCCTCCCCCGCTGCGACCGGGAGACCGGATCGCCGTCCTGTCCCCGAGCTGGGCCGCGCCGGCGCACTTCCCCGCCATACACGAGCAGGCCCTGGGGCGGCTGCGCGACGAGTTCGAGCTGGAGCCGGTGGAGTTTCCCTCGACCCGCCGCGACTCGACCCCGGCGCAGCGTGCTGCCGACATCACTGCGGCGTTCGCCGACCCGGACATCAAGGGCGTCATGGCGACGATCGGCGGCGACGACCAGCTCACCGTGCTGCGGCACCTCGACGCCGACGTCATCCGCGCGAATCCGAAGCGGTTCCTCGGCTACAGCGACAACACCAACCTGCTGAATTACCTGTGGTTCCAAGGCATTGCGGCTATCCACGGCGGTTCGACCCAGGTCGGGCTCGGGCCGGTGCCGGACCAGCTGCACCTGGACTCGTTGCGTGCGGCATTCTTCGGCGGCGACTTCCGATTGGCGCCGCCCGCACGCACCCGCGACTTCGGGTTGCGGTGGGACGACCCGCGAGCGCTGACCGAGCCGGCACCCGATCAGCCGGCCGAGCCGTGGACCTGGAGCGGCCCCGCCCGTAGTGTCACCGGGCGGACCTGGGGCGGCTGCCTGGAGATCGTCGAGTGGACCCTCGCCGTGGGCCAGTGGATGAGGCCCCTGTCGTCATACGACGGGATGGTGCTGCTGCTCGAGCCACACGAGGAGTTGCCGACCCCCGAGCAGAACTACCGCCTGCTGCGCACGCTCGGCGAGCGCGGGCTGCTCGAAGCGGCATCCGCCTTGATCTGGGGCCGGCCGCCGGTGAGCGACCACACCCAGCCGACAACGCCCGAGGCGGCGTCGCAGTTGCGCTCCGAGCACCGCGACACGGTGCTGCGTGCGGTTGCCGAATACAACCCCGATCTGGTCGTGGCACTCGATGTCGATTTCGGGCACACCAACCCGCAGTTGCTGCTGCCGTATGGCGGCGACGTCACCATCGACGGCGAATCTCGAACGATCACAGCACACTTCGGGTGAGGAGGTCTCGATACGGGCTCGCCTAGCGGCTCGCCCTACTCGACCACCTTGGGCGGCTACTTGCCCAGGCGGCGGTCGCGCACGGCATACGCACGCAGCGCACGCAGGAAGTCGACCTTGCGGAAGTCGGGCCAGTAGGCCTCGCAGAAGTAGAACTCCGAGTGCGCGCTCTGCCACAGCAGGAAGCCGCCGAGTCGTTGCTCGCCCGAGGTGCGGATGACCAGATCGGGGTCCGGCTGTCCTTTGGTGTAGAGGTGCTCCGCGATGTGCTCGACGTCGAGTGTCTCGGCCAGCTCCTCCAGGGAGGTGCCGCGCGCCGCGTGCTCCTGCAGCATGGCGCGGACCGCGTCGGCGATCTCCCGCCGGCCGCCATACCCCACCGCGATATTGACGATCAGTCCGTCGACGCCTGCCGTCGTGTCAGCGGCTTCCTTGAGCACTTGCGCCGTGGAGTCGGGCAGCAGGTCGAGCGCTCCGACCGGATGCAGCCGCCAGCGGCGGTCGGCCGCCAGCCCCTCGACGGCTCCCTCGATGATGCCGAGCAGCGGCTTCAGCTCGACCGGCGAACGCCCCAGGTTGTCGGTCGACAACAGCCAGAGCGTGACGACCTCGACACCGGCTTCCTCGCACCACTCGAGCAGCGGCTTGATGTTGTCGGCACCGGCCCGGTGGCCGTCGGCGGTCTGCGCGCCACGTGCCTTGGCCCACCGGCGGTTGCCGTCGAGCATGACCCCGACGTGCCGCGGGAGGTTCTGCTCCGGCAGAGATTTGCGCACGTGCCGCTCATACGCGAGATAGAGCAGATCACTCATGCGCATCGGCCGTCCCCACTTCCTGATCGTCATCGAGCCGCTCCCAGGGTATGCCGCAACGGCGGTCCGGTGGACGGCACCGCCGAACTGCGCTCAGAAAATCCCCGTATTCTGTTACCCATGACCGAGTCCACCGCACGCACGCTCCAGCAGGACGCCATCGAGTTGGTGCGAGCCGTCAAGCCGAAGCTGCGCGGTTGGTTGCACGCCGCGATGACGCCGCTGGTCGCCGCTGCGGGGATCGTGCTCATCTGCCTGGCTCACGACGCCCGGGGCCGCATCGGCGCGGTGGTCTTCGCCGTTACCGCTGCCCTGCTCTTCGGCACGTCGGCGGTCTATCACCGCGGCAAGTGGACACCGGGTGTCGAGCGCTTCCTGAAGCGGATGGACCACTCCAACATCTTCTTGATCATCGCCGGCACCTACACGCCGTTCGCGCTGACCCTGCTGCACGGCACGCAGGCACTGAGCCTGATGATCCTGGTGTGGAGCGGCGCCGGACTCGGGGTGTTGTTCCGGATCTTCTGGGTCGGTGCGCCGCGGTGGCTCTACACGCCGATCTATGTCGCGCTCGGCTGGGTCGCGATCTTCTACTTCGGACCGTTGATGCGGTCCGGTGGCCCGGCGATCATCACGCTGATCGCCGTCGGTGGCGGCCTCTACACCCTCGGCGCCGTCGTCTACGGCACCAAGCGGCCCAACCCGTCGCCGCGGTGGTTCGGCTTCCACGAGATCTTCCACTCGTTCACGGTCGTGGCGTTCATCGTGCACTACATCGCGGCGTCGCTGGCGATCTACGGACACGCCGCCGCCTGAGACTCCCAGTCCTCGACGTCAGCCTTTGGTGCCGTCGGCCGGACCGTCCGCCGGCTTGTCGTCGGACTCCCGCTGCGCGGTGTGCTCCTCGGCCCTGGCCTTCGGTGCGCTCGGGATCCGTTGCCGCACAGGGTGATCCATCTCGTCCTGCCACTTGGTCTTGCGCAGGTGGTTGTTCATGCTGCGGAAGAGCAACCAGCACGCGATCGCCAGTCCGAAGAAGACGATGAAACCCCAGATGCCTGCGGTCACCGCCACACTCTCGTTGCCGCCGTCACCCATGGGTCGTCTCCTCGGTCACTCGCTGCTTGACATCGTCGCGGACCGGTGCACCCAGCGCGCTGGTCGCCAAGGCGTCGGCCTCGGCGACATCGGTCGGCAGGCCGGCGAAGAGGTCGTCCTCGCCCTCGACGACCGGGACGTAGGAGCGCGCGATGTCGAACTCCTCGGTCGGCCAGACCCGCCCCTGGTCGGCCGGTGACAGCGCGAAGAACGTGCCGTCCGGGTCGATCTGCGTCGCGTGCGCCAGCAGCGCCTGCTCACGCACCGGGAAGTACTTCGAGCACTCCACTCGTGTGGTCACCCGGCCTTCCGGCCGGTCCTTGCGGTGCTCGAGCCATTCGGCGTATGGCGACTCGCGCCCCTCGTCGACCAGTGCCTCGTGGAAGGCGCGCATCTTGTCCTTGGAGAAGCCCCGGTCGTAGTAGAGCTTCAGCGGCTGCCATGGCGCCCCTGCGTGCGGGAAGGCCTCCGGGTCGGCGGCGGCTTCGAAGGCCGCCAGCGTCACGTCGTGGGTCATGATGTGGTCGGGGTGGGGGTAGCCGCCGTTCTCGTCATACGTGGTGATGACGTGGGGGCGGAACTTCCGGATCTCGCGGACGAGTGCCTCGGTGGTGATCTCCAGCGGCTCCAGCGCGAAGCATCCGTCGGGCAGCGGAGGCAGCGGATCGCCTTCCGGCAGACCGGAATCCACGAATCCGAGCCAGGTCTGCTCGATCCCGAGGATCTCGCGGGCCTTGGCCATCTCGGCGCGGCGCACCTCGGGCAGGTCACGCAGGATATCGGCGTTGTCCTTCAGCCGGGGGTTGAGGATGTCGCCACGTTCACCACCTGTGCAGGTGACGACCAGCACGGGGTGTCCTTCGTCGACGTAGCGGGCCATCGTGGCCGAGCCTTTGCTCGACTCGTCGTCGGGGTGGGCATGAACTGCCATCAGGCGCAGGGCGTCTGCCACTTGCTGCACTCCTTGCTCCAAAGTTCCAGGTGCCAAAGTTCGAGCGTTCAACGATCTGTGGGAACGGCCGGTTGCGCGTCGCGCGCGGGGGCGACGATGGGCCGTCGATCTTTGCAACCTATTGTCTCACTTCATGGCCGTCCCCCGAATTCCGCCCGAGCAACGCAGGTGGTGGATCATCGGCACCATCGGAGTGCTGATCATGACCGCGGGTGCGATCTGGTGGGGAGTGTCCGCGACGCGCGGTGTGAGCTGGGACAACGGGCCGTTCACGGTGGTCAGCGATCGCGAGGTTAAGGTGACGTTCTACGTCACGAACCAGGACAACAAGCCGGTGCGCTGCCGCCTCGAGGCACAGGACATCAAGCACGGCCGGGTCGGCGTACGGACCGTCGACCTGCCCGCGAGTCACTACACCACCACCGAATACACCCGCACCATCCCGACGGTCGCCGAGGCAGTAACCGGCTTCGTCGATCACTGCGAATACCGCTGAGCCGACCGCACGCGCCGTCCGGGTGCGCGATCCGCGAGACTGCACGCTGCCGATTAACCACTGCGCCGCGCGGTGCTATGGTTGGCAGCTACACCCAAAGGTCTGGGACCAGCATCCGAGCCACACGCCGGAGCGGCCCCGGACCTCATTGTTTGACCAATGGTTTGACAGGTCCTCGACCTAAGGAGACACCCGTGAGCACTGCTGACGCATCGGCCAGCTACCTGACCCAGGAGGCCTACGACCGCCTGAAGGCGGAGCTTGACCGACTCTCCGGCGAAGGCCGCACCGACATTGCGGCCAAGATCGAGGAAGCCCGCGAGGAAGGCGACCTGAAGGAGAACGGCGGCTACCACGCGGCCAAGGAGGAGCAGGGCAAGATGGAGGCCCGCATCCGCCAGCTCGAGGACCTGCTGCGCAACGCAGTCGTCGGCCAGTCGTCCGCCAAGGAGGGCGAGGTCAGCCCCGGCATGGTGATCACCGTCGAGATGTTCGGCGACAAGGAGAAGTTCCTGCTCGGCAGCCGCGAGATCGCCGGCGACTCGGACCTGGACGTCTACAGCGAGCGGTCCCCGCTCGGCGGTGCCATCAACGGCGCCAAGGTCGGCGACACCGTCTCCTACGAGGCGCCCAACGGCAAGACCATCGAGGTCAAGGTGCTGGAGGCGACGCCATACTCCGTCTGAGTGGAGTGGGGTGAGTCGAGTCGACCCAGAACTCGACAACGCAAGACTTGCCACAAGGGCGCCGGGCGACAGATGTCGCACGGCGCCCTTCGCGCTTCCCCGAGTTGTGCGGCCGACGATCCGGCCGGTGGCGTGCCCGGCTACTTGGCCACTGCCTTCTTGTATGCCGCCGTGGTGAACGGCACGAACACCACGAGCAGCACGAGCGTCCAGCCGAGCGTGTAGAGGTCGGGGTGCTGCAACGCCCAGGTGTATGCCGTCTGCTTGTCGACCTGGGCGTGCGTCTGCCCCGGCGCCTGCATGGCGTAGAGATTGCCGAAGTTCTCGCGCGCCGACTGGGTGATGGTCGACACGGGGTTCCAGCCGGCGATGTCCTTCAGGACCGACGGCATGTTCTGCGACGGGACGAAGGTGTTGGCGATGAACGTCACCGGGAAGATGATCATGAACGACGCGTTGTTGACGACCTCCGGTGAGCGCACTCGCAGGCCGACATACGCGAACACCCAGGACAGTGCGTAGGCGAACAGCAGCATGAGCACGTAGGCCCACAGGGCGTGGATCGCGCCGCCCGAGATCCGCCAGCCGATGATCAGGCCGGTCACCGACATCACGACGAGCACCAGGACGTTGTTGACGACGTCGGTCAGGGTCCGGCCGAAGAGCACGGCACTCGGGTGCATCGGCAGGGTGCGGAAGCGATCGATCACGCCCTTCTGCATGTCCTCGGCCATCATGTAGCCGGTGATCGTCGCCCCGAAGATGATCGTCTGGGTGAAGATGCCCGCCATCATGAACTCGCGGTAGCCCGCCTGCACCGATGCTCCGGCGCCGGCCAATGAGCCGAAGACGTAGCCGAAGAGCAGCACGAACATGATCGGCTGCAGCGTGGTGAAGATCAGCAGGTCGGGCACCCGCTTGATCTTGATCATGTTGCGCTTGGCGACGGTCAGCCCGTCGCCGATCAGACTGCCTCGACGCGGTTGCCGGATCGACTCGGGAGTGATGGTCGGCGTCGTTTTCGTTGACGTGCTCATGCCGACTCCCCCACCAGCTGCTCGACGTCGTCGTCATCGGACTCGGCCTTGTGACCGGTGAGGCTGAGGAAGGCGTCGTCAAGGGTGGGCCGGCGAATCCCGATGTCCTGCACGGCGATCGACTGCTCGTCGAACGCACGGACCGCCTGCAGCAACGACTGTGTGCCGGCGTGGACGGGGACGACGAGGCGACGGGTGTGCTCGTCGTGCTCGACCGATCCCGCGCCGACGATCTCCATCACCCTGGCGGCGTCGGCGATGCGCGCGGCGTCGGCCACGGTGACCTCGAGCCGCTCTCCGCCGACCTGTGCCTTGAGCTCATCGGCAGTGCCTTCGGCGATGATCCGGCCGTGATCGATGACCACGATGTTGTCGGCCAGGCGGTCGGCCTCCTCCAGGTATTGGGTCGTCAGCAGGACGGACGTGCCGTGACCCACGAGGTCGTTGATGACGTCCCACATGTCGCCGCGGCTGCGCGGGTCGAGGCCGGTGGTCGGCTCGTCGAGGAAGATCACCGGCGGACGGGCCACCAGCGCGCCTGCGAGGTCGAGCCGGCGACGCATGCCGCCCGAGTAGGTCTTGGCCGGGCGGTTCGCGGCGTCGTCGAGCCGGAACTGTCGCAGCAGCTCCACCGCCCGTGCCTTCGCCTCCTTGGGCCGCAGGTGGTAGAGCCGCCCGATCATCTCGAGGTTCTCCCGGCCGGTGAGGTATTCGTCGACCGCGGCGTATTGCCCGGAGACCCCGATCTGCCGCCGCACGGCCTGCGGGTCGCGCAGCACGTCCGCGCCCGCCACGGTCGCCTCCCCCGCGTCCGGCCGGATGAGCGTCGTCAGCATGCGCACCGTGGTGGTCTTGCCCGCACCGTTGGGTCCGAGCACCCCCAGCACGCTCCCCTCCGGCACGCGCAGGCTGACGCCGTCGACGGCCTTGACGTCCTTGTAGTGCTTGACCAGCCCCTCGGCTGTGACCGCGTCGGTCATCTTGTCTCCCTTGTCCCGACTGCCGTTCAACGGTCTCACGGACCACTGACATCCGGCTTGTCATTTTTCGCGACATATCGCGAATTCGAGATTGACGATATATCGCGTTTGGCCCCGCGGTCAACGGCGTGACCCAAATAACCGAGAGGAGCACCGAACGACCGAGAGGAGTACGGAATCGGGCCGATTCCGTACTCCTCTCAGTCAATTGGTACGCCCCTCGGTCACGAGAGGGCGGCTCGTATGACGAGCAAAAGGACTCAGGCGTCTAGGGCCTGCTCCAAGTCGGCGATCAGGTCATCCGGGTCCTCCAGGCCGACCGACAGCCGGATCAGGTCGGCCGGCACCTCGAGCTCGGTGCCGGCGACGCTGGCGTGCGTCATACGACCGGGGTGTTCGATGAGCGACTCGACGCCGCCCAGCGACTCCCCCAGCGTCCAGATCTTGGTGCGGCTGATCGCGTCGACCGCGTGCTGCTCGCCGCCCGCGAGCTGGAAGCTGACCATCCCGCCGAACCGGCGCATCTGCTTGGCCGCGATGTCGTGTCCGGGGTGGCTGTCCATCCCCGGGTAGTAGATGTGCGTGACGTCCTTACGGCCGCGGAGGAACTCCACGACCTTCTCGGCGTTGTCGCAGTGCCGCTCCATCCGCACGGCCAGCGTCTTCAGGCCACGCAGCACCAGCCAGGAGTCGAACGGGCCGGCGATCGCGCCCATGGAGTTCTGGTGGAAGCCAATCCGCTCAGCCGCGTCGGCGAACTCGGAGACGCCGATGTGCTCCGCTACGACGACCGCGCCACCGACGACGTCACTGTGCCCGCCGGAGTATTTCGTCGTCGAGTGCACGACGATGTCGGCACCGAGGCTGATCGGCTGCTGCAGGTATGCCGACGCGAACGTGTTGTCCACGACGAGCAGTGCGCCCGCCTCGTGTGCGATCTGCGCGACCGCGGCGATGTCGGCGACGCCCAGCAACGGGTTGGTCGGCGTCTCCAGCCACACCAGTTTGGTGACGCCCGGACGGATCTCACCGCGTATGGCGTCCGCCTGCGACACCTTCGCCAGGCTGTAGTCGACGCCCCAGACCTTCTGCACCTTGTCGACCAGGCGGAACGTGCCGCCATACGCATCGGTCGGGATGACCATGTGCTGGCCCGGCCGGAGGATCGCTCGCATGATGCAGTCCTCGGCGGCCAGACCGGAGGAGAACGCGAATCCCTTTGCGCCGCCTTCCAATGCGGCGATGCACTCCTCGAGCGCCGACCGCGTGGGGTTGCCCGAGCGCGAGTATTCGTAACCCTCCCGCAGGCCGCCGACGCCGTCCTGCTTGTAGGTCGACGTCTGGTAGATCGCGGGCACGACGGCCCCGGTGCGAGGGTCGGGCTCCTGTCCGGCATGGATGGCACGTGTGGAGAAACCCTGTTGCTCATTGGTCATGATGCAACCCTACGGTCATCTCGATCTGGCATGGTGACGGCCATGAGCGACGTCGACTTCCGCGGACTCGGTGCCCACCCTCACTCCGACGGCACCCGCTTCGAGGTGTGGGCGCCGCACGCCGAGACCGTGTCCGTGGTCGGTGATTTCAATGACTGGGACGAAGCTGCCGACCAGCTCTCCCGGGACGGCGACGTGTGGAGTGGGGACGTCGCCGGCGCGCAGCCGGGGCAGGAATACAAGTTCGCGATCAGCAGCGGCGGCAACGTCTCGCAGCGGATCGACCCCTACGCACGCCAGTGCACCAACTCGGTCGGCAACGCGGTCATCTACGACGACAGCACCTTCGACTGGGGCGACGACGGTTTCATTTGTCCACCGATGAACGAGCTCGTCATCTATGAGACCCACGTCGGGTCGTTCGTCAGCGACGGCGAGGGCGTCGGCAGGCTGGATGAAGTCGCCGCCAAGCTCGACTACCTGAAATCGTTGGGCATCAACGCGATTCAGCTGATGCCGCTGATGGAGTTCGCGGGCGACTACTCGTGGGGCTACAACCCGGCACACGTCTTTGCGGTCGAGTCGGCGTATGGCGGACCCGAAGCACTCAAGCGATTGGTCAAGTCCGCCCACGAGCACGGGATCGCGGTGATCATCGACGTCGTCTACAACCACTTCGGCCCGTCCGACCTGGACATGTGGCAGTTCGACGGCTGGAGCGAGGATGGCAAGGGCGGCATCTACTTCTTCCAGGACTGGCGGTCGACGACGCCGTGGGGTGACACCCGACCGGACTACGGCCGCCAGGAGGTGCGCCAGTTCATCGCGGACAACGCACGCATGTGGCTGGCCAACTACCACGCGGACGGGTTGCGCTGGGACATGACGCCATACATGCGCAGCGTCGACGCGACGGAGGAGAACATCCCCGAGGGCCGCCTCCTGTGCCGCGAGGTCAACGATGAGATCCGCCGGGACTTCCCGGGCCGTGTGTCGATCGCCGAGGACCTGCACGGGGATCCGACGGTCACCTCGACTGCCGACGGCGGCGCCGGCTTCCACTCGCAGTGGGACAACCACTTCGTCCACCCGATCCGGGACGCGATCATCCCCGCCGACGACGCGGCGCGATCGATGGCCTCGGTCGCCGAGGCGGTCACCTGGTCGTATGGCGACGCCTTCGCGCGAGTTGTCTACACCGAGTCGCACGACGAGGTGGCCAACGGCAAGGCACGCGTGCCCCAGGAGGCCGACCCGAACGACCCCGCGAGCGTGCGGGCGCAGAAGGCGTCGACCCTGGGAGCAGCGCTCACACTGACCTCCCCGGGCATCCCGATGCTCTTCATGGGCCAGGAGTTCCTGCAGGACGAGTGGTTCCGCGACAACGTGCCCCTCGACTGGTCTGGCCTGGGCGAGTTCCACGGCATCGCGGTGCTCTATCAGGACCTGATCCGGCTGCGCCGCAACGCGGACAACATGACGCGTGGGCTCTCCGGAGGGCACGTCGAGGTGCTCGACGCCGATGAGGGCGCGAAGGTGATCGTCTATCACCGGTGGATGGACGGCGGGCCCGGTGATGACGTCACCGTCGTGGTCAATCTGAGTGGCGCCACGCACCAGAACGCCGGCGTGCGGTTCCCCTTCGCCGGGCGCTGGAAACTGGTCCTCAACACCGACGCCACGGTCTACAGCGACAGTTTCACCGGCACCTGGGTCGACGACGCCGACGCACAGGACCAGGGCGGCGTGCCGATCGCGTCCGTGACGCTGCCGCCCTACACGGCGCTGATCTTCGCGCGCACCGAGTAGCCAGGTCTCGATACACCTCCCCCGCTGCGCTCCTCCGGCACTCGACCCGCTTATAGCGCGGAGTTCAATGCCCGCCAGTCGATGCCGCGGGGTGCGCGCTCCACGATCGTCTGCACCAGGCCGAGGCGGGACGCGCGCAACTGCTCGTCGTCGGCCATCAGCATGACGTCGTCGAAGTAGGTCGTCAGCGGTGCCACGAGCGGCAACGCGTCCGGGATCCATTGCGGCAGAGCGTCGTTCGCGTGGTCAGGCAGCTCCTCGACATACGTCACGAGTGCCTTCTCGGCGTCGCCGGCCAGCAGAGCCCGGTCGTATGACGAAGAGGTCCCCTCGGGGACGATGCGGGTGATCCGCTGGACCGCCTCCACCAGGCCGGCGAAGCGATCGTCCTTGCGCGCTGACTCGATGTCGGCGAGCGCCTGCGTCGCGACACCCGGCGCGGCGGCCAGCGCTGTCACGGCGGAAACCAGTCCGACCGGCACGCCCTCGTCGCGCAACTGCTGCGCGAACCGGCCGACAATGAATTCCTTTGCCGCAGCGATGGATTCGTCCGACACCTCGATGCCCTGGGTGCGCAGGCGCGCGGCCGCCGCGGCGAGTCCCGCATCGACGGTGATCGCGCCCAGCTCGGTGTGCTCACGCAAGATCGACAGCAGGCCGAGGGCAGCGCGGCGCAGTGCAAACGGGTCCGATGAGCCGGACGGCTTGGCGCCGATGGCGAACATCGCGGTGAGCAGGTCGAAGCGATCCGCGAGCGCGAGGAGCGCGCCGGGGGTCGACTCGGGCAACGCGTCACCGGTCGTGCGAGGCAACTCCATCTCCCACAGTGCCTGCGCGACCTGGGGGGTCTCCCCCGCCTTCGTCGCATACTCGCGCGCCATGAAGCCGGCCAGCGAGGACAGCTCGATGACCATCTGGCTGGACAGGTCGAACTTCGCCAGCTCGCCAGCACGCTCCAGCGTCAGCTGCTCGTCAGCGGAAAGCGTGACCGCGGAGGCGATTTCGCGTGCCACATCATTGATCCGGTCGGCACGCTCGGCGACCGAGCCGAGGCGGTTCTCGAAGGTCAGCTTGTCGATACCGGACCGCAGGTCCGCGAGCGGGACCTTGAGGTCCGCGTCGTAGAAGAACGCGGCGTCCTCATAGCGGGCGCGCAGCACGGTCTCGTTGCCGAGCTTCACCAGCTCGTCGTCGCAGTCACCGTTGGCGACCGTGACGAAGTAGGGCATCAGAGCGCCCTGCGCATCACGCACCGGCAGGTAGCGCTGGTGCTTGCGCATGACCGTGGTGAGGATCTGCTCGGGCAGCTTGAGGTGCTTCTCGCCATACGTGCCGAGGATGGCGTGCGGCTCCTCGACCAGGTTGGTGATCTCGTCGACCAGCGCCGACTCGCCGTCGAAATCGATTGTGCCGCCGACGGATTCGGCGAGCGCACGCGCCTGGTCGATGACCTGCTGACGACGCGTCGCCGGGTCGACGACGAGTCCGTGCGTCTTCAGGACGTCGCGCAGTTGATCGGCGGTCGCGACGCGCACCAGCGGCGTGGCGTCGGTGCGGTGCACGTAGGTCGTGCGGCCCGAGGACAGTTCGGAGGCATGCACCGGCACCACCGTCTCGCCCCACAGCGCGACGATCCAGCGCACCGGCCGGCTGTAGGACAACTGCGGGTCGCACCAGCGCATGTTCTTGTCTGCACGCAGTGCGTCCACGATGTCGCCGACGATCTCGCCGGCCACTGCCAGCACGTCACGACCGGTCTCGGTCACCTTCACCGCGACGTGCTCGGCACCGTCGAACTCCGCCTTCACCAGATCGGCGACATCGACCTTCTGGCCGCGCGCGAATCCCTGTGCTGCCTTTGTGGGTTCACCGTTCTCGTCATACGCAGCGGCGACCTTCGGGCCCTTGCGCAGGCTCTCGGCGTCGGGCTCGTGCGCGGACAACGACGCGACAGTGGCGACGATGCGGCGCGGTGTGCCGACGACGTCGATCGCACCGTGGGTCAGCCGGCTCACGTCCAGCCGCTCGGTCAGCGTGTCCCGGACGAAGTCGATCGCCTGACCGACGACGTGCGGCGGCAACTCCTCGACACCGAACTCGACGGCGAGCGTCTGGTCATCGGTGGGCAGGGCCGCGACATCGACGTGCTCGGGGTCATCCGCCGGATGCCGGACGGCGTTGCCGGCCAACACCTTCGGCGCCTCGGTCTTCAGCAGCGGGAAGTCCAGCTCCTCACGTCGCTCGATCCAGAGCTTCGACACGTCGCGGGCGAGCCCGCGCATCGTCGAGAAGGCCTTCGCGCGCTCGGTCGTCGAGATCGCGCCCCGCGCGTCGAGCACGTTGAAGGCGTGCGAGGACTTCAGCACATAGTTGTATGCCGGGACGGGCAACCGCTGCTCGATCATCCGCTTGGCCTCGGCCACGTAGTGGTCGAAGAACTCCTGGTTGGCCGCGACGTCGGCGTCGTCCAGGTAGTAGCGGGACATCTCGTATTCCTGCTGGCCGAAGGCCTCGCCATACGTGATGCCGGGGGCGTATTGCATGTCCTTGAAGTGCGAGACACCCTGCTGCGCCATCATGATGCGCTCGATGCCGTAGGTCAGCTCAACGGGGATCGGGTCGAGGTTCTGCCCACCCACCTGCTGGAAGTAGGTGAACTGGGTGATCTCCATGCCGTCCAGCCAGACCTCCCAGCCGAGGCCCCATGCGCCGATCGCCGGCTGCTGCCAGTTGTCCTCGACGAAGCGGATGTCGTGCGCGTGGATGTCGATGTCCAACGCCTCGAGCGACTCGAGGTAGAGCTCCTGCGGGTTGCCCGGCTCCGGCTTGAGGATGACCTGGAACTGCGTGTGCGTCTGCAGGCGGTTGGGGTTCTCGCCATACCGGCTGTCGTCGGGGCGCACCGACGGCTCGACATACGCCACCCGCCACGGCTCCGGCCCGAGCACCCGCATCAGCGTCGCGGGGTTCATGGTCCCGGCTCCGACTTCGGTGTTGAAGGGCTGCACGGTCATGCAGCCGCGGTCGGTCCAGAACTTCTGGAGGCGGATGAGGGCGTCTTGCACTGTCAGCACCGGGACAGGCTATCGAGCGCGGGCGGGTTCGCTCACCTCGCGTCCGGCGGTCAGAACGTGTCCAACCTCCGCTCCCACTCCCGTTGTATGCCGTCGACGGTGCAACCGAGTTTCCGGTTGACCGCGAGCATCGACCCGTTGTCGTCGGCGTTCCAGGTCAGAACCTTCCGAGTGCCGGGCATTTCGTCCATCAGCGCGAGAGCCGCAGTGGCCTTCATCCGCAACCCCAGACCGTGCCCGCGCGCCTCGCGCAGCACGAGGGTGTCCTGCTGATAGCCGACCTCCGGCTCGGCGATCGGCACCGTGATGCGCGTGAACCCGACGAGCCGCGCGGTCGCGGTGTCGCGCGCGACGACCTCGAGGAGGCGCCGACCGGACTTCACCACGCGCTCGGCATCCTCGGCCACCCGCTCGGCGGTCCAGGTCTCCTCGTCCCAGCTGAGGTCGCCCTGCGGAGCATCCGTGCTCATCCGCGCGCTGAGCACGGCGCGGTCGGCCAGCCAGTCCGTCGGCAGCCGGTCCCACGCCACCTCCAGCTCGTATGGCGCCGCTCGGTCGTTCGCCGTCATCTGTTCCAGTGCCGGACGGTCCGCGGGCAGCGCCAGGTGACTGGCGAGCATCGTCTGGGCCAGCGCGAACCCGTGGCGGCGGGCGAATGTCTCGCCCACGTCGTCCCGGCCGGCGTCGCTGTCCGTCGATGCCATCAACACCGACCTGTCGTGGGCGTGCGCGATCGCTTCCGCCTCGGCCATCAGTGCGTCGCCGATGCCGCGACGGCGATGCTCCGGCCGCACGTGCAGCATCACCATCGCCTTGTCGCGATTGTCGTGCTGTGGCAGCGCGACGGCGAGCATGCCGGCGACGTCTTCGTCGACGAGCGCCGCGCGGTCGGCATACACGAAATCCGTTCGGGAACGACGCATTTCGCGTAGTTCGTCGACGGACCACGCTCCGCTGGCCCCGTCGTGCAGCGACGCCATCGACGCCGCCTGTGCCGCGACGAACCCCTCGAAGAGTCGGCGGTCGGCGGGTTCGTCGGATCGTCCGTCCACGACTGCGATGCGCATGGCCCGATCCTGCGGGATCCGGGCCGCATGTGGCCAGCGGTTTCTCTCCCCTGCCGGGCTTCTCACCTGCCCGCGCAATTTCTGTGCGTCCACTGGACGCGGCACGACGACCTCTTTACTATTCCTTTACCCGGCGAGCACGCCGTAACGCCCTTCTCGCCGAAAGACCGATCGTCATGCGTCGTCTTGCACCCACCCTTGTCGCCGTGTCCGTCGCCGTCGGTATGTCGGTGCCCCTCGCGGCACCGGCCCACGCTGCCACCACGCTGAAGTTCGCGCGCTTCTACGCCGACCAGCCGGGATCTGACACGCCATACACACAGACCAAGCTCAACCGCGAATACATCCAGGTCAAAAACGTCACCCGCAAGACGATCAGCCTGTCCGGCTACCTGATCCACGACCGCGGATCGAAGCACGTCTATCGCTTCCCGAAGACGTTCCGGCTGGGCGCGGGCAAGATCGTGACCGTGCACAGCGGCAAGGGCCGCAACACCACCGGCCACCTCTACTGGGGCATGAGCCGATCGATGGTCTGGAACAACACCCTCGACACGGCATACCTGGTGAAGGGTCGCACGACGATCACGACCTGCACCTACAAGCAGACCGCCGCGCAGAAGCGCGCGAAGACGGGTTACAAGAACTGCTGACCGCACGCTGATCGAGTGCGGTGCGGATCTTGCCGCGTATCGAGATCAAGCACGGTCCGCTGGGAAGGCTTCGACCCACATTTTCGTTGTGCGTTGCATGAGCTTCCTCTTCGGCCGCAAGACCTCGATGGTGTCCCCCGACGAAGCGTTGCCGGGTCGCCCGACACAACTGCCCGGCATACCCGAGAAGCACGAAGTGCTCGGCACGCCGCTGCAGGGGCCGTGGCCGGACGGCACGCAACTGTTGTATGTCGCCATGGGTTGCTTCTGGGGCACCGAGCGCATCTTCTGGCAGCAGCCCGGAGTTGTCGCGACGGCCGCGGGTTACATGGGCGGTTACACGCCCAACCCGACCTACGAGGAGACCTGCACCGGGCGCACCGGGCACACCGAAGCAGTGCTGGTGGCCTACGACCCGGCGAAGACGTCACCCGAGCTGCTGCTGAAGGCGTTCTGGGAGAACCACGACTCGACGACCGCCAATCAGCAGGGCAACGACATCGGCACGCAGTACCGCTCGGCGATCTACTGGACGACGCCCGAGCAGGAGCAAGCCGCGATCGCAACCCGTGATGCATTCCAGCAGGTTCTCTCCGACAACGGTTTCGGCGAGATCAGCACCGAGATCCGCCCGGCTTCCGAAGCGGGTCCGTTCTTCTACGCCGAGGACTACCACCAGCAGTACCTCCACAAAAATCCGGCGGGCTACTGCAATCACGGCCCGAACGGCCTGACCTGCCCGGTCGGCCTGGTGCGCCAGGACCAGCTGCCCAGCCAGCAGTCGGTGCGCCCGCCGCAGTGATCGCCTCGCGTCGCGGGTGAGGTCCTACTCGGTCGTAGACGCGTTACGACTTCGGCCGAGATCGGCGGCCGCGGCGCAACCGATCGGGTGCTCGGTCGTCTTCCCCAATGTCCCACCCAGGGACGCTTCACCGAAATATTGGGGGAAGACGATGCAGCACACGACACGCAACAAGTTCCTCGTCGCCGTTGCCGCGGGGGTCATCACCTGCGGCGGCGCGGTTGCCACGGCCACCGCCAGCAACGCCGACTCGGGTTCGTCCGGCAGCTCCACTTCTGCCACAGGATCCTCGACGGGCACGACCACGCCGTCGGGCGACCCGACATCCGCGACCACCAGCCCGAGCAGCACCGCGAGCTCGAGCTCGTCCTCGTCCTCGAGCGACACGTCACCGTCAGCCGCTCATGTCACCGTGGCGCCGACGCTCCAAGTCGGTGTGCACGGACTCGGAGCGCCTGGTTTCCGGATCGACGGTGTCATCTACGCCGGAGACGACCCGATCCAATTCACCTCGCATGAGATCTACCTGGACGGCAAACTGGTCAGCAGCGGCGATCGCGCCGTCGATGACCCGGCCGCCCGCTTGCGGCCGATCCACACTTCGTTCGACCCGCTGTTGCAGCATCCCGTGCCGGTTTCGCCGGGGACACACATCGTCAAGGTGCACCTGTGGTACGCGACCGGTCCTGCGGAGAACGATGTGCAGAAGGTGACGGTGTCGCGGACATTCCAGGTCGGTCCGAAGGACAATCCGTCCTCATCGCCCTCGACTCACCCGGATGAGCCGCCCATCCCTTCGCCGCAGACCACCCACCTCGGTGTCACCGGCTGACGGAGGTCGCCGGCTGATGGAGGTCGCCGGTTGCCACCCACTCCCATCAGGGGGAAGTGGGTGGCAACCACGGCTCAGACGAGCGCGATCACCAGAAGCGCGAAGGCGGCGATGAGGATGGCGACGCGGACGTAATGGAAACGGAGCCAACGATTCAGCTGCTGCTTCCAGTCGGCGGGTCGGTTCTCAGCGGTCCAGCTCTTGTTGCGGTTGTTGATCGGCACCAGCAGAAGGACCGACATGACGACGCTGAGGATCAGCAGTCCGGCAGCGATGACAACGAGACCACTGCCGTCGTTCTGCCAGCCGGCGACCGCCCACACGGCGGCCAGGATCAATGAGCCGATGTACCAGAACGGCATCACGGCGCCGAGCATTCGGCCGCCATGAGCGTGACCGAGCTGGGTGCTGTCGTCGGGAAGCGCGTTGAGGATCGGGTTCATCACGAACGCGACCGCAAACTCGACCCCCACCAGTACGCCGACAACCACGGTCGTGACGACCTCGAGCGTGTTCAACATGTTGCTCCTCCAAGAATCTAGCGCTGCTAGTTGATGTGAATGACGCTAGCAGTGCTATTGCTTGCTTGTCTAGCACTGCTAGAATTCAGTCATGTCGGTACAAGAACGAAAGCAACGCGAGCGGGCCGATCGCGAGCGGCTGATCGTGGCAACGGCCCGCGAGATCGCCGAGAAGCAGGGCTGGGATGCCGTCACCACTCGGCGGCTCGCGGAGAGCATCGAATACAGCCAGCCCGTCCTCTACAGCCATTTCCGCGGCAAGCGCGAGATCGTCGGCGCTGTCGCCCTGGAAGGCGCCACCGAGATGGCCGCGGCATTGCGCGCCGCTGCCGCCCGCACGCGAAGCACGCGGACCCGGGTCACCGCCCTGGCACGCGCGTATCTGGATTTCGCCGAACAGAATCCAGCCGTGTATGACGCCATCTTCCAACTCGACGGCGGACTGGTGTTCGCGATGGAGGACACCCCGGAGCCGCTCAAGGACGCGTTCGCCGCATTGCTCGAGAGCCTCGGGCCGGTCGCGGGAGACGGTGTCCACCCCGATCTCTTCACCGAGGTCTTCTGGGCAGCACTGCACGGTATGGCGACGCTGACCCGGGCGGGACGGCTTCCCCCGGAAGATGCCGAGGCCCGCATCAGCCTGTTGGTGGAACGGCTCGGCGTGCTCTAGGACTGTCCTTCTGCCACTGACGTTTTCGAGGCGTCGTCATACCAGCGCAGCACCCGCAGCGCACGCAGGGTGTTCCACCGACTGGGCGCTCCGTCGCCTTCCTCCAGCTCGAAGTGGATCAGGCCAGGATGGGTGTTCTCCAGCGGCCAGCGACCATCGGACCGGCGCTTGGACCGCACATGCTCGACGGCCTCGGCCAGCCGCGGATCGGGGGTGCCGACGACCGCGCGGAAGTAGTCGAGACCGCGCAACACGTCGTAGTGCCACTGCGTCGGGAAGGAGAACTGCAACCAGTCCTGGTCGGCGACTGCACCGGTGCTCGCCCGCCGAAACAGGTTGCGCTGCAACAGATAACTCTCGCCTCGCTGCCGCGCGGCCGTCACGTCGAGGGCGCCACCGGCACGCTCGTAATCGAGCAAACCTTCCAGCGCGCAGATCGTCGTGTGGAACGACGACCGCGTCGAGCCTCGCTCCGCTTCGCAGTTCCAACCGCCATCATCGAGTTGCTCACCGAGCAAACGCTGCACGATCCCGCCGACGTCCTGACCGAAATAGGCACCGACCGACACCGTGCCACCGTTGATGCACGGCTCGACCTCACCGTCGAAGAAGGGCAGGTCGTCATACTCCCAGCGACAGTGCTCCCGCACACCCTCGACAGCCGCCGCAACGCGCGGATCTGCCGGGTCCACGCCGAACTCCCGCAGCAGCCGCAGCGTCGGCAACGTCGCCGTCCACGGTTGCCCGTCGGGGTCACCAATCGGTCCGTCCGGCGGCCGCCAGTCCCGACTCGGGAAGCACGCGCCACCCGCCCAGGCGCCGTCGGCATACAGCTCGAGAATGCGCCTGCCGTGCCCCGACGTGGCAACGCGCGCCCGCTGCGCAGCCACCTCGTCGCCGGGCGCGTCCGTCAGGTCACGCATCACCTGCCATCGGACCGACGGATCCCCCTCGAGCAGCCAACTGTTCACGTCACTCATCCGCGCCACCTCTCCCCGGTGTCGAACCGTGTCAACCGTGTCGACCCGTTTCACGCTATGTCCGAGCACTGACATCCACCCGACATCGCGGGCGATCGGGTCCAAGATGGAGATATGAGCGACGACATCACAGTGCAGAACGCTCCTGACAGGAGCCGCTACGAAGCACGCATCGGCGGGGTGCTCGCGGGCTTCTCGCAGTACCAGCTCGCGGACGACCGGATCACGTTCGTGCACACCGAGGTCGACACGAAATTCGAGGGCAAGGGAGTCGGCTCGGCGATCGCCCGCCACGCGCTCGACGACGTCCGCTCGCGGGGCGACCTCACCGTCGTTCCCAGCTGCCCCTTCATCGCGGCATGGCTCGACAAACACCCCGATTACCAGTCGCTGGTCCGGCAGGACGAGGGGTCCGCCAAATCGCAATGAGGTGAGGCAAACCCAAGTGTGGCAAGGCAAACATTGCTGGTGGCGACGCCGCTCGCGACATACGCTGACGGCATGAAGATGAGCGCCGCACTCGAGAAGAAGTTCAACGCCCAGATCACCCTGGAGTTCGAATCCTCGATGGTCTATCGCCAGCTGGCCATCGAGATGGAGAGCAAGGACCTGCCCGGCATCGCCGCCTGGCTGCGCCACCAGGCCGACGAAGAGGTCGTCCACGCCAACAAGTTCATCGACCACCTGACCGATCGCGCCAATCACCCGTCCATCGGCGCGATATCGGCACCCAAGGTGTCCGTGAAGTCGGTGCTGGACGTCTTCGAAGCCGCACTCGCGCACGAGCAGAAGGTCTCGGCCTCGATCCGTGACCTCTACTCCGCGACCGACAAGGCCGGCGATCTCGACTCGCGCCCGCTGCTGATGTGGTTCATCAGCGAGCAGGTCGAGGAGGAAGCAACGGTTGACGAGATCGTCGGTCGCATCAAGCTGATCAACGACGACGGTCCCGGCCTGCTCCGTCTCGACGCAGAGCTGGGCCAGCGCCCCGCCGCGACCACCGAGAACGCCGCCGGCTGACCCACCGACGGCATCGCATGCGAGGGCTGGTCACCGCACGTCGGTGACCAGCCCTCGCAGCGTCTCCAGCCACGCCTGCGGCTGGTCCAGATGCAAGTCGTGCCCGGCATCGGCGATCGTGGTGCACTCAACATGCGCTCCTGTACGGCGCATGCGTTCCACTTCCTCGGTCGGTATGACGCTGCGCTCGGCCACCACCAGATGTGTCGGGACCGTCACGGACTCCCACGCCCGCCACCGCGGCAGCACGTGCACCGCACGCAACGCCTCGACCAGCACGTCGGCATCCCAGCACGGCACCAGGCCGCCCGCGTCGAACTGCAGGCCGTCCGCCCACGCCTCCGCGGCCGCGGGACTTCCGGTGCTCCGGAAGAAGTCGATGAAGGCGTCGCGATCGGGGAAGGACGCCGGCCAGCTGCGCAGCCACTGCTCGACCGGTGCCGTCGCAGCATCGCCGCCACCACCCACGCCGGCTTCAACCATCACCAATTGGCCTACCAATTCAGGGTTTTCGGCTGCAACGAGCATCGCGGTGTGACCACCCATCGACTGCCCGACGAGCGTGACCGGGCCACCACCGAGCTGCCGGATCAACGCCACGACGTCGGCGACGTGCGCGGCCCGGGTGACGTCCTGCGGCATACGGGTGGAGTGGCCGTGGCCGCGCTGCTCGAGGGCTACGACGCGACGCGAACCACTGAGGGCCCGCATGGTGGCCGACCACTCCTGCGCGGTGCCGGCCAGCCCGTGCAGCAACACGACCGGGTGGTCACCGGTGCCGGCCTCGGCATACGCCAACTCGACCAGACCGCGCGAGAACGAGCGCCAGGCAGCAGAACCGATCACCCGAGCGATTATGGCTTCTCGCCGAGCGCGCGGACGCACCGCCCGGCGGCTGGACACCACCTCGGGCGCAGGATCAGGGGCACTGCTCGGCCAACACGCAGAACTCGTTGTCCTCGAGGTCGGTCAGCACCACCCAGGGCTGGTCACCCTGGCCGACGTCCGCACGGCGGGCACCCAACGCGAGCAGTCGCTCGACCTCGGCCCCCTGGTCACGGTCCGTCGGGTTCAGGTCGATGTGCAGCCGGTTCTTCACGACCTTGCCCTCCGGCACCTGCGCGAAGGTGAGCGTCGGCGGCACCGGGCCGAGACGCCGCCGACCCTCGGGCACGTCCGGCGAGCCGATGGTCACGATCTCGTCGTCCTCCTCCCGCACCTCGTAGCCGAGCACCTCGCACCAGAAGCCGGCCAGCGCCCGCCGGTCCGCGCAGTCGATCGCGAGCTCGGTGAATTTGCTGGCCATCGTGTCCTCCGCAGTCGGTGTCACACCCGACGGCAACCATCGTCATCGGGGTTCACAGTGTGACGCATCCCGCGATTGACTTTCATCGAACATTTGTTCGATCATAGATCGCATGACCGCCACCACCGCGACCCGGGTCGCCGAGTTGCACGAGCTGCTGCAGCGCCACGAGCAGACTCCTGCTGCGGGCAGCGTGCCAGTGCACCCCGCCCTGGCCGGGTTGTTCCCGCGCGGGCTGCGCGCCGGTGCGGCATACACCTTGCGCGGCTCGATGAGCGCGGCGCTGGCGTTGCTCGCCGGACCCTCGATGGCGGGCTCGTGGTGCGGTGTCGTCGGTGTGCCCGATCTGGGCATCGAGGCCGCGGCCGAGTGGGGCGTCTGGCTCGAGCGACTGGCGCTGGTCCCCCATGTCCCTGCCGGCGACTGGACCTCGGTGGTGGCCGCGCTCGTCGAGGTGAGTGCGCTGGTCGTCGCGGCGCCGCCGGAGCGCATTTCGCCCGGTGAGGTGTCCCGTCTGCTCGCCAGGCTGCGGACCAGCGGCAGCACCCTGGTGGTGCTGGGCGACTGGCCGCGCGCCGCCGCCGCGCTCACCGGTCGGGTCGTGCGGTGGGAGGGGTTGTATCACGGGCACGGCCACCTGTCCGCCGGCACCCTGCGGCTCGAAGCGACCGAGCGCGCCCACACCCGGCATGTCGACCTCGAGATCCCGGTCCGGCCATGATCAGCAGCTCCCCCGTCCGCGTGATGCTGGTCTGGTGCCCTGGCTGGTCGGTGCTCGCGGCACGGCTCACCCAGGGCATCACCGCCGATCAGGCACTTGCCCTGGCCGACCGCGGGACGGTCGTCGCGTGCTCCCCCGCGGCCAAGCTGGAGGGTGTCACCGCCGGGCTGCGCATCCGACAGGCGCAGCACCGCTGTCCCGACCTGATCGTGCTGCCGCACGACCTCGTCGCCGAGGCGCGGGCCTTCGAGCCGATGCTGCACGCCGTCGAGGAGAAGATCCCCGACGTGCACGTCGTCCGCCCCGGTGTGGCTGCGGTGCGCGCGCAAGGAGCCGGCCGATTCTACGGCGGTGAACACGCTGCTGCGAGCGCCCTCTTCACCCATCTGCGCGACTTCACCGAGCACGAGCTGCGGCTGCCGGTCGACCTGCGCGTCGCCGTCGCCGACGGGCTCTTCACCGCCGAGCAGGCGGCATACACCAGCTCGAGCGTTGCGCCCATCCACATCGTTCCGGCGGGCGGCTCGGCCGACTTCCTGGCCGGCCTCCCGGTCGCGGTCGCGTGCGACAAGAAGCTGGACAATCTGTTGCAGCGCATGGGGATTCGCACTCTCGGCGACCTCATGCAGCTTCCCCGTGATCAGGTGCACGCCCGCTTCGGCGCCGCCGGGCTGCGTGCCCACCAACTCGCCGGCGGCGAGGACACCCCGATCCTGAGCCCTCGCACGGTGCCACCGGAGTTGGGCATGCGGGTGCTCTTCGATCCGGCCACCGATCTGGTGGAGCAGATCATCGCGCGCTGCGAGCCGGCCGCCGCGGATTTCACTCAGCTGCTCACCCGAGCTTCGTTGATCTGCACCGAGATCCGGGTCACCGTGCAGCTCGAGCCCGACACGCTCTTCGAGCGGCTCTGGCGGCACCCGTGGCAGTTCGGCAGCTCGGAGGTCCTCGACCGGATCCGTTGGCAGCTGGAGGATCTCGCCGCCGAGGCAACCACCGTCGACGACGACTCACTGGGTGCCTCGGTGCTGTCCGTGCAGGTCCTCCCCGAGTCGGTCGACAACGCCGAGCACCACGCGCAGGGGTTGTGGGGTGACCGCCCGGACGAGAAGGTCGAGCACGCCCTGACCACCCTGCAGCACCGGCTCGGGCATGACGCCGTCCTCACCAGCACCGTCTCCGGCGGGCGCCTGCTGCACGAGCGACGTGTCCTGCGACCGTGGGGCGACGCACTGCCGACCGTGCGCGAACGCCGCCTCGAGCAGCCCTGGCCGGGCACGGTGCCCGGCCCTTCTCCGGCCACCGTCTTCAGCAGTGCACGTCAGGTGCAGGTCTGCACCGACGTCGGTGAGCCGATCACCGTCGACGCCCGCGGCGGGGTCAGCGGAGAGCCGGCGTGGTTGCGCCTTCCCGGCAACACCGCCAGGCGGGTCGCACAGTGGGCCGGGCCGTGGCCGATCCAGCAACGCTGGTGGCGCAAGGGCAAGCGCCTCAACCGTTTCCAGCTGGTCGACAACCAGTCGTCCGCGTGGCTGTTGCTCGCCGAGGGCGACACCTGGTTCATCGAGGCGCGTTATGACTGACAACCCAAGCTGGTCGAGTAGGCGGAGCGCTAGCGGAGCCGTATCGAGACCCTTGAGCTTGCGTGGTGATCGTTAATGGGGTGGAGCAACCCCGCCATACCGTGGTCGCAGCTGGAGCAGGCGTTGTCCCGCGGCATCCGCCCGGAGGAGCGGACCGTGCGCGGCCGGCCCGCGGACGGCGGCGACGGGCCGGTCTTCTCCCGCAAGCGCAAGCCGTTCCGGCCCTCGGAGCTCGACGCGCCCACCGCGCCCGTCGTGCCGTATGCCGAGCTGCACGCGCACTCCCACTACAGCTTCCTCGACGGTGCCGCGGCGCCCGAGGATCTGGTCACCGAGGCGGCCCGGCAGCGTCTCCACGGCCTCGCCATCACCGACCACGACGGCCTCTACGGCATCGTGCGTTTCGCCGAGGCTGCCGAAAGCTATGGTTTACAAACGGTTTTCGGTGCCGAGCTGTCGCTCGGGCTGACCGCTCCGCAGAACGGCGTGCCCGACCCCGAGGGCAACCACCTGCTGGTGCTCGCGCGCGGCGCCGAGGGCTACCGCCGGCTGGCGAAGGCCATCACCGACGGCCAGCTCGCCGACGCCGCGGAGAAGGGCAAGCCGCTCTACGACCTGCTGGCGCTCGCCGAGGAGTCCGCCGGGCAGTGGGTGGTGCTGACCGGGTGCCGCAAGGGCAGCGTGCCGAGCGCCCTCGCGCGCCAGGGCCACGACGCCGCGGTCTCCGAATTGCGCTCTCTCCAGGAACTTTTCGGCAAGGACAACGTCCTCGTCGAGTTGACCGACCACGGCAATCCGGCAGACAGCGACACCTGCGACCGGCTCGCCGAGGTGGCGACGGTAGGTGGTGCACTGACCGTCGCGACCAATGCGGTGCACTACGCCGAGCCCGATCAATACCCGCTCGCCACAGCGCTTTCCGCGGTTCGCTCACGTCGCAGTCTGGAGGAGCTGGACAGCTGGCTGCCGGTGCACGGCGCGGCATACGTGCGCAGTGGTGCGGAGATGGCCCGGCGTATGCGTCGCTTCCCGGGCGCGGTCGAGCGGACCGTCGAGATCGCCGACGATCTGGCGTTCAGCCTGCGCGCGGCGTCGCCACGTCTCCCCCGTCAGGAGGTGCCTGCCGGGCACACCCCGATGAGTTGGCTGCGCGAGCTGACCATGCGAGGTGCCGCGGAGCGCTATCCACGGGACAACCACGCGGCATACGCACGCATCGAGCGCGAGCTGAACACCATTGAGAAAAAAGACTTTCCGGGCTATTTCTTGATCGTGCACGAGATCGTGCAGTTCGCCCGATCGCGCGGCATCCTGTGCCAGGGGCGTGGCTCGGCCGCGGCCTCCGCGGTCTGTTACGTCCTCGGCATCACGGTGATCGACCCGATCTTCTACGAGCTGCCGTTCGAGCGGTTCCTGTCCGAGCTGCGCGAGGAAGCACCGGACATCGACGTCGACTTCGACTCCGGCCGACGCGAGGAGGTCATCCAGCACGTCTACGAGCGCTACGGCCGGCGCAATGCTGCGCAGGTCGCCAACGTCGTGACCTATCGCCCGAAGAACGCCGTGCGCGACATGGCCAAGGCTCTCGGCGCGAGTCAGGGTCAACAGGATGCGTGGTCGCGGCAGGTCGAGCGGTGGGGTGCGGAGATCTCCAGCGCCGACCACGACATACCTGCGCCGGTAATCGAGCTGGCCAAGCAGGTTTTGACCTATCCGCGGCACCTCGGCATCCACTCCGGCGGCATGGTGCTCACTGATCGGCCGGTCAGCGAGGTGTGCCCGATCGAGCATGCGCGGATGACCGATCGCACTGTCCTGCAATGGGACAAGGACGATTGCGCGTGGATGGGGCTGGTGAAGTTCGACCTCCTCGGCCTCGGCATGCTGGCCGCACTGCAGCACACCTTCGACCTGGTCGAGCGCCATACCGGCGAGCAGTGGCGCATCGAGACGTTGCCGCGCAACGAGCCGGGCGTCTACGACATGTTGTGCCGTGCCGACTCGATCGGTGTCTTCCAGGTCGAGAGCCGCGCGCAGATGGGCACCCTGCCCCGGCTGAAGCCGCGGTCGTTCTACGACCTCGCGGTCGAGATCGGGCTGATCCGCCCCGGCCCGATCCAGGGCGGCGCGGTGCACCCCTACATCCGGCGGCGCACCGGCAAGGAGCCGGTCACCTACTCGCACCCGTTGCTGGAGCCGGTGCTCGAGCGCACACTCGGCGTGCCGCTCTTCCAGGAGCAGCTGATGCAGATGGCGATCGCCGTCGGCGACTGCACTCCCGCCGACGCGGACCTGCTGCGGCGGGCAATGGGGTCCAAGCGCGGGGTCGAGCGCATCGACTCCCTGCGCACCAAGCTGTATGACGGGATGGCCCGCAACGGCATACCGCCGGAGACTGCGGAGGAGATCTACACCAAGATCGAGGCGTTCGCCAACTTCGGTTTCGCCGAGTCGCACGCGCTGAGTTTCGCGGTGCTGGTCTATGCCAGCTCATGGCTCAAATTGCATTACCCCGCAGCGTTTTTGGCCGGTCTGCTGCGCTCCCAGCCAATGGGTTTCTACTCGCCGCAGACGCTCACCGGCGATGCGCGGCGGCACGGTGTCGAGGTGTTGTCACCGGACCTGTCGCGCTCCAGCGTGCACGCCGACCTGGAGCCGGACTCCCCCGACGCGCTCGACCATCGCGGCGGCGACGACGACTGCCTGCGCGACCACACCCAGGAGGAGATCGGTGACTTCGACACCGACGCCGCGCCCGACTGGCGGCAGCACCGGCGCGACTGGCACTTCGCGGTGCGGCTCGGGCTGGCCGACATCACCGCGCTCGGTGAGAAGGCCGCCGAGCGCATCGTGCGGACTCGTGATCTCGACGGTCCGTTCACCGATCTAGCTGATCTCGCACGGCGTGCTGACCTGAACACCGAGCAGATGGAGGCTCTTTCGCTCTCCGGGGCGCTCGACAGACTGACCGGCTCACGCCGGGATGCGTTGTGGCGCTCGGCCGAGGCGGCGTCGATCCGTGGCGACCAGTTGCCGGTGCGCGTGCCCTACCAACCGCCGCTGTTGCCGGAGCTGTCGATCGGCGAGTTGCTGATGCACGACCTGCAGGCCACCGGGATCAGCCCGGGCGACCACCCGATCCGGCACGTCCGCGCCGACCTGGATGCGCGCGGTGTGCTGCCGATCGAGCAGTTGCAAGGTTTCCAGACCGGCCGCCGAGTGCACGTCGGTGGCGTGATCACCCACCGGCAGCGACCCGCGACGGCCGGCGGCATCACCTTCGTCAATGTCGAGGACGAGACCGGCATCCTGAATGTCATTGTGTCCAAAGGGGTGTGGCACCGTTACCGGCGCATCGCGAGGTCGTCGCCCGCCATGGTGGTGCGCGGCATCCTCGAGCGGTCCGAGGACGGCGTCACCAACCTGCTCGCGGATCGCCTGGAGCACCTCACGATCCACGTGCGCAGCAAGTCCCGCGACTTCCAATGACTCACCGACGCCGTGCGAGGAAGACCCATTCCCTGCCCGGACGGTCCGGTGCATCACGCACCTCAGCGACCTCGAAGCCGTGCTGCTCCAGGTCGGCGACGATTTCGTCATACTCACGAAAACGTAGTGTCGACACCGATTTCAGCGTCTCGCCGGCAAGTTCGAGGGTCGACTCGAAGGTCACCAGTGGCAACTGGATCTCGGTCACGGTCATCGAGTCCGTCCCTCGGCGCCCGTCCGGCAGCACCACCTCGGTCGGCGGTGTCGTCCATGTCTCCCAGGCCCGCATCTCCGGCCGGCGCGTCTCGAAGACGAGCCATCCTCCGTCCCGCAGCACCTCGTGTATGGCGCCCAGGGTCGCCGCCCAGTCCGCGTCGTCCACGAAGACCTGCGCGACATTGCCGGTCATCACCGCCAGGTCGGCATCACTCACCCGGCCGGCCAGTGCGGTCGCGTCACCCTTCACCCAGGTCACTCGGTCGGCATACGGCTTGCCACGTGCGACATCGAGCGACGCGACCGCCGGATCTACGCCGGTGACCTCGAGCCCGCGCTCCGCGAGCAGCACTGCGAGACAACCGGTTCCGCAGCCGACGTCGACGATCTTGTGCACGTCCAGCTCGTCGAACATCGCCGCGTAGACATCCAGGTCACTGCGGTCGTCATCGAAGTGGTCGTAGAGGACGGCGAGTCGCGGGTCGGCAAAGCCGGCATCGGGTGGGCGCATGTCTCGAACGTATGGCGAGCAACCGGACGACCGCATCCGATTTCCGGCCGGCGCAACGCACCTCCGCACTAGTCTGAGGAGATGCTGACGGCCGTGCACACGCTGATCTACTCGTCCGACCCACCGGCGACCCGCGCCTTCTTCCGCGACGTGTTGCAGTGGCCGTTCGTCAGCGACGCCGATTCCAGCGATGCCGGGGCCGACCCCGGCGACGCCACGAGTTGGCTCATCTTCGGCACCGGACCCAGCGAACTCGGTGTCCATCCGTTGATGCCGAGCCATGGCGCCGGCGCGCCACAGCACGTGATGAGTCTGGTCTGCGACGACGTCGAGGCGACGGCGCGCGAGCTCACCGAGCGCGGGGCGCACCTGCGAGGTGTGCCGGAGGATCGCGGCTACGGGATCGCGATCGACGTCGAGGTGCCCGGCACGAACGACATCCAGGTCTACGAACCCCGCCACACGGTGGCCTACCAGCTGCCGGCCAAGTCTTAGGAGACGCGCTGCTCCGCCGCAGTCGCCGTCTGCTCCATCAGCACCGCGATGGTCATCGGCCCGACACCGCCCGGCACCGGCGTGATGTATGACGCTCGCGACGCAGCCACCGAGAACTCAACGTCTCCAACGTTCCCCGGGTTGTAGCCCGCGTCCACGACCACGATGTCTGCCTCGGCGACCTGAGCGGCCAGGTCGCCGGTGCGCGAGTGGCAGAAGGTCACCGTGGCGTCCCGCGCCAGCAGCAACAGGCCGACCGGCTTGCCGAGGATCGCGCTGCGCCCGACGACGCACACCCGCTTGCCGGCGATCGGTAGGTCGTAGGCGTCGAGCAGCCGGACGATGCCTTCCGGTGTGCACCTGGACACGCCGCGACTCCAGCCCGAGCTGGCCGGCGCGGCGTTGCTTCATCCGGACGTAGGTGTGCGACGCGGGATCGTCACCGATCAGCACCGTGGCGAGGCATGGTGATCGTCCCTGTGTCGCAGCGAAATTCGCGGCACGTTCCGCGACGTCGGCGAAGATCTTCCGGGACACGGCGGTGCGGTCCAGGGTCTGTGCAGTGGTGGCCATCGGCAGACTCCTCTTCCGATCAGGAGTCGTACCCAAGCGGGCGATACGACGAACTCACACTCCCCGGTGCTGCCCCACCTTCGCCAGTCGTGTGCGCTCAGTCCAGCGATGCGCGCAGCCGGTCAGCGAAGTCGGCACGTGCTCCGGCGTCAACGTAACGCGCCCCGCGATGCCGCACGTAGAGATCGTCCCCGTCATACCTCGGGAGGACATGCACGTGCAGGTGCCAGACATCCTGGTCGCCGGCCGGCTCATTGTGCTGGCGAGTCGAAACTCCCTGACATCCATACGTTTCCCGCATCGCAATCGCGACATCCCGGGTCAGGTCCATCAGTGCATGACCGACCTCGACGGGCAGCTCGTAGAGGTTCTCCACATGCTCGTTCGGTATGACGAGCGCCCCACCGTCGTTCTCCGGCCACCATTTCGGCGCGATCCGGGCGAAGACCAGCTCGCGGCGCACGATGAGATCCGTCGCCGCGTTGCGGTCGTCCCACTCCCCGCGCAGGAACGCGCAGAACGGGCAGCGATAGCCGGCGGGTTCGTGTCGCCACAAGGAAGTGTCCATCGACGGTGAATCTACCCACTGACGCATCTGCCATCGACTGACGCATTTGCAAATGCGTCAGTCGATGCCACATGCGTCAGTCGGCGATCAGGCCCCAGGAACCGGACCGGTGGTGTCACCCTCACGCAGCGTCACCGGCACGACGACATCCGACACGGATTCACCGGCGAGCAGCGCACGCACCGCATCACCGACAGCGCGGCCCTTGTCGATCGGGTGCTGGTCGATCGTGGTCAGCGTCCGCGGGAACCACGGCAACGAGACACCGTCATACCCGGTCACCGACAGGTCCTCCGGCACACGCAGCCCGCGATCCACCGCTGCCTGCACAGCCCCCGCGGCCAGCAGGTCGCTCTGCGCGATGATCGCGGTCGGACGCGGCGACGCGCCCAGCAACAGACCGGCGGCGGCATACCCGGAGTCGAAGTCCGGCTCCTGCGCCTCGATCAGCGGTGCCGTCCGGAAGACGTCACGCACCCCGATCGCCCGCTCGCGCGTGTCCGGGAAGCGACTGGCCCGCACCTGGGTGATCGTGCGTCGCCCCGTCGAGCCGCCCCAGGCCAGCGGCATCATCACGTGTCCGACCCGTCGATGCCCAAGATCGTGCAGCAGCTGCGCGACGCTGCGTGACGCCGCTCGCTCGTCAGCGGTCACCTGCACGTCGGCGCCCCGCGGCGCGCCCGTGCCCACGACCGGCACCCCGCGACTGGCGAATTGTGTTGCCAGCACGTTGTTCTCGTCACCGCACAGCATGAATACCGCAGCATCCGCTGCCACGCGCGACACTTGGGGTCCGCTGTCGCCATACCCCTCTGCGGTGTCGGGCAACAGGAGCAAACCGCAGCCCAGCTCGCCGACGACTTGCGACAACCCGTCGAGGACCGACACGACATACGGGTCCCGGAAGGCGTGCAGGATGCGACGCTCCACCACGGCGGCGATCACTCCGCTGCGCCCGTGCCGCAGCGACGAAGCCATCGGGTCCGGACCGCCGTAGCCGAGCTCAGCAGCCGCTGCCTGGACCCGCTCGGCCGTCTCGGCGGCCACCGGCTTGTTGCCGCTGAAGACCAGCGATGCCGTCGATGTCGCGACGCCCGCGCGCTCGGCCACGTCGCGCAACGTCACGCGCATCCTGAGCCGCTTCCGGCTTGACCTCCGACCGACATGGGAGCAGACTATCGAATCGATTCGATCGAATCGATTCGACGCCATCCCAGCTCCGGAAGAGACACCATGACGATGACCGATCGGGCAGCGGTTTCCTCGCCCGCCCGGCCGGACCCTGCCCAGATCCGCAGGGCCATCACCGCGGTCACGGTGATGTTCGCGCTGAACGGCGCCGCCTTCGCGACCTTCGCCGCCCGACTGCCGGACATCAAGTCACTGCTGCACCTCTCCGCTGCCGGCCTCGGACTCTTCCTCATCTCCGGGTCGATCGGCAGTGTCCTCGGCCTGCCGATGTCGGGGTGGATCGTCGGTCGGCTCGGCGCCCGTCGCACAGTGCGCCTGGGGTCGTTGCTGACCGCGACGGCATACATCTGCACAGCCATCGCCGTCGGCACGCACCACCACTGGACCGCGGTCGCATTCCTGATGATCGCCGGCTGGGGCATCGGTGTCTGGGACGTCGTGATGAACCTCGAGGGCGCGATCGCCGAGCGCCATCTGGGGCGCTCGATCATGCCCCGCTTCCACGCGATGTTCAGCGGCGGCACCGTGCTGGCCGCGCTCATCGGTGCCGCAGTCACTGCCGCTCGAGTCCCCGTCTGGCTCCACGTCGGCGTGATGATGTGCCTCATCGCGGGCATCGGCATGTGGGCATCCGGCAACTTCCAGACCGTGCCTCGCCTCGCCGATGACACTCCGAAAACTCCCACCCCGGAACGGGTTTCGACTCGCAATGCCTGGCTCGATCCCCGCGTGTTGCTCATCGGCGTCGTCACCCTCGTCGCCGCATTCACCGAGGGCACTGCGAACGACTGGATGTCCCTGGCATTCGTCGAGGGTCACCACGTGCCGAAGTGGGCAGGCGTGCTCGCGTTCGCCGTCTTCCTGTCCTGTATGACAGCCGGGCGTCTCGTCGGCACGAAGCTGCTCGACCGGTTCGGTCGGGTGCCGGTGCTCCGCGTCTGCTTCAGTCTCGCGATCATCGGCAGTCTCGTTGTCGTCTTCGGCCCGACTGCTGTGGCCTACGTCGGCATCGTCATCTGGGGCCTCGGCGTCTCGCTCGGGTTCCCGGTCGGGATGAGCGCCGCCGCCGACGACCCGGCACAGGCGAACGCGCGGATCTCGGTCATCAGCACCATCGCCTACACCGCGTTCCTCGCCGGCCCACCACTGCTCGGGCTGCTCGGCGAGCACGTCGGCGTGCTGCACGCAATGCTCGCCGTCGGCGCGGCTGCGATGGTGGCACTCGCACTCGTCCCCTCGGTCCGCGAGCCGGAGCGCCCGCAGGTCGCCGAGCGCCGCACGCCGGACTGCGCCGTCTCGGACCCTGCTGTCCTCCCGCCCGGCGCCTACCCCGAGTGAGCGTGTGAGCGCCGCTGACCGACCAGTGCTCGCCGAGTGACGGTCCGCCCGTCGAGTGACGGTCCCATTTCGCCGTCTCTCGGCGAGGAAGCCGTCATTGGCCGATGGGTGGGCTGGGTCTTGTCCGCGGGCTTCTGCCCTGAGCAGAAAACGGTATGCCGCGAGCGCGTCGCGGGCCTACCGTCGACGTATGGGTGACGTGCGACAGCTGCGACAGCAAACCACCGACACATCCGCGACGACCGCAATCCGACCGCCCGGACAGACGCCGGTCGAGCCGCTCTGGCGGGACGTCCTCGGCGGGCAATTGCGCCGGGTCCGGCTGCACCGCCGCCGCACCATCACCGAGACAGCACAGCGCGCCGGGATCTCCGCGCAATACCTCTCTGAGGTCGAGCGCGGTCGCAAGGATCCTTCGTCGGAGATCGTCGCGGCGATCGCAGGAGCGCTCGACTGCACGCTTGCCGAGGTCACCGACCTGACGGTCCGCGAGTTGCTGCGCATGACCGCGCTCGACCGCGCACAGCAGGTGATCGAGCTGCGCAGCGTCGGCTCGACCCGATCGGCAACGACCTCCAGTGCCACGACTTCCATGCGCGGCCCCGTCGCACTTGCTGCCTAGCCACCCCACGAAGTTCTCCGCTCGTACCTCGCTCCGATACTTCGCGGGACTCCCAACTTTCGCTCACCGGGGCACGTCGTGTGGAGCAGCTCAGGACCGGTAGTCCATCACCTCGTCGGCCAGCCCGTAGTCGACCGCTGCCTGCGGGGTGAAGATCCGGTCGCGATCGGTGTCCTTGCGCAGCACGTCGATCGGCTGGCCGGTGTGGTGCGCCAGCACTTCCTCCGCCTCCGAGCGCAACCGGATGACCTCGTCCGCAGCCAGGATGATGTCCGGTATGGCGCCCCGGCCGCTCCCGGACGGCTGGTGCAGCAGGACTCTGGAGTGCGGCAGCACGCTGCGCCGGCCCGGCGCACCTGCCGCGAGCAGGATCGCCGCCGTCGAGCACGCCTGACCGACACAAGTCGTCGCGACCGGGGATCGGACGAACCGCATGGCGTCATACACGGCGAACGTTGCGGTCAGCGATCCGCCGGGCGAGTTGATGTAGAGGTTGATCTCCTGGTCGGGGTTGGTCGACTCCAGGTGCAGGATCTGCGCGATGAGCGCGTTGGACACTCCGTCGTCGATCTCGGTGCCGAGATAGACGATGCGTTCGGAAAGCAAGTGGCTGTAAACATCCATCACCCGGTCGCCCCGCGGCGACGGCGCGATCACGTTGGGGATCGTGTAAGAACTCATTTCTCCGAACCTCCCAGTCCCACAGGTGTTTTCCGCGGTTTGACGTGGTTCATGTCAGTGATGACCTCGTCGATGAACCCATAGGCGACCGCCTGCTCAGCGGTGTACCACCGGTCGCGCAGCGAGTCCTCGAAGATGCGCGGGAGCGGCTGGCCGGTGAGTTCGGCGGTGATGCCGAGCACGGTGTCGCGTGTCTGTCGCAGGTCGTCGGCCTGCAACTCGATGTCGACTGCGGTGCCGCCGAAACCGGCACTGCCCTGGTGCATCAGGATCTTGGAGTGCGGGAGCGCGAAGCGCTTGCCCTTCTCCCCCGCCGTCAGGATGAATTGTCCTGCGCTGCAGGCCAATCCGAGCGCGAGGGTCGACACGTCGTTCGGGATCGCCCGCATGACGTCCATGATCGCGAGCATCGCCGGCACGGAGCCGCCCGGAGAGTTGATCCAGAAGCTGATGTCGGCCCGCGGGTCGGCGGCCGAGAGCAGGTAGAGCTGCGAGATGAGCCGGGTGCCGATCTCGTCGTCGAGCGCGGTGTCCAGGACGATCACCCGCTGGTCGAGCAACTGCTCCGCAACCTGCTTGCCGAGTGGATGTGGTGGTCTGACTTCTTCATCGGACATGCTGCAAGCATCCGTGAAACCCGTTGCCACCTACTAGGTTTCGCTGCTGTCAGCAGCGGCTCGCCGCGACGCCACCAGCGCCTCTACGATCGGTGCATGACCTCGACGACCGACCAAGTCCGCGCAGATCTGGCCCCGGGCGGGACACTGCGCGCGTCCATCAACCTCGGCAACGCGGTGCTCGCGAACGGCACGAGCGATGCGCCCGGCGGCATCACCGTCGACCTCTCCCGCGAGATCGCCGACCGACTGGGCGTCGAGGTGCACTTCACCTGTTTCGACGCCGCCCGCAAGTCCTTCGCCGAACTCACCGAGGGACACGCCACGCTCGCGTTCCTCGCGGACGAGCCCGCCCGCGCCGAGGCGGTCCGCTTCACGGCGCCATACGTCCTGATCGACGGGGTGTATGCCGTGCCCGATAACTCGCCACACAGCACACCCGCCGACATCGACCAGCCCGGCGTCCGGATCGGAGTGAAGGAGGGCTCGGCATACGACCTCTTCCTCACCCGCACGCTCGAGCACGCGACGATCGTCCGCGGAGTCGACGGCACAACGGTTTTCGCCGAGCAGTCGCTCGACGTGGCCGCCGGCATCCGCGAGCCGGTCACTGCGTATGTCGCCGCCCACTCCGGACTCCGCGTCATCGACGAGCCGTTCATGCAGATCAGCCAGGCGATGGCGACGCGGCCGACGGTTCATCCGGACACGATCGCCTGGCTCAACCAACTGCTCGACGAGTTGCTCTCCAGCGGCTTCGTGGCCGATGCGCTGCGCCGCTCCGGGCAGTCCGAGGGCCTGGCCGCACTCCGCCGTTGAAGGTGACAGGCTGGGCACATGGCCAACCGACTCGCGGACTCCCTCAGCCCCTACCTCCGCCAGCACGCCGACAACCCCGTCGACTGGCAGGAGTGGGGACCCGACGCACTGCGTGAGGCGATCGAGCGCGACGTGCCGATCCTGTTGTCGGTCGGGTATGCCGCCTGTCACTGGTGCCACGTGATGGCGCACGAGTCGTTCGAGGACTCGCAGGTGGCGGAAGCGATCAACACGTCCTTCGTCGCGATCAAGGTGGACCGCGAGGAGCGGCCGGACATCGACGCGGCATACATGACGGCCACGACGGCGATGACCGGCAGCGGTGGCTGGCCGATGACGTGCCTGCTGACGCCGGAGGGCGAGCCGTTCTTCGCCGGCACCTACCTGCCGAAACCACAGTTCCTGCAGCTACTTTCGGCCGCAACTCATGCCTGGCAGACCCAGCGCGACGAGGTCAGGGCTTCGGGCAGCAACGTGGCGACCCAGCTCGCTGCAGCCGCGGAGCGCAGCGCACCGGCAGCGTTCACCGCCGACCTCACCGCGGCCGCCGTCGACGCACTCGCCCACTCCTACGACCAGACCTATGGCGGCTTCGGTGGCGCACCGAAGTTCCCGCCGTCGATGGTGCTGGAGTTCCTCCTGCGGCATCACGCCCGGACCGGTCAGCAGACCGCACTACAGATGGCTGAGCACACCTGCGAGGCCATGGCCCGCGGCGGCATCTACGACCAGCTCGCCGGAGGGTTCGCCCGCTACAGCGTGGACGCCACCTGGACCGTGCCGCACTTCGAGAAGATGCTCTATGACAACGCCCAACTGCTGCGTGTCTACGCGCATCTGTGGCGAGCGTCGCGGAGTCCACTTGCTGCCCGGATCGCCGTGGAGACAGCACAATTCGTGATCCGCGATCTCGGCACCGCGGAAGGCGGTTTCGCCAGCGCACTCGATGCGGACACGGCCGGCACCGAGGGTGCGACCTACGTCTGGTCCCCCACCGAGCTGCAGGACGTGCTCGGTGCCACCGAGGGCACCCGTGCCGCCGACCTGTTGGGTGTCACTGCGGACGGCACCTTCGAGCACGGCACCTCAACCCTGCAGCTGGCGCAGGACCCCGAGGACGAGGCCTGGTGGCAGTCGACCCGCGCGACACTGCTCGCGCATCGCGCGCAGCGGCCGCAGCCGGACCGCGATGCCAAGGTCGTCACGTCCTGGAACGGCCTGGCCATCAGCGCACTCGCGGAGGCAGCGATGATCCTGCACGAGTCCGAATGGCTCGACGCGGCAACGCGAGCCGCGGACTTCATCCTGGACCGGCACCTCGTCGACGGCCGGCTGCGCCGCACCTCGCTGGACGGGCGGGTCAGTGCGGCACTGGGTGTGGCCGACGACTACGGCAACTTCGCCGAGGCCCTGCTCGTGCTCCACCAGGCGACCGGTGAGGAGCGCTTCCTGACCTCGGCGCGCGAGTTGCTGACCGACGCGCAGCGGCTCTTCGCCGACGATTCGGGTGGTTTCCGCGATGCCGCCTCGGACGGCGAGCAGCTCTTCTTCACACCGCGTGGGTCCGGCGACAACGCGGAGCCGTGCGGCACGTCGAGTCTGGCCGGAGCGCTTCTCCTACTGAGCGCGCTGACCGGGGACACAGCAGCCCGCGAACGCTCCGAGCGCGGGCTGTCGGTCATGGCTCAGATCGCCTCGCAGGCACCGCGATTCGCCGGTTGGGCACTCGCCGTCGCAGAGTCCGCGTTGGCCGGCCCCGTGCAGGTCGCGGTCGCCGGCGAGGGACGTGCGGCACGCGGGCTGGTCACGTCGGCCTGGGAAGCACCGACCGCAGGTGCCGTGATCGTGCACGGCCTCCCGGACCGACCGGGCAGCCCGCTGTTGGCGGACCGGCCGCTGGTCGACGGACGACCCGCGGCATACGTCTGTCACGGGTTCGTCTGCCAGGCACCGGTGACCGACCGCGACCAGCTCCTCGCTGAGCTGCAGAGCCACTGATCGATCTCGATACGCTCCTTCGTCGCTACTCAATCAGCATGAGCCGGGCACCGTTGTGCCACAACACATCCCGCATCCAGTCGTCGCCCAGGTCCAGCCGCGCCAGGGCGGCCAACTGGTGCGCGTAGGGATAGGGGATGTTCGGGTAGTCCGAGCCGAGCACCACACGCTCACGCAACTCGCCGAGCCGCGCGACGTAATCGCCCGGTAGCGGTGCGAAACGCTCCGTGTAGTCCGTCGCCACCATCGTCGTGTCCAGGTGCACGTGCTCGTAGCGCTCCACGAGGTCGGCGAACTCGTGATACTCCGGCATGCCCGCATGCGCGACGACGAGGGTCAACTCGGGGTGCTTGGCCAGCACGCGAGCGACACGCTCAGATCCGGTGAATTCGCCTGGCAACGGGGCAGATCCAGCATGTATGACGACAGGCACGCCCGCCGCCTCCAGCTGCTCCCAGCCGGGCTCCAGCAACTCGTCGTCCGGAGCGAAGGCACCGACCTGCACGTGCATCTTGAACAAGCGGGCACCCGACGCGAGGGCGTCCGCGACATACGAAGCGACGTCCGGCTCCGGATAGAGCGTGGCGCAGTGGATGCTGTCCGGCACGCGGCGGGCGAATTCGGTGTTCCACTCGTTCAGCCAGCGCGCCATCCCCGGCTTGTGCGGATAGGTCAGCGCCGGGATCGCCCGCACCCCGAAGCCGCGTAGCACCGCGATGCGCGTCGCCTCGTCGAAGCGGTAGGTGATCGGCCACGGTGCGCCGTAGTGCTCCTCGGCGCCGTCGAAGTAGGCCCACACCTTCCGCAGCATCGGCTCCGGCAGGAAGTGCACGTGCACGTCGGCAAGCCCGGGGATCCCCAGTGCGTGCACATAATCCGGGATGTCTGCGTCGCTCTCCGGCCCGGGCGTCGTCATCGCTGCCTGTTGCTCGCGGTCCACCATGTCGCCACCTTAACGAGACGGATCCGGCGGCTTGGAGTTCAATGGGGCCATGACTCAGCAGCGCGAGGTGCTCACCTGGGACCTGTTCGGCAGGGCGAGCCGCGAGCTCGCCCAGACGATCCACGACGACGGCTACCGGCCCGACCTGATCATCTCCATCGCACGCGGCGGTCTCATCCCGGCGGGCGCGATCAGTTACGCACTCGGCATGAAGAACGTGCACGTGCTCAACGTGGAGTTCTACACCGGCGTCGACGAGCGCCTGCCCATGCCGGTGATGCTGCCGCCCGTCCCGCAGCCGGTCGACCTGTCCGGCGCCACCGTGCTCATCCTCGACGACGTCGCGGACACCGGCGGCACGCTCAACCTGGTGCGCGAGTTCTGCGAAGGCCACGTCAAGGAGACCCGTTCAGCGGTCATCTACGAGAAGTCGCGGTCGGTCGTGAAGTGCGAATACGTCTGGAAACGCACGGATCTGTGGATCGACTTCCCCTGGTCGAGTCTGCCGGAGATCCGCTGAGGGTCAGGCCTGCGGGCGCACGAAGGGGAACGCGAGCGTGGCCTTGATGTTCTGTCCGGTCAGCATCATCACGATCCGGTCCACTCCGAGCCCCAGGCCGCCGGTCGGCGGCATACCCAGCTCCAGGCCCGCGAGGAACGCCTCGTCGACCTGCATGGCCTCCACGTCGCCGGCGGCCGCGGCCAGCGATTGCGCGGTGAAGCGCTGCCGCTGATCGATCGGATCGGTGAGTTCGCTGTAGGCCGTGCCCAATTCGGTGCCATAGGCGACCAGGTCCCACTGCTCGGTCAGCCGCGGGTCGTCGCGGTGCCGCCGAGCGAGCGGCGAGACCTCGACGGGGAAGTCACAGTAGAAGGTCGGGTATGTCGTCTGCTTCTCGACCAGTGCTTCGTAGAGCTCCATGACGAGGTGTCCGGCCGTCTGCTCGGCACGGACCGTGATGTCGTGGGCCCGGCAGACCGCTGCCACCGCGTCCCGGTCCGAGTCCGACGTCAGCGGCACACCGGCCGCTCGCGACACCGCGTCGTGCACGGTCACCTCGGGCCACGGCCTGGTCAGGTCGATCTGGTCATACCCACCGGATGTGTTGGGGCGCAACGCGATCGGCCGCCCGTGCACAGCGGTTGCGACGTCGATCAACACCTGCCGGGTCAGCTCACGCATCGAGACGTAGTCGGCATACGCCGCGTAGGCCTCCAGCGAGGTGAACTCGGGGTTGTGCGTGGCGTCCGCGCCCTCGTTGCGGAAGTTGCGGCCGATCTCGAAGATGCGCTGCATCCCGCCGACCGCCAGCCGCTTGAGATAGAGCTCCGGCGCGATCCGCAGGTAGAGGCCCATGTTGTAGGCGTTGATGTGTGTCGCGAACGGTCGCGCGGCTGCGCCGCCGTGGACCGGCTGCAGCATGGGTGTCTCGACCTCCAGGAAGCCGGCTGCCTGGAAGGAGTCCCGCAGTGCTCGTATGGCGGCCGACCGCTGGACGAGCAGTTCGCGCGCATCCCGGTCCAGCAGGAGCGCGAGCGACCGGTTGCGGACCCGCGTCTCCTCGGCCGGCAGCACCCCGGGGCCGGGGATCGGCCGCAGGCACTTGGCGGCCATCTGCCAGGAGTGCAGGAGGACCGATAGCTCTCCGTTGCGCGACGTGGCGACGGGACCGGTCACGCTGACCAGGTCCCCAAGGTCGACCGTGCTGCGCCACAGTGACCGTGCGTCGGCGGGTGACTCACTCGCGGTGACCATCACCTGCAGAGCTTCGTGGCCGTCCTCCAGCACGGCGAAGCAGACGCCGCCGAGGTCGCGCAGCGCCCGCACTCGGCCGGCGATCGACACCTCGTCGCCGGTGACCTGTCCCGCGGGCACGTCTGCGTACCGGCGCCGGATGTCGTAGACGCGGCCGGTCCGGGCGACCGCGACCGGATAGCCGCTGACGCCCGCCTCGTCCAGCACCTCGAGCTTGTCTCGGCGCACGCGCTGCTGCTCCGACAGGTGCACCGGCGGCGGAGCCGGCAACAGCAACGCGGACTCCTGCTCGCGCACCCGGTCCACGAACCACGGCTCCGGTCGCGGTGGCTGCACGTCCGACGGTCGAGGTCCGGTCAGCACGCGCGGGCCGATCATCGGGACGAAGCCCTCAGCGATGCCCATGGCCAGCCCGGCGCGCGGCACGGTCAGCGCCGGGTCGTAGCAAAGCAGTCGCGGCACCCACGTCGGCTTGTACTTGTCGTTGGAGCGATAAAGCGTCTCGAGCTGGAAGAAGCGCGAGGCGAAGGACAACGCCGCGTCGTTGAACCGGGTGATCGGGCCGGCGCCCACCTGGTCCGCGCTGCTGAACACCTCTCGGAAGACCGCGAAATTCAACGAGATCCGTCGTATGCCGTGCTCGGGCGCTGCCTCGATCAGCTCCGACACCAGGTATTCGTTCAGGCCGTTCTCGGCGTCCCGGTCGCGCCGCATCAGGTCCAGGGACGCTCCGCGCACGCCCCACGGGACGAACGACAGGAACCCACGGATCACGCCGTGTGCATCGTGGGCGGTGATGATGACGCATCGCCCGTCGGCAGGATCTCCGAGCCGGTTCAGCGCCATCGAGAAGCCGCGCTCGGTCTCCTCCCCACGCCACTCCTCGGCGAGTATGCCGATCCGGCGCAGCTCCTCTGCTGACAGCTCGCTGTGCCGTCGCACCTGGGTGGTGTAGCCCGCTCGGCGGAGCCGGGTGACCGCCTGCCGGACCGGACGCATCGACCGACCGCGCAGCGAGAATGTCTCGACGTCGATGATCGCTTCATCGCCGAGCGCGAACGCCTTCAGGCCGGCTTCGACATACTCGTGCGACCCGCGCTCGGAGCTGGACAGCACGGCGGGATAGAGCCCGTGCTCGCGACACTGGGCGAGCCATGCTTGGATCGCGGGCTGCCACGACGCCCCTCGGCCGATCGGGTCCGCGCTGGCAACGCTCACACTGCCTTCGTTGCGGTAGGTCACACAGGCCTGACCGTCGGGTGCGAACACCACGCTCTTGTCTCGCCGGGTCGCGAAGTATCCCAGCGAGTCGTTCTCGCCGTGCAGCAGCAGCAGTCGCCGTATGGCGAGCTCCTCGTCCGCGGACTGGAACTGGCTGCCCCGGCCCGATCGCACGAAGACCAGGCTCGCCAGCAGCAACGCGACGGTGGACATGATCCCGGCGAGTCCGTAGACCCAGGCGTGCCCGGCATGTCCGTGCAGTCCGGGCGTGGACTCGTCCGAGATCAGGCCGAAGGTGGAGCGGAACGCGAACCGCGCGACCTCCCCCGTGCCGCGCAGCGTGTTGTCCGCTGTCGCCGACACCGCGAAGGTGACCAGAAAGGACACCAGCAACCCCAGCACCAGCACCACCGCGGCAGCCAGTCTGCTGCCGGGTGCCAGGCGCGCAGGGAAGTTCGACCGGCTGGCCGCGACCACCACCAGCACGCCGAGGCCCACCACGAAAGAGACTGCGGTGACCGGCACGCTGGTCACGAACGAGTGATAGTCACGGTCGAAGCCCGACAGCCGCGAATCCTGCAGCCAGTCCTGATGGAACACCGAGCCCAGCAGGAGCACCAGACTGCTCAGCACGCTGAGGAACATCAGTGCCACGACGACGGTGTGCCCGAAGCGTTGTCGGCGGCGGACAGCGCCGGCGAGCACGAAGAGTAGGCAGACGATGAAGAGGCTCGGCTCGGCCGGCACATTCACCAGGCCGAGAACGTCCTCGATGATCGAGACGACGCGATTGTCGTGCAGTGCAACGCCGAGCAGCGACACCACGGCCGCGACCATGAAGGTCCGCCCGATCCATCGCGCGACATGCTCCCGCCACGGCACCGCCGACCCGGAGCGTTGCACGGGCCCGCCGTACGGATTGAAGGAGCCGCGCAGAACCTTCGGCAATCTCACGGCGTCCACGCACACTCCCTCGCCGGCATTCAATTCGGCCGCGGCGGGCCATGGCATCGGCATACTACGACACCACAAAGAAAAGTGGCCCCGCCTGACACAGGCGGGGCCACTTTCAATGATTGTTCGGCGGTGTCCTACTCTCCCACACCCTACCGAGTGCAGT
>NZ_JBPYUM010000001.1:1074908-1884717 GCF_052905685.1 Flexivirga sp. B27 | reverse complement strand
CAGCAGGTCCGCCCATGCCGCCGCCCCCGAGCCAGCCCGCGCCGCCGGACCAACCGCCGCCACCGCCGAACATGCCTGCGCCGCCGATGCAGCCCCCGCCGCCGAGCCAGCCGGCTCCTCCACAGCAACCGCAGCCGCCTGCTCCGCCGCCGCAGCCCGCTTCTGCGCAGCCGCCCGCCGGCGTCGTCAACCTCGACAAGGGCCGGGTCGACCTGACCAAGAAGGCCCGGGTCGACCTGACCAAGACCGGTGCCCCGCCGCTGGCCAAGGTCACCATGGGTCTCGGCTGGGATCCCGCGCCCGGCCGCGGCAGCATCGACCTGGACGCGTCGGTCATCGCGTATGACGGCTCCGGGAAGAAGCTGGAGATCGTCTGGTTCATGCACAAGAAGGAGTTCGGCGGCGCCATACAACACTCCGGTGACAACCTGACCGGTGAGGGAGACGGTGACGACGAGAAGATCAAGGTCGACCTGCTCGCCATCCCGCCGCAGGTGAACACCCTTGTCTTCACGATCAATTCGTTCAGCGGTCAGAAGTTCACCGACATACAGCGGGCGTTCTGCCGACTGGTCGACGACGGCACCGGCCAGGAGTTGGTGCGCTTCGACCTGTCCGACTCGCAGCCGGCGACCGGTGTGCTGATGGCGGCGATGCGGCGCACCGGCCCGCAGAGCTGGCAGATGCGCGCGATCGGTGACTTCCACGACGGCCGGACGGTCAAGAAGCTGGTCAAGCCGGGCATGGAGCACGCACTGGCGCCGTGACACGTGGGGCCTCGAGACGCTCGTTCCTCGCTCCTCGGCCACCTCAAGCCGCGAGAAATCCTTGTCGACCGCCGGGAAGAGTGGTCGGATGAAGACATGAAGAAGCTGATCAACGACCCGGCGGATGTTGTCTCCCAAGCTCTTGTCGGGATGGAGGCTGCGCATAGTGACCGACTGCGTGTCGATCATGAGCATCAGGTGATCTTCCGCAAGGACGCACCGCGGTCCGGCAAGGTGGGCCTGGTCTCCGGCGGAGGCTCCGGGCACGAGCCGATGCACGGCGGGTATGTCGGTCCGGGCATGCTCGACGCCGCCTGCTGTGGCGCGATGTTCACCTCGCCGGTGCCGGACCAGATGCTCGCCGCGACCAACGGTGTCGACGGCGGTGCCGGGGTGCTGCACATCGTGAAGAACTACACCGGCGACGTGATGAATTTCGAGATGGCCGCCGAGCTCGCCGCCGACAGCGGGGTCGAGGTGCGGTCGGTGGTCGTGGACGACGACGTGGCGGTGCAGGACAGCCTCTACACCGCCGGACGGCGCGGCGTCGGCACCACCGTGCTGCTGGAGAAGCTCGTGGGGGCCGCCGCCGAGAGCGGCCGCTCGCTGGACGAAGTCAGCGAACTCGCCACGAAGGTCAACTCCGTCGGGCGCAGCATGGGACTGGCTCTCACGTCCTGCACCGTTCCGTCTGCCGGCAAGCCGACCTTCGAGCTCGGTGACGACGAGATGGAGCTCGGCATCGGCATCCACGGTGAGCCGGGCCGCAAGCGCGTGCCGATGACCGCGGCGGCAGAGGCCGCGCAGATGCTGGTCGATCCTGTGTTGTCCGATCTTCCTTACAACTCAGGCGATTCGGTGATCGCGATGGTCAACGGCATGGGTGGCACGCCGTTGATCGAGCTCTACCTGATGTATGGCGAGGTGCAGCGTCTCCTGGAGAAGGCGGGCATCACCGTGGCGCGCTGCCTGGTCGGCAACTACATCACCTCGCTGGAGATGGCCGGCTGCTCGGTGACGCTGGTGAAGGCCGACGACGACCTCGTCGGATTGTGGGACGCCCCGGTCAACACGCCGGGCCTGCGGTGGGGAGTCTAGAGACACCCCACGAAGTTCTCCTCCGCTTCGCTCCCCGATACTTCGCGGGGACCCCGCCTTTGCCTTACCCCGCCCGATACTCCGAGAGGACACATGATGACCGTGACCGACGCGGTGGAGACCGCGCAGTTCGTCGCCTGGATGCGCCGCTACGCGGACGTCATACACGAGAACGCCGGGATGCTGACCGAGCTGGACTCCGCGATCGGCGATGCCGACCACGGCAGCAACATGGACCGCGGTATGGCAGCTGTCGTCGCCGCGCTCGATGCGACCGAATTCGCTTCCGGTGCAGAGCTTTTCAAGAAGGTCGGGATGACGCTGGTCAGCTCGGTCGGTGGCGCTAGCGGGCCGCTCTACGGCACGTTCTTCCTGCGGTTCGGCGGCAAGCTGGGCGACGGCGCCGTCGACGCAGCGACTCTCGGCGAGGCGCTGCACGCCGGTGTCGCGGGGGTGAAGCAGCGTGGCAAGGCCGAGGTCGGTGAGAAGACGATGATCGACGCGTGGGCGCCCGCGCTCGAGGCCTACGACGCCGCACAGGCCGACGGGATAGCTGCTGCTCTGCAGGCTGCGGCGGCGGCCGGCGCCAAGGGTCGTGACGACGCGACGCCGCTGGTCGCGCACAAGGGACGCGCCAGCTACCTCGGCGAACGCAGCGCCGGCCACCAGGACCCGGGAGCGACCTCGACGGTGCTGTTGCTCGAGGCGGCCGCGGAAACCCTTTCCTGACAGAAGGATTCGCATGATCGGCATTGTGATCGTGTCGCACAGTCACGCCCTCGGGGAGGCCGTTGCCGGGCTCGCCCGGGAGATGGCAGGCGGCTCCGCCCCGTCGATCGCCGTGGCGGCCGGGCTCGACGAGACGACCTTCGGCACCGACGCCACCGCGGTGAGCGCAGCGATCGAGGAGGTCGGCGCCGACGGCAGCGACGTGCTGGTGCTCGTCGACATCGGCAGCTCGGTGCTCAGCGCTGAAATGGCTTGTGAGCTGGTCGATCCCGATCTTGCCGAGCGGGTGAGGATCTCCGCGGCGCCGCTGGTCGAAGGCATCATCCCGGCGGTGGTGTCGGCAGCGTCCGGTGCGAGTCTGGACGAGGTGGCCGCGGAGGCCGACGACGGGCTCGATGCGAAGCGGGCGCACCTGGGAGTCGCGGATCAAGCGGAGCGAGCACCCGAGGACGAGCCCGCATCGGGGACAGCGCCTGGTCTCGATACACCTCCACCGCTCCGCTCCTCCGGCACTCGACCAGCTTCTATTGACATCACCATCACCGACCCGCACGGGCTGCACGCACGTCCGGCGGCCAAGCTGGTCGCACTCGTCCGGTCGTATGACGCCGACGTGACACTCACCGATCTCGGTGCCGGCACCGGTCCGGTCCCGGCAACCAGCATGAGCAAGGTTGCGACGCTCAACGCCGGGCACGGCGCGCGACTGCGAGTTGCCGCGAGCGGGCCGCAAGCCGACGAGGTGCTGGCTGCCGTGCAGGAGCTGGCCGGACGTGACTTCGAGGATGCGACCACGGCGTCGGAGACGGCCACGGACGACACCACGCCGGTTGTGACGCCGGGTGAGACGCGCGCGCAGGGCTCCGGTCTCGAGGCGGCGCTGGGCCCGGCACACGTCGTCGAGGTCGAGGTGAATCTCGCCGGCTATCAACAAGGTTCGGTCGCGCAGGAGCAGCAGCGGTCGACCGACGCGGTGGCTGCGTTGGCTGAGGACCTGCGGAGGCGGAGCGGTGGGGGTCTCGATACGGGCTCGGCTAGCGCCTCGCCCTACTCGACCAGCTTGGGGGAGGGTTCGAGCGGCGAGGTGGCCGACATACTTGCGGCCCATCTGGTGCTGCTCGAGGACGACGCGATCCTCGAGGACGTCGGCGCGCGGATCGAGCGTGGTGAGGCCGCGCCGGCAGCGTGGAGTGCGGTCCTGCAGGCACTGGAGGCCGACTTCGCGGGGCTGGCCGACGCATACCAGCGTGCCCGTGCCCAGGACGTGCGCGCGATCGAGCGGCAGCTGCTCCGAGCACTCGCCGACGGACCGGAGTCGCTGGCCGGACAGGACGACACCGCGCCGGCCGGATCTGTTCTGGTGATCGACGAACTCGACCCCGCCACCGCTTCGTCCCTGGACGCCGGCTCGGTCGCGGGCATCGTGACGGTGCGCGGCGGCAGCACCGGGCACGGGGTGATCATCGCCAGGTCGCGCGGCATCCCGATCTACACCGACGGCGGCGATACCGCGGCGCGGATCGAGGAGGGGCAACGGGTCGGATTCGACACGCCCACAGGGCTTCTCGTGGTCGACCCCAGCAGCGAGCAGGAAGCTCACCTGACACAGCTGCTCGACCGGCGCCGGATCGATGCCGAGGAGGCCGACCGGCTCGCCGACACCCCGGCAGAGACCAGCGACGGCACGCGGGTGCGAGTCGGCGCCAACCTGACCGGCCGTGCCGATGCGGCAGCAGCCGCGGCGCACGGTGCCGAAGGCTCCGGCCTGGTGCGCACCGAGATCCTCTTCGGCGACGCCCCGACTCTGCCTTCCGCGGACGACCAGGCGGCGGCGTTCGTCGCGCTCGGGCAGCAGCTCGGCGGCGAGCCGATCACGATCCGCACCTGGGACGTCGGGGGCGACAAGCCGCTGCCGTTCCTGCCGGGTGCGCAGGAAGCCAATCCGATGCTGGGCGTGCGCGGACTGCGGATGTTCCGCCATACACCTGACCCGCTGGACGAACAGTTGGCGGCGGTCTGCGCGGCCGCCGCGCAGACACCGGTGCGGGTGATGTTCCCGATGGTCAGCACGCGCGACGAGGTCGACTGGGCCCTGGACCGGCTGGCAAAGGCCCGCGCCGGAGCCGGTGATCCGGAGATCCCGGTCGGCATCATGGTCGAGGTCCCGGCGGCGGCCGTGCGCGTCGCCGAGCTCGCGCGCGGGCTCGACTTCGTCAGCATCGGCACCAACGACCTCACGCAATACACACTCGCTGCCGACCGCGGCAACGCAGGCGTCGGCGAGTTGGCCGACGGCCTGGATCCCGCTGTCCTGCAACTGATCCGGCAGGTCGCCGACAACGTCCCGGACGGTGTGGAGGTCGGGGTGTGCGGCGACCTGGCCAGCAACGCCGACGCTGCGCCCCTGCTGATCGGTCTCGGCGTCGACGACCTCAGCGTGGTCGGCCCGCGAATCCCGCTGGTCAAGCAGGCGATCCGGCATACGAGCATGGACGACGCGAAGCGCCTTGCCGACCGGGCACTGCAAGCCGGCTCGGCACGGGCCGTGCGGGAGTTGCTGGCTGCGCCCCGGTAGCCTGAGACACTGCTGACGACGAGCAGCCCGTCCCGGTCACTGCTCACCACCGACCGGAAGAGGGGCAGCAGCATGCCAGCGATCGTGCTCGTCGGAGCCCAGTGGGGCGACGAAGGCAAGGGCAAGGCGACCGACCTTCTTGGCGACCGCATCGACTACGTGGTCAAATTCAACGGCGGCAACAACGCCGGACACACGGTGGTCATCGAGCAGCCCGACGGCAGCCGGGAGAAATACGCGCTGCACCTGTTGCCCAGCGGCATCCTCTCGCCGGGCGTCACGCCGGTGATCGGCAACGGCGTCGTGGTCGACCTCGGGGTGCTCTTCGAGGAGATCGACGGCCTCGAGGCCCGCGGCATCGACACCTCGGCGCTGCGGGTCAGCAGCAGCGCGCACGTCATCGCCGAATACAACCGGGTGATGGACAAGACGGTCGAGCGGTTCCTCGGCTCCCGCAAGATCGGCACGACCGGCCGGGGCATCGGCCCGACATACGCCGACAAGATGAACCGCACCGGCATCCGAGTGCAGGACATCTTCGACGAGTCGATCCTGCGACAGAAGGTCGAGGCCGCGCTCGAGGTCAAGAACCAGATCCTGGTCAAGATCTACAACCGGCGCGAGATCCCGGTCGACGAGGTCGTCGAGGAGCTGCGGTCGTACGCCGACCGCCTCCGTCCGATGGTCGCCGACAGCTCGTTGGAGATCGGCCACGCACTCGACGAGGGCAAGGTCGTGCTCTGCGAGGCCGGGCAGGCGACGTTGCTGGACGTCGACCACGGCACCTACCCCTACGTCACGTCGTCCAACGCCACGTCGGGCGGCGCGTGCACCGGTGCCGGCATACCGCCGACCCGCATCGACCGCGTGATCGGCATCTTCAAGGCCTACACGACTCGCGTCGGTGAGGGTCCTTTCCCGACCGAATTGCTCGACGACTCAGGCGAATTCCTCCGCAAGACCGGCGCGGAGTTCGGCGTGACCACCGGCCGTCCGCGCCGCTGCGGCTGGATCGACACGGTCATCGGTCGCTACGCCTACCGCATCAACGGCGTCACCGACTTCGTGCTCACCAAGCTCGACGTGCTCTCCGGCCTGGAGAAGGTCCCGGTCTGTGTCGCGTATGACGTCGACGGCGTGCGTCACGACGAGATGCCGGCCGACCAGAGCGCCTTCCACCACGCGAAGCCGATCTACGAAGAGCTGCCGGGCTGGTTCGAGGACATCTCGCACTGCCGCTCCTGGGAGGAGCTGCCGGCCAACTGCCGGGCGTATGTCGAGTTCGTCGAGGAGCGCATCGGCGCACGCATCTCGGTGATCGGGGTCGGCCCCGGCCGGTCCGAGGTCATCGTGCGGCACGACCTGCTCGAGGACTGAGGTGCTGACCGAATTCACCGGAGTCGCGGCGGGGCTTGCGGCACGCACGGTCAGCGGCAAGACCCCGCCGCTTGCCTTCCGCATCACGCTCTGGCTGCTGGTCGTATTCTTCCTCGGCACGGCGATCGCTGCCGGCATCGCGTGGTGGCGCCTTCGGCAGGAGGCTCGCGCGATGCCGGAGGGGGAGGACCGGCAGAGCCGCTCGGGTCGTGCGGGATGCCTGATGGCCGGCGCCATACCTGCCCTGATCTTCGGGCTGTTCCTGCTCGACTGGGCCGTCCAGGTCAGCTGATCCTGGGTTTCCCGGGCCTCTTGTGGGACGCTGAAGGCACGTCTGGCGTTCTGGGGAGGACACATGGACGAGCACGACCGCGGTCTCGACCGGCTGGACCGTCTCGATGGTCTTGATATTGAGTCGCACCTGCCGCACCGGATCCTGGCGCTTCTCTCGATGGGCGGCATTGCAGTCTTCGTGATGATCTGTGCGCTGGCCGTGCTGAGTGACGGCTGACCCCCCCGGATGGTCCTGGTCGACCGTGGTCAGGGCACCGTCATACGGCCCGTAAAATGATCTGTCGTGACTGATCAGCAGCTTGACGACTGGGTGTCCCGACTCGCCGACGAGACCATCGCCGACGCGAAGGCCAAGGACACCAAGGTCGTCTGCGCCTCCGGCATCTCACCATCCGGACCCATCCATCTCGGCAACCTGCGCGAGGTGATGACCCCGCACCTGGTCGCCGACGAGGTGCGCCGCCGCGGCGTCGAGGTCGAGCACATCATCAGCTGGGACGACTTCGACCGCTTCCGCAAGGTGCCCAACGTGCCGGGTGTCGACAGCTCGTGGGAGCAACACATCGGCAAGCCGCTGACCGACGTGCCGCCGCCAGCGGGTTCGACCGCGACCAGCTGGGCGGAGCACTTCCGCGACCAGCTCGAGCGCAGCCTCGATCAACTCGGCATCACCTACCGCGGCATCAGTCAGACCGGCCAGTACCTCTCCGGCGCCTACACCGAGCAGATCCTTTTCGCGATGTCGCAGCGCAGCGAGATCGACAAGGTCCTCGACCAATACCGCACGCTGGGTCCGAAGAAGGCCAAGAAGAACCAGAAGCTCTCCGAGGAGGAGGCTGCCGCAGCTGCCGAGGCGGAGGCCGGGTCGGGCGCTGCGTCCGAGGACGACGGCCGCGGGGAGACCGGTTACTACCCTTACAAGCCCTACTGCACCGAGTGCGGCACCGACTTCACCACCGTGACTGCGTATGACGACGCCACGACCCAGATGACCTACACCTGCCGGTGCGGGTTCACCGAGACGGTCGACCTGCGCACGTTCCGCCGCGGCAAGCTGGTCTGGAAGGTCGACTGGCCGATGCGCTGGGCCTACGAGAAGGTCACCTTCGAGCCGTCCGGCGTGGATCACCAGTCGCCGGGTTCGTCATACGTCGTCGGCAAGGAGCTGGCGCCGATGTTCGGCTGGGAGCGTCCGCTCGGTCCGATGTACGCCTTCGTCGGCATCAAGGGCATGGCCAAGATGTCGTCGTCGCGCGGTGGCGTCCCGACGCCGGCCGACGCGCTGCAGATCATGGAGCCGCAGCTGCTGCGTTGGCTCTACGCCCGCCGCAAGCCGGCGCAGTCCTTCAGCGTCGCCTTCGACGCCGAGGTCGAGCGGATGTATGACGAGTGGGACTCCCTGGTCAAGAAGGTCGACTCCGGCAAGGGGCAGCCGGGTGACGTTGCGGCATACACGCGGGCTTCGTCGACGGCGACGGCCTCGTTGCCGGCGACCCCGCGCCCGACGTCCTACCGGACACTGGCGTCGATAGTCGACATCACCACCGGTGACGCCGAGCAGACGTTGCGGATCGTGTCGGCGCTGGACAGCGAGGACCCGGTGACTTCGCTGGACGAGCTGCGGCCGCGACTGACCTGCGTCGAGCACTGGGTCGAGACCCAAATGGCCGACGAGGACCGCACCGTGGTGCGCACTTCGCCGGACGGTGAACGGCTCGGGTCGCTCACCGACGAGGAGCGGGATGCCGTCCGAATCCTGTTGGACGGCAACGGATCTGACCTGACCGCGCTCGAGGACGCGTGGTCGCTTGCCGGCCTGACGCACCAGGTCTACGGCGTGCCGAAGGTCCAGCGCGGGTTGGCCGCCGACCAGATCGTCAAGGGCGACAAGGAGTTGGGTGCGGCGCAGCGGCAGTTCTTCAAGCTGATCTACAACCTGCTGGTCGACAAGGACACCGGCCCGCGGCTGCCGACGCTGCTGCTGGCGGTCGGTCCGGAGCGGGTGCGCACGCTGCTCGGCGGCTGAGGTCTCGACAGGCTCGACCAGCGGCTAGAGCGACGCGAACGGCGGGGGATGGATCACGTCGCCGCGCAAGGTGGCATCGGCCGGGTCGTATGCCGGCAACAGTCGCACCTGGGCTGCTTCCCGCGACGCCCGGTCCGGCAGTGGCATGGTCAGACCGTGCGCGTTCGCGGACTCGAAACCCCTTGCGCCGTAATAGGTCGGGCTTCCTTCGAGGACCACATAGGGCTCGCCGGCGTCCTGCGCGGCTGACACTGCCGCCTCGATGAGCGCGGTGCCGATGGCGGATCTGGATGAGTGCCAGCAGAGCACGGTCCCTCCGGTCGCGCGACCGATTTACGCGATGCTCCGCCACGCCGAGAGGCCCCCCGTTTGCCCACAGGCCCGGCGATTCGGGGCGAAATCGGCCGGAATCGAGGGGCCTGTCGGTGAAGGAGGGGCCTCTCGGCGGAGGGGTGGCTGTCGTTCCGCGAGGAGCGAAGACAGCGGACTCAGTGGGTTCCGGGCTCGTGGGCGGAGTGGCCGGCGGGCTCGAGCTGGAAGGTTGAGTGCTCGACGTCGAAGTGTCCGTGCAAGCAGGCCTGCAGCTGGTCGAGCAGTTGCGGCGCGTGGCCGTCGACGAAGCACTCGTCCTCGACGACGACGTGCACCGAGACCGCGGGCAGGTCGGAGGTCACCGTCCAGACGTGCAGGTCGTGAACGTCACGAACATGCTCTGTTCGCAACAGATGCGCGCGCAGGGTCTCCAGATCGACATTGCGCGGAGCACCCTCGAGCAGAATGCGTCCGCTGTCGCGGAGCAGCCCCCAGGCGGCATACAGCATGAGGGCGACGACGATCAGCGAGGCGATCGGGTCGGCCCGTGTCCAGCCGGTCAGGAGTATGACGACACCGGCGACCAGGGTGCCGATGAAGCCGTAGAGATCGGTCAGGATGTGCTGGTAGGCGCCCTCGACGTTGAGGCTGGTGCGGTTCGCGCGGGCGAGCAACCAGGCCGCGGCGATGTTGACGACGACACCCACCAGGGCGACGATCACCACGGCGCCGCCCTCGACCTCCGGCGGGTGGATGAGTCGCCGGATCGCTTCGAACGCAACGATGCCCGAGACCACGAGCAGGGTGACGCCGTTGCCCGCGGCGGACAGGATCTCGGCCCGCTTCCAGCCGAAAGTCCAACTGCCCCGGGCGGGTTGGGCCGCCAGGTGCATCGCCCACAGGGCCACCGCGATCGCGCCGACATCGCTGAGCATGTGGCCGGCGTCGGACAGCAACGCCAGCGAGCCGGAGACGAACGCGACGATCACCTCGCCGACCATGAACGCCCCGAGCAGGGCGAGTGCGCCGATCAGGTAGCGGCGGTCGGCGTGCATGCTCACGCCGTGGCTGTGTCCGGCGTGGCTGTCATGGTGTGCAGCCGACTTCGGCTGCGGGCCGGGCTCGCCACCGCACAGTGGTGTCGGGTCGGTCATCGTCTGCCTACTCGGGAATGGGTGTGGATCTCATTATCGTCATATGCGCACCTGCGAAGGTATGCACAACTATAGTCGGGAGGTATGGCGCCCTCCAAGCACGGCAACTCCCGACGGGTCGACGCGGGGGAGTCCGCGGATCGGCATACCGCCGACCTGTCCGGGGAACAGGTCGATGCCGCCGTCACGACCTTCGGGCTGCTCTCCGACCGGACGAGGGTGCGGATCCTGTGGGCGTTGCGCGATGCGGAGCTGGACGTCGCGACGCTGGCAGAGGCCGCCGACTGCCGCCCGACTGTGGCGAGCCAGCACCTGGCCAAGTTGCGGCTGGCCGGACTTGTCGCGGGGGAGCGTGACGGGCGTCGCGTGGTCTATCGGCTGCAGGGTGCCCATCTGCGGGCGCTGCTGACCGAGGCGCTCTTCCACGCCGACCACCAGGTCAACGAGTAGCGGAGCCAGACCGGGCACTCGATCAGCTTGTTCAGCCGCGCTCGCGGATCCGCTCGTGGTGGTGGATGACCTCGTCGATCACGAAGCGCAGGAACTTCTCACTGAACGCCGGGTCGAGCCCGGATTCGGCTGCCAACGCACGCAATCGGGCGATCTGCTTCTCCTCACGTGCGGGGTCGGCAGGAGGCAACTCGTGGGTGGCCTTGTATTCGCCGACCGCCTTGGTGATGCGGAATCGCTCGGCGAGGATGTGGATCAGGGCGGCGTCGAAATTGTCGATCGAGCGGCGGTAGGCCTCAAGGGCTTCGTCCGTCACTGGTCATGCACCTCCAGAACAGTCATGCGATGTGCGGCGCGGGTGAGTGCGACATAGAGCACCCGTGCGCCGCCGGGTGACTCGGCGATGATCTCCGCGGGGTCCACCACGACGGTGGCGTCGTGCTCGAGGCCCTTGGTCGACATCGGGTCGACCAGGACGACCCGGCCGGGCACGTCCTGCACAACCTCCGACAACGCCAACCGGTGGCGCTCGGGCGCGATGATCGCGATGCTGCCCTCGACGTCGTCGAGCAGGCTCTTGACCGCACCCCGTGTCTCGTCGACGAGGCTGTCGGCGGTCGCCGTCAACTCCACGGGGTCGACCCCGGTCTCGCGGACAGCCTCCGGGATGTCGGCGTCGGGCACGATCGGCAGGATCTGCCGCGCCGCGTAGTCGAAGATCTCCCGTGCGTTGCGGTAGTTGGTGGTCATGTGGAAGCGCCGGCGGGCCTTGTTGCCGAAGGCCTCGTCACGCGCGGCAACGGCCTCGTCGGCCAGCGGCCAGGAGCTCTGCGCGGCGTCGCCGACGACGGTCCACGAGGCATATCTGCCACGGCGGCCGAGCATCCGCCACTGCATCGGCGACAGGTCCTGTGCCTCGTCGACCAGCACGTGGGCGTAGTCGTCGGATCGGCTGATCTTGCCGGCCAGCAGTCGCTCACGCGGGTCGGTCGGGGTCACCTGATAGCCGACCTCGCGAGCCGAAACGCGTTGCTGCGCACCGAGTTCGGCCACTCCGAAGGTGTCCAGCTCCTCGATCTCGTAGAACCCGCGCTCCTCACGCGGGGCATCGGGCACCTCGCCGACTCGGGAGAGCACGTCGTCGACCAAGCCGACGTCGGCAACCGACCAGGAGCCTTCGGCGAGTGCGACCAGCATGGAGTCGCGCAGCAAGGTCGTCTGCTCTGCGTCGAGGATGCCGCGGGTGTATGCCGCGACCCGCTCCTCGTCGGCGAGCCACAGCAGCACCTCACGCGGGTCGACCGGTCGCCACCAGTCGCGGACGAACGCCTCGACCTCGCGGTGGTCGGTGAAGTGGTCGATGAACTCGGCCTTGTCGTCGGCGGTGACCTGCTTCCAGGCCACCTCCGCCAGCGCCGTCGTCGCGGCTTCCGTTGCGGCGTTGTGCTGGTGGTGGCGCAGCACCTGACGCCGGATGCGCAACAGCTCCGGGGTGTCGATGCGGATCGGCTGGCCGTCGATCATCACGCGCAGCCGGGTGGCGGCGTCGGGTGCGGTGTCCCGGGCGGCGCGGGCGAGGACCTGCCGGATGCGCGGTGAGCCCTTGACCTCCGCGGCAGCGGGGGAGTCCAGGCGGGTTGCCGTCATACCCTCGACGAGGTCGCCGAGCGACCGCAGCGTGACGCTGTCCTCGCCGAGCGAGGGGAGCACCCGCTCGATGTAGGCGGTGTATGCCGCCGACGGCCCGACGACCAGGATGCCGCCGGCCTCGTATTTCCTGCGCTGGGAGTAGAGCAGGTATGCCGCTCGGTGCAGCGCGACCACGGTCTTGCCGGTGCCGGGGCCGCCGGTGATCTCCGTGACGCCCGACCCCTCGGCGCGGATCGCTTGATCCTGGTGCGCCTGGATGGTGGCGACGATGTCGCGCATCCGGGCGCCGCGCGAGCGGGTCAGTGCGGCCATCAGCGCGCCATCGCCGACGACGACCAGATCCTCCGGCGGCTCGGCGACCATCAGGTCGTCCTCGACGCCGAGCACGCGGGAGTCGCGGCAGCGCAGCACTCGGCGCCGGATGACGCCCTGCGGCTCGACCGGTGTCGCGCGGTAGAACGGCGACGCCGCCGGCGCGCGCCAGTCGATGACCAGCGGCTCGTAGGTGTCGTCGCGCACGCCCAGCCGGCCGATGTAACGCACCTCGCGGGTGGCGCCGTGCTCGTCGGGCTTGTCGTGCTCCAGGTCGAGGCGTCCGAAGACCAGGCCTTCGTATTGCGTCTGCAGGCTCTGCCGCCGCCGGCCGGCGTTGAAGACCAGTGCGTCACGCTCGAAGAGGCCGGTGACCTCCTCCTCGCGCGCCTCGCCGGTGCGGTCGGTGCGACCGCGTGCCAGGCCTTCCGCCTCGACCAGAGCGGCTCGTTCGCCGGCCTTCGTCAACTCGGAGTAGACGAGGTCGACGTGCGCCTGCTCGGTGGCGATCTCCGCGGCGACGGCAGCCGACACCTCGGATCGGTCAGCGCTCACAAGGCCCCCATGGGTGAGTGACGATGCCGCTGCGAATGCAGCGAATCATCAAGTCTAGTAGGACCATCAGATGAGACCCTGCCGGGCGGCGAGCACTCCCGCCTGGAAGCGAGTGGTCGCGTTGAGCCGATCCAGCAGCACCCGTACGCGGCGTTCGACGGTGCGGGAGGAGATGCCCAGCTGGCGGGAGATGGCGGCGTCGGAGACACCGCCGGCCATCAGTCGGATGATGCTGCGGTCGCGCGGATCGAGCATGTCGGAGGCGGTCGCCGGCGACTCCGACGGTCGCCAGGGCGTGCCGAGTTGCCAGGCCAGCTCGAGCGCTGCACGCACCCGCGCACCGCCGGTCTCCCGGTTGAGCAGGATGCCGACCGGTGCACCGCCGTCGTCGCCGAGGTCGACCATCGCCAAGCCTTGATCGTTGACCGCACCGGTGAACGGGAGTCCGGTCGTGAGGCGTATGTCGTCACCCGCCGCTGCACGCGCCTCCATGATCTCCAGGACGTTCGGCTCCGGCAGGAGTGCGGGGTCGACGTCGAGCCGGACGGCGAGTGGCTCGCCCGCGCTGTTGAGGAACGGCGTGGTCGACACCGGTCGCGGCGCCTCGAGCAGGTAGCGGGAGAGCGGCGAGTCGACGCGACTGGACAGCACCCACTCCTGAGCGGTCGTGGTGACCTGGTGCAGCGCCTGTGCGACGTCGACCAGCGACTCCAGCAGGACGGCTCCCGAGGAGGCCTCGGTGCGGTCGTTCGCGCGGGTGCGCAGGTAGACCCGGGAGAGCGCCTGGGCGGTGGTCCGCACCATCCGGGCACGCGCCTCCAGCTGTGCGGCGAACGCCGGCATCGCGACGTCCGGGGGCACGACGGACCAGGTGTCGTCGTCGACCCGCTGGATCATCCGACGGTTCTCCAGGACCGGCAGCAGCTGATCCAGCTGCTGTCGCGAAAACCCTTGCGCGCGAAGGTGATCCCGCGACGGGTGGGGTGTCTCGAGGATCGCCAGGTAGAGCGGAGCGACCTCGTCGTCCGCGGGATCCAGCGGGTCAGTCAGGGCAGGCACGCGTGGCGTGCGTCGCTTGCGCACGGGTGGTCCTCCTCGGCTGTGCGGGGTCACGGAGAGGTGCCGTGAGGAGGCGCCTCTTGAACAGGGTATGGCGGATGCCCGACATTGGCGAGAGCCCGCCAGCGGCGGATTAACAAGATCGGCGCGTACATGTCATAGTGGGTTCAACGACCTTAGGGTCGTGACGAGCGCGGAAGCGTCGCCGAGTCCCCCTCCGGCTGACCCTGTGTTCGTTGGTGGGCCCCTTCCCGGGAGACCTCCCCCCTGACTTTCGGGAAGGGCCCACCGCCTTATCCCCACGAAGTTTNAGTCCCCCTCCGGCTGACCCTGTGTTCGTTGGTGGGCCCCTTCCCGGGAGACCTCCCCCCTGACTTTCGGGAAGGGCCCACCGCCTTATCCCCACGAAGTTTCTCCTCCGCTCCGGCACCCCACGAAGTTTCTCCCCCGCTTCGCTCCTCCGAATACTTCGCGGGGACCCCGCCTGCTCCTCCGAATACTTCGCGGGGGCCCCGGCTCGCGTCCAGGAAAGTCGCAGGGCCACGTGTCGACACGAAGTTTCTCCCGCCGCCGTGCCCCGCGTAGGCTCGCTGTCCGTGAGAGCCCTTGTCATCGGTTCAGGTGCCCGAGAGCACGCCATCGTCCGCGGCCTGTTGGGTGACCCCGAGGTCACCCAGGTCTACGCCGCACCGGGCAACCCAGGCATCGCAGCCGTCGCACACTGTCACCCGATCTCCGACATCGCGGACGGCTCGGCAGTCGTCGCGCTCGCCCGCGAGCTCGGTAGCGACCTGGTCGTCATCGGGCCCGAGGTGCCGCTCGTGGCAGGCGTCGCCGACGCGTTGCGCGCAGCCGGGATCAGCACGTTCGGTCCGTCCGGCGCCGCCGCCCAGCTGGAGGGCAGCAAGGCCTTCGCCAAGGAGATCATGGCGGCGGCCGACGTCCCCACCGCGCGCTGCTACGTCTGCACGACACCTGACGAGGTCAGCGCGGCTCTGGGCGCCACCGGCGCGCCATACGTCGTGAAGGACGACGGCCTCGCCGCGGGCAAGGGCGTCGTGGTGACCGACTCGACGGACGCGGCCGGCGAGCACGCCGAGCACTGCTTCGCAGGCGGCGGCTCGGTCGTCGTCGAGGAGTTCCTCGGCGGACCGGAGGTCTCCCTCTTCTGCATCACCGACGGCACCACCGTCCGCCCGCTCGCGCCCGCGCAGGACTTCAAGCGTGTCCACGACGGAGACGAAGGGCCGAACACCGGTGGCATGGGCGCATATTCGCCGCTGCCGTGGGCTCCGGAGGATCTGGTGGACGACGTCGTCACCCGGATCGCGCAGCCGACCGTCGACGAGATGCGCCGGCGCGGCACACCCTTCTCCGGTGTCCTGTATGTCGGGCTGGCCCTGACCCCGGCCGGGCCGCGGGTGATCGAATTCAACGCGCGGTTCGGAGACCCCGAGACGCAGGTCGTGCTCGCCCGGCTGCGGACACCGCTGGGTGGGCTGCTGCGCGCTGCCGCGGAGGGCGCCCTCGCGGAGCTGCCGCCGCTGGCCTGGAAGGACGACGCCGCCGTGACGGTCGTCGTCGCGAGCGAGAACTACCCGGCGTCGCCGCGGACGGGTGACCCGATCGACGGTGTCGACGGTGAGGGGTCCGACGAGGCATACGTCCTGCACGCGGGCACGTCGCGGGACGACTCCGGTGCGCTGGTGTCGTCCGGTGGCCGGGTGCTGTCCGCCGTCGGGGTCGGCGCAGACCTCGCAGCGGCCCGGACCGCGGCATACAAGCTGGTGGACGGTGTGCAGTTGCGCGGCTCCCATCACCGCACCGAAATCGCACAGCAAGCGGCCGACGGCACCGTGACGGTGCCGTCGGCCTGACGCGGAGTCGTCCCGACTCAGTCGAGTCCGTCCTTGGCGTCGCGAGCGGCGCCCTTGAGGTCGCCGTCCTTGAGGTTCTCACCGGCCGACTTGAAGTTGGCCGACGCCTGGTCGGCCTCTCCCTCGGCCTGCTTGTCCTTGTCGCCGGTGGCGTTGCCGAGGGCCTCCTTGGCCTTGCCCTTGGCTTCCTCGGCCAGGTTGCTCAGGTTGTCCTTCAGACCCATGTCGAACTCCTCCTCGGATGAATGTGTCTTGCGGAACCTCCAACGTACCCGGGATGCGGATCGTCACCCGCGTGTCGCGTGCATCTCGTCGACTGGGACACTCGGCGCATGACCGCCGCGCCCGAATTGCCCGGATACGCCCACACCTACTCCGGCAAGGTGCGTGACCTCTACGCGCCGCTCGACGACTCCGGACAGCCACGGCAGGACCAGGTCCTGCTCGTCGCGTCGGACCGGATCTCGGCATACGACTTCATCCTGTCCACCCCGATCCCGGACAAGGGCAAGGTGCTGACCCAGCTGTCGCTGTGGTGGTTCGAGCAGCTCTCGTCGCTGGTCCCGAACCAGATCGTGTCGACCGACGTGCCCGACGCCGTTGCCGGTCGCGCGGTGCTCGTCGAGCGGCTCGACATGGTGCCGGTGGAGTGCGTGGCGCGGGCCTACCTGACTGGTGGTGGCCTGAGCGAATACGAAGCGGACGGAACGGTTTCCGGGCTCGACCTGCCGGCCGGTCTCGTCGACGGATCGAAGTTCGACGAGCCGCTCTTCACCCCCTCGACCAAGGCACCCTTCGGTGAGCACGACCAGCCGATGCCGTATGCCGATGTTGTCGCCGAAGTCGGTGCCGACCGGGCGGCCGAGCTGCGCGACCTCACGGTGCGAATCCTCGCTCGCGGCAACGAGGTTGCCGCTCCGCGCGGGATCCTGATCGCCGACACCAAGGTGGAGTTCGGCGTCCGCGCCGACGGCACGATCGTGCTCGCCGACGAGGTCCTGACGCCCGACTCGTCCCGCTTCTGGCGGGCGGCCGACTGGCAGCCCGGGCACCGGCAGGCGTCATACGACAAGCAGTTCGTGCGCGACTGGCTGACCTCCGAGGCCAGCGGCTGGGACCGCACCTCCGGCGAGCAGCCGCCGGCGCTGCCCGACGACGTCGTCGAGCAGACCCGCGCGAAGTATGTCGAGGCCTATGAGGCGCTGACGCGGGAGACCTTCCGCGCCTGAGGCGCTGCGGGCGCGCTCAGCCGTGCAGCATCAGGTATGGCGCCAGGGCGAGGAGTATGACGACCAGCGCGATCTTCAGCGTCCGGCCCGGCAGCAGGTGGGCGACCTTCCAGCCGACGACGACGCCGAGCAGCTCGGGGACGCCGATCAGGAGGGCGAGTGCCCAGTCGATGCTGCCGTGCACGCCGAAACCGATCGAGCCGACCGTGGCGATCACGATCGACTGCACCTGAGCGGCGGCGAGTGCTTCCAGCACGGGCACCCGGAGTGCGACGAGGATCGGCACCGTGAGCATCGGACCGCCGACACCCACGACGCCGCTGGCGAGGCTGACGCACAACCCGACCACGACGAGCGCCAGGATGCGCGGATGCGCCGCGGGCCGGCCGTCCTCGCGCCACGACCGGTAGCAGATCAGCGCGGCAACGAGTGCGGCGAAGAGGCCGAGCACGATGCCGAAGACGTCCTTAGGCACGTGCGTGTTGATCAGGACTCCGACCGGTGTCCCCACGAGCGCGGCGGCCGACAGCCAGGCCGCGGTGCGGCGAGTGTGCGGCTCCCGTAGCTGCCCGGAGCGGGTGTAGACGGCGGTGCCGGCCAGGCCGGTGCCGATGTGCGTGACGATCGCGGTGCCGGCGACCGTCGCGGGCGACAGCGGGGTGAGCGCGAAGAGCCCGATGGTGGGCAACACCCCACCCGGTCCGACGGCTGAGATGCCGATCCCGCCCACCAGACTGATGACCGCGAGCAGCACCACCACGCCGAGGGTCAGGTCACCCACCGGACGAGCCGCCCTCGGTCATCCGAGGTGGACGCGCGCGTTGCGGAACATCCGCAGCCATGGGCTCGGCTGGTCCAGCGGGCCGTCGGTCCACGACAGCTGGATGTTGCGCTGCACGCGCTCCGGGTGCGGCATCATCGCGGTGAAGCGGCCGTCCGGTGTCGTCACCGCGGTCAGCCCGTCGGGTGAGCCGTTGGGGTTGAGCGGATAGCTGTGTGCCGGGTTGCCCTCCCCGTCGACGAATCGCATTGCGCGCTCGACGGTTTCGAGGTTGCCGCGCTCGGAGAAGTCGGCGCGGCCCTCGCCGTGCGCGACCGCGATCGGGAGACGACTGCCCGCCATACCGGCGAAGAAGATGGAAGGGGAGTCGAGCACCTCGACCTGGCTGAGGCGGGCTTCGTACTGCTCGGACACGTTGCGGGTGAAGCGCGGCCACGCGCTGGCGCCCGGGATGAGATCGGCGAGTGCGGCGAACATCTGGCAGCCGTTGCAGATGCCGAGGCCGAAGGTGTCCGGCCGGCCGAAGAACGCCGAGAACGTCTCGCGCAGGCCGTCGTTGAACAGCACCGACCGTGCCCAGCCCTCGCCGGCGCCGAGGGTGTCGCCGTAGGAGAAGCCGCCGCAGGCGACCAGTCCGTCGACGTCGCGCAGGTCGTGGCGGCCACTGTGCAGGTCGGTCATGTGGATGTCGACGGCCTCGAATCCCGCACGGTGGAAAGCGAATGCGGTCTCGACGTGGGAGTTGACGCCTTGCTCGCGCAGGATCGCCACCCGCGGCTTCGCACCGACATTGACGTATGGCGCGCAGATGTCGTCGGCCGGGTCGAACGACGGCTGCACGACCAGACCAGGGCGCCCCGTGCCGACCTCTGCGTGCTCCTCCGCTGCACACTCCGGGTTGTCGCGCAGCGTGCTGATCCGCCAGGACACTTCGTCCCAGGCGCGGGCCAGGTCGGTCGTCGGCTCGTCCAGTGCAGTGGATCCGGCGATCGTGACGGTGAGGTTCGGGGCGACCGTCGGGGCCCCGACGAAGTGCGCGAGGTCGGTCAATCCCGTTTCGTGCAAGGCCTTTTCGACATCCTTGCGGCGGGCGGCCGGCACCTCGAGGACCGCGCCGAGCTCCTCGGCGAAGAGGGAGGCGACGGACGGCACGTCGATGCTCGCGCCGCAACCGCCCGCAATGGCCATCTCGGTGACGGTCGCCCAGAGGCCGCCGTCGGACCGGTCGTGGTAGGCGCTGACCAGGTCGTCGGTGCGCAACCGGTCGAGCAACCGCACGAGAGCGAGCAGCTGCGCAGGATCGACGAGATCCGCTGGTGCGCCGCCGAATTCGCCCTGCACCTGGGCTGCGACAGAGCCACCCAGACGTGCCTTGCCGGCACCCAGGTCGATCAGCAGCAGCTCGGTCTCGTCCTGCGGGTGCAGCTGCGGCGTCAGCGTGCCGCGGACCTCCGGAAGTGACGCGAACGCAGTGACGACGAGCGAGACGGGGGAGCGGACCTCCCGCTGCTCGTCGTCGGCATCCCACCGGGTGCTCATCGACAACGAGTCCTTGCCGACCGGCACCCCGATGCCCAGCGCCGGGCATAGCTCCTTCGCCACGGCGTGCACGGTGTCGAAGAGCGCGGCGTCCTCACCCTCGCGGCCGCATGCGGCCATCCAGTTGCAGGACAGCTTGACGCCCTCGAGGCTGGAGACCGGTGCCGCGAGCAGGTTGGTGATCGCCTCGCCGACCGCCATCCGGCCGGATGCCGGAGCGTCGATGGAGGCGATCGGTGTGCGCTCGCCGGTGGACATCGCCTGACCGCTGAATCCGACCAGGTCCGAGAGAGTTACGGCCACATCGGCGACCGGGACCTGCCAGGGACCGACCATCTGGTCGCGGTGGGTGAGGCCGCCGACGGTGCGGTCGCCAATGGTGACCAGGAAGCGCTTGGACGCGACGGTCGGGTGGCGCAGGACGTCATACGCGAGGGTGCGCAGGTCGGCCGTCGCCAGGTCCAGCTCGGCGCTCGCACGCTGAACGCGCTTCGCGTCACGGGTCATCTTCGGCGGCTTGCCGAGCAGCACCTCCATCGGCATGTCGATTGGAGTCGCTCCTGCGTCGGTACTCGACCCGCTTTCGACGACCAGTTGGCCATCGTCGGAGGCGGTGCCGACCACGGCGAACGGGCAGCGCTCGCGGGCGGCCAGCTCGGTGAAGCGCTCCAGCGAATCCGGAGCAATCGCAAGCACATAACGCTCTTGCGACTCGTTGCACCAGATCTCCTTCGGCGACAGGCCCTTCTCCTCCAACGGGACCGCTGCGAGGTCGAAGCGCGCACCAAGGCCGGCGTCGTCCACCAGCTCGGGGAAGGCGTTGGACAGGCCGCCGGCGCCGACATCGTGGATCGCCAGGACGGGGTTGTCCGCGCCGAGCGACCAGCAGTGGTTGATGACCTCCTGCGCGCGACGCTCGATCTCCGGGTTGCCGCGTTGCACGGAGTCGAAGTCGAGGTCGGCAGCGTTGTCACCGGACGCCATCGAGGAGGCGGCACCGCCGCCCATGCCGATGCGCATGCCCGGCCCGCCGAGCTGGATCAGCAGGGAACCGCTGGGGAAACGGACCTTGTCGGTCTGCTCCGCGCTGATCGCGCCGAGGCCGCCGGCACTCATGATCGGCTTGTGATAGCCGCGGCGGATGCCGTCGACGGTCTGCTCGTAGACCCGGAAGAAGCCGCCGAGCCCCGGCCGGCCGAACTCGTTGTTGAAGGCCGCTGCTCCGATGGGGCCGTCGAGCATGATGTCCAGCGGTGTGGCGAGATGGTCCGGGGCGCCATACGACTCGCGCTCCCAGGGCTCGTCGGTGCCGGGCAGGTGCAGGTTGGAGACGACGAAGCCGGTCAGGCCCGCCTTGGGTTGGGAGCCGCGCCCGGTGGCTCCCTCGTCGCGGATCTCGCCGCCGGCTCCGGTCGCCGTGCCGGCGAACGGCGAGATGGCGGTCGGGTGATTGTGCGTCTCGACCTTCATCAGCACGTGCACGTCATCGGGCCGCTCGACGTATTTGCTTGGTGCGTCAGGGGATTCGGGCAGCCAGCGGGTGGCCGGGCCGCCCTGCATGATCGAGGCGTTGTCCTTGTAGGCGACGACCGTGCCCTCGCCGGAGACCTGCTCGGTGTGCCGGATCATCCCGAAGAGGGAGGTCGTCTGCGGCTCACCGTCGATGACGAAGTCGGCGTTGAAGATCTTGTGCCGGCAGTGCTCGGAGTTGGCCTGCGCGAACATCATCAGCTCGACGTCGGACGGGTTGCGCTGCAGACCGCGGAACGCCTCGACGAGGTAGTCGATCTCGTCGTCCGACAGCGCCAGGCCGAGCTCGACATTTGCGGTCTCGACGGCGGAGCGTCCGTCGCCGAGCACGTCGATCCGCTGCATCGGCTCGGTGTCCGGGTCGTCGAAGAGTGCGTATGCCGCCGCACGCGACGGCAGCACACTCTGCGTCATCCGATCGTGCAGGACGGCGGCCACGGCCTCCAGCTCGGCTTCGCCGAGCGGGGTGGTCGCCAGCTGGAACTCGGTGATCCGCTCGATCCGCCGGACGTCCAGCCCGCAGCTGTGCGCGATGTCGGTCGCCTTGGAGGCCCACGGCGAGACGGTGCCGAGTCGAGGGCTGACGACGAGCGTCATGGGGGCGTCAGCTCCGTCAGTGCAGTGAGGGAGCGACTCGTGCGCCGGGCCGTAGGTCAGCAGCTCGCGCAGGTGCTGCTCGGTGGGCTCGTCGATCGCGTCATCGGTGGCGACGAGGTGCACGAATCGAGCACTGACCGCGGAGATCTGCGGTGCGATGGCGCGCAACCGGGTCAGCAGTGTGGCCGCGCGGAACGGCGAGAGTGCCGCGCCTCCGTCGAATGTGGTCAGCACCATGCCGTGGGTGGGCGTCATGGGATGTAAGAGCTCCTCGACGAGGCGGGTATGACGGTCACCCAAGGGTATCGAGCGGGCTCAGCGCACCAGCCCGTAGACCCGGTCGACGTGCAGGTGGAGCGGGATCCGCTTGTCGGCGACCATCGCCTGGCGGTATTCGTCCCAGTCGGGGTGCTCGCCGCCGACTGCCCGGTAGATCGAGATGAGTTCCTCGACGCTGTCGTCGTCGGGTGCGGCCGCCACGGGCAGGACGGTCGCCGTCACGTCGGCGGCGGCATACGACCAGCCCTGCTTGCCATTGACGAGGATCGTCGCGCGCGAGTCCCTGCGCAGGTTGGCGGTCTTCGCCCGTCCGTCGGTGACCGACACCCGGATCAGGTCGCGCTCGCGGTCGTAGGTGTAGCTGACGTTGGACAGCTGCGGCCGGCCGTCGCGGCGGATGGTTGCGAGGGTGGCGAGGTTGTTATCCGCGATGAGGTCGCGGAGGGCGTCGTCGCTCATAGGAGCTCCTTCGGGGTGTTGGTCAACTCGTTGACGAGCTGCACCTCTCAAGAGTTGAGAGGTGTTGTCGGTTTGTCAACGGTCGCGAATGCCGGTGGCATCCGGTCGGTTTCGCGGACGGGGCTGCGCTGGGTTTCGATACGGCTTCGGCTAGCGCCTCGGCCTACTCAACCAGCTTGTGGCTCAGTCCCTGATCGTGCGGCGGCGGGAGCGCGGCTGACACTTCTTGCACCAGAACAGGTTTCGGCCCGCGAGGACCTTGGTGCTGACCGGTGTGCCGCACACCAGGCACTCCTGGCCGGCGCGGCGGTAGACGTAGACCTCGCCGCCGTGCGCGTCGACGCGTGGATCGCGGCCCATCGCCTCGGGTGTGTGCTCGGGGTAGACGGTGTCGATGCGGCCGTCGCGCACACCGAGCGGCATCAGCTCGACCAGGTCGTCCCAGAGCAGGTCGAACTCCGCGCCGCGCAGGAACTTGCCGGGCATGAACGGGTCGATGTGGTGCCGATAGAGCGTCTCGGCGCGATAGATGTTGCCGACACCGGCGAAGATCTTCTGGTCCACCATCAACACGCCGATCGGACTGCTGGACCTACGGATCCGGGCTCTGGCGATCTCCGGATCGGCATCCGCGCGCAGCGGGTCGGGGCCGAGCTTGGCGACGGTTGCGGCGATCTGCTCGGGGGTGCTGAGCTCGCAGACGTTGGGTCCGCGCAGCTCCATCGTCACGTCGGGTGCGAAGGCGGTGAGGCGCCACCGGGCGTTCTCGGTCTGCGGGTCCGCTTCTGGGAAGAAGAAGAACTTCCCGATCAGTCCGAGGTGGATGTGCACCTGCTCGGTGAGGCCTTCGAACGCGATGTACATGTGCTTGCCGAAGGCCTGCGCGGTGTCGAAGACATGCCCGTCGACGAGGTCGGCGCCGGTGAATTTGCCCTGTGGAGAGGTGGATCGGACCTCGTGCTGCCCGAACTCGCGGTTGAGCTCACCGCTGATGCGGTGAGTGACATGTCCCTCCGGCATACGCTCAGGAAGCGGCGCGTGCGGACTTCAACCCGCTGCCCGCCGGCGCGAAGCCGGGGTCGTCCCCGATCGATACCTGCTTGTTGGTGGCGTCGACGAAAACGACCGAGCCCTTGAAGTCGCGCGCCTCGGTGTCCTCGACCTGGCCGTAGCCGATGATGATCACCAGGTCGTCGGGCTTGACCAGGTGCGCCGCGGCGCCGTTGATGCCGATGATCCCGCTGCCCGCCTCGCCGGTGATGACGTATGTCGAGAGGCGATTGCCGTTGGTGATGTCGACGACGTCGACCTTCTCGCCCTCGAGCAGGTCCGATGCCTGCATGAGGTCCGCGTCGATCGTGATCGAGCCGACGTAGTCGAGGTCTGCCTGGGTCACGGTGGCGCGGTGGATCTTGGACTTCATCATCGTCCGGAGCATGCGTTGAGGTTCTTTCGTGGTCTCGCCCCGGCGACAGGACGGCAGGATTGGAACGCGTCGATCGTACCCGCGCCGCCAGAAGTTGACTCTCACACCGTGTCAGGGCCGAGACTCCTGGTCATGGCCGACACCTCGAAGCTGATGTCCATCGGTGAGTTCTCCGGTGCGACCCGCATCAGTGTGCGAATGCTGCGCTACTACGACGCGAACGACGTGCTGACGCCCGCCGACGTCGACCCGGTCACGGGATATCGGCGGTATGACGCACGCCAGCTCGCCATCGCATCGCGCATCCGCAGGCTGCGGGACTCAGGATTCGGCGTGTCCGCCATCGGTGCCCTTCTCGACAGTGTCGGGACTCCAGCGTTCGACCGTGCCCTGCAGATGCAACGCCGCACGCTCGTGGACGACGTGGCAGCGGCACGGGACCGACTGCGAGCACTCGATCGAATGCTCGCCGAATCCTCGAACGCAAAGGAATCAGCCATGTCCGACATCACGGTCGAACTCGTCGACCTGCCTGCCACAACCGTCGTCAGCCTGAGGGGCACCGTCGCGAGCTACGCGGCCGAGGGCACCCTCTGGGCGGACTTCATGCCCGCGATCGGTGCCCAGCAGCCGCCCATCATCGGGCCGGGCGGCTGCATCGAGCACGATGGTGAGTTCCGCGAGGCGGACGTCACCGAGTCGGTGTTCCTGCCGGTGCCGCCCGGCACGACAGCCGCAGAACCACTGACTGTGCTCGACCTGCCGGCACGGCGGGCGGTCGTGGCACGGGCCGTCGGCCCGTATGGCGAGGCCATCACTGCCGCGCACGAAGCGATCGCCCGGTTCGTCGCCGACAACGACCTACACGTCGCGTATGCCGCCGACGACGTCGCGACCCATGGGTTCAACATCTACGACACCGATCCGTCCTCGACGAAGCCCGAGGACTCCGTGACGCGGGTGCATGTGCCGGTGAGCTGAGACTTCAGCGTGCCCGCCAGGCGCCGAGCTCCGGCGGGGGCGGTGACGGTATGACGTCCTCGTCGGTGAACGGTTTCGCGGTGCCTTCGAGCGTCTTTGCCGGCCGGGCGGTCGTGGTGGCGGCCAATCGCGTTGCGCGGTGACGGATCTCGTCGAGATCGTGTGGGCTGTCGCTCGCGATCACGACGTAGTTGCCGAACCGTCGGCCCTTCATCACATCGGCGAGTGCCAGCACGACCGCATGGTCGAAACGTGTGGCGACCGTGGCCAAGGATCGGGCCAGGTGTCGACGATTCGGCTCGTCGGCGAGGTTCAGCAGCAAGAGGCCACCGGGTTTCAGCACTCGGCGGTAGTGCGTTATCGCGTTGGGGGACAACAGGTTTGCCGGCACACGTCCCTCGTCATACGCATCGATCACGATGGCGTCAGCGGAGTCGTCGCGCAGTGCGGCGACACCGCTGGCGCCGTCCTGCGGGCGGACGCGGATGCGGTGGTTGCGGGGGAGTGGCAGCTCACGTCGCACCGCCTCGGTGAGAGCCGCGTCCGGCTCAAGCACGATCTGCGGTGACCCCGGCCGGGTGTGCTGCACGTAGCGGGCGAGGGTGAGTCCGGCACCGCCGACGTGGGTGATGCCTGTCGGGCCCGGCGGGAGCAGATCGATGCCTATCGCGAGCTGGGCGACGTATTCGAAGACGAGCAGCTCCGGGTCGTGCAGGTCGACGTGTGACTGCGGGTGGCCGTCGCGCAGCACCGTGACGCCGCCGCGCTCGTCCTGCTGGAAGTCGAAGTGCGGCTCGTCCGTCATCGCGTCAGGGTATGTCGCCCAGTTCGTGCCAACCCTCAACGGTGCGGGTTCGTTCACGCCACGCGGCCACCGCGTCGCCGTGAGGGTCCCAACGGTGCGTGAAGTCCGTCAGCCATCGGCATCGGCGGATCATGGTGTCCTTGCGCAGGGTCCAGGGTGGCGTCGAGCCGTAGGCGTCGAAGAAGACGGGCAACTCGTTCACCACGTCAGGATGATGCATCCGGACGATCCACTCGCACCAGGCGATGTCCGTGACGGGGTCGCCGATCCCGCTGAACTCCCAATCGAGAACCGCCGTGGCACTGCCCGAGTCGGCATCGAACAGCAGGTTGTTCGGTCCGAAGTCTCCATGCTGGATCACCTGACCGGGCGTAGCCGTCGGATCGACCAGTCGCGGGTCGAGCGAGTGCAGCCGGCGAAGTATTCGACCGGACTCCGAAAGCACAGTTCGAGCACTGCCGGCGGCGATCAGATCTTGCCCGTGCGCACCGTCGATGTATGTCGTCTCCAACCAGCCCGCACCAACTCGGTGGACCGGTGGCACGGGCAGCTGACCGCGAAGTGCGCTCAGAGCACGGTGTTCGGCGGCTTGCCGCCGTTCGGCATCGGGCCCGGCATACACCTTCCGGACAGCGTCGCCCCGATGGTCGGTCCGGTTGGTGTATCCGTGCTTCACGTCTCTGAGCGTCTCACCGGGAGCTTCGAGCGTCGCGTTCGACCGTGCGCCCGTTGAGTCGTTGCAGCTCGAGCTTCGCGTAGCCGCGTCGAATGTCGAGGGCGTGGTGCTCAAGGTCGTGCAGCAAGTGGTGGAGCATCCAAGCCGGTGTGGCTGGGAAGTCGCCTCCGACGTCGATGGGTCGGTGCAGGTCGGTGCCGGCGACGCTGTCGAGCAGCGACCTCGCCTTCACCAAACCATCTGCGAGATCAGCAATCGCACACCTCGGTTCGGGTTTCCCGGTGTCGATCACGGAAATCGACTCTCCGAGTAGTTCTAGGCAATGGGCGGTGTACTCATCAGTCGACCAGGTTTCCGGAGTGGGGCGTTCGGTGGCGCGGGGGTCGTCGACGAGGCTTCGCAGCATTGCAATGCTCGCCGGAATGTCGACGTCCACGTTGGCTCGTCGACTGTCGAATCCGCATTCGTCGCACAGTTCATCGAGGTGCCCTGTGCCGAAGTCGCGCCATCCATAGCTCATGACGGTCAACGTATGGGGTTCCAATCGCATCGATGCGGCGTCGAATCGCCCGGGCGTGGCGTGCGCCCGGCGTGCTGAACCAGTGAATGATGTGTCGTATGCGGATTACGTATGACAGCGACGTCAATGCGGCATACATCGCTCTTGTCGAAAGCATCGGCGCGGGCGAGGTCGCGCTGACTCATGTCGCTGAGGTGTCCTCCATTGGCCGGTCGGTCAACCTCGACTTCGACTCGGATGGTCGACTGCTGGGCGTCGAAGTCCTGGGCGCGAATACTGGCTTGCGCGCAGAAACGCTGCACAGCGCTGGGCGCGCCGGACCGTCGGAGTGAGGCTGGCGCAGATCTGTGCCGTCAGACGTCACCCTCGTCCTCGCGGTCGCGTTCTCGTAGGTCGTGGTTGAAGAGGATGGTCATGAGGGTGCGTTCGGGGTGTGAGTGGGTGGGTGGTGGTTGGCCTGGTGGTGCGGGTGGTCGGCTGGTGGCGGTGAGTCCGGCGGTTTGGGTGGTGGTGTGGCCGGCGTGTCCGGTGACGGTGTAGTCGGGGTGTTCTTTGACGTAGTTGCACCACTCGCAGAGGCCTTGGCCGTTGCGTTCTGATGTTTCGCCGCCGTCGGTGTGGCGGGTGATGTGGTCGGTGTGTCGGACCGGTGCCGAGCACCAGGGGGTGCGGCAGGTCTGGTCGCGGAAGAGGATGAGTCTGGCCAGGAGTCCGGGGTAGTGACGGGCGCGGGTGTCCATGCCGATGATGTCGCCGGTGCCGGGGTGGGTGAACAGTCTGCGGATCTGTGGGCCGGTGGGGTCGCCGGTGGTGCACCATTCGCGGACGAGGTCGGCGGGGACGGGGCCGTAGCCGGGCACGTGCGCGGGGGCGTCGCCGAGCAGGGTGTCGGTCGGCATGATCAGGTTGACGGTGACACCGAATGCGTCCTGGTGGCGGGCGCGTCCGGTGATGCGTTCGGTGAGGGTGTCGGCCAGGACGTGGTCGCGCGCCGGTGCCGGGTGGCCTTGCGCTGCCGCATCGGCTCTGGCGGTGTCCGCGGCGGCGTTCAACGCTGCCATGCAGGCGAGGCCGTCTTTGACGGGGAGGAACGCGGACAGTCGGCACATGTTGTCGGGCGCGGGTCGCAGGCTGACCCGCCGGTCCTTCTCGGCGTGTTTGCGGCGGTCGGCGATGGTTTCGGGTGCGACCTGGCATGCCTGTTCTTTGGCGAGGTGTGTCAGCCGGCGGCCGGTGACGGTGCCGAGGTCGTCCCGGATGCCGTGGTCGACCTGGGCGCGTTCGGCGTGGGTCAGGCCGGAAGTCTCCTGCACGACCTGGTGTGCGTCGTGTTCGGAGATGACTCCTGCGGCCAGTGCGGTCAAGGTGTGTGGCATGTCTTCGGTCAGGGCGTGGGCCAGGTTCACGAACTGGCTGCCGCGATGTGGGGTGCACCGGCGGGCGAACCCGACCTGGGACCCGACCAGGCGCCTGGTGGCTTTGCGGGCGATCCCGCGTGCGTCGTCGGTGTCTTGTTGTTGCTCGTGGGCGGCGACCACGACGTGTGCGAGGCGGGCACTGATGGCGTTTTGTAGCTCGGACAGGGCTCGTGCTTGGGCCCACAGGTCCTCGGTGCCCGCGCCGCTATCGTCGCTCACGGTGGTGGCGGGGAGGGGGTCGTCGAGGCGGTCGTGGAATGCCCGGACCGCGGCGGCGTCGAGCACCGTGGTGCCGCCGTCGTCGTTCGATCCGTGCTCGTACATAAGTTCGAGTATGTCACGAATCATTAGGCATAGCAATAGTTTTCGGCGACGAGTGTTATCCACATCCCCCCTCGCTCGGCGGCATGATCGGCGGGGATGTGGACAACCTGGTCGGTGTCAGTGGCTCGCCATACGCTCGAGTTCATGACTGACGCACCCGCCATCGGCATCTGTTTCGACCGCAGCTTCCCGGCGTCGGAAGTGGCCGACTACGCCCGCCGAGCGGAGGCTGCCGGCCTGCAGGAGCTCTGGCTCATCGAGGACTGCTTCTTCACCACCGCGCCCCCATTGGCAGCGGTCGCGCTGACCAGCACGGAGCGGTTGCGCGTCGGGCTCGGCATCCTCCCTGCCGTGGCGCGGACCGCTGCAGTGACCGCGATGGAGATCGCCACGCTGGCCAGCCTCGCGCCGGGCAGGGTGATCGGCGGCATCGGCCACGGCGTGCAGCCCTGGATGCAGCAGATGGGGGTTCGACCGGCGTCGCCGGTGACAGCTCTGGAGGAAGTGCTGACCAGCGTGCGTCGGTTGCTGGCGGGCGAAACTCTTGATGTGTCAGGCGAATACGTGACAGCGCGCGAAGTGGCCCTGGAGCACCCGCCGCCACCGATCCCGCAGGTTCTGGCAGGGGTGCGGGGGCCGAAGTCGCTCGCCATGGCCGGGCGTTCGGCCGACGGAGTGCTGCTCGACGGACCGTGCGCCATCGACTACTTCGAGCTGACGAAGTCTCTCTGCGGACGTGACACCAGCGTCTTCTCCTACCGCTGTTTCGCCACCCTGTGCGTCTCTGATGATCGCCGTGAAGCCCGCCGTGTGGTCGCGCCCTTCCTGGCCGAGATGGTCGGCTTCGGGCATCTCGGTGTGACGTCGCTGTCGTTCTACGACGAGCTGCGTGAGCTCACCACGCGGCACCCGGACGACTGGGCGGACAGGGCGCCCGATCAGTGGTGGACGCGCATCGGTGCCATCGGCGACGTCGACGATGCCATGGCGTATGTCGGCGCCATGGCCGACGCCGGAATCGACAGCATCAGCTTCTTCCCGGCCGACGAGCTGCAGATCGCGCACGGGCAACTGGAGACCGCAGGGGTGATCGCCCGCCAGCTGCATGCGGGAGGATGACAGCTCGAGAAGGAGCTGGTCGATGGCAGCACGGAAGATCGACGCCGCGGAAGGGCGTGCGGCAGTCCTGGCATGGTGTGCCGACCCCACAGTCGGTCGCAAAGTGCTCGCGACCGCGGTGCGTTTCAGCTTGCAGGAGCTGGAGCTGCAAGCACCCGGTCGGAGTGTCGAAGTGCGGGTGCCGCCGTTCGGAGCGGTCCAGGTGATCGAAGGGCTGACGCACCGACGCGGCACACCGCCCAATGTCGTTGAGTTGAGTGCTGATTCGTGGCTCAAGCTCGTGGTGGGCGACACCACCTGGGAGGAAGCCGAGGAGGCCGCGACGGTGTCCGCCTCCGGATCGCGTTCGGACCTGTCGCCATACCTGCCGCTGATCCGGCGCCCCGCATAGGCTGGCCGCATGCGCGTTGGCATCACGATGCTGCCGGAGGCCCGGTGGGCCGACATGGAGCCGAAGTGGCGTGCGGCCGAGGAGTTCGGCTTCGATCACGCCTGGACCTACGACCACCTGGTCTGGGGAGGGTTGCCCGACTCCCCGTGGTTCGGCACCACTCCCACGCTGACCGCCGCCGCGATGGTGACCTCGACGATCCGGCTCGGCACGTTCGTCACGTCGCCGAACTTCCGGCACCCGGTCACCTTTGCGCGGGACGTGCTCGCGCTCGACGACATCTCCGGTGGCAGATTCTTGTGCGGCATCGGCCGCGGCGGAGACCTCGACTCCGGTCTGCTCGGCGAGTCGCTCACGGTGGCCGAACGCACCGGCCGATTCTTCGAATTCACCCGGCTGCTCGACCAAGTGCTCACCGAGGATCACGTCACGTATGACGGGAAGTACTTCACCGCGCACGACTCCCGCAACAAGCCCGGCTGCATCCAGCAACCGCGCGTGCCCTTCCTCATCGCGGCCAACGCGCCCAAGGCGATGCGACTGGCCGCAGAGGTCGGCCAGGGTTGGGTGACCTACGGGAAACCCACTGGCAATGAAGAGGATTGGTGGCGCGGGCTGCGCGAGGCGAGCAATCGTATGACGGCCGAGCTCGAGGCCGCCGGCCGAGCCGGTGAGCCCTTCGAGCGACACCTCAACGCCGACGGAGCACGTGGGTCTGTCTACGAGAGCGTGGACCGATTCGAGGATGCGGTCGGTCGTGCACGAGAGGCCGGCTTCACCGACCTCATCACCCACTGGCCGCGCCCCGACAAGCCCTACGCGGCAACGGTCGACGTGCTGGAAACCGTTGCCGCGCAGGTGCTTCCGAAGCTCAGTTGACGGCGACCCCGGCGCTCTCGTTGCCTGCGCCGTCGACGGCGCTGACGACATACACCTGGTTGTGGCTGCTTCCCGAGCGATCGGTCCACGTGTTGTGGCGCGGGTCGGCGGGGATCACGGCCGCTAAATGACGCGCATCGGCGAGGTCGCGGCTCTTGGCGTGAGAGTGCTTGCCCTCCACCGGAATCCGGTAGATCGCGAAGTGCGAGGTGTCGCGTGAACCCGTGCGCCACCGCAACTCGTCCCCGTGACGACGCAGGTCCGAGACGCGCGACGGCGGTCGGCGCTTGAGCCATGGGCTGGTCGGCAGCAACGCGGGACGGGAATACCAGGTCTCGTTCAGCAGAGTGGTGGCGCCGAGCTCATCGGCGCGCACCGGGACTGCAGAGAAGTAGATGTTCCCTTGCACCTGTGGGTATTTCGCGTTGAACTCCAGATGCGACGAGAGCTCCTCGGGGTTCAGCCAATGCGGGTCGACAGCACCGTTGGTGTTGACCTTGTAGGTCGCCTGGCCGATGTAGAGGTGCACCGGAGTGCCCCGCACGACGTCGGACCACCACGGGACGAGTTTTGCGTAGTCGGCAGGTGCAAAGCCGATCGACCAGTAGATCTGCGGGCAGATGTAGTCGATCCAGCCCTTCTTCACCCAGCCGCGAGTGTCGGCATACAGGTCGTCGTAGGTCTCGGCGCCGGCTGTCGTGTCGGAGCCGGTTGGGTCGGTCGCCTTGTTACGCCATACGGCGAACGGCGATACACCGAACTGGCACAACGGTTTTGCGCGCTTGATGCGACGCCCCAGGGTGACCATCAGATCGTCGATGTTGGAGCGCCGCCAGTCGTCCAGCGACCTGCCGCGTCCGTACTTGGCGTACTGGTCCTCGTCGTGGAAGATCTTGCCCTCGACCGGGTATGGGTAGAAGTAGTCGTCGAAGTGGACAGCGTCGATGTCGTATCGACGAACGGCGTCCATGATCGCGTTGACGACGAAGCGACGAACCTCGGGCAAGCCTGGGTTGTAGTAGAGCTTGCCGCCATACGGGAGCACCCAATCGGGGTGTCGGCGAGCCGGGTGGGACGGGATCAGTGTGCTCGGGTCCTCCGTCATTGCAGCACGGAACGGGTTGAACCAGGCGTGCAACTCCAGGTTTCGCTTGTGCGCCTCCTCGACGGCGAAGCCCAGTGGGTCGTAACCGGGGGCCTTGCCCTGCTCGCCGGTCAGCCAGGCGGACCAGGGTTCGTAGCGGGACGGCCACAGTGCGTCAGCGGTCGGCCGGACCTGGAGCACGACGACGTTGTGCCGTTGTTGCTGCGCGAGGTCCAGCCACGCGATCAACTCCGACTTCTGTTGGTCGGCCGTGAGCCCCGGCTTCGACGGCCAGTCGATATTCGCCACGACCGACAGCCACATCGAGCGGAGCTCGTGCTTCGGCATCGTCGGGTCGGTGCGGAATTGGCCCGGGTGTGGTTGGGGCACAACGTAATTGTGCGCGTGGCCGGGCTTGGCGGCTGCGCTGCAGGTCGTCGCTGCCGCCACCAGTGGGGCGGCAGCGACGCCGAGCAGGACACTGCGTCGAGCGGGGGTGTTCGGCGTGGGATCCAGGGACATCGCAACTCCTCATTCAGGGGGTATGCCGACCCTGTCACCACCAGNGGGGGGGGCCCGCGACGCCGAGCAGGACACTGCGTCGAGCGGGGGTGTTCGGCGTGGGATCCAGGGACATCGCAACTCCTCATTCAGGGGGTATGCCGACCCTGTCACCACCAGCCCCGCGCTGGGTGGTTTACGTGCTGCCTATTTGTCGGGAAAATTCCTAACGCTTGGACGGGTCCCAGTGCCGGAAGCCCGCAGCGGAGGCTGCCTGCTCGTCGCGGAAGTAGACCTCGGCCTCCTCGGAGTCGTATGACGGCGACTCGGTGGAGTGGAAGATCATCGTGTCGGCGTTGCCCTTGATCCATCCCTGCGGACCCGACCCGTCGTCCGCCGGCGCGGCCGATCCGGGACCGAACGGACCGTCCGTTGCGTCGTCGGTGGGCGCTGCCGGGCTCGACTGCTCAGAGCTCGGTTCAGGGCTCGACTGCTCCGGGGCTCCGCCGAACTCAACCAGCGGGAGCGGTGGCGTGTCCCAGTCATCTCCGCCGGAGGACTTGGCAGCAGGCGGTGCGGGCTGTGCCGGTGCGTCGGCATCCGCTTCGGCCGGCTTGGTCTCCGCGGCCGGCGTTGCGGCGTCGTCGAGCGCGGGCGGTGGCGTGTCCCAGTCATCTCCGCCGGATGCGGTGTCGGCGGGTGCGGTGTCACTGCTCGCCTCCGCAGGGTCAGCAGTGTTCGGAGTGTCGTCGAGCGGGGGTGGCGGGGCGTCCCAGTCGTCGCCGGACGAGGTGTCAGTGGTTGCCGGGGTGGACGACGCTGCCGTGCTCGGGGTGTCGTCGAGTGCCGGTGGCGGAGCCTCCCAGTCGTCGCCGGACGAGGTGTCAGTGGTTGCCGGGGTGGACGACGCTGCAGCGCTCGGGGTGTCGTCGAGCGGAGGTGGTGGGGCGTCCCAGTCGTCGCCGGAGGAGGTGTCGGTGCTTGCCGGGGTGGAGGACGCTGCGGTGCTCGGGGTGTCGTCGAGTGCCGGTGGCGGAGCATCCCAGTCGTCGCCGGACGAGGTGTCAGTGGTTGCCGGGGTGGACGCCGCTGCAGCGCTCGGGGTGTCGTCGAGTGCCGGTGGCGGAGCCTCCCAGTCGTCGCCGGACGAGGTGTCAGTGGTTGCCGGGGTGGACGACGCTGCAGCGCTCGGGCTGTCGTCGAGTGCCGGAGGCGGGGCGTCCCAGTCGTCGTCCGCGGCGGGCTGCTGCTCATCGAGTGCGGGCGGCGGAGCATCCCAATCGTCGTCAGCGGGTGCCGTCTTCGGCTCAGTCCTGGATCCGGTGTTCGACCCCGCGGCGGCGGCACCGTCATCCAGGGCCGGGGGAGCGGCGTCCCAGTCGTCGGCGTCGGAGGCCGGCTCAGCGGGTGCGGCCGGTTCATCGGCGGATTTGCCGTCGGCAGGCGACGCTTTGGACGCCTTGTCGTCCGAGCCTGCAGTGGCGGCTGCCGCAGCGACGCCACCGGCAGCTGCAGCGCCGCCGGCAACCGCGGCGGTCTTCGCGCCGGACGACTTCTCCTCGGCGGGAGCCTCGGCGCTGTCCTGCAGCGCTTCCGTGTCTGCGGTGTCCGCGGTGCTGACCTTGTGGTCACTGCTGACGCCGTCGATGCCCACCGAGCGGCCATGCTTCGGGTCGCGCAGCAGCAGCCACAACACGACTGCGATCAGGACGGCGATCAGGGCCAGGACCAGCCACACCATGCGGAACACCTCTGCCTTGGACGGAATGCTGACGGGAGAACTAGCGCCTCACCCTAACGATTACCAAGACCGGCTGCCGACCTGTCCTACCCGTTGGTAACAACAGCGACCCCAGCTTGTCCGGGTCCGGTCGGAGGGTGCGGCATACCTCCCGCAGGGCAACGACTACCGTTCTCCGGGTGACCCAGCAGGATGGCCCGGACGGCCCGCAGCAGGAGCCGCGGTTGGTGCGACGCCGCACCCCCAACTTCGTGCGCTTCATCGTCACCGGAGCGGTCGTCGGCTTCATCGTCGGCTTGATCATCGCCTCGACCGGGCCGGACACCCAGGGCTACTCGGATCGCACCGGCATGGTGCTGATCGGCGGGATCCTCGCTGCCTTCGGCGCCCTCGCCGGCGCCATCGTCGCGCTCGTGCTGGAACGCGTGGTCAATCGGCGCTGAGGAGTGGACCTCGACCGGCCCAACCATCCCGCTGTGACACACTGGAGCCGTGGCGCGTGGAGATGGACGGCTGACGCACGATCTCTTGGCTGACGAGAAGGGGCCGCAGGACGAATGCGGGGTCTTCGGAGTCTGGGCTCCCGGTGAAGAGGTCGCCAAACTCACCTATTTCGGGCTCTATGCCCTGCAACACCGCGGGCAGGAGTCGGCGGGCATCGCGACGAGCGACGGTCACAGCATCCTGGTCTACAAGGACATGGGGCTGGTGTCGCAGGTCTTCGACGAGGCCAGCCTGACCTCGCTGCGCGGGCATCTCGCCATCGGGCACACGCGTTACTCCACAACAGGCGGCAGCACCTGGGAGAACGCCCAGCCCACCCTCGGCGGCAGTGACCGGGGCACGGTCGCGCTCGCGCACAACGGCAACCTGATCAACTCCGCCGAGCTGCGCGACATGGTCGACGAGCAACTCGACGGCCGCGCTGCGCGCGGTGAGCTGGCCCGCGGCAACACCTCCGACACCGCCGTCGTCACGGCGTTGCTGTCCGAGAACCCCGACAAGCCGCTGGAGGACACCGCGCTGGAGGTGCTGCCCAAGCTGCGCGGCGCCTTCTGCTTCGTCTTCATGGACGAGCACACGTTGTATGCCGCCCGCGACCCGTATGGCGTGCGGCCGCTCGCCCTCGGCCGGCTCGAGCGGGGTTGGGTCGTGGCGTCCGAGACCGCGGCGCTGCAGACCATCGGCGCCAGCGTGGTCCGCGAGGTCGAGCCCGGTGAGCTCATCGCGATCGACGAATACGGTTTGCGCAGCCACAAGTTCGCCGAGCCCAAGCCCAAGGGCTGTGTCTTCGAATACGTCTACCTCGCGCGACCGGACGCCGTGATGCGCGACCGTGTCGTGCACGAGGCACGGGTCGAGATGGGCCGGGTGCTGGCCCGCGAGCACCCGATCGACGCCGACCTGGTCATCGGTGTTCCCGAGTCGGGGGTGCCTGCCGCGACCGGTTATGCGCAGGAGTCCGGCATACCGTTCGGCCAGGGCTTCGTGAAGAACGCCTATGTCGGCCGCACGTTCATCCAGCCCAGCCAGACGCTGCGGCAACTCGGCATCCGGCTGAAGCTCAACCCGCTGCAGCACGCCGTCAAGGGCAAGCGACTGCTGGTCGTCGACGACTCGATCGTCCGCGGCAACACCCAGCGCGCCCAGATCCGGATGCTCCGGGAGGCCGGCGCCGCCGAGATCCACGTGCGCATCTCCTCGCCGCCGATCAAGTGGCCGTGCTTCTACGGCATCGACTTCGCCACCCGCGCTGAGCTGATCGCGACCGGCCTCGGCGTCGACGAGATCTGCGCCTCGATCGGTGCCGACTCGCTGGGCTACATCTCCGAGGACGGCATGATCGCCGCCACCAAGCAGCCCAAGAGCGAGCTGTGCAGCGCGTGCTTCACCGGCGAATACCCGATCGAGCTGCCCGAGGACGGCCGCATCGGCAAGCACGTCCTGGAGACGCTGCCGATCGACGTGCGCACCGGCCACGACACCGATGTCGAGCTCGCCGACGAGGACCGCCGCAGTGACGCCGAAGGCGTGTCCCTCGGAGTGTCCGGCGGCGCCCAGAACTCCCTGCTGCAGCCCTGACCCGCCGTCATACCCCCGAAGGACTCCGATGTCTGAAACCCCGCAGATCACGTATGCCGCAGCCGGTGTCGACGTCGAGGCGGGTGACAAGGCCGTCGAGCTGATGAAGGCGTCCGTGCGACGCGCGACCCGGCCCGAGGTGATCGGCGGACTCGGTGGATTCGCAGGACTTTTCGACGCCTCGGCGATCGCCCGCTTCACGCATCCGGTGCTCGCGACCTCGACGGATGGGGTCGGCACCAAGGTCGCGATCGCCCAGGCGATGGACGTGCACAACACCATCGGCTTCGACCTGGTCGGCATGGTCGTCGACGACATCGTGGTCTGCGGCGCGGAGCCGCTGTTCATGACCGACTACATCGCGACCGGCAAGGTCGTGCCCGAGCGGATCGCGGCGATCGTGCAGGGCATCGCCGCCGCGTGTGAGCAGGCGGGCGTCGCCCTGGTCGGCGGCGAGACCGCAGAGCATCCCGGGCTGCTGGAGCCGAGCGAGTATGACGTAGCCGGTGCCGCCACCGGCGCCGCCGAGCGCTCCAAGCTGCTCACCCCGGACCTCGTGCAGGCCGGTGACGTGGTGGTCGGCATACCGTCCAGCGGCCTGCACTCCAACGGCTTCTCGCTCGTGCGACGCGTCATCGCCGAAGCGGGCTGGTCACTGGACCGGGACGTGCCGGAGTTCGGCCGCACACTCGGGGAGGAGTTGCTGACCCCGACCCGCGTGTATGCCGCCGACCTGTTGCGTTTGATCGAGGCGCTGCCGGTGCACGCACTGTCGCACGTGACCGGTGGCGGCCTCGCGGCAAATCTCGCGCGGGTGCTGCCGACCGGCCTCACCGCGGTCGTCAACCGGAGCAGCTGGACGCCGCCGGCGGTCTTCTCGGTGATCGGTCAGCTCGGCAACGTGCCCGCAGCAGACATCGAGCGCACGCTCAACCAGGGCGTCGGCTTCGCTGCCGTCCTGCCGCAGGACGCGGTCGACGACGCGCTGGCGATGCTCACCGCGTGCGATCTGCCCAGCTGGGTGATGGGCACAGTCGAGCGCACCGACGCCGTCGACACCGACGCAGCACCGATCGTGACCGGTGCCAAGGGCGCCGAGTCCGGTGGTGCACAGTTGATCGGCGCCCACGCGCAGTGATCCGCACGTTGCCCTGTTGGGCAGCGTGGCCGTCGGGGAACGACGGATCCACGGGCGGCAAGCCCGTGGATGCGGTGAGTTGCGTTGTGAGAGGCCCCGTCAGCTCGGGGCGGGGTCAATCGCGGTGCGATGCCCAATCTGCGTAGTCGCCGTAGTCGTCGTCATCACGCGACATGTCGGCTTCCTCTGCGCTCTTGTGAGAAGACTTCGAGCTGAGTTCACGCTCGAGTGCATCCAGATCTGTGTCGGGAGAGAAGTACTTCAACTCCCGGGCCACCTTGGTCTGTTTTGCCTTAGCCCGGCCGCGCCCCATGGCGAGACCCCCTCATGTGTGTTGCCGGGGTGCGACCAGACGGGACGCCGTGCGTGCACGGACCCGCCCTCGGACCCCGGGATCCTCGGTCTATGTCGTGAGGTAAACGGTACCTCAGCCGTCAGACATTCCAAGCATCGACCGGTGCCTCACCTCACAGATCGGCGTTGTCGTCGCGTCCACGCAGGCGAATCAGCGCCGCAAACCCGCCCACGACCAGCAGTGCGAGCACGACGGCGCCGATGATCAGCAGCGGCTCGTTGTTGGTCCGGTCGGTCGGCCGCTGGAAATTCGGCACGGTCGTCTGGTAGCTCGTCTCGGGCGAAGTCGCACCGCTGCCGCGCTGCAGACCGGTCGCCGTCGAGGTGGCGTCGGACGCCGGCCCGGATGACGTGTCCGACTTCTTCGCTGCAGCCGCGTTGATCGAGTATTTGAAGTTGCCGCTCACCGGGTGCCCGTCGGCGGAGGTGACCCGCCATACGACCCGGACCGTGCCGGGCACCTTGGTGGATTTCAGCCGCTGGGTGACCACGTCCTCGGCGATCTGCGGCTTCCCGGACTGCAGCTGGGTGCCTGCCGCGTCGGTCACCCGGATGGCGATGCCGGTGTCGCTCACGCTGTCGCTGAACGTCAGCCGCAGCGACGCGGGCGCCGTGTGCAGGTCGGTGCCGGCGTCCGGGTGCGAGCCGACGAGTTGGTCGTGGGCGGCTGCGGGACCGGCACCCGCGAGCCAGAGCGCGATGAGCAGAGGCAGGGCGAGCACGAGACCGAGGCGGGGACGCATGCGCTCGATTATGACGATCGAGCCCGTGCGTCCCCGCCGCCAGGTCGCGGTCAGTGCAGTTGCACCGTCGTCGCGTCGTCGAAGAGGTCGCTGCCGTTGAAGTCGATCGCGGTGGCTTTCACACCGACCGGCATGTCGTAGACGAGCACGCCGTCGACGGCGTTGCCGGGGTTGATCTCCTCGAGGAAGACGTCGTTGTTCTTCATCGAGAGCTCCGCCGTGGTGTCCGGTGAGTAGGTCTTGTTGTCGGCATCCTTGATCTTCTGCTCGGAGTCGAGCAGAAGCTCGGAGTCGTTGCCGACGTTGCGGACGGTGACGTAGACGAGGGTGTAGCGGCCCTGCGCCTTCTCGGTCAGATACTGCTGCCCGACCGTTGTCCGGTCACGCACCACCTTGGTGACGGTGAACTGCAGGTCGCCGGACTTGACCGGGGTTCCGATGCCCGGCGCGGCGTTCTTCTTCTCCGCCGTCTTCTTCGCCGCGGCCTTCGTCGCGGCGGGTTGACCTGAGCCCGCCGCCGTGTCCGCAGCGGTCTCGCCGGCTGTGGGCGCAGCGCTGGACTGCGGGTCCGACCCGCCCGCGCCGGCCGTCGCCGCGCTGCCGATGACGATCACCGCGAAGACGCCCAGCAGTCCGGTGAGGACCTTGTGACGGGCGAACCAATTGCGCTTCTTCGGCGCCGGTGCGGGAGGCGCCGGCGGGAGGTTGCCACCGGCATACGGCGGCCGGCCGCTCCACTGCATGGGGTTCTGCTGGTCGTTCGGGCCGCCCTGGGGCCCCTGCTGCTGGTTCATGGTTGCTCCTCCGTTGTGGTCGTTCGGTGATGCACCCAGTGGACCGTCGGAGGGGCTGCCGGGGCTTCCGGCGACCGGCTCGTCATACCTCCACCGATCGGTGGAGGCCGGGTGAGCCGGGTGGTGGAGACGCGGCGTCGGTGGGGCGCCATACAGTTCGGTCATGCAGACCGGATCCGAGGCTCAGTGGTGGCGATCGCCACGCCTACGACGCGGTGTCGTGTCCGGTCTGATCGTCGCGCTGTGCGTGGGCACCCAGGTGCTGACGGTGTCCTACGCGCAATACCGCCACGAGGGCATCACCGAGCAGTCGGTCGCGGACGCGGCACAGCTGTCCGACCGCTTTGTCCCTGCAGCGCTCGTCGCGCTCGCGGCGGCCGTCGTGCTCATCTGGCGGCACCGTTGGCCGGTCTGGATCTCACTGGGGATCAGTGTGGCCACGATCGCCCTGCCGCTCGACGCGATCACGCCGCTCTTCGCGCTGTATGCCGTGCTGCTGGCCGCTTCCGGTCCGTGGCTGTGGGTGAGCGTCGCCGCCGCGACCGCCGCCGAGTTGGCGAGCGTATGGCGCGACGGCACCGGCACCCAGGTCTCGTCGTGGGCGCGCGGCCTCTTCTCGATGGATGACGGCGCGACCTTCCCGTGGTGGCTGGTCGTGCTGGAGACCGTGGGTTTCCTCGCGGTGACCATCGGTCTGGCGATGCTGGTGCGCAGCCGGCGCGCGTTGCGGGTCAGCGAGGTCAAGGAGGTCCGCAGCGAGACCAAGCTGCACGCCCTGGGCGAGGAGGTCGCCCGGCAGGCCGAGCGCGAGCGCATCGCTCGGGAGGTGCATGACGCGCTCGGGCACCGGCTGTCGCTGCTGTCCTTGCACGCGTCCGGTCTCGAGATGGCCGCCGACGACCCCAAGCTCGCCAAGAGCGCGGCGCTGGTCCGCGAGGGCGCCCAGGAGTCGATGGCCGACCTGCGGTCGCTGCTGGCGGTGCTGCGGCAGCCGGGTGACCCCGACATCAGCACCGCGCTGCCCACGCTCGTCGACCTCCCGCAGCTGATCGACGAGTCACTCGCGGCGGGCAGTCCCGTGGCGTCAGCGGTCTTCCTCGACCGGGGAGCAGAGCTGCACGAGCAGGTCAGCCGCAGCGCCTACCGCATCACCCAGGAGCTGCTCACCAACGCCCGCAAGCATGCGCCGGGTGTCCCGGTGCGCCTGCAGATCGACGGCGGCCCGGACAAGGGCGTGCAGATCAGCACCGCCAACCGGTCACCGCATCCGGACGATCGCACGATCCGCCCCGGCAACGGCCTGACCGGCCTGCACGAGCGGGTGCAGCAGTCCGGCGGCGAGTCGTGGGTGTGGGTGGATGATGATGGCGCCTTCCGCACGCTGGTGCGGTTGCCGTGGCAGTGGAAGGGATCCGCAGGTGAGTGACGCGCAGGTGAGTGGAGCCGGGGCAGTGCAGCCGATCCGGGTGCTGCTCGTCGACGACGATCCGTTGGTGTGCTCGGGGCTGGAGCTGATCCTGTCCAGCACCGACGACATCGAGGTCGTCGGGACCGCGAACGACGGCGACGAAGCCGTGGCGGCGGTGCAGCGGCACTTCCCGGACGTGGTGCTGCTCGACGTGCGGATGCCACGGGTGGACGGCATCGCAGCCACCAGGGCGCTGGTCGCGCTGCCGAAGCCACCGCGCGTGCTGGTGCTGACCACCTTCGATGCCGACGACATCGTGATGCGTGCCATCGGTGCCGGCGCGGCGGGCTTCCTGCTGAAGACCTCCGCCGCGCCCGAGATCATCGCGGCGATCCGCAACGTGCACGCAGGTGACGGTGCGCTGTCGCCGCGCAGCGCCCGCCGCGTCTTCGAGCAGGTCGGCGACGACGCTGCCGAGCGCAGCCTCGCGCGTGCGGCGATCGCGGGGCTGACCGACCGCGAGCGCGACGTCGTGCGGCTGGTCGTCGAGGGGCTGAGCAACCAGGCCATCGGAGCCCAGCTGTATGTCGGGGAGGCGACCGTCAAGTCGCACCTGTCGTCCGCGCAGCGCAAGCTCGGTGTCGAGGGACGCGTGCGACTGGCCGTGGTCGCGACGAAGGCCGGGTTGGTGTGATGACGAACGCAACGGATCAGCAGACGGCCGCGCGGAGTCGGCATGCCCCGGGCCGCGTCGTACTAGCCGCAGTGGTGGCGATCAGCCTGGCCGTGAACGTCGGCGGTTGGGTCGCCTACAACCGGCGCGGTTCCGGGCTCGGCCTGGCGACCTTGCTGCTGATGATCATGTTGATCGTCATGGTGACGGCGGTGGCCGGTGCACTGGTCGTGTGGTTCTGGCGGAAGCCGGGCAGCAGCCTTGCGCAGTTGATCTTCGGAGCGGCGCTGGCGGTGTTGTCGGTGGGGCTGCTCGGGGTGAACTCGTGGTACCTGTGGACGACCGAGGTGTGCCGCACCTGCGTATGAGGCCACGAGAAGAGCCGCACCCGGGTCGGGTGCGGCTCTCTTCGTACGTTGTGCTCGGTGGCCAGAGACGGGGTCGAACCGCCGACCTAGCGATTTTCAGTCGCTCGCTCTACCAACTGAGCTATCTGGCCTTGTGCTGGTCTAACGTCCCTTCGGAAAGGGATGGCGACCCCGACGGGACTCGAACCCGCGACCTCCGCCGTGACAGGGCGGCGCGCTAACCAACTGCGCTACGGGGCCTTGCGGCCTTCTTACTTTCGTGCAACCTGCATCATCGCATGAGCGATGCGTATCCCCAACGGGATTCGAACCCGTGCTACCGCCGTGAAAGGGCGGGGTCCTAGGCCGCTAGACGATGGGGACTTCATCTTCGACGACCAGTCCTCAAGCGTTAGCCACCTCGGCTGGTGTCGAGGACTTGAAAACTATAAGGGAGCGTCGCCCGATCCACCAAAACGGGGTGGTCAGGACTTCGCCGCCCAGTCGAGGAGGCGGTCCTTCGGCCACGTGTTGACGATGCGATCGAGAGGCACCCCGAGCCGTTGCGCGCGCTCGCAGCCGTACTCCACGAAGTCCAGCTGCCCCGGAGCGTGCGCGTCGCTGTCGATGGAGAAGAGGCATCCGGCGTTGAGGGCCAGTGCGATCAGCTCGTCCGGCGGGTCCTGGCGTTCGGGCCGCGAGTTGATCTCCACGGCGACGTCGTGCTCGGCGCATTCGGTGAAGACCGCCTCGGCATCGAAGGCGGACTGCTCCCGGCGCAGTGCCTTGCCGCGGCGCTCGCCGTCGACCATCCGGCCGGTGCAGTGGCCGAGGATGTTGGTGCGCGGGTTGCGCACCGCGCCGATCATCCGGCGGGTCATCGGCGCCTTGGCCATCTTCAGCTTCGAGTGCACGGACGCGACCCGGACATCGAGTTTCGCCAGCATCGCGTCGGTCTGGTCCAGCGAACCGTCGTCGAGGATGTCGACCTCGATGCCCTTGAGCAACGTGAAGTCGCCGGTGCGCTCGTTGATGCGGTCGATCAGTTTCAGTTGCCTGGTGAGCCGTTCGGCGCTGAGCCCGTTCGCGACCCGCAGCGAGGGGGAGTGGTCGGTGAGCACCTGGTATTCATGGCCGAGTTCCATTGCGGTGGCGACCATTTCGGGGACCGGCGAGCCTCCGTCACTCCAGTCCGAATGGCTGTGGCAGTCGCCGCGCAGTGCATCGCGATAGCGTTCGCCGCCCTCGACGAGTCGCTCGTGATTCTTCGCCTCCAGGCTGGTCAGGTATGCCGGGCGCTCACCCGCCAGCGCCTCGCGGATGACCGCCTCGGTCGACTTCCCGATGCCCGGCAGGTCGTGCAGCGTGCCGTCGCCGACCCGTTGCTCCAGCTCCTCGCGGGGTGTGCCGATCACCGTGTCGGCGGCCTGGCGGAATGCCTTGACGCGGTAGGTCCCTGCGCGCGATCGCTCCAGCAGGAAGGCGATCCGGCGCAGCGCGTCGATCGGTTCGATGGGTTCCTCGTCCGGCATACGACCAGCTTGCCGGATGCGCGGGCCGGCGTGTCCCGAAGTACCGACGGTCGGTCTGTCGGGACGGGTTGGGCGTGGTTTGCTGTCCCGAAGTGCCGACGGTCGTGATCTCGGGACAGGTTCCGCGGCGATGCGTGTCCCGAAGTGCCGACGGTCGTCGGCTGGGTACAAATTTTCTGCGGTGGCTTACCCTTCCCTCCGTGCGGATCTGGATCATGGTGCCCCTGCTGGTCGCCGGCATCGCCTGGGCGTGGTGGGTGCGCCGCCGGATGCAGCAGTCGCAGTTGCACTGGCTGATCGATCGGGCGCGGGACAGCACCGCGAAGGCGCGGGCGTTCACCGTGAGCACGCAGACTGTGGCGGCGCTGGTGGCGGTCGTCGTCCTGGTGGTGGCGCTGTGGGCCGAGCAGACGCATCGGGCGTTCTGGGTGCGAGTTCCCCTCGCGTTGTTGGTGATCTCGGTCTACGTGCCGTTCGCGACGCAGCTGGCTCCGGTCCGTTTTCGGCTCGGCAAGCTGCGTCGCTCGCCGCAGCAGCGGATGGTCGAGATGGGCGCCCGGCCACCGATCGCCGAGGCGATCGCGCGTGCCGGCAAACCCTTCGCGTTCGTCGGGTCGCTGATCTTCCTGGCCGCGGTCACCGTGCTCGCGTGGCACCACGTGCGATGAGGCCGGCGTAGCGGTCGAGGTCGACGTTGCCGCCGGACAGGATGACGCCGACCTTCGCGCCGGACATCGACGGGGCGAGAGTCTTCGCCGCCGCGAGCGCGAGGGCGCCGGTCGGCTCGACGACCAACTTGCAGGTGTGCGCGAGAGACCGCATGGCAGCGACGAGTTCGTCGTCCGTCACGCGCACGATGTCCTCGACGAGCTCACGGATGATCGGGAAGGTCAGCTCGCCGAGCGCCGTCGTCTGCGCGCCGTCGGCGAGCGTGTCCGGCACAGGGATGGTGACGATCTCACCGGAGTCGAAGGACTGTTTGCCGTCATCCCCGGCAGCCGGTTCAGCGCCGAAAATCCTTGTGTCCTGGCGCATCCCGCGCGTGGCGACCGCCGTGCCGCTGAGCAGCCCACCGCCGCCGAGCGGCGCGATCACCACGTCGAGGTCGGGCGCTTCCTCCAACAGCTCGAGCGCGGCCGTGCCTTGTCCGGCAGCGATGTGCGGGTGGTCGAACGGCGGTATGACGGTGCGGCCCTCGCGCTCGGCCAAGTCCCGTGCGATCGCGGCACGGTCCTCGGTGCGGCGGTCGTAAGGGACGACCGTGGCGCCATACCCCTTGGTGGCAGTGAGTTTGATCGCCGGCGCATCCGTCGGCATCACGATGGTCGCGGGGATGTCGAGCAGGCGCGCTGCGAGCGCGACCGCCTGCGCGTGATTGCCGGAGGAGAACGCCACGACGCCGGCTGCGCGTGCGTCGTCGTCGAGTCGGCTGAGCGCGTTGTAGGCGCCGCGGAACTTGAAAGCCCCCATCCGCTGGAGGTTTTCGCACTTCAGGTGCAGCTCGATCCCGAGCTCGTCATCCAGCCGGGACGACGTCACGACCGGGGTGCGGTGTGCGACGCCGTCCAGCGTGCAGGCGGCGTCCTGGACATCGCCGAGGTGGAACGCGCTCACGGGGTGTTCTCGGGGTGCGCCTCCTGCTCGGCCGAGGCCGGCAGAGTCGAGTTGGCCGGCTTGGCCGCGACCGACGGCTTCGGCGTGGCCTGCTGCCGCTCGGTCGCCGGCGGCTCCTGCTCGGTCGACCGCGACCGGTCCTGGATCGTCTTCACGGTGAACATCAGCGCGACGACTCCCACGGCCATCACCACGCGCGGAGCCTTGACCCCGTGCCGGACGAGGAACGCCTCGATCTTGTCGTCGGCCTTCATCCCGAGCCCGGAAGTGACCAGCATCAGGCCGCCGGTGGCGGCCGCGAGCACATCGCTGGCGCTGACCGCCTTGTGCAGCGGGTGGTCGTCGGGCAGGTCGTCGCCGCGGACGACGAAGAAGAGCGTGCCCGCGGTGCCGACGGAATTTGCCCAGCGCAGGCCGCGCCGTGCCCATTTCGGGAAGCGGGCCGGCCGGACCAGGGTGATCACACCGGCGGTTGCGGCCGACGCGAGGTTGAGGGCAGTGGTCTGCTTCGAGGACGCCATGGAAAAACCTTAGAGCGTGCTCAGTGCGTCGCCGGTCGGCACCACCGTCTGCGCCGCCGCATGTGCCCGGCGCAGCATCGGACCGGCGAGCAGCGCGAGCACGCACGCCAGACCGCCGGCGGTGACCGTGACGGCGAAGGATGCGGTCGCGCCGGAGATGTCGCCGAGCCGGCCTGCGACGGCCGCACCCACGGCATACCCGAGACCGGTGGCGGCAGCCAGCAGGGTCATCGCGACACCGGTCCGCGACGGCGGCGTCAGCTGCTCGCCGAGCGTGAACGTCGTGATCATGTATGGCGCGACGCAGCAGCCGAGCACGATCAGCACCGGGCACAGCAGGCTGAGAGCGTCGATGAGCAGCAGCGGCGTGGACAGCACGAAGAGCCCGGCCGCGGTCGCGCGCCACCGGGTGACGTAACCGATCCGCGCGGGCAGCGCCGCCATACTCAGCCCGGCGACGACGCTGCCGATGCCCAGCAGCGCCTGGATCAGCCCGGCGACGCCGGGATGACCGGCTGCCGTCGCGATGACGGTCGCGCCGGTCTGCACCGATCCGAAGATCATCCCGATGATCAACTGCGCCGCCATCAAGGTGATCAGCGCGGGCGTCAGCACGCGAGCGGTCGCGGTGACACCGGTGCGCGAGGAGCGCAGCCGCGCCGTCGGATGTATGCCGAACCACGTGCCGAAGACCGCCAACAGTGCCGCGGCCGTGCAGATGCCGACGCCCGGATCGACGACGGCGGCGATGGACCCGACCAGTGCCGGGCCGAGCACGAACGACGCCTCGTCGGCCGACCCCTCGTAGGAGAACGCCGTGTCGATCAGCCGCAACGACGAGTCCGAACGGCCGCTGGAGCTGATGATCGGTCGCCAACGCACTCGCGCCAGGGGACCGGTCTGCGGGATGAAGAAGCCGCCGACGGCTGCCGCTGCCGCGGCCCAGATCCAGTGGATGCCGCTCTCCGCAGCGACCACGACGGCCACGAGGCCGAGTGCGGCGATGAGCGACTGGGTGAGCACGACCGTGCGTTGGCCGAGGCGGTCGGAGGCGGCACCGAGCAGCGGCGACCCGATCGCGTTGGCGACCGCGAGCGCACCCGCGGTTGCGCCGCCGGCGCCGTAGCTGTCGCTGGTGTGGGCGACCAGGAGCAGGACGCCCATCTGGCTCATCGCGAGTGGCAGGCGGGCGAGGAACGCCACGACGATGTAGGTGCGTCCGGTCAGGCCGAAGAGATGTCGGTATGACGAAACAGGTGACACGGGAGGGGCTGCCTTTCGAAAGGGTCGACGGATGCTGCTGCGCGACTTCCCGCCTCCAAGTCGCGCCCGGACCCTGTGCGCATCCCAGTTTACCGCCATTTCGACGGGCTCAATGACCTGATCTAGTAGCTCGATGACCGGAGTTGGGGGCTCAACGACCTCATGAGGTGGCCGAGCTTGTCGAGGTCACGGGTGTCATCTCGTACGGCGCGGGGGCTTGGGAATGCCGGGCGGGTTTGTCACGCTGGGGCTGGACGCCGGGCGGGGAGAGCACGGTGCCCGGCAGCTCGAGGGACGGGGACCCATGGCAGCACTGAGCAGACGGGATGCGCTGGTCGGAGGAGTGGCAGCAGGGGCAGCGGCCGCCCTGACCGGGTGCGGCATCGCCCCGGGCGCCGGGGGAGAGGACAACACTCCATCGGGTGCGAAAAGCTCTGCGGGCGCACGGGATTCACGATCCGCGGCATCGACTCCGGCAGCCCGCCTGATCGGTGACGGGTCGACCTCCGACACGGGTCCGCAACCGCACCAGCCGACTCCGCGCAAGCTGAAACCCGGTCAGGCGCCGCCGCAGTTCGTGGTCATCTCCTGGGACGGTGCGGGTGAGATCGACGGGCTCAACCTGCTGTCGCACTTCCGAGGGGTGGCGCGCGAGGTCGGTGCGTCGATGACGCTCTTCCTGTCCGGGCTGTTCCTGTTGCCGCGGGACAAGAAGCACCTCTACCACCCGCCGCAGCACGACGTCGGTGCCTCCGACATCGGCTATCTGGACGACGGCGACATACACGCCACGATCGAGAACATCGGTGAGGCGTGGAAGGAGGGCCACGAGATCGGCACGCACTTCAACGGCCACTTCTGCGGCCCGAAGGGCGTGAAGAAGTGGTCGTCGGCTGACTGGCGCAGCGAGATCGAGCAGGCCAAGTCGTTCGTCGAGCACTGGCGCACCAACACCGGTTTCACCGACCTGCCGCCGTTGCCCTTCGACTACGACAAGGAGCTCGTCGGCGGCCGCACACCATGCCTGGAGGGAGCCGACGACCTGCGGATCGCCGCCTCGAAGCTCGGCTGGCGATATGACAGCAGCAAGACCGGCATCCAGATGTGGCCGTCCAAGGATCGCAACCTGTGGGACCTGTCGATGCAGTCCATCCCGTTCGCGAGGCACACCGGCCAGGTCATCTCGATGGACTACAACATCATGTTCAACCAGACCGGCGGCACCACGCGCGGCGCACGCTCCAAGCGGCCGGGCTGGGAGCAGGAAGCGGTCGACACCTACCTCGCCGGGTTCAAGCGTGTCTACGACTCCAACCGGGCGCCGCTGATCATCGGCAACCACTTCGAGGGCTGGAACGGCGGCATCTACATGACGGCGGTCGAGAAGGTGATGCGCAAGATCGTCACCTATCCCGACGCTCGGATCGTGTCCTTCCGGCAGCTCATCGACTGGATCGAGGCGCAGGACCCGACGGTGCTCGCCAAGCTGCGGACCGTGCCCTACGGCAGCAAGCCGGTCGGTGGCTGGGAGCAGTTCCTGGCCGCATGAGGCGGCACGATGTAAGGATGACGCTGTGCGGTCCTTCCACGTCATAGCCAATCCGCTGTCCGGGGGCGGCCGAGCCGTCCACGCCGCCCGTGAGGTCGCCGCCGACATCGGCGATGCCGGCGGCACCGTCCGCATCACCTTCTCGCCGGGCATCGAGGCGGCCGACTCACTGGTGCGGGACACCGCGGCGGCCGGTGAGCTGGCGGTCGTCGTCGGCGGCGACGGCATGGTCAGCACCATGGCGGGTCCGCTGCACCAGTACGACGTCTCCGCGGCGATCATCCCGAGCGGCCGCGGCAACGACTTCGCCAGGCAGCTCGGCATACCCGAGAACGTCCATGACGCAACGCGTTTGGCCGTCGGCGGGGTCGAGCGGAAGGTCGATGCGATCGAGGTCGCCGACCGGGTGGTCGTCGGCAGTGTGTATGCCGGGGTCGACTCGCGCGTGTCCGAGCTGGTCAACTCCAGCTCCGGTCGACTGCCGTCGGCGGCGCAGTATCAACTTGCCTCGGTGCGCGGCCTGTTGGAGTTCAGCCCGCGCAACTACCGCGTGCAGGTCGATGGCGAGGTCTTCGAATACCGCGGCGTCACCGCCATTGCCGCGAATTCCGGCTACTACGGCAAAGGCATGCACGTCGCGCCGGAGGCCGACGTGCACGACGGGCTGCTCGACGTGGTGATGATCGCTGCCGGCAACCGGCTGAAGTTCGTGCGCTCGCTGCCGCAGCTCTACCGCGGCACCCACGTGCGCAACCCCGAGGTGACGGTGGCGCGCGGGGTGGAGGTCCGTATCGAGGCCGAGGGCGTGGAGGCGTATGCCGACGGTGAGCCCCTCGCTCCCGCGCCGGTCACCGCACGCGCGCTCAGTGGTGCGCTCCGTCTGCGGTTGAATAACTGAGACACACTCCCGCTACGACGAAGGAATCCCCATGGCTGCCAAGGGATATTGGATCGCTCGCGTCTCCGTGCACGACAACGAGGGCTATGCGGCATACGTCGCGAAGGCCAACCCGGTCTACAGCGCCCACGGCGGTGTCCCGATCATCCGCGGCGGGCAGTACGAAGGTGTCGAGGGCGAAGCCCGGCCGCGCAATGTGGTGATCGAATTCCCTTCGTACCAAGCGGCTTTGGACTGCTACAACTCGCCGGAGTATGCCGAGGCGCGCGCCATACGACAGCAGGCCGCCGACGGCGAGATCGTCGTGGTCGAGGGCTATGACACGCAGCCGAGCGCCTGACGCATCGGCACGAGCTTGGCGTCGGACTCGCGCAGCTCGGAGTCCGGCTGCGAGCCGGCCACGATGCCGCAGCCGGCGAATATCCTGATCTGTGACGGGTTTTCGAGCTCGCCGCAGCGCAGCGCGATGCCCCATTCGCCGTCGCCGTCGGCATCGAGCCAGCCGACCGGGCCGGCATACCGACCGCGGTCCATGCACTCGAGGTCGGCGATCAGGTCCCGTGCGGCGAGCGTCGGGGTGCCGCACACCGCGGCGGACGGGTGCAGCGATGCGGCCAGCGTCAGCGACGAGACGTCCTCGTGCAGCACACCTGCCACGTCCGTTGCCAGGTGCATGACGTTGGGCAGGTGCAGCACGAAGGGCGACTCGGGCACGTTCATCGACGAGCAGTGCGGCGACAGGGCGTCGGCGACCGAACGCACCGCGTATTCGTGCTCCTCCAGGTCCTTGCTCGACCGGGCGAGCGAGGCGGCGAGCGCGAGGTCGTGCTCGTCGTCGCCGGTGCGGCGGATGGTGCCGGCCAGCACGCGCGAGGTGACCAGGCCCTTCTGCCGGCGCAGCAGCATCTCCGGGGTCGCACCGATCAGTCCGTCGACGCTGTAGGTCCAGGTGTTGGGGTAGGACTCCGAGAGGTTGCGCAGCAGGTAGCGCGGGTCGATCGCGTCCTCGGTGCGGACCACGACGTCGCGCGCCATCACCACCTTGTCGAGCGCGCCGGACTGGATCCGCTGCACCGCCGTGCCCACGGCCGAGGTCCACTCGGCACCGCTGAGAGCCCCGTCGTGGACGTCGGAAATCGTTGGTGTCGCGGGCTTCTCGCCCCTCGGGAGATCAGGTGTCGCGGGCAGCTCCGCCGCCGTGCTGACCGTCGTGATCCACGCGACGCCGTTGCGTCGGCCGACCACGACCGAGGGGACGTGCAACACGCCGCCCGACTCCGAGGTCGCCGCGAAGGCGAAGGAGCCGACGGCGATCAGGCCGGCGCCGGGCAGGTCGACCTCTGCGCGCACCACCGCGTCGCGGACGATGCCGCGCCACCACTGCTCGGCGTCCTCGAAGCGGGACGTCCCGTGCGTCTGTATGGCGCTCGCGGTGCCCCAGCCGACGAAGCCATCGCCTTCGCGCAACCAACTCACGGGGGAGTCGGCGTCGGCAGGTATCAAGGAGACGAGATCACCCGGGTCCGGAATGCGCATCGAGCGCACCACCAGAGCCGGGTGGGTTTGCGGCAACGGCATGGTCACGACCGGACACCTTACGCCGCACGTGACTGTGGACCCGCTTTCGCCATACGTGACAATGACGGTTATGAATCGTGCGAGCCTCGACAAGCAGCCACGTGACGTCGCCAAGATGTTCGACCAGGTGGCGGCCCGCTACGACCTGACCAACGACGTCATGTCGATGGGGCAGGACCGTCGCTGGCGCAAGGTGGTCGTCGACTCGGTGGCGCCCCGTCCGGGCGATCTGATCCTCGACATCGCGGCCGGGACGGGCACCAGCAGTGAGCCGTTCGAGCGACTCGGCGCTCGCGTCGTGCCGGCGGATTTCTCCCTCGGCATGTTGCGCAAGGGCAAGCAGATGCGGCCCGACATGGCGTTCACCGCCGCGGACGCGATGCAGTTGCCCTTCGCCGACGGTGTCTTCGACGCGGTGACCATGTCGTTCGGCTTCCGCAACGTGCAGTCGACCGAGGAGACGCTGCGGGAGTTCCGGCGGGTGACCAAGCCGGGCGGCAAGGTGCTGATCTGCGAGTTCTCGACACCGACCAACGCAGCCTTCCGCAAGGTCTACAGCGAATACCTCATGACCGCGTTGCCGCGTGTCGCCCGCAAGGTCGGCTCCAACGCCGAGTCCTACGTCTATCTGGCCGAGTCGATCCAGGCCTGGCCGGACCAGGCGGGCATCGCCGCGCAGATGCAGGACGCCGGCTGGAGCAAGGTCGAATGGCGCAACCTGACCGGTGGCATCGTGGCCCTGCACCGCGCCACCAAACCGCAGAACCTCCTCGCCGACTGACGGTCGGGGTTAGGAGTGCCTTAGTAGGTTCACTGACCGTGCTGGGAATACAGTGCAGGGGTTAGTGAAGACGTTCACAAGCTAGAAAGTTTTCCGAGTGAGCCTCCCCGGCGTTAGCCCTGCCCTGGACGAGAGCGCCGACGTCATCGTCGTCGGTGCCGGCCCCGGGGGTTCAGCCACAGCTGCTTACCTTGCAATGGCCGGTCTCGACGTGCTGTTGCTGGAGAAGACCCACTTCCCCCGGGAGAAGGTCTGCGGCGACGGACTGACCCCGCGAGCCGTGCGTGAGCTGATCACGCTCGGTGTCCCCACCCCCGAAGAAGACGGCTGGATCAAGAACAAGGGCCTGCGGATCATCGGCGGCGGCATGCGCCTGCAGCTGGACTGGCCCGACGTCTCGAGCTTCCCGCCATACGGCCTGGTGCGCACCCGGCAGGACTTCGACGACATCCTGGCCAAGCACGCCGTCAAGCACGGTGCGCGGCTGCGCCAAGGCGTCAACGTCGGCGACGCGATCCGCGACGACCGCACCGGCGCGATCGTCGGGGTCCAGGCCAAGGAGATGGGCGAGAACGGTCGCCCGACCGGCCGCGCGTTGACCTACCGCGCCCCGCTGGTGATCGCCGCCGACGGCAACTCCTCACGGCTGTCGCTGGCGATGGGCCGCGACAAGCGTGACGACCGCCCGATGGGTGTCGCAGTGCGCACCTACTACACCAGCCCGCGGCACGACGACGACTACCTCGAGTCGTGGCTGGAGCTGTGGAGCAAGGACAAGAACGGCAAGCGGGTCCTGCTGCCCGGCTACGGCTGGATCTTCGGCGTGGGCGACGGCACCAGCAACGTCGGCCTCGGGATCCTCAACACCTCCAGTGCTTTCGGCAAGACCGACTACAAGGACGTCATGCGTCAGTGGGTCGCCACCATGCCGGAGGAGTGGACCTACAACGAAGAGACGATGGTCGGGCCGATCCGCGGCGCGGCGCTGCCGATGGGCTTCAACCGGCAGCCGCACTACGCCGACGGACTGATGCTGGTCGGCGACGCCGGCGGCATGGTCAACCCGTTCAACGGTGAGGGCATCGCCTACGCGATGGAGTCCGGCCGGCTGGCCGCCGAAGTGATCGCGCAGGCCTTCGGCCGGGCCGACGACGCCGGCCGCGAGCGGGTGCTGCAGTCCTACCCGATGGTCATGAAGGACGCCCTGGGCGGCTACTTCACGGTGGGCCGCTACTTCGCACAGTTGATCGGCCACCCGGAAATCATGCGTTTTGCTGTCCGTTACGGCTTGCCGCGCAAGACGATGATGCGATTCTTGTTGAAGGTGATGGCCAACCTCGGCGACGAGCACGGTGGCAAACTCGATGACCGAGTGATGTCGGTGTTGGCCCGCATGGTGCCGGCGGCATGACGACGTCTCAGGTCACCGGCTCGAACAATGACGTTCGGAAGGACTCGTAAGCAATGAACTACTCCTACGCACCGTTGTTGTTCTTCGCCGGCATCGGCGCCGCGTTCGCGATCTTCTCGGTGCTCGGCGCCAGCACGCTGGCCGGCCCGAAGCGCTACAACCGCGCCAAGGCCGACGCCTACGAGTGCGGCATCCAGCCCAGCCCGCACGCCGAGGGCGGCGGCCGCGTGCCGATCAAGTACTACCTGACGGCGATGCTGTTCATCATCTTCGACATCGAGTCGGTGTTCCTCTACCCGTTCGCGGTGTCGTTCGACCGGCTGGGCTTGTTCGCCCTCATCGAGATGGTGCTCTTCGTCGTGACCGTCTTCGTCGCCTACGCCTTCGTATGGCGCCGCGGCGGACTTGAGTGGGATTGAGGTCTGTCAGACATGGGAATCGAAGAGAAACTGCCCGCGGGCTTCCTGCTGACCACGGTCGAGCAGGTTGCCGGCTACATGCGCAAGAGCTCGGTCTGGCCGGCGACGTTCGGCCTGGCGTGCTGCGCGATCGAGATGATGGCCGTCGGCACACCCGACTACGACATCGCCCGCTTCGGCATGGAGCGCTTCAGTGCGACGCCGCGCCAGGCGGACCTGATGATCGTCGCCGGCCGGGTGAGCCAGAAGATGGCTCCGGTCGTGCGCCAGGTCTACGACCAGATGCCCGAGCCCAAGTGGGTCATCTCGATGGGCGTGTGCGCCAGTTCCGGCGGCATGTTCAACAACTACGCGATCGTGCAGGGTGTCGACCACGTCATCCCGGTCGACATCTATCTGCCGGGTTGTCCGCCGCGGCCGGAGATGCTGATGAACGCCATCATCGAGCTGCACAAGCAGATCCAGAACACCAAGCTCGGCGTCAACCGGGTCGAGGCCGCGCGCGCTGCCGAGCAGGCTGCGATGGCCGCAACCCCGACGCACCAGATGAAAGGCCTGCTGGCGTGAGTGACGAGACGGAGCGCAGCAGCGAGGAGACGACGACCGACGCGGTGACGCCGGGCGAGATCGTCGAGCGGTCCACCGTCGGCGAGCCGATCAAGATCGCCGAGCGCCGTGGCATGTTCGGGTCGTCCCTCGGCAACGACACCAGCGGGTATGGCGGGCTGAACCGCCCCGTGCTCTTCCCGGGCACGGCCGGCAAGCCCTACGGCAGCTACTTCGACGACGTGACCGAGGCACTCGAGGCGGCACTGACCCGGCACGGCGGCGACTACGACGCCGCCGTCGAGCGGGTCGTCGTGGACCGCGGCGAGCTGACCCTCTTCATCGCCCGTGAGCACCTACCGCTGGTCGCACGCGCGCTGCGTGACGAGCCGGACCTACGCTTCGAGCAGTGCATGGGCGTCAGCGGTGTGCACTACCCGGAGGACACCGGTCGCGAGTTGCACGCCTGCTATCACTTCACCTCGATCACCAACGGCAGCAGGCGTGTTCGCCTCGAGGTCGCCGTGCCCGACGCCGACCCGCACCTGCCGTCGATCGTCGAGACCTACCCCGGTGCCGACTGGCACGAGCGGGAGACCTGGGACATGTTCGGCCTGATCTTCGACGGTCACCCGGCACTGACCCGGATCCTGATGCCGGACGACTGGCCGGGTCACCCGCAACGCAAGGACTACCCGCTCGGCGGCATACCCGTCGAGTACAAGGGAGCGACGGTGCCCCCGGCGGACGACAGGAGGTCCTACAAGTGACCGCTCAGACTGATCCCTTCGGCGCCACCACCCACGACGTCGACGACGACACCCCGGTCCTCAACGCGGTCGGCGGTGACTGGGACGACTTGGTCGACGAGGCCGCCGCGCTCCACGAGGAGCGGATCGTCGTCAACATGGGTCCGCAGCACCCGTCGACGCACGGCGTGCTGCGCCTGGTCCTCGAGCTGGACGGCGAGACGGTGACCGAGGCCCGCGCGGGCATCGGCTACCTGCACACCGGCATCGAGAAGAACATGGAGTTCCGCACCTGGACGCAGGGCGTGACCTTCTGCACGCGCATGGACTACGTCATGCCGATCTTCAACGAGGCGGTCTACTGCCTGGCCACGGAGAAGCTGCTCGGCATCACCGATCAGATCCCCGAGCGCGCACAGGTGATCCGCGTGCTGATGATGGAGCTGCAGCGCGTGGCCTCGCACCTGGTGGCGCTGGCCACGGGCGGTATGGAGCTGGGCGCGACCACCGTCATGACCGTCGGTTTCCGTGAGCGCGAGCGCATCCTGCGGATCTTCGAGGCGATCAGCGGCCTGCGGATGAACCACGCCTACATCCGTCCCGGCGGTGTCGCCGGTGACCTGCCCGCGGGCACCATCGACCAGGTCCGGGAGAACCTCCCGTTGCTGCGCAAGGGGATCGGCGAGATCGAGGCGCTCTTCAACGAGAACCCGATCCTCAAGGCGCGCATGGTCGACGTCGGCTACCTCGACCTCACCGGTTGTATGGCGCTGGGCGTCACCGGGCCGGTCCTGCGGTCGACCGGCCTGCCGCACGACCTGCGCAAGTCTGACCCTTACTGCGGCTACGAGACCTACGACTTCGATGTCCCGGTCCGGGACACCTCCGACGCCTACGCCCGTTACCGGCTGCGTGTCGACGAGATGTACGAGTCGCTGCGCATCGTCGAGCAGGCGATCCAGCGTCTGGACGACAACCCCGGACCGGTCATGGTCGCGGACAAGAAGATCGCCTGGCCGGCGCAGCTGTCGGTCGGCTCGGACGGCCAGGGCAACAGCCTGGACCACATCCGGGAGATCATGGGCGAGTCGATGGAGTCCCTCATCCACCACTTCAAGCTGGTGACCGAGGGCTTCCGAGTCCCGCCGGGCCAGGCATATTCCGCGGTCGAGAGCCCCAAGGGTGAGCTCGGCTGCCACGCCGTCTCCGACGGTGGCACGCGGCCCTACCGGGCGCACTTCCGCGACCCGTCCTTCAACAACCTGCAGGCCGTCGCCGCGATGGCCGAGGGCGGCTCGGTCGCCGACGTCATCGTGGCCGTGGCGAGCATTGATCCAGTCATGGGAGGCGTTGACCGATGACAGAGATGAACCAGGTGCACCCCGAGGACCGGGCGCACGCGTCCAACGCGATCCTGCACCCGCAGACGCCGCTGCACGCGACCGAGGAGCCCTACACCGACGAGCAGCTCGCGCAGCTGAGCGCGGACATGGACGAGGTCATCGCGCGCTACCCGGTGAAGCGCTCGGCGTTGTTGCCGATGCTGCACCTGGTGCAGAGCGTCGACGGTTTCGTGACCGGTCGCGGTGTGCGGTTGTGCGCGGAGAAGCTGGAGCTGTCCGACGCCGAGGTCAGCGGTGTCGCGACCTTCTACACCCAGTACAAGCGCCACCCCAACGGTGACTACACCATCGGTGTCTGCACCAACACGTTGTGCGCGGTCATGGGCGGTGACCTGATCTTCGACACGCTGTCCGAGCACTTGGGCATCGGCCACGACGAGACCACCGAGGACGGCTCGATCACGCTGGAGCGGGTCGAGTGCAACGCCGCCTGCGACTACGCCCCCGTCGTGATGGCCAACTGGGAGTTCTTCGACAAGCAGACCCCCGAGTCCGCGGTGCAGATGGCCGACGACCTGCGGGCGGGCAAGGACGTCGCGCCGACGCGCGGCGCCGCCAAGGTCTGCAAGTTCAAGCACATCGAGCGTGTGCTGGCCGGTTTCCCCGACGAGCACGCCAATGAAGGTGTCGGCGCCGGCGAGCAGTCACTGGAGGGCCTGCGGCTGGCACACCAGAACGACTGGCGTGCACCCGGTGACGAGGGCGGTCCGCTCTCGGAGGAAGCACACCAGAACACCGCGACCACCACGGAGACCGGCGGCCCACTGCCGGGTCACCCGCAGAGTTCTGCCGAAGGGCAGGAGGACTGATGGCTACCACCCTCACCCCGGTGCTCACCAAGCACTGGGACGACCCGCGCAGTTGGACGCTGGAGACCTACCGCCGCGAAGGCGGCTACCGCGCGCTCGACAAGGCGCTGACGATGGACCCCGCGGCACTGATCGATGAGGTCAAGAACTCCGGCCTCCGTGGTCGAGGTGGCGCCGGCTTCCCCAGCGGCCTGAAGTGGTCGTTCCTGCCCAAGCCGGACGGCGGTCCGCGCTACCTGGTGGTCAACGCCGACGAGTCCGAGCCGGGCACCTGCAAGGACATCCCGCTCATGATGGCGACGCCGCACACCCTCCTGGAGGGCGTGGCGATCACGTCATACGCCATCGGCTGCCACCACGCGTTCATCTACCTGCGCGGTGAGGTCGTGCACGTCTACCGCAGGCTGATGAACGCCGTGCAGGAGGCGTATGACGCCGGCCTGCTCGGCAAGGACATCAATGGCACCGGCTTCGACCTAGACGTCACGGTGCACGCAGGCGCGGGCGCCTACGAGTGTGGTGAGGAGACCGCGCTGCTGGACTCGCTCGAGGGACGGCGCGGCCAGCCCCGACTGAAGCCGCCGTTCCCCGCGGTGGAGGGCCTCTACGCCCGACCCACTGTGGTCAACAACGTCGAGTCGATCGCGTCGGTTCCCAGCATCGTGGCCAACGGCGCCGACTGGTTCGGCAGCATGGGCACCGAGAAGTCCAAGGGCTTCGGCATCTTCAGCCTGTCCGGTCACGTGACCCGGCCCGGCCAGTACGAAGCACCGCTCGGCATCACGCTGCGGGAGCTGCTGGACATGGCCGGTGGCGTCCGCGAGGGCCACGAGCTGAAGTTCTGGACGCCCGGCGGCTCGTCGACACCGATCTTCACCGCCGAGCACCTCGACGTGCCGCTCGACTTCGACTCGGTCGCCGCGGCCGGCTCGATGCTGGGCACCCGCGCGCTGCAGATCTTCGACGAGACGGTCTCGGTGGTGCACGCCGTCGCCCGCTGGACCGACTTCTACGCGCACGAGTCCTGCGGCAAGTGCACGCCGTGCCGTGAAGGCACCTACTGGATGAAGCAGATCATGACCCGGCTGGAGCACGGCAAGGGCACGGACGAGGACATCGAGACCCTGCTCGACGTCTGCGACAACATCTTCGGCCGGTCGTTCTGTGCGCTCGGCGACGCATCCACCTCGCCGGTCACCTCCGGCATCCAGCACTTCCGTGAGGAGTTCGAGCTCGGCACCCACACGCCGTGGTGGGAGGCGTTCCCGCCGGAGAACTCCGCACTCTTCCCGGTTCCGCAGAAGGAGGCCGCGTCCGTATGACGACCGTCGCCGATGACAAGACGCCGGACGCACCGCCGGTCGACCAGGTCAGCCTGGAGATCGATGGTGTGCCGGTCACGGTGCCCAAGGGCACCTTGGTGATCCGTGCGGCCGAGCAGGTCGGCATCCAGATCCCGCGTTTCTGCGATCACCCGCTGCTGGACCCGGTCGGCGCCTGCCGCCAGTGTCTGGTCGAGGTGCCCGACGCCGGCAACGGCCGGGGTATGCCGAAGCCGCAGACCTCCTGCACGCTCGCGGTCGCCGAGGGCATGAAGGTCGAGACGCAGCAGACCTCCGCCGTGGCCGACAAGGCGCAGCACGGTCAGATGGAGTTCCTGCTGATCAACCACCCGCTGGACTGCCCGGTCTGTGACAAGGGCGGTGAGTGCCCGCTGCAGAACCAGGCGATGTCCAACGGCCGGCCCAAGAGCCGGTTCGTCGACGTCAAGCGCACCTACCCCAAGCCGATCAACATCTCCTCCCAGGTGTTGCTCGACCGGGACCGCTGCATCCTGTGCGCCCGCTGCACCCGCTTCTCCGACCAGATCGCTGGCGACCCGTTCATCGCGCTCATCGAGCGCGGTGCGCTGCAGCAGGTCGGCATCTACGAGGAGAAGCCCTTCCAGTCCTACTTCTCCGGCAACACCGTGCAGATCTGCCCGGTGGGTGCGCTGACCGGTGCGGCATACCGCTTCCGCTCCCGGCCGTTCGACCTGGTGTCGACCCCATCGGTGTGTGAGCACTGCGCGAGCGGTTGCTCGATCCGCACCGACCACCGCCGCGGTGTGGTGCTGCGTCGGATGGCGTTGGAGGACAACGCGGTCAACGAGGAATGGAACTGCGACAAGGGCCGCTGGGCGTTCAAGTACGCCACCACCAAGCGGCTGGAGACCCCGCTGGTCCGTGACGAGAGCGGCGACCTGCGGGTCGCGTCCTGGCCCGAGGCGCTGGACGTCGCGGCCAAGGGCCTCGCTGCGGCCAAGGGGGCAGGCGGTGTCGGTGTGCTCACCGGCGGCCGCGTGAGCGTCGAGGACGCCTACGCCTACAGCAAATTCGCCCGTATGGCGCTCGACACCAACGACATCGACTTCCGCGCGCGGCCGCTGTCCGCGGAGGAGTCCGACTTCCTCGCGAGCTCGGTCGTGACGACCGGCCCGGACGGTGTGGGCGACGCGAAGGCTGTCACGTTCACCGACCTGGAGACCGCGCCGTCGGTGCTGCTGGTCGGGTTCGAGCCCGAGGAGGAGTCGCCGATCATCTTCCTGCGGTTGCGCAAGGGCAACCGCAAGAACGGCGTCAAAGTCATGTCCGTCGCGCCGTTCGTGACGCGCGGCCTGACCAAGATGGGCGGCTCGCTGATCGCGGCCGCTCCCGGCACCGAGGCCGAGGTGCTCGACGCGATCACCGCGGCCAGCGGTGACCTGGCGGAGACCTTCCAGGCGCTCAGCGCCGACTCGATCATCCTGGTCGGTGAGCGGATGGCGACCGTGCCCGGCGCACTGTCGTCCGTTCTCGCCCTGGCCGAGGCCAAGGGTGCCCGCGTCGGGTGGGTCCCGCGCCGGGCCGGCGAGCGCGGTGCGCTGGAGGCCGGTGCGATCGGCAACCTGCTGCCCGGCGGTCGTCCGGTCGAGGACGCCGCAGCGCGCAGTGAGGTCGGCACCGTCTGGGGCGCGACCGAGCTGCCCGAGCAGACCGGTCGGGACACCGATCAGATCCTGCAGGCTGCCGCGTCTGGCGAGCTCGCCGGACTGGTCGTCGGTGGCGTCGACCCCCGCGACCTGACGGCCCAGCAGGTCGTGCAGGACGCGTTGGACAAGGCGTTCGTGGTCTCGCTGGAGGTCCGCGAGAGTCCTGTTGCGCCATACGCCGACGTGGTGTTGCCGGTGGCAGCACAGCAGGAGAAGGCCGGCTCGTTCGTCAACTGGGAGGGTCGCGTGCGGCCCTTCGAGAAGGCCCTGGAGAGCACCGACATCCCCGACTTCCGTGCCCTGGATCTGCTGGCTGCGGAGCTCGGTGAGTTCCTCGGCACCCGCTCGGTGGCGCAGGTGCGCGCCGAGATGCAGGAGCTGGGTGCGTTCACCGGCGAGCGTCCGTCCCGGCCGCGGGTGCGGTCGCGCGGTGTGCCCCGCCCGCTGATCGGCGAAGCGGTCCTCGCGACCTGGACACACCTGCTCGACAAGGGTGTGCTGCAGGACGGCGAGCCCTACCTCGCCGGCACGGCCGTGGCGTCCGTCGCCCGGGTGTCGTCGGCGACTGCGGCGAGTGTCGGTGCCGGTGACGGTGACCGCCTGACGGTCTCGACCAAGGAGGGTGCGATCACCCTGCCGGTCGTCATCACCGAGATGCCCGACTACGTCGTGTGGCTGCCGACCAATTCGACCGACAGCGCGGTGCGTGCCACGCTCGGTGCCGACGGTGGCGCGATCGTCACGCTGGCCAAGGCGCCGGCGACCGTCGAGCAGTCCGACTCCGAGGAGAGTGCGCAGTGAACATGGTGGCCCTGGCAGCTGCCAGCACCGACAATCCGGCCGCCGATTTCAGCGACACCCCGTGGTGGTTGTCCCTGCTGAAGGCGTTGTTCCTGTTCGTCTTCCTGCTGCTCAACACGCTGCTGGTGATCTGGTTCGAGCGCCGGGTGATCGGCCGGATGCAGCAGCGTCCCGGCCCCAACCGGGCGGGCCCGTTCGGTTTGTTGCAGACCCTGGCTGACGGCGTGAAGCTGGCGCTGAAGGAGGACATCACCCCGCGCAAGGCGGACAAGTTGATGTTCATCCTGGCGCCGATCATCGCCGGTGCGATGGCGTTCGTGTCGTTCGCGATCATCCCGTTGTCGGGCAACGTGTGGATGTTCGGTCACTACACGCCGCTGCAGTTGACGGACGTGCCGGTCGCGGTGCTGCTGGTGCTCGCGGTCGCGGGTGTCGGTGTCTACGGCATCGTGCTGGCCGGCTGGTCGTCGGGTTCGACCTACCCGCTGTTGGGTGGGTTGCGGTCCAGCGCCCAGGTGATCTCGTATGAGATCGCGATGGGTCTGGCCCTGGTCGCGGTCTTCCTGTATGCGGGGTCGATGTCGACCAGTCAGATCGTGCTGGCGCAGAAGGACCTGTGGTTCATCATCCCGGCGTTCTTCTCCTTCGGCGTTTACATCATCACCATGGTCGGGGAGACCAACCGGTTGCCGTTCGACCTGGCCGAGGGTGAGGGCGAGCTGACCGGTGGTTTTCACACCGAGTACTCCTCGCTGAAGTTCGCGATGTTCTTCCTGGGCGAGTACGTCAACATGTTCACCGTCTCCGGCCTGGCGACCACGTTGTTCCTGGGCGGCTGGCAGGCACCTCCGGGCATCGCCGCCATCGGTGATGGCATGTTCAACGGTGGCTGGTGGGGCCTGTTGTGGTTCGTCATCAAGCTGTGGCTGTTCATGTTCTTCTTCGTCTGGCTGCGTGGTTCGTTGCCGCGGGTGCGCTACGACCAGTTCATGAAGCTGGGCTGGAAGGTCCTGATCCCGACCACCCTGGTGTGGGTGGTGGCGGTGGCGTTCCTGCGCGCCTCCAACGAGGGCTTCCTGGGTGACTCGATGGTCCTGGGCGGCCGACTGCACCGGTCGACGCTGATCACCATCGTCGTGATCGTGCTGCTGGTGCTGGCCGTGGCCTGGATCTACGACTACAAGGCCGCCGCCAAGGAGAAGGCCATCCCGCCGACACCGACCGAGGTCGACCCCTTCGCGGGCGGCTACCCGGTCCCGCCGCTGCCCGGCCAGACGCTGCGTGAGCCCGCGCCCGCGCTGACCCCGTCGGCGGCATACCAACCCGAGAGTTCCCAGAACGAGACCGATTCCGAGGAGGAAGAGACTCGTGGCTGACAAGAACAAGCCGTCCAACAAGCCGGCCGGATCACACGCTGCATCCGAGGACCAGCCCGGATTCCTGTCCGAGTTGTTCGCACCGGTGGCAGGCTTCGGCGTCACCTTCGCGACGATGTTCCGCAAGGTCGCCACCGCGGAGTACCCCGAGGAGAAGCGTCCGACGCAGCTGCGCTACCACGGGCGCCACCAGCTCAACCGGCACCCGGACGGGCTGGAGAAGTGCGTCGGTTGCGAGCTGTGCGCGTGGGCGTGCCCGGCGGACGCCATACTCGTCGAGGGCGCGGACAACGACGACGCCACCGGGCAGCGGTTCTCGCCCGGTGAGCGTTACGGCCGCGTCTACCAGATCAACTACCTGCGGTGCATCTTCTGCGGGCTGTGCATCGAGGCGTGCCCGACACGTGCGCTGACGATGACCAACGAGTACGAACTCGCCGACAACAACCGCGCGGACCTGATCTTCACCAAGGATCAGCTGCTGGCACCGTTGCAGTCCGGTATGGCGCCCGCCCCGCACCCGATGGTCGAGGGCATGGACGAGAAGGACTACTACAAGGGCCGGGTGACCGGCGCCACGAGCGCCCAGGAGGACTGGGTTCGCGAGCACGACGGCGATCAGGAAGGAGCCGACGCATGAGGCTCGGTGGTGCGGAGGCGACGCTGTTCTTCTTCGGCGCTCCGCTCGCGGTCATCGGTGCGCTGGCGCTGCTCTTCGCTCGCAAGGCGGTCCACGCCGCCATGGGTATGGCGCTGACGATGGTCATGCTCGGTGTCTTCTACATCGCCGAGCAGGCCGAGTTCCTCGGGATCATCCAGGTCTTCGTCTACTCCGGCGCCGTGATGATGCTCTTCCTCTTCGTGGTCATGCTGGTCGGTGTCGACTCCTCCGACTCGCTGGTCGAGACGATCAAGGGCCAGCGTGTGGCCGGCATACTCCTGGCTCTTGCGGTGATGACCAGCATGCTGGTCAGCGTCGCCAAGATCAGCTTCGGCGGCGCCAAGGGGCTGGACAAGGTCAACGAGAGCACCGGCAACGTCAGCGGCCTGGCCAACCTGATCTTCGGCCCCTACGTGTGGGCCTTCGAGGTCACCTCGGCGCTGCTGATCACCGCCGCCATCGGCGCGATGCTGTTGGCGCACCGGGAGCGGCTGCTGCCGAAGGCATCGCAGGCCGACTGGTCGCGTGGCCGGGTGCGCCGCAACGAGTTCGTCGCCGGTCTGCCGGTGCCGGGTGTCTACGCCCGGCACAACGCGGCCGACGTCCCGGCGCTGCTGCCGGACGGCTCGCCGGCCGAGGAGTCGGTGCAACGCGTGCTCAAGGCGCGTGGCCAGGTCGGTGCGGCCGACGGCTACGTCGCAGCGGCCCAAGAGATAGAGGGAGAGGCCGGCAACATGACCCGCAAGGAAGTGGCCGAACCACGAGGTGATCTGTAAGCCATGACGCTCACGTCCTACATCTACCTCTCGGTGATCCTGTTCTCGATCGGCGCCGCCGTCGTGCTGCTGCGCCGCAACGCGATCATCGTGTTCATGGGTGTCGAGCTGATGCTCAACGCCGCCAACCTCGCGTTCGTGACCTTCGCCCGCATGCAGGGATCACTCGACGGCCAGGTGATCGCGCTGTTCGTGATGGTCGTCGCTGCTGCCGAGGTCGTGGTCGGTCTGGCGATCATCATGGCCATCTTCCGCGCCCGCAGGTCCGTGTCGGTCGACGACGCCAACCTGCTGAAGCTGTGAGTTCAGGAGACATTTCGTGACGATCCATGACGCCACCGGTGTGGCATCGATCGGCTGGCTGATGATCGGCCTGCCCGCCCTGGGCGCAGCACTGCTGATGCTCGGCGGCAAGAAGCTGGACAAGGCCGGTCCCTACCTGGCGGTGCTGCTGTCCTGGGCCTCGTTCGTGATCGGCCTGCTGGTGCTGCTGCAGCTGCGCGGCAAGCCGGCCGACGACCGGTCGATGCACCTGCACCTCTACTCCTGGCTGCCGGCCGGGAAGATCAACCTCGACGCGGGGCTGCTGCTGGACCAGCTGTCGCTGACCTTCGTCATGCTGATCACCTTCGTCGGCTCGCTGATCCTGGTCTACTCGCTGGGCTACATGGAGCACGACCCCGACAAGCGCCGGTTCTTCGCCTACCTCAACCTGTTCGTGGCCAGCATGTTGCTGCTGGTCCTCGCCGACTCCTACCTCCTGCTGTTCGTCGGCTGGGAGGGCGTGGGCCTGGCGTCATACCTGCTGATCGGCTTCTGGAACTGGAACCCCGCCTACGCGACGGCCGCCAACAAGGCGTTCTTCCTCAACCGCATCGGTGACATGGGCATGCTCATCGCGATGTTCGTGATGTTCTGGGCATGGGGCAGCCTCGACTTCGCGCACGTCGACGCCGCCGTCGAGGGCACCGGCAAGGGCACGCTGCTCGCGATCGGGCTGGCGCTGCTGGTGGCCGCCTGCGGTAAGTCCGCGCAGTTCCCGTTGCAGTCCTGGCTGGGCGACGCGATGGCCGGGCCGACACCGGTCTCCGCGCTGATCCACGCCGCGACGATGGTCACCGCCGGTGTCTACCTGATCGTGCGCAGCCACGTGATCTTCGACGCCTCCGAGGACGCGCGCCTCGCGGTCTGCATCGTCGGTGCGATCACCCTGATGGGCGGGGCGATCATCGGCTGTGCCAAGGACGACCTCAAGAAGGCCCTGGCCGCCTCGACCATGTCGCAGATCGGCTACATGGTGCTGGCTGCGGGTCTCGGCCCGGTCGGTTACGCCTTCGCGATCTTCCACCTGGTGACACACGGCTTCTTCAAGGCCGGCCTCTTCCTCGGCGCCGGTTCGGTCATGCACGGCATGAACGACCAGGTCGACATGCGTCGCTTCGGCGGGCTCGGCGCGGTCATGAAGATCACCGCGGTCACCTTCGGCCTGGGCTTCCTGGCGATCATCGGCTTCCCCGGCCTGTCCGGGTTCTGGTCCAAGGACAAGATCATCGAGGCCGCCTTCGAGGGCACCGGCTGGAAGCCGTGGGTATTCGGCCTGTCGGCGCTGATCGCCGCCGGCGTCACCGCGTTCTACATGTCGCGGATGTTCTTCATGACCTTCCTGGGCAAGCGTCGCTGGACCGAGGACGTGCACCCGCACGAGTCCCCGCTGACGATGACCATCCCGATGATGGTGCTGGCGATCGGCTCGGCCTTCCTCGGCCTCATCCTCGGCCCGACCGGCATCATCACCGACTGGCTGGAGCCGGTCGTGGGTGAGCACGAGGGCAGCGAACACGTTCTCGGCGCCGCGCCGCTGATGGTCGCCACCGTCGTGCTGATGATCATCGGCATCGCGGTCGCCTGGAAGATGTACTGGCGTGACGACGTGCCGATCACTCCACCGGTGGGCTCCCCGCTCACCCAGGCGGCGCGTCGCGACCTCGGCCAGGACGACTTCAACCAGGCCGTGGTCCAGCGCCCCGGCCTGCACCTGACCCGCTCGCTGGTCTTCTTCGACAACAAGGTCGTCGACGGCGTCGGGAACGGCTCTGCCGCCGGGATCGGTGGCAGCTCGGCTCGACTGAAGAAGATGCAGAACGGATACGTGCGTACTTACTCCCTGACGATGCTCCTGGGCGTCGTCGCAATCCTCGGCGCCTGGTGGGTGGTGCAGTGATGTCGGACTTTCCCTGGCTGACGACGCTCGGCGTCATACCCCTGGTGGGCGCCGTCGTCATCGGGCTGCTGCCCAAGGGCTCGACCCGCAACTCGCGGGTCGTTGCGCTGGCCTTCTCGCTGATCACCCTGGTGGTCGGCGTGGTCGCGGCGCTGCAGTTCAAGACCGGTGGCGGTCACGGGCAGTTCCAGCTGACCGAGACCCACTCCTGGATCCCGCAGTTCGGGGTCTCCTACGCAGTCGGTGTCGACGGTATGGCGCTGACGCTCATCCTGATGAGCCTGGTTCTGGTGCCGATCGCGCTGATCGCCGCCTGGAACGACGTGCCCGACGGCGGCCGCCGCGAGCAGGGCTACTTCGCGCTGATCCTGGTGGTCGAGACCTTCATGATCGGTGTGTTCGCTGCGACCGACGTCTTCCTCTTCTACGTCTTCTTCGAGGCGATGCTCGTCCCGATCTACTTCCTGATCGGGCTGTACGGCGGGGCACGCCGGCAGTATGCCGCGGTGAAGTTCCTGCTCTTCTCGCTGCTCGGCGGGCTGATCATGCTGGTCGCGGTCATCGCGCTCTACCAGCAGGGCCCCGGCGGCGACCACGGCTTCCTGGTCGGTGAGCTGACCGGGCTGCACATGTCGGAGGGCACCGAGCGGTTGCTGTTCGTCGGGTTCTTCTTCGCCTTCGCGATCAAGGCGCCGATGTGGCCGGTGCACACCTGGCTGCCGGACGCCGCGACCGAAGCCAAGCCGGCTGTCGCCGTGCTGCTGGTCGCGGTGCTGGACAAGGTCGGCACCTTCGGGATGATCCGCTTCTGCCTGCAGCTCTTCCCGGACGCCAGCAAGTGGGCGACCCCGGTCGTGATCATCCTGGCGGTCATCTCGATCATCTACGGAGCGATCGCGGCCATCGGCCAGAACGACATGATGCGGCTGATCGCCTACACCTCGGTGAGCCACTTCGGCCTCATCGTGCTGGGCATCTTCGCGGTGACGCAGACCTCGATGATCGGCTCGCAGCTCTACATGATCAACCACGGCTTCACCACCGCCGCGTTGTTCCTCTTCGTGGGCTTCCTGATCATCCGCGGCAAGAGCAAGAACATCACCGACTACGGCGGCTGGCAGCGCACCACCCCGATCCTCGGTGGCGTCTTCCTGACCGCAGGACTGTCGGCGCTGTCGCTGCCCGGCCTGAACTCCTTCGTCTCGGAGTTCCTGGTCCTGGTCGGCTCGTTCCAGCGCTACCCGGTCGCGGCCGGCATCGCGGTGGTCGTCGTGGTCCTCGCGGCGCTCTACATCCTGCTGATGTACAAGAACGTCTTCACCGGCCCGAAGCAGGCGCTGGCCGCCGGCCCGGACGGCACACTCGCCCTGGGCGCGGACGGCCTGCGGCCGAAGACCGGCATCACCACCACGCTGTTCGACGAGCCGGAGATCGAGAAGGACGACGTCCCGGCCGAGGCTCGGGTGCGCGGCTCCGCCATACAGGACCTGAACGCACGTGAGCGACTCGTCGCAGGCGTCCTCATCGCGATCATGCTCGTGCTCGGCTTCTTCCCGAAGCCCGCGCTCGACCTGTTGCGGCCGGCCGTGGACTCCACCCTGCAGCACGTTCATGTCCACGACCCGGCACCGCATGCCGGCGTCACCATCGAGGGGAGCAGCAAGTGACCTCGCCCGCCACGTTCACCCAGGCACACATCTCGTATGCCGCTGTCGTGCCGATGCTCGTGATCTTCGGCGCGGCCCTGGTGGGTGTCCTCGTCGAGGCATTCCTGCCCCGCGCACAGCGTTACTGGGCCCAGCTCGGCGTCACCGTGATCGGCCTGGTCGCCAGCTTCCTGACCCTGGTGCTGATCTCGCGCAACAACAAGGGCATCACCGCGGCCGACGCCGTCGTGATCGACGGTCCCGCGCTGCTGCTGCAGGGCACCATCCTGGTGATCTCGTTCCTGGCGGTGCTGCTGATGGCCGAGCGCTTCGGCGGCGGCTCCGCGGATGCCTTCACCCAGTCGGGCGCCTCGGTGCCGGGGTCGCCGATGGAGACCAACGCGGTCCGGCTCGGTGCGACCTCGACGGAGTTCTTCCCGCTGGTGCTCTTCTCGGTCGGCGGCATGATGCTCTTCGTCGCGGCCGGTGACCTGCTGGTGATGTTCATCGCGCTCGAGGTGCTCTCGCTGCCGCTCTACATCCTGACCGGCCTGGCGCGCCGTCGCCGCCTGCTGTCGCAGGAGGCGTCGCTGAAGTACTTCCTGCTCGGTGCGTTCTCCTCGGCGTTCTTCCTCTTCGGTTCGGCACTGATCTTCGGTGCGACCGGCTCGATCCACTTTGGCAAGATCGCCGACGCGGTCGGGACCGTGAGCGGACGCGACGACATCCTCATCCCCGGCATGCTGCTGGTCGCCGTCGGTCTGCTCTTCAAGGTCAGCGCGGTGCCGTTCCACACCTGGGCGCCGGACGTCTACCAGGGTGCTCCCAGCCCGGTCAGCGGCTTCATGGCCACGACGGTCAAGGTCGCCGGATTCGGTGCACTGCTGCGCGTGTTCTACGTCGCGCTGGAGGGGCTGCGCTGGAACTGGCAGCCGATCGTCGCGATCGTCGCCGTGCTGACGATGGTCATCGGTGCGGTCTTCGCGGTCACCCAGACCGACATGAAGCGACTGCTGGCCTACAGCTCGATCTCGCACGCCGGCTTCCTGCTGGTGGGCGTCGTCGCACTGAACAAGACCGGTCTGTCCGGGACGATGTTCTACCTGGTCGCCTACAGCTTCACCACGCTGGCGGCGTTCGGGATGGTGCCGCTGGTGCGGTCGGCCGGCTCGGAGGCGACGCACCTGTCGCAGTGGGCCGGACTGGGCAAGTCCAGCCCGATCCTCGCCGCGACGTTCTCGTTCCTGTTGCTCGGCTTCGCCGGCATACCGCTGACGTCGGGGTTCACCGCGAAGTTCGCGCTGTTCTCCGGGGCGGTCGGTCACGGGTCCACCTGGCTGGTGGTCGTCGCGATGCTGATGAGCGCGGTCACCGCGTTCGTCTACATCCGGATCATCGTGCTGATGTACTTCTCCGACCCGACCGGTGATACGCAGGTGCTGATGCCGTCGGCGATGACCGGCATCGCAGTGACCGTGGGTGCGCTCGCGACGCTGGTGCTCGGTGTTGCCCCGGCGCCGTTGCTCAACCTCGCGCAGCACTCGTCGCTCTTCCTGCGATGAAAGCGCACGTCGGTCGAGTAGGGCGAGGCGCTGGCCGAGCCCGTATCGAGACCACGTGCGTCTCGTCGAGGAGACCATCATGAGTAGAGCCGCTGCTCTGATGCCGTCGGCCAGCGAGGCGCTGACCGAGCGGCTCACCGAGGGTCTCGTGGCCGTCGACTCCCGGCTGACCGCCGTGGTCCAGCACGAGGACGAGTTCATCGCCGATGCGTCGCAGCACCTGCTGACCGGGGGCAAGCGATTCCGGCCGCTGCTGACGCTGCTGGCGTCGGAGCTGGGCACCGGCATCAACGACGCGGTCGTGGACGCGGCCGTCGGCGTCGAGTTGACGCACATCGCCTCGCTCTATCACGACGACGTCATGGACGCAGCCGAGCGACGGCACGGCAAGGCGAGTGTCAACGCGCAATACGACAACATCACCGCCGTCATCGTGGGCGACCTGCTCTTCGGGCGGGCCTCGGAGATCGTGGCGGGGCTGGGCAGCGAGGCTGCGCGCATCCAGGCGCAGACCTTCGTGCGGTTGTGCGCCGGGCAGATCCGTGACGACCGGCAGGCGCCGGCCGACGCCGATCCGATGGAGCACTACCTGGGCGTGCTGGCCGACAAGACCGGGTCGCTGATCGCCACGGCCGCGCGGTATGGCGCGATGTTCGGTGGCTGTCCGGCCGAGACGGTCGAGATCATGCGCCGCTACGGTGAATACATCGGCATGGTCTTCCAGCTGTCCGACGACGTGCTCGACATCGTGTCCGACGAGTCCGGTAAGACGCCGGGCACCGACCTGCGCGAGGGTGTCACCACGTTGCCGGTGCTCTATGTGCGTGCGTCGAAGGACCCCGCGGATGCCCGGTTGCAGGATCTCGTGGCGCGTCCGTTGACCGACGATGCCGAGCACGCGGAGGCGTTGAAGCTCTTGCGGGAACACCCCGCGCTGGAGCAGGCTCGTCGTCATACAGCTGCCGTCGCGGAGCAGGCGACCGCGCTGCTGGAGCCACTCGGGGACAGCGACGCGCTGGCGGTGTTGCGAGACCTGCCGGGGCAGGTCGCGTCGCGCACCGTCTGAGGCGCACGACCGCTGCAAAAGTCCCGCACGTCATCGTGGTCAACCGTCCAACTTCGGGTCTAGACTAACTCCATGCCACGCCTATCCGCCGAGGACCGCAGGGTCGAGCTCGTCGATGCCACCGTGCGCGTCGCCGTTGCCGAGGGACTGGATGCCGCGACCGTGCGACGGATCGCGCAGGAGGCGGGTGTGCCGTTGGGCACGGTGCACTACTGCTTCGGCTCCAAGGCCGCGTTGATCAGTGCGGTCGCGGACAGCATCGAGCAACCCGACATCGACACCGGGCTGCTGGAGTCGATGCCGACCGAGCAGGCGCTGGTGGCTGCCTTCCGGGCCTACTGGCAGCAGATCGGCAGCGACCGCCGCCGGCAGCTGCTCATCTACGAGCTCCTCGCGCACCTGTCGCGTGGTGACGAGGACAGCCGCGAGATCGCCCGGCGGCTGCTGGACCGGACGTACGGCGCCGTCCTGACGGTGGTCCGGGCGTTCGCCGCGGAGCAGGGTCGCACCCTGCCGGTCGAGCCGGAGTTGTTGGCGCGACTGGTGATTGCCGTGACCGACGGGGTCAGTCTGGCGTGGATCGTCACCAGTGACGACACTCAGGCGCAGGCGGTGATGGAGACATTCGCCAGGATGCTCGCGACGGTCATCGACATGAGCGCGGTGCAAGCGTGAAGCTCCCGTTGCGGAAGGCAAGGCAGGACCCGGGAGCTGTTTGGGGTGCCGTCAGCGGCGTCGGCGCACCGGTCGCCGTCCTCGACCTGGCGGCCTGTGAGCACAACATCGCCGAGATGCGGTCTCGCGCCCGTGAGCTGCCGATTCGATTGGCATCGAAGTCGATTCGAGTCCGGGGCGTCCTGGACAAAGTGCTGGCCGAGCCCGGCTATCACGGTGTGTTGTCCTACTCCGCCGCTGAAGCGTGCTGGCTGGCAAGGCACGGCGTGGACGACGTGCTGGTCGCCTATCCGACCGTGGACACCGCTGCGATCGGCGAGATCGCCGCCGACGAGGAGCTGCGGGCGCGGATCACGCTGATGGTCGACCTGCCGGCTCATCTGCGGCTGATCGAGGCCGCGGGCTCGGGCCGGCCGGTGCGCGTCTGCCTGGATGTCGACAGCTCGTTGGAGATCGGTCCCGCGCACCTCGGCGTGCACCGGTCGAGCGTGCACACCGCGCGGGAAGCGGGCGAATTCGCCCGGCTGGCAGCGGATTCCGCGGCCGTCGAGCTGGTCGGCCTGATGTTCTACGACGCACAGATCGCGGGTCTGCAGGACACCGGGCCCGCCATACGCATGGTGAAGCGGAAGTCCGCCGATGACTTGCGGGTGCGCCGCCAGGAGGTGCGCGCGGCGGTCGAGCAGCACGCCGAGCTGGAGCTGGTCAATGCCGGCGGCACCGGCAGCTTGCACGCCGATTGGGATGCCTCCGTCACCGAGCTCGCTGCGGGGTCAGGCCTTTTCACGCCCACGTCGTTCGATGCGTATGACGAGACGGATCTGCGGCCGGCCGCCTACTTCGCGTCGCCGGTGGTGCGCAAACCGCGACCGGACATCGCGGTGACCTTCAGCGGTGGCTATGCCGCCTCCGGAGTCGCAGGTCCGTCGCGGACGCCGCGGCCGGTGCACCCCGAGGGGTTGTCGCTGATCCGCAACGAAGGTGCCGGGGAAGTGCAGACACCGTTGCGCGGCAAGGCTGCTCGTCGCCTGGAGGTCGGTGACCTGGTGTGGTTCCGGCATGCGAAGGCCGGTGAGATGTGCGAGCGCTTCAACGAGATCCTGCTGGTCCGTGACGGTGAGGTCCAGGACCGGCTGCCGACCTATCGCGGAGAGGGAAAGAACTTTGGCTGAGTGGAGCAACTGGGCAGGCACCGTCACCAGTCGACCGCGGGAGACGGTGATGGTGCGCGACCTACCGCACCTGCAGCTGCTGTGTGAGGAGTCCATGCGCTCCGGGCGCCGGGTCAAGGCGGTGGGCGCGGGGCACTCCTTCACCGGGATCGCCGAGCCGACCGACGTGCTGGTGCGGATGGACCGGCTGTCCGGTGTGCGGTCGGTCGACGAGGCGACCGGTCGGGTGTGGGTGCACGCGGGCACGCCGCTGCACGTGCTCGGCCCGGAGCTGCAGCGGCGCGGGCTCGCGATGACCAACCTCGGGGACATCGACCGGCAGACCATCGCCGGCGCTGTCTCGACCGGCACGCACGGCACGGGTGTCGGATTCACCGGGCTGGCAGGGCAATTGACCGGCGTGGAGCTGGTGCAGGCCGATGGGTCACTGCTGCGGGTGACCGAGACCGAGAACCCCGAGCTGCTGCCGGCCGTGGCGCTCAGCCTCGGTGCGCTGGGGATCGTGACCGCGCTGGAGATCCAGTGCGTCCCGAAGTTCCTGCTGCGCGCAGTGGAGGCACCGGCGTCGTTCGACGAAGTGCTCGATGGACTCGACGAACGCGTCGACGGCACAGACCATTTTGAGTTCTACTGGTTCCCGCACACCGACCGGGTGCTGACCAAGAGCAACACGCGTGTCTCCGACGAGTCGCGGCGCGCCCCGTTGCCGGCCTGGCGATCCCGGTTGGACGACGACCTGCTGTCGAACAAGCTCTTCGGTGCTCTCAACAAAGCCACGACTCGCGCGCCGCGCGTCATACCTGCGATCAATCAGGTCTCCGCCCGCGCGCTGTCGCGGCGGGAGTTCACCGACTGGTCCTACCGGGTCTTCGCGTCCGAGCGGGACGTGGTCTTCCGGGAGAGCGAGATGGCGATCCCGCGCGAGGCGGTGCCGGACGTGTTGCGGGAGTTGCGGACCTGGTTGTCGCGCCGGGTCGAGGTCGTGGCGTTCCCCGTCGAGGTGCGTTTCGCCGCCTCGGACGACCTGTGGCTGTCGACCGCGCACGGGCGGGAGTCGGGCTACATCGCCATACATCAGTATGTCGGGCGCGACCACCGCCGCTATTTCGAGGCGTTCTGGTCGCTGCTGGACGGGCTGGGTGCGCGTCCCCACTGGGGCAAGATGCACGACCTCGGTGCCGACGAATTGCGTTCGCGTTACCCGAAGTTCGACGAGTTCGTCGCACTGCGCGACCGGCTCGACCCCGAGCGGGTCTTCAGCAACACCTACCTCGACCGCGTCCTCGGCTGACCTCCGCCCCTTTTCACCGAGAGGCCCCCGGATCGCCGAGAGGCCCCCCGATTCCGGGCCGAAATCCGGTCCAACCGGGGTCCTCTGGGTCAACGGGGGGCCTGTCGGTTTGTCTGTGGGCTCTGTGGATCACCTATGTATCCTTGCGGTTACGTAACTGTATGGGTACATTCGACACATGGACGCAGTGCTTCAAGCGTTGGCGGATCCGAGTCGGCGCACCGTGTTGGAGATCCTGCGCGATCACGAGGCGACGGCCGGGGAACTGGCCGAAGCGTTGCCGATCGCGCGTCCCGGTGTCTCGCGTCACCTGCGGGTGCTGCGAGAAGCGGGGTTGGTCGATGTGCGCCAGGACGCTCAACGGCGGATCTACGCGCTGCGCCCGGAAGCGCTTGTGCCGGTTGACGATTGGCTGGAGGGCTACCGAGCCCTGTGGCGGAACCGCCTCGATGCGCTGCACACCGAAGTCGCCCGAGGGAAGAAGGCACGCAAGTGAAAACCATTGCCACGACACGCAAACTGGACGACACACATGGTGCGGTCCGCGTGGAGGACGTCTACGACACCGACATCGATGACCTGTGGGAGGCATGCACGAACCCGGAGCGGCTCGCGCGCTGGATCGCGGAGGTGTCCGGCGACCTTCGCGAGGGTGGCACGGTCCAGATGACCTACACGAGCAGCGCCTCCGGTCCGTCGAGGATCGAGATCTGTGAGCGCCCGAACCACGTGCTGCTGGTCCACGAGGCCGACGAGGACGGAAACGAGGGCGAGACCGAAGCGTGGCTGACCGCCGAAGGAGCGAAGACGCGCTTGGTGGTGGAGCAGCGCGGGTTGCCTCGCGACGGCATGCACTTCTACTGCGCCGGCTGGCAGGCCCACCTGGAGGACCTTGCGACGACTCTCGCGAGTGGTGAGCCGGTGCACCCCGGCGGTTGGTCCGACCAGCGCCCGGCTGCGGGGTTCGACGCGCGGTTCCAGGAGCTCATCCCGGTCTACGAGATGGCGACCGCGGACGCCGAGGCCTGAGGACGCTCAGATGGCGCAGTTCTCCGCGGCCCGCGCCAGCCGTCGGGCACGGGTGCTTGCCGTGAGCGAGTCGATCGTCAACAGGATCAACGCGATCCAGACGATCCCGAAGCCGATCCATCGAGCCATCGGCATGTGCTCGTCCAGCAGCAGCACGCCGCACAGCAGCTGCAGGATCGGGGTGATGAACTGCAGCATCCCGATGGTCACCAGCGGCACCCGGCTCGCTGCCGCCGCGAAGAGCAGCAACGGCACCGCCGTCACGATGCCGGCGCAGAGCAGCAGCACGCTGTGGCCGGCGCCGTGCCCACTGAAGGTGGCGTTGCCCGTCATACCGACGACGATCAGGACGCCGATCGCGATCGGTGTGAGCACCGCGCTCTCGGCCGTGAGGCTCTCGATGGCGGTCAGCGATCCACCGATCCGCTTCTTCATGAAGCCGTAGCTGGCGAAGGACAGCGCCAGCACGACCGAGATCCACGGCGGGCGACCGTAGTCGATCGCCAGGTAGACGCAGGCCAGCGCTCCCACGCCGACGGCGACCCACTGCAGGATCCGCAGCCGTTCGCGGAGCACGACCACGCCGAGTCCGACCGTCACCAGCGGGTTAAGGAAGTAGCCGAGTGCCGCCTCGACGGTGTGGCCGGTGATGACGGCCTGGATGTAAACCGTCCAGTTGGTCGCGATGAACAGACCGGCCAGCGTGGTCGCCCCGAGCTGCCGCGGGTTGCCGGCAAGCCTGCGCAGGAAACCGAGATTGCGGGTGACCGCCAGGGCGGCAACGCAGACCACGAGGGTCCACACGATGCGGTGGGACAGCACCTCCCAGGCGCCGGCCGGCTTGAGCGCGTTGAAGTAGAGCGGGAAGGCGCCCCAGATCAGATAGGCGAGGAATCCGTATGCCGCGCCGTTGCCGCTGGGTGTCGAGGATTTCTCTGGTGAAGTCCTCGGGGAAACGGTCTGCACGGCTGCCATTCTGCCAGTGTCTCGTATGGCGATGATGAAGTACAAGCGCAAATTCCTTCACAACCATAAAGCGCTGCTGCATTGAAGTGTTCGCGTAGTGGACGGTTGCCAGAGCCGGTCCAATAGCGATGTTAGGTTTGCCTAACTCAGCGTTTCGGGAGACCCGGCAGCGTGGCCGTGAGCGTCCTACCCACAGCGCCCGAAGACACCCCACTGACCTGACGATCCCATGGGAGACGAACGCGTGCGAGACCTTCGCGTCGCGGTGATCGGTGCCGGCCCGGCCGGCATCTATGCCGCCGACATTCTGGCCAACAATCACGAGAACGCGACGATCGACATCATCGAGCGGCTGCCTGCGCCCTACGGACTGGTCCGGTATGGCGTAGCGCCCGATCATCCGCGCATCAAGGAGATCATCAAGGCGCTGCTGCGGGTGCTGCGCAAGGACCGGATCCGCTTCATCGGCAATGTCGACTATGGGAACGACGTGAAGCTCGAGGAGTTGCGCACGTTCTACGACGCGATCGTCTTCGCGACCGGCGCGATGGATGACCGACGGCTGGACATCCCGGGCATCGATCTGCCGGGCAGTCACGGCGCGGCCGACTTCGTCTCCTGGTATGACGGGCACCCCGACGTCCCGCGCGAATGGCCGTTGGACGCAGAGCAGGTGGCCGTGCTCGGTGCGGGGAACGTCGCACTGGACGTTGCACGGATGCTTGCCAAGACCGGCGACGAACAGCTGGTCACCGAGATCCCACCGAATGTGTACGAAGGGCTGAAGTCCAACAAGGCCAAGGATATTCACGTCTTTGCGCGTCGCGGGCCGGCGCAGATCAAGTTCTCGCCGCTGGAGCTGCGGGAGCTGGCGCACTCGCCGAACGTCGACGTCGTCGTGCACGCGGATGGATTCGAGATCGATGCCGGCAGCGAGCAGGCCATCCAGCGCAACCGGCAGACGAAGCAGGTCGTGAACACCCTGCTGAAGTGGCTCGACAACCCTCCGAGCACCAAGGCGCACCGGATCCACATCCACTTCTGTGAGGCGCCGGCGGAAATCCTCGGCACGGATCGGGTGGCCGGGCTGCGCACCGAGCGGATGGAGCTGACCGGGGACGGCGGCGTTCGCGGCACGGGCGAATTCACCGACTGGCCGGTCCAAGCGGTCTATCGGGCGGTCGGCTACCGGTCCGCACCGCTGCCCGACGTGCCGTTCGACCACGTGGCGGCCGTGATCCCGAACGACGCGGGCCGGGTGTTCGAGGACGACGAGCAGGTGCCGGGCATCTACACGACCGGGTGGATCAAGCGTGGTCCGGTCGGCCTGATCGGCCACACCAAGTCCGATGCGTCGCAGACCATCGACTGCATCCTGGAGGACCAGGACGCGCTCCCGCGTGCCGAGTCCCGCGAACCGGATGCCGTGCTGGAACTGTTGCGGGACAAGGGAGTCGAATTCACGACGACAGAGGGCTGGGTCAACCTCGACACGCACGAGATAGCGGTCGGCGAAGCTGCCGGGCGCACGCGCATCAAGGTCGTCGAGCGTGACGAGATGGTGCGGTTCTCGCGGGTCCCTGCTGCTGATTGACGGCCCGTCGGCGGGCGTTCAGCCGGCGACGTCCCAGGTGTCGCCGCCGTGCAGCAGCGAGATCAGCTCCTCGTCGGTGGCCGGGCCGTTCGGCGATGCGGCGGCGACCTGCGCGCGGACGCCGTCGTCATAGGTCGGCCGCTGGACATTGCGGAAGATGCCCATCGGCACGCTCGTCATCGACGCACTGTCGAGCCGGGACAGCGCGAACGCGGCCGACGGATCGTCGGCGGCAGTGTCGTGGCGCAGGATCCGCGACGGGTCGGCGGTTGCCTCGGTCGCCAACTCGAGCCCGCCCTGGTCATTGCGTATGACGACGCGGGCCTGCTCGCCCTCGCCGGCACGCACCGGCTCGCCGTCGACCAGCCGCAGGATACGTCCTTCGCCCTCGTCGGCGTCCTTGAGGATGTCGAACGCGCCGTCGTTGAAGATCGGGCAGTTCTGGTAGATCTCGACCAGCGCTGTGCCGCGATGCTCAGCGGCCGCGCGCAGGACCTCGGTCAGGTGCTTGCGGTCCGAATCCATCGTGCGCGCAACGAAAGTCGCTTCCGAGCCGAGCGCCAGCGACACCGGGTTGAAGGGCTGGTCGACCGAGCCGAGCGGCGTCGACTTGGTGATCTTGCCGACCTCGGAGGTGGGGGAGTACTGCCCCTTGGTGAGGCCGTAGATCTTGTTGTTGAAGAGCAGGATCTTGAGGTTGACGTTGCGGCGCAGTGCGTGGATCAGGTGGTTGCCGCCGATCGACAGCGCGTCGCCGTCACCGGTGACGACCCAGACCGACAGGTCGGGTCGGCTGGTGGCCAGGCCGGTTGCGATCGCCGGTGCACGACCGTGGATGGAGTGCATGCCGTAGGTGTCGAGGTAGTAGGGGAAGCGGCTCGAGCAGCCGATCCCGGAGACGAAAACGATGTTCTCCCTGCGCAATCCGAGCTCCGGCAGGAAGCTCTGCACTGCGTTGAGGATGATGTAGTCGCCGCAGCCGGGGCACCACCGGACCTCCTGGTCGGAGGTGAAGTCACGCTTGGTCTGCTTCTCACCGTCGGGCAGTTGCGGGACACCGGCGGTGCCTGTGCTCGGCATACCGAGATCGGTGGTGCTCATGAGTGGCTCCCTTCGCTCAGCGCGTCGAGGTGGTCGCCGATCACCGCGGCGATTTCCGTTGCGGTGAAAGGCAGTCCGCGCACCGCAGTGTGGCTCTGTATGTCGACCAGGTATTTGCCCCGGAGCAGCAGGGCCAGCTGCCCGAGGTTCATCTCCGGAAGCACGACGCGCTCGTAGGACCGCAGCACCTCGCCGAGGTTGCCAGGCATCGGGGCGAGGTTGCGCAGGTGCGCGCGGGCCACCTTGGCGCCTGTCGCGCGTGCGAGGCGGGCACCGGCTGCAACCGGGCCGTATGTCGAACCCCAGCCGAGGACAAGGAGTTTCGCGTCGCCACTGGGGTCGTCGACCTCGATGTCCGGGACAGTGATGCCGTCGATCTTGGCCTGCCGGGTGCGGACCATGTGGTCGTGGTTGGCCGGGTCGTAGCTGATGTTGCCGGTGCCGTCGGCCTTCTCGATGCCGCCGACCCGGTGCTCGAGGCCGGGCGTGCCGGGCACGGCCCAGGGGCGGGCCAGTGACTCGGGTTCACGCAGGTAGGGGTGGAACGCCGGATTGCCTTTGGCGTCAGTGGCATTGGGCTCGGTCGCGAAATCGACGTCGACGGTCGGCAACTGCTCGGTGTCCGTCGGCAGGCGCCACGGTTGTGAGCCGTTGGCGAGGTAACCGTCGGAGAGCAGGATGACCGGGGTGCGGTAGGTCGTCGCCATCTGCACGGCCTCGATCGCCGCGGTGAAGCAGTCGGCCGGTGAACTCGCGGCGATCACCGCGACCGGCGACTCGCCGTTGCGGCCGAACATCGCCTGAAGCAGGTCGGCCTGCTCGGTCTTGGTCGGCAGGCCGGTCGACGGGCCGCCGCGCTGCACGTCGACGATGACGAGCGGCAACTCCAGCGAGACCGCCAGGCCGATCGTCTCGGACTTCAGTGCCAGCCCCGGACCGCTGGTGGTGGTCACCCCGATCGATCCGCCGAAGGAAGCTCCGAGCGCGGCACCGATGGCCGCGATCTCGTCCTCGGCCTGGATGGTGGTGACTCCGAAGTGCTTCAGCTTCGACAGGTTGTGCAGCAGGTCGGACGCCGGAGTGATCGGGTAGCTGCCGAGCACCAGCGGCAACTTCGCCCGATGCGCCGCAGTCGTCAATCCGTATGCCGTGGCGATATTTCCGGTGATGTTGCGGTAGGTCCCGGGCTCCATCGGTGCGGGAGCGACGGCATATTGCACCGAGAAGGCCTCGGTGGTTTCGCCATACGCATGACCCGCGCGCAGTGCGGCGAGGTTGGCCTCGAGGACGTCCGGTTGCTTGGCGAACTTGGCGGCCAGGAACGCGCGCGTGCCGTCGAGGGTCCGGGTGTACATCCAGGACAGGAGTCCGAGCGCGAACATGTTCTTCGCGCGCTCCTTCTCCTTGCGACCCAGGTCGAAGTCGGCGAGCGCCTCCACGGTGATCGAGGTGAGCGGCACCGGATGGACCTGCCACGGCTCGAGCGAGTCGTCGTCGAGCGGGTTGGCGGTGTAGCCGACCTTGGCGAGGTTGCGCTTGGTGAACTCGTCGGTGTTGACGATGATTGTCGATCCGCGTGGCAGGTCGCCCAGATTTGCTTTGAGCGCAGCGGGATTCATCGCCACGAGGACGTCAGGGGCATCGCCCGGTGTGAGCACGCTGTGATCGGCGAACTGCACCTGGAAGCTCGAGACGCCCGGCAGCGTGCCCTGCGGTGCGCGGATCTCGGCGGGGAAATTCGGCAACGTCGACAGGTCGTTGCCGAGGACCGCCGAGTCGCTGGTGAAGCGGTCGCCGGTCAACTGCATGCCGTCACCCGAGTCGCCGGCGAAGCGCACGACGACACTGTTGATCTGTTTCAGCTTGCTCACGAAATCTCCCACGCGTGTCTACTACGGCAAATCTACGCGGTGGGTCGGCAGCGATTACATCCGGGTTGGATTCAATAACGAACGATTATATATCTAGTGGACTGGAGGTTTGGGTGAAACGTGATCCAGCTCACAGCATTTCGCGCACCTCAGCGGTTCGCCGGCTGCATCCGCGTCGGTATGGCGAGCCGGTTCCACACGTTGATGGTGGCAATGGCGATCAGCAGATTGGCGACCTCTTCCTCGCTGAACTCGTCGGTGACGCCGTCCCACACCTCGTCGGTGACGCCCTCCTCGCCCAGTCGGGTGACCTGGTCGACCAGCGCGAGCGCGGCCCGCTCCTTGTCGGTGTAGAGGCCGACCTCGCGCCAGGCCATCAGTTCGAAGAGACGTTGCGGGGTCTCTCCGGCCTTCATCGCATCGTGGCTGTGCATGTCGATGCAGAAGCCGCAGCCGTTGATCATCGACGCACGCAGCTTGATCAGCTCGTAGAGCGTGGGGTCGACGTGCGAGGCGGCGTACTTCTCCAGCCCGAGCACTGCCTTGTACGCCTCCGGCGCGACCTTGTTGACATCAATCCGAGGTTCCATTTGCTTGCTCCTTGATTCGGGGTTGTTACCTCAAGGTCCGGTCTACTCCTCGTCGGTGCGGGCCGGTGCACCGAGGGTCCGCGCGAGGGCGAGCTCGGTGGCCGTACGAATGCTCGCTGTCGCCATACGAACCACGCCAGATGCGTGCCGGGCCGCGCGCGACGCATTATTGTGCCCAGATGAGTGTGGGACACGTCGTCGTGGGTTCGGGTCCGGTGCGCGCGATCGCGCTGCACGGATGGTTCGGGTCGTCCAGCGGGTGGGGTGAGTTGCCGCTGCGCATCGACGGGGACCGCTACACGGTCGCGTTCCTCGACTACCGCGGCTACGGCACCCGCAAGGCAGAGACGGGTGACTACAGCCTGGCCGAGATCAGTGCCGACGCTCGGGCTCTGGCTGACGAAATCGGTTGGGACCGTTACGCATTGATCGGACACTCGATGGGTGGGTCGGCAATGATGCGCACCTTCGCGGATGCGCCGGAGCGTGTCACGGCCATGGTCGGAGTGTCTCCGGTGCCGCCGACGGGCGTGCCGTTCGACGACGACTCGTGGGCACTCTTCGACGGCGCGGCCGAGAGCGACGACAACCGCGCGGCGATCATCGACTTCACCACCGGCAATGTGCATCCCGACGAGTGGCTGCAGCAGATGGTGCGCTTCTCGGTGGAGAACTCGCGGCGCGACGCATTCGGTGCCTACCTGGTCCCGTGGGCCAGGACGGACTTCCACCAGGACGTGCCGGCGGTCGAGGTGCCGCTGCATCTCATCGTTGGTGCCCGTGACGGCGCGCTGGGGCCGCAGGTGTGCGAGGGCAGCTGGCTGCAGCTCTATCCGAATGCGCAGATGGCGGTCATCGACGATGCGGGCCACTACCCGATGTACGAATCGCCGGACGCCTTCATGGAACACCTGGGCGACGCACTGGGCGCGCTGGCCTGAGCAGCTGTATGCCGACACCGTCGACCGCGCCCCTGCACGACCCGGACACCTACACGCGAGGTGTGCCCTTCGAGCTGATCGAGCAGTTGCGCTCGGTCGCACCCGTGCACTGGGTGGATGAGCCGGATCTGCCTGGCCTGCCTGCGGGTTCGGGCTACCACCTGGTGCTCGACCACGCTTTGGTCAGCGACGTCGTCAAGGATGCCGAGACGTTCTCGTCATACCTCGGCGGCACGCAGATCCACGATCCGGCGACGCCGCGGGACCTGGCCTATGTGCGGCAGATGATGCTCAACATGGACCCGCCGGAGCACACCCGGCTGCGCAAGATGATCGCGGCGTCATTCACGCCGCGGGCGGTGCGGGCGTTGGAGGGCCGGATCGCGGGGCATGCCGAGGAGATCATCGATCGGATGCTCAACGGGCCGCACGAGTGTGACTTCGCCAAGGACGTCGCCGCGGACCTGCCACTGCTCACCCTCGCAGACATCCTCGGCGTGCCCGCGCAGGATCGGCAGCTGATGTTCGACTGGTCCAACAGGGTGATCGGCTTCTTGGATGCCGACTACGCCAGCTCGGCGAGCTTCGATGCGGCGCAGGGGACTTCACTTGCCCGGGAGGCTGTCGCGCTGCGGCCCGCACCGGATGCGGACGGGCACATGCCGGATCCGCGCGGTCGCGACGGGATGCCGGACCTCTACCGCTACGCCCACCTGTTGGGCGACGCCAAGCGCGCCGATCCGGGCGACGACGTCATGTCGATCCTGCTCGCGCAGCGGGAAGAGGACGGTGGCCAGTTGTCGGTCGAGGAGTTCGAGAACATGTTCTGGCTCTTCGCCGTCGCAGGCAACGAGACGCTGCGCAACGGGCTGCCCGGTGCGATGATCGCGCTGCTGTCGCACCCGGACGCGATGGCCGCATTACGGGCCGATCCGTCGCTCATTCCGGGAGCGGTCGACGAGTTGTTGCGGTGGTGGACACCGGTGATGACCTTCCGGCGGACGGCGACCCGCGACACGACACTCGGCGGGACGACGGTGCACGAGGGGGACAAGGTCGTCGTCTCGTACCTCGCAGCCAACCGCGACCCGGAGGTGTTCGAGCAACCGGACGAGCTGCGTCTGGGACGAAAGCCCAACAACCACAGGGTGTTCGGGCACGGGCCGCACGTTTGCGTCGGAGCGCACTTCGCGCGTGTGCAGATGACGTTGTTGTTCCAGGAATTGCTCACCCGGACGCGCGACATACAACTCGCGGGTGAACCGGCGCTGCTGCGCTCGAATTTCCAGCGCGGCGTGAAGCGGTTGCCGATCAGGTGGGCGTGAGCGACCAACTCACTGCACGTAGCCGTCGACGTCAAGCGCGGCCACCTGTTTGGCCCATCCGCCTCTGAGCCGCCCTACGGTGTCGGTATGTCCGCAACAGTCCGGCACGCGACACCCGATGATCTGCCCGCCATTCGTGCCATCTACGGCCGGGAGGTCCGCGAGACCGTCGCGACGTTCGACTTCGAGGATCCGCCCGAGTCGTATTGGCGGCACAAGCTGGACAGCACCGCTGCCGGCGACCATGTCCTCGTCGTCGAGGACGCCGGGGACATCCTCGGTTACACCTACTCCAGCTCGTTCCGACCGCGCCCGGCATACGAGCGGACAAGGGAGACATCGATCTATCTGCGGCCGGACGCAACGGGGCGGGGCTTAGGTCGGTGGGCTTACACACACCTGCTCGAGCTGCTGCGATCGGACGGCATGCACATTGCGATCGCCGTTGTGGCCGAACCGAATCCGGCGTCGTGCGCACTGCACGAGTCGCTGGGGTTCCGGCTGGTCGGCACGCTGCACGAAGTCGGTCGGAAGTTCGATCGGTGGATCGACACCCGGTGGTATCAACTCGAGCTCGCGCCATGAGCCCCCAGGTCACGACCTATCGCTACGTGCGCTGTTGCCTGCTCGCGCTGCTGCTGGCGCTGGTCGTGTCCGTGGCAGCCGAGACGACTCGCGACGGGTGGCAGACCTCGCTCAGTGCCTACTACTACACACCGGCTGGCCCGGTCTTCATCGGTGTGCTGGCCAGCGTGGGTGTCTGTCTGGTCGCGTTGCGCGGCTTCACCGACGCCGAGAACGTCTGCCTCAATCTCGCCGGGGTCAGTGCACCCATGGTGGCGTTCGTGCCGACGCCGGAGAGCGGGCATCCGCCGGATCGTGCTGCGATCACGAACAACGCAGCGACCTTCCTGACGGTGCTGGCCGTCGGTTACATCGTCGTCCTCCTTTTTGTATGGCGCAGTCGGCGCGCCGGCCACCCGATCTCCGCGTGGAGCGTGATCGGGCTGGCCTGCGTCGCGCTCGCGTGGCTGGTCGGTGTCGTCTGGCTGTCCGTGGACAGCTCGTCGTTCGCCGCGCACGCGCACACGTTGGCGGCGACCTTCACGTTCCTTCCGTTCGTGGCGGTGGTCGCGCTGAACACCGACTGGGGCGTGCGGGTCATCGCCCGCGAGTCGACTCCGAGTCGGACCCGCTTCGACGGTGCCTACTGGGTCGTGCTGGCCGGAATGCTGTGTGCGGGCGTTGTTTTCGGCCTGCTCCACGCGTGGAGCTACGCGCTGCTCGGTTTGGAGCTCTCGCTCCTCGGGCTCTTCGCGGCGTTCTGGATCCTGCAGACCATCGACCTGATGGACTCACGACGGGACGCCGCAACGGCCGCCTGACGCCTGAGCGTCAGGCGGCGGAGTGGGCGCCGGAGGACGCGTGCTCGGACGTGCCTTCGAATGCTGCCGCGAGGATCTCGGCAACGTCGCTCACTGGTCGTATGTCGAGGGCGTTCTTGACCTCGTCCGGCACGTCGTCCAAGTCCGGCTCGTTGCGCTGCGGGATGAAAACCGTCGTCAACCCTGCACGCTGGGCTGCAAGCAGCTTCTGCTTGACGCCACCGATCGGGAGGACGCGACCGTTCAGAGTCACCTCTCCCGTCATACCGACGTCGCTGCGGACCGGGCGGCCGGTCGTGAGTGATGCCAACGCGGTCACCATGGTGACGCCGGCGGACGGGCCGTCCTTCGGTGTCGCGCCGGCCGGCACGTGCAGGTGAATGGCCCCGTTGAGCGTGGCCGGGTCGACACCGTGTTCGGACCCGTGCGCGCGCAGGTAGGAGAGGGCGATCTGTGCACTCTCCTTCATCACGTCACCCAGTTGGCCGGTGAGGGTCAGGCGCGGCTCGGAGCTCGACTCGCCCTCAGCAGAGGCTGATTGGAGCTTCGCGACAGCCGGTGTGGCGGCCTCGATGAAGAGCACGTCGCCGCCCATGCCGGTGACTGCGAGACCTGTGGCGACGCCGGGGATCGCTGTGCGCTCAGGTGACTCGGGCGTGAACCGTGGCCGGCCGAGGTAGTCCTTGAGGTCCTCGACAGTCACCCGGACCGGCGCCTCCGCCTTGTCCGTCGCGAGGTTGGTGGCGACCTTGCGCAGGATCTTGCCGATCATCCGCTCCATCTGCCGGACACCGGCCTCGCGCGTGTATTCGCCTGCCATCTCACGCAATGCGGCGTCGTCGATGGTGACGTCCTCGGCGGTCAACGCCGCCCGCTCCAGCTGCCGGGGCAGCAGGTGGGTGGACGCGATGGCGACCTTGTCGTCCTCGGTGTAGCCGTCGAGGGCGACGAGCTCCATCCGGTCCAGCAGGGCACTCGGGATCGTCTCGAGGGTGTTGGCCGTGGCGATGAAGACCACGTCGGACAGGTCGAGGTCGAGCTCGAGGTAGTGGTCGCGGAAGGTGTGGTTCTGCGCCGGGTCCAGCACCTCGAGCAGCGCGGCCGCCGGGTCACCCCGGAAGTCGGAGCCGACCTTGTCGATCTCGTCCAGCAGTATGACCGGGTTCATCGAGCCGGCTTCCTTGATGGCGCGAACGATCCGGCCGGGGAGGGCCCCGACATACGTGCGCCGGTGACCGCGGATCTCGGCCTCGTCGCGCACACCGCCGAGGGCGACGCGAACGAACGACCGATCCAGGGCTCGTGCGACGCTCTCTCCGAGCGACGTCTTGCCGACCCCGGGCGGGCCGACGAGCGCCAACACGGCACCCGAGCCACGACCGCCGACGACCTGCATGCCGCGCTCGGCGCGACGCCCGCGGACCGCGAGGTATTCGACGATGCGGTCCTTCACGTCGTCCAGGCCGTGGTGGTCGGCGTCCAGCACCTCGCGTGCTGCGGTGATGTCGGTGCGGTCGGAAGTCGTGTGTTTCCAGGGCAGTTCGAGGACCGTGTCGAGCCAGGTGCGGATCCAGCCGCCCTCGGGGCTCTGCTCGCTGGAGCGCTCCAGCTTGCCGACCTCGCGCAGCGCCGCCTCGCGGACCTCGTCCGGCAGGTCGGCGGCCTCGACGCGGGATCGGTAGTCGTCGGAACCTTCGGGTTCGTTCTCACCGAGCTCCTTGCGGATCGCCTCCAGTTGCTGACGCAGCAGGAACTCGCGCTGGCTCTTCTCCATACCGTCGCGCACGTCGGTGGCGATCTTGTCCGAAACCTCTTGCTCGGCAAGGTGATCGCCGGTCCAGGTGATCAGCGTCTCGAGCCGCTTGTCGACGTCGGTCTCCTCGAGCAGCTGCACCCGCTGCTGCGGCGAGAGGTATGACGCCCAGCCGGCCAGGTCGGCGAGCGCGTGCGGGTCGGTCGTGGACTCGACATGGTCGATGACCTGCCAGGCGTTGCGGTGCTTGAGGGTCGCGACGACCAGTCGCTTGTAGTCGGTGGCGAGCTCGGTGGTGCGCTCGGTCGGGACACCGGGCTCGATGACCTCGGCCTCCACCCAGAGCGCGGCGCCCGGTCCGGCCACGCCGCGGCCGATGCGGGCGCGGTCGGTGGCGCGCAGGACAGCGGCGGGCTCGCCGTTCGGCATACGGCCGACCTGCTCGATGGTCGCGACGGCGCCGACCGTCGGGTATTTGTCGTCGATGCGCGGTGCGAGCAGCAGCTGCTCGCTGTCCGCCGCGCGTGCGGCATCGACTGCTGCGCGAGCCTCGTCGTCGAGCTCGATCGGCAGGGTCATGCCGGGCAGCGCCACCTGGTCGTGCAGAAAGAGCACCGGCAGCTGATGTGTTTGGGTCATCGCTCTCCTGGAGTCGTATGGCGGCACGGTGTGCCGCAGCGAAAGTTGAGTCTTACTCACTCAAGGCCGCCGATCGGCACTTTGTTCCCGTGGGCTCCGGCATACTCGGCTGATGGCTGACCGGGCGTTCTTCCTCTACACGCGGAGCAATGACCTGCCGGCGTCTCGGCGGTTCTACCGGGAGTTCATCGGCCTGGAGCAGATCTGGGACGAGGCGGACTCGATCGCGTTTGCCATCGACGATGTCGTGCAGCTCGCCATCGGCCTCGATGCCGAGGCGGTCCCGCTGTCCGCATGGTCGTTCCAGCCGGGTTGGGTCTACGGGTTGGAGGTCGAGCCGGCGCCGGCACACGCGGCGGCCTCCTGGAGCATTGCGCTCGCACCGGAATCGTTTGCCGGTGCGGTGGCTCGGCTGCAGGACGCAGGCATCGAAGCGCTCCGGTCGGAGCCGTTCTGGGTCGGCTACTGGAGTTATGTCGTGCGTGATCCGATGGGCCAGACGGTGGAGATCTCGGATCCGGTCAGTCCGGCGCCGGGGCGGATGGATGCCCGCTGAGCGGGGTTCGGCAGGCTGGTACGGCCAGCTGTATGTCGATGCGGGCGCCGGAGGTCCGGCGGTCGCGTGGGACCACGGGGAGCCGACGCCATACCTGGTGACCTGGCTGGGTGAGCGGTTCCCTGATGGCGTGGTCGGTCGGCGGGCCGTCGTGATCGGGTGCGCGTATGGCGACGACGCCGAGTTGGTGGCGTCATACGGGTTTGATGTGACGGCCTTCGATGTGTCGCGAACGGCTCTGGCCGAGGCGCAGTCTCGTCATGCGGAGTCGACCGTGAACTACAGGACGGCGGACCTGCTCGATCTGCCGGACGAATTATGCGGTGCGTTCGATCTGGTCATCGAGTGCACGACATTGCAGGCGCTGCCGCCGAAATTGCACGAGGCGGCTGCGGCGGGTGTTGCGTCGCTGTGCGGGCACGGGGGCGAGATTCTCGTTATCGCTCGATGCCCCGGTGACGACGATCCGCCGGGGCCGCCGTGGTTGCTGGCGAAGCCGGAGGTGCGTCGAGTAGCGACCGGTGACGTGCGGCTGACCCGAATGCGGCGCATCCCGATGCGCGGTGGCGACCGGTGGGTGGGGGAGTTCGAGCGCGCGCCGTTCAGCGCAGCCCGAAGAACGGGCGACAGGCGTCGAAGCCGTTGATTTCGAGGGAGATTCGCGCGTCTGATGCTGCCCAGTCCTCGCGGCTGAGTGCCAGATGCTGTAGGTCGACGATGCGGTCGCCGGTGTCGTGCGGGCGGACGCCGGTGTCCCGGTAGCCGAGATGCCGGCTCACGCCCAGAGATGCCTGATTGGTCGTGACTGCTGAGCTGACTGCTTGCTCGGCGCCGAGCTGCTCGAACGCGAACGCCAACACGGACGCGCGTGCTCGTATGCCGAAACCCTTGCCGCGAAACGGTTTCGCGATCCATGAGGCGGTGTCCACGGTGCGTTCGGTCGGGAAGTCGGTGCCCTCGAGGGTCTGTATGCCGACGGGTTGGTCGTGTCGCCATATGCCGAAGTCGAGTGCCCAGTCGTCGACCGACCAGCAACCGCGGTGCCGCCATACGCTCTGCGCGAAGCGGCGGGCGCGGTCGTTGCCGGGCGGCAGCTCGGGCAACGGCGGGTAGGTCGGGTCGAGGTCGAAGTCGTCCGGCAGAAGCTCGGCGAACCTCCCGATCTCGTTGTCGCGGACCGGACGCAGCATGAGGTCAGGACCGATGAGCGTCAGGTCGTCGAAGGGCCAGTTCGTGGTCACCGGAGCAGCCTTGCACGTCGAGCGTTGTCGGTCATTCCGTATAACGTGAATGTCAGTGTGCAATCGCGTCGGTAAAGCACGAAAGTAACTGGTATTGAACGAAATATACGGTGAAAACCCTTGCATTTACTATCGAACAAACATACGATATAGGTATGTCGAATCCACAGCTCCTGGTCACCGGTGAGGACATCGCCGGCGCACCTGTTGAGGAGCTGCTCGCGACCGCGCGTGCGCTGGTGAGCGAGGTGGTCGACAAAGTCCGCGCGGGCACGTCGGGCACCTCTCGGGAAGAGCTGGTCGAGCAGGTTGTCGTGTGCCAGCAGTTGCAGAGCTCCACTTGGGCGGCGCAGTCGGTCCGGTTGGCTCAGGTGGCGGCGATCGAAGAAGTGGCGGAGCCGGGGCAGGAGCTGCGAGAGGTGCGGCACGCCATCGGTTCGTATGCCGACGAGTGGCTGCCACAGGAGCTCGGAGTCCGTCTCGGTTGGTCCGACCGGCAGACGACCAATCGCCTCAGCGAGGCTGTCGGTGCGATCCGGACGGTGCCCAGGCTGTTCGAGCGGACCGTCGACGGCAGCCTCGATCCGCGCAAGCTCAACATCGTGGCGGACTCCCTCTGCGGCGTGCGTCCCAAGGTCGCGCGGAAGGTCGAGAGCCGTTTGCTCGCAGCAATCGACGATGCGCAGTCGTCGAATGATGAAGAAGACCAACCGATTTCGATGACCTCCACCAAACTCGTCCGGCGCACCAGGCGTTTGCTGGCCGACCGTGCGCCGGCCGACGCGGAGCGGGTGGCGAAGAGGAGCCGTGCCAACGCGAAGAGTGTCCGGGCCTACCCACACCACGAGCCGGGCCTCACCGCATTCCACGCCATCCTGCCCACCGAGGACGCGGTGCGCATCATGTCCGGGATCAACGAGCTCGCTCGCCAGCTGCACAAGGACACGACCACCGGCAAGTCGCTCGATGAGTGCCGGGTGGATGCCTTCATCGACCTCATGTTGCGGAACATCTCGATCAGCACGACGTGCATCTTCCAGATCCCCGTGCTGCCGACCGAGGGTGGTTCGCCGGCCGCAGGACCGGTGCCCGGCGCAGCGGTCACCGACTTCGGTCAGCGGTCGGAGTCGTCGGACTCATGGGTCGAGGCCGAGTTGGCGGATCTGCTGCGGTCGGCTGCTGAGGATGGGCTGGACACACTGACCAGGCTCGACACCCCGACCATGAACCTCGTGATCCGCACGCCTTGTGATGCTGACGCGGACCCCGAGGCCCTGGTTGCAGCAGGTAGCAGACTCGCACCACGTGTCGAGATACGTTACGGGTCAGGCCATTCCAGCTGTCCGCAGCGACATGATCGCCCGACCGGGACAAGCCCGAAGCAGCGGCGGGCGAGCCGGGTGGACCTCGACAAGCTCGGCCAGCTCGACAAGCTCGGCCAACTCGACAAACTCGGCGATCGGACCTCGACAGGCTCGGCCACCGAGAGAGGGTCGGGCGGTGCGTTCCGGGTCTCCGACGCCGTGGTCGAAGGTATCGGCGTCATACCCGCGGGTGCGCTGGTTGCGATGTGCCGGGCCTTGGGTGTGAAGCTGACGCGTGCTCTCGTCAATGTGAAAACCGGTGCGACAGTGGAGACTTCGGACATCACCTATCGTCCGGGTGCGCGGCTGCGTCGTTTCGTCGTGACGAGAGATCAGCACTGTCGGTTCCCCGGATGCACCAGGCCGGCCCGGCTCGACGACGTCGATCACGTCACTCGCTGGCCCGACGGACCGACCGCGGCCTGGAACCTCCAATGTCTGTGCCGGCACCATCATCGAGCCAAGCACGAAGGCGGCTGGCAGGTCTCGATGACACTGGACGGCGTGTGCACCTGGACCAGCCCGTCCGGGCGTCGATACGTCACCCGTCCGGCCGACTGATCGAAGCCGCTCAGCTCGGGCGCTCCTGCTCTCGCGCCGACCCGGCGTCCAGCGCACCATTGTTCGCGATCCGCACCAACGGCCAGGCACCGATCAGCACCACCCCGTAGCCGAGCACGAAGAGCACCACGATCATCGGCGGGACGGTATCGGCAAAAGACAGAGCACCCGCAACCATCAGCGCTATCCCGAGCACCCCAGCGATCGCTGCGAGCACCGAGGCACATGGCAACGCTGCACGATGCGCGGCCACCCACGCTTCGTCCGAATGCTGAGTGGTCGCCGTTCGTATGCCGATCCCGATGCCACGCGGCAACGAGCCGCGTGCGGCCGCCCACGTCGAGAAGTAAATGGCCGCGGCGCATGCCAGCAGACCGATTCCCCCGGTGAGCCCCATGAACACGTAGCCGACTGTAGACACCTCGTCGGCCGAGGCGTCATGGCGCCCCGAGCACCTCGATCTGCATCAACGCGATGGTGTCCTGATCGGCGCACCCGTCGATCGCCACGACCCGGCCGTCCTGGACGCGTATCGCGATCGCCGACACCACTTTGCCGGTCGGGGCATAGACGGCACCGATCCGCCCATCGATGAGCGCCAGTTCGGCCCCGGCCGCCTTGCCCTGGAAGGCTGCGGCCACGGCCCGCGCACCGGTCAATCGACGATCAACCTGCGGGGCGCCCTCCGGTGCAGCAGCGGCTGCAGCGACCGCCACCCGATCCGCGCGAAGCACGATCTCCGGGTCGAGGATCTCCAGCAGACCGGCCATATCCCCGTTGCGCGACGCATGCAGGAAAGCTGAGACCGCGCTGCGTTGGCTCTGCCGGGCCTTGTCCACATCGGCGTCACGCACCCGGCGGCGGGCGCGCGAGGCCAGCTGGCGCGTCGTGGCGGGAGATCGCTCGATCACCGCCGCCACCTGGTCGAACGGCACCCCGAAGACGTCGTGCAGAACGAGCGCAAGCCGCTCGGCGGGCCCGAGCCGGTCCAGCACCACAAGGAGCGCTTCGCTCACCGAATCATCCAGGACTGCAATGTTTTCCGGATCCTGCGTGGGATCGGACTCCAGCGTGTCCCGGTCATCGAGCTCGTCGAGTTCGTCCTCGGCGCGCGTGCGACGGGACCGCAGCATGTCCAGGCAGATCCGCGACACGACCGTGGTCAGCCATCCGCTCAGGTTGTCGATCCGCGACCGGTCAGCGCCGGCCAGTCGAAGCCACGCCTCCTGGACGGCGTCATCGGCGTCGCCATACGTCCCGAGGACCCGGTATGCGACAGCCCGCAACCTCGTGCGGTGAGTGTCGAACTCCTTCGCCAACAATTCGTCGTCGCTCACCTGTCACATTCTCCTTGCGCCATACGTCACCCGCTGTGAACCATCCACCCAAGCACAAGGAGATCGCATGGAACCCCGTATGACGAACCCTGCCGCGCTGCTCGACCCATCCGGCATCAAGGGTGTGCAGGCACTGGCGGCGGCCGTCCGCGGACAAGGCGTGCCCGACGCCACCCTCGAGCTCGTGCACCTGCGGGTCAGCCAGATCAACGGTTGCTCGTGGTGCCTGCAATACGGCATGGCGAACGCGAAGAAGGCCGGCGAGAGCGACGAGCGGCTCATCTCGATCGCCGGTTGGCGCGACGCGCCGTACTTCACCGACGACGAGCGCGCCGCACTGCTGCTCGCCGAGCACATGACGCGCATCGCCGACAGTCTCGACCCGGTGCCCGACTCCGTCTGGGACGAAGTCGCCGACCGGTATGACGAGCAGGCACTCGCCGCTCTCGTCACCTGGGTCGCCACCACGAACCTCTTCAACAGGATCAACGTCACCACGCGGCAGATCGCCGGCACTCGCTGAACCCCTCCGTCATACGGCAAGCTTTGCTGCAAGCGAGGTGAGCCGTATGACGAGCTGGGTCCTGCACGTCGACATGGATCAGTTTCTCGCTGCCGTCGAGATCCAGCGTCATCCCGAGCTCGCGGGCAAGCCCGTCGTGGTCGGTGGCCGCGGCGACCCGACCGAGCGAGCGGTCGTGTCGACCGCGTCCTACGAAGCCCGCGAGTTCGGCATCCGATCGGGTATGGCGCTCAAGATCGCGGTCAAGCGGTGTCCGGACGCGATCTTCCTGCCGGTGGATTTCCCTGTCTACGAAGCGGTTTCGGCGAAAGTCATGCAGGCGCTGCGTGACTTCCCGGGTGCTGTCGTGGAGGTCCTCGGCTGGGACGAGGCGTTCATGGGGCTGACTGCCGACGACCCCGTCGTTGCCGCACGCGCCGTGCAGGATGCTGTGCATGCGGCGACCGGGCTCGACTGCAGCGTCGGGATCGGCGACACCAAGGTCCGTGCCAAGGTCGCGACCGACTTCGGCAAACCCGCCGGGGTCTTCCAGCTCACCCGGGACAACTGGCTCGACGTGATGGGTGACCGCCCGGTGAAAGCACTCTGGGGCGTGGGTCCGCAGACGTCGAAACGCCTGGAAAGACACGACATTCGCACGGTGCGCGAGCTTGCCGCCGCGTCCGACGAATTGCTTGCGACCGAGTTCGGACCCAACACCGGCCCGCACATCGGCCGCCTCGGCCGGGGCGCCGGCAGCGCGACAGTCGATGACACCCCGTGGATCGCCCGGGCTCATGGTCACGAGACGACCTACCAGCAGGACCTCGTGACGCCGGATGAGATCCGTGCCGCCCTCGGTGAGCTCGCAGCGCTGATCGAGAAGGACATGCGGCGGGAGGAGCGCCCCTGTCAGCGAGTGCACCTGAAGATCCGTTTCGCGCCCTTCTTCACCTTCACGCGTGTCCGCAAACTGGCCGAGCCGACCTATGACCCGACCGTCATCGCGGATACGGCATTTGCCCTCTACACAAAACTTTCCGACGATCGACCGGTGCGTCTGCTCGGCATACGAGGCGAGATGGTGCCGCCCGAGGGCGGGTATGACGCCCCGCGCACCCACGGCCGTCGCGGCGGCCCGTGACCCGTGCTGGTTGAGTAGGTCGGGGGAGCGAAGCGGAGGAGACCGTATCGAAACCGCCTGACCACATCCATGTCGAATTTCCGCGAGTAACCAGTTGCGGGTGTCCGTACCGTGAGTCACATGACGCAGACCGAACTCGCCGCCACCTTCCACGCACTACACGACGACCTTGTCGTCCTTCCGAACTGCTGGGACGCTGCCTCCGCTGCAGTGATCCAGCAGACCGGCGCCAAGGCGCTCGCCACCTCGAGCGCAGCTGTCGCCTGGTCCCTCGGGGTCAAGGACGGCAATGTGCTCGATCGCGACCTGATGCTCGAGCATTTGCGCCGCGTCTGCTCGGTTGCGATCGTGCCGGTCTCGTGCGACATCGAGGGCGGATTCGGCGACAGCACAAGCGATCTCGCCGAAACAACGCGCTTGGTCGTTGAGGCCGGCGCTGTCGGTGTCAACCTGGAGGACGCACGCGGCGGCGCGCTACTGCCCGTCGACGAGGCCGCGGCACGCGTGCGAGCGGTCCGGAAAGCTGCGGCCGGCGCGGGCATCGATCTCTATCTCAACGCACGCACCGACGGCTACTTGTTGGGTGCGGGCGACCTCGATGACACGTTGTCACGTGCCGCGGCATACCTCGACGCCGGCGCGAGCGGGATCTTCGTCCCCGGCGTGACCGACCTGGACACCGTGGCGCGGCTGACTGCTGCCATCGACGCGCCGGTCAACATCCTCACCGGGCCGAGTGCGCCGAGCGTCGGCGATCTGCATGCCGCCGGCGCGCGGCGCATCTCAGCCGGATCATCCCTCGCTGGCGCAATCTTCGGTCACCTCGAGCGCGCAACCCGCGAGCTGCTCGGGTCCGGCACGTATGACGAGTTCGCTGGTGCGCACAGCCATGCCGAGCTGAATGCACTCTTCGGCTAGCGGCGAAGAGCCTTGCGGGCCAACGCGTTTCCGCCGAACTGCGCCAACTGCACCAGCACGATGATCACAGCGACTGCGATCCAGGTGACCGCCCAGTCGAACCGGTGATAGCCGTAGGTGATCGCGAAGTCACCGAGCCCGCCGCCGCCGACTGCACCAGCGATCGCGGTCATGTCGACGACGGCGACGAAGATGAAGGTGTAGCCGAGGATCAGCGGGCCGAGCGCCTCGGGCACGAGCACCGAGCGAACGATCTGCCACGGTCCGGCGCCCATCGCCTCCGCTGCCTCGATCACACCGGGATCGACTGAGACCAAAGACTGTTCGACGATGCGGGAGACTCCGAACGTCGCAGCGATGACGAGTGGGAAGAGCACTGCTCGGGTGCCTATCGTCGATCCCATCGCCTGCAGGGTCAACGGCGCGATCGCGGTGACGAAGATGATGAACGGGATCGGTCGCACGATGTTGACCAGCACGTTCAGCACCGTGTTGACCGCACGGTTCTCCAACAGTCCGCCACCGCGAGTGGTGAAGAGCGCGACACCGAGGAGCAGCCCGAGCAGCCCGCCGATCAGGATGGTCACGACGGCCATCAGCAGCGTCTGCCAGATGGCGGTCTGGAAGGTCGGCCAGAGCGTCGACCAGTCGGTGCTCATGACAGTGCCTCCACTGTTGCGCGCACACCCTCATCGGGACCGCGCAGCGCGACCGTGAAGGACCCGATCGACTCGTGTTTCAGGTCGGTGATGCCGCCATACACGATCTCGAAGTCGACCCCGTGGTCGCGTGCAGCAGCGCTGAGAGTGGAGCCGAATGCACGCTGGTCGGACACGTTGACTGTCACCAGCCTTTCGTCATACGACTCGCGAAGCTGTTGCAAACGCAGCGAATCCGGTCGGTTCCCGACCGTCGCGTCGACGAACCGCTGCGTCACCTCACTCTGCGGATCGCCGAGTATGTCGCGCACGGCGCCGCTCTCGACAACCCGTCCCGAGTCCAGGACCGCCACGCGATCGGCGATGGCACGCACCACGTCCATCTCGTGCGTGATCACCACGATCGTGATGCCCAACTCCTCGTTGACCTGCCTTAACAGCGCCAACACGTCGCGCGTCGTCTCCGGGTCCAGCGCCGAGGTCGACTCGTCCGCGAGCAGCAGGTCGGGATCGGACGCCAACGCGCGGGCTATCCCGACACGCTGCTTCTGCCCGCCGGACAACTCCTCCGGGTAGGACCACGCCTTCTCCAGCAGCCCGACGAACGACAGCAGCTCGGCGACCCGCTGCTCCTGCTGCGCGCGGTCCAGACCGGCCAACTGCAGGGAATAGGCGACGTTGCCGAAGACCGTGCGCGACCGCATCAGGTTGAACTGCTGGAAGACCATCCCGATGCGACGTCGTATGGCGCGCAACGGTTTTCCCTTCAATCGGGTGATGTCGAGACCGTCGACGGTGACCGTGCCGGAGGTGACCTCTTCCAACCCGTTGATGAGCCGGACCAGAGTGCTCTTGCCTGCGCCGGAGTAGCCGATGACCGCGAAGATCTCACCGCGACGGATCTCCAGGTCGATGTTGTCCAGCGCCCGGTGGGCGCTCTCGTTCTTGCCGAAGACCTTGCTGACGGAGTCGATCCGGACGAGCGGATCTGCGCTCACTTCGACGCCACCGTCTTCTCCAGGCGCGTCAGCAGCTTGCGAAGTGCAGCGGCGGGCTTACGCACCAGCACGCTGGTGTTCTTGGACTCCGCGACGACCAGCTTTGAGACGCGCGGGTCCTGGTAGAGCTCGACGACCTCGGCATACGTCGGGTTGTCGTTGTCCTGCTCGCGGGCCACGATCACGTTGATGTAGGGCTGCGCGGTCGCAGACTTCGGATTGTCAGAGTAGAGAGCGGATTTCGGGTCCAACTTGCCGTCGAGCGCGAAGTCGTTGTTGATGACTGCGCCGTCGACAGAGGACAGCGAGGTGACGGTCTGCGAGGCATCCACCGGTGTCACGCGCACCTTCGACGCGCCCTTGTCGATCTCGGCCGGCGTCGACAGGATCGTGCCGCCGCCCTTGAGCTTCAACAACCCCGCCTGCTGCAGCACCAGCAGCGCCCGCGCCTGATTGGTCGCGTCGTTTGGGATCGCGATCTTGGCGCCGGACGGGATCGACCGCACCGACTTGTGCTTGCGGGAGTAGAGGCTGAGCGGCACGACATACGTCGACCCGATGGGGGTCAGCGTCTGATGCGACTGCTGGTTGTAGGTCGCGAGGAAAACCAGGTGCTGGAAGAGGTTGAGGTCCAGTTGTCCTTGCGCCAGAGCGGGATTCGCCTGGGTGTAGTCGGAGAAATTGACCGTTTCCAACTTGATGTTGCGTTCGCGCGCGAGCTTCTTGAAGACCTTCCAGTAGTCCTGGTCGGCGTCGGTCACGCCGATCTTCACCGTGGTCAGCTTCGTGCCGGAGCCGTCCGACGACGCGCGACCGGCGGCGAAACCGCCGCCGCCCCCGAGCACGAGGCCGACGACTGCCGCGCCGATCCAGCTGCGTCGGGTGTGAATGCGGCGGGGCGGCAGGGTCGGCCGGTCCGGCAGGGACGGGACGTCGGTCGGGTCGGGGATGTTGTTGTCAGGCATGGTGTCCTCAGGGTCGCTGGTATGACGAACTGCGCCCGGCCGTGCTCAGGTCCGCCCATGCGCGATCAGCGCAAGACGGTCAAGTGGGTACTGCCGTGCTTGCCGCACTGCGAGATCGTGTGAATCACGCTCTGCGGCCTAGTCATTCACCTGGGGCACCCCGCCACGTGCGTGAGGGTTGCCGCCCAGCAAGCCAGGGCTTGTCGCTGGGTCTCGTGACTGGATCAAACATAAGTCAGCGTTACCGGAGTAGTCAAAACGGGTAGTGTTACTTCACTTTCGTGAGGTGGGTCACACGCGGTTCGAGGAGGGGCGCACACTTGCGCATGGGGGTGATGGGCATTGGTTGGGTCAGTGATCGGCGGGATCGTCGCCGTGGTCGGCCTGGTTGTGATCCTGCGATTCGTGGTCGGACTCGGCGTGGCCGCAGTGCATCGCGCTGGTGCGGTCACCGGTGATGCTGAGGTCGGGTCTGCACTCGAGCGCGCCAGGGACTGGCGGAGCCGGCGCCTCGCAGCCGCAGTGGTTGAGCCACGGCGTGACAACCCGATCCGGGTGGCGACTGTCGACTGTTCGACGGACGACGTCTTCGAGCTCGGCTCGATCAGCAAGGCGATCACCGGGATGCTGCTGGCCGACGCGGAACAGCGCGGCGAGCTCTCCATGAGCGACCAGATCGGCGATCACGTGCCGGAGCTGGCTGACCGCCCCATCGGTGCCGTCACGGTCAGCGCCCTTGCATCGCACCGCAGTGGGTTGCCGCCAATCGCGCTGGGCATCCGCGCGGTGCCCGGACTGCTCGGCTACGGCGTGCTCGGTCTCAGTCCGTATGTCGGCCAAGGAGTTTCATCGGTCGTGAGCCACGCGCGGCGAGTCAGGCTTCGGACACAGGGTGAGCAGGCCTACTCGAGTCTGGGAGCGGCGCTGACGGGTGCGGTGCTGGAGCGCGCAACCGGTTCGACATACGAGGATCTTGTCCGCGATCGACTCGCCACACCGCTCGGACTCACCCATACCTCTGCCGGGCCGAACGCGCCGCGTCGCAGCGGGTGCACCCGGTGGGGGCGATGGGCCCAGCAGTGGCGGCTGACCGGGTATGCGCCCGCCGGTGGGGTGACCAGCAGCATCGACGATCTCGCAGTCCTCGCGGCTGCCCTGCTGCGCGGCGATGCCCCGGGCGCTGCCTCGACACATCGCGACGACTGCTTCTGGGTGCGTGAGCGTATGCCGGGCGGGGGAATCGTGGTGTGGCACAACGGACAGACCGGCGGCTACGCGGCCTATCTCGTCATACGGCCGGACCTCGGCAAGGCCACGGTAGTTCTCTCCGACGTTGCGGACATGGGCCTCGTGGTCAGGGTCGCGCAGGCTGCCGCGACGTCCGATTGACCTGGGTCGCTAGCTCACATCGCGGCGAATTGTCGTCCGCACGGCAATGGCGGTGATGACGACGGCATAGCCCACGATGATCAGCGCAGCAAGCCATGGGTTGAGCAACTCGGCACCGGTTGCCGAACCGAAGGCGCGGTGCCCGGAGTATGCGAGCGACTGCACCGCACCGCCGGGCAGGTAGGGGTACGCCGGCCGGGTGAGCGAGATGCTGTTGATGGTCTGCTCGATCGCGAAGAGATAGATCAGCAACGCGCCCACGGCGGCAATCTGGTTGCGCAGCAACGCTCCCAGCGCGACACCGACGCCGGTCATCACGGCGATCGAAGCGGTGCCACCGACGACCGCGCGCGTCACCCCGGATGCCGTCAACGAGCCGCCGAGCAGGCCGCGGGCAGACAGCCAAGGGGCTGCGATGGCCGAGCAGATGGCTACGACGATGATGCCGACCAGCAGCCCGTAGCCGGTCAGGACCAGCAGTTTCGCGGTGATCAGCCGGCCACGATTCGGCACCGACAGATAGCTCGCGGTGACTGTGTGGTGCCGGTATTCGCCTGCGACTGCAGTGATCCCGACGATCGCGGTGATCATGTAGGCGGTCTGCACGCCGCCGATGAGTGCGCCGGTGAAGATGTCGAGCGGCGTGTGTCCGCTTCCCTCCGATCCGGCGACGGTCAGCACGGTCACCAAGACAGCGACGGCGATGGCTACCAGGCCGAGGACCCACCAGGTCTTGGTCGTGGTGAGCTTGCGCACCTCGGTGCGTATGGCGAGCGCCATACCCGAGGTCGCGTGTGGTTGTGCGTCGGGCACAGCGGTGGTGGCGGCGCTCATCGTGCGTTCTCCTCGGCCAGTCCGGAGGGTGTGTGCTGGTCCGTCGACTCCGTCGACTCCGTCGTGGTGTCGCCGGGCGACGAGGTGAGGCTGAAGAACAACCGCTCGAGCGTGTTGGTCTCGGTCACCAACTGACTCAGCGGGATCCCGGCCTCGTGGGCGATCAGTCCGATGCGGGTGGAATCGATCCCTCGCACCACGAGCGTGCCGCCTCCGGAGTCCTCGACCTCGACCGCCGCGCCCGCAGCAGCGCTGATTGCGGACCGCAGCGCGGCCGGATCGGCGCTGGTCGCTCGCACCGCCGTGGCCCCCACGGCCTGCACTGCGCCCTCGTGGACAAGACGTCCCTTGTCGATGATCACGACGGAGTCCACGAGCTGCTGCATCTCGGCAAGCAGGTGGCTGGACACCAGCACGGTGCGACCCTGCGCTGCCTGCTCACGCAGAAGGTCTCGCAGCCACCGGATCCCTTCCGGGTCCAGCCCGTTCGTGGGCTCGTCACAGATCAGGACCGGGGGCTCGGCCAGGATCGCCGTCGCGACACCGAGCCGCTGCCGCATCCCCAGCGAATAGCCGCGGACGTTCTGGCGAGCGGCATGCGACAGACCGACCAGGTCCAGCACCTCGTCGACCCGCCGGTCGTCCACGCCGGCGGCGAGTGCGCAGACGCGCAGGTGATCGCGACCGTTGCGACCCGGATGGAAACCGTTGGCCTCCAACAGGGCCCCGACCGTGCGCGCGGGTGCGTCCAGATCCTGGTAGCGGCGGCCGCCGATGAGGGCCTCGCCGTGCGACGGCGTGACCAGCCCAAGCAGCATGCGCAGGGTCGTCGTCTTGCCTGCGCCGTTGGCCCCGAGGAATCCGGTGACCTCACCGGGTTGGACGGTGAAGCTCAACTGGTCCACCGCGGCCAACGGTCCGAAGCGTTTGGTCAGCTCGTGCATCTCGATCGCGCACGGCTGTTGCTGGGAACGCATTCCGACTCCTCGTGTGCTCGGTCGGGCGAGGTGTCCGACTACGCTTCGGTCGTCACGTCAGCTGTCGTGTCGACATACTGACGTTGTGTCAATGGGACAATACACAGTGTCCAATTCGAGAGGGGGCCGCAGGTGGTGCAGGACGCCGACTGGTCGGCAACCGTTGCCGGGCACAAGCAACGGCAGTTGCTGAAGATCGGCAAAATTGCGGCCGAGCTCGTCAGCAGCGACGGGCTCGGTGCGGTCTCGATGAGCCGACTCGCGCGGGCTAGCGGTGTCTCTCGCGCGACCTTGTACAACTACGTCCCGGATGTCGTCAGCGCGGTCCGCGAATATCTCACCGCCCAGTCGGACGCGTTCCAGGCGACGGTGGCGGCTGCCGTAGCCGAGGAGGAGGACCCGGAAGCGCAGCTGCGGCGCTACATCGAGGAGCAGGTCGCGTATGCCGCAGGAGCGGACCATCGCGCGGCGGCGGCCCTGCTCGAGTCGGGTGCCGCACTCGGCGGCTCCGACCCGGCCGCGCATCAACGCCGTGACTTCGCAGTGCTGCAGGGCATCCTCGATCGGGGAGAGCGGGATGGGACCTTTCGGCCCGGGCACCAGGCGGCACGGCTCACGCTGATCAGTCGGCTGCTCTACAGCTCGCACGAACTCATGCAGCAACAACAGGTCAGCCGCGACGACACCGTCGCACTCATCACCGACCTCATCCTCGGCGGCATTCGCCGATAGCCTGCCGACGTGCGAGGTTCGCAGATCGTCGTCAGCGCCGTCGTCTTCCGTGACCCACAGGGGCGGGTGCTGACGGTCCGGAAGTCCGGCACCGACAAGTTCATGTTCCCCGGCGGCAAATGGGAGCCGGGGGAGAGCGCGATCGACGCTGCCGTGCGTGAGGTCGGTGAGGAGCTCGCCATTGAGGTGCAGGCGTCGGATCTGACGCTGATCGGCACGTTCACCTCGGACGCCGCCAACGAACCCGACCACACCGTCACCGCGACGGTGTTCGAACACGCCTACGTGCCGGTCGGCGACCCTGCAGCAGAGATTGCCGAACTGCGTTGGACGGGTCTGGCCGATGATGATGCGGACCTCGCACCACTACTCGCGCACCACGTCTTCCCGGCGCTGCAGCACGAAAAGTCCTGACACGTAATGTCTTTGGTATGACCAGCTCGCACGTTCCTGTCTGGCACGGCAGCCGAAACCTGCGCGAACTCGGTGGCCACCGACTTGTAGGCGGTGGGCTGACGAAGCGAAACGTCGTCTTCCGGTCCGGCGCTCCCGAGTGGCTGACTGGCGACGGCTGGCGAGCTGCGCGAGCCGACGGCTTGCGGAAGGTCGTCGATCTCCGCAACGCAGAAGAGCGTGGCCGCAGATCAGACCATCCATCGGTCGACGACAGCGCCTATGAGGGGATCGAGTTCGCGCACGTGCCGACCGAGGACCCCAACGACCCGGTGTTCCTCGCCGAGTGCGGGCAATGGCTCGATCATCCGCGCTCATGGTCTCCGAACATCGCGCTCTACCCGGGCAAATTCGCCGCCGTGTTCTCCGCGATCGCCAGTTCGCCCGGGCCGGTGCTGATCCATTGCGCCGGTGGCAGGGACCGGACCGGGATGGTGTGCGCGATGCTGCTCTCACTCGCGGGCGCCGAGCCGGAGTCGATCTGCGCCGACTACGAAGCCGGCTTTCGCGGTGCCGCCGAACACCGCGGCCACGGAATGGTTTACGACACAGCAGCCGGCCAATGGACAACGGCTGTCAACGAGAAGTGGACCGCTGAAGAACTCGACGAGTCGTTGGCCGATCGCCTGCCGGCGTTGCGCGCCTGGGTCGACGGCACTGATGTGCGGAGCTACCTCATCGAGGCTGGACTCGCCCAGCGAGATCTCGATGTGTTGACAGGTCTGCTGCGATAGCTCCGCTTCGCGCTACGCTCCGCTCCGGTCGCGCTGCGCCTGTATGACGAACGACGCGACGGCTCGGGCGTATTCGTCCGGTTGCTCGACGAATGCGAAATGTCCAGCTTGTTCGATCGTTGTCACTGCCTCGCCCGTGTCCCTCCGGTACGTCTCGATCACCGATGGCGGCGCGACAAGGTCGGCGACGCCATGAATCAGCAGGCTGGGACAGTGCAACTGGGAGAGCTCCAGTGTTCGATCCTCGTACATGTCCGCAACCAACGGCATGTGTGAGAGGCCCCGGGTCCAGTCGAGGCCGTCCGGTGCAGTCTTCATCAGGTCGGTGTAGCGAGTGCGAGTTGCTTCGCCGAAAGTGAACAGCCGCATGTAGTCGGGACCCAACTGCTGCATCGCCGTCAGGACCTCCGGCTGGAAACTGAGTCGTTCGGAGGAGCTGGCCGCGTTGCGACATACACCGGCGGCATCGTGCTTGCCAGCCTCATCCAGCAGGTCGGCCGCGACCGGGAGCCGGTAGCGGTCCGTCGCGTCGCAGTCCCATGCCGGACAGTCGAAGATCGCACCGCGGATCGAGTCCGGATGCGCCACCGCATAATCGAGGGCGTATCCGCCGCCGGCGGAGTGACCGAGGACGAACCACTCGGGGATGCCCAGGTGGGTGCGGACGGCCTCGAAATCGTCGATGAGTGACGGGACATCGATCGGAGCGCCTTCTGGCAGCGGGTCCGAGCGCAGTACCCCGCGCTGATCGATACCGATGACGCGAATGCCCTGGTCGACGAGCAAGCTCCTATCCGTATGCCGCGCGATCACGCCATGGACGGTGCGGTGCGTTGTCCACAGGGCATGTCGAGTCCACTGGGTGAGGAGTGAGTCCCCGATAGATTCAGCCTATGGTCTCCCTTCCTCTGTGGGCGGTCTTCACGGTCGCCTTCGGCTCGCCGATCCTGGCGTTCGTCGGCGTTGTCGTGGCGCAGTTGGTGAGCCGCCGGAGTGCGAACGAACTGGAGGCGAGGTCAAAGCGCGAGGAAACGATGCGGATCTTGCGTTGGGCAGCTGAGCTGGCAGTGAGCGCAGACAACCGAATAGCCAGTCTCGGTGTCGCCGAGTTGGCGACGTTGTTGGACTCTGACCTGCTCGATGACGGGGAGAAGAGTTTCGTTGAGGCCGCTTTGGACTCGGTCTACGAGGATCCGGAAGCCGCGATCGACGCACTCGGCCAGGACGCGGAAGTGATTCAGCTCTCGGCCACCGACGACTCGGACCTTTCCGGCGCTTCTGGGAGCGGCGTATCCTTGGCCACAGAGGAGAGCGGAGGTGACGAGGATGGCTAAGCAAGTCTTCGTGTCGAGCGCACAAAGAGCGGCCGCGGAGGCCATGGTCAATCGAAGCGCCATCACCGGCCGGAAGGTTTCCAAGTCCGTCCGCAAGATCGCCGAGGCCAAGATCGAACCTTCGGGCAACGCCTCCAGGCGCCGCGTGAGCAGCGGCAGCACTTCGGCTTAGTCCGCCGGAATCGTTGTCAGGGCTGCCTTCTCAGACGTTGAACGACCACGCCCGTGGCGAACCCACGGAACTCCCTCCGCGTAGGTAGGCAACCGCCGGAACCCGCAGCGGCTCGTAGGGGAGACGCTCCAACTCCTCGATCGCTGCTGACAGCGCGAACCACCGCACCTCCTCGATCAACTCGTCCGGATCGTCGGATTGCAGGGACGGCTCATCCAACTCGTCGATGTGGGCCGTGTAGTTCCAGGCCCGAGTCTGCTGAGCGCCGGACACGGTGAGCACTTCCGAGACCGGGGAGAGGTCGGCCGAGAGGATCGCCAGCCCGGTCTCCTCGGCCAGCTCACGCGCGGCACCTTCGGCAGGGGACTCACCGTCCTCGACCGCGCCGCTCGGGACGTTCCAGAAGCTGCCGCCCCACGTCGGATAGGACTCGCGCACCAGCACGATCTTGTCCCGGTGGAAAGCGAGCACACCCGCATATCGGCCACCCATTCCGCCAGGCTAATACCGGTCGTAGCGTGCATTCCGGGAGCGCCTCACGCACAAGGCACCGCCTGCTGGTTAGGCTCTCCGGGTGTCCTCGGGAGTGACCGGTTACTTGGTGCTGCTCGGCGTCGGTGTCGCCGGAGCGGTGCTTTTTGTTGCCGCGATGGTCTCTCGGCGGCTGTTGGCGCCCCGCGCGCCCAGCGTCGCAAAGCTGGCGACATATGAGTCGGGCGTCGATCCGACGACCGGCGGCTGGGCGCAGACACACTTCCGCTACATCACCTACGCGTTCTTGTATGTCGTCTTCGCGGTCGACGCCGTCTACCTCTTCCCGTGGGCTCTGGTGCTGCGCGACCACGACCTGGGCGTCGCCAGCCTGGTGGAGATGGCGATCTTCATCGTCGTCGTGCTGGTCGGCCTGTTGCACGCCGCGCGTCGGGGACTGCTGACCTGGAGCGACCGCGAGGACTCGGGGACCTCGAGACGCTCGTCCCTCGCTCCTCGGCCACCTCAGAAGGAGCAGACCAGTGACCACTGACCTGCCCATGCCGCGCGTCGGCGTCGGCCAGGCCGTCGCGCCCAAGCCGATGCGCCTGGTCCTCAACTGGGGACGCCGTTATTCGCTGTGGGTCTTCAACTTCGGACTGGCCTGCTGCGCCATCGAATTCATCTCCGCGTCGATGGCCCGCCATGACTTCATCCGGCTGGGCGTCATCCCCTTCGCACCGGGTCCGCGACAGGCCGACCTGATGGTCGTCTCCGGCACCGTCACCGACAAGATGGCCCCCGCGGTCCGCCGCCTCTACGACCAGATGCCCGAGCCCAAATACGTCATCAGCTTCGGCGCCTGCAGCAACTCCGGCGGCCCCTACTGGGACTCCTACTGCGTGACCAAGGGCGTCGACCAACTGATCCCCGTCGACGTCTACGTCCCCGGCTGCCCCCCGCGCCCCGAAGCGCTGCTGCACGGCATACGCGTCCTGCAGGAGCAGATCGCCGCCGAGAAGCTGCAGACCAAGGGCCTGCGCGCCAAGCTCGGCGGGTATGCCGGCCGCAAGGCCTCCGCCGCCGAGGTCAGCCGGCCGCTGGTGGCTCCTCCGACGCAGGAGAAGAAGACGCAGGAGAAGGAAGCGTGACCGACCAGACCTACGAGGTCCCCACGGTCACCTGCGAGCCGGGGGAGTGGCGCGAGACCCTCGAGCGCGTCCGAGGCGAGGGCTTCGACTTCTTCGACTTCCTGACCGCGGTCGACCAGACCGACGCCGACGAGCAGCCCGGCTTCGACATCGTCGTGCACCTGTATGACGCCACCCCGGGCGCTCTTCGCGAGACGCTCGTGCAGACCCGGATCGCCGACGGTGCCGCCCTGCCGAGCTGCACCTCGCTGTGGCCAGGAGCTGCCTGGCACGAGCGCGAGACCCACGAGATGTTCGGCATCGGCTTCGACGACTTCACCGACGCAAACCACGGCAAACTGCGAAAACTGTTGCTGCCGGACGGTTTCGATGGCCACCCGCTGCGTAAGTCGTTCGTCCTGGTAGCCCGCGCGAGCAAGCCGTGGCCGGGTGCGAAAGAGCCAGGTGGTGGATCGACCGACGGGAAGCCCGCCCGTGCTCCGCGCCGCCGCATGCAGCCGCCCGGCGTCCCTGACGAGTCGTGGGGTCCTAGGTAGATGGGCAGCGACATCCTGGAGATCGTGCTGCGGTCGGCCTGCGTGCTGGCCGCGTTCCTCGTGCTGCCGCTGGTCGTCGGGCAGACCGAGCACAAGGTCATGGCGCACATGCAGGGCCGCCTCGGGCCGATGGAGGCCGGCGGTTTCCACGGTTGGGCCCAGTTGCTCGCCGACGGCGTGAAGTTCGCGCAGAAGGAAGACGTCGTCCCGCTCGCTGCGGACAAGAGCGTCTTCCGCCTGGCACCCGCACTCGGCATCGTGTCCTACCTGCTGGCGCTCGCGGTGATCCCGTTCGGACCCGACTTCTTCGGCGCCAACGTCCCCGGCAGCCTGGTCTGGGTGCTCGCGGTCAGCGGCGTCGGTGCCCTCGGCACCCTCATGGCCGGGTGGTCCAGCGGCAACAAATACTCCCTGCTCGGCGGCATGCGCACCGCCGCCCAGCTGGTCTCCTACGAGCTGCCGCTGATCCTGGTCAGTGCGTCCTTCGCGATCGCCGCCGGCTCGCTGTCCCTGGTCGGCATCGCGCACGCTTGGAACCCCTGGTGGCTCATCTGGCAGCTGCCCGGCGCGCTGGTCTTCCTGGTGGCCGCGACCGCGGAGCTGCAGCGCCCGCCCTTCGACATGCCGGTCGCCGACTCCGAGTTGGTGATGGGGCCCTACACCGAATACACCGGCCTGCGCTTCGCGTTCTTCCTGCTCGCCGAATACGCCGGCATCGTCGTCATGTCGTTCCTGCTGGCCACGCTGTGGCTGGGCGGCTGGACCGGGCCGTTCGACCACGCGATCGGCTGGCTCTGGATGCTCATCAAGGGCGGCATCTTCGCCTTCCTGATCATCTGGATGCGCGTCGCCTGGCCGCGCCTTCGAGAAGACCAGTTGCAGCGTGTCGCCTGGCTCGGCCTCGTCCCGATCGCGTTGCTACAGCTGGCAATAACCGCAGTCGGAGTGGTGGTGACGAGTCAATGAGCAAGTTCCTGACAGGTCTCGCAAAGGGTATGGCGACCACGGGTCGCACCATGGTCACGCACGCGCACACCCAGCAGTACCCGCATGTGCAACCCGACCTGCCGTCCCGCAGCCGCGGCGTCATCGCGCTGCTGGAGGAGAACTGCACGTCCTGCATGCTCTGCGCCCGCGAGTGCCCCGACTGGTGCATCTACATCGACTCGCACAAGGAGACGACTCCGCCGGAGACCGAGGGCGGCCGGGCCCGCCAGCACAACGTCCTCGACCGCTTCGCGATCGACTTCAGCCTGTGCATGTATTGCGGCATCTGTGTCGACGTCTGCCCCTTCGACGCTCTCTTCTGGAGTCCGGAGTTCGAATACGCCGACGGCGACATCCGAAACCTGTTGCACGAGAAGGACAAGCTGGGCGAGTGGATGCCGACCGTTCCGCCGCCGGAGGCGGTTGATCCGTCGTGACGACATACGACGTCCTCTTCACCATCATCGGCGCGATCAGCGTCTCGTCCGCACTGCTGGCCGTCAGCACCAAGCACTTGGTCCACTCCGCGCTCTGGCTCATCGTCAGCCTGGCCGCGCTGTCCGGTTGCTACTTCGTGCTCGGCGCCGAATTCGTCGCATTGGTGCAGCTTCTCGTCTACGTCGGTGCGGTGGTCATCCTGGTGCTCTTCGCATTGATGCTCACCCGCGCGCCGATCGGGCGCAGCCAGGAGCACGACACCCCGCTGATGCAGCGGGCTGCCGCGCTCGTCGTCGGCGCCGCCACCGCAGCGCTGCTGGCGACCGTGCTGATCAGTGCGTTCGGCAACGACGCGCGACGCGTCGACGGCGGCACCACACACGCACTGGCCACGCGACTCTTCGGCACCTGGGTGTGGCCCTTCGAGGCGCTGTCGGCGCTGCTGCTGGTCGCCCTGATCGCCGCTCTTGCCCTGGCACGCCTACCGATCCGAAGCCGCGCCGGTGCGAAGGGGGCGCCCAGGTGATCCACTCCGCGCTCCCGATGGTCCTGGTCGGCCTGCTCTTCGGCATCGGGTTGTATGGCGTCCTCGCGCGCCGCAATGCCGTGCTGGTGCTGATCGGCGTCGAGCTGATGCTCGGTGCCGCAGGGTTGCTCTTCGTCACGGTCGGATCGCTGACGAGCGACGTGGTGCGTGCCGGGCAGGTCATGACGATCTTCGTCATCTCCATCGCCGCTGCCGAGATCGCCGTCGCACTCGGCGTGATCCTCGCCGTCTTCCGGGCACGCGGCAACATCGACATGGCCAAGGCCGGTGAGTCCGAATGATGCTCGGTCTCGTCCCGTCCGACGGGCGCTTCGACCCCGCCACGCTCGCAGTCGACTTCCCGGTCCAGCCCAGCCACCTCGTGGTCCTGCTGCAGGCCGCGATCCCGGTGCTGATCCTGCTGACCACCCGGCGCAGCTCTCGGGCCTTCGCAGTCGCCGGCATCTTCAGCTTCCTCGGGCTCGCCGCAGCTGTCGCACTGCTGGTCCAGCAGACCCGCGGCGGCGCGATCGCCGCACCGGACAGCATCGGGGAGCTGCCGCTCGGCCCCGGCATGGCCGCGCCGCTGCACCTGCAGGTCGACAGCCTGTCGGTGCTGGCCGCGGTCGCGGTCGCCCTCGTCTCCTGGGCGATCCAGCTCTTCACCCGCTGGTATCTCTACAGCGACCCCCGATACCGCCAGTTCGCAGCATCCGTAGGCCTGTTCACCGCTGCGATGCAGCTGGTCGTGCTCTCCGGCGACGTGCTGCTGATCCTCGTCGGCTGGGAGCTGATGGGGTGGTGCTCCTACCTGCTGATCGGGCACGAGTCCGAGCGGCCGAAGGCGAGGCGCGCGGCATACAAGGCGTTCATGGTGACCCGCATCGCCGACACCCCACTGGTGATCGGACTGGCGATCCTCTCCCTCGGTGCGCACAGCACGGGCGTCGACGACATCGTGCGGCACTGGTCGGCAGCGGCCGACACCCACGGCACGGCACTCACCGCGGCACTGCTCTGCCTGATCTGTGCCGTCGCAGGCAAGTCCGCCCAGGTGCCCTTCCAGGACTGGCTCGCCGACGCGATGGAGGGTCCGACGCCCGCGTCGGCACTCATCCACGCCGCGACCATGGTCGCCGCAGGCACCGTGGTCCTCGGCAAGCTCATCACGCTGCTCGAGCTGTCCGACGGCGCACGCGTCGCGCTGGCGGTGGTCGCGTCCGTCTCGATGGTCGGAGCCGGCATCCTGGCGTTCCTGCAGCACGACCTCAAACGACTGCTCGCCTGGTCGACGGTGTCCCAGGTCGGCCTGATGCTGCTAGGGCTCGCCGTCGTGTCCGCCGACACGGACGCCGACCTCGGCATCGCCCACCTGCTGTCGCACGCGATGTTCAAGGCACTGCTCTTCCTGATGATCGGCTGGCTGTCGGTGCTGGTGAGCGGCACCACGGTCGAGCGTCTCTCCGGCGCTCTCAGCAAGCACCCCGACGCCCGTCGGATGGTCGGCATCGGACTGCTCGCCCTGGCCGGGGTGCCGCCGTTCGTCGGGTTCGTCTCCAAGGACCTGATCGTCGACGAGGCGGCACGCCGGGGCATCGACGGTGACCTGTCCGCGCGGATCGCGTTCGCGGCGCTGGTCTGCGTAGTGCTGCTCACCGCGGCATACACGATGCGGATGTGGCTGATCCTGATCCACCGCACCGGCAGCGAGCGGGTCCAGGAGCGCGAGTGGGTCGAGGACAGCTACGACGTGCAGGACGTCGGCATCGTGGAGATGCTCACCGACCTGCCGCAGGTCGACGTCCACGGCCGGCTGGCCGACCGGACCATGGCCATGGAGCTCCCGCCGGACGACGAGATCGAGCTGTCCGACCAGCAACCCGGCGGTGGAGCACGCTTCGGGCTCCAACTGCTCAGCGTGCTCTCCGTCGTCGGCGGGTTGCTCGTGCTGTCCCCGATGCTGGACGTCGACTGGCGCCACCCCAACCTCTGGCTGATCGGTGCGTCACTGCTGCTGATGGGTGCCGTCGCGCTGCTGGTCCGGATGATGTCGGTCGGCACGGTGTATGGCGACGCGGCCGCCCGCATCCCGGTCTTCGTGCGGGCATCGGCATCCCGCGGCTTCGACGTCGACGGGCTGTATGTCGCCTTCTGCCGGCCGATCATCGCTCTCGCACAAGCGGTTTCGCGGGTTGACGACGTGTTCGACCGCCAGGTGCAGCGCTTTCCGCAACTGGTCACGACCGTCGTCCGGCGCGCCGACCGGCTGCACACCCGGCGCCCGACCAGCGGCCTGGTGGCCGTGTCCGTCGGGCTGGTCGCCGTCGGGCTGATGGGGGTGATCCTGTGGTAGCCGCGCTCTTCGCCGCTCCGCTGGCGCCTGTCGTCGCCGGACTGGCGCTCGTCGTCGGTGACCGCAGCTTCCGCTCGGTGAGCCGGCTGACGGCATACATCGTCTCGCTCGCAGCCACCGTCGTCTCGTTGCTCGCCTGCGCCCTGATCGCCTACGACCGTCCGGTCCTCGACCGGTCGTGGGTCCCCGAGATCGGCATGCGGCTACACCTCGAGGTCGACGGGATCAGCGTGCCGCTGCTGCTGATGACCGCCGCAGTCGGCGTGCTCGTCGTGCTGCACGCCCGGCACGAGCAGCCGGCGGGCGGCACACCGGCCACGTTCTACGGCTGCCTGCTGCTGGTCATCGGCGGTGGCATCGCGACGTTCCTGGTGCAGGACGCCATCAGCTTCTTCCTCGCCTTCGAGGTCGTGCTGGTGCCGATGTGGGTGCTCATCGGACGCTTCGGTGACCGCCGCAGCGCGCGCGAACGTGCGCGCGCCGCAAACACTTTCGTCCTCTACACGGTGCTCGGCTCGACGCTGATGCTGGTCGGCATCCTGACCATGACGTTCGCGGCCGGCACCAGCGACTTCGCCGGCCTGGCCGCGGCCCCGATCTCACCCGGCAAGCAGACCGCGGTCGCCGCGATCCTGCTGGTCGGCCTAGGCATCAAGGTGCCGATGTGGCCGCTGCACTCGTGGTTGCCGCGGGCGCACACCATCGCACCGACCGCCGGGTCGATGCTGCTCGCCGCGGTGCTGCTGAAGATGGGCACCTACGGCGTCGTGCGCCTGGTCATCGCGCCGCTGCCGCAGGGCGTCGAGCGGTTGGCGCCATACGTCGGGACCCTGGCGGTCATCGGCATCATCTGGGGCGGTTTGGTCTGCCTGGTCGAGCGCAGCCTCAAGCGGCTGGTCGCCTGGTCGTCGGTCGCACACATGGGATTCGTGCTGCTCGGCCTGATGAGTGGGACGACGATCGGGCTGCAGGCCGCGTTGTTCGCCAACATCGCGCACGGCGTCATCTCGGCGCTGCTCTTCGCCGTCGTCGGCGGGCTCAAGCACCGCTGGGGCGACGACGACCTGGAGACCGCTCGGCGGTCGCTGCGCGACGTGTCGCCCCGGCTGAGTCTCGCGCTGGTGATCGGCTTCGCGGCATCGATGGGACTGCCCGGCCTGACCGGGTTCTGGGGAGAGGTGCTGGCGATCTTCGGTGCATGGACACCCGGCGGTGACCGGCCGCACGGCTGGTTCCGCGTGCTGGCGATGTTCGCGTCGATCGGAGCCGTGCTCGCCGCCGGTTACGCGCTGCGCGTGCTGCGGATCGTCTGGCACGGCAACGCCGACGGCGGGCTCCCGCCGAAGCCCGAGCCGGCCGGTGACGCCCACGGCAACGAGTGGCTGGTCACCTCCGTGCTGAGCGCCGCCGCCGTCCTGCTCGGCGTCATACCCCTGATCCTGCTGCAGACCACGTCCGGTGCCGTCGACCAGCTGATGGCGGTGATCGGCCGATGAAGCTCAGCTACGACTGGTTGCTGCTGGCACCGGTCCTCATCCCGGCCGTCGGTGCCGTGCTGCTGCTCGTGGCCGATGCCGCGGCGCCACGGCTGGGCCGGGTGCACTGGGCGGCCGCCGCCGTGCTGTTGCTCGCCGGAGCCGCAGCGGCCGTGCCCGGCGCGCTGCCGTCGGCCGACAACCCGCGACGCACCCTCTGCCTGCCCGACGGCCCCTGCCTGTATGCCGTCGACCACGTCGGCGTCGGACTGCAGCTGACCGCACTGGTCAGTGGTGCGGTCGTCGCGCTGCTCGCGTTGCCGATCCGCATCCGCGCCGAGGACGCCGCGGTGCAGGCGACCCTCGTGCTCGCCGCGACTGCCGGGGCCGCCGGCGTGGTGGCGGCCCGCGACCTCGGATCGTGGTTGGTGATGCTCGAGCTGGCAACGCTTCCGGCGATCGCACTGGTCGCGTTGCGCGGTCGGCGTGCGGCGGTCGACGGAGCGCTCTCCCTGCTGACGACGTCGCTGGTCAGCTTCGCCGTGACCGCGATGGGCGCTGCGCTGTGGTTCGCGGCGACCGGATCCGCGCTCTTCTCCGGCGACGCAGTGCTGCACGCATCCAACGACCCCGACCAGCGTCGGATCCTCGTCCTGGCAGTGGTGTTCATCGTCGCCGGGCTGGCCTTCAAGATCTCGCTCGTGCCGTTCCACGCGTGGACCCCGGAAGCGTTCGGTGGGGCGTCGGTGCCGATCGGCGCCTTTCTCGCGGTGACCTCCAAGGCCGCTGCGCTCGCGGCTCTGCTGGTGATCTTCCGCGGTGTGACGGTGCTCGGCACGTCCGCGCTCGCCGCGGTCGGTGTGCTCGCCGCCCTGTCGATGACTCTCGGCAACCTGATGGCCCTGCGGGAGAAGAAGACGCTGCGCTTCCTCGCCTGGTCGACGGTGTCCCAGGCCGGCTGGGTGGTGCTGCCGCTCGCGACGGTCTCCTCGCACGCCGTCCGCTCCGCGGCGGGCTACCTGATCGTCTACGCCCTCGCGACGCTGGTCGCGTTCACCGTGGTCACCGCACTGGCCCACGCCGACGGGCGCGAGCACGCCCGCCACCTGTCGTCATACGGCGGCCTGCTGCAACGCCGCCCGCTGCTCGCGGTGACTCTCGCGCTCGCACTGCTGACGCTGATGGGCCTGCCCCCGGCGGTGATCGGCCTGGTCGCCAAGGTCGCCGCGCTCGGTCCGGTCGCAGGCTCCCGCCTGTGGGTGCTCGCCGTCATCGCCGCGATCAACGCGATGCTCGGTGTCGCGGTCTACCTGCGCTGGCTGCGGATCCTCTTCGGAGCGCGCAAGGACCCCGACAACCCGGAAGCGCTGCACCCGGTGCACCAGGCGCTGGTGATCGTGGGCGCACTCGCACTCGTGGTGACGAGCATCGCACCGCACTCGCTGCTGCAACTCGTGGGGCGCTGACCTCGACAGGCTCGGCCATCGAGTCTGGGGGCTCGGCCATCGATTCTGGAACAAACCTGCAGGTCATGGACGTTTCCTCGGTATGCACCGTCATTTCAACGGGTTGAAGACTGCTGCGCTCTTCGCCTCCATCTGGGTCGTGCTGCTCGCGATCGGCGCACTGGTCGCCGGCGGGCGCTACATCTGGATCTTCGCGTTGATCGGTGTGGCGACCACGGCATACAGCTACTGGAATTCCGACAAGCTCGCGATCAAGGCGATGCGCGCCTACCCGGTCAGCGAGATCCAGGCGCCCGAGATGTATCGCATCGTCCGCGAGCTGTCGACCAAGGCCGGCAAGCCCATGCCGCAGCTGTTCATCTCGCCGACGGATGCCCCCAACGCCTTCGCGACCGGTCGCAACCCGTCGCACGCGGCCGTGTGCTGCACCCAGGGCATCCTCGAGTTGCTCGACGAGCGTGAGCTGCGCGGTGTCCTCGGGCACGAGTTGATGCACGTCTACAACCGCGACATCCTCACCTCCTCGATCGCCGCAGCACTCGCCGGCATCATCACCTCGATCGCGCAGATGATGATGTGGTTCGGGATGTTCGGCGGCGGCAGCAACGACGACGACCGCCCCAACCCGCTGGCGATGCTCGCGATGGCGTTCCTGGCGCCGGTCGCCGCCAGCATGATCCAGCTGGCGATCAGCCGCACCCGCGAATACGACGCCGACGAGGACGGCTCCGCACTCACCGGCGACCCGCTCGCGCTCGCGTCCGCGCTGCGCAAGCTCGAGGACGGCACAGCACGCACGCCCCTCGCGCCCGAGCCGAAGGTCGTCAACGCGAGTCACATGATGATCGCCAACCCCTTTCGGGCTCAGGACGTTTCGCGGCTGATGTCCACGCACCCGCCGACCGCCGAACGCATCAAGCGACTGGAGGATCAGGCATACGGCCGGGAGATCGCTCGCTGATGTGAAAGCCTGGCGACATGGGTTCCCTCCTTCGCACTGATGCTCGCGCGCGAGCCGAGCTGATCGACGTCACGTCCTACGACATCGCACTCGATCTCGACCGCGGCAGCGACGAGTTCGGGTCCGAGACCACCATTGCGTTCAGCTGCAGGGAGCCGGGTGCGTCGACCTTCCTCGATCTGGACGCCGTCTCGATCGAGTCGATCACGCTGAACGACACCGCGATCGATCCTGCGTCGGTCGCCGACCGGCGCGTCCAACTGACCGCGCTGCGCGAGGACAACGTCGTGCGGGTCGTCTCGACCATGCGCTATCGCCGCGACGGGGAGGGTCTGCACCGGGCGGTCGACCCGGCGGATGGGCAGCACTACATCTACGGCATGTCGTTCCTGAACGCCGGGCCGTCGATCTTCGCGTGCTTCGACCAGCCCGACCTCAAGGCGCCCTACGACGTTCGTGTCCGTGCCCCGCAGGACTGGGTGGTCGCCGGCAACGGCGCCGCAGAGCAGACCGCACCCGGGGAGTGGACCCTCGCGACGACGCCACCGATGTCGACATACTTCGTGACGATCTGTGCCGGGCCGTATGCCGTCGAGCGCGACGAACACGACGGCATCCCGCTGGGCATCTATGTGCGGGCGTCGCTGGCGGAGCAGCTCGCCGAGCAGCGCGACGACCTCTTCGAGGTCACCAAGCAGTCGTTCGACTACTACCACTCGCTCTTCGGGATCCGTTATCCCTGGGGCAAATACGACCAGTTCTTCGTCCCGGAGTTCAACGCCGGCGCGATGGAGAACCCCGCATGCGTGACGCTGCGCGACCAATACATCTTCCGTGGTGCGCACACCCGCACCCAGCTGCTCAGCCGCGCCAACACCATCAGCCACGAGATGGCGCACATGTGGTTCGGCGACCTGGTCACCATGCAGTGGTGGGACGACCTGTGGCTCAACGAGTCCTTCGCCGAATACATGGCACAGCGCACGACTGCGGAGGCGACCCGCTACACCGAGGCGTGGGTCGACTTCGGCATCTCCCGCAAGACCTGGGGCTACGCCGTCGACCGCAGCCCGTCAACCCATCCCGTTGCGGGCGCACCGGCCCCGGATGCCGAGTCGGCGCTGACCAACTTCGACGGCATCTCCTACGCCAAGGGAGCCTCCGCACTACGCCAGCTCGCTGCGTATGTCGGGGACGACGCCTTCGTCCTCGGCGTGCGAAAACACTTGAGCGACCACAGTTTCGGCAACGCCACGATGGCCGACTTCCTCGGTGCGGTCGAGGCAGCGAGCGGTCGCTCGCTGGAGGAGTGGACGCACGGCTGGCTGCGCAGCTCCGGCGTCGACGACGTGCGGTTGGACGTCGACGACGACAACGGGACGATCACGCGCGCGGAGCTGGTGGTCGAGCCCACCACCGACGACCCGACCCACCGCTCGCACGTGCTCGACGTCGCTGCGGTCACCGACGGTGCCGTGAGCCGAGCCGTCCCGGTGCATGCCGACGGCAACCGCACGCCGGTCACCGAGCTGGTCGGGCAGCCGCGCCCCGCGCTGTTGCTGCCGAACTCCTCCGACCTCACCTGGGCGACAACGGTGCTCGACGAGAAGTCACTCGCCTCGATCGACACGGAGCTGCCGGCGGCGAAGGACCCGTTGATCAGGCTCGGCGTGTGGGCGGCGCTGCTGGGCGGCGCGGACACCGGGCGGATCGACCCGCGACGGGTGGTCGAGGTCTTCGCAGCCAGCTGGCCGCACGAGGAGACCGCGTCGTTGAGCGACACACTGTCCCGCCTGGTGCGCAACCTCTATCCCTATCGTCTTGTGCCGCAGCAGGATTCGGCGCACTCGCAGGCCCTGCTCGCCGACGCCGGTCGGCAGCGGCTGGAGGTTGTCGAGGACGCATCCCCGGCAGCGTTGACCGCGGCGCGGCTCATCGCAACCACCAGCACCGACGCCGAGCTGCTGGCGCGCTGGGCGGCTGACGACGGTCGACCACAGGCTGCTGCCGGCGACAAGGACTTCGGCTGGTCGGTCATCACCCGTCAGGCCGAGCTGGGCCTGATCGACGCCGCGGCGATCGCCGCGGCGGCCGAGCGCGACGACAGCATGAGCGGTCACCTCTCCCAGCTCGAAGCGCGTGCAGCGCTGCCCACCGAGGAGTCCAAGGCATGGGCCTGGGAGCAGCTCTACGGTGAGTCGGAGCTGTCCAACTACGAGGGCCTCGCGGTCGCCGGCGGCTTCTTCGCCGGGTATGGCGAAACCGACGCGACCGATCTCATGCGCGCCCACATCGACCGCTTCTTCGCCCAATTGCCCAGTGTTCCGGACAAATTCGGCGACATGGCAGCGGAGAAGTTCGTCGGTGCGGCGTTCCCGCACCGGGCGACCGAGCCGTCGGTGGCGGCCGCTGCCCGCCGGGCGATCGAGGCACCCGACAACTCCGCCGGTGTGCGCCGCGCACTGGTCGACTCGCTCGATCGGCTGGATAGGGCGTTGCTCGCGCACGAGCGCTTCCCGACGACAGCCGCCCGGCCGAGCGCGGAAGGCTGAGCCCGTGGCCGCACTGCTGCGCACCGAAGCCGAGCACCGCGCATCGCTCGTCGGCGCGGTGACCTACGACCTGGCACTGGACTTCACCCTCGGCGAGCAGATCTTCGGGTCCGCAGTCACGATCCGCTTCGACTGCGCGACGCCGGGAGCGTCCACCTTCCTGGAGTTCATGCCGCACGAGATCGGCTCGATCACGTTGAACGGCAACGAGATCGACCCCTCCCAGGTGATGGACGGCCGGTTGTGGCTGGACCGGCTCGAAGCACACAACGAGGTCGTCGTCGAGGCGACGATGAGCTACGTCCGGGACGGTGAGGGGATGCACCGCGCCGTCGATCCCCAGGACGGCCAGGCATACCTCTACGGCAGCCCCGCATCGTCGACCGCCGGGAAGATCTTCGCGTGCTTCGAGCAGCCGGACCTGAAGGCGCCATACACGGTGCGGGTGAAGGCTCCGCAGGAGTGGCGAGTGGTGGCCAACGGCGTCGCGAGCGGCCCCGCCACCGAGTGGCACACGTTCGAGACCACCCGGCCGATCGCCACCTACTTCTTCACCGTGTGTGCCGGCCCCTTCGCCGTGCAGACCGGTGAGCACGACGGCATCCCACTGGGCATCTACGTGCGGGCCACCCTGGCGGACCAGCTGGCCGAGCAGGCCGAGGAGATCTTCACCGTCACCGGGCAGGGCTTCGACTACTACCACCGCGTTTACGGCATCCGCTATCCGTGGGGCAAGTACGACCAGGTCTTCGTGCCGGAGTTCAACATGGGTGCGATGGAGAACCCCGGGTGTGTGACGCTGCGGGACGACTTCATCTTCCAGGGCAACGCATCCCGTGCCCAGCACCTGCTGCGTGCCGTCGTCGTCATTCACGAGATGGCGCACATGTGGTTCGGCGATCTGGTCACGATGCGCTGGTGGGACGACCTCTGGCTCAACGAGTCGTTCGCCGAGTTCCTCGCGCAGCAGGGCACCGCGGATGCGACGGAGTTCAGCGAGGCATGGATCGACTTCTCGGCCATGCGCAAGAACTGGGGGTATGCCGCCGACCGCGCGCCGTCCACCCACCCGATCGCCGGCACACCCGCGCCCGACGCCAATGCGGCGCTGGAGAACCTCGACGGCATCACCTACCCCAAGGGCGCTTCCGCGTTGCGGCAGCTGGCCGCCTACCTCGGCGAGGAGATCTTCCTCGACGGCGTGCGTGCCTACCTGCATGCGCACGAGTTCGGCAACGCCAGCCTGCAGGACTTCCTGCACGCGATGAGCGAGCAGAGCGGTCGGGACCTGCAGGACTGGGCGCAGGACTGGCTGCTCACACCGGGCACCGACGTGCTGTCGGTCACCGTCGAGGAAGGCGCGGCCGTGATCGCCAGGTCAGCGCCCGAGCAGTTCCCTGCGCAGCGTCCGCACGTGACCGACATTGCGGCCTTCCGGCAGGGAGTGCAGATCGCCCGGGCCGACGTGCGCATCGACGCCGACCGGACACTGGTCGAGGGGCTGCGCCTCAGTCGCGAGCCGCGCCTGCTGCTGCCCAATGCGGTCGACCGCACCTGGGCCATCGTCTCGCTCGACCCGGCCACCCAGCAGCTTCTCCCGGACGAACTGCCGCTGATCGAGGACGCGACGGCTCGCGGCGTCGTCTGGTCGTCCCTGTTCAACGGGCTGGCCATCGGCACCGTCGACCCGGCCGTGCTGTTGGACACCTTCGACGCCGCCTGGCCGGTCGAGGACGTCGACCCGCTGCTGGAGGCCGTCGGACAGATGATGGCCGGCATGCTCCCGGGCCGGTTCCTCCACGTCGCACGGACCCCGGCAGCGCTCGATCGGTTGGCCGCGACAGGGATTCGCGTCTTCGAGGCGACGTCGGCCAGTGACTCGCGACGGCTGACCGCGGCACGTCTGGTGGCGAGCAGTTCCGCAGACACGCACCTGCTGCGCGAGTGGCTCGGCGGTCGCGGACTGCCGCAGTTCCTGGCCGACGACGACCAGTTCCGCTGGTCGGTCATCAGTCGGCTGGCCTCCCTCGGCGAGATGGAGGTCGACGAGATCGAGCAGTGGCGTGCCAAGGACCCGTCGGCGGCCGGTGTGCTGCGGTCCCTGGCCGCGCGCACCCGGATCCCGACCGCGGAAGCCAAGGCGTGGGCGTGGTCCCGGCTGACCGAGTCGGCGAGCCCCAACACTCACGAGCTCAGCGCCGTCGCGCGCTCCTTCTTCGGCGCGACCGACCAGGAGATCACCAGACCCTACGTCGAGCGATTCTTCGACGAATTACCTTCGCTGGCAGGCACACTCGGCGACATTGTGTTGCACCTGCTGGCCAACCAGGGCTACCCCGACACGGTGGTCGAGCCGCAGACAATCACCTTGGCGGAGCGTGCGCTGGCCGGTGACCTGCCGCCAGGCGTCCGGCGTTCGTTCGTCGATGGCACGAGTCGATTGCACGAGCGGTTGCGCTCGCAGGAGAAGTTCGGAGGACTTGAATGACCGGTGGGATTCAGTGGTCGATCATGGCGGTTCGTCTCGACGTGCCGGACGCCGAACCGTGGTTCGCGCAGTCACCGGACCTGGTGCTCAAGACGGCATCGGTCGGCAAGCTGCTGGTGCTCGGGGACGTTGCCCGCCGGATCGGCGACGGCTCGCTGGCCGCCGACCACCGGGTCAGCAAGCAGCACGCTCCTTTCGTGCGTGATTCCGGGCTCTGGCACGCGCTCGACCAGGACGAGCTGACCGTCGTGGACGCCTGCCGGCTGGTCGGCGCCGTCAGTGACAACCTCGCGACCAACGTGTTGCTGGACCTGGTCGGGCTGGATGCCGTTGCGACATATGGTGATTCGATCGGTGCGAAGCCGATGGAGATGCTCGACTACGTGAGCGGCGAGGCGCGTGACCGGTCGGCTCCGGGCGTCCCGCCGACACTGTCCCGCGCGAGCGCGGCGTCGCTGGTGCACTACCTGCGCCGCCTGTATGACGGCACCGTCTCGCCGCGGGTCGAGGAGTGGATGTCGCTCAGCACCGACCTGTCGATGGTCGCCTCGGCCTTCGGCGAGGACCCGTTGGCGCACAACGTGATCGGCGAGCCGGACGGCGACACTGCGCACCCGACCCTGATCAACAAGACCGGCACCGATGACGGCATCCGCGCGGACGTCGGCCTGCTGCGCGACGGGGACCGTGCGGTCGGTTACGCCGCCATCGCCAACTGGCCCACCGACGAGTCGGAGCCCGGCGTCGCTGCGGTCATGGCCCGAATGCGTCGCATCGGCGAGGAGATTCGCGACCGGATGCTCCAGGGCTGAGCCGGTCAGTCCAGCAGTCCTCGCTGGCGTGCCAGGTCGACGGCCTCGGTCCGGTTGGTGGCGCCTAGCTTGGCCAGGATGTTCGACACGTGCACGCTGGCGGTCTTGGTGCTGATGAAGAGTCGTTTGGCCAGCTGGCCGTTCGTCATACCCGCCGCAACCAGCCCGAGCACGTCCCGCTCGCGCGGGGTGAGGGATCCGTCGTTGCTGCGGTCGTCACCCGAGTGACCGCGCAGCAGCGGGATAAACCGGGCCGCGCCGAGCTGGCGTGCGGTTGCCAGTGCGCGCTCGGAAACCGTTCGCGCCTCTGCCCGTTCACCGGTCGAGTGCAACGCCTTGGCGAGCAGGTATTCGGCGACCATCTGTTCGTAGGCGAAGCCGGCATGCTCGAAAAGGCGCACCGACTCTCGGTATTCGTCCAACGCCAGCGAGGTGTCGCCCGAGATCCGAGCCAGCTCGGCGCACGCTCTGGCGAACCACGCCTGTGACTCCTCACCGAGCGAGTCGCGTCGGCCACGCACCGAGAGCACGGCCTCGAGCGCGGCGTTCAGCAGCTCGGCACGGTCCGACCACTGCGCAGCCTCGCGCGGCGCCCTCGCCATGGTGTCCGCCAGGTGGGTGAGCAGCAGCGCGGTCATCCGGATCTGCGCGTCGAAGACCGGCATCCGCCAGATCTGTTTCACGGTCGCGACGGCGTCGTCGTAGGTCTCCGTCGCACCGGCCAGGTCGCCGGTGGAGCCGAGCAGGTCGATCATTGCGGGTGCGGTGTTGACCAGGACATACATGTCCTGGTGCCAGTGCCGGCGGAGCGTCTTGTAGGCGGCGCGTGCTTCGTCGTAGCGGCCGCGTGCGACCGAGACGGTCATCCGGATCGCCATGGCCGCCGCCTTCGCCAGCGGTGGCAGCTTCTCCCAGTCGGTGAGCAGTGAGTCGACCCGCTCCCAGTTGGCCATCTTCGCGGCGAGAGTCGCGGCGAAGATGATCGAGTCCAGGCCGTACATCTCGGTGCGGGCGTTGGCCTCGGCGGCTCGCCGGATGGCTTCGGCATAGGTCGCAGCGGCCTTGGTGTGGTCGTCGACCCGCGCGTGCAGCCCGGCGATCTGGTGCAGCGCACGCAACTCGGCTCGGATGTCTCCCTCAGCGACCGCGCGCTCGCGCACCTGCTCCAGCATCGCGACCGCGGCGGTCATCTCACCGGCGATGCCGTCGAGCTTGGCCTGCGTCGTCATCGCATCGGTGATGATCGACGGCTCCTCGACCGTGCGTCCGATCGTCAGCGCGTCTCCGGCCGCCACGGCCGCCTCGTCATACCGCTCGAACGCGAGCAGGTAGTGCGCCTTGAGCGCGGTCAGCTGGCCGAGCAGGACGGTGTCGTCGGTCCCGGAGGTCCACCCGATCGCGAGGTCGAGCAGCTCGTCGGCCTCGTCCGGCAGATCCTCGACGGACAGGCGGAGATGCATGGTCGGCAGGTCGGTCAGCAGCAGTGCCGACAGATAGAGGCGCAGCATCCGGGCGCGTTCGAGCGACGCGCCGCGGGAGGATCGCAACACGTCGCGCACGAGCTCGGCCGCCCGGTGCGGATCGCCTGCTGCGAGAAGGGCTTCGGCGGCCCGCTCGGACAGGTCGGTCGGCACGTCGGTCATCTCCGGGTGGCCGGCCGCGAGACTGATCGCCTTCTCGAAATGGCGCGCGGCGTTGGACGGCGCGGCGGCGTCGAGCGCGTCGTCACCGGCACGCACCCTGGCCGCCAGAGCGGTCGCGTAGCGCCCGGCCAGTTCGGCGTGTAGTGCCAGGGTCGCAGCACCGCTCGGGTCGTCCAGCCCGGCGAGTATGTCGGTCAACGTGTCGTGCAGTCGCACTCGTTGGCCCGGGAGGAGGTCGTCATACACGGCCTCGGCGAGCAGCGCGTGACGGAAGGCGAACGTGCCGTCCGGTCGAGTGATCAGCAGGTGTGCGTCGATCGCCGCGCGCAGCGCCGTGTGCAGGAGGTCGGGGGAGAGGTCGGTCAGGGCCTGCAGCGTGGTGTCGGTTGCGACCGATCCGGCGACCGACACCGCACGCAACACCTGGCGCGTGTCCGCGTCGAGCGAGTCCACCCGCACCAGCAGCAGGTCGGCCAGGTCACCAGGGATCGACGACCCGGCCAAGTCGTGCGGTTGCAACGAGGCGTTGACGAGTTCCTCTGTGAAGAAAGGGTTTCCGCCGGATCTGCGGACGATCTCGCCGGCATCCCGATCATCGACGCTGGGGAGCAGATGCTCCACGAGCGAGCGCGCCGGGGCCGCTGTCAGCGGCTCGAGCAGCACCCGGCGCACGGCAGGCAGCCGGAACCATTCGGCGAGAGCCGGGCGCAGCGGATGCCGCCGGTGCAGGTCATCGGTGCGGTATGTCGCGACAACGTGCACACCCGCAGGCACGCCACGGGTGAAGAGGTAGGTCAGCAGTTCGCGGGTCGCACGATCGGCCCAGTGCACGTCCTCGACGGCGACCAGCGCCGGCGCGAGCTGGGTGAGCTCGCCGAGCATCCCGGCGACGTTCTCGAAGTATTCGACCGGACGCGCGCCGTCGGCGGGAGCGAGCCGGTCGGCGGAGATCACCTCGTCCGCTGCGGGCAACTCCCGCAGTGACCGGGCGATGTCACCGATCGGCAGGTATGGCGCGACGCTGTCCCCGAGATCGAGACAGCGTCCCCCGACGGCAATGCCTCCTGCGGCGCGACATACGCCGGCGACCTCCTGGACGAGCCGCGTCTTGCCGATGCCGGCGTCACCGCCGAGCAACGTGATCGACGACTTCGCGGAGTCGCTGAGCAACTCCGCGAAGTCGTCGATCTGCTCGGTGCGGCCGAAGATCGGTCCGGCCGGCTCGGTGTCGGTTATCACCACGCCATTCTTGCGTGTCGGCGACTCGGGCGGACCGGTCAGGACCGATCCGCTGGAGGTCACCGCCACCCCAGCTGCCCGGGCTTGACCAGATTGGTGTTGCGACGAGGGGGCGTCGGAGCGTGGTCCTTGCGGCGGCGCCGCCCGAAGATCCGGCGGATGCTCAGCTCCCAGCCGTGTGCGACCGCGAAGTCGTGCGCGATCTGCTGCTGGCGGTAGCCGATCTCCGCCTCGACGATGGGGGAGGTGGAGTAGGAGAAGTTCATCATCAGCGTGCCTTTCGATGTCGTGTGCTCGATGACATCGAGAGTCGTTCGCTGAGGTATCGCACCGCCTCGGGCAGTTGCCCTATTTCCCGCCTGAGGTGCTACCTCAGGCGGGAACCGGCACCGCCGGATCAATCGTAGGGACCGCCCGCGACATACAGCACCTGGCCGCTGACGAAGCCGGCGTCCTCGCTGCAGAAGAAGGAAGCGGCGTTGGCGATGTCGGCCGGGCGGCCGACGCGCTGGACCGGGATCTCCTTGGCAGCGAGTTGCTGGAACTCCTCGAAGTCGATGCCGACCCGCTCGGCGGTCGCCTTGGTCATGTCGGTGACGATGAAGCCGGGCGCGATCGCGTTGGCGGTGACGCCGAACTTGCCGAGCTCGACCGCGAGGGTCTTGGTGAAGCCCTGCAGGCCGGCCTTGGCGGCCGAGTAGTTGACCTGGCCGCGGTTGCCCTGCGCGGACGTGCTCGACAGGTTGACGATGCGGCCGAACTTCGCCTCGGTCATGTACTTCTGCGCTGCGCGCGTCATCAGGAAGCTGCCGCGCAGGTGCACGTTCATCACGGTGTCCCAGTCGTCCGCGGACATCTTGAAGATCAGGTTGTCGCGCAGCACGCCGGCGTTGTTGACCAGCACGGTCGGGGCACCCAGCTCGGTCGCGACGCGCTCGACGGCCTTGGCGACCGACTCCTCGTCACTCACGTCGCAGCCGACGCCGAGCGCCTTGCCGCCGCCCTGGGTGATCTCCTCCGCGAGGACCTGGCAGGCGCCTTCGTCCAGGTCGAGGATGGCAACTGCCAGTCCGTCCGAGGCGAGGCGTCGGGCGATCTGCGCACCGATGCCGCGCGCGGCTCCGGTGACGATCGCGGTTCGCTGGTCTGTCATATCTCTCCTTCAGTGGATGGGTTTCAACTGGTCGGTCGAGTGCCGGGGGAGCGAAGCGGAGGAGGTGTATCGAGACCCGGACGCCAGACCTGTCGCCCGACGGTCGTGCCGGCAGCGAGCTCGGTCAGTCCGTCGGCCAGCTCGTCGAAGCCGAGGCGCTTGCTGATGAGGGGTTGTATGACGCCCGCGTCGGCGAGACGGGACAGCTCGGCATACCCCTGCGCGATGACCGACGGTCGCATCGTTTGGTAGTAACCCCAGTGCAATCCGAGGATCGAGTAGTTCTTCAGCAGCAGATGGTTGTGCGGCGGAGCCTGGATGCGACCACCGGAGAAGCCGACGACGACGATCCGGCCTTCGAAGGCCACGCACTTGGCCAGCAGGTCGTAGGCGTCACCGCCGACCGGGTCGAAGATGACGTCCGCGCCGCGGCCATCGGTGGCTTCCTTGACCGCCGCGATGACGTCCTGCGCCTTGCGGTCGATCACCACGTCGGCACCGAGCTCCCTTGCGGCTGCGGCCTTTTCGGGTCCTCCGACGATCGCGATGACCTGGTTGCCGTTGTGCTTCGCAAGCTGCACGGTGGCCGAGCCGACGCCCCCGGCAGCCGCCTGCACGAGCACGATGTCGTCCGGCTGCAGCTGCGCGCGGCGGAAGAGTGCGGCCCACGCGGTCTGGTAGGCGATGGTCAGGACGGCGGCCGCGTCGTCGTCCAGTGTCTCGGGGGCCAGGACGCTCTCGGCCGGCATCAGCGCGGTCTCGGCGAATGCACCATGCGGCAGTGCCGCCATCCCGATCACCCGGTCGCCGACCGCGCGGTCGGTCACGCCGTCGCCGAGGGCGGTGATCTCACCGCACAGCTCCGCACCCGGTGTGAAGGGCACCTCCGGCCGCACCTGGTAGAGGCCCTGGCACATCAACACGTCGGGGAAATTCAGCGCGGCGCTGCGCACGCGCACCTGCACCTGGCCCGCCGCGGGTTCGGGAGCGGGCAGCTCGGTCTGCTGCAACGCCTCCGCCGGCATCGCCAACTGCTGCACCTGCCATGCCTTCATCGCGCTTCTCCTGTCTCGGCGTTCGTGTGGTCGATCCTCGCCTGCAGCCGCTGCATCCCGCGCAGCCACTTGTCGGTGTCGGCTCCGCGCAGCGCGAAATACTGCTTCACCTCGGGGTGCGGCAGGACCAGGAACTCACCGGCCGCAACGGTTTCCACCAGGCGGTCGGCGACGTCCGACGGCTCGAGTGTGCCGTCGTTGCCGATCACTGCCGCGACTGGGTCGTCGCCCGGTCCGGGATACATGTCGGTGTGTACGCCCTGCGGGCAGATCGCGTGGACGTCGATCCCGCGGTGGCCGTAGGTGGCGGCCAGCCACTCGGCGAAGGACTCGGCGCCGTGCTTGGTGACCGCGTATGACGGCTGGCCCAGCACGGTCAGCAACCCTGCGGCGGAGGCGGTAATGACGAACCGGCCGGACCCGCGCTCGAGCCACTCCGGCAGCAGCAGTCGCGACGCGCGAACGTGCGCCATGACGTTGACCGCCCAGGAGGTCTCCCAGTCGGAGTCCTTAGCCTCGATGCCCTCGCCGCGTGCAACACCGGCGTTGCCGATCCACACATCGACCGCGCCCAGTCGGTCACGGGCACCGTCGACGACCGTGCGGACGCCTTCCTCCGTGGAGATGTCGGCCGGGATCGCTTGTGCGCCAATCTGATCCGCGGTTTCGTGCAGCTGTTGCTCGAGCAGGTCAGTGATCACCACGTGCGCGCCGAGGCCGGCGAGCCGGGTCGCGATCGCGGCACCGATGCCTCGTGCAGCGCCGGTGACCACCACTCGTTGATCCCGCCAGGTCGTGAGTGGTCTGGGCACGGTGCTCCTTCGAGGGCTCGGGCTACTAAGCGCTTGCTTAGCGTGGCACGCTGCGGCATGCTCGTCAACGCGTCGGTGATGGACCGGCGGATGTCGATCGGGAAGGGAGCCCATGGCCGAGCCGGTGGAGGCGCACCCGTCCGAGGCGCAGCGAAGACTGCTGGACGCCGCGCGAGATGCGTTCGGTGCCAAGGGTTTCCACGGCACGACCACACGCGACATCGCTGCCGCTGCGGGCATGTCACCGGCCGCGGTCTATGTCCATCACCGCACCAAGGAGTCGCTGCTCTTTGCGATCTCGCTGGCCGGTCACCAGTCCAGCCTGGCCGCACTGCGGGCTGCTGCAGCGCAGGAGGACACTCCGCCCGGCCAGCTCGCATCGATGATCCGGACCTTCGTGCTCGGCCACACGACCGACCACACCCTCGCCCGGGTGGTCAACTACGAGTTGGCAGCACTGACCCCCGAGCATCGCGTGGTGATTGACGCGTTGCGGCGCGACATACAGCAGACGGTGCGACAAGTGCTGGAGCGTGGCGTGGCGTCGAGGGACTTCGATTGTGCCGACGTCGGCATGACGACCAACGCGATCATGGGCATGTCCATCGACGTTGCCCGCTGGTATGACGAGCGCGAGTCCTGGAAGCCCGCCCGCATCGCCGAGCACAGTGCCCGGATGGCGTTGCGTATGGCGGGGTCCGACCCCGGCGTCGTCAGAGTCCGGCGCTGAGCGTCGTCACCGCAGCGGTGCCGGCGTCCGCGTGTGACACGGAGTTGCGTGCGAATGTCGGGCGCAGGCTGATCGGTCCGCGCTGGAAGGAGATCTGCTCGTTGTCGACGACGACGGAGCGACGGGCATAGGCCTGGATCGTGGACTGGCAGTGGCCGTAGGGCAGCGGTTCGGCAGCGAACCGCGGCTGGCCCTCGGCGTAGCTGTAGGCCGGCTTGCCGGGGGCGTCACTCGGGACGTGGACGAACCCGCCGGAGTAGCGGGTCGTGTAGGCGGTCATGCCCGTGATGGAGGGCGCCGAGGCGTCCCTGGTCAGCGGGCTCCACAGCCGGGAGCTGCCGGCGGCGTAGGACCACGTCAGCTTCAGGTTGGATGGGAAGTAGAACGTCATCGTGGCGTCGGCGATCGTCGTCGTCGGGGTCGTGTTGAAGACCCACAGGCCACGGTCCGGGTAGCTGCCCGCGCCGTCGATGGCCAGCTGCGTCCCGGGGCGCGGGCTGCAGCTCTCGGTGACGGTGACCCATCCCTGCAGTCCGGCAGGCGTGCCGGTCGTGGACGCCGATGCAGCGGGTGCCGCGACGCCGATGGCGATGACGGGAGCGGCCCAGGCGGCTGACTTGGCGACGGCGCGGCGAGACGGTGTGGAGTTGTTCATGTGACGGTGCATTCCCCTAGAAAGGCCTGCGGGCGACTTGCCCTGAGCAGCGCTGTCCCACGCCGAATTGCGTAAAGACAAGGTAAAGTTACTGAACGGTAGGGCTGCCGTACAGGACGATCGTCCAACTTCGCCTGTGATCTTGCTCATGACGCAGAATGGCGGCGGCGGGAGGTCCGTGAACCTCCCGCCGCCGCCGACGTCGTCGTACGCCGCAGCGCGCTGTCAGTGCACCGGTCTCACCGGTAGTTCGTGAACTGCAGGGCCACGTCCAGATCGGCGCCCTTGAGCAGGCGCTGGACCTCCTGCAGGTCGTCACGGGACTTGCTCGTGACGCGCAGTTCGTCGCCCTCGATGCGCGATTTGACCGACTTCGGGCCCTCGTCGCGGATTAGCTTGGAGATCTTCTTGGCGTTCTCCTGGCTGATGCCGTCCTTGAGCGTCGCTTCCAGGCGGAATTCCTTGCCGGACAACTGCGGCTCGCCGTCGTGGGACAGCTCCAGCGACTTCAGCGAGACACCGCGCTTGACCAGCTTGGTCTGGAAGACGTCGAGCACAGCCAGGGTGCGCTCCTCCGAGTTGGCCTTCATCACGATCTTGTCGCCGGACCACTCGATCCCCGCGCCGATGTTGCGGAAGTCGTAGCGGTTGGAGATCTCCTTGGCGGCCTGGTTCAGGGCGTTGCTGACCTCCTGCTTGTCGGTCTTGCTGACGATGTCGAACGACGAGTCGGCCATGATGCTGCTCCTCGGTTGAAGGGGTGCTGTGCTCGTGCCGAGTATGCCGGGCGGTCGCCGGTATGCCGGGTTGGGTATGTCGATTGGCCCGCGCCGCCCGATGCTTGTATCCTCGTCCACGCACCACGCCAGGTTGCCCGAGCGGCCAATGGGAGCGGACTGTAAATCCGTCGCGAAAGCTACCTAGGTTCGAATCCTAGACCTGGCACCAGTGCGGAAGGGCCCCGGCGAAATCGCCGGGGCCCTTCGTCGTGCACGGGTCGTCATACACGGGGTGTGCACGGGTTCAGGGTGTCTCGAAGGTGTCGAGGGTGCGGTCGAGCTGCGTCGTGCCGTCGGGACGGGTGATCGTGAGGTTGCCCTGGGTCACGGTGTATGTCGTGCCCTTGTTCGTCATCACCCAGTTGCTGCCGCTGCCGCTGATGGTCGCGCCCGCGGAGCTGGGGATCTCGACGCTCCCCGTGCCGGCCTGGTGTCCCAGGTAGTAGAACCGGCCCGATTCGCCGGAGGCGATCTCGCAGATGACGAGGTGTATGTCGCCTCCGCCGCCGATCACCACTGCTCGGTCCGTGGCATGGCACTGGGCGGTGCCGTCCGACCAGCCCTGATAGGTCCAGCTGTCGCTGGGCGCGATGGTCGGGCCGTGCAGGTCGGGTGACTCCGACGACGACTCTGAGGACTCGGACGACGATTCAGACGACTCCGAGGATTCAGACGATTCGGAAGATTCTGACGACTCCGAGGTCTCCGACGTGGCGTCAGCGGTCGACTCCTCCGGGTCGGAGGTCGCGGTGTCGGTGGCTGTGCCGGTCGGTGCGGGAGCGGTCGACTCAGCCGTCGGAGCGCCCGTCGATGCGGCCGCGTCGGAGGATCCGCCGAACGACCGGATCGCCAGCCAGCCGGCAGAGATCACGGCGGCCGTGAGGACGACCGCGGCCACGACCCACAGTGCCCGGTTGCCGTTGTCCCGGCGCGGAGCCGGGGCGGGTGCAGGCGGTGCCGACCGGTGCATCGGCTGCGTGTGTGCCGGCTGCGTGTGCGCCGGCTGCATCTGCGTCGGCTGCGGGGGAGCGGCGGCGATCGGCGCGGTGCGTGCGGTGCGCGTCGGCTCGGACGAGACGTCGGCTCCGGGACCGGCGGCCAACGCGGCGCGAGCGTCGCGCAGCATCAGTCCGGCCGAGCGATAGCGACGTGCCGGGTCCTTGTCGAGTGCGTGGAACAACACACCCTGCAGTCGTGCCGCAGACGCGGGTATGGCGTCGCCCGCCGTGTTGCTCGGCAACGGCGGTGGCGCGTCGGTGAGGTGTGCCCGGATCAGCGAGCTGACCTCGCGCTGGTTGAACGGCGGGCTCCCGGTGAGGCACTCGTGCAGGACGCAACCGAGCGAGTAGATGTCGGACGCGGCGGTGACCGGTGCGTCGCTGAACCGCTCCGGTGCCATGTAGCGAAACGAGCCGAGTGCGCTGCCTGCCTGCGTCAGCCGCTGGTCGTCGACACGTGCGGCGATGCCGAAGTCGGCGAGGTAGGCGAAGCCCTCGGACGTCACCATGATGTTCTCCGGCTTGACGTCGCGGTGCACCAGGCCGTCGGCGTGCGCCGCGTCCAGGGCCGCCCCGACCTGGCCCAGCAGGTCGAGCGCCCGCTCGGGGCGCATCGGTCCGTGGTCGCGCAGCAGGGCGCGCAGGTCGCGGCCGCGGACGAGGCGCATGTCGATGTAGAGGATGCCGTCGATCTCGCCGAAGTCGTGGATCGGGATGATGTGCGGCTCGCCGAGCCGACCCGCGATGCGCGCCTCGCGGCGGAAGCGATCCCGATAGTTGTCGTCCCTCGCGAGATCCTGCGGCAGCAGCTTCAGCGCCACGACGCGGTCATGGACCTGGTCGTAGGCCTCGTAGACCACTCCCATCCCGCCGCGTCCGAGCACCGAGCGCAGCTCGTAGTGCCCGAATGTCGTGCCGACGCGATCGTCACTCATCAGCCTCACCCCCACTCACGAGGCCCAGGGTATGTCAGCGCGCCGCGCCATACCCCTCGTCAGACGGTGATCAAGGCGATGCCGGCCAGCACCACGACCGCTCCGACGAACCTCCTGGCGGGCGCCGGCTCGTGGAACAGCTTCCACGCCAGCAGCGACCCGACCACGATGCTCGACTCGCGGGCCGGCGCGACCAGCGCGACCGATGTGGTCGTCATCGCCTGCAGCACCAGCATGTACGCAAGCGGCGAAAGCACTGCGACACAGACGATCTCGGGCCAGTGCCGGCGCACGACCTGGCGCAGGTCGGCGCCGGCGCCACGCAGCCCGGGGATCATCAGCAGCGCCTCCCAGGTCACGCTCATCGCGAAGTAGGGGATCGGCAGCAGCGCCAGACCGGTCATCGCGTGGTCGTCCCAGAGCGTGTATGCCGCAATGGCCACGCCGGTCAGCACGCCCCACTGCAGGCCGATGTATGCCGAGCGGGTATGCCGCCGCGCCCCACCCGCGGAGGGTGCCGTGGCGACGACCGCCACTCCCGCGATGATCACCAGCCCGCCGGCGATCGCGACGGCTCCGGGGCGTTCGGCGATGATCAGGATCGCGACGAGCATGGTGAGCAGCGGTCCCGTGCCGCGAGCCACGGGGTAGACCACGCTGAGATCTCCGGTGCGATAGCCGGTCTGCAGCGCGAGGCCGTAGGCGATGTGCAGCAGCCCGGACAGCGCCGTCGCGCCGAGCAGCGCCCAGCTGATGCGGGCGTCGCTCGCGGCCAGGACGATCAGCCCGATCGGCAGCCAGATGACCGCCGACAGCAGGGCGTAGGCGAAGACGAAGGCGTAGCCGCCGTGTGCGACCCGCTTCGCGGCGATGTTCCAGATCGCATGCAGCACCGCTGCGCCGAGCACGAGGAGCAGGGCTGTCGCGGACATCACTGCGACGCTACCCGGGTGTCGCGGGCACACGGGCGTCCGGGAATTATCCGTCTGCCGGTGGCCTTGTCCCGCAGGTGACCGACGAGGACGGGCCCACGCGGCTGCTCGCGATGAACGAGCCGGCCGGTCGGCGGCTGCTCGCGACGGCGGTGCTCGGCAGTGGCCTGGGTTTCCTGGACGGCACCATCGTCAATGTCGCGCTGCCGCACATCGGTGACGACCTCGACGCCGGCCTCGCCGGCCTGCAGTGGGTGGTCAACGGTTACACCCTGGCGCTGGCGTCGTTGATCCTGCTCGGCGGTTCGCTGGGTGACCGACTCGGCCGCAAGCGCGTCTACGGCCGGGGAGTGGCCGGATTCGCGGTCACGTCCGTCCTTGTCGCGCTGAGCCCGACGATCGAAATCCTGGTGATCGCGCGCATCCTGCAAGGTGTCGCTGCCGCGCTGCTGACACCGGGCTCGCTGGCGATGCTGCAGGCGTCGTTCCGGGAGGAGGACCGGATGCGGGCGGTCGGCGCCTGGACCGGCACGCTCGGCATCGCGACCGCCGGTGGCCCGATCGTCGGCGGCTGGCTGGTCGGCATCGACTGGCGGATCGCCTTTTGGATCAACGTCCCGCTCGGTGCGCTCACCCTGTGGTTGCTGCGCACCGCCCCGGAGTCGCGTGACGCGCAGGCGCCCCACCGGATCGACTGGTGGGCAGTGTTTCTCGCGCCCGTCGCGTTGGCGGGCATCACATGGGCGCTCACCGCCTGGCCGGACACCGGCGCATCCACGACGACGGTGCTGGCGCTCGCGGTCGGGATCGTCGCAGGGGCAGGTTTCGTGCTCGTCGAGCTGCGCGAGTCGCACCCGATGGTGCCGCCGTGGCTGTTCGGGTCGCGGGACTTCTCGGTGATCAACATCGTGACGGTATTCGTCTATGCGGCGCTGACCGGGTCGATGCTCTTCCTGGCGATCTTCCTGCAGGTCAGCGCGGGCTGGACTCCGTTGGAGGCGGGCGCTGCGACGGTGCCGGTCTCGGTGGTGATGTTCTTCCTCGCGTCCCGATTTGGTTCTGTGGCAACCAAATTCGGTGCCCGTATGCCGATGGTCGCCGGTGCGGCCGTGCTGATGCTCGGCTTCGGCTGGTTGGCGGTCGCGCCGAACGACCCGTCATACATCGGACAGATCCTGCCCGGCGTGATCATCATGGGGTTCGGGCTGTCGATGCTCGTCGCGCCGCTGACCGGTGCCGTGCTTGCCGCGGTGCCGGACGGCCAGACGGGCCTCGCCAGCGGCATCAACAACGCGATCTCGCGCACCGCCGGGCTGATCGCCGTCGCGGTGCTGCCGCTGCTCACCGGATTGTCGGGCACGGCATACAGGGACCCGATCGCCGTGGGCGACGCGTTCCGCGCATCGATGTGGTGGTGCGTCGCGCTCGTGCTGGTCGGTGGGTTGCTGACGTTGGTCGGGTTGCGGCGCAAGGTGGCACCCACCACGTCGGCCGTATGACGGCCGCGCGAGGCTGAAGCATTACAATTCGCCATTGTCTACATTTCGTCTACAATGGGGCCATGGCTGCAGAGACCACGACGGTGCGTGTTCGGAGACCGGACTCCGAGCGCCTGCAAGCGCTCGCTCGAAGTAGTCAGACCACGGTCGTCGACATCGTGCACGAAGCGATCGACGCACTCGAGCGCCGGGAGTTTCTTCGCGGGCTCGGTGAGGACTACCAGCGGTTGCGCCAGGACCCGGAGCGGTGGGAGCAGTACCTCGCGGAGCGGTCCGACTGGGACGAACTGACTTGATCTGGCGCGGTGAGGCCCACGCTGTCGACCTCGGCAGTCCGGTGGGGCACGAGCCGGCTCACCGACGGCCTGCTGTGATCGTCTCGGTCGACATCCTGAACAACGGGCCCGGTGGGCTGGTGGTGGTCGTCCCCGTCACGACCGTTGGTTATGGCCTGCGCAGCCACATCGAGTTGGACCCGGTCGAGAGCGGTCTCGACCACACCTCCTACGCGCGCTGCGATCAGCTCCGGACGATCTCCGTCGACCGATTGATCTCCCGGATCGGCACGATCTCGCCAGCGCCGATGCGAAGCATCGACCAGGCGCTGCGTTTCGTGCTCGACCTGTAACGGGCGAAGGATGCGGTCGCCGACGTAATGTGTTCTGAGTGTTGCTCATTGACGAGTCGACTGCGGACGCTGTTACGGCGTATGTCGCCGGTTGGGCGACAGGCGCCGACTATATGAATCGACCGGCTGGACTCTGGGTTTACCGCAGTTCGGGCTCACGAGGCACGCAGCGGGGGGCTGCTGAGCCGCCCATCGTGGCAGCATCACGTTCATGGAGCTACCCGCCGACTCCCACGTCCACAGCGAATACTCCTGGGACGCTGCCACCGACCCTGTGTCGGTCGGCCTCATGCGACGAACCTGCGAACGCGCCTGTCGCATAGGGCTTTCCACGCTGATCTTCACCGAGCACCTCGACTTCGAGGACCATTGGCGTGCGGAACCGGCCGACCTGGATCCACACGAGCGCAAGCTCATCGACGCCACGGGGCATGTGCGACTGCCGGCCTTCGACCTGACGGGATACCTGGAGTCGATCGACCGGTGTCGCCATACGTTTCCGGAGCTGCGAATCCTCACCGGCGTCGAGTTCGGCCAGCCACACCTCTGGGACGGTGCGGCGGCCGACATCATCGGTTCGGGAGAGATTAACCGGGTCAACGGATCACTGCACATGCTCCCGTATGGCGACACCGACCGCGCCGAGCCGATCACGCTCTACCGCAACCAGGATCCGACCGAGGTGATGTCTGCGTACCTCGAGGAGATTCCGCGGATGGTCGCAGGATCGGACACCTTCGCGGTCTTCACCCACATCGACTACGCAGTGCGCACCTGGCCGACGGATACTGCAGGGCCTTTCGAACCCAGCGTGATTGCCGCCAACTTCCCGGAAGCAGCTGCAATGCTTGAGCACTTCGGCTTCCGAGCCGGCACCGAGCCGGAGGACTTCTGGGCTAGGTGAAGACCAGGCTCTGCGAGCAGCCTCCTCAAGCAGCTAGGCTGTGAGGCGGTCGGCAGTTTTCCTTCACGTCTTGAGCGCGCTGGATCCATGCATCGCTCGACGCACCACCACCGTGAGTCCATTTCGGTGTGTGCGCGCGTCGTCGTATGGCCCCGTGCATCGCGCACCGTGTGCGGCTCGGAATATTTTGGAGGGATCGCCAATATGGCAACAGGCACCGTCAAGTGGTTCAACGCCGAAAAGGGCTTCGGCTTCATCGCCCCGGAGGACGGCAGCCCCGACGTCTTCGTCCACTTCTCCGCGATCAGCGGCAGCGGCTACAAGTCGCTCGACGAGAACCAGCGCGTCGAGTTCGACCCCGCTCAGGGTCAGAAGGGCCCGCAGGCCGAGAACGTTCGTCCGCTCTGAGCCACTGAGCCAAGCACCGCAACGTTGGCGGGCGCATCCCGGGAGACTTCTCCTGGGATGCGCCCGCTTCGCTCGTTCGGAGGTATGACGCGCGCGGACTGTCAGCGGCTGACGGCCGCGCGCAGCGCGTCGAACGTCTCGTCGACGATCCGGTAGTAGGCCCACTTGCCGCGTTGTTCGCGGGTGACGAGGCCGGCGTCCGCCAGCAGCTTCATGTGATGCGACACGGTCGGTTGGCTCAGGCCGACTGGCTCGGTCAGGTCACAGATGCACGCTTCCGCGCCATCGGCTGCGGCGATCAGCGAGACCAGTCGCACTCGCGTCGGGTCGCCGAGCGCCTTGAAGGTGCGGGCGAGTTGCTCCGCGGACTCGTCGTCGAGGATGCCGCCGGTCAGGGGAGCGCAGCACGCGCCGATCCCGACGGGGGGGATCGGCAGCTCGGTCCGAGTGGTCATGGCGACCAGTCTATCGATACGCATTGACGAATGTCGATGCGTGATTCAGGATGGTCATATTGAAGTTCATCGATGAATTCGCCGAAGGAGATCGACCATGACCGACACCACCGGGACCACCGACGACGTTCGCGAAGAGGTGCGCAGCCGGTATGCCGCCGCGGCGTCCGCCGTCACGCAGGGCAATCGAGAAGCGCTCGCCGTCGTGGACGCAGGCCAATCCTGTTGCTCGCCAAGCGAAAACGCCTCGTGCTGCGGCGGATCCGGCGAGGTCGACGACGCGTTCGGTGCGTCGCTCTACTCCGCCGACGAGCAGGGCACGCTGCCCGCGGAGGCTGTCGCCGCATCACTGGGCTGCGGCAACCCGATGATGGTCGCCGAGCTGCACGAGGGCGAGACCGTTCTCGATCTCGGCTCCGGAGGCGGGATCGACGTGCTGCTCTCCGCCCGTCGCGTCGGCCCGACCGGCCACGCCTACGGCGTCGACATGACCGACGAGATGCTGGAGCTCGCGGAGTCCAACAAGGCGAAGGCTGGCGCGACGAACGTCGACTTCCTCAAGGGCACCATCGAGGACGTCCCGCTGCCGGACGGGTCGGTCGACGTGGTCATCTCCAACTGCGTCATCAACCTGTCGACCGACAAGCCGGCCGTGCTGGCCGAGATGTTCCGCGTGCTGGCCCCCGGCGGCCGCATCGGCATCTCCGACGTCGTGGCCGAGGACCACCTCACGCCCGCCGACCGTGCGGAGCGCGGCTCGTATGTCGGGTGCATCGCCGGAGCACTGTCCCGGTCCGAATACCTGGACGGGTTGCAGGAGGCCGGATTCGTCGACGCCGCAGTGGAATTCACCCACGAGGCAGCAGACGGGATGCACTCCGCGCTCATCCGCGCGACGAAGCCATGAGTGAGACCCGACCGTCGATCAGGTTGTCGACGCTGGACACCTTCCTCCCCGTGTGGATCGGCGCTGCGATGGTCGCGGGCCTGTTGCTCGGGCGCGTCATACCCGGGCTCGGCTCAGCCCTGGGAGCCGTTGAGGTGCAAGGGATTTCGTTGCCTATCGCCCTCGGGCTGCTGGTGATGATGTATCCCGTCCTGGCGAAGGTGCGCTACGACCGGTTGCACACGGTCACCGCGGATCGGCGACTTATGGTCACCTCGTTGGTCCTCAACTGGGTGCTCGGACCGCTGCTGATGTTCGCGCTCGCGTGGTTGTTCCTTCCCGACCTTCCGGCATACCGCACCGGGCTCATCATCGTCGGTCTCGCCCGATGCATCGCGATGGTCATCATCTGGAACGATCTCGCCTGCGGTGACCGGGAGGCCGCCGCCGTGCTGGTGGCGATCAACTCGGTCTTCCAGGTCGTCATGTTCGCAGTGCTCGGCTGGTTCTACCTCTCCGTGCTGCCCGGATGGCTCGGTCTGCATCAGGAGCGGCTGGACGTCTCGCCGTGGCAGATCGCCGCATCGGTGCTGGTCTTCCTCGGCATACCGCTGGTTGCGGGGTTCCTCACCCGCCGGCTCGGCGAGCGGGCGAAGGGGCGTGAGTGGTACGAAGGCACCTTCCTGCCGCGACTCGGACCGTGGGCCCTCTACGGTCTGCTGTTCACGATCGTCATCCTGTTCGCGTTACAGGGCAAGCAAATCACCGCTCACCCGCTCGACGTGGCACGGATCGCGCTGCCGCTGCTCGCCTACTTCGCGCTCATGTGGGGCGGCGGCTTCGCGCTCGGCCGAGTCGTCGGGCTGCCCTACGAGCGGACCGCGACGTTGGCCTTCACCGCCGCCGGCAACAACTTCGAGCTCGCCATCGCCGTCGCGATCGCGACCTTCGGAGTCACCTCCGGTCAGGCGCTCGCGGGTGTCGTCGGGCCGCTCATCGAGGTCCCCGTGCTCGTCGCGCTGGTGTATGTCGCGCTCGCGGCACGACGGTGGTTCCCTGGCGGCGTTCGTGGCGCGGTCGGGCAGGAGCTGTGAGCGACAGCGACTGAAGTGACAGGCTGACACCAGGAGCAGGACGGTGGAACTCGTCGACCTCACGTTTCGGCGACCCACGGCGACTACCGGGTGATGATGAAGCAACCATTCGAGAACGCGATCGATGCACACGGGCCCACCGTGCTGCGGGTCTGTCGCGCTGTGCTCGGTGTGTCGCCCGATGCCGACGACGCCTGGTCGGAGACCTTCGTCGCCGCCCTGCGGGCCTGGCCCGACCTGCCCGACAACACCAACGTCGAGGCATGGTTGGTCCGGGTCGCGCACCGCAAGGCGATCGACGTGATCCGCGCACGCGGTCGGCAGCCGGTGCCGGTGGACGAGCTGCCGACAGTGGCGGCAAGCGCCGACGGCATACCCGATGAGTCGGACCCGGACCTGTGGTCCGCCGTGGCGGCGCTGCCCGAGCGGCAACGCCTCGCAGTGGCGTACCACTACGTCGGGGGACTGGCCCACAAGGACACCGCCGAGCTGATCGGCGGCACCGCGGATGCGGTCCGCCGGGCAGCAGCTGATGGCATCAAGAGCCTGCGGCAGACCTACGCATCGAACGCATCTCGGGAAGGAGCATGACGATGGGCACCACCGGCAAGACGTTCGACCTGACCGCGGCGCTTCCCGTCGCCGCAGACGAAATTGACTCTCTCCGCAGCCGATTGGCGCTCGCCGCCGATCAGGACGGCCTGCTCGATGTCACCTACCGCACCATCGACAGCCCGCTCGGCGCGCTGTTGCTCGCGGCGACCGAACGCGGCCTGGTCCGGGTCGCCTACGAGCGGGAGGACTTCGACCGGGTGCTCGGCACGATCGCCGATCGGGTCAGTCCGCGGATCCTGCGGAGCACGGCGCGATTGGACGACGCGGCTCGGGAGCTGGACGAATACTTCGCCAGTCACCGCACCACGTTCGACCTGCCCCTGGACCACGCACTGTCCTCGGGGTTTCGCGCGGAGGTGCAGCGCAGCCTGCCGTCGATCGGCTACGGCCGCACTGCGTCATACGGCGAGGTCGCAACGCTCGTCGGCCGACCGAAGGCCGTGCGTGCCGTCGGCACCGCCTGCGCGACCAACCCACTGCCGATCGTCGTCCCGTGTCACCGCGTGGTGCGCAGCGACGGCTCGCTCGGTCAGTATGTCGGGGGAGTCGATGCCAAGACGACCCTGCTGACGATGGAAGGTGCCGCATGATGAACGTGTCGCACGAAAACCGTTCCGGCGCCGGGCAATTCACCCTGGTCGACGCCGACGGAATGCCCTACCTCTCGACCAAGCCCGGGACGCTCGGTGGATATCGGCGTCGTCACATCTGCGGCCGGCTCGATTGCCCGTCCGCCCTGCGCGCGATCGCGCAGGGCGGCTACGTCGAGCACCGCGTCTTCTTCGCGGACGAGGCGACAGCGATCGCGGCTGGCTACCGGCCGTGCGGGACCTGCTTGCGGGAGAAGTATCGGGAGTGGAAGTCGCAACGTCCTGATCAGGACTCGTAGGGATAACCACGATCCAGGAAGGCGGCTCGCACCTGCTGCGCCTTGGCTTCCACTTCGTCTGCGAAGATGCGCCGCCCCTGTTTGCCGTCGATGACGATCTTCTTGCCGTCCCGATGGATCCCCACGATGTCGTCGCGTGCGATCGAGCGACGATCGTCGCCGCGCCGGATGACGAGATGGTCGTCATACACCTCGAGGCGATGGGCGGTGAGCACGATCACCAGGGCGGCGCCGACACCGAGCACGATGCCGAGCGCCGGGCGCGCGACATGCGACCACGGCTGGTCGAAGGAAGCGAGTTGGTCGAGGGCCGCGTGGAACGGCACCGCGGGGATATCGCGCAACCAGCGTGCGATCCACGGAGCCGCGCCGAGCAGGCCACCGGCCAGCACGCCGAAGATCGCCACCATCCAGAGCACGTCGTCACGGGTGAACCCGAGCTTCGCGGGTTCACCGGCGCCGTCGCTCTTGTCGAGATGTATGCCGGAGTTCATGCCTCGAACGCTACGAACCTGCCTCGCGCTGCACATCGTTCGAACGTCGACGGCCGGGTATCGAAAGTCTCACCTTCGGGCCAGCGCTGAAACCGATCCGGGAACCGGTGAAGCCGACGCGAAACCTCGCTGAAAGTCGGCGTCCATAGCTTCCCTCGCAGACCGAACTTCCCCAGCTCTGCGAGGAGGCAGCCATGACCAACGCCACTCTGACCAAACCGCCCACCGCGAAACCCCCTGGCCCGCGGACGTATTCGTCGATTCGCGCCGCGTGGATTCCACTCGCCGCACTCTGTCTCGCGTTCTTCGTCGAGATGGTCGACAACACCCTGCTGTCGATCGCGCTACCGACCATCGGCCGCGACCTCGGCAGCGGCACGACCGCGCTGCAGTGGGTCACCGGCGCCTACTCGCTGACCTTCGGCGGGCTGCTGCTGACCGCCGGATCCGTCGCCGACCGCTTCGGCCGACGACGCGTCCTGCTGATCGGACTCGGGCTCTTCGGGCTGCTCAGTCTCGGCGTAGTCTTCGTCGACTCGACCGGCCAACTCATCGTGTTGCGTGCCCTGCTCGGCGTCGCAGCCGCGATGATGGCGCCGATCACCAACTCGCTGGTGTTCCGCCTGTTCGACAGCAAGGAGCTGCGGATGCGTGCGATGACGGTGATGATCGTCGTCGGCATGTCCGGTTTCATCCTCGGCCCGCTCCTCGGCGGCACCGCGCTGGCACACATCCGCTGGGAGTGGCTGCTGGTCGTGAACGCACCGATTGCCCTCATCGCGGCCATCGGCGTATGGCGCGGTGTCGCGCCGGACACCCGTGACGGCCTCACCAAGGACAAGCTCGACCTGCCTGGTGCGGCGCTCAGCATCACCATGATCGGCCTGGCCTGCTACTCACTGACCAGCGGCGTCCAGCACGGCTGGCTGTCTGCGCAGACCGTGTTGTTGCTCGGCGGGGCAGTCACGGCAGCCCTTGCGTGGGTATGGCGTGAGCGCGCCTCCGGCGCACCGATGCTGGACCTGTCGATCCTGTCCAACGGGACGGTGCGCGGCGCCATACTCGCTCAGGTCGGTGCCGCGATCGCCATGGCAGCGGTGATGTTCGGGCTGATCCTGCACTTCCAGTACGCCTACGGCTGGAGCCCGGTGCGGGCCGGCCTGGCCAACCTGCCGATGATCGCGACCATGCTGGCGGCCACTCCCTTCTCGGAGTGGCTCGGCAAGCGCTTCGGCCACCGCATCGCCTGCCTCGTCGGCGCGGCCTGCCTGACGGTCTCGCTCGTCGGTATGGCGTGGGGCGTCGAGCACGGCTACCCGGCGGTCGCGGTCTCGATGGTCGTCATGACCGTCGGGCTGCGCACCCTGATGACGATCTGTGCCGTCGCACTCGTTGACGCGATGCCGGAGAACCGCACGTCGATGGGCACCGCGCTGAACGACACCGCCCAGGAGCTCGGCACCAGCGTCGGCACGGCACTGGTCGGCACGCTCATCGCCTCGTTGGTGACCGCGACGCTGCCGGCCGGCACCTGGAGCAGCGCTCTGGTGCACTCCTTCTTCCACGGTGAGCGGGTGACCTATCTGGTGCTGGCAGCGGTCGTCGGCATTGTCGCCGCCATCGGTGCGCTCAGCCTGACCGACTCACACTCGGTCGAGGAGCAACACTGAGCGGATGTGTCAGGCGTCGATGACGATGGCCACGATGCTCCGGACCTGCCGAAGCATGGCGGGGCCTACGTTGCCGATCCGGGAACCTACCCGGGTCGTGGCGATGGATCGGATGTGCTGGCATTGCGCGGCGGAGACGGCACCGAGCCCGTTGAGTTCGTCCGGATCGATCACGACCTCGGCTCCGCTGTCGCGGATCGTGCGGGTGAGTGGCACGACCTGGATGACATTCGGTCCGCCGTGCAGGATCCGGTCGGCGGTGATGACAATCGCGGGTCTGTGCATACCGGCCTCTGCGCCGGCGGGCGGGCCGAGGTCAAGCTCGACGACGTCACCCGGCGTCAGCATCGAGCCAGGAGATCTCGTCGTCGCGTAGCGGGGCTGAAAGGTCTTCGCCGATGGCGTCTTGTTCGAGCAGCCGGACGGCGCGCGCGACGGAGTCGGCCACGGTCTCACCACGCCGCGCAGCCAGCTCGTTGAGGACGTCGCGGGTGGTGCGACTGACCCGGATCGTCGTTGTGTCGCTCATGCCCCCAAGGCTACTCCTTGTAGACAAGGTGGTCTACAGCGCAATTTCCGGGCGGAGCCCGGGGGATATCCGGTTGCAAGAGACTCTCCCGGGCGCTTCATTGGTGGGATGGCAGACATACATGTGGGGCCGGCCCACGACGCCCGACGGTTTCTCGACACGGACGAGCTCGTCTGGTTCGCCGAGCCGTCTCGGCAGTCTCCGGCACGGGAACTCTCGGGCATCCGGGAGGACCAGCGGTTCGCGGCCGAGGTCGCGGATGGCGATCCCGCCTACTACGCAGGTGTCTACGGCGTCTACCCGCTGACGCTCACTGTGCCCGGGCCGCAGCAGAGTCTGCGGCAGCTTCCGGTGAGCGGCCTCACCTTTGTCGGTGTGCACCCTGACGAGCGCCGGCGAGGAGTCCTCACCGCGATGCTGCGCGACCACTTCGAGCGTGTGCGTGGCGGCGACTGGTCCGGACTGTCGGTCCTGCACGCCAGCGAGCCGGCGATCTACGGCCGGCACGGCTACGGCGTCGCGTCGCTGGAGACCAGGGTGACGCTCAGCAGGGGCGCGACGTTCACAGCCCCTGGCTTGGAGCAAGCGGCGTCCGAGCTTCGGACCCGTCTCGTCGCCGCGGGCACTCCGGGCGTCGCGGACCGCATGAAGGCTGCCGCGATGCACGCAGGCGCGCTCACCCTCGGCTCCGTCGTTCGGGAGCCGGAGACCTACGAGATGTTCGCCCGCGACACACCACAGACCTTGCGGGACACGGAGCCTCAGCGCCTCCTCTTCGCTGTGCGCGACGGTGTCGATGTCGGCTATGCCTGGTTCCGTCGCAAGGAGAAGTGGGACGAGGGTCGGCCCGACGGCACGGTCGAGGTCGGCGAGTTGATCGGCGACCCCGCGACCGAGCTCGCCCTGCTGCGACGCCTCGTGGACCTCGACCTCACCTCCTCGGTGGTGCTGAACCACCGAGGGATGGATGATCCGGCGTTCGCCTGGACGGGCGGGGACCGGGGCATCCACGGCCCGACATGGGACAGCTTGTGGGTCCGGCTGGTCGACCTACCCCTCGCCATGGAATGCCGTGGGTATGCCGCCCCGGTCGACCTCGTCCTCGAGGTCGAGGACAGTGCGTGTGCGTGGAACCAGGGACGCTGGCGGCTCGCCGCCGATGCGGAAGGCGCCGGGCGTATGACGCGCACCGAGGACAGCCCCGACCTGGTGCTGGACACACAGCAACTGGCCTCCGCCTACTTGGGCGCGCGCGGACTGGAGGCCGCGCGAGAGGCCGGGCTGCTCGACGAGCGACGCAGCGGTGCGGCACGGGAGTTGGATGCAGCCCTGCGGATGCCGCTGCCGCCGGCGGCAGCCGTCGGCTTCTGACCTCAGCTCCTGGTCCGCCGGCCCTCCCCGGAGCGCCACCCCCGGCTATTGCACGATGGGCGCGGTGATCAGGTCCTCGGGTATGCCGAGAGCGTCGACCAGCGTGGGGACCGCACCGCGCAGCTCACGGCACAGGTCGTTGACCGCGGCCGTGACAGCGCGACTGCGTGCCGTCGTGATGCGGCCGTGCTCGATGAACCAGGCCTTGTCTTCCTCGATCGAGCTGAGCGCGTAGAGGATCAGGACTCGCTCCAGCAGATCCTTCGCGGCGCCGTCGGCCATGGCTTGCTGCGCGTCGACGGCCGCCTCCAGCACGATCCGATCGATGTGTGTCCGGGCCGCGAGGAGCACGTGGTCCTGGGCGTTGTTGAACAGCTCGAAAGCGTTGTCCTTGGTGGCCTTTCGCAGTCGGTTTCCGAGGGTCTCCAGGACGTGGTCCGCGCGCTGCTCGAACATCGAGCCGCACCAGGCAAGGCTGTCGGTGGCGGTCTCGTCGTCGCGGCCGGTCGCAGCGTCGATCAGGCGCTGGATGCCGGCGCGGCCCGTGGTCCGCTCGACGATGCGCTCGCTGAGCTGGCCGGCGATCTTGCCGACCATGCCGGGCACGTCGAGGTCGCCCCACATCTCCTTGTAATCGGTCAGCAGGCCCTTGGCGGCCAACTGCAGTAGGACGGTGTTGTCACCCTCGAACGTCGTGAAGACATCGACATCAGCACGCATCTGGGTGAGTTGGTTCTCGGCCATGTAGCCGGCGCCGCCACATGCCTCGCGGCACGCCTGGATGGTGTCGAGCGCGTGCCACGTGGTGACGGCCTTGAGCCCGGCGACGATCGACTCCAGCTCGCGCTGGCCCTCCTGGTCCGGCAGTGCGCCCTCGCCCTGCAACGCCTGCAGGCGCTCGGTCATGGCGTTCTGGGCGAAGCTCAGGCCGATCGACTTCGCCAGCCGTGGGAGCAGTTTGCGTTGGTGCGCAAGGTAATCCAGCACCACGATCTCGTCCTGGCCATCGTCGGCGGCGAACTGTCGACGGGTCGACCCGTAGCGCAGGGCGATCGCCAGCGCCTTTTTCGCGGCGGCTCCTGAACCACCACCGACGCACACCCGACCACGCACCAGCGTGCCGAGCATGGTGAAGAAGCGACGGTTCGGGTTCTCGATGTCGGAGACGTACTTCCCGTCCTCGTCGATGTCGCCGAATGCATTGAGCAGGTTGTCCTTCGGCACGCGCACCTTGTCGAACGCGAACGTGCCGTTGTCGACGCCGGGCAGGCCACCCTTGGGTCCGTTGTCACCGATCGTCACACCGGGCAGCGCATTGCCGGACTCGTCGCGCACGGGCACCAGCACCGCGTGCACTCCGTGGCTGCCCTCGGCGGTGACCAGTTGGGCGAAGACGACCGCCATCCGCCCGTCACGTGCGGCGTTGCCGATGTAGGTCTTCACACCACCCTCGGTCGGGGTGTCGATGACGATCTCCTTGGTCGAATCGTCGTATGTCGCAGTGGTTTCCAGCTCCTGCACGTTGCTGCCGTGACCCACCTCGGTCATCGCGAAGCAGCCGAGCAGCCGGCCGGTCATGATGTCCTCGAGGTATGCCGCGTGGTGGCGCTGCGTGCCCAGTCGGGCGACCGCACCGCCGAAGAGTCCGAACTGCACGCCGGACTTGACCAGCAGCGAGAGGTCGCCCAACGCCTGCATCTCGAAGAGGATGCAGGACGCCGCGTAGTCGAGCTCGCCGCCGAAGGCGGTGGGGAATCCCACACGGCCATAACCCATTTCGGCCAGCTTCAGCAGCGACTCGGTGGTCCGTGCCCGGTGCTCCTCGACGGTCAGGCCGGGCGGTGCCAGCATCACATCGGCGGGCAACTCGGCGCGCGCCCTGCGGCGCAGCTCGAGCCAGTGCCCGTCGAGGACGTCGCGCAGCTCAGATGCGATGGGGTTGTCGGTCATGTTGTGCTCCTTGTGTCGAGGCCGAGCGCGCCGGCCAGTCCATAGGACGCGAACTGCGCCATGTGCCGGACAACGGCACTGCGTGGTAGACGATCGGGGTCGGCCAGCCATCGGTCGGCCGACTCCCGGACGAACCCGATCAGACCGTGCGCCCAGATGCGGGCGGCGGTGATCGGCTGGCCGGCTTCCCGCAGCGCGTCCTCGAAGATCGGCTGCAGCACGTCGGCAATGGTGTCACTGATCCCGATGACCGGGTCGTGCTCGGGAGAGACGTTGAGGGTGGGGCGACGGACCACGAAGCGGTAGACCTCCGGGTCGCGCTCGACCTGTGCGAAATAGCTGTCGATGACCGCCTCGATGACCGCAGGCGCGTCGCCGGTCAAACCGACCCCCGGGTCGTCTCCGGCGTGGCTGAGTGCCTGCTGCAGGTCGCCGAGGACGTTGGTGTCGACGCTCTGGCAGACCGCGAGATAGAGCCCGAGACGGTCGCCGAAATGCCGATAGATGACGGTCTTGCTCGTGCCGGCCTCGGCGGCGATCTCATCCATGCCGACGGTCGCACCATGGTTGCGGATCGCCCGCAGTGCCGCATCGGTCAGTTCGCGACGTCGTTGCTCGCGATGCTCGGTCCACCGGGCATCGCGGCCATCCACTCGGGCATTGACCCGAGTGCTCCGCGAGTTGGTCATGACAGCGAGAGTATCCGAAACCAGCTGTACCTGCTACTCTCAGTATCGGTAAATTTGTTTTCGACAAACCTTGTCTCAGCAATTCTTGGGAGATCTCTTCATGAGCGCTCGTGACCTCCGCGACGTCTATGTCCTCGGCGGCAATCGCATTCCCTTCGTCCGGTCGGGCGGCAAATACCTCAAGGCGTCCAACCAGGACATGCTGACCGCCGCGATCGACGGGCTCGTCTCGCGCTACGGCCTGGCCGGCGAGCGCCTCGGCGAGGTCGCCGCCGGCGCGGTGCTGAAGCACTCGCGCGACTTCAACCTCACCCGCGAGTCGGTCCTCGGCTCGCACCTGTCGCCCACGACGCCGGCGTATGACGTCCAGCAGGCGTGCGGCACCGGGCTCGAGGCGACCATCCTGACCGCCAACAAGATCGCGCTCGGCCAGATCGACTCCGCGATTGCCGGCGGCTCCGACACGACCTCGGACGCCCCTCTGGCCGTTAACGATTCGCTGCGCCGGACCCTGATGAAGGTCAACTACGCCAAGACGCCGCAGCAGCGCATCTCGGCACTGACCAAGATCCGCCCGGGTCAGCTCGCGCCGGACCAGCCCAGCAACGGTGAGCCGCGGACCGGCCTGTCGATGGGCGAGCACCAGGCGATCACCACCAAGGAGTGGGGCATCACCCGGGAGGCGCAGGACGAGCTGACCGCCCGCAGCCACCAGCGGCTCGCCGCGGCATACGAGCGCGGCTTCTTCGACGACCTGCTGACGCCGTTCCTCGGCGTTACGCGCGACAACAACCTGCGTCCGGACAGCTCGCCGGAGAAGCTGGCCAAGCTGAAGCCGGTCTTCGGCAAGGGCGAGGGCGCCACGATGACCGCCGGCAACTCGACGCCGCTGACCGACGGTGCCTCGGCCGTGCTGCTCGGGTCCCAGGAGTGGGCCGACGAGCACCGCATCACCCCGCTGGCCCGATTCGTCGACGGCGAGACGGCCGGTGTCGACTACGTGACCGGCAACGAAGGTCTGCTGATGGCGCCGCCATACGCCATCGCGCGGCTGCTGCAGCGCAACAACCTGTCGCTGCAGGACTTCGACTTCTACGAGATCCACGAGGCGTTCGCCTCGACAGTGCTGTGCCACCTGGCCGCGCTGGAGAGCCCGGACTTCTGCAAGGACAAGCTCGGCCTCGACGCTCCGCTCGGGACGATCGACCGGGACAAGCTCAACGTCAACGGCTCCTCGCTCGCCGCGGGGCACCCCTTCGCCGCAACAGGCGGCCGCATCGTCGCGTCGACCGCGAAGATGTTGCACGAGAAGGGATCTGGCCGTGCACTCATTTCCATCTGCGCCGCCGGCGGCATGGGCGTCGTCGCGATTCTGGAGGCTGTGAACTCATGACCGACACTTACTCGAAGATCGTCAACACCAACCCGGTCGGCAAGAAGGTCGCATCCCAGCTCGGGCTGCCCAAGCCGGCCAAGCTGCGTCGCTACGAGGAGGGTCAGGACCTGCTCGTCGGGCCGGCCGCCGTGGCCGGCATCGCAGACGCACCTGTTGCGGGCTGGGCCAAGGGCATTATCAAGGCCTCCGGCGGCGACGTCGTGGACGCGACGCCCGAGGCGTCATACGACAAGAAGCTCGGTGCGATCGTCTTCGACGCCAGCGCCGCGCGCACGCTCGACCAGCTCGACGAGCTGCGCGCGACCGTCGCGCCGGCGATCAAGAAGCTCGGTTCGTCGGCCCGGCTCATCGTGGTCGGCACCACGCCCGCCGAGCTGGAGGACGCCGAGGCCGCGGCTACGCAGCAGGCTCTCGAGGGCATCACCCGCTCGATCGGCAAGGAGATGCGGGCCGGCAGCACTGCCAACCTGCTGTGGGTCGACCAGGACGCGCAGCAGGACTCGTCCGTGCTCGCGGCCCCGCTGCGGTTCTTCCTGTCCGCCCGTTCGGCATACGTCTCGGGCCAGCCGGTGCGCGTGCGCGCCGGTGACGTGCCCGACGACATCGACTGGCGGCACCCGCTGCGCGGTCGCGTCGCCGTCATCACCGGTGCCGCCCGCGGCATCGGTGCCGAGATCGCCAAGGTCTTCGCCCGCGCCGGAGCCGACCTCATCCTGGTCGACATCCCCGCGGCGGGCGACGCGCTGAGCAAGGTCGCCAACAAGCTCGGCGCCACCGCGCTGCAGCTCGACGTGACCGCCGAGGACGCTGGTGCCCGCATCGCCGAGGCCGTCTCCCGCAAGGGCGACAAGCTGCACGTGATGGTGCACAACGCCGGCATCACCCGGGACAAGCTCTTCGTCAACACCGACGAAAACCGTTGGGGCAGTGTGCTCGACGTCAACCTGCGCGCGCAGTTCCGCATCAACAAGACGCTGCTCGACCCGTCGGTCGCCGGCGGTCTGGCAGAGGGTGGGCGGATCATCGGCGTCGCGTCTATCAGCGGCATCGGGGGCAACCGCGGCCAGGCCAACTACGCGGCATCCAAGGCCGGCGTGATCGGCATGGTCCGTCAGCTGTCGCAGAACCTCGCCGACCGTGACATCACCGTCAACGCGGTGGCGCCCGGCTTCATCGAGACCGAGATGACCGCCAAGATCCCCTTCGCCACCCGTGAGGTCGGCCGCCGACTGAACTCCCTGCTGCAGGGCGGCAGCCCGACCGACGTCGGCGAGGCGATCGCGTTCTTCGCCGAGCCCGGGTCCGCCGGTGTCACCGGACAGGTGCTCCGCGTCTGCGGCCAGAGCCAACTCGGGGCGTGAGGCGAGTATGACGAAAGTCATCGAGATCGAGGGCGAGCCGAGCCTGCCGAAGATCTTCGCGCGGGCCGTGGCGACGTCCAAGTCGCACAACGGCAAGGGTGGCCTGCCCGACGTGCAGGTCGTCCGTCGCGGCGTGCAGGTCGATCCGGGCGCGCTCGCCGACTACGACCACGTGTGCGGCTTCACGTTGCGTGAGCAGCTGCCCGCGACCTACCTGCACAACCTCGTATTTCCTTTGCAGGTCACGCTTTTCGCAGACAAGAGCTACCCCTACCCGCTGATGGGCAGCGTGCACCTGGACAACACGTTGACGGTGCATCGTCCGGTCCTGCTGGGCGAGCCGCTCGACCTGTCGACCTGGGCGACCAACGCCCGGCCGCACAAGAGCGGCGTGCAGGTCGACGTCGTGTCGCAAGCGCACGTCGGCGACGAGCTGGTGTGGGAGGGCCTGGCGACATACCTCTATCGCGGCCAGCGGGTCGAGGGAGAGGTGCCGCCGCGCCCGGAGGAGACGGAGGCTCCGGACGGCGCCGGCATGGTCTGGCGCCTCTCCGGCGACCTCGGCCGCCGGTTCAGCGCCGTGAGTGGCGACGTCAACCCGATCCACATGCGGTCGGTGACGGCGAAGGCGATGGGCTTCCCCGGCACGATCGCGCACGGCATGTGGAGTCAGGCGGCGATGCTCGCCTCGATCGAGAACCGCCTGCCCGAGTCGTATGTCGCGAAGATGTCCTTCCGCAAGCCGGTCCTGATCCCGGGCACGGTGCGTCACGTGGCGCACCAGACCGGCGAATCCTGGGACCTGGCCCTGCGGAACAACCGCAAGGGAACCGTCCTCGTCCGCGGGGAGGTTGCGCCGATTTCGTGATCGAAGAGGCTTTACGGTAGCCTTTTCGCTGCGCTGCTCGAGCAGGGCGACAGCCTTGTCGCGCTCGAGACGGCCAGGCCCCTATAGCTCAGTCGGCAGAGCGTCTCCATGGTAAGGAGAAGGTCAACGGTTCGATTCCGTTTGGGGGCTCGCAGGTGGAGAAGTTGTCCATCGCCGAGGCGGGGTAGCTCAGCTGGTTAGAGCGCACGACTCATAATCGTGAGGTCGCGGGATCGAGCCCCGCCCCCGCTACCAAGACAGACGCACCAGAGACAAGTAATTTCCGAGAGCAGGTTGCCGTGGCCAGCAAGAGCGCAGACATTCGCCCCAAGATCACCTTGGCGTGCACTGAGTGCAAAGAGCGCAACTACGTGACGAAGAAGAACCGTCGCAACAACCCCGACCGCGTGGAGTTCAAGAAGTACTGCCCGCGTGACAAGAAGCACACCGTGCACCGCGAGACCCGCTGACGACTTCTCGTCAGACGGCTCGTCATACAGCCGACGAAGCGCCCCGGACCGGCAACGGTCCCGGGGCGCTTTCGCGTTTCCGGTGCCGACTACTCTGACGCCATGGCTGTGAATCCCGAGGTGGCCGGTCGGAGCTATCCGCCGTCCCCGCCGTATGTCGTGTCCCGGGCGAAGATCGCCGAGTTCGCCAAGGCGGTCGGTGCGACCGACGAGGTCCACTTCGACCCTGCGGTCGCCCGTGAGCGCGGGTATGCCGACGTGATCGCGCCCCCGACGATGGCCGTGATGATCTCCCAGCAGGGCGATGCCAACGTGATGGCCGACCCGGAGGCAGGCATCGACTTCAGCCGTCTGGTGCACGGTGAGCAGGGCTTCGAGCACCACCGGCCGCTGGTCGCCGGCGACGAGGTGCAGGCCACCACGACCATCGAGAAGGTCCGGCAGGCCGGCGGGCACTCGATGGTCACCATGGGCACGCAGATCGCAACACTCGACGGCGAGGTCGTCACCAGCGCGACGTCGGTCGTGGTGATCCGGGGAGATGAAGCATGAGCGTCAGTGCAGGCGACGTGATCCCGTCGCGCACCATCCACGTCGACCGCGCCACGCTGATCCGGTATGCCGGGGCGAGCGGCGACTTCAACACCATCCACTGGGACGAGCAGTTCGCCAAGTCCGTCGGGCTGCCCGACGTCATCGCGCACGGCATGTGGACCATGGGCGCCGCGATCCAGCCGGTCGTCGACTGGCTGGGTGACGCCGGACGCGTGACGGCATACAGCGTGCGCTTCAGTGCGCCCGTGCCGGTGCCGCACGACGGCGGTGCCGACATCGAGGTCGGCGCGACGGTCAACTCCGTCGACGGCGACACCGCGACCGTGGACATCACTGCCACCTCGGGTGGGCAGAAGGTGCTGGTGCGCGCGCGGGCGACCGTGGCGCTGAAGTCCGCCTGATGCGCGAAGCTGCCGGGGTCGAGCTGGCCCCGTTGACGACCATGCACGTCGGTGGCCCGGCCGCGCGCCTCGTGGTCGCCGAGACCACCGACGAGATCGTCGACATCGTGCGTGAGGTCGACGACGCGGACGAGCCGCTGCTGGTGCTGTCCGGCGGGTCCAACCTGGTGATCGCCGACGACGGCTTCCCCGGCACCGTGCTGCGCATCGCCAACTCCGGCATCGAGGTCGAGTCCGACGACGCGTGCGGGGGAGTGCACGTGCGCGTCGCGGCCGGCGAGGAGTGGGACGACTTCGTGGCGCGTTGCTGCGACGAAGGTTGGTCCGGCGTCGAGGCGCTGTCCGGCATACCGGGGCTCGCGGGTGCGACGCCGGTGCAGAACGTCGGCGCCTACGGCCAGGAGGTCGCCCAGACGATCGCGTCCGTGCGGACCTGGGACCGGCAGGAGCAGCGGGTCCGGACCTTCGCCAACGCGGACTGTGAATTCGCTTATCGGCACTCCCTTTTCAAGGGTTCGTCATACCGCGGGGGAGGCCGGTATGTCGTGCTCGACGTGCTCTTCGCCCTGCGCCCGACCGAGCTGTCGCAACCCGTTGCGTATGCCGCACTCGCGCAAGGACTCGGTGTCGAGATCGGTGAGCGGGTGCCGCTCGGCGACGCACGCGACGCCGTGCTCCAGCAGCGCCGCAAGCGCGGCATGGTGCTGGCACCCGAGGACCACGACACCTGGTCGTGCGGGTCGTTCTTCACCAACCCGATCATCAGCGCCGGTGCGTATGACGACCTCGCAGCTGCCGCCGCCGAGCGGTTCGGCGCCGATGCCCCGGCGCCGCCGCAGTGGCCGACCGACGGCACCGGCGTGAAGACCAGCGCGGCCTGGCTGATCCAGCACGCGGGCTTCGACAAGGGTTACGCGATGCCCGGTCCGGCCGCGCTGTCGACCAAGCATCCGCTGGCGATCACCAACCGCGGCGACGCGACGGCCGCCGACGTGGCCGAGCTGGCGCGCGAGGTGCGCGACGGTGTGCGCGACGCCTTCGGCGTGACGCTGGTCAACGAGCCGATCTTCGTCGGGCACGAGCTGTAGCACTCGCGCCTCGGCCGCCCGGGTGCCACCATGGAAGTGGCACCTGGGAGGTCGCGATGTGGCGACTTGTCGAATATGCGGCGGCCTGTGTGGCCCCGGCTGTGATCCTCCTCGCCTGTGACAAGGCGGTGCGGGCGTGGATCGAGCCGAAGCACGCCGTGCGCGACACACCGGTGCCGGTATCACGCGACATCGCCCGGCTCTCGTCCGATCTGACCAGGCTGTATGCCGAACTCGACGTGCTGCGCACCTCCAAGGCGGCCGCGCGGGTGCACCGACTCCGCGCAACCACGCTGGCGTATGACGACGTCCTTGAATCCTGTTGCGCCGCACTGCAAGTGGACGACGGGCTGTCGCCACGGGAGTGGTCCTCGGTCGAGCGGCTAGAGGTGGAAGCGACGCTGGAGGACGCCGGGCTGCGCTGGTGAACTCCGGTGCGGGCACGCACGCGTGCGTGCGAGGATCGCGCTCATGCACTTCACGGAGTACGACACGCGCTTGGCGGCATACGCGGTCATCGTCCGGGACGACGCCATCCTGCTCAGTTGGTTCAACGGGACGACTCGGGGCAAGGCCGGGTGGACGCTGCCGGGTGGTGGCGTGGAGTTCGACGAGTCCATCGAGGACGCCGTTGTGCGCGAGTTGTTCGAGGAGACCGGCTACCGCGTCGAGGTCGGTGCGCCGCTCGCGACGGACTCGTTCACGGTCGCCGACGACGGCCGCGGGCGGCCCTTCAAATCGGTCCGGATCCTCTTCGACGCGACCATCACCGGCGGCGAACTCGGCACCACCGAGGTGGACGGCACGACCGATTTCGCGCAGTGGGTGCCGCTCGCGGAGATCGACGACTCAGGCGCCCGTGTCGGCATCGTCGACGTCGCGCTGGACTTGATCGCCCGACGCTGACGCCAACCAGGCGTCGATGTCGGCGTATGCCGCCTTGCGCACGTCCTCCGGGGCGAGCGACGCGTCGATCGATGAACGCGCCAGTGCGGCCAGCTCCTGATCGGTGAAGTCGTGGTCCTCGCGCGCCGAACGATATTGGTCCGCAAGGCGATTGCCGAAGAGCAGCGGGTCGTCGGCACCGAGCGCGATGGTGGCGCCCGCGTCGACAAGGGTGCGCAGCGGCACATCTGCCGGTGCCGTGTAGACGCCGAGAGCGACGTTCGAGCCCGGACAGACCTCCAGGGCGATGCCGGAGTCGACGACCCGGTTGAGCACCGAGTGTGACTCGACGGACCGCACCCCGTGACCCAGCCGAGTGGGCTCCAGTGACGCCACCGTCTCGGTGATCGCGTCCGGGCCGAGCAACTCGCCCGAGTGCGGCATCCGGGCCAGCCCGGCCTTGTGCGCGATCCGGAACGCCGGGGCGAAATCCGTTGTGACGCCACGGCGTTCGTCGTTCGACAGGCCGAATCCGACGACGTCGCCCGGCTGGTCTCCGGCATGTTTGGCGGCGAGCCTGGCCAGGGCACGGGCATCCATCGGGTGCTTCAGCCGGGACGCCGCGACGATCACTCCGACACCGATCGGCAGGTCGGCGCTCGCGGCCTTCGCCTCGTCCAGCACGATCTCCAGCGCGGGTGTGATCCCACCGAGTCCCGCTGCGTATGACGTCGGGTCGACCTGGATCTCCAGCCAGCGCGAGCCCTCCGCGACGTCGTCCTCCGCCGCTTCGCGGACCAACCGCCGCAGGTCGGACTCGTCCTTCACGCAGGCGCGGGCGGCGTCATACAGGCGCTGGAACCGGAACCAGCCGCGCTCGTCGCGCGCCGACAGGGTCGGCGGCCAGTCGGCCAGGAGTGCCTCGGGCAGTCGCACGTGGTGCTTGTCGGCCAGGTCGCGCAGCGAGTCGATCCGCAGCGAACCGGTGAAGTGCAGGTGCAGGTGCGCCTTGGGCAGGGTTGCCACCGAACGTTCGGGCATCCCCCGAACCTAGTCGAGCCGATCGAGAGGATCACACAGTGACCGAGGGGAGCACGAAATCCGGCAGATTTCGTGCTCCCCTCGGTGCATTGGTGCTCCTCTCGGTCAGCGGACCGCGATGAGGTGCAGCGACTGCGTCGTCGGCGTCGCGTCGCCGCCCTTCCAGTTGCGGTAGGGCTGCGTCGTGACGTTGCTGCCGGTCGCACCGGCCAGGTCGAGCACGAGACCGCTGTAGCGGTTGACTAGCCGGAAGCCGTTGCCGCCCTTGCCTTCGGTGGCCTGGATGAACCACTGCTGGCCGGCCGACGGCCCGTCGTCCGCGACCGCCGACAGGCCGGTCGTGGCACCCCACGCACGGCCCGCCTTCGCCGTGTCGTCGACCCCGAGCGCCAGACCCGAGGTGGAGTTCACGACGGTGTAGGAGCCGTCATCGTTCGACTCGAACTCCCAGTGCGCCCGTGCCGAATTGCCCCGCGTCACAACGGTTTTGGACCCGATCGCACCGAGGACTCCGCCGCCTGCACGGAGCAGATAATCCTGTCCGGCGCGGACCGGGGACTTCGCCGGCTGGTCGCTGTCGATCGTGATCGTTGCGTAGTCGCCGTAGGAGCCGTTCGCGCACGCGATCGAGCAATAGCTGCGGAAGGTCTTGCCGACCATGGTGCCCTGTGTCTTGCTGACCGGGTCGATCAGCCAGCGGTACCAACTGCTGTTGGCGTATGCCGAGCCGGTGTCACCGACCAACTGCCACTTCGGGTGCGCCAGGTCGTCCGTGGCGTAGATGCGCTGCGGGCTGTTGTCCGTCATACTCTCCGGCGTGCCGATGTACTTGCCGAGGTAGGCGTCATACGCGATGTTCAGGATGAACAGGTCGGAGTTGCCCGGCAGCGTGCCCGCCTTCTGCTGCTCGGCCCAGGTGCCCTTGTTCGTCGGGTCGTACTCGTCCTCCGGAGCGACAAACCCGGTCGGTGAGCTGTCGGTCGAGACGACGCCGCTCTCCTTGCCGCCGACGCCCGGCTGGTGCCACTTGCCGTCGTAGTACTTCTGCCACGTGCCGGTCGCCATTTTGCCGCTGATCGGCGCACGCGCGACGTGCTCGGTGAAGCCGCCCCAGCTGCCGCCCTTGTCGACGATCCGCGAGCCGTAATAGACGTAGAAATAGCCCGACTTCATGTCGACGAAAAGACGCGGGTCACCGTCGCCGTAGTAGTAGGTCTGCTCCGGGAACGCTTCGGTGTCACCGCGTTTCGTGCTGTATGGCGAGGTGATCGCGTGGCCCTTGATCTGCCACGTCTTGCCGTGGTCGGTCGACACGGCGTAGTCGATCGCGTCGTAGTGCAGGCCGTCGCCGAACGGTCTCGGCGTGAATTCGTTGTGCACCAAGCCGATCCAGTTGCCGGTGTCCGGGTCGACCCACGTGCCGACGAGGTCGCAGTAGTTGGCCAGGTCGTAGCCCGACCCGGCGGGCGCCTTGGTCGCCTCCCGCCCGGTCGGACCGTTGACGCAGCGCCAGACGGTGTCGTCGTTGCGGTCCTGTGGGTTGTCCGGGTCGGCGGCCGTGGACAGTGCCTCGTCCTTGGTCGCGGTGTCCATGTCCTTGCCGGTGTAGAACTCCCACTCGTGCGGGTCGTTCGCGCCATACAAGGCGGCGGACTGCTGGAAGTGGAAGGTGCCGTCCGCGTCGATGAACGGCGCGGCCGGTGTGTCCGTCGGGTGGTTGTAGGTGCCGATCGTCCCGACGTCGATCGTGTATGCCGCGGCGGCGCTCGCGCCCGGCGCAGCAGCGACGGTGGCGAACGCGAGCGCCGCCACTCCGGCGCTGCGGATGACTGTGTTCCGGTGCATCGTGGGTGACCTCTTCCTGGCCGCGGCGCAGCGAAGTGCTGCGTCCTGGAGCGTGTTCGAGGCTAGTGATCAACTGACGTTAGATGAGCGTTAGAGCTCGAAAACTTCAGCAAAGAGCAGATTCTTGCGCCCCATTGCGACACACCTCGCGTCTAGGCTCTGAGGGTGGACCTGACTCACGTGCTGTGGATCGGCGGCGGAAGCGGGGCAGGCAAGTCAACGCTGGCACGCCGGCTCGCCCATCGGAACGACCTGCGACTGCACCCGGTGGACGCCTACACGTTCGCCCACATCGAACGCACGGATCCGGCGACGCACCCCGCCATGGCGCGTGCGCATGCCGCGTCGTACAAGGAACAGCACGTCGACCCGAGTGCCGAGCAGCAGGCGGTGAACTTCGTCGACTACGCCGACGAGCGTTTCGCGATGATCGTCGACGACATCGAGGCGCGCGGCACCGGCCCACTCCTGGTCGTCGAGGGCCCGCAGTTGTTTCCTCATCTGGTGCAACCGGTGATGGCCAGTCCGGGCCACGGGATCTGGCTGTTGCCGACCACCGATTTCACCGCGCGCAGTCTCGGCATCCGCAACAGCCCGACGCCGTTGGCGGAGGAGAGCGACCAGGACCGCGCCCGCCGGCGCAGGTTGGAGCGGGACGCATTGCTGACCGAGCGGATCCGGCGCGACGCCGACGAGCGCAACCTCGCCGTCGTCGAGATGGACGGCCGGCAGGACGAGGACGAGAGCGAGCGGGCGCTCGCGGAGCTGTTCGGTCCGCTCCTCGGGGCTGGCCCGCGGGCCCGCGACGGCGAGGAGCGTCGCGCCATACGTCGGGAGGAGAACGCCGTCGTCAATCGTCAGATCGCTGCGTTCCGCGCATCGCTCGGCGACAAGGCTCCGCCGGAGAGCGGATTCCCCTTTGTGTGTGAGTGCACGAACCTGGGATGCGATGTGCAGGTGGAGCTCACGCCGTCGGCATACCGGGCGGCCGGGGGAGCGCTGGCGCACTGAGTGCGCGGGAACCTTGATCGATCGGCTGCCGTTTTGTGAGGAGCGGGCCACAACCCGTATGCTTGACCCACCGATCAACCTCAGGCTGATGTGGCATGCCCGAAAGAAGGCGTTCCGCACGGCCTGAACGCTCGGAGGGCACTAGCTCAATTGGCAGAGCACCGGTCTCCAAAACCGGGGGTTGGGGGTTCAAGTCCCTCGTGCCCTGCAAGACAGATCCAGCAGTAACAACAAGTCAGCGAGACAGTAGGAGTCACCGTGAGCACGAGCACCGCCTCGACGCGTGGCACCGCCGACGAGAAGCCGAAGGGCGGCATTTTCGGCAAGATCCTGCTGTTCATCCGGCAGGTCATCGACGAGCTGCGCAAGGTGGTCCGTCCGACTCGTGACGAGCTGAACACCTACACCATCGCGCTCATTGTCTTCCTGGCCGTCCTGATGGCCTACATCGTCGGACTGGACCAGCTGCTGGTGCGCCTCGTCGACTGGACCTTCGCCTGAGACGTATGACGCCGCAAGGCGAGGTGCGAGACACCGTGCGACACGGAACACAGAAGAAAGCAGGGCAATGACTGGCGAGCTGGACCCGCAGGAGACTGCGGCTGTGGATGCGACCCGCGCCGAGGAAACGGCGTGGGACGCCGACCTGACCGCTGAGGACGCCCAGGACGCCGAGGCACTGGACATCGAGCGTGCCGCCGACGCCGAAGCGCCGGCCGACGACGTGCGCGAGACGATCGAGGACGAGCTCGACGTCGCAGACGGTGACAGCGACACCGAGCAGGCTCTGGACGCCGCCGACGAGGGTGCCGACCCCGAAGACCCCGCCGAGCTCGAGGCGGTCCACGCGACCGACGAGCAGGACGGCGAGGAGATCGACGAGGCAGCGGCCGGCATTGCCGACGACCCGCAGGTCGACGCCGAGATCGCCGAGGCCGACGGTGACGTCGCCGCCGAGGCGGACGCCGAGCGCGACGAGGAGACCGTCGACGGCGCCGAAGGTTCCGAGGAGGCCGAGGCGGAGGTTGCCGGCGAGGCCGCGGACCTGGGTGAGGACGTCGCGTCCGACGAGTCGAGTGACGATGCCGAGGAAGGCACCGAGGACGAGGGTCCGGTGCTCAGCGTCGAGGAGCAGCGCGCGGCATACATCGCCGACCTGAAGATGCAGTTCGGCGAGTGGTATGTCGTGCACTCCTACGCCGGCTACGAGAAGCGCGTCAAGGCCAACCTCGAGACCCGCATGACCAGCCTCAACATGGAGGACTACATCTTCCAGGTCGAGGTGCCCATGGAGGAGTTCACCGAGATCAAGAACTCCCAGCGCAAGACCGGCACCCGCGTGCGGATGCCCGGCTACGTGCTGGTGCGCATGGACCTGACCGACGAGAGCTGGGGCGCCGTGCGGCATACGCCGGGTGTCACCGGATTCGTGGGCAACGCCCACCAGCCGTCGCCGCTGTCCATCGACGAGGTCGTGACGATGCTCAACCCGGTCTTCGAGGAGCCGGAGGGCGCCGTCGAGACGGGTGTCGCTGCCGCTGGAGCCACCGCAACGGCCAGCCGCACCACGTCGTCCGCGGACGTCGACTTCGAGGTCGGCGAGTCCGTCACCGTCATGGAGGGGCCGTTCGAGACGCTGCCCGCCTCCATCTCCGAGATCAACACCGACACCCAGAAGCTCAAGGTGCTGGTGTCCATCTTCGGCCGGGAGACTCCGGTCGAGCTGTCCTTCAACCAGGTCGCCAAGATCTGAGTCGACGACAGCACCAGCCCGCGAGGAATGCTCGCCGGGCACATTGCAACCGGGTCATCGCCCACGGCGTAGGCCCACGAAAAGGAACGAAGTATGCCTCCCAAGAAGAAGGTCTCCGGCTTCATCAAGCTGCAGATCCAGGCCGGTCAGGCCACCCCCGCCCCGCCCGTTGGTCCCGCGCTCGGTCAGCACGGCGTCAACATCATGGAGTTCGTCAAGGCGTACAACGACGCCACGGCGGACAAGCGCGGCAACGTCATCCCGGTGGAGATCACGGTCTACGAGGACCGCTCCTTCACCTTCATCACCAAGACCCCGCCGGCTGCCGAGCTGATCAAGAAGGCCGCCGGTGTCGCCAAGGGTTCCGGCGAGCCGCACAAGGACAAGGTCGGCAAGCTGACCAAGGACCAGGTGCGCGAGATCGCCAACGAGAAGATGGCCGACCTCAACGCCAACGACATCGACCAGGCGTCGAAGATCATCGCGGGCACCGCCCGCTCGATGGGCATCGAGACCGAGTGAATCGCACGCTGATCGAGTAGCGACGAAGGAGCGTATCGCCCCACTCGATGAGCGTTCATGACCAACCGTGGTTGGGCCCGCTTCGGCCCGCACAACCACAATTCCGAAAGGGAAAACGAATGAAGCACAGCAAGAGCTACCGCTCCGCAGCGGAGCAGATCGACAAGGACAAGCTCTACGCACCGCTCGAGGCGGTTCGGCTGGCCAAGTCCGGCGCCAAGACCAAGTACGACTCGACCGTCGAGGTCGCGTTCCGCCTCGGTGTCGACCCGCGCAAGGCCGACCAGATGGTGCGCGGCACCGTCAACCTGCCCCACGGCACCGGTAAGACCGCCCGCGTGCTGGTCTTCGCCAACGGTGACAAGGCTGCCGCTGCCGAGGCCGCCGGCGCGGACTTCGTCGGCTCGGACGACCTGCTGGCCAAGGTCGCCGGCGGCTGGACCGACTTCGACGCCGTCGTTGCCACGCCGGACCTGATGGGCAAGGTCGGTCGTCTCGGTAAGGTTCTGGGTCCGCGCGGCCTGATGCCGAACCCGAAGACCGGCACCGTGACGATGGACGTCGCCAAGGCTGTCTCCGACATCAAGGGCGGCAAGATCGAGTTCCGCGTCGACAAGCACTCCAACCTGCACTTCATCATCGGCAAGGCGTCCTTCGACGAGAAGGCCCTGGTCGAGAACTACGGTGCGGTGCTGGAAGAGGTCCTGCGTCTGAAGCCGGCCGCTTCCAAGGGTCGCTACATCTCCAAGGCGACGATGTCGACCACGATGGGCCCGGGCATCCCGCTCGATGCCTCCATCACGCGCAACCTGCTGGGCGAGGAGGTCGACGCCTGATCGTCGACACCACGCACAACTGAAGCGGCCGTCGTCCCTCTGGGGGCGGCGGCCGCTTTCGTCGTATGTCGAGTCGGGTCAGAAGTAGTCGCGGATGTGTGTCGGCACGTTGAACAGCGCGTCCCACACCGGGTCGTGGTCGTCCGGGCCGTTCAGCAGGCCGATCGACCGCAGGCCGGCGCAACGCTGGGCACCGCCGTACAACGCAGCGAGACCGCGTGCGTGGAAGATGGGTCCATCGCCGGAAACCGCTGAGCTGCAACGGAGTTCATCGTTCTCCGCACGTAGCAGGTAGCTGCCGTCGACGTCCTCGGCGAAACCGCCGGTCACACGGAACGGAAGTCGTGCGGACAGGCCGGGCACACCGCGCCGCGCACTCAGCGCCGCCGGTATGTCGAGCAGCGCCAGCATGTAGGGCAGTTCCTTGCTCGGCGGCGGTGGGCCGACCGGCAGCAGGGTGAGAGCCTCGTCCGTGCCCGGAAGTTCGACCTCGACCCGGCCGCTCACCGAACCGAAACTGGCCAGCAGGCGCCACAACGCGCGAGCGGCGTCCTCGGTGCGGGCGATGAAGTCTTCGACCTCGATGGCCGACGACGTGGGGTCGTATCCGGTGCCGCGTGTCCAGCGGACGCACCCGACGACCTGTCCGTCGCGGTCGACTGCGAGGGTGACGGTCGCCGTGCCGGCGAGGTAGTCGGTCGACCAGATGGGCTGGGCCGGCCCGGTCCTGGTGAGCGGCCCGAACTTGTCCGCCGCCCACGCGGCATACAGCTCGCGCACTGCGTCGAGGTCGTCGGCTGTGGCGCGCCTCAGCGAGGCATCCTCTGGCGCGCGGACCTTGGCGAGGTCGGCGACGGTGAGCAGGCGCTGCTCGAGCCCGCCGACCACCTCGTAGCCGAACCGCCGGTAGATGCCCGGCGCCGTCGGGAAGAGGGTGCTGATCGGTTGGCGCTGCTGCCGAGCCCGCTCAAAACCCGCGTGGAACAGCGGACTCAGCAGGCCGGTGCCGCGGGACTCGGCCTGCACCGCGACGCTGGCGACGCCAAGCGTCGGTACGACGTGCCCGCCGGGCACATGGGTGAGGTAGTCCTGTGCCCGGATCTTCGCCACGAGCCGATCTCCGACGCAGCTGCCGAGCACCGCCCCGCCCGTCGGCGGCAACGCGGCCGGTTGTCGGTCCGGGGCGTACCCGAACGCCTCGGCACCGAGACGGTGGTTGGCGTCGCGGTCGTCGTCGGTGAGTTCTCGGATCAGCGGCTGCATCGGAGTGACACTACGGGGTGAATTTCCGGCGAACGCCCACATGTCCGATGCCAGACGGGAGCCATAGCTCCCGTCTGGCATCGGAGAGAGTCCGATCGTGGGCGCTTGGCTGCTGTCACATGTCCCGTCACGACCGGCGCCGGACGCCCAGCACCACGCTGCCGAGCAGCAGCAGTCCGGTCACACCGATGAGGTAGAGCACACCGTGCTCGAAGGAGATCCGCAGGTCCTGCGTCGCGGCGCCGAAGAAGACGAGGCCGATCAGCGCGACGCCCACCGTGTTGCCGACCTGTTGCACGGCCGACAGCGTCCCCGACAACGATCCCGCTTCCGCCGGCTCGACCGTCGCCATGATCGTGGCGATCTGCGACGTCAGGCAGATGCCCATGCCGAAGCCGGTGACCACCACCCCGGGCGCCAGCCACAGCACACCGGCGTGCGGAGCGTCGACGACGACGAGCAGCGTCACCAGGTGCCCGGCCAGGAACACGACGGCGCCGATGACGCGCGCGACGTCGCCGAAGCGGGCGGTCAGCTTCTCCGCCTGCGCGGTGCCGACCAGGTAGGCGACCGCGAGGAAGGTGAACATGCCTCCCGAGCCGAGGGCACTCATGTCCCGCCCGCCCTGCAGGTAGATCGCCAGCACGAGGAAGTACGACGCCATACCGAGAAACAGCAGCGTCTGCATGGCCAGTCCAGTGCGCACGGTTCGTGAGCCGCGCAGCACGGCGGCGAGCATCGGCTGCTCACCACGCGCCAGCAGGACCCTGCACCGTCGGATCAGCACGCCGGTCAGCACCACCGAAGTGGCCAGCGACAACCACGTCCACTCCGGCCAGCCCAGCCGCCGACCCTCCAGCAGCGGAAGCAGCAGGGCGGTCAATGCGCCTGTCGACAGGGCGATCTCGGCCGGATCGAGCCGCGGCGGATTGGTCGACCGCGTGCCGGGCAGCTGCCGCACGAGCGCGAGTATGGCGCCCCCGATCGGCACGTTGACCAGGAAGATGGAGCGCCAGCCGAGACCGAGGACGTTCAGCTGGATCAACGCACCGCCGATCAGCTGGCCGCTCGCGGCGGCGACGCCCATGACGGTCGAGTAGGCGCCGATGGCGCGGGCCCGCGCCGGCCCCTGGTAGATCTCGCCGATCAGCGCCAGCACCATCGGGGTGATGAGTGCGCCGCCGATGCCCTGCACGATGCGTGCGCCGGTGAGCGCACCGATCGACGGGGCGAGGCCGCAGGCCGCGGATGCGACCGTGAACAACGCCACGCCGCCGGCGAACATCCGGCGCCGGCCCCAGCGGTCTCCGGCACGGGCGCCGGCCAGCAGCAGCCCGCCATACGTGAGCCCGAAGCCGGCGATGACCCATTCGACGCCGGTGTCGTCGGTGTGCAGGTCCTGCTGCATCGACGGGAGGGCGACGTTGACGATGAAGAAGTCGAGCACCACCACGAACACTCCCGCGAGCAGTGCCGCGAGCGGCAGCCAGCCGGCGGACGACTCCGGATGTGATGATGTGGGAACGGTTTTCGAGGATGGGCGGCTCACCGGCCGCGCCGTGTCTGTTGATGTCATGTCTTCAGTTGTCCGGCCTCCCCCAGGGGGAGACTCAAGCGGCGAGGACAAATTCGGTGACATTGACCCTCCCCGTGGGGGAGGGTTGAGCGTCGTGGGCATGACTCAGGAACTCAGCATCGGTGACTTCTCCCGGATGACCTTCCTCAGCGTGAAGGCGCTGCGGCACTACCACGACGTCGGGCTGCTGGAGCCCGCGCGGATCGATCAGCACTCCGGCTACCGCTACTACCGACCGGGGCAGGTGTCCGACGCACAACTCATCCGTCGGCTGCGTGACCTCGACATGCCGGTTGACGCCGTACGACGCGTGGTGTCCGCGTCCGACACGGCCGCGCGCGACGTCATCATCGCCGAACACCTGGACCGGATGGCCGAGCAACTGCGACAGACCCAGGACACCGTCGACTCGCTGCGGCGGATCCTGCAGGACGAGCAGCCCGGACTCGACGTCGAGACCGTCCACGAGCCGACGGTGCACGCGCTCGTCGTGCGAGCGCACGTCGCCGGTGACACCGCGATCGCCTGGTGGATCAACACCTTCACCGAGTTGCACCGCAAGCTACGGGTCAGCCACGGCAAGCGAACCGGACCGGACGGCGTGATCTTCCCGACCGAGTACTTCACCGAAGGGGCGGCCGACCTCGTCGCCTACCTCCCGGTCGAGCCCGGCACGCGCGGCGCGGAGGAAGTCCCTGGCGGAGAGTTCGCCGTCACCACATATGACGGGCCGTTCATCGACCTCGACCAGGCGTACGGCACGCTCGGCCAGACGGTGCTCGAGCGGGCGACATCCGGTGACGGACCGGTCCGGGAGCGCTACCTCGCGCGCGGTGACGAGTCCGACCTGCTGGACCACACCACGATCGTCTGCTGGCCGGTCGTCGCCTGAGGGGCGCCGGATGCTGACCTGCCCGGGGAGCCATGAACTGCGCTCGGCATGCGCGACGATGCCGCGCCGGTACGACAACGGCGTCACGCCCTGGCGTGCGCTGCCCGTCCGGTCGCGGTGACGGCGGGCGGGCCGTCCGGTTCGCGCAGTTTCTCCAGCCCACGGTGGCAGGTTGCGCGCACGGCGCCCTCGCGCTTGCCGAGGATGCGGGCGACCTCGGGGACCGGCAGGTCCTCCAGGTAGCGCAGCACGATGACGACCCGCTGGCTCGGCGGCAGCGTGAGCACCGCGGAGAGCAAGTCGTGGCGCTGGATGAATTGCGTTGTCGGATCACTGGATTCGGACCTGTGGTCAACAACTTCGGTGGAGACGATCTCGCTGGCCGCCCGTCGGCGCTTTCCGGACAGGAAGGTGTTGACGATGGTCCGGCGTGCGTAGCTGGTGGGTGACGCCGTGGCGGCGACCTTGTCCCAGTGCACCAACAGCTTGGCCAGGCTGTCCTGCACGAGGTCTTCGGCATCGTGCCGGTTGCCGGTCAGCGAGATCGCGATCCGACGCAACCGGTCGTACTCGCGCGTGACGAACTGCTCGAACTCGTCGTCGGACTGCGTGCCCTGCCTCATTTCAGCAGCCCGGCGGTCTTGAGGTTGGCGACCGTGTCGGTCACGCCCTGCTCGGCGGTTGCCTTCGTCTCCGAGTGTGCGGACACGATGTAGCTGCCGACGACCTGGTAGGCCACGAACCCCGGGTTCGGCCCGGGGGATCGAAGGTCGTAGACGCCGTGGTCACCGGTGATGCCGGGGACCCCGGACCATGCGACGTTCGGGGTCGTGACGTTCTTCCAGACCCAATAGAGGCCGGCTTCGCCCCGTTGGGCTCTCGAGATGGCCGACTGCGCCAATGCCGGTGTCCGGAATCGCACGATGTTCGACGACAGCGACCTGAAACTCGGCCTGGTGTCATCGGTCCCGGTCGAGGCTCCGTCGCCCACGCTCGACACGATGCCGTAGGCAGCGTTCATCTGAGCGGGGGTCGGTGAGCCATCGGTCTGGTCCGCCCCGATGAGGATCTGCACGGGGACTCCATAGCGGTAGCCGTCCGCCAGCGACGTGGCCCACGTCTTCGTGTAGTCGTAGGTGTACGTGCCGCGATACAGCATGCCGGTCGGAAGCTGGCTGCCGTGTGGCAGCAGCCGGCCGGACAGTCCGGCCAGCGGCTTGTCGGTGTCTTCCTTGGGCTGCGGCCGCTTCGTCGTGGCGGGCGGCGTCGGGATGGCAAGCGTCGGCGCGCTGGCCGAGTGAGTGTGCGCAGTCGTAGCGCCACCCGCCGGGGCGAGTCCGGTGCGGCCGCCGGACTCGGGCAGGCCGGTGGCGACCGCGACGGCGCCACCGATCACCAGGGCAGAGGCGACCCCTCCCGCACACATGGCGGTCAGGCGTCTACGCCGGATCCGGACCGCACCGCGGCGGGAGCCGGCGATCGCGCCGGCCGGATCAGCGTGGTCTTCGGGGAGTTCGGCGAAGGCCTGCCGGAGCTCGTCCTCGATGTCGATGGTCATCATGGTCCCCTACCTGGTGGTGGATGCCTACACACCCATGACGCGGTGAGGCGCTCGCCGCGTGACGGCGTGAATCGCACCGATTTGCTCCCCGGTCGCCCTGAACCGTACTCTTGCCCTACCGAAGACCGCCGGTTGTCGATGCGTTCTGCGCATCACCGAAGGTCCCGCACACGAGCGGGCGACCAGCGCAGGTGAACCAGGCAGCACGATCACGCCATACATGCGTTGTATGACGGCCGATCTTCTTGTGAGCCCCGGGCATCTGCGCCGGGGCTCTTTTTCGTGTGTCGGGCCGCGGCGCTCCATCGGGACGAACACCCACCAATGAAGGAGGTCCGCATGGCCAAGTCCGACAAGTCGGCAGCCATCGCCGAGCTCACGGACAAGTTCCGTGACTCGGGTGCGGCCGTGCTGACGGAGTACCGCGGTCTGTCCGTGGCTCAGCTCACCGAGCTGCGCAACTCCCTCCGTGAGCACGCGACCTACACCGTGGTGAAGAACACGCTCACCAAGCGCGCCGCCGAAGCGGCCGGTGTGACGGCTTTCGACGGCGACCTGCAGGGTCCGTCCGCCATCGCCTTCATCACCGGTGACCCGGTGGAGGCTGCCAAGGGACTGCGTGACTTCTCCAAGGCGAACCCTCTGCTGGTGATCAAGGGCGGCGTCATGGACGGCAAGGCCCTGTCATCGGAAGAGATCGCCAAGCTCGCGAGCCTCGAGTCTCGCGAGGTCCTGCTCGCCAAGCTGGCCGGCGCCATGAACGCGTCGCTCAGCCAGGCGGTCCGCCTCTTCGCCGCGCCGCTGTCGCAGACCGCTCGGGTCGTCGACGCGCTGCGGACCAAGGTCGAGACCGAGGGCCCGGTTGCCACCGACGCCCCGGCCGCTGCCGCCGAAGAGACCGCTGCCGAGGCTCCGTCCGAGGCTGCATCCGACGTCGCCGAGGGTGGCGACGAGAGCTGAGCCTGCACGGCCCAGTTCGCTTAAAAATCAACGCCACTCACGGCATACGACCACTGTCGTAGAAACAACGAAAGGTTGCCAACCATGGCAAAGCTCAGCACCGAAGAGCTCCTTGACCAGTTCAAGGAGATGACCCTGATCGAGCTCAGCGAGTTCGTCAAGGAGTTCGAGGACACCTTCAACGTCACCGCTGCCGCCCCGGTCGCCGTGGCCGCTGCTGGTGGCGCCGCCGCCGGCGGTGCCGCCGACGCCGCCGAGGAGAAGTCGGAGTTCGACGTCGTCCTCACCGCCGCCGGTGACAAGAAGATCCAGGTCATCAAGGAGGTCCGCGCGCTGACCTCCCTCGGCCTGAAGGAGGCCAAGGACCTGGTGGACGGCGCTCCGAAGCCGGTCCTGGAGAACGTCGACAAGGACGCGGCCGACAAGGCCAAGGAGCAGCTCGAGGGCGCCGGCGCGACCGTCGAGCTCAAGTGAGCTGACGCTTCACTGCTTCACTGAAAGGCCCCGATCCCCATGGGATCGGGGCCTTTTCGCGGCATCAGGCCCGGATGGCAGTGACTACGACGTACTCCCACTCCATGGCGAAGCTGTCGTCGCCCGCGAGGTTCGCGGCAGCGGCGACTCCTTCCACCGCTGCGTCCAGCGCCCGGGTGCGGTCCGGGTCGTCCGCGTGCAGCCGGTACGTCGCCAGCGACGGGCCGTAGTAGTGGTGGAAGTAGTCACGGAAGTCCGCCGGCCCGGCGAACTGCGCGATGGGCAGCGTATGGCGTTGCACGCTCAGGGATTTCACGCTTCCGGCGAAGAGTTCGCGCACGTGCCGTTCGTCGCCCCACAGCGGTGGCGGTGACGCACCTTCGGGCGCCGGTGGCATGAACTCGCCCATGGCCGCGAACAGCCTGCCGATGGTGCCACCGGGGGTCCACGAGGCGATGGCGATGCGGCCACCGGCTCGGCATACGCGCGTCATCTCGTCCGCGGCGCGCTGGTGGTGCGGCGCGAACATCACGCCGATGCAGGACATCACCGCGTCGAACGACCCGTCCGGGTAGGGCAGCGCCTCGGCGTCCGCGATCTCCCAGTGGATTCCGGCATCCGGCGCCTCGGCTCGTCCGGCGTCGAGCAGCTCCGGGGTCAGGTCGGACGCTGTGACGTCCGCCCCGGCGAAAGCGGCCGGAACGCTCGCGTTACCGGTGCCGGCGGCGACATCCAAAACCCTTTGACCGGGCGCCATTTCGAGCGCCTTGACCAGCTCCTGCCCGATCGGGCCGACGAGCTCGCGGGCGATCCGCGGGTAGTCGCCACCGGACCACATCGCACGGTGCCGTGCCTTCAGGTCGGCGTCGGTGGACGGTATGACGGACATGGTTTCCTCCTTCGGGACCGCAGCGGCCGAAACGGCGCCGCTGCAACCAGCATCCGGTCGTCACCGCGGCCGCTCCAGTTACGAATCTGTACTGGTCACGTCCGCCGCACGAGCGCACCATTGGAGGTGGTGGAACAGCGGGCAGGAGGCAGTCCGATGGCAGCGACATACGGCCAGTTCTGTCCGCTGGCGAAAGCCATGGAGATCCTCGACGAGCGCTGGACGCTGCTGGTGATCCGGGAGCTGCTGATGGGCAGCCGCCGCTTCAACGAGATCCGGCGCGGGGTGCCGCGTATGTCGCCGGCGCTGCTGGCCAAGCGGCTGCGCACCCTCGAGCGGCACGGCATCGTCGTGCACACGGAAGGCGGCAACTACGAGCTGACCGAATGCGGCCGCGACCTGCACGGCGCCGTCACATCGCTCGGCGTATGGGGGCTGCGATGGGTCACCGACCTCGGGGAGCAGGATCTCGACCCGCAACTGTTGATGTGGGACATCAAACGCACGTTGCCGGTCGACCGCTGGCCGGACGAACCCACTTGTGTGGCAGTGGTTTTCACCGACCTGATGCCGCAGCGCTCGCGGTGGTGGGTGGTCGTCGCACACGGTGTGCCCGACTGCTGTGACTTCGACCCCGGTGTGGAGTCGTGCGCCACGATCAGTGTGCCCCTGCCGTTGCTGACTGCCATATGGCGCGGTGAGCGCGGCTGGCACGAGGCCCTTGGTGGTCCCGACCTGCGCATCGATGGGGGCGGGGAGGTTCGTGGCGCCATACCGGGATGGTTCGGGCGATCGAGACTCGCGGATGCGCTGGCGGAGACCGGTGTCGAGCCGACTATTTCTGCAGGCTGAAGTCCGCGAAGTCGAAACCGGGGGAGACGATGCACGCGACGAGCGTCGCGCGCTCCGGGTCGGCGGGTATGGCGCTCTGCCACTCGTCCGCCTCGACGAGATGCTGGCCACCGGGGCCGAGCGTCACGCGGCCGGTCTCGGCGGGGTCGTCACCGGTGCCGCCGAGCGTGAGCTCGACCGGGCCGCCGCCGTGCCAGATCCACAACTCCGACGACCGCAACCGGTGCCAGGCCGACACATCGCCGGGCTGCAGCAGGAAGATCACCGACGTCGCCAACGCCCTTGTGCCGTATGGCGTTTCGACCGTCTGCGGGTGTCGCCAGGTCTCGCGGAACCAGCCGCCCTCCGGGTGTGGTTCCAAGCCGAGGTCTCCCGGGTCAGCTGGGATCGAGTCGGACGCGTAGGGGCTCATGGAGGCTCCGAATTCGTTTGACGACCAAGCGGTTTCGCAGCGATGTTACTGCGGTGAAGATGCACGACGCCGAACTCGACCTCTCCACCGACCTGGTCGGTGAGCTGCTGCGGGAACAACACCCCGACCTGCTCAACAGGCCGATCACGCGCGTCGCCTCGCACGGGACGGTCAACGCGATGTTCAGGACCGGTGACCTCGTCTGCCGGTTGCGACTGGAGGCGGTCGACCCGGACGCGGCGCGCAAGGCGATCGATGCGGAGGTGGACGCCGCGCGCGTGCTTTCTGCCGTCGACGTGCTCACGCCCGAGCTCGTGGCCCGTGGCGAAGCCACGGCGGCATACCCCATGCCCTGGACCGTGTGGCGCTGGATCGACGGCGAGACGGCGAGTCACGCCGACGTCGGCAGCAACGTCGAATTCGCCGAAGCCGTGGGCCGTTTCGTCATCCAGGTGCATGACTTGCCCACCGAGGGCCGGACGTTCGACGGTGTCGGGCGGGGCGGCCGTCTCGCGGACTCGGATGACTGGATCGATGAGTGCCTGCACCAGAGCAGCGGTCTCATCGACACCGCGAGCTTGCGAGCCAGGTGGCAGGAGTGGCGCCGGTTGCCGCAGGATCCCTCGATGGACCTCTGGACCCACAACGACCTGATGCCGGGGAATCTCCTGGTGCGTGGCGGTCGGCTGGTGGGCGTGATCGACGTGGGGCAGGCAGGCGTCGGGGACCCGGCGGTCGACCTGCAGCCTGCGTGGAACCTGTTCCGCGGCAACGCCCGTCGCGCGTTCCGGGACGTGCTCGGCGCGGATGACGAGCAGTGGGAACGCGGCCGCGCGTGGGCGTTCGAGCAGGCGATCGGGAGTCTCTGGTATTACCGCGAGACCAACCCCGAGATGTCGCGAACGGCATACCGGACGCTGACGGCGCTGCTCGAACATCGCTGACGGGGCGCGCAGAACCCGGCCGCCCAAACCACTAAGCAAGCGCTTAGCAGATGAGCTACTGTGAAGTAGCACACTCATGACGACCGAGGGGTTGCCCGACTATGCGCCTGCACATGTCCGACGAGGACGCTGCGTTCCAGCAGCGGATGCGTGACTTCTTCACCACCGAGGTCCCCGCCGACCTCCGGCAACGATGGGCAGCCGGGGGTGAGGTCAGCGCCGACGACATGCGGCAGGCACAACGTGTCCTGAACCAAGCCGGACTGGCGGTCCCGCACTGGCCCGTCGAGTGGGGTGGCAAGGACTGGACCCAGCTGCAACGACACCTCTACCTGCAGGAGATGCAGGCTGCGAGCGTCCCGCCGCCGCTGGCGTTCAACGCCAACATGGTCGGTCCGGTCATCGCCACCTTCGGCAGCCAGGAGCAGAAGGAACGCTTCTTGCCCGCGACCGCGAACCTCGACATCTGGTGGTGCCAGGGGTTCTCGGAGCCGAATGCCGGGTCCGACCTGGCCAGCCTGCGCACGTCGGCGGTGCTCGACGGCGACGAATGGGTCGTCAACGGCCAGAAGACCTGGACCACCCTCGGGCAGCACGCCGACTGGATCTTCGCGCTGGTGCGCACCGAGCCGGATGCGCCGAAGAAGCAGATGGGCATCTCGTTCCTGGTCTTCGACGTGAAGTCCCCGGGCGTCTCCGTCCGACCGATCCAACTCATCGACGGCGGTCACGAGGTCAACGAAGTCTTCTTCGACAACGTGCGGGTGCCGGCCGACCAGCTCATCGGTGAACGGGGCAAGGGCTGGACGATCGCGAAGTTCCTGCTCGGCAACGAGCGGGTGGGCGTCGCGCCCGTCGCCTCGATCAAGCGGGCGCTGAACGAAGCCAAGAAGCACGCGGCGGCCACCAAGTCCGGTGACGGCACCCTGCTGGACGAGCCGCTGGTCGCGCTGCGCTTCGTCGAGCTGGAGACACAGCTGGCCGCGCTCGAGCTGACCGTCCTGCGCGTCGCGGCCAACTCGCACGGCGACAAGCCGGAGCCGGCCTCGTCGATCCTGAAGCTGCGCGGGTCGCAACTGCAGCAGGACGTCCTGGAGTTCACCACCGACATCGCCGGCCCGGCCTCGCTGCAGTGGACGCAGCCCGACGACACCGACCTCGAGGCGTGGACGGCGCTCGCCGCACCGACCTATCTCAACTTCCGCAAGGCGTCGATCTACGGCGGGTCCAACGAGGTCCAGCGCAGCATCATCGCATCGGGCATCCTCGGACTGAAAGGCTGAATTGACAATGGATTTCACCTTTGACGACGAACAGAAAGCCCTTCAGGACGCCGTCCGCGAGCTGGCCTCGCGGCACGCTCCGGGCGAGGTGCACGGCGATGTCCCGGTGGGGCCCGCAGCCCACGACCCGAAGGTCTGGGCCGCCATCGCGGAGATGGGTCTCATCGCGCTGCCCTTCGGCGAGGACGTCGGCGGCGCCGGCGCCTCGACCGTCGAGGTCGCGATTGCGGCCGCCGAGCTCGGATCCGCCCGAGTGGTCACGGCATACGCCGAGGCACTGACCGCGGCTGGGTTGATCGCCCACGGCGGCACCGACGCCCAGCGAGCAGAGCTGCTGCCGGACCTGCTGGACGGTAGCTCCCTGATCGTGCCCGCCTTCGCCGAGCCCGGTCGTGCCTGGTCCCTGCAGGCGTATGACGTCACGGCTTCCGGCGCTGAGGGCGAGGTGACGCTCACCGGCACCAAGGAGCCGGTGCCCTTCGCGGAAGCCGCGGACAAGCTCGTCGTGACCGCCCGGGTGGGGGAGCGCACCGGACTCTTCCTCGTCGACGGGGCCGCCGTCTCCGGGATGCGCGTCCGCTTCGACAACACACCGGCCCTCGCGCTCGGCAGCCTCGACACCGCGGAGCGCGGCATACAGGCGGGTGTCAACCTCGGCATCCTCGCCGTCACCGCCGAGGCACTCGGTGCGATGGACGCCGCACTGCCGATGACGGTCGAATACCTCAAGACCCGAAAGCAATTCGGCGTTCCACTGGCGGCGTTCCAGACGCTCACCCAGCGCGCGGCAGACATGTATGTCTCGCTCGAGCTGGCGCGCAGCACGGTGCTCTACACCGGTATGGCGCTCGCCGCCGACCCGCACGACGCGACCGCTGCTTCCCGCGCCAAGGTCGTCGTCGGGCAGGCGGGGCGACACGTCGGCCAGGAGGCGATTCAGCTGCACGGCGGCATCGGTATGACGGCCGAGTATGCCGTGGGGCACTACACCGCCCGGATCACGGCCATCGAGCACACCTTCGGCGACACTCGGTGGCACCGGGCAGCACTCGTCGAGAGCATCGCGGACCACGAGCAGGTCGACGTCCTGGCGTGACGTCCTGGCGTGACGGAGCACCCCTGACGGGGTGCTCCGTCGACGTGTGGACCTCGACAGGCTCGGCCGTCTCGGTGGCTACCGGGGTGACCTCGGCCACCCCGGAAACCAAGAGCTTGTAAGTGGTTGGTCAAGCCGAGTCCCGGCTTTGGCAAGGTTTCCGATTCTGCCTTGTGCGCACGGTGCTGGGCCGCGAAAGTGGCTGCGCTGTAACCGAGTTGGGCTGCAGCGACAACCTGCGATCAACTGAAGAAGAAGGCAGAAACAATGCGTAGCCTCACCCGTCTGGCGCTGTCCACCGTCGCCGCTGCGGCCCTCGTGGGAGCCGGCACCGGCACAGCACTGGCCGACACCTCCAGCCCGGTCAGCCCGCACATCATCGGTGGCACGAGTGGGAGCTCGCCATACATCGTGCAGTTGGTCTTCGGGCAGAGCGGCGGCACCTACGGGTGCACCGGTGAGGCGATCTCCGCCCAGTGGGTCCTGACCGCCAAGCACTGCATCGACGGTACGCAGTGGATGGACGTCTACTACAGCAACTCGGTGACCAACCCGGGCACTCCGGTCGCGGCCGACCAAGTCGCCGGCTCCTCCAGCGGTGACGTGGCGCTGGTCCACCTGTCCTCGGCCAAGTCCCTCAACAGCTACGCACCGCTGGCGTCGTCATACTCGCCGGCCGGCGGCACCGGCACGATCTGGGGCTACGGGCTCACCGCAGGTGGCGCCCAGCCGACCCACCTCAACAAGGCGACGGTCAACGTCGTCGGCTCCAGCACGGACGCCTACGGCGGCAGCGCGATCCACGTCAAGGGCTCCGACGGTGCGTCGAACCACGGCGACTCCGGCGGTCCGCTCTTCGTCGACGGCAAGGTGGTCGGAGTGTGCTCCACCGGCGACGTCGCCGACCCGGGCAGCGACATCCATGCCGGGTCCAACTACGCCAACCTGACGGCGAGCCGCAGCTGGATCAGGTCCGTCACCGGCGTCTGACCCCGGTCGACCCACAGTCCCGACGAGCGCTGCCGGATCCGAAATTTCTCCGCGGATCCTGCGGCGCTCGTCGTATTTCTGCCGTATGCCGAGACTCGCGCACATGTCCGTGAGTGTCTGACCGATGGCTCCCGACCGCGTCTGCGGTTGGACTGGGTAGGCACGGCCCGCAACCGGTGGGCCACCTTCCAGGGAGAACCGCCATGACATCTCGAATCGCAGTCGCCGCAGGCATTTTCGGCGCACTGACCTCCGCGGTCACCGCCGGTGTCTACGTCGACTTCTCGGCGCGGATCATGCCGTCCTACGGGCGTATGGCGAACGCCGTCGGCATCGCCAGGATGCAGAGCTCCAACCGGTCGATCGAGAACGGGCCCTTCATGCTGGCGTTCTGCGGGGCGGGCCTGGCAGGTGGCTACTTGGTCTACCGCCTGCTGCGGGGTGACCGTGCAACCGCCGACGTGTTGCTCGCCGCCGGAGGCGTGGCCTACCTCGCCGGGCTGCTGCTGACGATGGTCTACAACGTGCCGCTCAACAACCGGTTGGCAGCGGTCGATCCGCAGGCCGCGTCGTCGGTCGACCTGTGGCGCGACTACCTGGCGCACTGGACCGCCGCCAACTCGGTGCGCGCGGCGCTCTCGGTCGGCGCGGTCGCCCTCCTGGTCGCCGGACTCGTGGCAGCTGCGCGTGTCCACGACTGATCTGGCGATCGTCGCGCGTCAGCACGGTCAGTCGTTAGGCTCGGCGATCATGGCCGAGCTGGCAGGGACACCCGACGTGCTCGACGGACCACGAGCCCGTGGCGCGTTCCTGCTGCGCGTGCTGATGCAGCCGCCGTGGGCACTGGAGATCACCGAGGACTCGCCGCTGACGATGATCGCGATGTTGACCGGCGGTGCCTGGCTGCGCCGCACGGACCAGCCCCCGCAGCACCTCGCCGCCGGAGACGTGCTGCTCGTGCGGGGCGGAGCCCGCTATCGGCTCGGCGACGCACCGACCACGATCCCCGAGATCCAGATCGGCCCCGGCCAGGCCTGCTCGGGCGCCGACGGCAGAGACCTGTCCGACGAACTCGCCGCAGGTGTGCGCGCGTGGGGCAACGACCCCGCCGGGCGCGACTCAATGCTGGTGGCCAGCTATCCGGCCCAGGCGCAGCTCGGCACCGCACTGTCCGCGTCGCTGCCCGAGATCGCCGTCGTCCGCGGCGCGGACAGCCCGCTGCTGCCGGTGCTGGTCGCGGAGGCGGAGCGCGACGCGCTCGGTCAGGAGGCCGTGCTGGACCGGATCCTCGACGTCGTGCTCATCTCGGTCGTCCGGAGTGGGTCGCCGCGACCCCGAGCGGTGTCGCGGGCCTGCGGGTCGTCACCGACCCCGCCGTGGCCGAGGCGGTGCGTCTCATCCGCGCCGAGCCGGCCCGTGCGTGGACCGTCGACGACCTCGCAGCGGCGGTGCGCGTCTCCCGGTCGGCGCTCGCCCGGCGCTTCCAGTCCGTGGTCGGGCTACCGCCGATCACCTACCTCGCGCAGTGGCGGTTGTCATTGGCCGCCGACCTGCTCCGCGACACCGACCGGACCCTCGGTTCGGTGTCGCGCGAGGTCGGATACGGCAGCGCCTTCAGTCTCAGCACTGCGTTCAAGAAGGCGTATGGCGTCAGCCCGACGGCATACCGGTCCGGCGTGAGCGCCTGAGCGAGCACACGGCATTGGCATGGGGGATTGGCACGCGGCATTTGGCATCCGGCGACACGCCAGACTTGCCGGTAGCCCTTGACCCGCGGCTTGGAAGGGTGCACTCTCGTGGCGTCGAATCTCGCCGCTGGGGGGCAACTGAGGTCCGACCACTACCCCGTGTGGACATAGGGTCTCTTTTCAGGTAAAGTGTTGCTTTGCGCTGCCCATATCCAGCCAACCCACCCTTGACCGCGCTCTGTCTGCGTGCCCGATCCCGCGTCGGGTATGCCGAAACTCCAGGGCAATGCTGCCGTGCCTCACGGTCGGCGAGGTCGCGGTGGGCGCCGCAGATGTCGGAAGCGCACATCGAAACGCCCGCTTAGAATGCCTGTGGAAGGATCCATCCTTGGCTGCCTCGCGCACACAATCCCTCTCCTCGGCAAAGACGGCTTCGGGCCGTCTGTCGTTCGCCACGATCCGCGAACCCCTGGAAGTTCCAGATCTGTTGGCTCTGCAGACCGACAGCTTCGACTGGTTGCTCGGCAACGAGCGTTGGCAGGCCCGCGTGGCCGAGGCCAAGTCAGCCGGCAAGGTCGACGTTCCGGACCGGTCCGGACTGGAGGAGATCTTCGAGGAGATCTCCCCGATCGAGGATTTCTCCGGCTCGATGAGCCTCTCGTTCCGCGACCACCGGTTCGAGGAAGTCAAGTACTCCATCGAGGAGTGCAAAGAGCGCGACATGACCTATGCCGCGCCGCTGTTCGTCACCGCGGAGTTCATGAACTCCAGCACCGGTGAGATCAAGAGCCAGACCGTCTTCATGGGCGACTTCCCGCTCATGACCGACCGCGGCACCTTCATCATCAACGGCACCGAGCGTGTCGTCGTCTCCCAGCTGGTCCGCAGCCCGGGCGTCTACTTCGAGCGCTCGCTCGACAAGACCTCCGACAAGGACATCTTCACCGCCAAGATCATCCCCAGCCGTGGCGCGTGGCTGGAGTTCGAGGTCGACAAGCGCGACCAGGTCGGCGTGCGCGTCGACCGCAAGCGCAAGCAGTCGGTCACCGTGCTGCTCAAGGCGCTGGGTTGGTCCGAGGCGCAGATCCTGGAGGAGTTCGGCGAGTACGAGTCCATCCGCGCGACCCTGGAGAAGGACCACACCGCCAGCCAGGACGAGGCGCTGCTGGACATCTACCGCAAGCTGCGTCCGGGCGAGCCGCCGACCCGTGAGGCCGCCCAGAACCTCCTGGACAACCTCTACTTCAACGGCAAGCGCTACGACCTGGCCAAGGTCGGTCGCTACAAGATCGACAAGAAGCTCGGCGTCGAGGCGTCCATCAACGACAGCACGCTGGCCGTCGACGACATCGTCGCGACGATCAAGTACCTCGTTGCGCTGCACGCCGGCCAGGAGACCATCAAGGGCCACCGCGAGGGCGAGGAAGTCGACCTGCGTGTCGAGGTCGACGACATCGACCACTTCGGCAACCGCCGCATCCGCAACGTCGGCGAGCTGATCCAGAACCAGGTCCGCACCGGCCTGTCCCGCATGGAGCGCGTCGTGCGCGAGCGCATGACGACGCAGGACGTCGAGGCGATCACGCCGCAGACGCTGATCAACATCCGGCCGGTCGTCGCCTCCATCAAGGAGTTCTTCGGCACCAGCCAGCTGTCGCAGTTCATGGACCAGAACAACCCGCTGTCGGGCCTGACGCACAAGCGGCGTCTGAACGCCCTCGGCCCGGGTGGTCTGTCCCGTGACCGCGCCGGCATGGAGGTCCGTGACGTCCACCCGAGCCACTACGGCCGCATGTGCCCGATCGAGACCCCTGAGGGTCCCAACATCGGTCTGATCGGTTCGCTGGCGTCATACGGCCGGATCAACGCCTTCGGTTTCATCGAGACCCCCTACCGCAAGGTCAAGAACGGCAAGGTCACCGACGAGATCCACTACCTGTCCGCCGATGAGGAGGACAACTACGTCACCGCACAGGCCAACGCCGTGCTCAACGACGACGGTTCGTTCGCCGAGGAGCGCGTGCTCAGCCGTCGCCGTGGTGGCGAGTCCGAGGACGTGCCGGCCGACGAGGTCGACTACATGGACGTCTCGCCGCGCCAGATGGTGTCGGCAGCGACCGCGTTGATCCCGTTCCTGGAGCACGACGACACCTCGCGTGCACTCATGGGCGCCAACATGCAGCGTCAGGCTGTGCCGCTGGTGCGTTCCGAGGCACCGCTGGTCGGCACCGGCATGGAGCACCGTGCGGCGCTCGACTCCGGTGACGTCGTCCGCGCCGAGAAGGCCGGCGTCGTGACCGAGGTCTCCGCCGACCTGGTGACCGTGCTCAACGACGACGGCACCCAGACGACCTACCGGATCAGCAAGTTCATCCGCTCCAACGCGGGCAACTGCTACAACCACCGCGTGGTCGTCGAGAACGGCGCTCGTCTGGAGCAGGGCGCCGTCATCGCCGACGGTCCCGCGACCGACGGCGGCGAGATGGCGCTCGGCAAGAACCTCCTCGTGGCGTTCATGTCCTGGGAGGGTCACAACTTCGAGGACGCCATCATCCTGAGCCAGCGCTTGGTGCAGGACGACACGCTGTCCTCGATCCACATCGAAGAGCACGAGATCGACGCCCGCGACACCAAGCTGGGTCCGGAGGAGATCACTCGCGACATACCCAATGTCAGCGAGGACGTGCTGGCCGACCTCGACGAGCGCGGCATCATCCGCATCGGCGCCGAGGTCCGCGACGGCGACCTGCTGGTCGGCAAGGTCACCCCCAAGGGTGAGACCGAGCTGACCCCCGAGGAGCGCCTGCTCCGCGCGATCTTCGGTGAGAAGGCGCGCGAGGTGCGCGACACCTCGATGAAGGTCCCGCACGGCGAGAACGGCACCGTCATCGGCGTCAAGGTCTTCGACCGTGAGGAGGGCGACGAGCTGCCCCCGGGCGTCAACCAGCTGGTTCGCGTGTATGTCGCCAACAAGCGCAAGGTGACCGACGGTGACAAGCTCGCCGGCCGCCACGGCAACAAGGGCGTCATCTCCAAGATCCTGCCGGTCGAGGACATGCCGTTCCTGGAGGACGGCACGCCGGTCGACGTCGTGCTCAACCCGCACGGCGTGCCGCGTCGTATGAATCTCGGCCAGATCCTGGAGCTGCACCTGGGTTGGTCGGCCTCGCGCGGCTGGAAGATCGAGGGTGATCCCGACTTCGCCAAGCAGATCGCGCCGGACGCGCACGAGGCTCCGCCGAACTCCCGTGTCGCGTCGCCGGTCTTCGACGGTGCGTCCGAGGACGTCGTCACCGGTCTGCTGGACGCGACGTTGCCGACCCGCGACGGCGTGCGCCTGCTGGACCACACCGGCAAGACCCGCCTCTTCGACGGCCGCTCCGGCGAGCCGTTCCCGGAGCCGGTGTCGGTGGGCTACATGTACATCCTGAAGCTCCACCACCTGGTCGACGACAAGATCCACGCACGCTCCACCGGCCCCTACTCGATGATCACCCAGCAGCCGCTCGGCGGTAAGGCCCAGTTCGGTGGCCAGCGCTTCGGTGAGATGGAGGTCTGGGCGCTCGAGGCGTATGGCGCCGCCTACGCCCTGCAGGAGTTGCTGACGATCAAGTCGGACGACGTGACCGGCCGCGTGAAGGTCTACGAGGCCATCGTCAAGGGCGAGAACATCCCCGAGCCCGGCATTCCGGAGTCGTTCAAGGTCCTGATCAAGGAAATGCAGTCGCTGTGCCTCAACGTCGAGGTGCTCTCCAGCGACGGCAGCCTGATCGACCTGCGCGACTCCGACCAGGAGGTCTTCCGCGCGGCGGAGGAGCTCGGCATCGACCTGAGCCGGCGTGAGCCGTCCTCGGTCGAGGAAGTCTGAAAACAGACAACCGGTTGAGGTATGCCGGGCCCAGCTCGGCATACCTCGCCAACACCGTTTAATCCCAACTCTTTTCAGACTTCGCTAGAACACGAGAAGGAAGGCACAACGTGCTGGACGTCAACTTCTTCGACGAGCTGCGCATCGGCCTCGCCACTGCTGAATCCATCCGCGGATGGAGCCATGGCGAGGTGAAGAAGCCCGAAACCATCAACTACCGCACCCTGAAGCCGGAGAAGGACGGACTCTTCTGCGAGAAGATCTTCGGTCCGACCCGCGACTGGGAGTGCTACTGCGGCAAGTACAAGCGCGTCCGCTTCAAGGGCATCATCTGTGAGCGCTGCGGCGTCGAGGTGACCCGTTCGGCCGTCCGCCGTGAGCGGATGGGCCACATCGAGCTGGCCGCGCCGGTGACCCACATCTGGTACTTCAAGGGCGTTCCGTCGCGCTTGGGTTACCTGCTCGACCTCGCCCCGAAGGACCTGGAGAAGGTCATCTACTTCGCGGCATACATGATCACGTCCGTCGACGTCGACCAGCGTCACAAGGACATGCCCTCGCTCGAGGCGCAGATCGAGGTCGAGAAGAAGGAGCTGGAGAACTCCCGCGACAACGCGGTCAACACCCGCGCCGCGAAGCTCGAGACCGACCTGGCCGAGCTGGAGAAGGAAGGCGCCAAGGCCGACGCGCGCCGCAAGGTGCGTGAGTCCGCCGAGCGCGAGATGAACCAGCTGCGCAAGCGCGCCGACCAGCAGATCGAGCGCCTGGAGCAGGTCTGGGACCGCTTCAAGAACCTCAAGGTCCAGGACCTCGAGGGCGACGAGGTGCTCTACCGCGAGATGCGCGACCGGTTCGGCCTCTACTTCGAGGGCGGCATGGGCGCCGAGGCGCTGCAGAAGCGCCTGGAGACCTTCGACCTCGAGGCCGAGGCGGAGTCGCTGCGCGAGACCATCGCGACCGGCAAGGGCCAGCGCAAGACGCGCGCCCTGAAGCGCCTGCGTGTGGTCACCGCGTTCCTGCAGACCAAGAACCACCCGACCGGGATGGTGCTGGACTGCGTGCCGGTCATCCCGCCGGACCTGCGCCCGATGGTGCAGCTGGATGGTGGCCGCTTCGCGACCTCCGACCTGAACGACCTCTACCGCCGGGTCATCAACCGCAACAACCGGTTGAAGCGACTGCTCGACCTGGGCGCGCCGGAGATCATCGTCAACAACGAGAAGCGCATGCTGCAGGAAGCTGTCGACTCGCTGTTCGACAACGGCCGTCGCGGCCGTCCGGTCACCGGACCGGGCAACCGTCCGCTGAAGTCGCTGTCCGACATGCTCAAGGGCAAGCAGGGTCGCTTCCGTCAGAACCTGCTCGGTAAGCGTGTCGACTACTCGGGCCGTTCGGTCATCGTCGTCGGTCCGCAGCTGAAGCTGCACCAGTGCGGTCTGCCCAAGCAGATGGCGCTGGAGCTGTTCAAGCCGTTCGTGATGAAGCGCCTGGTCGACCTGGACCTGGCCCAGAACATCAAGTCGGCCAAGCGCATGGTCGAGCGCCAGCGCGCCGAGGTGTGGGACGTCCTCGAGGAAGTCATCACCGAGCACCCGGTGCTGCTGAACCGCGCGCCCACGCTGCACCGCCTGGGCATCCAGGCCTTCGAGCCGCAGCTGGTCGAGGGCAAGGCCATCCAGATCCACCCGCTGGTCTGCACCGCGTTCAACGCAGACTTCGACGGTGACCAGATGGCTGTGCATGTGCCGCTGTCCGCGGAGGCGCAGGCCGAGGCCCGCATCCTGATGCTCTCGAGCAACAACGTGCTCAAGCCCGCCGACGGTCGCCCCGTGACCATGCCCAGCCAGGACATGATCACCGGCCTCTACTTCCTGTCCGCCCAGGACGGGGAGGCCAAGGCAGGCGACGGCGAGCACCTGCGTGCGTTCTCGTCCCCGGCCGAGGCCCGTATGGCGTTCGACCGCGGTGAGATCAACCTGGGTTCGCTGGCGAAGATCCGCATCTTCGACTACGTCCCGCCGGCCGGTTACGAGATCCCCGAGGGCGTCGAGCCCGACGAGATGGGCCGACTGAAGTCCTTCGAGCTGGACACCACCCTGGGTCGCGTCCTGTTCAACGAGACGCTCCCGGAGGACTACCCCTTCCTCAACAAGGACATCGACAAGAAGGCACTCTCGGGTGTCGTCAACGACCTTGCCGAGCGCTACCCGAAGGTCCAGGTCGCGGCGTCCCTCGACGCGTTGAAGGCGGCCGGTTTCCACTGGGCGACCCGTTCGGGCTGCACCGTGGCGATCAGCGACGTGCAGACGTCGTCGAACAAGTGGGCCATCCTGGCCGGCCACGAGGAGAAGGCCGCCAAGATCCAGACGCAGTTCGACCGCGGTCTGATCACCGACGACGAGCGCCGTCAGGAGCTCGTGGAGATCTGGACCCAGGCGACCAACGAGGTCGCGACGGACATGCAGAACAACTTCGACAAGAAGAACCCCATCTACCGGATGGTGTCCTCGGGCGCCGGCGGTAACTGGTTCCAGGTCCGGCAGATCGCCGGTGCGCGTGGTCTGATGGCCAACCCGAACGGTGAGATCATCCCGCGTCCGATCAAAGCCAACTTCCGAGAGGGCCTGTCGGTGCTGGAGTTCTTCATCTCCACCCACGGTGCCCGTAAGGGTCTGGCCGACACCGCGCTGCGTACCGCCGACTCGGGTTACCTGACCCGACGCCTGGTGGACGTCTCGCAGGACGTCATCATCCGTGAGGACGACTGCGGTACCGACCGCGGCCTGACGCTGCCCATCGGGCAGCAGGGTCCGGACGGCACATTGGTGGAGCACGAGAACGTCGAGACCTCGGTCTACGCCCGCACGCTGGCGACCGACGTCGAGGTCGACGGCACCGTGCTCGCCGCTGCGGGTGCCGACCTGGGTGACGTCAACCTCGACAAGCTGCTCGCTGCAGGTGTCGAGGAGGTCAAGGTCCGTTCGGTGCTCACCTGTGAGTCCCGTGTCGGCACCTGCGCCAAGTGCTACGGCCGTTCGCTGGCCACCGGCAAGCTGGTCGACATCGGTGAGGCTGTCGGCATCATCGCCGCGCAGTCGATCGGTGAGCCCGGCACGCAGCTGACGATGCGCACCTTCCACACCGGTGGTGCCGCGGGTGACGACATCACCCAGGGTCTGCCGCGTGTTGTCGAGCTCTTCGAGGCTCGCACCCCGAAGGGTGTCGCGCCGATCGCCGAGGCGAGCGGCCGCATCCAGCTGGAGGAGACCGACAAGGCCCGCCGCATCCTGCTGACCCCGGACGACGGCTCGGACGAGCACGCCTACCCGATCAGCAAGCGCGGTCGGCTGTTGGTCCAGGACGGCGACCACGTCGAGGTCGGCACGCTGCTCGTGCAGGGTGCGATCGACCCCAAGCAGGTGCTGCGCATCCAGGGCGCCCGCGACGTCCAGAAGCACCTGGTCGACGAGGTCCAGAACGTCTACCGCCAGCAGGGTGTGTCGATCCACGACAAGCACATCGAGGTCATCGTGCGGCAGATGCTGCGCCGGATCACGATCATCGAGGCCGGCGACACCGACCTGCTGCCCGGCGAGCTCGCCGACCGCGGCCGGTTCGAGGACGCGTCCCGTCGCGCCCTCGCCGAGGGTGGTCGCCCGGCGTCCGGTCGGCCGGAACTGATGGGCATCACCAAGGCGTCGCTGGCCACGGACTCGTGGCTGTCGGCGGCATCGTTCCAGGAGACGACGCGAGTCCTCACCGAGGCGGCAATGCACGCCAAGAGCGACCCGCTGCTCGGCCTCAAGGAGAACGTCATCCTCGGTAAGTTGATCCCGGCCGGCACCGGTCTGCCGCGTTACCGCAACGTGAAGGTCGAGCCGACGGAGGAAGCCAAGGCTGCGCTCTACGCGCTGCCCGACTACCAGCCGTACGACTACCCGGTCTTCGGCCCGGGCTCCGGCGAGGCCGTCCGTCTGGACGACGCGTCGCTCGGGTTCGACAGCTGAGTTTTCGGCTTCGGCTCCTCGCAAAACGGCGGCGGCCCGCAACGAACAAGTTCGTTGCGGGCCGCCGCCGTTTTGGTCGTCGCCTTCGCGGCCGTCGGCGTCTCCTTCGGTCACCTTGGTGTGGGCTGTTGCGGACTGTGTCCGGCATACCTGCGCACAAGCCTCAACGGTCGCGGGTTGTGCGCGGGATTCGGGCTGAATGGTGTGCACAAGCCTCAACGGTCGCGGGTTGTGCGCGGGATTCGGGCTGATTGTGTGCACAAGCCTCAACAGTTGCGGGTTGTGCGCCGGATCTGTTCCGAAGTGCCGACGGTCGGTATGTCGGGACGGGTATGGCGCGCCCCGGTATGCCGTCAGTCGACCGGGTCGTCGGTCTCCGCGGAACCGAGCGGGCCGGTGTGCTCGGAGTCGTAGGCGACGTAGTAGCTCGGGCGCTGCTGCAGGGCGGTGTAGGTGCGGCCGACATACTCGCCCAGGATCCCCAGGCAGAGCAGTTGCAGCGCGGAGAAGACGGTCAGGATCACCACGGTGGACGCCCATCCCGAGGTGGTGCCGCCGTTCAGCTTGCTGATCACGACGTAGACCAGGACGGCGGCCGCCACGACGAAACCCAGCAGGCTGAACCACGTCGCGAAGCGCAGCGGTGCTTGCGAGAAGCCGGTGACCGAGTCGAGGGTGAGCCGGATCATCTTCGACAACGGGTATTTGGAGTCACCGGCGGCGCGTACGTCCCGGCGGTATTCGACGGTGGTGGACGGGAAGCCGAGGGTCGGCACGACCAGCCGCAGCACCCGGTTGTGCTCCGGCAGCGCGATGATCGCGTCGACGGTGGAGCGCGACATCATCCGGAAGTCACCGGCGTCCTGGGAGATGTCCAGCTTGGCCAGTCGTCGCATCATCCGGTAGAACGCGCCGGCCGTATGCCGCTTGAACGCCGAGTCCGTGGTGCGGTCGGTCCGGACCCCGTAGACGACGTCGACGTCGCGGGAGATCGCAGCGTCATACATGCGGGTGATGACTTCCGGCGGGTCCTGCAGGTCGGCGTCGATCGTGACCACCCAATCGCCGCGCGAGCGTTGCAGGCCGGCCGAAATCGCTGCCTGGTGACCGGAATTCGCGCGCAGCCGCACCATGCGCAGGCCCGGCCAGTCCCGCATCGCGCGCTGCAGCAGCACCGGCGTGTTGTCGGTCGACCCGTCGTCGACGACGACGACCTCGTAGCGAACGGACAGGTCGTCCAGCACGGGCCGCAACCGCTCGACGAACAACGGCAGCACGTCCTGCTCGTCATACATCGGCACAACGACGGACAGCACTGGACGTGAGGTGGGTTCGGTTCCCGGCACGGACGAGTCGACTTCCAAGTGGTGAGGTGAACGGTGGCACCCGCAAATCTGCCAGATCGCTGGGTGCTGCGTCCGCGCGAGGGCAAGGATCGCATCGATTTTGCGGCGGTGTTGCCGGACGGTAGGATTGCTAGCCGTGCGTGGGCTCTGCCCTGCCCGTCGGTCCTCGGCCCGCTCGAAGCGGTTCATCAGATCGTACGTGGCACCAGACCACCACACGCTCTCGCCGGGCAGCTCATCGGGCGTCGGCCGGTCGGTTTCCGACAGGTCTCCTCGTCAAACGGGAAGTGCGGGGGAGGGCGCCGGTCCGACACTCCCGACTGCGGGGGTCGCGCGGAGCGGGAAACCCAAGGAGTTGGACACGGTGCGAACCCGTGCCAGCAGACAAGATTCGATCAGTTACGGAGACAGTAGGTTGCCTACAATCAACCAGCTCGTCCGCAAGGGTCGGCAGGACAAGATCGGTAAGATCACGACGCCGGCCCTCAAGGGCAGCCCCCAGCGACGCGGTGTGTGCACCCGCGTCTACACCACGACCCCGAAGAAGCCGAACTCCGCGCTTCGCAAGGTCGCGCGTGTCCGCCTCACCTCGGGCATCGAGGTCACTGCTTACATCCCGGGCGTCGGCCACAACCTGCAGGAGCACTCGATCGTGCTCGTGCGCGGTGGTCGTGTGAAGGACCTGCCGGGTGTGCGTTACAAGATCGTCCGCGGCTCCCTCGACACCCAGGGTGTCAAGGGTCGCCAGCAGGCTCGTTCCAAGTACGGCGCGAAGAAGGAGAAGAAGTAATGCCTCGCAAGGGCCCCGCTCCCAAGCGCCCCCTCGTCGTCGACCCGGTCTACGGTTCGCCGCTGGTGACCCAGCTGGTCAACAAGATCCTGCTGGACGGCAAGAAGTCCATCGCCGAGCGCATCGTGTATGGCGCCCTCGAAGGCTGCCGCGAGAAGACCGGCACCGACCCGGTCGTGACCCTCAAGCGCGCGCTGGACAACGTCAAGCCGAGCCTCGAGGTCAAGAGCCGCCGTGTCGGTGGTGCGACCTACCAGGTCCCCGTCGAGGTCAAGCCGGGCCGCGCGACCACGCTGTCGCTGCGCTGGCTGGTCGGCTACGCCCGGCAGCGCCGCGAGAAGACGATGACCGAGCGCCTGATGAACGAGATCCTCGACGCGAGCAACGGCCTGGGCGCCGCGGTGAAGCGTCGCGAGGACACTCACAAGATGGCCGAGTCCAACCGGGCCTTCGCGCACTACCGCTGGTGATGCGTCCGCTGTCCGGTGCGTCACGCACCGGACAGCGCCCGGCCGGCAGACCGCCGTCCACCTATTCGAGTCTGATCAACTTCAACTCACGAAAGAAGACAACGTGGCACTCGACGTGCTGACCGACCTGAAAAAGGTCCGCAACATCGGCATCATGGCGCACATCGATGCCGGTAAGACCACGACCACTGAGCGCATCCTGTTCTACACCGGTGTCAACCACAAGATCGGCGAGACCCACGACGGTGCTTCGACGACCGACTGGATGGAGCAGGAGAAGGAGCGGGGGATCACCATCACCTCCGCCGCCGTGACCTCCTTCTGGGAGGGCACCCAGATCAACATCATCGACACCCCCGGGCACGTCGACTTCACCGTCGAGGTGGAGCGCAGCCTGCGCGTCCTGGACGGCGCTGTCGCCGTCTTCGACGGCAAGGAGGGCGTCGAGCCGCAGTCCGAGACCGTGTGGCGCCAGGCCGACAAGTACGACGTCCCGCGCATCGCGTTCGTCAACAAGATGGACAAGATGGGCGCCGACTTCTACTTCACCGTGCAGACGGTCAAGGACCGCTTGGGCGCCGAGCCGCTGGTGCTGCAGCTGCCGATCGGGTCCGAGGCCGACTTCGTCGGTGTCGTCGACCTGGTCGAGATGCGTGCACTGGTGTGGCCGGGTGACGCCAAGGGTGACGTCACCATGGGTGCGAAGTACGAGACCCGCGAGATCCCGGACGACCTGAAGGCGAAGGCGGACGAATACCGCCAGGCGCTCGTCGAGCGTGTTGCCGAGGCCGATGACGCCCTGATGGAGAAGTACCTCGACGGCGGCGAGCTGACCACGGACGAGATCAAGGCGGGCATCCGCAAGCTCACGGTCAACTCCGAGCTCTACCCGATCCTGTGTGGTTCGGCGTTCAAGAACCGCGGCGTGCAGCCGATGCTCGACGCGGTCGTCGATTACCTGCCGTCGCCGCTGGACGTGCCGCCGATGATCGGTCACAAGCCGGGCGACGAGGACACCGAGATCACTCGTGAGCCGAGCAAGGAGGCGCCGTTCTCCGCGCTGGCCTTCAAGATCGCCTCGCACCCGTTCTTCGGCACGCTCACCTTCATCCGGGTCTACTCGGGTCGGGTCAACGCGGGCAGCCAGGTCTTCAACACGACCAAGGGCAAGAAGGAGCGCATCGGGAAGCTCTTCCAGATGCACGCCAACAAGGAGAACCCCGTGGAGGAGGCCGTCGCCGGCCACATCTACGCGGCGATCGGTCTGAAGGACGTCACCACCGGTGACACGCTCAGCGACCCCAACGAGCAGATCGTGCTGGAGTCGATGAGCTTCCCGGAGCCGGTCATCCACGTGGCGATCGAGCCGAAGACCAAGAGCGACCAGGAGAAGCTGGGCACCGCCATTCAGCGGCTCGCCCAGGAGGACCCGACGTTCACGGTCAGCCTCAACGAGGAGACCGGCCAGACCATCATCGGTGGCATGGGCGAGCTGATGCTCGACATCCTCGTGGACCGTATGAAGCGCGAGTTCAAGGTCGAGGCCAACGTCGGTGCGCCGCAGGTCGCCTACCGCGAGACGATCAAGTCCTCGGTCGAGAAGTACGACTACACGCACAAGAAGCAGACCGGTGGATCGGGTCAGTTCGCGAAGGTGCAGATGACCTTCGAGCCGCTGGACACGACCGAGGGCGAGCTCTACGAGTTCGAGAACAAGGTCACCGGTGGTCGCGTGCCGCGCGAATACATCCCGTCGGTCGACCAGGGCATCCAGGAGGCCATGCAGCTCGGTGTCCTCGCCGGCTACCCGCTGGTGGGCATCAAGGCCACCCTGCTCGACGGTGCTTACCACGACGTCGACTCCTCGGAGATGGCGTTCAAGATCGCCGGTTCGATGGTGCTCAAGGAGGCCGTCCGCAAGGCCAACCCGGTCCTGCTCGAGCCCGTGATGGCCGTCGAGGTGCGCACGCCCGAGGAGTACATGGGCGACGTCATCGGCGACCTCAACTCCCGCCGTGGCCAGATCCAGGCCATGGAGGACATCAGTGGTGCGAAGGTCGTCAAGGCGGTCGTGCCGTTGTCCGAGATGTTCGGGTATGTCGGTGACCTGCGGTCCAAGACCCAGGGTCGTGCCAACTACACGATGCAGTTCGACTCCTACGCCGAGGTTCCCAAGAGCGTCGCCGAGGAGATCATCAAGAAGATCCGGGGCGAGTGACGCTGGTGTTGCGGCATACAGAATTGAACGCCGTGTGCCGCAACGCCTATCGTCAGCCCGGTTTGTAAAACACAACACAACCAATCCAGGCGCCGCCCCGGCGTCAGCGACAGTCCTTGAAGGAGGACCCCAAGTGGCTAAGGCCAAGTTCGAGCGGACAAAGCCGCACGTCAACATCGGAACCATCGGTCACGTCGACCACGGCAAGACCACGTTGACGGCTGCTATCACCAAGGTGCTGGCGGACAAGTTCCCCGACCTGAACAACGCTTCTGCGTTCGAGGACATCGACAACGCTCCCGAGGAGCGCCAGCGCGGTATCACCATCAACGTCTCGCACCAGGAGTACGAGACCGACAAGCGTCACTACGCGCACGTCGACGCCCCGGGTCACGCTGACTACGTCAAGAACATGATCACCGGTGCTGCTCAGATGGACGGCGCCATCCTGGTCGTCGCGGCCACTGACGGCCCGATGCCGCAGACCCGTGAGCACGTGCTGCTGGCCCGCCAGGTCGGCGTCCCCTACATCCTGGTGGCGCTGAACAAGTCCGACATGGTCGACGACGAGGAGATCCTCGAGCTCGTCGAGATGGAGGTCCGCGAGCTGCTGTCCAGCCAGGACTTCGACGGCGACAACGCCCCGGTCATCAAGGTCTCGGCGCTGAAGGCGCTCGAGGGCGACGCTGAGTGGGTCAAGTCGGTCGAGGACCTCATGGACGCTGTCGACGAGTCGATCCCGGACCCGGTCCGCGACACCGACAAGCCGTTCCTGATGCCGATCGAGGACGTCTTCACGATCACCGGTCGTGGCACCGTCGTCACCGGCCGTATCGAGCGTGGCGTCCTGAACGTCAACGACGAGGTCGAGATCGTCGGCATCAAGGAGAAGTCGCAGAAGACCACGGTCACCGGCATCGAGATGTTCCGCAAGCTGCTCGACGAGGGTCGTGCGGGTGAGAACGTCGGTCTGCTGCTCCGCGGCACCAAGCGCGAGGACGTCGAGCGCGGTCAGGTCGTCGTGAAGCCGGGTTCGATCACCCCGCACACCGAGTTCGAGGGTCAGGTCTACATCCTGGGCAAGGACGAGGGTGGCCGTCACACGCCGTTCTACGACAACTACCGCCCGCAGTTCTACTTCCGGACCACGGACGTCACGGGTGTCGTGACGCTGCCGGAGGGCACCGAGATGGTCATGCCCGGTGACAACACCGAGATGTCCGTCCAGCTGATCCAGCCGATCGCCATGGAGGAGGGCCTGCGCTTCGCCATCCGCGAGGGCGGCCGCACCGTCGGCGCCGGCCGGGTCACCAAGATCATCAAGTGACCTCGTAGCACATCGCCGAAAGGCCCCGTCCCCACGTCGGTGGGGGCGGGGCCTTTCGTCATACCCGCGTGCGCCCACCCCCACGTCGACAGGCCCCCCGATGGTCGACAGGCCCGGCGATTGTGCCGATTTTCGACCCGAATCGGCGGTCCGCTCGGTGATCGGGGGGCCTGTCGGCGAGTTATACAAGAGCTCTTGTGTATGACGGGCGGGGCGGTCACGATATATCGCATGCCACGTAGAACAGCCGCCGAGCGGCACACCGACTCCGCGCCCCCCAACGGGTTGCCGGCGATGCCGGAGGGAGCGGCCCTCATCGATGCCTTGCTCGCGTTGCACCACCCGCTGCGCCGGCGGATCTACGAGATCCTCGGCAACGACGGCCCGGCGACCGTCGGGCAACTTGCCGCGCGGCTCGACATCGCCGTCGGCTCGGTCAGCCATCACCTCAAGCCGATGCACAAGGTCGGCTTCATCGAACCGGCGCCCGAGCTCGCGCGCGACACCCGTGAATCGTGGTGGCGTGCCCACCGGCGCCGGTTGTCCTGGAGCACCGACGACTACGAGGGCGGTAGTTTCGCCCGACAGGTGGCCGACGCGGCGGAGCGGGCGAACCTGGAGTACCTCAACGCCGCGACGGTCCAGTGGATGCGCACCCGCGACGAGCTGCCGATCGAATGGCGCGAAGGCCTCGCGACCGACAACTTCGACCTGGCGACCGTGGCCCAGATGGCGGACCTGAAGTCGCGGCTGCGCGACCTCATTGACCAGTGGTCGCAGGAGGTGCGCGCCGACGCCGAGCAGCATCCCGACGAGGAGCGCCGGCCGGTGCGCTTCATCGCGCGGGTCTTCCCCAGTGAGCCCGGTGCGGTATGACGGCGCCGACTCGCAGTGAGCCGCAGCTGACCACGGCTCCGCCGCCTCCGGTGCGGCGCGACCGGATGGTCCAGGCCTACGTGCTGGCCGTGATCGTCTCCGCGGCGGGGGACACCGTCTTCGCGATCGGCCTCGCGTGGACCGCGGTGCACCTCTTCTCGCCGGGTCTGGCCGGTTTCGTGCTGGGCGTCGAAATGTTGCCGCAGGCGATCTGCACCCTGCTCGGCGGCGTCATCGCGGACCGCTACGACACCCGCCGGGTGATGATGCTGGGCGAGCTCGCGCGGGTCGTCGTGCTGGTCGCCGCCGCAATGTGTTGGCAGAGCGGATTGCACGCCGGCGCAGTGCTTTTCGCGGTCGCCATCTGTTTCGGCACCGTCAGCGGTCTGAGTGGCCCGGCGGCGCGGACGCTCGTGCGGCAACTGGTCCGCACCGACGATCTGGTGACGGTGAGCGGCTGGGCGCAGACCGGTGCGCGGCTCGCCCGGCTGCTCGGTGCACCGCTGGGCGCCATCGTGATCCATTGGGGCTTCGGCTTCTCCATGCTCGCGGACGCACTGACCTTCCTCGTGGTCCTGCTCGTGCTGCGCCTCGTCGTGCACACCAGGTTCCGGTTGCCGCGGACACGCCAGGAGACGGTGCGGCAGTCGCTGCGCTCCTGCTGGGACTACATCCGCGGGTCGGAGGTCGCGCGCATCTTCCTGCTCGGACTCGCCGCGTTGAACGTCTTCGTCACGCCGGTGATGTCGGTGGGTGTCGCGCTCCGGGTGTCCCAATCCCATTGGGGTTCGGGCTGGTTGGGCGCATCAGAAGCGATCTTCGCGATCGGCGCGATCGTCGGCTCCGTCGTAGGGACCAAGTGGCAGGGCGACTACCTGCCACGGCGGTCGTTCCGGTTGCTGATACTGCAGGGGATCGGACTCACCGCGGTCGGTATGCCGACCCGGGTGGGCCTCGTCATCGGTATGACGATCGTGGGCGTCACCGCCGGGCTGGCCTCGGTGTGGCTCAGCGGATCGTTCCAGCGCGTGATCGCACCGAGCCATCTGGGTCGGGTCGGATCGGTCAGCAACCTCGGCGATCTGGTGTTGATACCGGCGTCGACCCCGATATTCGGACTGCTCGCCGGGGCGTCATCGGTGCTGACCGCGACGACCGCGTGCGGCCTCGCGATGGCTGCGCTCTGTGCGGTCTTCGCGCTCAACCCACAGATCCGACAGCTGCGCTGAACAGCCAGGGCGTGGTGGGCTGGAGCGTCGCGGCGATGTGGCGCTGGAGCTCGGCCGCGTGCGAAATGGCCACGGGCTCACCGGTTTCCGGGTGCACGACGGTGTTGCCGAGGGCGACATACAGGCTGCGCAGTGTATGCATCGAGTTGCTGGCTGCGGGCGGCACGGGGCCGGGTTGTCCGGTCGCAAACATCGCGGCGATCGGGGCGAGGAGCGGCTGCAGGCCGGCACTGCCGTCACCCAGGAGTATGGCGACCACCGCCGCCGCGACGCGGTCGTCCTCCTGGTCGCGCCAGACGAAATCCGTTGGGGCCGTGAGACGTTCGCCGATGATTGCCAGTAGTCGACCTGTCGGCGCGAGGCCGACGGCCCCGAGCGTCCCGACGGCGTCGGCGCCGTGCGCGACCGCGTGGACCCAGCCGACCGGCTCGGCATACCCGCGCAGGTCCTGCTCCGCCGGCCACCACGTGAGCACGGCGTCGGTCCACCGGTCCGGCCACGGGCCGTCCTCGGACGACCAGGTCGACGCCAGCACCGCGAGGATCAGCGCTGCGAAGGAGCGCGCGTGGGACGCGGAGTGGCTGAGGCGTTCGACCATCTGCTCGCCGAGCCAGTGCCGCTGGTCGCGCGAGAGGCTGCCGTCCGAGAGTGCCGACGCCAGCTGTCCATACGCGCGCTCGTCACGGATGGCCGGATCTTCGGAGGCGAGGTCCTCGGCGAGGCGCTCGACGGTGGCGGTGTCCATCGCCACAGCCTACGAACCCTCGCGGCGACGGTGCTGTGGGGCGGGTCACACGCCGTCCGTCATACGGTCCCTCGGTCGGGCGGGGCGGCTGCCTTTGAGAGACTGTCGTGACCGATTCGGAAGTCCCCCAGGAGAACCCGCCGTGTCCAACGCACAGCCATTGACCGAGCTTTCCGCCGACGAGATCGCTGCCTTCCGGCAGGAGCAGCAGGCGGCATACGACACGCTCAAATCCAGCGGCCTGGGGCTCAACCTGACGCGTGGCAAGCCGTCGGCGCAACAGCTGGACCTCTCCAACGACCTGCTCCACCTGCCGACGTCGTATGTCGACGCCTCCGGCACCGACACCCGCAATTACGGTGGCCTGCAAGGCATTTCGCAGCTCCGCGAGATCTTTGCCGAGCTGCTCTGGGTGGAGCCGGAGCAACTCGTCGCCGGCGGCAACGCCAGCCTGACGATGATGCGTGACGTCCTCTACTACCTGACGCTCTTCGGCGGCGTCGACTCCCCGCGCCCGTGGGCGCAGGAGGAGAAGGTGCGCTTCATCTGCCCGGTGCCCGGCTACGACCGGCACCACACGCTGCTGGAGTCGCTCGGCATCGAGATGGTCACCGTCCCGATGACGCCGGACGGCCCGGACGCCGATGCCGTCGCCAAGCTCGTCGCCGACGACCCGACGATCAAGGGCATCTGGGTGGTGCCGACATACAGCAACCCGGCCGGAGCCGTGTGCACCCAGGAGGTCGCCGCCACGCTCGCGTCGATGCCGACCGCGGCACCCGACTTCAAGATTCTCTGGGACAACGCCTACGCGTTCCACCACCTGACCAAGGACGAGGCCAAGAGCGCCGACATCCTGTCGCTGGCCAGCGCCGCCGGCAACCCCGACCGGCCGATCGTCTTCGCGTCGACCTCCAAGATCACCTTCGCCGGGGCGGGGGTCGGCTTCCTCGCGGCGTCGGTGGCTCAGGTGAAGTGGTATCTCGGCCACCTGGGCAACGGCTCGATCGGCCCGGACAAGGTCAACCAGCAGCGGCACGCGGAGTTCTTCGGTGACGCCGAGGGCGTGCGCGCACACATGCGCAAGCACCGCGACATCATCGCGCCGAAGTTCGCCGAGGTGCAGCGGATCCTGCGCGAGCGGCTGGGCGGCAAGGGCATCGCCACCTGGACGGACCCGATCGGCGGCTACTTCGTCAGCCTCGACGTGCTGCCCGGCACCGCGTCGCGCGTGGTCCAGTTGGCCAAGGAGGCCGGCGTCGCGCTGACGCCGGCAGGCGCGTCATACCCCTATGGCAACGACCCGGAGGACACCAACATCCGGCTCGCGCCGACGTTCCCGGTGCTTGAGGAGGTCACCACCGCGATGGACGCCGTCGCGACGTGTGTGCTGCTGGCTGCCGCCGAGAAGCTCAGCGCCTGACCCAGACTGTCCAGCAGGCCCGGTAGCCCCTCGGCTGCCGGGCCTGCTCGCGTCAGGTTCTGGCGGATCCGCGCACATGACCCGCGAGTGTTGAGGGTTGTTTGCAGGTTTGGGCGGTTCCGCGCACACAACCCGCGAGTGTTGAGGCTTGTGCGCACGCCCGCGGCAGCGTCCCCGGACAACAGCCTGTGGACAACCTCCGAGGCGCTCGCGGTGAACGTGCCAACCTCCGTGTATGACGGAGGCAGTTCCTGAGCTCGGCGGCATCTTCACCTCCAAAGATGCGGTTCGAGCGGGCATCAATCGGCGGCGTCTTGCCGGACCGGAGTTTCGACAGCTGGTCCGCGGTGTCTACATGCCCGCCAGTTCCTCGCCGAGTCTCACCTCCCAGGTCAGCTACCTGCTCGATGCGCTTCCTCCCGCGCGATTCGCGTCCCATCACACCGCCGCGGCGCTGTGGGGTGCGGTGACGCCGCAGGCGTCCGACATACATCTGGGCACGCCCAAGCGGCGGCACTCGACCCATCGGGGCGTGCGGCTGCACTTCTACACACATCGCCCGGAGCTGGTCCAACACCGAGGCGTATGGCTCACCTCGCCGGCGCAGACGTTCCTGGACCTCGCGGCGGTGCTGGAGTTCGTCGACCTGCTGATCCTCGGCGACTCCTTGGTGCGGCGTACGGCGCTGACGCCGGCGCAGTTGCGGGCGTTCGTCGCCGACCGGCGCTGCAACGGTGCACGCCGAGCCCGCGAAGTCGCCGCACACGTCCGCTCGAAGGTCGACTCACCCAACGAGAGCAGACTGCGGCTGTTGATGACGAGCGCCGGCATGGTCGAGCCGAAGATCGGACACGTCGTCGAACTCGGTTCGCGCTACAGGCAACTCGACCTCGCGTATGTCGAGCTGCGACTTGCGATCGAGTTCGACGGGCGACACCACATCACTCGCGAGGAGCAGTGGGACAGCGACATCCTCCGGCGTGAGGAGGTCGAAGGACTCGACTGGCGATTCGTGGTCGTCACTTCCGGCGCGATGTTCGGCGAGCCGGTGCAGGTGCTGGGCCGCATCGGCGACGCGGTGCACCTGCGCACCGGCCGGCCCGTCACGATCCACGACGGCTGGCGACGGCACTTCGGCTGACCCGCCGCTCCGCGCACATAACCCGCGACTGTTGAGGGTTGTTTGCAGGATTGGGCGGATCCGCGCACATAAGCCGCGACTGTTGAGGGTTGTTTGCAGGATTGGGCGGATCCGCGTACATAACCCGCGACTGGTGAGGCTTGTGCGCAGGTATGACGACCGCGGCCCACCCCGTTCGGGCGCCTCGTGGGATGCACCTGGCCTCGCGGACTGCACCAGGTCACGCTCCCTACCGAGCCGTATGGCAGAGTTCGGCCTGTGGATTTCCCGGCCGAGACGCCCGCGACGCCGGTCTTCTTCGTGGCCGGAGGGACCGGGATCTCGGCTGAGACCCTCGGCAACATGATGTTGCAGCAGTTCCCCAGCGTGCGATTCGTGCGCGAGAAGCTGCCGTTCATCAAGACCCCGGAGCAGGCACGCGACGCGGTCGCGCAGATGGACGCTGCCAAGACCGGCGGTGTCATGCCGCTGGTGTTCTCCACCGTGGCCGTCGAGGAGATCCGCGAGATCCTCTCCGGGACAGAATGCGCCTTCATCGACCTGTTCGGCTCCCACCTCGACATGGTCGAGCGCGTCCTGCACGTCAACGCTGCGCACAACGCCAGCAGCGCCCACGGAGTGCGGGACGTGGGGGAGTACGACGCCCGGATGAAGGCAGTCGAATTCGCGATCGAGCACGACGACGGTCAGAGCCTGCGTCAGCTGGAGAAGGCCCACCTGATCCTCACCGCCCCGTCACGGTGCGGCAAGACGCCGACGACCATGTACCTCGCTCTCCAGTACGGTCTGCGGGTTGCCAACTACCCGTTGGTCGAGGAGGACTTCGAGACCGGTGGGCTGCCGCGCCCGATCGCGCCGTACGCCGACAAGTGTTTCGGGCTGCTGTCCACCGCACAGCGGCTCAGCCAGGTGCGCACCGAGCGCCGGCCGGGTTCGACGTACGCCACACTCGCGCAGTGCACCTATGAACTGCGGCGTGCTGAGGCGATGTTCCGCACGCACCGCATCCCTTACGTCAACTCGGCGGCGATGTCCGTCGAGGAGATGGCCGCCATGATCATGCAGACGCGCAAGCTCAGCGCCGGACGCACTCCGCGTCCCAGGAAAGGAATCCCGACATGACGAACATCGAGTGGTTCGCCGATCTCGGCATGAACGACGTCGAGACAGTGGGCGGCAAGAATGCCTCGCTCGGTGAGATGGTCCAGCACCTCTCCAAGGCCGGGGTGAGCGTGCCCACCGGATTCGCGACGACTGCCGAGGCCTACCGGCGGTTCCTGACCGAGACGGGACTGAAGGCGGAGATCGACACGCTGCTGGACGGACTGGACGTCGACGACGTCCGGGAGCTGGCCAGCGTCGGCGCGAAGATCCGCGGCGACATCGAGCAGCAGGCCTTCCCGGCCGACCTCGAGGCCGACATCCGTTCGGCATACGAACAACTCACCGGGGAGCAGGGCGCGGAGGTGACCTTCGCCGTGCGCTCCAGCGCGACCGCCGAGGACCTGCCCGACGCGTCGTTCGCCGGACAGCAGGAGACCTTCCTGAACATCAGCGGCATCGACAACATCCTGCACGCGATCAAGCTGGTCTTCGCCTCGCTCTACAACGACCGCGCCATCGCCTACCGCGTGCACGCCGGCTACGACCACTCGCTGGTCGCTCTGTCCGCCGGCATCCAGCGGATGGTGCGCTCCGACATCGGCTCCTCCGGCGTGATGTTCACGATGGACACCGAGTCCGGCTTCCGGGACGCGGTTTTCGTCACTTCCAGTTACGGCCTCGGTGAGGCGGTCGTGCAGGGCGCGGTCAACCCCGACGAGTTCTATGTCTTCAAGCCCGCGCTGAAGGAAGGTCGCCCCGCGATCCTCAAGCGCAGTCTCGGGTCCAAGGCGACCAAGATGGTCTACACCGAGGACCCGACCGTGGGCGAGACCATCCACTTCGTGCCCGTCGAGGACGAGGACCGTGGCCGGTTGTCGCTGACCGACGACGAGGTCACCGAGTTGGCCCAGCACGCGGTCGCGATCGAGGAGCACTACGGCCGTCCGATGGACATCGAGTGGGGCAAGGACGGCGTCGACGGCAAGCTCTACATCCTGCAGGCGCGGCCGGAGACCGTGCAGTCGCGCGCGAGTTCCTCGACGCTGCAACGGTTCGTGCTCAAGGAGCGCGGGCCGGTGGTCGCCGAGGGCCGTGCGATCGGCCAGAAGATCGGCGCCGGTGCGGTGCGCACGCTCAGCTCGATCGACTCGATGCACGAGTTCCAGGCCGGAGAGGTCCTCGTCGCAGACATGACCGACCCCGACTGGGAGCCGATCATGAAGCGCGCGTCGGCCATCGTCACCAACCGCGGCGGTCGCACCTGCCACGCGGCGATCATCGCCCGCGAGCTCGGCATCCCGGCCGTCGTCGGCACGGGGTCGGCGACCTCGGACCTGGCCGAAGGGCAGGAGGTGACGGTCTCCTGCGCGGAGGGCGACACCGGCTTCGTGTATGACGGCAAGCGTGACTTCCAAGTCGACGAGACCGCCCTGGACGAGATGCCCGACATCCCGGTGAAGATCATGATGAACGTCGGCACCCCGGACCAGGCGTTCGAGTTCAGCCGCCTGCCCAACGCCGGCATCGGACTGGCCCGGCTGGAGTTCATCATCAACCGGCAGATCGGCATCCACCCGCGGGCATTGCTGGAGCTGGACGACCAGGACGCGGAGATCCGCAGCCACATCGAAGCGCTGATCTCGGCATACGACAGCCCGCGTGAGTTCTTCGTCAAGCGGGTCGCCGAGGGCGTCTCGACGCTGGCCGCCGCGTTCTACCCCGAGCCGGTCATCGTGCGTATGTCGGACTTCAAGTCCAACGAATACGCGGGCATGCTCGGCGGCGAGCGCTACGAGCCCGACGAAGAGAACCCGATGATCGGCTACCGCGGCGCATCCCGTTACCTGTCACCGGATTTCGCGGACTGCTTCGCGATGGAGTGCGAGGCGTTGCGTTATGTCCGTGAGGAGATGGGGCTGACCAACGTCAAGGTGATGATCCCGTTCGTGCGGACGCTGGAGGAGGCCGAGGGTGTCATCGGTCTGCTGGCCGAGAACGGCTTGAAGCGCGGCGAGAACGACCTGCAGGTCATCATGATGTGCGAGGTCCCGAGCAATGCGGTCATCGCCGACAAGTTCCTCGACCACTTCGACGGCTTCTCGATCGGCTCCAACGACATGACCCAGCTGACGCTCGGCCTTGATCGCGACTCGGGTCTGGTCGCGGCAGGCTTCGACGAGCGCAACCCGGCGGTCAAGGCGATGCTCGGTATGGCGATCAAGGCGTGCCGCGAGCGGGGCAAATATGTCGGGATCTGCGGCCAGGGCCCGTCGGACCACCCGGACCTGGCCGAGTGGCTGCTCGACCAGGGCATCGAGTCGATGTCGCTCAACCCGGACACTGTGGTCGAGACGTGGCTGCGGCTGGCGAAGCGCAGCGCCGAGAACGCTTCTGCCTGAGGCGGTTTCGCCCGTATGACGTGAGGTGTGAGGCGCCCGTCCCTGGTCAGGGGGCGGGCGCCTGTTCGGTGTCCACGGACCCGAATGCCAAGTCTTTGCTATTTCGCCGCCGTCACCGGGTGGCATAGCGTCGCCGGTGAGCTTGCGCCGACAGTCCGGCGAGAGTACGCGACGGAGGCCAGATGATCGAGTTCAACGGCGTCTCCAAGAGGTTCGGGGCGTCATACGCGGTGCACGACTTGTCGTGCGTGGTTGCCCCGGGGCAGGTCACCGGACTTCTCGGCCCGAACGGCGCCGGGAAGACGACCTCGATGTCGATCGCGCTCGGCCTGCAACGGCCGACTGCGGGAGAAGCACTGATAGACGGGGCTTCCTACCGCGGTCTGTCGGCTCCATTGCGGCAGGTCGGCGCACTTCTCGACCCACACGCAGTGCATCCCGCTCGGACAGCGAGTGCGCATCTGAGCTGGGTCGCCACGAGCAACGGCATCGCATCGGGGCGCGTGGCCGAAGTACTCGACATCGTCGGTCTCAGCTCAGTTGCGGGCCGCAAGGTCGGTCGCTTCTCGCTCGGTATGAAGCAGCGCCTCGGTATCGCCCAGGCACTGCTCGGTGACCCACCGGTACTCATCTTCGACGAACCGGTCAACGGGTTGGACCCTGAAGGGATCGAGTGGATCCGACGTTTCTTGAAGACGATGGCCACTGAAGGCCGCACGGTCCTCATCTCGAGCCATTTGATGAGTGAGATGGCGATGACCGCGGATCACCTGCTGGTGATCGGCAAGGGTCGGCTCCTCGCGGACTCGACACTTTCGGACTTCGTGGCGGCGCACACCCGGAACATGGTGATCGTCCGAAGTCCGACAGCGGCGGCGCTCGCGGAGGACGTGCGGTCAGCGGGCGGCCGTGTCGTTGTGAGTGACGAGCGCATGGAGGTCGAGGGTCTGACGATCGAGGAGGTCGGAGATCTGGCTGCTCGTCAGCGCGTGGTGCTCCATGAGCTGCGGGCGGAGACGGCGTCTCTGGAGGACGCCTACCTCGCCTTCACCCGAGGCAGCGTCGAATTCGAAGGAGCGTCATGACCTCGTGCATCCGCGCAGAGTGGCGCAAGATCGTGTCGGTTCCATCGACGGTCTGGACGCTGCTCGTCACGGCAGTCACCGCTGTCGGCAGCAGTCTGGTGATGGCGTTCGCGTCGGCCATGGGTGAGACCACCGGATTCGAGCCATTGGCGGGCGTCTTCGTTGCCTGGGCCGAATACCCGGTTATCGCTATCGGTGTGTTCGGCGCTCTGGCGATGACTACCGAGTTCGGCACCGGGCAGATCCGCACCACTTTGCTCGCTCATCCGCGTCGGTCCGGAGTGCTCGTCGCGAAGGCAGTGGTCGTCGGCGCGATCAGTCTCGCCCTCGGAGTGCTCCTGGCCTGGACGGTCGCCGTCGGAACGGCGATCGTGTTTTGGGCAAACGACGGCTCCGTAGACCTCGCGAGTGCGGCGAATGTCCGAGCGGTCTGTATGGCGGGAGTCGCCCTCGCATGTATTGCGCTGATGGCGCTCGGAGTTGGTGCCCTGGTGCGGCACACCGCGGGTGCGGTGATCCTCTTTCCGGCTCTGTTGTTCCTCCCTCTGGCGACGCTCAGCCTGCCGATGGACTGGCTGAAGGACATCACCAGGTTCAGCCCGTTGGAGGCGGCTTTCCAGACGGTCTCCCCGACCGCGCGCGGAGATCTCCTGCCGATCGGGTGGGCAACGGTCGTCCTCCTCCTCTGGCCGGTGCTGTGCCTGACCGCCGGAGCGATCGTTCTCGAGCGACGGGACGTGTGATTCAAAATTTATGACCAATCGTTCTTGACTGATCGGTCATAATGAGGTCCGATGGAGACATGGGACGGACACGGAGCTTCGAACTTGCCGAGGTGGCGGCACGAGCCGCTGACACTTTCGTTGAATTCGGTTATGCAGGCACGTCAGTGGATGATCTCGTGCGCGCGACCGGCTTGCACCGGGGCAGTCTCTATCAGGCGTTCGCCAGCAAGCGCGGCTTGTTCTGCGCGGCCCTCAGTGGGGCAGGAGTCGACCGGGCGTCTCCCGCCGCAGTCGATCTGCTGCTTGTGGCGCTGATGGATCTGGCACCCAAGGACACAGCGGTCCGCGAAATGTGTCGAGACGCACTTGGCGGACCGAATGCCCCTACTCAGGAGGAGTTGGGGCATCGCCTACTCGAACGCGCAGGACTCATTCCGAACGAAGGAGATGGAAAAGCATGAACACCGTGAAAATCACTGACACCGAACTGGTCATCGAGCCACACGGCTTGGACAAGCTGCTTTCGTTCAAGAGCGGCATGTCGTTGCCGTGGGAGCACGTGCGTGGAGCCACCCAGGATGACCGCATCGTGGAGGAGTCCAAGGGGATCCGGGGGCCTGGCACGAGGCTCCCCGGAAAGTACTCCGGGACGTTCAAGAAGGACGGCGACGCGTCGTTCTGGAATGTGGGTGGCTCGGGCTCGGTGATCGTGGTCGAACTCCGTGACGAACCCTATGTTCGGCTTGTCCTCAGCGTCGAAGATCCGACCAAAGCGGTGGACGAAATCAACGCACACGCTCGGGCCTGAGGGGTCTGTATGACAGGGCGTCGAGCGCGATAGCAGGGTCTTGCCAGTTGCCGTCATCGGCGGGGGGGAGCAGGGGCAAGGAGTCGCCATTGTTGCGATACGTGCTCCTCTGGTCAGGTGGTTTCAGCGGTCAACCGGCCGCGTTCCTGAGAAACACCGAAGAACAGAGGAGTCATCATGAACGAGCTTCTTGCTGGTTACGCCAGCTACTCGTCGACCGAGGCGATCGTCAGTGAACAGCAGGTGACTGCGTTCGCTGAGATGGAGCCGAACACCTCGCTCACGGTCACCGTGTCGGCGTCGGCCTCGTGGTCCGTCACCTTCACGTGGACCGTCTGAGTAGTCGGTCGAACGAGGAAGGATTTCACGATGAACGAGCTTCTTGCCGGATATGCAAGCTACGCGTCCACCGACGCCATTCTCCAGGAGCACTCGGTTCGGGCCGCTGCGGTCAACGAGCCGGACAGCTCGGTCTCGGCCTCGCTGACGGTCACCGTCAGCTGGAGCTGGACCTGGAGCTGGTGACCGTCGCCGACGGTGCCCCTATAGAGAAAGGTGCATGACCATGAGTAGTGAACTGATTGCCGGCTACGCAACTTACGCCAGCACAGAAGCGATTATGGCGGAGCAGACGTCCGCTGCTGCTGTCGAGGGAAATACCACCGGGTACTTCTCGTTCTCGGCGCACTCGTTTTCATTCTACCCGTCGATATCGGTGTAGCTCAGCTCTGACAGGAGAGTCGCCAAGGAGCCGATCGGCAATCGTTGAGATTGCCGATCGGCTCCTTGTGTGGCTGGCGACCGGCCATCCGATGACCGAGCACACCGACAGTGACTTGCCCTGTCAGAAAGTTCCCGAACGCTTCTGGGCAGGGCAAGGAGCTGCCACTGTTGCCGCGCATTTCCTACTGGTCTGCTGGTCTCAGCGGTCAACTGGCCGCGTTCCAATCAAGTACGGAGGCCTCGTCATGAACGAACTTCTAGCTGGTTACGCGAATTACGCAAGTACCGAATCCATCCTGATGGAACAGTCGCTCGCAGCGCCATACGCAGAGCAGGACGGGTGGACACTGACGGTATCGGTGACTGTCACGACGATCTGCAGTTGCACGCTGTAGCAACGTCCCACGACATCGGTGGCCGGTCGGCATTCTGCGAGAATGCCGACCGGCTTCGTCGTGGCCGGGCTGTATCACCAGACATTTGCTGCTAGCAAGGGACTGGCAGATGTCGCCAGACTGTTGCTCTTTCCGGGGTGTCCTGGGATGCAGTTTCGTGGCCTGCATGAGCACTCAATTCGATGATCCAACAGTCAGGACGACGACTCGAGACTTCGTCGCCGTCAACGTCCAGGACATCTCCGCGATCACTGACCGAGTCGCGCACATCGTCGGTTGTCCGGTAAGTGAGGACGAGGTCCGCGGTTTCGTGGGTCGCAACGACAACCTGCTGATGTCGCTGAGCGATGGACGGCAGGTCCTGGTGAAGCGGCTCCTGGGGCCAGCGGACTCGATCCGGCAGAGACTCGAGTCCACCATTGCGTTCGAAGAGGGACACGCACGCGGCGCAGAGCTTTCCTTCCGGACCCCACATTTCTATGGCAGCGACGATGAGTTGGCGCTGCTGGTGTACGAATACCTGCCTGAATCACTCACCGTCCAAGAGATTCTGTCCCGAGGTTGGCTTGACGAGGACCATGCCGGAGACCTCGGTCGCATGGTCGCCGATATCCACCGGCTGCAGACCGCACGCGACGCTGCGCACCCGGCTCGGTCGGCAAACTCCTTCTACGCGCTGAGTGTCGAAGATTTCGCCAACTGCAGCGGCGCTGAGACCGAGGCGTGGTCCCTGCTGCAGCACGACCGCCGGGTGGTCGAGGCGATGAAGTCGTTGCGGACGATGTCTGAAGAAGCACCACGCAGGCCCGTGCACGCTGACTTGCGCTTGGACCAGTTCGTGCTGAAGGACGACGTCACCTACCTGGTGGACTGGGAGGAGTTCCGGCTCGGCGACCCGGCGATCGATGTCGGCACCGTCATCGGTGAATTCCTCCATTTCGGCGCGGCCGGACTCTTCAAAGACCTCGACGTCGACCCGTCGCTGGCTCCCGGCGCTGCCCATGAAGCACTGATGGCCCAGGGCGCTTCGCACCTGGCCGAGGTTGAACCGTTGGTCACCGCTTTCTGGCGGGCATATCGAGACACGGCGGAGCCCGATGCGGATCTTGCCGTCCGGGCGACTGCGTACGCCGGCTGGCACTTCTTCGATCGACTGCTCTCGGGTGCACTGCACGGTGCGATGTTGTCCGCTGCCGACCGGGGCCTCGCCGGAATAGGCCGCGGGGCGCTCATCGACCCCGAACACTTCGTTCCTTCTCTCGGACTGACCCAGGAGTGACTGCCATGGCTGAGATGTCCATGTCGCGGACCCTGACGACCGCGCTCGATGACCTTGACCACGATCACGATGCGGGCACCGTCGTTGTCGACGGTGAGACGTTCGACTCCGGTGACGAGGTTCGATTCCGCCAGGCGCTCGGCGTTGCGCTCTACCGTGCCTGGCACTCCGGCGCCGCCGCGCCGTCCGAATCGGTCGATCCCCGTCGGGATCTGGCGTTCGAGGAGCTGCTGCGGGAGGCGACACCGCATCGCTCGTCGCGGACACCCGCGGTGATCCGATCGAATGTCGTGGACGGTCCGGTCGGACCACATGTCCTGTATGACGTCGGCCGGGTCCGGGTTCAGCTGCCGCTCAAGGATGCGCCGCAACCACTCCCGGACGTCGGGACCCGCACGATATTGGAACTGCCCGCCATACGACCCGCCCTGTCGCCGGGATTCTTCCTGGTCAACGGATCCGCCGGCGGCAGCGCCGGAGGGGCCGGCGACCCGACGCTCCGGGTCTACATCCACATGGCCGAGTCGTCGATGGCGCCGGCGGTATGGGGAAGGGTGTTGCAGGAGCTGGAACAGACTGGCGTGCCCTACCGAGCCAAGGTGCTGGCCAAAGCGGCGTCGTACCCGCGGCGGGACGCCATCGTCCTCTACCTTCCGCAACCGGCGTGGCATTGCGTCTCCGACGTGGTGGCGGCCCTGCAAGGTCTGCCAGGTCGCGCCCAGGACGTGTCCTTGCTGACAACCCGCCTCGACGACGGGGTCGGGGCCGCGTGGGAGCCGGCTGATTCGCGCGTGGGATGGGGCCGAATGAGTTTCGGGCAACACCGCACCGCCGCAATCGCATCCGGTATTGCGGACCACCTGCTGCGGGACGCCGATCTCTGCGAAGCGGTCCGCAGCGCGCTGATCGAGGCGCGCGTCAGGCCGGATGATCCGGCCTGCAACGTCGACTCACCAAGCGTCGCGGAGGCCATCACCGCATCGACGAGGGAAGAAGCATCATGACTCAGCCGAAGCTTTCGTTCATGTTCCCGCAGCAACCATCCGACCCCGACGCGGTCGTGCCCTATGGGCAGCTGACGCAGGAGATCGGCGCGGCGCGGCTGTGGTTCGGGCAATCACTGCGGATCGAATCGCACCCGGCGCTCGCCTACCTTGCTGGAACCGGCTGTCACATCTCCGTCGGTATGGCGGTAGGCCTGATGGTGTTGCGGCATCCGTATGACGCTGCGCTGCAAGCGCGTTCGTTGGCTCGGGTGATGCGGCAACCTGTCGCAATCGGGTATGGCGCGGCGTATCCCTCGTTCGTGAGGAGTGTGCGCGGTGCGCCGTACGAGAAGCCGGCGAGAGCAGTGGGTGAATTCATCGACATCGCTCGACGGTTGGCCCGCGGCGAAGCTGTGGACTTCCACGGCGACATGTTCGACGTACACACCCAGTTGCCTCCGATGGACACTCCCACCGTCGAGATCGGGGCCGGTGTGCTGCGAGAGACGATGGCCCGGGTGACGGGACGCCGCGGGGACCTGGCGATGACCTGGCTGACACCGACCTCATACATCGAGGACGTGATCATGCCTGCGTTGCAACGAGGTGCCGAGCGAGGGAACCAACCTCGCCCACGGGTGGTCAGTGTCGTTCACGCCGGTGTTGAGCGACCCGGACGGAATGGCATGTTGCTCGCCCAGCACGGGAGCATCACGCACCTGTCCGCTCCGCACTACACCGACATGCTCCGTCGTGCCGGGCTTGACGTCGATGCGTCTGATCCGGTCGCCGGGGCACGAGAACTGGTGCAGGAAGGGATCTATTTGTACGGGAGCCCGGAGTACATTGCCGACGGCATCGCCTCGTACCACGAGGCGGGAGTCGACGAAGTGGTGATCAATCCGACCTCCGTGACGAACATGTACGGCTCCGAGCAGACGATGGAAGACCTGCGCGACATTTTTGCCGCCGTCCGCTCGCGAGCACGCGTTGCGCAGCGCGCGAGTTGAGGGCCCCGATGGTTGAGACTCTCGAAAATGGGGTGCGCATCGTTGCACGACCGACAGACCTCACCGGGTACGTCAGTGTGTGCGCGGCATACGACGTCGGTGGGTTCGACGACCCGATGGGCTCGAGCGGTATGGCGCACCTGTGCGAACACGTGTTGTTCAGAGAGCCACAGGCTCGTCCGCGGTCCGAGCGGACCACCCAGGCGTCGACCGCGGTGGAGCAGACCACCTTCAGCCTGTCAGGTCGCAGCGATCAGCTACATGCGTTGATCGACGAGTCCGCTCGACGGTTGAGGCTGCGTCCGGTGACAGTGGACGACGCCGCGCACCACAAGGCCGTAGTGCGCGATGAGATCCGCCAGAAGAGCAGCATCGCCCAGTTCGGGTCGGGGCTGCGCCGTTCGCTGCGGTTGCTGTTCGGACGCGATCACCCGCTGGGCCGGCCACCGGTCGGACTCGACGACGAGATCGAGGGCATCAAGGTCAGTCAGGTGGAGGAATTCATCGAGCAGAACCATCGCCCTTCCCGGCTGGTGATCGCTGCCGCGGGCTCCTTCGATCCTGGCGCGTTCGCCCGGGCATGCGAGGAGAAGTTGTCTGTCCACGAGCGGAGTTGTCGACCTCAGTTCGATCCGGGCATGGACTTCGCACACCCGGAGAATCTGCGAGAGGACGTGGAGGAGGGGCAGCGCACCGGTCTGGTGCGCGCAACCTTCGCCCTGCCGGCGCTCTGCGCTGACACCGCCATCGTGCGCTTGGCATTCGCGCTCTTGGCGCAAGGGCCGATGTCGCTTCTCGCAGAGGAGATCGGCGCCGACGGTGCGCTCGGCAGTTCAGCAGAATTTGTGACACACGCCGGCTGTCCATCGCTCGGCATGATTCGCATCAGCGTGGGCGATGAGCGCCGCCTCGAGTCCGCTGTCGACGCGATTCACGCATCGGTACAACGGCTCGTTGCCGGCCGGGTATCGGAGGACATGGTGACCGGCGCTTGCCGCCGATTGGTGAAGGCACAACGCACCGAGCTGGCCACTGCGAGCGGTCGAGCGGCGGCCGCAGCGCGGGAAGCCTTGTGGGGCGCATCGGCCGACATCCCGCAGACAGCGGGACTCAGCGAAGCCGTCGTCGACGCGGTGTGCGCGGCGGCCCGTCGCTATATGAGCCACCCGGCACTTGTCGTCTTTCATCCCACCGAAGTTGAGGAACCGTCATGGATCTGCTGATCACGCCTTGGACTTTTCCAGCAGCGGAGACGGCGACGCCCGCCTCAGGGCGTGGACCGCGCGTGCATCTGGTCGACATGCCAGGGCATGGAACCGCCGCCGTCGGAGCGCAGATCGCGCTTCCCTCCAGTGTGGAGTCCCAGGAGTCCGAAGGCATCGTGTCTGCACTGGCAGAAGCTCACCAGCTGGTGTTCGACGGACAACGGACTGCACCGGTATTCAGACGGTCTGCGGTCGCGATGCATGGTGGTTGCGATCATCAGGGGCCGAAATTCCTTGCCGATTGTCTGCCGGACGAGGTGCTTCTGGTCGTCCGGCAGCTGCTCTCGCTCACCGACCCTCCGGCCATTAGTCCCGAGCAGTGGACCGCCCTTCGCGAGCGACGGCTGGCCGAGTTGAAAGCCGAAGCGGACACCCCGCCGGCCCTGGCGAACAAGGTTTTCCAAGAAGCGATCCACGACGCAACTCATCGTTACGCGCGGCCTCTGGGTGGCATGATCTCGTCTGTTGGCCGACTCGACCGGGATGAGCTGACCCGGCTCGTCGAAGCCTGGGTCCGACCAAGTGCGATCGACATCGTGATCGTCGCAGATCTTGCTCGGGTGGCAGTCGCCGACGTATGCCGCCTCGTCGCTGGGTATCGAGATCGCAACCGACGCCCTGAACCACTGGCGGATCCGCCGCGAGGCACGGCTGGACCGAGCGAGACCGTGGTGCCTGCGCAGCTTGCCGGCGAGGACGCGTATCTGATCGCCGGTGACTTCGCGATCGACCGCCGCGACGCTGACTGGCCGGCGGCAAGGATGATCGCGCAGCTACTCGGAGGCACCGTGGACTCGGTCCTGTCCGAAGAGTTGCGCGGTCGCCGGTCCCTCACCTACGGCGTGGAATCGCGTTTCGTGCCATACACGCAGGGCGGCATCTTCTACATCAAGCTCAGTACGGCGCGGGATCGTGTTCGGGAGGCGCAGAGCGCGATCCGGGACACCTTGGCTGCGGTACGCATGGACGGGTTCGATGTCGGTCGGATCATCAGTGAGCGTGACCGGATGGTCGACGATGCCCCGCGACTCTATGAATCGCCGCTGGGGGTGGCTCACCAGTACACCGAGTTGATTTCGTGCGGTCTGGCACCCACGTACATCGATGAGCACATGGAGCAGGTTGCTGCTCTTGAGCCGGACAGAGTGCACGATGCGTTGATCCGCCTGGTGGATCCGGCTGAGATGCACGTTGCGATCGTGGCCAATGGTCTCCAGGGAGCGTGACGCCGACCCGGACGGGGACTGTCGTGATTGCTATGGCACTGCGCTGGCTTTTGAGAGCGCTCGGTCAGGTCGCGATGGGCTCCGTGTCGTGGACCCATGTTGCGACCTGCACGCGCGACGACACGTCCAGCTTGCGCATCACGCTGCGCAGGTGATTGATGACGGTCCACTCGGAGATGCGCAGACGACCGGCGATCTGACGGTTCGTCATACCTTCGGAGACAAGAGCGGCCACCTCGGTCTCACGGTTGGTCAACTCGCTGCGGGTCGCCATCCGGACAGGCCCGCTGCCATGGTGGGAATCTGGCCTCTCGGCCATGAGCACCGGGGCAGTTGCGGTCGGCGCGAGTCCGCGGAGGAGTTGCGTGATTGTGGTGATCGGATCGCCTTCGGCGCCCTGTGCCTCTTGACGCACCATGGTGTTGCCTCCGATGCGTGCCGAAAGGGCGCACTCGAGCTCCGAGACAGGAGTCGGGAGGCCAGACGACGCCGTCGGCGAGTCAATTTCGAGTCGACTGATCGCGCCGAGCAACTGCGCGTGGTGATGAGCGTTCTGGGTCGGGGCCACGCCGCTGACTGCGTCGGCAACCTGCACGACAGCCGCGAGAAGCAGGGTTGCTCCCAGTGGGCGCAATTTGGTGATCGCACGGTCTACATACGCGAATGCCTCGGCACAGTCGTCGGTCGCGACAGCCTGCCACAGCAGCGCAATGGCCGGCGAGTAGCGCTCGCCCCGACACGCACCCTCGGCAATGATCTGACGGCTCACCGGCTGGATCTCGTGGGACTCGTCCTGGCGGAACAACGTTGCAAGCAGGCTCAGCTGCAGGGTTGTCCGCAGGATCGGGTCATCCTTGACCGGCGGCATCTCGGCGACTTCGCGAACGACGTCGCAGCTGTCGCTGAGGATCGCGCGCAACACCTCTGCCCCTGGGTAGCCCGCGGGCAGACGATCAAGGTGGTCGTGTGCGGCTTCGCTCTCGCCACTCGCGCCGAACACCTCTGCAGCGAGCAGGAGAAAGTCCTCGGAGACTGCCGCCGGATGCTGGCCGGCCAAGACGTGAAGCAACGGATCGTAGAGACTGTCGACGTCATTGCATCGCCGTAGAAGCGGTAGCGAATTGACCATGAGGTCGACCGCTGGGCCGTGCTGGCCGGACTCCAACATCATTGCGATCACACTGTGCAGGTTCGGCGACTCGGCGAGAAACTCTTCGGTGACCTGCGGTTCCGCGCTCCCGTGCATGTGGCCGCTCAACCGGTGCAGCGTCTCGACAAGATATTCGGCGTGTCCATGCATGGCCATCACCAGGGGTATGTCGCATGAACTGGCCCACTGAGCCGCTGTGGGGATCGCGCTGACTCGTAGGTGGGCGCGTCGCACGGGACGCCCCGGGCCGGTTGACAGCACTTGGTGAATCAGACCGGCGCGTTGCAGTCGCGTCGTCACGGCGCTCACGTCGGTGCCCGGCAGGACGCGGCGAAGGAGCGACTCGGTGGCGCCGCCGGGGCACAGCAGGAGAGTGCTGAGCAGAGCGCCGTCCTCAGCTGAGATCTCGGCCGAGATCTGCGCTGGCTGCAGCAGGCTGAGCAGCTCGACGATCTGCTCCCTGGTCCCGGGTGCCCGCACGGCATCTACGACGGTTTCAAGGCCGTGCCGGGCGGTGAGTTGGGCGAGCAGGTCCAGTTCCGCGGGAATGCCGAAGGAGGCCGAACACACGCAGGACATGCTCGCGTGGTCTGAACTGGTGGGTGAGAAGGATGGGTTGTGTTGTCGCACCATCAGCACGAATGCCTCGGTGAGCTCCGACGACGACGGCGTGGATGTGGCAATGCTCGGTTGGTTCACCTTCCCGTCGAGCAGGGGCACGGCAACACACAGGCCGTCCGCCACCGCGCCCTCGTCCTGTGCGGTCGCGATCAGGAGGATCGCGTGCTCCTTGCAGCGCTGGAGCACGCGATGACGTTCTTGCGGCGCCATCTTGTCGATGTCGTCCACGAACCCGATCTGGGCAGCGTCACTGCCTGCCGTCTGACTCGTCACGTCGTCGACTATGAGGTCGCGGTCCTTGCTCAGTGCGTCCGTGACCTCGCGTAGCAGTGTGCTGCGTCCGGTCCCTGGGTCCCCGACGAATACCAGGGGCCGGGAAGGCGGACCGTCCAACCAGGTGAGCACGACGGGGAGAACGCGGTGCACCCGGTGGGATGCGCCGGACTCTCCGGGTAGCCCTCGCAGATTCCGATGAGTCGTCCGTGTGGTCATGTGCTGTCTCCTGCCCCATGATTCGGCTCTATGGGCGGTGTCACTCGCGCGTGCGGTGCCACTCGCGCGTGCGGTGCCACTCGCGACGTGCGGAGGTCAGGGGTTGACGGGCGAGGGAGTGGTGTCGTCCCAGATCGGGTTGTCCTGCGACGCCGCGCTTGCCGATGCATGAACCCCATGGGTCGCCGGTGCGGCATCGGCCGAAGCGGTTACAAAACCGGCTGCGGACAGGAGCGCTGCGGTCACGATCGAAGTTGTGATGGTTCGAAGCGTCATGGCTGAATTCCTTGCAGAGATTCGAGTTGTGCTGACGCGGCAATAATTATCGCTGAAACCCGTTATGGGGAGACGCATTTACTCGACATGTCCAATTCAGGTCATGCGTCGCTGCTGAGCGCTACGGCCAGAGACGGACGGAGCCCTGGGAGGAAGTCGGTTGCCGCGAGATCGGCAGGCTCGACTCCCGCTGACTCTTTGTGGCGGCAACATCACGACGTGGCGCATTCCGGTCAGCAGCCGGGCGGGTGTGCGGGCCACCTGTCACTTCTCCAGCCAGCATCACGCCGGCCTGGAACCTGGAGGTTGCGCCGATCGCGTCCATGAGAGCGCGGATGTGTCGCCCGCACGTCCGGACACTGATACCTAGGCGGCGGGCAACCTGCTCATCCGTCAAGCCATGCGCCAGGGCATTGACGAGCGCCACGTCCGCTGCTGCGGGCGCAGTCGATTCCGGCGCCGCGAATGGCTCCGCGGACTCCCACACAGTCAAGTAGATCGTTCGCAGCACTTGGACGATGTCAGGGTCCCGAATGATGATCGCGGCCCGGTCCGATCGTCTACTGCTGCGCGAAACGAGGGCAGTTGTGCCGTCGAAGCACATGATGCGCAACGGGATCGCTGCGATGGTTCGATACTCCGCGCCCGCCTCTTCACACTCCGCGACCGCGTTTCGGACCGCAGCGCTTACCCGGTTGGAAGCCACATAGAGGTTTTTGCGAATGACTCCCCGGGCAAGCATTTCCAAATCCTGTGGGACTCCTTCGACAAGACTCTTGGCGGAGATGCGACGAGTTGGTTGAGCAATCAGCAACTCGTCGCGCACGGTTCGGCAGAGATCCGCCAGGTAGGACGTGATGGTCGGCACGTCTTCCACGACCTCGATGCTGTCGTTGCGTGCCGTCGTTGCAGTGGCCGTTGAGAAGTGCGGCATCAGTTGGGCGTACGCCATGCGTTGCTTACTCACCTCCGACTGCAATTCACGCAGGCGTCGCTCGTCGTCGTCGACGCGCCGCGCGAGTGCGATTTCCGGCGATACGGCATGTAGCCCGACCGCATTGTCACCGATCACCAGATGCAACTCGCGAAGCCTTTGGACAGTCGCTGCTGCGTCGTCCTTGGTCATCCGGAGAGCAAGCGCTGCTTGTGTCATCTCGGCGCCGGGATTGCTGACAATCCAGCTGTAGGCGGCCAACTCCGAAGTTGCGAGCACTGTTCCCCCATATTCGAACGCGACTGGACTCGCTGAATTGACGGCAACCGGGTCCGGTCGGTTCCAGCAGCAGACCCGTCTACGGATCGAAATCTACCGGGCAGGAGAACGGCACGTTCGGCAAACACCGAACTGACCAACGGGTAGGTGAAAACGGCCGTCCGCCAGTGATGGCGGGCCGGCCGCGATCGACAAACATCCCATGTTAGGTTCAATCGCGTGCCGGACCTGATCGATGCCCCGAAACGCACCAGCGAACTCGTCATGGAGCGGATGGAGACACTGATCCGCGAGGGCCGGTGGCCGGTCGGTTCGCGCATCCCGGCCGAACCCGAGCTCGTCGAGCGATTCGGCGTGGGGCGCAACACGATCCGCGAGGCGGTGCGTGCCCTGGAGCACGCCGGCTTGCTCGCCCCGCGGCGTGGCGACGGGACCTACGTGCGCAGCGCCAATCCGTTCGTGGCGGTGCTGTCCCGTGGCGCCCCGAGCGAGCTGCTCGACCTGCTGCAGGTGCGCCGTGCGCTGGAGTCGGAGGCGGCCGCGTCGGCCGCCCGGTCGGCGACCGTCGCCGACCGACGGCGCATGCGGCGTCTGCTCGAGACGGCCGAGGAGGCTTTCGTCGCAGGCGCATCCGACCGCTACGACCAGGCGGACATCGACTTCCACGCTGGTGTGGTGGCCGGCTGCGGCAACGAATTGCTGGTGCAGATCTACGCCGGAGTCGTCGAAGCGATGCGGAAGTCGCACGCGCAGGTCACCCGGGCGCTGCATTCCACCCAGGTGCATCCTCCCGGTCACCGAGAGCTCGTCGAGGCGATCGAGCGGCGCGACCCTGACGCAGCGCGCGCCGCCGTCCACGCCTACCTCGACGACGCCGTCGCAGGCACACGCCGATGAGTTGTGCGCAGGCCGGGGAGCAGGACGCGCAGCAGAAGTCCGCACTGCACGGTGGCGCCGCGATCGCCGCGGCGCTCGGCATCATGTTGGTCGCCGCCAACCTCCGGCCGGCCGTCGTGTCGGTGTCGCCGCTCATCGACGAGATCTCCGACTCCTTCGGATTCAGCAGCTCGACCGCGGGGCTGCTGACGACGCTGCCGGTGCTCTTCTTCGGCATCAGCGCACCCTTCGCGCCACGTATGGCGCACCGCTTCGGCATCGAGCGCACCATCTTCGGGTCGCTCGTGGTGCTCATCGCAGGCATCGCGCTGCGGCTGATCACCTCGGCGGTCGCGCTCTTCGCCGGATCGGTGCTGATCGGCATCGGCATCGGCGTCTGCAACGTCGTGCTGCCGGCGCTGATCAAGCGAGACTTCGCGCACCGCTCGGGGGTGATGACCGGCCTCTACTCGATGACGCTGTCCGGCGGCGCCGCCGTCGCAGCCGGCCTGGTCGTGCCCGTCGACGACGCGCTCGGCGGCGACTGGCGGCTGAGCCTCGGGGTCTGGGGGTTGCTGGTGGCCGTGGCGATGGTGCAGTGGCTGCCGCAGTTGCGCAAGGTGCACCGGGTGCCGCCGACCAGACCGTCGACCCGCATCTGGCGTGACCGGACCGCCTGGGCGATCACGATCTACATGGGTGCTCAATCGCTGATCTTCTACACCTTCGGTGCCTGGCTGCCGAAGTTCCTGATGGACGAGGCGGGGATGACCAGCGCGGCCGCCGGTGGCGTACTGGCGCTGGGGCAGACCGTCGGGCTGACGTGCTCGCTGCTGGCGCCGATCGTGGCGGGCCGGTTCGTCGACCAGCGAGCCATCACCCTGGGGGCGCTCGGGGTCTGCGTGCTCGGCTTCGTCGGCCTGCTCACGGCGCACGGCTGGTGGGTGCTGTGGGCCGGGCTGGTCATGGTCGGGCCCGGGTGCGGCATCGGTCTGGCGTTGCTCTTCATGGTGTTGCGCAGCAACTCGACCGTGCAGGCGGGGCAGGTCTCGGGTATGGCGCAGTCCGTCGGCTACGTGCTCGCCGCGATCGGCCCGATCCTGATCGGTGCTGTGCACGACTCCACCGGATCGTGGACCGTCGCGATGATCGTGCTGGTCTGTTTCGCCATACCCCAGGGAGCGGCGGCGCTGCGCGCGGCCCGCGCGGGCAAGATGGCGCCGGACTCGATCTGAGTCGGCGCGCGCAACGCTGATCAAGCGCGGGTCAGCGCTCTTGCGCCATGCTCGAGCCATGAGCAACGCCGACACGTTCGCACGCTACGTCGAGGTCCTCGCCGAGAGCCTGGACGACGAGTCGACCTCGCCGACGCAACTCGCGCAGCGGCTCTACACCTCGCGGTTCCACCTGGACCGCATCGTTTCGTCGGTCGGTGGAGAACCCCCGGTGGCGCTGCGTCGGCGGCTGCTGCTTGAGCGTTCGGCATACCGACTGATCACCAGTGAACGCCGGATCATCGAGGTCGGGGTCGAGGCGGGCTACGCCTCGCACGAGGCCTTCACCCGCGCGTTCGCTCGCCATTTCGGTATGGCGCCACGCGAATTCCGTTGGCATCCGGTGGATTTCAAAATCCCATCGAACAACGGGGTGCACTTTCAGCCACCCGGCGGCATTCGGCTGCCCGGCGCAGGAGGACTCACCGCCATGGAACTACTTACCAAGATGATCGATCACCACATCTGGCTGACCGGCGAATTCATCGACCGCGCAACACGATTGACCGACGAGCAACTGGACGAGCGGATCGAGTACGGCCTCGACGACGATCCCGACGTGATGACGCTGCGCCGGCTGCTGTCCCGCCTGGTCGGACAGATGGGGATGTGGAACGCCGTGCTGGTCAACCGCGAATACGACTGGGGCATCGAGGAACACGAGTCCGTGAGCTCGCTGCGGTCACGACTGACGGTCGAGGGCCCGCGCTTCGCCGAGAACGTCCGCGCGGCGATCCAGCACGGCGAGCTCGATGACACCTTCGTCGACGCGTCCGGCGAACAGGCCGAGGTCTTCACGTATGGCGGGATGCTCGCGCACGTGCTGACCTTCGCCGCTCACCGGCGGACGCTGGTCTCGCTCGCCCTGGACAAGCACGGCATCACCGACCTCGGCTGGGGCGACCCGATGAAGTGGGTTGCCGAACCTGCGTGAACCTATTCCTCGGAGATCGTCATCGACGCCAGGCGTTGTCCGGCCAGTGCGATGCCGGCACCGAGCGCGACGAGCGCGGCCAGCACGGCATACAGCAACGGGACCGCAGGCTTGGCGTCACCGACGTCAGCGACATGCTGCATCGCGGCGGTGCCCCATGCTCGCGCGGACAACCACTTCACCGGCGAGAACAGCGAGGACACGGTGGACTCCCACAGCAGCCAGAAGAGCAGGCAGCCGACGATGCTGCGCTTCATCAGCGTGGCCAGTGCGGTGAAGATCCCGACGTAGGCGACGGTCGACACGACACCGCCGACGAGGGCACCGACCGCGACACTGCCCGCACCGCCGACCATGACCAGGCCCGCGAGGAACATCATCAGTGCGCCGAAGACGAGGCCCGCGCCGAGCACGATGACCGACTTGCTGGCGATGATCGACATGCGGGAGACGGGTTTGGTCAGCAGGTAGATGATCGACCCGTCGTCGAATTCGGAGCTGATCAGTGTCGTCGTGGCGACCAGGGCAACGACGGGGATCACGACGCCGATGCCGAAGACATTCAGGAAGTTCTGTGCTGAGTCCGGTGCGAGGTCGCCGCTTGCCGTCGCGCTGGTCACGGCGGCGAGCGCGAGCAGGATCACCGGCATCGCGATCATCAGCCACACCCGTGCGCGGCCGAAGAGTGAGCGCAGCCCGAGCCGCAGGATCGGGACGTTCATGCTGCATCCTCCGCGGGCGTCATGAATTCACCAGGTAGCTGAAGACACTCTCCAGCGACTCGTCCGTCGGGTTGACCTCGAAGATCCGAATCCCGTTGTCCCGAGCGAGTTTCGGGATGATCTGGGCGAACCCGCCGAAGTCGTCGGCCTCGACCTCCAGAGCCTTCTCCCCGCGCAGGCGGGCGCCCCGCACGGATTCCTGTGTCAGCAGCAGTGCAGCCAGCTTGCGGTCGTCGGAGCTGCGGACGATGTATTGGTTCGGCCGGTCGGTCATCAGGCGGCGGATGGCCGCAAAGTCACCGCTGGCTGCGTGCCGCCCGGCGACGACCACCTCGACCTGGCGGGCGATCTGCTCGACCTCCTCCAGGATGTGCGAGCTGAAGACGATCGTGCGGCCCTGCTCGGCGAAACCGGTGAGCAGCCCCATCATGTGCCGGCGCTGGATCGGGTCCATGCCATTGAACGGCTCGTCCAGCAGCAACACCGTCGGATCGTGCACCAGCCCGGAGGCGACCTTGATGCGCTGACGCATGCCTTTGCTGTATGTCGAGATCTTCCGGTCGGCCGCAGCTGCCATGTCGACCAGGCCGATGGCGTTCTTGGCCGCGAGCTTCGGTTGGGGAGTCTTCTGCAACTCGGCGTTGAGCTGCACGAATTGCTCACCGGTGAGGAAGTCGTAGAGCGACTCCTGGACAGGGACCAGCCCGATCTGGCGGTAGATCTCGGTGTTGCCGCGGGTGGGGCGCCCGTCGATGGTCACCGTGCCGGCGGACGGCGGCAGCAGCCCGGCCATCATCGACAGCAGCGTCGACTTGCCGGCGCCGTTGGGGCCGAGCAGACCGGTGATCCCGGGGCCGATGTGCATGTTGACGTCGTTGACGGCCACGACGTTGCCGTACCAACGCGAGACGTCGATCAGCTGCAGTTCACTCACAATGCAGCCGCCTTCCGGGTGCGTGCGACAAGGATCGTCACCGACCCGGCGATCCAGCAGAGAGCGGCGACCGCGAAGCCGATGGTCCATCCGGTGCCCGGGTGCAACATCGTGTCGACCGGAGTCGGCTGGTCGAACAACCCGCTGATCAGCTCGGCTGCCACCGAGAACGGGTTGAACAGCGACCCGATGAAGCTGACCGTCTCGTTGTTCGCGTCGTATGCCGCCCCCTGGATCGCCGTGACGATGCCCGAGCTGAGCATCAACGCCACGATGACCGCGGTGACGGCGAGTCCCGACCGGGTCGTGATCGCCGAGACCATCCCGGAGAACGTCGCCAGCAGCAACGAAAGCACGGCGACACCGACGATTGCGGCCAGGTAGTTCTCGGTGTGCTCGCCGTGGTCGACATCGGCGCTCAGCGCCGCGGCATACCAGATGGTCAGCGGTATGACGACGATCGCGAACAGTGCCGTGGTCAGCGCCGCCAGCCTCATCAGGACATACATCGTCCGCGACAGCGGACGGGCGAAATACAGCACGACGGTGCGGTAGCGCAGATCGCGTGCGAACAGCACCGGTGCCTGTGCGGCGGCGAAGATGGTGATCAGCAACTGGGTCCAGTAGGGGAGGCCGAAATAGGTGGCCAGTGGTCCGAAGAGATCCGCCTGGTCGCCCAGGGACATTTTGTTCAGCTGGAGCAGCAGGCCGGCCAGGACGAGTGCGGGGATCAGGATGACCGCCGCCATCAGCCAGGGCATGACCTTCGACTTGCCGGACCGGCCGATCCCGAAGCAGTGCCGCAACGATGTGAGGTAGAGGGACCAGGCGACGGCGCCGGTGCCCTGGCGGCGGCCGGTGAAGGGCCGGTAGCCGATGTCATGTATGACGCCGCGACGCTGCGGTTGGCTGCCCGGATCGCCGTGCACGGGTTCGGTGCTCATCGGGCACCTCCCTGCGCGGTGAAGACTTCTTCCAGGCTGTGGTGCACCTCTTGCAGGCGGACCAGACCGAGGCCGGCGTCGGCGATGAGATCGCGGATCAGGTCGAGCGTCTCGGCTCGTTCGACGCGGACCTCGATGCGCTCGCCGACCGGCCATGCTTGCACACCCGCATCGACCAGTGCCTGCCCGATGCGCTGGTCACTGCCGGGCGGGCCGAGCACCTCGACCACGACGTTGCCGGTCGTGTGGGTCAGCTCCTGGGTGCGTTCCGCGCGCAACAGTCGACCGGAGTCGATGACGATGACGTAGTCGACCGTGCGCTCGAGCTCGCCGAGCAGGTGGCTGGTGACCATGACCGAGATGCCGAAGTCGTGCCCGATCCGGCCGATCAGGTCGAGCATGTCGTCGCGGGCTCGCGGATCCAGCCCGTTGGTGGGCTCGTCCAGCAGCACGAGGTGCGGGCTGTGCACGATCGCCTGGGCGAGCTTGGCGCGTTGCTTCATGCCGGTCGAGTAACCGCCCATCGGACGGTGCCGCTCCTCGGCGAGGCCGACGTGTCGCAGCACGTCCGACGTGCGCTCGCGGGCTGCGCCCTTCGGCAGGCCCGACATCATCGCCATGTGCATCACGAACTCGGCGGCCGAGACGTCGCCGGGCAGCACGTCGTGCTCGGGCATGTAGCCCACCTGGGCACGGACTTGCGCGCCCTGCGTCGTGGGGTCCATGCCGAGCACGCGGGCCGCGCCGCCGGTCGGGCGGAGCAGGCCGAGCAGCACCTTGATCAGGGTGGACTTGCCGGCGCCGTTCACGCCGACGACCCCGGTGATCCCCTCGGGGACGCTCAGGCTGAGCGCGTCGAGCGCACGCACACCGGGGTACTGCATCGTCAGACCCTGTGTGTCGGCGACCCCCATGCATAGACCCTAACCGGCTCCGGGAGCCGACGGGGGCGGCGCGGCGCACCTTCGGGGCGGTGGTAATTTCGAAAATGCTTGTAAAAATGAATCGATTGGAAGTAGAAGGCACCAGAATGTTCGAGACCATCCAGGGTCCGCAGAAACTCGGTCCGTTGACTCCGCTCGTGGGCGAGTGGGAGGGCGACGTCGGAGTCGACCTGTCCTACCACAACAAGGAGGACGAGACCTCGAGGACGAGCTACTTCGAGAAGGCCGACTTCAAGCCGATCCCGATCCAGGAGAACGGTCGGCAGACACTGTGGGGTCTCAACTACTCGATGACCGCGTGGCGGCACGGCGAGGAGGCGATGGATCCGTTCCACGACGAGATCGGCTTCCTGCTATGGGACGCCCAGCGCAAGATCGTGATCCGCAACGTCGTCTTCGGTCGGGGCATCGCGATCCTGGCCGGCAGCGAGGCCGAGCCGCGGGACACCCAGCTGCGCTTCGACGCCACGCCCGGTGCTGTCGACTTCGGCATCTTGCAGAACCCCTACCTCATCGAGCGCGCTCAGATCATGAGCTTCAAGAGCGAGTTCGCGGTCAAGGACGCCGAGACCTTCAGCTACACGTCCGACATCGAGCTGAAGCTCGCGCAGACCGGCGAGACGATGCACCACACCGACGAGAACACCCTCAGTCGCGTCAAGCGCTTCCACCCGGGCAGTCAGTACAACTGATCCGACATACGACGAAGGGCTCGCGCATCACGCGCGAGCCCTTTCGTATGCCGCGCCCGGGAGGCGCCTTCTGCACACAACCTGCGACTGTTGAGGGTTGTGCACGCGTGCGGTTCGAATCGTGCACACAACCCGCGACCGTTGAGGGTTGTGCACACGGATCGCATCGGTAGCAGGCGACCAGAACCCACCGTGGCAGACGTCACTCACGTCCGCACTTGCCTCGATTTGGCCTGTGCTGGTGTCTCTGGCAGACTGTTCAAGTTGCTTGACGCGCAGTGATCACGCGTGTCGTCGGTGATGTGAAGCAATTCGCGTCCGGCGATATGCCCGCTGCCGCCCCGAAAGCGCCCAGTTCGTCGCAACGGCGGACCATGCGGGTGAGGTCGGGAAGCGCAAGCCACTCGGCGCGAGATCGCAGTGATTTCGCCCGGCCACCCACGCCAGAGAAGTCTGCGTCGTGCTGCGGAGCACACGCGACACACCCGAGCGCGGGGGTCGGAGGCGAAGCGAGATCGCACCGACCAGACCTAGTAAGTAAACGAGTACGGCGAGAGAGAGACACGGGCGAATGGCGGGACAAAAGATCCGCATCCGACTGAAGTCGTATGACCACGAGGTCATCGACAGCTCGGCGCGCAAGATTGTCGACACGGTCACTCGTGCCGGTGCAACGGTTGTCGGCCCGGTGCCGCTGCCGACGGAGAAGAACGTCTACTGCGTTATCCGTTCACCGCACAAGTACAAGGACAGCCGCGAGCACTTCGAGATGCGCACCCACAAGCGGTTGATCGACATTGTTGACCCGACGCCGAAGGCCGTCGACTCGCTGATGCGTCTCGACCTGCCGGCGGACGTCAACATCGAGATCAAGCTCTGAACTGAGAGGAATGACTCGATATGACTCACATTACTGAGCGTTCCGTGAAGGGTGTTCTGGGCGAGAAGCTCGGCATGACCCAGGTGTGGGACGAGAACGGCCGGCTCATCCCGGTCACCGTCGTCCAGGCCGGACCGTGCGTCGTCACGGCCGTCCGTGGAGAGACCGAGGGCTACCACGCGGTGCAGATCGGCTACGGCGCGATCGACCCGCGCAAGGTCACCAAGCCGCTGACCGGCCACTTCGAGAAGGCGGGCGTCACGCCGCGTCGTCACCTCGCCGAGATCCGCACCGCTGACGCCGCCGACTACCAGCTCGGCCAGGAAGTCACCGTGGAGACCTTCGAGGCCGGACAGAGCATCGACGCCGTCGGCACCACCAAGGGCAAGGGCTTCGCCGGTGTCATGAAGCGTCACGGCTTCCACGGCGTCAGCTCCTCGCACGGTGCGCACCGTAACCACCGCAAGCCGGGTTCGATCGGTGGCTGCGCCACCCCGGGCCGCGTCTTCAAGGGCATGCGTATGGCGGGCCGCATGGGCGGCGAGCGCCAGACCACCCAGAACCTCACGATTCACGCGATCGACGCCGACAAGGGCCTGCTGCTGATCAAGGGTGCCGTTCCCGGCCCCCGCGGCGGCATCGTCCTGGTCAAGACCGCGGCGAAGTCGTCCGTCAAGGAGGCCTGAGCCAGATGACGACCGTTGACATCAAGAGCGCCACTGGCGCCGCGGCGGGCACTGTCGAGTTGCCGGCCGAGATCTTCGACGTGCAGACCAACGTCCCGCTGATCCACCAGGTCGTGGTGGCGCAGCTGGCCGCGGCACGTCAGGGCACGCACTCCACCAAGACCCGCGGCGAGGTCCGCGGCGGTGGCAAGAAGCCCTACCGCCAGAAGGGCACCGGCCGCGCCCGTCAGGGTTCGACCCGCGCCCCGCAGTTCGCCGGCGGTGGCACCGTGCACGGTCCGAAGCCGCGTGACTACGCGCAGCGGACCCCCAAGAAGATGAAGGCCGCCGCCCTGCGCGGTGCCCTGTCCGACCGGGCCCGTCACGACCGCGTTCACGTGCTGACGTCGCTGGTCGAGGGCGACAAGCCGTCGACCAAGGCAGCAGCCGCTGTCCTGGGCGAGCTGACCGACCGCAAGAACCTCCTGGTGGTGCTCACCCGCGACGAGCAGAACGCTCTGCTGTCGGTGCGCAACCTGGCCGACGTGCACATCCTGTTCGTCGACCAGCTCAACACCTACGACGTGCTGTGCGCCGACGATCTGGTGTTCACCCAGGCCGCCCTGGACCGTTTCCTGGCCGGCCCGGCCGCTGCTGTGAAGGCAGCTGCTCCGGCGGCCGTCGCCGAGACCGCGGCCGCTGACGGTGGCTTCGGTGCCGACTCGGCAGCTCCGCTGGCCGACGGTGCATCGCCGGACCCGCAGACCTTCACGGTCAAGGGCAACAAGGACTCGATGAAGTACCACGTCGCCGGTTCCCGTTGGTATGACGCCACGGTCGCCGAGGTGTGGTTCAAGACGGCCGAGGCCGCCATCGCCGCCGGGTTCGCACCGGCAGGTGGCGCCGCCGCTCAGCAGACCGAGAAGGACAAGTGAGTCTCGCCATGACACAACCAGGCAAGAACCCCCGCGACATCCTGATCGCGCCGGTCGTCTCGGAGAAGTCCTACGCCCTGCTCGACGAGGGCAAGTACACCTTCCTCGTCGACCCGCGGGCGAACAAGACCGAGATCAAGATCGCCGTCGAGGAGATCTTCGACGTCAAGGTCGACTCGGTCCACACCATGAATCGTCAGGGCAAGACGCGCCGGACCCGCTTCGGCACCGGCAAGCGCAAGGACACCAAGCGCGCCATCGTCTCGCTCAAGGAAGGCGCGATCGACATCTTCGGCTCGCAGGCCTGAAGACGATCGCCCGCAGACAAGACTCCTAAGGACAGACAATGGCTATCCGCAAATACAAGCCGACGACGCCGGGGCGTCGTGGCTCGAGCGTGGCCGACTTCGCCGAGGTCACTCGCTCGACGCCCGAGAAGTCGCTGGTGCGTCCGCTGCCCAAGACCGGCGGTCGCAACGCGTCGGGTCGCATCACCACGCGTCACATCGGTGGCGGTCACAAGCGCGCCTACCGCGTCATCGACTTCCGTCGTCTTGACAAGGACGGCATCCCGGCCAAGGTCGCGCACATCGAATACGACCCCAACCGCACCGCGCGCATCGCGCTGCTGCACTACGCCGACGGTGAGAAGCGCTACATCATCGCGCCGAGCCGCCTGAAGCAGGGCGACACGGTGGAGAACGGTGTCGGCGCCGACATCAAGCCCGGCAACAACCTGCCGCTGCGCAACATCCCGACCGGCACGATCCTCAACTGCATCGAGCTGCGGCCCGGTGGCGGTGCGAAGATCGCCCGCTCGGCCGGTGCCCGCGTGCAGTTGGTCGCCAAGGACGGCCCCTACGCCCAGCTGCGTATGCCGTCCGGTGAGATCCGCAACGTCGACGTGCGCTGCCGCGCAACGATCGGCGAGGTGGGCAACTCCGAGCAGAGCAACATCAGCTGGGGCAAGGCCGGCCGCATGCGCTGGAAGGGCAAGCGCCCGACCGTGCGTGGTGTCGTGATGAACCCGGTGGACCACCCGCACGGTGGTGGTGAGGGCAAGACCTCCGGTGGTCGTCACCCGGTCAGCCCTTGGGGTCAGGCCGAAGGCCGCACCCGTCGCCCGAAGAAGGAGAGCGACAAGCTCATCGTGCGTCGCCGTCGTACTGGAAAGAAGCGGTAAGAAATGCCCCGTTCACTGAAGAAGGGCCCCTTCGTCGACGACCACCTCCAGAAGAAGGTGGACGCACAGAACGAAGCCGGCACCAAGAACGTCATCAAGACCTGGTCCCGTCGGTCGATGATCACTCCCGACATGCTCGGCCACACGCTGGCCGTGCACGACGGCCGCAAGCACGTCCCGGTCTTCGTGACCGAGGCGATGGTCGGCCACAAGCTCGGCGAGTTCGCTCCCACACGGACCTTCAAGGGCCACGAGAAGGACGACCGGAAGGGACGGCGTCGCTGATATGTCCACGACTGAGAACACCACCCCGACCGTGGGTGCCAAGGCGCAGGCGCGGTTCGTCCGCGTGACGCCGATGAAGGCACGCCGTGTCGTCGACATGGTGCGTGGCAAGAACGTCCAGGAAGCAATCCAGGTGCTCACCTTCGCCCCGCAGGGTGCGAGCGAGCAGGTCCTGAAGATCCTGAACAGCGCCATCGCCAACGCCCGCCAGAAGGCCGACCAGGCAACCGTCGCGTTCGACGAGCGCCTGCTGGTCGTCACCGAGGCGTATGTCGACGAAGGCCCGACGATGAAGCGGTTCCGTCCCCGTGCGCAGGGTCGCGCGAGCCGGATCCTGAAGCGGACGAGCCACATCACGCTGCACGTTGCACAGCCCGAGCGAAAGGACGGTGGCCGGTAATGGGTCAGAAGGTCAACCCGAACGGTTTCCGTCTGGGCATCACGACGGACCACAAGAGCCGCTGGTTCGCGGACTCGGCGAAGCCGGGTCAGCGTTACCGCGACTACGTCAAGGAAGATGTCGCGATCCGCAAGCTGATGTCGACCGGCATGGAGCGCGCCGGCATCAGCAAGGTCGAGATCGAGCGGACCCGTGACCGGGTGCGCGTCGACATCCACACCGCACGCCCGGGCATCGTCATCGGTCGCCGCGGCGCCGAGGCCGACCGCCTGCGCGGTGCGCTGGAGAAGCTCACCGGCAAGCAGGTTCAGCTGAACATCCTCGAGGTCAAGAACCCCGAGACCGACGCTCAGCTGGTCGCCCAGGGCATCGCCGAGCAGCTCTCGGCCCGCGTCAACTTCCGTCGCGCCATGCGCAAGGGAATGCAGACGGCCGAGCGCGCCGGTGCCAAGGGCATCCGAGTGATGGTCTCCGGCCGCCTGAACGGCGCCGAGATGAGCCGCACCGAGTTCTACCGCGAGGGTCGTGTGCCGCTGCACACGCTGCGCGCGAACATCGACTACGGCTTCTACGAGGCCCGCACCACCTTCGGCCGCATCGGCGTGAAGGTCTGGATCTACAAGGGCGACCTGACCGCCAAGGAGCTGGCACGCGAGCAGGCTGCGGCACCGAGCCGCCCGTCGCGTGGCCGTCGTGACGACCGTCGCGGCGGTGGCCGCGGACGCCGTGACTCGGCACCGCGCAGCACCGAGGCACCGGCCGCCACGGAAGCAACCGCCGAGGCCCCCAAGGCCGAGGCGAGCACCCAGGGAGCTGAAGCCTGATGTTGATTCCCCGTCGTGTGAAGCACCGCAAGCAGCACCACCCCAAGCGCAGTGGCGCTGCCAAGGGTGGCACCGCTGTGTCGTTCGGTGACTACGGCATCCAGGCACTGGAGCCGGCATACGTCACCAACCGGCAGATCGAGTCCGCTCGTATCGCCATGACCCGCTACATGAAGCGTGGCGGAAAGGTCTGGATCAACATCTACCCGGACCGTCCGCTGACGAAGAAGCCGGCTGAGACCCGCATGGGTTCCGGTAAGGGCTCGCCCGAGTGGTGGGTCGCCAACGTCAAGCCGGGTCGGATCATGTTCGAGCTGTCCGGTGTGTCCGAGGAAGTTGCTCGTGAGGCGCTGCGCCTGGCGATGCACAAGCTGCCGATGAAGTGCCGCTTCGTCGCGCGTGAAGGTGGTGACGTCTGATGGCAGTGGGTTCGAAGGACCTGACTCCCGCCAAGCTGCGTGAGCTGGACGACCAGGCTCTGTCCGAGGAGCTCGGCAAGGCCAAGCAGGAGCTGTTCAACCTGCGCTTCCAGTCGGCCACTGGCCAGCTGGAGAACAACTCGCGGCTGCGTGCGGTCCGCAAGGACATCGCCCGCATCTACACCGAGCTGCGCGAGCGTGAGCTCGGCATCGGCCGCGCGGTCGAGCAGGAGAAGGCCGAGGCCGAGGCATGAGCGAAGAAGTGAAGGAGCAGGGCGTGACCGAGGTGAAGGCCGAGGGCGAGCGCAACTACCGCAAGACCCGCCAGGGCTACGTCGTCAGCGACAAGATGACCAAGACGGTCGTCGTCGAGGTCGAGGACCGCGTCAAGCACGCGCTCTACGGCAAGATCCAGCGCAAGACCGCCCGTGTCAAGGCGCACGACGAGCAGGAGACCTGCGGCGTCGGCGACCGTGTCCTGATCATGGAGACCCGTCCGCTGTCGGCGCAGAAGCGCTGGCGCGTCGTCGAGATCCTCGAGAAGGCCAAGTAAAGACGTGCGTATGGCGACAGCTGTCGCCATACGACCACCGCGGTGGCTTCGCCACCGCAACTGCAAACACATCCGTTCCGCAAGGCTCGCCGCGGGCGAGAACCAGTGAGACGACAGGAGAAGAAACGTGATCCAGCAGGAGTCGCGACTGCGCGTCGCCGACAACACCGGTGCCAAGGAGATCTTGTGCATCCGTGTGCTCGGTGGCTCGGGACGTCGCTACGCCGGCATCGGTGACACCATCGTGGCGACCGTCAAGGACGCCATCCCGGGCGGAAACGTCAAGAAGGGCGATGTGGTCAAGGCGGTTGTCGTGCGTACCCGCAAGGAGAAGCGCCGCCCGGACGGCAGCTACATCAAGTTCGACGAGAACGCTGCGGTCATCCTCAAGACCGATGGTGACCCGCGCGGCACGCGCATCTTCGGCCCGGTGGGCCGCGAGCTGCGTGACAAGAAGTTCATGAAGATCATCTCGCTCGCGCCGGAGGTGCTTTAAGACCATGGCAGGCAAGCCGAAGATGAAGATCAAGAAGAACGACCTCGTCCAGGTCATTTCCGGCAAGGACAAGGGCCTGCAGGGCAAGGTCATCTCGGTCGACCCGGAGCGCCGCCGCGTGCTCGTCGAGGGTGTCAACCGGATCACCAAGCACGTCAAGGCCGGTCAGCCGGGCGGCGGTGCCGGTGGCATCGAGGTCACCGAGGCACCGATCCACGTGAGCAACGTGATGATCGTGGACCCCGAGACCAACAAGCCGACCCGCATCCGCATCCGCGAGGAGCAGGTGGAGCGCGACGGTCGCACCAAGACGGTCCGCACCCGCGTGTCGGTCCGTTCCGGAAAGGACCTCTGAGATGACTGCTACCGCTACTGAGAAGGTGGCGCCCCGTCTCAAGGAGCGCTACCACTCCGAGATCAAGGGCCAGCTGACCGACGAGTTCAAGTTCGCCAACGTCATGCAGGTGCCGACGGTGACCAAGGTCGTCGTCAACATGGGTGTCGGCGACGCCGCCCGTGACTCCAAGCTGATCGACGGCGCGATCAAGGACCTGGCGGCGATCACTGGCCAGAAGCCGGCCGTCACCAAGGCCCGCAAGTCGATCGCGCAGTTCAAGCTGCGTGAGGGTATGCCGATCGGCGCGCACACGACGTTGCGCGGCGACCGCATGTGGGAGTTCCTGGACCGTCTGGTCTCCATCGCACTGCCGCGCATCCGCGACTTCCGCGGTCTGTCGCCCAAGCAGTTCGACGGCAACGGCAACTACACCTTCGGTCTGACCGAGCAGTCGGTGTTCTACGAGATCGACCAGGACAAGATCGACCGCGTCCGCGGCATGGACATCACGGTCGTCACCACTGCGAGCAACGACGACGAAGGCCGGGCCCTGTTGAAGCACCTCGGCTTCCCGTTCAAGGAGAACTGAGCATGGCCAAGAAAGCCCTGATCAACAAGGCCAACAAGAAGCCGAAGTTTTCGGTGCGTGGCTACACCCGCTGCCAGCGCTGCGGCCGGCCCCACTCGGTCTACCGCAAGTTCGGCCTGTGCCGGATCTGCTTGCGCGAGATGGCCCACCGCGGCGAGCTGCCCGGCGTCACCAAGTCCAGCTGGTGAAATCGGTGTGGCGAGGGTTCGCCTTCGCCATACCAGCGCAGCCAGCGCACCCTGCATAAACCACGTAACAACTACACCGAAGGTCCGTACCGGCTCCGGCCAGCAGAAACCACGGTGAGAAGGGCAAGAGCCCACCATGACCATGACCGACCCGATCGCGGACATGCTGACCCGCGTCCGGAACGCCAACTCGGCGCACCACGACTCGGCGACGATGCCGCACAGCAAGCTCAAGTCGCACATCGCCGAGATCCTCCAGGCGGAGGGTTACATCTCCGGCTACCGCGTCGAGGGCGAGGGTGTCGACAAGACACTCACCATCGACCTGAAGTACGGCCCCAACCGGGAGCGCTCCATCGCCGGCGTCCGCCGCGTGAGCAAGCCCGGCCTGCGGGTCTACGCCAAGTCCACCAACCTGCCCAAGGTGCTCGGTGGTCTCGGCGTTGCCATCCTTTCCACGTCGTCCGGCCTGCTGACTGATCGGCAGGCGGCGACCAAGGGCGTCGGCGGGGAAGTCCTCGCCTACGTCTGGTAACCGGAACAGATAAGGAGTTAGACAGATGTCGCGTATTGGACGTCTTCCCGTTCCGGTGCCGGGCGGAGTTGAGGTGACCATCGACGGCCAGGCCGTCGCGGTCAAGGGCCCCAAGGGCCAGCTCGCGCTCACCGTGCCGGATCCCATCACCGTCGCCAAGGACGAGGACGGCTCGATCGCCGTGTCCCGTCCGAACGACGAGCGTGAGTCGCGGTCACGCCACGGCCTGACCCGCAGTCTCATCAACAACATGGTCGTCGGTGTCACCGACGGCTACACCAAGAAGCTGGAGATCCACGGCACGGGTTACCGCGTGACCGCCAAGGGCTCGGACCTGGAGTTCGCCCTCGGCTACAGCCACACGATCCTGGTCAAGGCTCCGGAGGGCATCACCTTCGCGGTCGAGAACCCCACCCGGTTCTCGGTCAGCGGTGTCGACAAGCAGCAGGTCGGTGAGGTTGCCGCCAACATCCGCAAGCTGCGCAGGCCGGACCCGTACAAGGCAAAGGGTGTCCGCTACGAAGGCGAGCACATCCGCCGCAAGGTCGGAAAGGCTGGTAAGTAAGCCATGGCAAAGATTGTGAAGCGTTCCACGAGCAAGGCTGCGGCCCGCGCTCGGCGCCACTTCCGGCTGCGCAAGCGCGTGTCGGGCACCGCGCAGCGTCCCCGCTTGGTCGTCAACCGCTCCTCGCGGCACGTGTTCGTGCAGGTCGTCGACGACACCGTCGGCAAGACCGTCGCGTCCGCGTCGACGATGGAGGCGGACCTGCGTGCGCTCGACGGTGACAAGACCGCCAAGGCCCGCAAGGTCGGCGAGCTCGTCGCCGAGCGCGCGAAGGCAGCCGGTGTCGAGGCCGTTGTCTTCGACCGTGGCGGTAACAAGTACGCCGGTCGGGTCGCCGCCATCGCGGACGGCGCCCGGGAAGGCGGACTGACTCTCTAATGGCAACGTTCAACGTCGAAATGAGGAAGCACTGATGCCTGGACCCCAGCGTCGAGGCGCTGCCGGCACCGGCAGCAACTCGAACGACAACAACCGCAACGACAACCGTCGCGACAACCGGCGCGGCGGCAACGACCGCGGCGGTCGCCGTGGTGGTGACGACCGCAACCAGTACCTCGAGCGCGTTGTCACCATCAACCGCGTCGCGAAGGTCGTGCAGGGTGGTCGTCGCTTCAGCTTCACCGCGCTCGTCGTCGTCGGCGACGGGCAGGGAACCGTCGGCGTCGGCTACGGCAAGGCCAAGGAAGTGCCGTCCGCCATCGCCAAGGGCGTCGAGGAGGCGAAGAAGAACTTCTTCCGCGTCCCGATGATCGGCGGCACCATCCCGCACCCGGTGCAGGGTGAGGACGCCGCCGGCGTTGTCCTGCTGCGTCCGGCCAGCCCCGGTACCGGTGTCATCGCCGGTGGTCCGGTGCGCGCCGTGCTGGAGTGCGCGGGCATCCACGACGTGCTGTCCAAGTCGCTCGGCTCGGACAACGCGATCAACATCGTGCACGCAACGGTGACCGCGCTGCAGGAGCTGGAGCGTCCCGAGGCAGTTGCCGCACGCCGCGGTCTGCCGCTGGACCAGGTCGCCCCGGTCGCCATGCAGCACGCGATGGCCGATGCAGCCGCATCCGCGCAGAGTGACAAGGCAGGTGCCTGATGGCGAACACACTGGTTGTGACGCAGATCCGTTCGGAGATCGGTGGCAAGCCTCAGCACCGGCAGACCCTGCGGTCGCTCGGTCTGAAGCGGATCGGCCAGAGCGTCGAGAAGCCGGACAGCCCCGAGTTCCGCGGCATGGTTCGCGCGGTCGCCCACTTGGTGACTGTCGAGGAGAAGTGAAATGACTGAAGAGAAGACGCACGCACTGAAGGTGCATCACCTGCGTCCTGCCCCCGGCGCCAAGACCGCCAAGACCCGTGTGGGTCGTGGTGAGGCGTCCAAGGGTAAGACCGCCGGTCGCGGCACCAAGGGCACGAAGGCGCGTTACCAGGTGCCCGAGAGCTTCGAGGGTGGCCAGACGCCGCTGCACATGCGGCTGCCGAAGATGCGGGGCTTCAAGAACCCGTTCAAGGTCACCTACCAGGTCGTCAACCTGGACAAGATCTCGGCGCTGTTCCCCGAGGGTGGCGACGTCACCGTCGAGGACCTGGTCGCCAAGGGCGCGGTCCGCAAGGGCCAGCCGGTCAAGGTGCTCGGCACCGGCGAGATCACCGTCAAGGTGAACCTCACCGTGCAGAAGTTCTCCGCTTCGGCCAAGGACAAGGTCGAGGCCGCGGGCGGCACGATCACTGCCGCCTGAGGCAGCTCGTGACCACTCACCGCTGAAACGCTCCGTGGGAACGACGAGATCACACTTCTCGTTGTTCGTGCGGAGCGTTTCGCGCATCCCGGCGGCTCTGCCGTAGCGCCCGCCAGGTAATCTCTGGCACCGGGTCGGTTCTGCAGCCGGCGACGCGGTCGCAACTGCCCGCCATACCGACGCAGTCAGCACCCTGTGCTGCACCACCGCAACAAACTTCACAACCAGCTCAACACGTGCCTCCGTCAAACCGGCGTGGGGCCCGGTCGGCTCGACGGTCCCGAACGGACCTGCCGGCACACGTCATGGCTCGCCTCCGCCCGGGGGCGTGCCCAGGAGGACTCACGTTGCTCAACGTCTTCGGCCGCGCGTTCCGCACGCCCGAGCTACGTAACAAGATCTTGTTCACGCTGGCCATCGTTGCGGTGTACCGGGTGGGCTCGCACGTCCCCACTCCCGGCATCGACTACAAGCAGGTGCAGGCCTGTCAGAACGGCGCCACCGGGCAACAGTCACTGCTCGGACTGGCCAACCTGTTCTCCGGTGGAGCGCTGCTCCAGCTGTCGATCTTCGCGCTGGGCATCATGCCCTACATCACCGCGACGATCATCGTGCAGCTGCTCCAGGTGGTCATCCCGAAATTCGAGCAGCTGAAGAAGGAAGGTCAGTCCGGACAGGCGAAGATGACGCAGTACACGCGTTATCTGACCATCGGCTTGGCCATCCTGCAGTCCTCGACTCTCGTCACCGCGGTGCACAACAATCCGCAGTCGATCCTCGGCAGCGGACCGGCATGTGCCGACATCATGACCGACGGAGCGATGCCCACGCTTGTCATCATGGTGATCACCTTCACCGCCGGCACCGGACTGATCATGTGGCTCGGTGAGCAGGTCACCGAGAAGGGCGTCGGGCAGGGTATGTCGATCCTGATCCTCGTCTCGGTCGCCGCCAGCGTGCCGTCGGAGATCTGGTCGATCCGCAACCAGGGCTGGGGCAAGTTCATCCTCGTCGTGCTGATGGGCCTGGTCATCCTGACCATCGTGGTCTACGTCGAGAACTCCATCCGGCGCATCCCCGTGCAGTACGCCAAGCGGATGATCGGCCGGCGCATGTATGGCGGGACGTCGACCTACATCCCGCTCAAGGTCAACATGGCCAACGTGATCCCGATCATCTTCGCCAGCTCGTTGCTATCGCTACCGGTGATGGTCGCGCAGTTCACCAACCCGCAGGGGTCGACCACCGCTCCGTCCGGGTGGGCCGAGTGGATCTTCAACAACCTCGGCAAGAGCGACCATCCGTCATACATGATCGTCTACACCGTGCTGAACGTCTTCTTCACGTTCTTCTACGTCTCGATCACCTATCAGCCCGATGAAGTGGCCGACGGACTGAAGCAGTCCGGCTCGTTCATCCCGGGCGTGCGCGCCGGCAAGGCGACCGCGAAATACATCAACTACGTGTTGTCGCGGATCACCGTCGGCGGCGCGATCTACCTGGCGATCATCGCGCTGATCCCGCTGATCGCGCTCGCCTTGGTGGGGACCAACCAGAACTTCCCGTTCGGTGGCGCCTCCATCATCATCCTCGTAGGTGTCGGTCTCGATACCGTCAAGCAGATCAATTCCAAGCTGCAGCAGCACCACTACGAAGGGTTCCTCCGATAATGCGTCTGATCATTCTGGGTCCGCCTGGTGCGGGTAAGGGCACGCAAGCCGAGCGGATCTGCGCGAAGCGAGGCATCCCGCACATCTCCACCGGCGACATCTTCCGCGACAACATCAAGCGCGAGACGCCGCTCGGCCAGCAGGTCAAGGGGATCCTCGACTCCGGCGGCTACGTCACCGACGAGATCACCAACCAGATCGTCGCGGACCGGCTGGCCCAGGACGATGCCCAGGACGGCTTCCTGCTCGACGGCTACCCGCGCACGGTCGCCCAGGTCGAGGCGCTGGACGAACTGTTGGCCAAGGACGGTCACCAGGTCGAGGCGGTGCTCGAACTGCAGGTCGACGAGCACGAACTGATCACCCGGCTGGTGAAGCGGGCAGAGACCAGCGGTCGTAGCGACGACACCGAGGACGTCATCCGGGAGCGGCAGCGGATCTACCGCGAGGAGACCGCGCCGCTCGTGCGGATCTACTCCGAGCGCGACCGGGTCGTGCAGATCGACGGTGTCGGCGAGCTCGACGAGGTCACGTCGCGGATCGACACCGCGCTGGACGGACTCGCGACCGCGTGATCTTCGGTCGCGAGCGACTGCCGGTCAAGACGCCCGAGCAGATTCTGCTCATGCGTCGCGCCGGTCTCGTCGTCGGCGAGTGCCTCGAGATGCTCGAGGCCTCGATCGGTGACGGCATGACCACCGGCGAGCTGGACGCGCTCGCCGAGGAGTTCATCCGCGGTCGGGGCGGCGTACCGAGCTTCCTGGGCTACTACGGCTTCCCGGGCACGCTGTGCGTGTCGGTCAACGACGAGGTCGTGCACGGCATACCCGGCGCGCGGGTGCTGCACGACGGTGACCTGGTGTCGATCGACTGCGGCGCGATCGTGGACGGCTGGCACGGCGACTCCGCAGTCACGGTCGTGGTCGGCGGTGACACAGCGGCGCGCCCGGAGGACCTGCAGGTGTCGGCGGCGACACGGACGGCGCTCTGGGCCGGCATCGGTGCGCTGCGCCCGGGCATCGGGATCTATCAGATCGGCGGCGACATCGAGGACTCGGTGGTCGCCAGCGGGCGGGCCGACGGTCGCAGCTACGGCATCGTCGACGGTTACACCGGACACGGCATCGGGACCGAGATGCACATGGAGCCCACCGTTTACAACGAACGTGTGCGGCCGCGCGGGCCGGAGGTCCGGGTCGGCGCGACGGTCGCGGTGGAGCCGATGCTGACGCTCGGCACGCACGAGTCGCACGAGCTGGCCGACGAGTGGACCGTGGTCACCGACGACGGGTCCCGCGCTGCGCACTGGGAGCACACCGTCGCGGTCACCGAGGGCGGACTGTGGGTGCTGACCGCGGTCGATGGGGGAGCGGCCAGTCTGGCAGCGGTCGGGGCGACATACGCCCCCGTCACCGCGTAATCGTGGCAGGCTGGTGCATTGACCGAGGCGTCGATGCCTCGGCATACACGAGGGGAAGAAGACATGACGCAGACACCCGACGACAACGAGCTCGAGGCCGACGGCTGGGCCGCGTGGTCGACGAAGGACGACGAGGACACCAAGTCGCCGGAGGAGGGCCGGCTCGGCTCCCGCAAGCAGGAGAAGCCGGAGCAGGAGACGGGGGACAAGCCCGCGTCGTCATGAGCTGAGCAACGCTCGTAGGTGAGGTGGCCGGCCCGGAACCGCATGGTTCTGCGGTCGGCCGCTTGCGTCGGCCCCGGTGTCCGTCCTCTTGTCGATTTGGGGCGGCACGGGACGACGGGTAGACTGACTCTTCGGGTCTGGAGTGTCTGCGTCACGTGGCACTCGGCCACCACCCATCAGGTTCGAGGTCGTGCACCTCGCGGCGTGATCGGTGTGTGTCCGGAGCCGGTCGCTCGCGCGCCATACCCGTGTCACCAGAGGCCCCCTCAACCGGAGGGTGTCTCGCCGAGAAGCAGTTAGGAAGGCATGGCCAAGAAGGACGGTGTCATCGAGATCGAGGGCACGATCGTCGAGGCCCTCCCGAACGCAATGTTCCGGGTGGAGCTGACCAACGGTCACAAGGTGCTCGCGCACATCTCCGGCAAGATGCGACAGCACTACATCCGGATCCTCCCCGAGGACCGCGTGGTGGTGGAGCTGAGCCCGTATGACCTGACCCGCGGCCGGATCGTCTTCCGCTACCGCTGATTCGTCGGCATGTTCGCACCGCCACCGCTGCACGCGGTGGCCTGACTTCAAGACAGTAGGCACATGAAGGTCCAGCCGAGCGTCAAGAAGATTTGCGACAAGTGCAAGGTGATCCGCCGTAACGGTCGGGTCATGGTGATCTGCGACAACGCTCGCCACAAGCAGCGTCAGGGCTGATCACTCGCACGACTCGCGTCTTCGCACAACGGACGCACGAAGTGAACAACTGAAAATTTCGATTTGCGTGGTCCTTACTTCACGTCATACGCACCATCCGACGTGGACGTCACCCCGGGCGCAGAGGCCCGGGACCCAGCAAACCAGCCACTCCGGCTGACGCGGGACCGATCACGCACCAGACCTCTGCGAAACAACAGGAGAAATGCCAGATGGCACGTTTGATCGGTGTCGACCTGCCGCGCGAGAAGCGCGTCGAGGTTGCACTTACTTACATTTTCGGTGTGGGCAAGACCCGCGCCGCCGCGGCGCTGGAATCCACCGGCGTCAGCCCGGACACTCGTGTCCGCGACCTCTCCGAGGACGAAGTCGTCAAGCTGCGTGACTACCTCGAGGGCAACTACCGCCTCGAAGGTGACCTGCGGCGTGAGATCGCCTCCGACATTCGCCGCAAGGTCGAGATCGGTTCCTACCAGGGCCTGCGCCACCGCCGGGGTCTGCCCGTGCACGGCCAGCGCACCAAGACCAACGCCCGCACCCGCAAGGGTCCGAAGCGCACGGTCGCCGGTAAGAAGAAGGCCAAGTAATCCCGTCGCTTCCGCGACAGGGACACCTCACACCTCAACGTCTTTAGTTTTCAGGAGAATTCATGCCTCCCAAGAGCCGTATGGCTTCCGGCGCCAAGAAGGTGCGCCGCAAGGAGAAGAAGAACGTCGCTGCGGGCCACGCCTACATCCGCAGCACCTTCAACAACACGATCGTCTCGATCACCGACCCGACCGGTGCGGTCATCTCGTGGGCGTCCGCCGGCCAGGTGGGCTTCAAGGGCTCCCGTAAGTCCACCCCGTATGCCGCGCAGATGGCCGCCGAGGCCGCCGCGCGCCGCGCGATGGACCACGGCATGCGCAAGGTCGATGTGTTCGTGAAGGGCCCGGGTTCGGGCCGCGAGACCGCCATCCGTTCGCTGGCCGCTGCCGGCCTCGAGGTCGGAGCGATCTCCGACGTCACGCCGCAGCCGCACAACGGTGTCCGCCAGCCCAAGCGTCGTAGCTGAGCGCGACCAAACACTTCAAAGGAGATTTGACTCATGGCCCGTTACACCGGCCCGATCACCAAGAAGTCGCGTCGCCTCAAGACCGACCTCGTCGGCGGCGACAAGAACTTCGAGATGCGCCCCTTCCCTCCCGGCCAGCACGGCCGTGGTCGGGTGCAGGAGAAGGAATACCTCACCCAGCTGCAGGAGAAGCAGAAGGCCCGCTTCACCTACGGCGTGATGGAGAAGCAGTTCGTCCGCTACTACAAGGAGTCCGCACGGCGCCCCGGCAAGACCGGTGAGAACCTGCTGATCATCCTGGAGTCGCGCCTGGACAGCGTCATCTACCGCGCCGGCCTGGCCCGCACCCGTCGCGCCGCCCGCCAGATGGTGACCCACGGTCACTTCGAGGTCAACGGCAAGCGCGTCGACGTCCCGTCATACCGCGTGGAGCAGTACGACATCATCACGGTCCGCAAGCAGTCGCTGGAGAAGTTCCCGATCCAGCTGGCCCGCGAGATCGTCGGCGAGCGGCAGGCCCCGGCCTGGATGCACGTCGTCCCGGAGACGCTGCAGATCCTGATCCACTCGCTGCCGACGCGCGAGCAGATCGACATTGCGCTCACCGAGCAGCTGATCGTCGAGCTTTACTCCAAGAACTGATCTCTCGTTCCTCGAGACCAGTTCTTTCCGTCGAGTTCCTGGCTACGGCTCCTCGCGGATCGGGTGGCGATCGCAAGCTCCGCCACCCGATCCGGTCGTTGCCTCCGCGCCGGTCGGCTTGTCGTTCAGGTGCGTTGGTCTGGGCTGTCGCCAGTGACGGCTTCCTCGCCGAGTGACGGTGAAATTTCACCGTCACTCGCACGGATGGCCGTCAGTCGGCGAGCGACATACAACTGAATAACGGCGGACGAGTACAGAGTCGCCCGCCGCTTCACAGGGCATCAAATAGCGGTTGCCCTGAGGAAAGGAAAATACGAAGTGCTTATCGCACAGCGCCCCACTCTGAGCGAGGAGGTTGTCTCCGACAACCGCTCGCGTTTCGTCATCGAGCCGCTGGAGCCGGGCTTCGGCTACACGCTCGGCAACTCGCTGCGTCGCACCCTGCTCTCGAGCATCCCGGGTGCCGCCGTCACCAGCCTGCGCATCGACGGTGTCCAGCACGAGTTCTCCACGATCCCCGGTGTCAAGGAAGACGTCACCGAGATCATCCTGAACGTCAAGGGCCTGGTCGTCTCCTCGGAGCACGACGAGCCGGTCGTCATGTACCTGCGCAAGCAGGGCCCCGGTGAGGTCACCGCCGCCGACATCGCGCCGCCGGCCGGTGTCGAGGTGCACAACCCCGACCTGCACATCGCGACCCTCAACGACAAGGGCAAGATCGAGGTTGAGCTGACCGTCGAGCGTGGCCGCGGCTACGTCTCCGCGCAGCAGAACAAGTCGGCCGACCACGAGATCGGCCGCATCCCGGTCGACTCGATCTACTCGCCGGTGCTCGCCGTGACCTACAAGGTCGAGGCGACCCGTGTCGAGCAGCGCACCGACTTCGACAAGCTGATCGTCGACGTGGAGACCAAGAACGCCATCGCCCCGCGCGACGCCATGGCTTCCGCCGGTAAGACCCTGGTCGAGCTGTTCGGCCTGGCCCGTGAGCTCAACGTCGAGGCCGAGGGCATCGACATGGGCCCGAGCCCGACCGACGCCGCGCTGGCTGCCGACCTGGCGCTGCCGATCGAGGACCTGGACCTGACCGTCCGCTCCTACAACTGCCTGAAGCGCGAGGGCATCCACACCGTGGGTGAGCTCGTCGGACGCAGCGAGGCCGACCTGCTGGACATCCGCAACTTCGGTGCGAAGTCCATCGACGAGGTCAAGGACAAGCTGGTCGAGATGGGCCTGCAGCTCAAGGACAGCCCTCCCGGGTTCGACGCGAGCGCCATCGCCGATCGGTATGACGACGAAGACGCCGACGGCAGCTTCGCCGAAGACGAGCAGTACTGACGCGCCACTGAGATCGCTCCAATCGCGTTGCAGGGCAACGTGATTCGACATACAAGGAGAAGTAATGCCTACCCCAACAAAGGGACCCCGTCTCGGTGGCGGCCCCGCGCACGAGCGGCTGATCCTGGCCAACCTGGCGCAGGCACTGTTCGAGCACGACCGCATCACCACGACCGAGGCCAAGGCCAAGCGGCTGCGCCCGCTCGCCGAGCGACTGGTCACCTTCGCCAAGCGCGGTGACCTGCACGCCCGTCGTCGGGTCATGACCGTGATCCGCGACAAGGGTGTCGTGCACCGTCTCTTCACCGAGATCGCGCCCGACATGGCCGACCGCCAGGGCGGTTACACCCGCATCACCAAGATCGGCCCCCGCAAGGGCGACAACGCGCCGATGGCCGTGATCGAGCTCGTCCGCGAGCCGGTCAACGCCAAGCCGAAGCGCGCCGTCGTGGCCGAGGCCGAGGGCGCCACCAAGCGCGCGGTGAAGGAAGAGGCTGCTGAGGCCGCCTCGGCTCCGGCCGAGGGCAAGTTCGGCCCCGAGTCGGCAGCGCCGCTCGAGGACGGTGCGTCGCCCGACGCCGAGAAGTTCACCGTCAAGGGCAACGAGGACTCGATGAAGTACCACGTCGCGGGTTCGCGCTGGTACGACTCGACCGTCGCCGAGGTCTGGTTCACCACCGCCGAGGCTGCCGTCGCGGCTGGCTTCGAGCCGGCCGGTGGCGAGAAGGCCCAGCAGGTCGACGCCGACTCTGCCGAGGACGCCGACGAGGAGTGACCATCCCGGTTCGAGAATTGGCCCGGATCCGCGATTGCGGATCCGGGCCATTTCTTTGGTTGGACCGCGTTGGTGTGTGTATGTCGGGACCGGGCTCGTCATACCTGCGCATAACCCGCGACTGTTGAGGGTTGTGCGCGGGTTTGGCCGGTTTGGTGCGCATAAGCCTCAACCGTTGAGGGGTTGTGCACGTGCGGGGCGGCGCGAAATCAGGGCGCCGCTGAGTCGTCATACTCCGTGCAGCCGGGCGTGCAGCGCGCGGACCTCGTCGGCGAGCTCCGGCGCCGGACCGGCGACCTCGACACCCGGTGCGACTGCGCGGATCGGCAACGGTGCCACCGGACCGGGCGCGACGCCCCACTCGTTGAGCCAGTCGGTGAGTTGCTCGGTGCTGGTGGCGTAGACGATCTTGCCGAGGCCGACCCAGGCGTGCGCGGCGCTGCACATCGCGCAGTGCTCACCCGAGGTGTAGGTGACCGCGGTTCGGCGCTGCTCCGGCGTGAGGTGCTCGGCGGCCCAGCGGGCGATCGCGAACTCCGGATGCTGTGTCGCGTCCCCGCCCTGCACCCGGTTGTGGTCCTCGAAGAGCGTGTTGCCGTCGGCATCGACGAGCACCGAGCCGAACGGCTCGTCACCCGACGCCAGTGCCTCGGTCGCCAACTGCACGCAGCGGCGCAGTCGGGTGAGGTCGGTGTCGGTCAGCGTGCCGTCATACGCAGTCATGCCGGCACGGTACCGCCCGCCGAGTGACGGTCCGCCCGCCGAGTGACGGTGAGATGAGGCCGTCGCTCGGCGAGGAAGCCGTCACTGGCGATGTATGGCGGTCGGGTGGTCGGGGGGTCAGGTGGTGGCCGCCGCCAGGCGGTCGCGGTCGAACACCTTCGCCAGAGGAAGGAGTATGACGAGCAGGACGACCGGCACGGCATACCCGATGCGCAGCGACCCGGTGCCGATGGCGCCGGTGAGGACCGAGCCGATCAGCGCGCCGACGTAGTTGAACTGGTTGAACCTGGCGATGACGGCGTCGCTGCGTGCGCGCAGCGTGTCCGGGTCGAGGTCGCCGGAGCCGCGGGCCAGCGCCGCGGCTGCCGAGTAGGACAGCGGGGCGACGACCGCGATGCCCGCGCCGAGCACCAGGAACCCGGCGACGCCGACCGGCCACGACGGTGCCGCGACCACGATCGCCAGACCGACGATCGCGACGAGCGCACCGGCTTGCAGCAGGCGGGTGGCGCCGACCCGGTCGGTGAGCCGGTCCCCGGCGATCCGCGCACCGAGCGACGCGACCAGATAGGGCAGGGTGGCCAGCGCGACCAGGCTCTCCGGCGCGCTCAGCGTGTGGTCGAAATAGATCGAGCCCCACGTGGTCGACGCCGTGTCGACGGTGTAGAAGATCACGCACGCCGCACCGACGAGCAGGATCGGCCGCCACGGAATGCCTTCTGCCGCCTCCGGGTTGGGTGCGCTGCCCGAGCCCGGCAGGAACCTGGCGAACGCCACGACGAGCGGCAACACCGCCAGCCCGCTCGAGAGCGCGGCGATCGACGCATGCGGCAGCGCGAGGGTCAGCAGCGTCCCGGTGATGCCGCCGGCGGTCCACGCGCCGTGGAACGACGGCAGCACCGTGCGCCGCATCTGGTGCTCCAGCGAGACGGCCTGCATGTTGGTGGTCGCGTCGACCAGGCCGAGCGCAACGCCGTAGACCGCGAGACCGGCGACCAGCAGCGGAATGCCGGGCGCCATACCGCTGACCAGCAGCGCGACGGCGATAGCCAGCAGTCCCGCACGGAGCACGATCGCGCTGCCGCGCCTCGGGGCGACCTTCTCGGCGAGCAGCGAACCGCAGCCGGCGAGCAGCACGATCATCAGCATGATCAGCGTCAGGCCCAATTGTGAGATGCCCCAGTGGTCTTCGAACTTCGGCAGGCGCGTCGTGAGCGACAGGAAGACGCAGCCCTGCGCGAAGTAGCCGGCCGCGATCGCGGCGCGTGGGGAATAGCTCATCATCGGCATCCTGGCACGGTTGGGTGTCAGCATGGGTCGAATTGGACGATTGACCATGTATGCCGCCCGATAGGCTCGCGCTCATGCGGCTGCGGATCGACTTCGGGTATGACGGCACCGACTTCTCCGGCTGGGCAGCGCAACCGGGGCGCCGCACCGTCGAGGAGGAGTTGTCCACCGCCCTGGCCACGATCCTGCGGTGTGACCCGCCGAAGCTGACGGTCGCCGGGCGCACCGATGCCGGAGTCCACGCGCGCGGAGCCGTCTGTCACGTCGACGTCGATGAGCAGCTGTATGCCGCCCTGCCGGGACGCTCGGACCGCACACCCGGTGCGGCGGCGGCCAGCAGGCTCGGGGGAGTCCTGCCCGCGGACGTGGTGGTGCACCGGGTCGCACCGGCGGCGCCGGGATTCGATGCCCGCTTCTCTGCCGTGTCGCGTCGCTACAGCTACCGGCTCGTCGACGACCCGGCTGCAGCCGACCCGATCCGACGGACCGACACGGTCGTGGTGCGCGGCCCGCTCGACGTCGGGAGCATGGACGCTGCGGCACGAAAGCTGGTGGGGCTGAAGGACTTTGCGGCGTTCTGCAAGAAGCGGGAGGGTGCCACGACAGTCCGCACCCTGCTGGACTACCGCTGGCACCGCGATGCCGACGGCGTCCTGATCGGCACCGTGCTGGCGGACGCGTTCTGCCACTCGATGGTCCGGTCCCTGGTGGGTGCGGTTGTCCCCGTGGGGTCAGGGCGGCATACCGAGCAATGGCCGGCGGAAGTGCTCACGGCGGGACGTCGCGACCCTGGTGTGACGGTGATGCCTCCGCACGGCTTGTGCCTGGAGGAGGTCAGCTATCCGCCGGCTGCCGACCTGGCGGCGCGCGCCGAAGAGTCACGTGCGGTGCGCGAACTGCCCTGAGCGGCAGGGAGATTCGACCGCACGAAACGACCGACCTCACGCATTGCCGCCGCAGCTTCGGGCACCCATGACGCGGCCGCCTGGAAGACATGCACCTGCCCGGTCCAGATCTGCAGCGTTGTCGGGACGCTTGCGGCGGCAAGCCGGTCGACCATCTCCTCGGCATCCGGACGCAGGATCTCGCGAGAGCCCATCTGGATCAGCACCGGCGGCAGACCCCGCAGGTCGGCGTCGATCGGGCTGACGCGGTCACCGTCGATCTCGTGATCGGCATCGACCTGCGCGATGAGGCGTTGCAGGGCGCGGCAACTGCGCACGCTGAACACATCGCACTTGTCGCGGTGCGGGCTGGCGGCCTTGCGCTCCGTGTCGAGGTCGAGCAGGGGCGACATACCGGTGATCGATGCGGGCCTCGGCAGCCCCTCGTCCCGCAGCGCGAGGGCGAGTGCGAACGCGAGGAATCCGCCGGCGGAGTCGCCGACGACGCTGATCCGCTCGGCGGGGTAACCCTCGTCGAGCAGCCAGCGGTAGCCGGCGAGGCAGTCGCCGAGCATGCCCTCGAGGGTGACTTCGGGCAGCATCCGGAAGTTGACGTTGAGCACCGGTTGCCGGGTGACGCGGGAGGTGGCGGCGACCAGGCGACGGTGCGAGGCGAGGCTGCAGACGATGAACGCGCCGCCGTGCAGATAGAGCACCGCGCCGTCGTCGCGGGTGCGTGCGGCTCGGATCCATTCGGCGTCGCACGGGCCGAGCTGCACCGTCGCGACAGAGGTGCCGGTCGGCAGGGCGAGATGATCGGCGGTGCGGTCCATGATGCCGGACAGGCGGGACAGTCCGGGCGCGTAACTCCAGGCGTTCAGCGCAGGCTTGCCGACGGTGCGCAGTCCGCCGGCCAGCGCGGCCGCACGGCGGCTGGTGCGAGGGAACTTGATGCGGCTCGCAGCGTGCGAAGCAGCACCGGTTACGGCACGGGATGCAGGCCGTGCGGTGGACGTCATCGTCGCTCCTCGGGTCGTAGCAGGGTGTCCACGAGGTGAAGCTCCCTGGTCAGATTCCCAACCCTAGGCCTACGGTTGCGTAACCTGGGTGAACCGAGGCGGAGAGGCGGGCAACGTATGCCGGGCATGGGACCAGTCGATTCGGGCTTCCTGATGATCGAGTCGCGTGAGCACCCGATGCACGTCGGCGGACTGCAGCTCTTCACGGTGCCGGACGGCGAGTCGCCGGAATGGGTGCGGGACCAGCTGACCGTCGCCGAGGACCAGGTCAGCCCGCGGTTCCGCCTGAAACCGAAGGATCCGGTGGGTCTGCTGGGCAATTTTCGCTGGTCCGTCGACCAGCACCTCGACCTGGACCACCACATCCGGCGCTCCGCGGTGCCGGGTCCGCACCGGCTGCGGGAGCTGTTCGAGCTGGCCTCGCGCTGGCAGGGTTCGCTGCTGGACCGGCACCGTCCCTTGTGGGAGGTCCACATCGTCGAAGGCCTCGCGGACGGCCGGGTCGCTGTCTTCTCCAAGATCCACCACGCGCTGGTCGACGGCGTGTCGGCGCTGCACCTGATGCAGCGAGCTTGCAGCCCCGACCCCGACGCGACGGACTGCCTGCCGCCATATGCACTGCCGGCCGCCACGATCCAGGCGACGGCCGCCCGGAAGCGGACCGGTCACTCGTTGCCCGACCCCGCCTCCGTCGTGCGCGGCGGGCTCGACCTCGCCGGTGAGCTGGCCAGCATCGGACCCAACTCGCTGAAGGTCGCCTACCGGTCGCTGCGGGACACCGGGCTGACGACGCCCTTCGACGCACCCCGCACCGTCCTCAACGGTCGCATCGGCGGCGCTCGCCGGTTCGTCGCGCAGTCGTTCGCTATGAACCGTTTTCGGCAGGTCGCCAAGGCGGCGGACGTGTCGCTCAACGACGTCGTGCTCGCCGTGTGCGGCGGTGCCTTGCGGCGTTATATGAGCGAGTTGGACGAGCTGCCGGACCGCTCGATGACGGCGATGTGTCCGGTCAACCTGCGTGATGAGAGCAGCGAGGTCGGCGGCAACGAGATCGGTGCCATGATCGCCACGCTGGGCACCGATGTCGAGGATCCGGTGGAGCGGCTGGAGGACGTGCACGAGTCCACCACCGCGGCGAAGACCACCATGCGCGAGCTCACGCCGTTGCAGTTGCTGCTGATGTCGGGCTACAACATCGCCGGGCTCGGACTGTCGATGCTGCCGACCTACAGCCTCGGTGGCAGGCCACCGTTCAACGTCATTATCTCCAATGTGCCTGGCCCTCGAAAACAGATGTATTTCAACGGTGCTCACCTCGAGGGCACCTACCCGGCGTCCATCCCTGTCGACGGTATGGCGATGAACATCACCCTCGTCACCTATGACGACCAGGTCGACTTCGGCATCACCGCGTGCCGTCGGAGCGCGCCCTCCGTGCAGCGGATGATCCACCACCTGGAGGACGCGCTGGCCGAGTTGGAGGGCGCGGTCGCCTGAGCCGCGCGCAGCATTGCGCGTATGCCGGACGACCTGCACGCACCCGTCAGCCCACCCGGATCGTCGCCTTCCGGGTCACCCCGTTGACCGCGACCGTCAGCTGAGCCGTGCCGTGCCGCAACCCGGTGAGTTTGCCTGTCTCCGGGTCGAATTCGACGATCGCCCCGCCGCGTGGCCGCGCTGAGTTGTCGACGTGCACACCATCGCCGCCCCAGGACGCGCTGACCGGCCAGCTGACCGGAACCTTGCGTGTCTCGTCCTGCCCGATGGTTGCACTCGCCTTCATGGTGCCGCCGACAGGCAGTGTCGCCGGCGCAATGAGACTCAGCGAGTCGACGCGGGCACGAGTCTCGTCCCGCAGCCACGGCAACCGTGCACCGGTCCGTGGCACCGTGCCCACCCGACCGGCGGCGGGGTCGACACCCAGCATCGTCCAGCCGGTGAACCCACCGCGATCGGCCGACCCGCTCGGTGTCTTGCCGGAGTTGCCGTTGGTCACGCGAGTCACGCCGCCCGCGGCATCGGTGTAGAAGATGCCGATGTGCCCGTTGACCTGCGCGATCGACTTCCCTGTGGTTGCAGTGAAATTCGTCAGGGTGCGCTTCAACGCCGCAGCCCCGTAGCGGTCACCGAGCTGTGACGCCTTGTCCGGCTGCGGATCGTCGACGGGGTGATGGTTGAAGACCAGGACACCGGTGATCCGCGGGTCGCGAGCAGCGTCGGCAAGCTGCTGCTCGAGCATCTGCAGCTGCTCGGTCGAGCCGTCCGGATGCAGGGTGCCCGAGGACGAGTCGAGGGTGATGATCTTGGTCCCGCCGAGGTTGCGGTGCGTGGCAGTGGCTCCGAAGACGTCCTCGAAATTGCTGATCGGCCCGCCCATCACCTCGTGGTTGCCGGGGACGTAGATGTAAGGGACCTTGGTCCCGATCTCCTCGTCGAGAACCTTCTTCGCGAACGCGATGTCGGCAGGTGACGCTTCGTCGACCAGGTCACCGTCGATGACCAGCAGGTCGGGGTGGGCCGCGACGATCTCGCGCATGGCGCGACGGCCGGCCTTCACGATGGGCGAGTCGGGGTCTCGCGCGACGAACTGGGTGTCGCTGAGGACCGCGATCCGCTGCGGGCTGTCATCGGTGCTGCCCGCGTCGGACACGGCCGGATCGTGCGGCCAGCCGGCCTCGGGCACGTCGACGGCGGGCGGCACCTGAGCGGCGAGGCCGGCGATCGCCAGGTGGTCGCTGTAGGTCGCGTCCGACCGGGTCTCCATGAAGCGGACCTTGGTGAGGGTCAGTGGGTATGGCGTGCCGGCCGGGACCGGGAAGCGCACCTGCTGCCAGCCCTTCCAGGTGACGACGGGGTTGCTGCCGCCCTTCTCCGGGTCGAGATTGGTGGTCGTGCCGTCACCCTTGGTGACCATCAGCCGTGGCCACTCGCCCTTGCCGTTGCCGTTGACCCACATCGTCAGGGCCTGAGGCTGCCCGGGTATGGCGATCGGGGCGGGCGGCACGGCATACGCCCCTCGGGTGGCGGTGGTGGCGCCGAAGTCGAAGTCGAGGGCCAGACCCTTGCTGCCTTCGGGTCCTTCCGTGGGTGCGACCGATCCCGTCGCACGGTCGGCGGCGAAGGTCCAGGACGATGCGTCGGAGAAGTCGGCGAGGGTCTGCTCGTCATACCCGACGGTCACCGGGACGGTCAGTTCGTGACCGGCGACGGTGAAGCTGATCGAGGTCGCCAGCTTGTCGGATGCCGGAGTCACGGTGAAGCTGTCGACTCCGTCCGCGGCGACGGTGACTCCGTCACCGGCTCGCACCTGCACGTCGCGGGTCTCGACAGGGACGCTGAAACCGTCGGCGTCCGTGGCGGTCAGCGACAGCTTGCCGGTGGCGTCACCGGATGGGATGGACAGCACCGAGGACGAGGCGGACAGCCGAGCTACCTTGCCGTGCACCGTGATCGGGACGGTTTGGTGGGCGCGTCGGGAGCGGAAGGTGACCTTCGCGGATCCGGTGGCGCGACCGCGCACGACGACCCGGCCGGGGTCTGTCGAGACCTGCTGCAGCACTCGTCCCGGCGTCGACGTGAAGTGGCCGCCGCCCGGGGCGGGGCCGAGGTCGGCGGACAGTCGGGTGCCGCGCAGTGTGCGGCTCAGGCCGACGAGAGTGTCGGTGGCGCCGTCGGCGGGCAGGCCGGCGGCCGGTTGCAGGTCGGTGCGCAGGGACACTGCGCTTGAGGGTCCGGTTGCGGTCGAGCGGAAGACCAGGGCGTTGGACACGTGACGCTCGCCGCCGTCGGACGGGCGCCCGACGACCGAGCGATCCGCGGTCCCGGCCGGGCGAGCGACCATCGTGGTCGAGCCACCGCCGTCCAGGTTGACGGCATTCCAGGCGCCGAGGTCGTCCATGAAGGCCGCGAGCTCCTGGATCGTCATACCGTGGCTGTCGCCCTGGCGGCCGTCGAGACTGACGACCCAGAGGCGGCTGCCGTCCTTGCTGATCCCGATCGCGGTCCTGGCCGCGGTCACCTCGTCGTCGGTGGTCTTCCGGCCGTCGGCCAGCAGCCGCTGGCTGCCGCCGACCGCGAGGTCCACCGCGGCGTTGGCCTTCACCGTCAGCTCGACGTGGTTGCCGATCTCGAGACCGGCGAGCTGCTTCGTGGCGCTGCCGCGGGCGACGAGCAATGAGCTGCCGGACGGTATGTCGGCAGGCTCGTCGAGTGCAGCGCGGTCGTCGCTGGTCGCGGTGACGACGCCCTTGGTGACGGTGACCGCGCGGACGTGCTCGCTGGTGCCGATCAGGCGACCGATCGGGTACTTGCCCCACAGGGAGGTGAACAGGCCGACCGAATCATCCTGGAAGGTGGGTGAATTCACCGCTGCGACCTTGGCGGTGGTGCCTTTGGCGCTGAGCGTCGCCGCCGACATCAGCTGTCGGATCGCGGCCTTGCCGTCCGTGACGGTGAACGCCTGTCGTGGGGTTGCTCCTGCGTTGTGCACCTTGCCGGCGGCGATGTCCGTGCCGACCGGTGCATCGGAGGCGTTCATGTCGTAGTAGTCGCCGTTGACCGCAGCGACGACGTGCGACCGGTCGGCGAATTCACTCACCGGAGCGTTCGCTCCCGAGACGGCACCGCCGTCGGACAGGCCGAGGGAGAGCGATGGTGTGTCGAGGTCGGCGGTCATCACCCGCCCGGTGACCCACCCGCCGGGCTGCATCCGCTGGAAGGACGTCAGGTCCAGGCCGGGAGCGATCGCCGTGCTGCGCTGCCGGTTGTAGACCGAGTCGGCGCCGTCCAGGCCGGCGAGTTGGTCACCGGAGGTGGTGGGCGGAGCGGCCGCGACACGGGTGGCTCCTGGAGCGGTTGCTGGTGCGGCGGTGGTCGCGGCGACAGCGGGTCCGGTCGGTGCGACGAGCGCACCCGCGACGAAGAGTGCGGTGACCAGCGCGAGCAGGGTGCGCAGTGTGGAGGAGGGCGGCGGTGAACTGTGACGGGGTGAGAGCACCACAACACCTTGGCGGTTCAGCCTGCCCGTGGCAAGACTTTCGAGCGTGTTGCCACTTTGTGTTCATTATTGCCGCGGAGCGCGAACCCGGAAGCGGATGCCGGTCCCGGGCACGCACTGCGCCAGCCGATCCAGGTCGGCTGCGTCGACCACGCCGATCACCGGGTAGCCGCCGGTTGTCGGGTGATCGGCGAGGAAGACGATGAGTTCGCCGCTCGGCGGAGCCTGCACCGCACCGAGCGGGATCGCTTCGCTGGGCCGGCTGTGACCGGTGCCGGACAGTTGAAAACCGTTGAGCCGTATGCCGACCCGATTGCTGTCGCTGGACACCGTGCCGCGGGTGCGACTCAGCGCGTCGCGGTCGGAGCGGCCGAGCGACTCCGGCCGCGGGCCGAGGGTGAGGCCGACGGTCACCTCATCGGTCGGGGTGACCGGCAGCAGCGTAGCGACGGTCGGAGGCAGTGCCCGCGGGTCGCCGACCGGGAGCCGGTCACCCTGCTGCACCGGCGCTGGGCCGATGCCACTGGAGGTGTCCGTGCTCCAGGAGCCGCCGAACGCACCCTGCGGGGTGAGCCCGCCGCGCACGGTCAGGTAGCTACGCAGCCCGCGGTGTGTGGCGCCGAGCCGCAGCACCGCTCCGGCCGGGACCAGCACCGGACTGCCGAACGCCGCAGTCGTGCCGTCAATGGTGATCGGACACCACGCGCCGGTGACGGCGACGAAAACTGCTGTGTCCGGGCGCATTTCGAGGCCACCGAGCAAGACCTCGAGTCCGGCCGCGCAGGCGGCGTTGCCCAGGAGGCGGTTGCCCTGGACGAGTGAAGCGCGGTCGACCGCACCGGAAGCGGTGACGCCCTGACCCGCGAGGCCGGGGCGACCCAGGTCCTCGACCAGGCACAGTGGGCCGGTGCGCAGGATCTCGAGATTCGTCAGGGGGTGCGTCATCGCAGTGCTTGGAATCGGACGTGATCGTTCGCAGCGAGCGTGGCGCCGGCCGACGTGGCGTCGAACATCACCTGGTCGGTGCTCCCGATCAGCTGCCAGCCGCCGGGGGACGACCCCGGGTAGATGCCGCAGTAACTGCCGGCGAAGCCGACAGATCCGCCGGGGATCGACGCACGTGGTGACTCGCGTCGGTCCATCGGCTTGTTGTGGTCTGCGCGGGTCAGGTAGCCGAAACCTGGCATGAATCCGAGGAATTCGACGGTCCAGGGGGAGTCGGTGTGCCACTGGATCAGGGCGTCACGGGACATTGCCAAGTGCTCGGCCACGGTCAGCAGGTCGGGGCCGTCATACCTCACGGGGATGGTGTGTATGGCGCCCGTGTCCGTGGCGACTTCCGGGAGTGTCGACAGGTCGAGATCGCTCAGTCGGCTGCCGAGCCGGGCCAGGGCCCGCCGAGCGTCCTGCTCGGCGACGGACAGGTCCGAGACATCGAGCAGCACCGTCGACTCGGCCGGTATGACGTCAACGTCTCGGTGGTCGGTGGCATCGAGCCAGGCGGTGAGGGCGCGGCGGGTCGCGGCGTCGGGGAGCTCGACGAGGACTGCTCTGGCGCCGAAGGGCCGGAGCGTCAGTGTGGTCCGATCCTCGCTCACGAGATGAAGGGTGTCACGTCGACACCGTTGTCCGACAAGGCATCTCGGACCGCGGTCGCCATCGCCACCGCACCGGGCGAGTCCCCGTGCACGCACACGGACTGCGCGTGCACGCTGACGATCGACCCGTCGGTCGCGACGACCTGTCCGTCACGGGCCATGTGCACCGCACGAGCCGCGACCGCGTCGGGGTCGTCGAGCACGGCGCCCGCCTGGCTGCGCGGCACGAGAGTGCCTTCGGGCGTGTAGCCGCGATCGGCGAAAGCCTCTGGCACCGTGCGGATCCCGGCATCCGTCGCGGCAGCGAGCAACGCGGAGCCGGGTAGTCCCAGGAGTGGCAGATCGGCACCCGCGGCGGCCACCGCGCGGACGACCGCGTGCGCCTGCTCCTCGTGGTGCACGACCGTGTTGTAGAGCGCGCCGTGTGGTTTGACGTAGCTGACCCGGCTGCCGACGCTGCGGGCGATGCCGTCGAGTGCACCGATCTGGTAGAGCACGTCGGCATACAGGTCGTCGGGGGCGACATCGATGAAGCGTCGGCCGAATCCGGCCAGGTCGCGATAGCCGACCTGCGCACCGATCCGCACCCCGCGCTCGGCAGCCGCAGCGCAGGTGCGGACCAACGTCGCCGGATCGCCGGCGTGGAAGCCGCACGCGACATTCGCGGAGGTGATCACCTGCAGCAATGCCTCGTCGTCGCCCAGCTGCCAGCGACCGAAGGACTCGCCGAGGTCGGCGTTCAGATCGATGTGCACGGTTTCAGGCTAGTTCGTGCACGTTCGGGCGAGGCCCGGACGCGGTGTCGGACGAACGATCAGTTGAACGGACCGTTGTTCATGCTCTGGTTGTGCCGCCGGTAGATCTGCGCCTCGGCGTTCTGCAGCGCGTTGTGGTTGTCGACGCCGGTGCCTCCCCGGATGTTGCCGCCGCCGCGGAGACGGACGATGAGCGTCAGTGCCGTGCAGAGCACGAGAAAGACGCCGAAGAAGTAGATCCAGAACATGGTGTCCTCCCTGATGGATCTGGTGATCTGACTACTGCCAGTAGACCACCTGGGCGGTGCATTCGGTTGTCACGTTGCCGGATCTTCACCGACGGACCCGGTCGTGTGGGGTGAAACCCGGATGACGCGTGCCCGGTGCATACGTGATGCTTGACGGCTGTGGGTCATATCGATGTGAACGCAGTGCACTACTTCCTGCCCGACGGCCGGCCGCTGCTCGGCGGCGTCAGCCTGCGTGTCGGCGAGGGCGCGAAGGTCGGCCTGGTCGGACCGAACGGGACCGGCAAGACGACCCTGTTGCGGATCATCGCCGGCGAGATCGACGCGCACGAGGGCGCGATCACCCGGTCCGGCGGGCTCGCGGTGATGCCGCAGTTCATCGGCCGGGCGCGCCCCGAGGGTGAGGGGTTCACTGTCCGGGATCTGCTGCTGACGGTCGCGCCGGAGCGGATCCGCAAGGTTGCCAAGGCTGTTGACGAGTCCGAGCTGGCGATCATGGAGCGCGACGACGAGCCGGCGCAGCTGGCGTATGCGCAGGCGCTCGCGGACTGGGCCGAGGTGGGCGGCTACGACTGGGAGACGTCGTGTGACGTCTGCACGGTGTCGGCGATCGGCATACCGTTTGAGCGAGCCCAATTCCGCGATGTTTCAACGCTTTCCGGTGGTGAGCAGAAGCGCATCGTCCTCGAGGCGTTGTTGCGCGGCCCCGAGGAGGTGCTACTGCTGGACGAGCCGGACAACTCCCTCGACGTGCCGACCAAGCGGTGGTTGGAGGATCAGCTCAACGCCTCGCCGAAGACCGTGCTCTTCATCAGTCACGACCGCGAGATGCTGGCGAATGTCGCCACCCGCATCGCGACCCTCGAGCCGGCCGCGTCCGGCGCGAACGCGTGGGTGCATCCGGGCAGTTTCGCGACATACCACCAGGCGAGGATCGACCGGATCAACAAGCTGGAGGAGCTGCGGCGCCGCTGGGACGAGGAGCATCTGAAGCTGAAGCAACTCGTGCAGATGTACAAGGTCAAGGCGGCATACAACTCGGACATGGCCGCGCGCTATCGCGCCGCGCAGACCCGGCTGGCGAAGTTCGAGGATGCCGGGCCGCCGGAGGTGGTGCCCTTCGAGCAGCACGTCAGCATGCGGTTGTCCGGTGGGCGCACCGCCAAGCGCGCGGTGATCTGCGAAGGGCTCGAACTCACCGGACTGATGCGTCCGTTCGACCTCGAGGTCTGGTACGGCGAACGTGTCGCCGTCCTGGGCTCCAACGGCTCGGGCAAGTCGCACTTCCTGCGGCTGCTCGCGGCCGGCGGCTCGGACCCCGATGTGGAGCACCGTCCGGTGGGAGACAACCCTCCGAAACCTGTGCAGCACAGCGGAATCGCGCGACTCGGCTCGCGTGTGCGGCCAGGCTGGTTCGCGCAATCGGCGCAGGCCGGCAGCACGCACGCCTGGGAGCAGCGCACGCTGCTGGAGATCCTGCACCGCGGCGATGAGCATCGCGACGGTATGCCGCGGGAGCAGGCATCGCGGGCGCTGGACCGCTACGAGCTCGCGCGTGCGGCAGAGCAGGTCTTCGCCTCGCTCTCCGGTGGTCAGCAGGCGCGCTTCCAGATCCTGCTGCTGGAGCTGTCCGGCGCAACGTTGCTGCTGCTGGACGAGCCGACGGACAACCTCGACCTGCACTCGGCCGAGGCGCTGGAGGCCGGTCTCGACGCCTTCGACGGCACCGTGGTTGCGGTGACCCACGACCGTTGGTTTGCAAGGGGATTCGACCGCTTCCTGGTCTTCGGATCCGACGGGAAGGTGCGCGAGGCGGCCGAGCCGGTGTGGGACGAGGAGCGCGTCGAGCGCGCCCGTTAGTCGCGCGCGCCGCCGACGTTGCGGATGTTCGGCTGCAGCTCGTGCGGTGGCCGGTCGTCGCCGATGCCGAAGCTGAGGATCCGCGTCGGATGGATCCGGATGAGGCCACCGCCGTCGATGTCTTCGTCTTCGATCGCCTCGGCGCTGCCGCGGATCTCGATGCAGCGCACTCGCCACGGGTCGGTGGACGGGAGGTCGTCGATCACGAAGGCGACCTTGCCGTTCACCGCGATGTTCCGGAACTTCCGGCTCGCCGACATCCGGAAGCCGTGTATGTCGATGGCGCCTGTCTCCGGATCGACCGAGAAGCCAACCGGATTGACCTGCAGGGTGCCGTTGGGCTGCTCGGTCGCAAGTCGGCCCAGGTGTTGGGAACGCAGATACTTCAGCTCGTCGGGAGTGAACACTTTCGTGTCGGGTGTCATGGCTCGGACGCTAGATGTTGAAGTGAGCTTCAAGTCAAACGCGTTGCTCCGGAGGTCGTTGACCTGCCTTGAGGTCGTTGAGTTGCCTTTGAGGTCGTTGAGTTGCCTTTGAGGTCGTTGAGCTTGTCGAAACGACGCCGGGGACCTCGACAGGCTCGGCCACCTCTCGTGGGACGGGCTCGGCCACCCCTCTCGTGGGGCAGGCCCGGCCGGCTCGTGGTCTAGCGTCGGGTTCATGCCCGAGCGGGACTGGCGAGAGAGCGGCTTCCGACAGCGTCGACCGTCCGACGACACTTTCGCCTGGGTCGCCGCGTCACTGGGGCGAGGCAGTCGGGTCGTCGGCTGCCGCCGGCTGACCGGGGGTGTCTCCTCGGCCGTGCATCGCCTGACGGTCGAGGACGACGGATCGCGGGAGTTCGTCATACTGCGGCAGTATCCGGCCGGACTTGGGCTGGACGAGGCGCTGCAGCGGGAGTGCACCAACCTCGAACTGGTCGCGGGCAGTGGGCTGCCGGTGCCGAGCATCGTGGCGGCGGACGTCGACGTCGCGTCGACCGGTGGGTTGCCGTCGCTGCTGATGACGTGCTTGCCGGGGTATGTCGACCTCGACCCTGCGCAGCCGGGACGGTGGCTGACGCGGATCGCCGAGCTCGCCGCGCAGGTGCACTCGCTCGATCTGCCGGCGAAGGCGTTCGACCCCTGGACGGACTCGTGGATCGCTCCGCGCGGCGACCTCCACGTGCCGACCGATGCACGGAGGCCGGACGTGTGGATGGCGGCATTCGACTCGATGACCGAGCCGCCGCCCCGGGACTCGAGCGCCTTTCTGCACGGCGATTTCCTGCCGGTGAACCTGCTCTGGTCGCAGGGCAGGATCACCGGCCTCGTCGACTGGAACGGCGTCCATCGAGGATCACCCGCCATCGACATCGGCCACTGCCGACGATATCTGGCGGCGCTCCACTCGACCGAGTGGGCTGAGCAGCTTCGGTCCAGCTACGAGTCGCTCGTCGGGGCGGTGCTCGACCCGTGGTGGGACCTGTACGCGCTGCTGCACTACGACGACAACCAGGCCAAGTGGATGCGTCGCCAGGTCGCCGGGCGGTGTGCCGTCGACATACAGGGCATGACCGGTCGGGTCGAGAGCCTGATCGAGGCAGGGCTGCGGCGTCTCGAGTGACGGCGAAATCGTTGACTGACGGCGCCATACAACCGTCACTCGGCGAGGAAGCCGTCACTGGCGAAATGGGGCGCGCGAACATGGGGCGCGCGAACATGGGGCGCGAACATGGGGCGCGCGGAATCCGAACGCGCTCAGCGGGTCAGCTCGACCTCCTGCAACCGCTGCAGCTTCTCCGGGTTGCGCACCATGTAGACGCCGGTCACCATGCCGTCCTCGACCCGTGCGGAAGCGATGAGATCGGTCTCACCGCCGATGGTGAAGCGGAGACCGAGTCCGCCGTTGACGTGCACCTGCTCGGCGGCGCCGCCCTCCGGGTAGACACCGGCGAGGAAACGCAGCACCTTGTCGACGCCGACGATCGGGCGCAGCGCCGCCTTGCGCAGGCCGCCCCCGTCGGTGAGCAGCACGACGTCCGGCGCCAGCACATCCATCAGGCTCTGCAGGTCACCGGTATCCGCCGCGGCGAGGAACTTCGCCGAGACCTCCGCCCGTCGTTGCGCGGACGTGGTGTCGCGCGGGCGTCGCTCCGTCACGTGGTCGCGCGCTCGTTTGGCGATCTGCCGCACCGCAGCGGTCGACTTGTCCACGGAGGTGGCGATCTCGTCATACGACAGCTGGAAGACCTCGCGCAGCACGAAGACTGCACGCTCGACCGGCGGCAATGTCTCCAGCACCAGCAGCATCGCCGTCGACACGCTGTCCGCGAGCTCCACGTCGTCGGCGACGTCCGGCGCGGTCAGGAGCGGCTCCGGCAGCCACGGCCCGACATACGCCTCACGCCGCCGCGCCTCGGTCCGCATCTTGTTGAGCGACAGTCGAGTTGCGATGCGCACGAGGTAGGCGCGCGCCTCGCGCACCGTCCGCTGGTCGACGTCGTTCCACCGCAGCCAGGTGTCCTGCAGGACGTCCTCGGCGTCCGCGGCCGACCCGAGCAACTCGTAGGCCACCGTGAACAGCAGGTTGCGGTGGGTGACGAAAGTGTCTGTGGCCTCTGCGGATTGACTCACGACTGCGATGGTATGGCGAGCGGCAACTCACACACATCCGAATATCCCTGCGAGGCAAGGCCCGCCGCCGAGTTGAAGCGGGACCGCATGTTCTCCAACGCGACCAGCTGGGTCAGCTCGACAATCGCCGGGTCACCGAGGTCCTCCCGCAACTGCGCGACCATCTCGTCGGTGACCTCCGGGGGAGTGGCGGTCATCGCCTCGGCATACTCCATGACCCGACGCTCGAGCGGGCTGAAGACGTCCGACTCCCGCCAGCGCGGGACCTCGCGCACCTTCGCCAGGTCGAGGCCGTCGTCCTTGGCGGTGAAGTAGCCGAAGTCGAGGCACCAGCTGCAGCCGATGACGCCGGCGGCAGCCATCGTCGCGTAGCTCTGCAGGTGCGGGTCGAGTGCCTTCCAACGCTGCACCTTCTGCTCGAAGCCGAGCACCGCCTTCATCACCGGCTTGTTGTGGAAATAGACGTATCCGTTGTCCGGCACCTCGCCCCACTTGCGGCGCGCGTAGGTGCGCATGACCGCGCCATACACCCCGGTGATGGGCGCCTTGGGGATCCGGAACGTACTTGTGGAGGGCATGTCGATCGCCTTTCGTCGGTGTCTGTCAGGCATGGGACACCGGCCGGCGCCGATCTGTGACAGCCGGTTCAGCTGCCCTGACTCGGTGGTGGGCCGACGACTCCGATCAGCCGACCCTCCGGGTCGGTAAATTTGCCCATGGTCATACCGCCGGGAGCGTCATCCGGGCCCTGCATGCGAGTGCCACCGAGGGCTTCGGCGCGCGTGAGCGCCGCCTCGACGTCGGGGACCTGGACGAACGCGGTCACGCCACCGGCGTAGCCCTCGGCACGTGTCGGTCCACGCCACGTTGACGAAGGGACCTCGGGCACTCCGAATACCGCACCATCGATGCCGACGCTCCTGTCCTGGCGCTGGATCACTCCGTAGTTGCCCGGGTTGTCTGCATTGACCGCCCATCCGAAGAGCTCCGAGTAGAAGCTCTGCAGTGCCTGGCCGTCCCGGCCCTCGATCTCGAAGTACACGATTGGCTGTCCCACCTGGACCCCTCCTCGTCGACGCGGGTCTCTGTTGCGACCCGATCGCCGCAGACCCCGGCTACCCAGACAATCACCGTGTGCACCGGCGCCGTTTGATATCGGCCTCCTGGATTTGTCCGGGGCCGGCAGAGAGTGCGGTATGGCGCACGATCTGCCGGTCCGGGCCGAGAAATGCGGTCAGGTGCTCGGCGGCGGATCCACCGGCAGCAACGCCGTGTATGCCGCAACCCGCTTCGCGCCCGGCGACCCCGCACCTGCCCGCCGGTAGCGCTCCATCACCTCGGCCATCTCGGCGGCGAGGGCGGTGAGCTGCTCGGTCGTCACCAGGACCGCGTGGTCGGCGAGGCCGCAGTGCTCCTGCCAGGTCGCGGGCCAGCTCGCGCTCTCGTCGATCCAGGCATCGGCCCGCTCGGCGAAGTGCTCCACGTAGTCGCGCTGCAACCACTGCTCGGCGGCGAGGTCGTCCTCGTCCATCGGCTCGGGATCGGCCGACCGCACCGGCTCGGCGGCTGCCCAGACCCGGCGGCGACCGGTGCCGGCGCCGGTGTCCTCGATCAGGCCCGCCTCCGCGAGCCGCCGCAGGTGATAACTGGTCGCGCCGGTGTGGGTGTCGAGCGCGGCGGCGAGCTCGGTCGCGGTCGCTTGTCCGTGCACGCGCAGCTGGGCCAGCAGGCGGGACCGCAGCGGGTGGGCGAGCGCGCGCAACTGGTCCGATCCGGTGGAGCGGGAGGAGGCCATGAATGCACAATAGTTGTGCACACGTCGTGTGTAAATGGTGTGGCGCGTTGCGTCATACAATCGAAAAGCGTTGGTATGACGCCAGATCCGCTCGATTTGGGCGGTATGTCGGCGGCCCGTAGAATTGAGTGCTGTTGCGCATTGCGCGCAGCCACCGAGCTACAGGGTGACCACCGGTCGCCCCGAGTCCACGATCAACAAGAAAAGGCAGACTCGTGCGTACCTTCACGCCCAAGCCGGCGCAGGTCCAGCAGGACCGCGTGTGGCACGTCATCGACGCCTCCGACGTCGTCCTCGGCCGGCTGGCCACCCAGGCAGCGATCCTGCTGCGCGGGAAGCACAAGCCGACCTTCGCGCCGAACGCCGACACCGGTGACTTCGTCATCATCATCAACGCCGACAAGGTCGCGCTGACCGGTGCCAAGCTCGAGAAGAAGAAGGCCTACAGCCACTCCGGTTTTCCGGGCGGTCTGAAGACCACCTCCTACACCGAGCTGATGGCCAAGAACCCGGCCAAGGCCGTCGAGAAGGCCATCCGCGGCATGCTGCCGCACACCTCCCTGGCTCGCCAGCAGCTGAGCAAGCTGAAGGTCTACGCCGGCCCGGAGCACCCGCACGCCGCGCAGCAGCCCCAGCCGTTCGAGATCACCCAGGTCGCGCAGTAAGCGCCCGCCGGACTTCCAAGGAGAATTGACGAGATGACCGACCAGACACAGGTCGACGTCCTGGAGGACGACGAGCCCCAGGTGACCAGCTACACCTCCGAGTCGAGCACCGCGCCGGCCGGCGACGAGCCCACCGCGCGTCCGAGCGCCTCGGCTCCGGGCTCCGGCACCGGCCGCCGCAAGCAGGCCATCGCCCGCGTGCGCATCGTGCCCGGCACCGGTGAGTGGAAGATCAACGGCCGCACCCTCGCGGAGTACTTCCCCAACAAGGTGCACCAGCAGATCGTGAACGAGCCGCTGACCGTGCTCGAGCTCGACGGTGCCTACGACGTGCTCGTGCGCGTCCACGGTGGTGGCCCCTCCGGCCAGGCCGGTGCCGTCCGCCTCGGTGTCGCCCGTTCGCTGAACGGCGTGGACGAGGAGCTCAACCGCCCGGCACTGAAGAAGGCCGGCTTCCTCACCCGCGACGCGCGTGTGCCGGAGCGCAAGAAGGCCGGTCTGAAGAAGGCCCGTAAGGCTCCGCAGTACTCCAAGCGCTGAGCCTTACTCCTCGCGCTATACGACAAGCGCCGCAGCGAACAAGTTCGCTGCGGCGCTTGTCGTATAGCGGTCGTCGTGCGGCTGCAGGTCGGCTTGTCATCCGGCCGCCTCGATCTGTGCTGTCGCCACTTCCAACTGCCGCTGCCGCGCGTCCCGAAGTGCCGTCGGTCGGTCGGTGGGGACGGGACGATGGCGCCATACAACCTGCGGCTGTCGTCGTACGTCATACATGATGTGATGAGGCGCACGTCGGCCTGCTCGGATTTACCGGCGGGCATCGCCGTCGCCTACCCTGCTGAGGGTTGAATTTCGACCGCCGACGCATTCGCGCGCCGCGGTCACGAGAGTTTGAGGTGATCCATGGGGCGCTTGTTCGGCACCGACGGTGTGCGTGGCCTGGCCAATCGGGACATCACGGCTGAGCTCGCGCTCGACCTGTCGGTCGCAGCCGTGCGGGTGTTGTCCGAGGAGGGCGAGCTCTCCGGGCACCGGCCCATCGCCGTCGTGGGGCGCGACCCGCGCGCGTCGGGTGAGTTCCTCGCCGCCGCCACCATCGCCGGCCTGGCGTCGGCGGGCGTCGACGTCTTCGACGCCGGGGTGCTGCCGACGCCGGCGATCGCCTACCTGACCGCAGCGATCGGCGCCGACCTGGGCGCGATGCTGTCGGCGTCGCACAACCCGATGCCCGACAACGGCATCAAGTTCTTCTCGCACGGCGGCCACAAGCTGCCCGACGCCACCGAGAACGCCATCGAGGCCCGCCTGCGCGGTGACTGGGAGCGCCCGACCGGTGACCAGGTCGGCCGCGTCAAGCCCTACCCCGAGGGCGCCGAGAAGTATGTCGCCCATCTCCTCGGTGCGATTCCGAGCCGGTTGGACGGGCTACACGTCGTGCTCGACACCGCGCACGGCGCGGCGAGCGAGATCGGGGCCAAGGCGTTCGAGCGGGCCGGCGCAAAGGTCACGCTCATCGGTGCCGACCCCGACGGCCTCAACATCAACGACGGTTTCGGCTCGACGCACCTGGAGCACCTGCAGGAGACGGTGCCGCAGGTGGGAGCCGATCTCGGGCTCGCATTCGACGGGGACGCCGACCGGTGTCTCGCGGTCGACGCCAACGGAGTCGAGGTCGACGGCGACCAGATCATGGCGATGCTGGCGCTCGACCTGCACGAGCGGCATGCGCTCGCGGGCGACACCCTGGTCGCGACGGTGATGAGCAACGAGGGCCTGATGCAGGCGATGAGCGCGGCCGGCATCAACGTGATGCGCACCGACGTCGGTGACCGCTACGTGCTGGAGGAGATGCGCCGCGGTGGTTATTCGCTCGGTGGCGAGCAGTCCGGGCACGTCATCCTGCTGGAGCACGGCACCACCGGTGACGGGGTGCTCACTGGTCTGATGCTCGCCGCCCGGGTGGCATCCACCGGTCGCTCACTGGCCGACCTGGCGACCTGTATGACGCGACTGCCCCAGTGCTTGGTCAACGTGCGCGGCGTCGACAAGCACGCCGTTGACGACCACCCGGTGGTGCAGGCTGCGGTCGCCGACGCAAAGCGCGAGCTCGGCGGACTCGGCCGGGTCCTGTTGCGCAAGTCCGGCACCGAGCCGGTGGTCCGGGTGATGGTGGAGGCTGCCTCCGCCGAGCGGGCGCAGCAGATCGCCGAGCAACTCGCCGAAGTCGTCGCCAGAGAGTTGGCGATGGCGACGGCCTGACCCGGCACACATCGCGAAGGGGTGTGCGGAGCAACTGGCTCCGCACACCCCCTTCGCGTATGACGCTGTGGCGACGCCGCTCAGGCGGCGCCGGCGGCCGTGTCGGACTGTGCCGCTTCGGTCGCCTGCACGAGCGAGGCAAGGGTCGCGCGCAGCGCAGTGCTGATCGGCTCGTGGGTCGCGACGTCCACGTCGGCCAGGTCGCGCAGCGCGAAGGTCGCGCTGGCCTCGGGCAGCGGCTGACCGCCGGCGATGGTCACGGCGAGGTGCGCATGCTCGACGACCGTGGAGGTGTTGATGGCGGCGGAGGACACGGCGACCGGCTTCGCGGTCAGGCAGGACTCACCATAGGGGCGCGATGCCCAGTCGATGGCGTTCTTCAACACGGCGCTCAGCGTGCCGTTGTTGGCCGGGGCGAGCAGCAGCGCACCGTCGGCGGCAGCGATCTGGGCGCGGAGGCGGGCGACCGCCTCCGGCGCATCGTCGGTGTCGATGTCCTGGTTGTAGAGCGGAAGGGTGTCGAGGTAGTCGACGATCTCGACGGTGGTGCCTTCGGGCGCGACCTGCGTGGCGACCTGCGCCAGCTGTCGATGGATCGACGCAGAGCGCGGACTGCCGACGAGTACGGCAAGTGTGGTGGTCATGTGCTGCCTTTCACGGCTTGGGGAAACTTCCGAAGAGACTAAACGGACCATAGTCCGTTTTTCTTCCGTCGGGCAACCCGAGTGTCCGTGGGATGGAACACTGTGGGCATGCCCACACCGCGACCCCTGCCGATGGCGACCGCGCAGCCGCGCGCCCGTCGGGACGCCGCGGCCAACGCGGACCGGATCCTCGCCGCCGCACGCGCGGTGATCGAGCGGGACGGCGCCGCAGCGCTGACCATGGACGGCTTGGCCGCCTGCGCCGGTGTCGGCAAGGGCACGATCTTCCGGGCGTTCGGCAGTCGCTCGGGTCTGTTCGCCGCGCTGACCGACGATGCGGAGCGCGCCTTCCAGCGCAGCTTCCTGTCCGGGCCGCCGCCGCTCGGCCCCGACGCGCCGCCCCTCGAGCGCCTGCTGGCGTATGGCGCCGCGCGGGTGCGCCTGTTCGCCATACACGGGCCGCTGCTGCGCGCGGGATCCAGCGACACGGTCGACAAATTCCGCGTCCCCGCCCGCGAGGTGTCGGCGACGCACGTGCGGATGTTGTTGCGACAGTGCGGAGTCCGCGACGGCGTGGAGGTGTTGGTCGAAGCGCTGCTCGGACCACTGGACGCCGAAGTCACCCAGCACCTGATCGCAGAGCGTGGCCTGACGCTGGGCGAGATCGTCGGTGGCTGGCAACACGCGGCCCGGGCGATGGTCGCCGCTCGGTCGGAGCCCGAGGTGACTGGCCAGTAAGGGGGACCGCCGCACACCCGCCGAGGGCGGTGTGTGAAGGTCGGAGTACACATGCCGACGCCGCCGTGGCTCCGGTGCCGTGGTCGTCGGTGTGATCACTTCCTCCGAAAGGCGATGAGATGTCCGAGAAAGTCACTGAGGTTATCTACACGACGGCTGCGACCGCCAAGGGCGGCCGCGACGGCGCGGTCAAGAGTGCTGACGGTGTCGTCGACCTGCCGCTCGGCAAGCCGGGCAGCGCGGCCAACCCGAAGGCCAACCCCGAGACCCTTTTTGCCGCGGGCTATTCCGCGTGCTTCGGCGGTGCGCTCAACGCGATGGCTGCCAACGACGGACTCGACACCAGCGAGTCGACGGTCACGGCCGACGTGACGTTCGGCAAGACCGACACGGGCTTCGGCATCGCGGTCGCGCTGACCGCGAAGATCCCGGGTGTCGATGCAGCCAAGGCGCAGGAGCTGGCCGACAAGGCTCACGACTTCTGCCCCTACTCCAAGGCGACCCGCGGCAACATCGAGGTCACCGTCAAGGGCGAGCCTGCCTGAGGCTCCGCCACCGATCGAGCGGCGTACCTTCGCAACGAGAGGCGCACCGAATCCACGTGATTCGGTCCGCCTCTCCATGCATGGGTATGCCGCTCGATCAGGATTGGGCGACCACCGAATCGCCGATGCGGATCTCGCCCTCGCCGTCGGGGATCAGGTGGTGGCAGAACCACGTCTTGCCGTCCCACTTGCGGTGCTTGCTCAGCGTGCGGATCGGCTCCTTGCCCTTGCGCAGATCGGCCGACGCGGGGTCGATCAGTGTCATCACGCATCGGTCGATGGGGTGGGCGGCGCGCAGCCGCACCGGGCCGATCTGCACCGTCGTCCACGTGTCCTCGGCGAACGGCTCGTCGCCGTCGATCACGACGTTGGGTCGGAAGCGGTCGATCTCGACCGGGTCACCGCCGGCCTCCGCGATCCACTCGTTGAGGCGACGCAGCGACGCCATCGACGCGATGCTGACGGGCGAGTTGTCCTGCAGCGCCGCATAGTCCGTCGGCCTGGAGAATTTCGGGTTGAGCGAGCGCGCCCGCGGGTGGGCACACCACACGAGGTCCAAGCCGGTGCGTCCGGTCACCCGCGCCAGCCATGCCGACGCACCCGGTGCGCTGCCGCGCACGGTCATCGGCGGTCGGGTGAACATCGTCACCGGGAGATCCGGACCCGCAGCGTGGGCGGTGTATGACGAACCGGCCGCGGACAAGGTGACACTCGGAGCCTCGGCGGTGCCGCCCGGTTGCGCATGTATGCCGAACAACGCCGGCACCTCCCGGGCGGTGACCAGCGCACGGTCGGCATCGACGACCATCCACTCGCGATCGCCGCGCAAGCCGGCGAAGCCGACATACGCGCTCGAAACCGGCGTGATGGCAGTGCTTTTCACCGGGTGAATGCGCAGCGAGACGACCTGCATCGGCTCAGATGCTGACGTCGCCGACGACGCTGACCGGGGCGACGATCCCGTCCTCCAGCTGATAGGTCGCGCTGACGATGGCGGTGCGACCTGCCTCGACCGCTTCGCGGATCAGCCCGGACTGCACGAGCAGCTGAGCGGGGACGGCCTTGGTGTGCTCGTCGACGACCTCGCGGTAGTCGGTGATGCCTCGGTTGGCGCAGTCGAGCACTGTCGGGATGATCTTCTCGGCAACCGAACGCACGAATCCCGGTGGCAGCTGGCCGGTTTCGACAGCGGACCGGGCTGCACCAACTGCTCCGCACGAGCTGTGACCGAGCACCACGAGCAGCGGCACGTCCAGCACGTGGATGCCGAACTCCAGCGAGCCGAGCACGGCCTCGTCGAGCACTTCGCCGGCGCTGCGCACGACGAAGACGTCACCGAACCCCTGGTCGAAGAGCGTCTCGCAGGGCACCCGGCTGTCGCCGCAGCCGAAGATGACCGCGTTGGGTTGCTGACCCGACACGAGGGACGCCAGCGTGGCGGCGTCCTGATGAGCTCGTCCGGGGTGCCCGGACGAGAACCGCCGGTTGCCCTCGACGAGTTGGTCCCACGCCTGTTGCGGGGATACGCGTTCAGTCACGCTCACTGGTTTGCCTTCCTTGGATGAACGGGCCCGCGAAACAGCGGGAAAGAACTTCGCGGGTGTTTAAAGGCCCGGTCGAGTGGTGATCGTGAAAGCGGCCGGCTTGGCGGTGGCAGCGAAGAAGTCCTCGCCCTTGTCGTCGACCACGATGAATGCCGGGAAATCCTCGACCTCGATCTTCCAGATCGCCTCCATGCCGAGCTCGGGGTATTCGAGGACGTCGACCTGCTTGATGCAGTCCTTGGCCAGCCGCGCCGCCGGGCCGCCGATCGAGCCGAGGTAGAAGCCGCCGTGCGCCTTGCAGGCGTCGGTCACCTGCTTACTGCGGTTGCCCTTGGCCAGCATCACCATCGAGCCGCCGGCAGCCTGGAACTGCTCGACATACGAGTCCATCCGGCCGGCCGTGGTCGGACCGAACGAGCCGGATGCGTAGCCGTCCGGCGTCTTGGCCGGTCCGGCGTAGTAGACCGCGTGGTCCTTGAGGTATTGCGGCATCTCCTCGCCCGCGTCGAGCCGCTCCTTGATCTTGGCGTGCGCGATGTCTCGGGCGACGACCAGCGGCCCGGTGAGCGAAAGCCGTGTCTTGACAGGGTGTTTGGTCAGCTCGGCGCGGATCTCGTCCATCGGCCGGTTGAGGTCGATCTGCACGACGTCACCGGCTTCGGCCAGGTCCTCGTGCGTCGTGTCGGGCAGGAAGCGTGCCGGGTCGGTCTCCAGCTGCTCGATGAAGACACCCTCGGAGGTGATCTTGCCCAGGCACTGTCGATCGGCCGAGCAGCTGACCGCGATCGCGACCGGCAACGAGGCGCCGTGCCGGGGCAGGCGCACCACGCGCACGTCGTGGCAGAAGTACTTCCCGCCGAACTGCGCGCCGATGCCGAAGTTGCGCGTCAGCTCCAGCACCTGCTCCTCCAGCTCGACGTCCCGGAAGCCGTGCGCGGTCGCGGCATCGCCGGAGGTCGGCATCGAGTCGAGATATTTCGCGCTGGCGTATTTGGCTGTCTTCAGGGCGAATTCGGCGCTCGTGCCGCCGATCACGATGGCCAGGTGGTATGGCGGACAGGCCGACGTGCCGAGCGTCCGCAGCTTCTCGTCGAGGAACCGCATCATCGAGTCGGGGTTCAGGATCGCCTTCGTCTCCTGGTAGAGGAAGGACTTGTTGGCCGAGCCGCCGCCCTTGGCCATGAAGAGGAACTTGTAGGTCGTTTCGTGACCGGCCGCCGTGTCGGCATACAGCTCGATCTGCGCGGGCAGGTTGGAGCCGGTGTTCTTCTCCTCCCACATGGTCACCGGCGCCATCTGCGAGTAGCGCAGGTTGAGTCGCGTGTAGGCGTCATACACACCACGTGCGATGGCCTCCTCGTCGGGCGCGTCGCCGCCGACGAGCACCTGAGAACCCTTCTTGCCCATGACGATCGCGGTGCCGGTGTCCTGACACATCGGCAGCACACCGGCCGCGGCGATGCCGGCGTTCTTCAGCAGGTCCATCGCCACGAACTTGTCGTTGTTGCTGGCCTGGTCGTCGTCCAGGATCTTGCGCAGGAACGCCAGGTGCGCCGGGCGCAGGTAGTGCGCGATGTCGTGCATCGCGGTGTCCGTCAGCAACTGCAGCGCCGCGGGGTCCACCTCCAGGAAGGTCCGCCCGCCGGGGCCCTCGACCGTCCGGACACCGCTGTCGGACAACTTGCGGTATGTCGTCGCGTCGTCTCCGAGCGGCAGCAGGTCTTCGTAGGCGAATTCGGCCATGACTGTTGGCAATCTCCTTGCGGGGTACGAGGTCAACTCAGGGTAGACCTGGGCGATCGCCCTCGGAGCCGCGGCCGAAGGACCTAGCGAGTTGGACGAGCGACCTGCACCGGTGAGCCGAATCGTTGTCAGATGTCTGGCCTGTACCCGAGACAACCGGTCGGAACTGGTGTAGACACCAGAGACATGTAACTGCCCGATTTCCCCGACGGAGCGATGCATATGAAACGTCTGAGGCCACCTCGTCGTGGCATAGCCCTCACCGCAGCACTGATGATGGCGACGACCGGGCTGGCTGCTTGTGGCGGAAGCAGCAGCAGCGGATCCGGTCCGGCACACCTGACCTGGTACATCAACCCCGACATCGGCAACGCCGACGCGAGCAAGGGCGGCCAGGCGACCCTGGCCAAGGAGTGCTCGCAAGCGTCCGGCGGGAAGTACGACATCAAGGTCCAGTTGCTGCCGAACGACGCCAGCCAGCAGCGGATCCAGTTGCTGCGCAGGCTCGCCGGTGGTGACAAGACCATGGACCTGATGAGTGTCGACCCGGCGTTCGTCAGCGAGTTCGCGGCGGCCGGCTACTTCGCGCCGGTCCCCAAGGACATGATCAAGGAGTTCAAGGAGGACCGGGTCCAGTCCGCGATCGACGCGTCGACCTACGACGGCAAGCTGATGTCGGTGCCGTTCTGGTCCAACACCCAGCTGCTCTGGTACAAGAAGTCGGTCGCCAAGAAGGCCGGCCTCGACATGAGCAAGCCGGTCACCTGGGACCAGCTGATCAAGGCAGCGCAGACCAGCAAGACCGAGATCGGTGTGCAGGCCAAGCTCTATGAGGGTTACGCGGTCTGGATCAACGCGCTGGTCGCCGGGGCGGGCGGCAAGATCGTCAAGAACCCCAACGCGACCTACGAGAACATCAAGCTCGGACTCGACTCTGCGGCAGGCAAGGACGCGGCGCGCATCATCAAGAAGGTCGCCACCACCGGTGTCGGCGGCCCGGCGATGGGCAGCTCGACCGAGACGGAGTCGCTGAACCTCTTCATCAGCAAGAAGGGCGGCTTCCTGGTCAACTGGCCCTACACGTATGGCGCCTACACGGGCAAGGACAAGTCGGACGTCGCGGCCACCATGTATCCGCAGACCGTCGACGGCAAGAAGGCCCGCCCGCCATACGGTGGCATCCAGCTGGCGGTCGGCAAGGACAGCCAGCACACCGACCTCGCCTACCAGGCGGCCGCGTGCATCACCAACACCAAGCACCAGGCCGACTACATGGCCAAGGCGGGCAACCCGGCCAGTCGCAAGGCTTCCTACGAGACGGCCGAGGTCAAGAAGGCCTTCCCGAACGGCATTGCGGCCAAGATCCGCGCGTCGCTCGACGCTGCGGAAGCCCGGCCGCTGTCGCCGTACTGGGGTGACATCTCGACTGCGATCCAGCAGCAGTTCAGCCCGCCGAGCTCGGTCACGCAGAAGACGCCGGCGAAGGCGCAGTCGTTCATCCTCGATGTTCTGAACGGAAAGGCTCTGCTATGACCAGCGTGGCTGAAACCGGCAAGAGCGAACTCACCACCGAGGAGCAGGCACACCTGTCCGACCGGGCCAAGGGCGAACGCCGCCTGGGCTGGCGGCTGGCCGGCCCGGCATTCATCGTGATGCTGCTGGTCACGCTCTACCCGATCGGATATGCGGTCTACCTGTCCCTGTTCAACTACCGGCTGACCGACCCGGCCGGCAAGAAGTTGGTCTGGCTGCAGAATTACGTGACCGCGTTGTCGGATCCGCTTTTCTGGCAGGCATTCTGGACGACCTTCATCATCGTGGTCGTCACGTTGGTCTTCGAGCTCGTGCTCGGCATGATCATCGCGATGGTCATGCACAAGGTGGTCTGGCCACGGCGCACGTTGCGCACCGTGGTGCTGATTCCCTACGCGATCGTCACCGTGGTCTCGGCGTTCTCCTGGCTGTATGCCGCGCAGATCGACACCGGGTTCTTCAACCACTGGCTGCACACCTTCACGTTCGGGGCGTGGGACGAGCAGTTCAACTGGTTCTCCACCCAGTCGCGGTCGTTGACGATCATCTGCCTGTCGGAGATCTGGAAGACCACGCCGTTCATGTCGCTGCTGTTGCTGGCCGGCCTCGCGCAGGTCGACTCGGCTCAGGAGGAGGCCGCCAAGGTCGACGGCGCCACCTGGTGGCAGCGCTTCTCCAAGGTGATCCTGCCGAACATGAAGGCCGCGCTGATGGTCGCGCTGCTCTTCCGCACCCTGGACGCCGTCCGCATCTACGACAACCCGCAGGTGATGACCGGCGGTGCGAACAAGACCATGAGCTTGTCCATGCTGGTCGGCACCGAGACCGTCAGCCGGGTCGAGATAGGCATGGGGTCGGCGCTCGCGGTCATCCTGTTCGTGATCGTGCTGATCATCGCGTTCATCTTCGTCAAACTCTTCAAGGTCGATCTCACGACCAGTGGAAGGAGCTGAGCCGTGGAGACCACCATGAGCACGAAGTCCAAGAACGGTCTCGGCATCGTCGCGATCGTCATCATGATCTGGACCGTCATACCCCTGCTGTGGATCCTCGGCACATCGCTGAAATCCGATGCAGCGCTGGCGGATTCGAGCAAGAACATCCTCGGCAACTTCTGGCCGAAGGAGATCAGCTGGGACAACTACAAGCTGATCTTCTCCGGTGGCGCGTCCGACCTGTTCGTCCCGGCCCTATGGCACTCGATCATCGTCTGCCTCGTCGCGACGGTCATCAGTGTCGTGCTGGCGACGTTCTGTGCCTACGCGATCTCCCGGCTGGATTTCCCCGGCAAGAAGATGATCCTGACCGTGTCACTCGCAGTGTCGTTCTTCCCGGTGATCGCGATGGTCACGCCGCTGTTCAACCTGTGGCGGCAGATCGGGCTCTTCGACACGATCCCCGGGCTGATCATTCCCTACCTGTCGCTCACGCTGCCGTTGTCGATCTGGACACTGTCGGCCTTCTTCCAGCAGATCCCGTGGGAGATGGAGCAGGCGGCCCAGGTGGACGGCGCCACGAGCTGGCAGGCGTTCATCAAGGTCATCGCGCCGCTGGCGGCGCCGGGTGTCTTCACTACGGCGATCATCGCCTTCTTCACCGCCTGGAACGACTTCGTCTTCAGCTCCAACCTGACGGCGCAGCACGCGCAGACGGTGCCTGCAGCGTTGGCGTTCTTCACCGGCGCGAGCCAATTCACCCAGCCGACCGGAGCCATCTGCGCCGCAGCGGTCGTCGTCACCATTCCCGTCGTGATCCTCGTCCTGGTCTTCCAGAAGAGGATTGTTGCCGGACTCACGTCCGGAGCCGTGAAGGGCTGAGGCCCTCGCAAAGGAGAGATCAATGTCGAGCATCGAACTCAAGCACATTGTCAAGAAGTACGGCGACGGCTTCCCGGCCGTCAACGACGTCAACCTGGACATCAAGGACGGCGAGTTCGTCATCCTCGTCGGCCCGTCCGGGTGCGGCAAGTCCACGCTGTTGCGGATGATCGTCGGGCTGGAGGACATCACCTCAGGGGACCTGGAGATCGACGGCAAGCGGGTCAACGACCTCGCGCCGCGCGACCGCAACCTGGCGATGGTCTTCCAGAACTACGCGCTCTACCCGCACCTGACCGTCTTCGAGAACATCGCCTTCCCGCTCCGGCTGGCCAAGGGCAAACACAGCAACGACGAGATCGACAAGAAGGTCCGCGACGCCTCGGCGATGCTGGAGCTGGACGAGCACCTGGAGCGCAAGCCCGGCAACCTTTCCGGTGGCCAGCGGCAGCGGGTGGCGATGGGTCGCGCGATCGTCCGTGACGCCGACGCGTTCCTCTTCGACGAGCCGCTGTCCAACCTCGACGCGAAGCTGCGCGGACAGATGCGCACGGAGATCGCGCGCATGCAGCGCCGGCTCGGCATCACCACGGTCTACGTCACGCACGACCAGACCGAGGCGATGACACTGGGCGACCGGGTGTGCGTGCTCAAACGCGGTGTGCTGCAACAGGTTGCGTCGCCGCGGGAGCTCTACGAACAGCCGGTCAATCTCTTCGTCGCCGGCTTCATCGGCTCGCCGCCGATGAACTTCCTGCCGGCGAAGGTCGAGGGCAACACGTTGCAGCTGCCGTTCGTGGAGGTCCCGATCGAGGGTGAACTCGCCGAGAAGGTCAAGGGCAAGGATGTCGTGATCGTCGGCCTCCGGCCGGAGCACCTGAAGGACACGACGGTCGAGTCGGGTCCGGAGCACTCGGTGAAGTTCACGGCGATCGTCGACCAGACCGAGTGGCTGGGCAACGAGCAGTACGCCTACGTCCCCTACGAGGCCGACGGCGCCGTGCGCGAGCAACTCGAGGAGCTCGACCGCGACCTGGACGGCGAGGGGCTGCGCACGCAGATGATCGTCAACCTCGACCCGCGCTCGCGGGTCCTGGAGGGCGACGAGGCGCAGCTGGCGTTCAACCCGGCGTCCATGCACGTCTTCGACCCGCACACCGGCGACAACCTGACTCGCGATGACGCGAAAGCCGCTGAGATCGCTGCGGACTCGGAGAAGATGCGCAAGGCTGCGCTGGAGCGGGCCCGCAAGCGGGATGCGGAGCAGGCCAAGAAGTCGGCCTGACCCGGTCCTGCCCGGTCCACAACCGAGCGGACACACAAGCACCGAGGGGACACGAAAATGGGGCGTCCCAGCCACCATTTTCGTGTCCCCTCAGTGTGTTTCGTGTCCGCTCGGTGATGAGGGCCCATGGGTCGGTCGAGCGGTCGCATACGGTTGATCCATGACTGCTCGGACACGCCCTGTCGTACTGATCACCGGAGCCACGCGCGGCATCGGTCGTGCTGTTGCTGATGCGCTGGCCGAGGACCATCGCCTGCTGATCGGTGGGCGGGACGAAGCTGCCGTCGCGGGTGTGTGCGGGGCACTGCCGGACGCGCTGCCGTTCGTCGCGGACCTCACCGACGCGGGATCCGTTGCCGCTGCGGTTGATTCACTTGACGACGTGCCCGCGTTGGCGGGTGTCGTGCACTCCGCGGGCGTGCTGGGCAGCGGCGAGATCGCGGATCTCGGTCGCGATGCTTGGCGCCATACATTGGAGGTCAACGTCGTCGCGGTGGCCGACCTGACCCGCCTGGTGTTGCCGCTGCTGCGGGCCGGGCGGGGCACGGTGGTGGTCGTCAACTCCGGCTCGGGTCTGCGATCCAATGCGTCCGGCAGCCTCTACTCGGCGTCCAAATTCGCAGTGCGCGCGTTCGCCGACGGGCTCCGGCAGGAGGAGCGCGACAGCGGCGTGCGTGTGTCGACCGTCTACCCGGGGCGCACTGCCACCGACATGCAGCGCGAACTGCGCGAGTTCGAGCACGGGGAGTATGACGAGAGCGCCTACCTTCGCCCCGAATCCGTCGCATCCGCAGTGCGTTTCGTGCTCACCGCGCCGCCCGAGGCGTCGGTCGAGGACCTGTCGATCCGCCCGCGCTGAGCGGACGGCGCCTCCCGCCCCCAGGGTGACTTAACCTTCGACGGTCGAGGGTTGGGGCGGGTATGCCGGAGCGCTCAGCCCAACTCGTCACGCGTCGGCGGGTTGGCACCGGCGCGGGAGACGGTGATCGCCGAGGCCTCGATGGCCCGGTCGACCGCAGGCCGCAGGTCGGCGAGCTGCGCGGCCCGCAGTCGGTCACGGGCCTCGACCGAGCCGAGCAGGCCGGCATCGAGCAGCCCGGACAGCAGGCCGGACTGGAAGGAGTCGCCCGCACCGACTGTGTCGGCGACGGAAACACTTCTGCCGGCTACGGATTCGGTCTCGCCGGTCGATGAGACGTGCATCAGCGCACCGTCGCCGCCGCGCGTCATGACCACCAACGACGCGCCGAGCCGACCCCAGAGGCGAAGCACCTCGGCCGGGTCGACGTCCGCGCCATACAACCAGGCGATGTCCTCGTCACTGGCCTTGACGACATCGGAGTAGCCGATCAGCTGCTCCAGATGCGCCCGCACGTCGGGTGCCGAGCCGATCAACGTCGGGCGCGGGTTGGGGTCGAACGACACCGTCGCGTGCCTGCGAGCCAGCAGCATCGCATCGGCGACCCTGGTCGCACCGGGCTGCAATGCGGCAGCGATCGAGCCGGTGTGGAAATGCCCGATGTCCGTGGGCAGCTCATAGGGGACATCCCACGTCAGGTCGAATTCATATGTCGCAGAGCCGTTCTCGTCGAGGTCGGCCAACGCGGTCGGTGTGCGCGGCGCCGTCAGACTTCCGTCGACGAGCGGCACGTCGTCAGCGGCGAGTTGCTGCACGATCAACCGGCCGTGCGCATCATCCGCGATGTATGCCGCCAGGCGCGCCCGATGTTGCAGTCGCGCGAGGCCGATGGCGACGTTGAGGGGACTGCCCCCGACGTGCTCGCTGACCGGGCCGTCGGCCGGCCGGACGATGTCGATCAGGGCTTCGCCGACGACCAGCGTGTCGGGGGTGGGGTGGGTCGGCAAACCTCAGCCTTCCTGCTGCAGTCCGGCGTTGAGTTGCTCCAGCTTGGTCACCGGGTGCACGGCGTCGATCGACCGGATGGTGCCGCTCTTGGAGCGCATGACCAGCGAGTGGGTGGTGCAGCCGCCCCCGCGGTAGCGGATGCCGCGCAGCAGCTCACCGTCGGTGATGCCGGTGGCGACGAAGAAGCAGTTGTCGCTCTGGACCAGGTCGTCGGTCGTCAGCACGGCGTCGAGATCGTGACCGGCGTCGGTCGCCCGTTGGCGCTCGTCGTCGTCCTTGGGCCACAGCCGACCCTGCAGCACGCCGCCGGTGCACTTCATCGCGCACGCGGTGATGATGCCCTCGGGGGTGCCGCCGACACCGAGCAACAGGTCGATGCCGGTGTCCGGGCGGGCGGCCATGATCGAGCCGGCGACGTCACCGTCGGCGATGTAGCGGATGCGGGCTCCGGCATCCCGGATCTCCTGCGCCAGCTGCTGGTGCCGCGGCCGGTCGAGGATCACCACGGTGACGTCGGAGACGGAGCCGTGCTTGGCCTTGGCCACCCGGCGGATGTTCTCGGCGACGGGCAGGCGGATGTCGACGTCGTCGGCAGCCTCCGGGCCGGTCGCCAGCTTGTCCATGTAGAAGACGGCGCTGGGGTCATACATCGAGCCGCGTTCGCTGACCGCCATGACGGACACGGCGTTCGTCATACCTTTGGCGGTCAAGGTGGTGCCGTCGATCGGGTCCACGGCGACGTCGACGTGCGGGCCGGTGCCGTCACCGACCTGCTCGCCGTTGAACAGCATGGGCGCTTGGTCCTTCTCGCCTTCGCCGATGACCACGACGCCGGCCATCGACACCGAGGAGATCAGGTGTCGCATCGCGGCGACAGCGGCGCCGTCGGCGGCGTTCTTGTCACCACGGCCGACCCACCGGCCACCCGCCATCGCCGCGGCTTCGGTGACGCGCACGAGCTCCAGCGCGAGGTTGCGGTCCGGAGTCTCCGGGATGATGGCATCGGGCGGCATGGGATCTCCTCGGAGCGCGCGGGCTGGTTTCGGCGACGACTCTATCGGGCGCGCCGGCGTCGGGTGCCGTCGCGTTTCGTATGCCGCCGCCCGGTGCGCGAGGGCATCGCGTCCGTTTGGGACCATGGGGCCGTGAGCGACAGTCAATCTCCCTCCGCCGCGCCCGCTGATGAGCAGCCGCCCACTGAGCAGGCCGCCCCTCGACGGCGCGGGATGGGCTCGGCGCGGAGCATGATCATCTCCATGGTGCTGGTCGTGCTTGCTGTCCTCGCCTGGTGGGCCTGGGTGCCGCGCGCCGACCAGACCCAGCACACCGTCGTCGACGTGGCGGGCATCGCCCGCGAGGTCGGGCTGAGCAAGCACTGGGACCCGGCGATCGCCGCCGGCCTGCCGAAGAGCTGGCAGCCGGTCAACGTCAGCCTCGTCTCGACCGACAACCAGCCGGACACCTGGCAGGCGGGGTATGACGCCCCGGGCGGCAGTTACGCGCGCGTCGTGCAGACCGAGAACGGCTCACCGGACTGGGTGCGGGCTCAAACCGACAAGAGCGAGGCAGCCGGCACGGTGACGTTGGACGGCGTGCAGTGGAAGAAGCTCTCCCGGCCCGACGGTGGCGAGCGCGCCCTGGTGCGCTCCAAGGACCTCGCGGGACTGAGCACCGTCGTCTCGGGGACGGGGGACTGGTCCCAGCTGCAGAAGTTCGCGGCGTCGCTGCGGCCGTTGAGCAAGAGCCGGCTGGCGAAGCCGACCGGCACGGCACCGCGCTCCTGACCCGCAGCTCACCGGCCGGACCGGCACCGGTGGCAGGTCAGTCGTCGGTCGCGGGGATGTCCTTCTCGGTCATCGAGTCGATCGTGCGCTGGGCGCCGTTGAGCCATTGCTCGCAGTGCGTGGCGAGTGCTTCACCGCGCTCCCACAGGCGCATCGACTCCTCAAGGGTCTCGGTGCCGCCCTCCAGCCGGCGCACGATCGAGGCCAGCTCGTCGCGCGCAGCCTCGTAGCCGAGCTGGGCGACGTCGGCGTTGGTGTCGGTGCCGTCGTCCATGGGGAGGTCATCGTCCGAGTCGGCAGCGACGTCGTCGCGGGTATCGGTGGGCTTCTTCGGCATACCCAGGACTGTAGGACACGGGTGTGACCGGACCGCCGGTCAGGAGACCGGCCGGACAGCGAAGTCGCCCGACGCGACGGTGACCCGCAGCATCTCGTCCGCGTCGACGGTCGCGACGTCGGTGACGACCTGTCCGTCGGTATGCCGCACCACGGCATACCCCCGCTCAAGTGTCTGCAGCGGCGAGAGGGCGCGCAGCTGCCCGCGCAGGTGACCGACCTGGTCGTGTGCCCGGTCCAACCGGTGCGTCAGCTGCTCGCGGGCCCGGTCACGCAGCGCCTCGATGGTGGCCCTGCGAGTGGTCACCATCGTCTCCGGCGCGAGCAGCACCGGGCGGCTGCGCAGCTGCTCCAGATGCCGTTGCTCGGCGGCCAGCCGCTGCCGCAATGCTTGGGCTCCGGCAGCGCGGGCTCGGGCCAGGCCCGCGAGCTCATCGGCCAGGTCGGGCACGACCCGCTTGGCGGCGTCGGTCGGTGTCGAAGCCCGCACATCGGCCACGAAGTCCAGCAGCGGCGTGTCCTCGTCGTGGCCGATCGCGCTGACGACCGGGGTGCGGGTCGCCGCAACAGCTCGCACCAGTGACTCGTTGCTGAAGTGCAGCAGGTCCTCGAAACCCCCGCCGCCGCGCGAGATGACGATCACCTGCACGTGCGGCATGGCGTCCAGCTCCTGCAGCGCGGCGGACACCTCCGGGACCGTGCCCGGCCCCTGCACCGCGACCTGGCGGATCTCGAATTGCGTTGCCGGCCAACGGCGTCGGGCGTTCTCGACCACGTCCTTCTCGGCGGCGCTGGCGCGCCCGCAGATGAGACCGACGGTGTGCGGCAGGAAGGGCAACGGCTTCTTGCGCGCCGGGTCGAAGAGCCCCTCGCTGCGCAGCAGCTGTTTCAGGTGCTCCAGGCGCGCGAGCAGCTCACCGACACCCACGGGGCGCATCTGCCGTGCGTCCAGATGCAGCGAGCCGCGCTTGGTCCAGAAGCGCGGCTTGGCCTGCACGACCACCCGCGCGCCCTGCTGCAGCCCGGGCCCCATGGCGTCGAGCGTGTTGACGTGCACGGTGACCGACAGCGACATGTCGACCTCGGGGTCACGCAGGGTGACGTATGCCGTGGGCGCGCCCGGTCGCCGGTTGAGCTGCACGATCTGACCTTCGACCCACAGGGCCGACATCTTGTCGACGTAGTCGCTGATCTTCACCGACAGCTTGCGCACCGGCCACGGCTGCTCCGCGGTGGTGTCTGCGGCCTTCTCCGGCAGTGGATTGCTCACCCGGCTCACTGTAGGGCCGAGTCAGGACACCTGCGGATCGCGTACGGGTTCGGCAGCCGAAGCCTCCTCGTAGCGCACCTCCAGCATGGCCTGGATCTCGGCATATTTCGCGGCGACCACGTCGTCGTCGAGCTCGCCGCCGACCATCACGTTGGCGACGAACGACATGACCTCGTGATCGACGTCGGAGCCCGGCTGGGCGGCCGGTCCCGCCCAGAAGACATCGTCCCGAGCGCGGATCGCTGCGAAACCGTCGATGGCCTGCACCGTCCCGGATTCGGCTGCGAAGAAGGAGAATCCGGCAAGCGGAGCGGCATACTGCGGTTTGCGGCGACGGGCCTCCCGGCCGAGAGCGGCGGCGACGAGCTCGGCGCCGGGACTGATTCCGGTGGTCATCAGCAGCTGCTCGGGGATCATCGAACCGCCCGGGCGGCCGGGGTTGACCTCGGTGATCTGCGCACGGCCCTCGTGCAGTCGCAACTCGACGTGCGCGACCGTGTTGTCCAGCCCGAGCGCGAGCACGGAGTCGCGCGCGACCTGCTCCAGCGCTGCCTGCTCGGCGGGACTGGTGTTGTAGGGCGGTGTCACCAGGACCAGTTCGAAGTGGTTGCGATCCATCAGTGCTTTGTCGACCACACCGGTGCACTCCACGATGCCGTCGCGCACGACCACGTCGATGCTGTATTCGCGGCCCTGCATGAGCGACTCCACCAGGAACACGTGGTGCGGGTCGATCGGTGCGCCGTGCTCGTCCTCGACCGGCTGGTCGTAGAGCCGCCCGATGGGGTGCTCGCTCATCGAGGCAACCGCGGCGGCATACGCGGTGCGCAGCTCGGCAGCAGTGCGCACGAAGCTGATCAGATGGCTGCCGGCGCCGCTCACCGGCTTCATCACGGCGGGTAGCCCGGTTGTCTCGAGCACTCGGTCGACGTCGTCGGCGGACCTCAGCAGGCTGAAGCGTGGTCCGTCGATTCCCTTGTCCTGCATTGCTATTCGGGCGAGGTATTTGTTGCGGCACCGAGCTATGGCGGCAGCGGACGTGCGGTCGATGCCGATCATCTCCGCGGCACGAGCAGCGGTGTAGGTCGTGCCGTCCCCGTCGCCGATCACGGCGGCGACGGGTGCCACCTCGCCCAGTTCCCGGACCGCAGCGGCGACCTGGGACTCGTCGAGGATGTCGTCGACCAACGCGATGTGTGGGGTATGGCGACGCAGCTTCGCCACGTCCGGCCCGTCGGCGGTGATCAGGCCGAGCAGACAACGCTGCTGGGCGGCGATCGCGGCCATGCCCTCGGCCGTCCGCAGGCTGCGGTCGCGGAGCATGACCAGCATCTCCTGTGGCTCGACGACACGGTCGTCGGCTCCGGGATCGCCCTCCATCACGATGTCGATCTTGGCCATCAACTCGTGGTAGCTCTCGATGAGGTCCTCTTGGTCCAGGTAACCGAGGAGGATTGCCTGAACGACGAATATCTCGTGGTCGGCGGTGAATTCGTCTCCCGGGTCGACCCCGACCGCAACGTGTATGACGCCGTCGGCGTCCTCGAGATCCTCGACACCGGCGACGTGATGGAGCACCCCCGAGCGATCGGCGTATTTGGTGAGGAAGGCGACCGGGACCGGCACCATCGGCGTCTGACGTGTCGCCGCACGACCCGTCGCGGCAGCCAGCAACTCGCGCAAGGTGTGCACGCCCTGTGTCATGGCGGCGGCGACGCCGACCAGTCCGCCGCCGGGTCGGCCGGCGTTGACCTCGATGACCTGTGCCTCGCCGTCGTGCACCATCACCTCGATGTGCGCAACGGTGTTGTCCAGACCCAGGGCGTCGACGGTCTGCTGCAGCAACCGGTCGACAGCGGATTCGTCACGGGCGTCACGCCATTCGGGCGGGAAGATGCTGACGGCCTCGTAGCTGTGCTCGTCCATCAGCACCTTCTGGCAGGCGACGAGTTGCTCGACGACACCGTCGCGGATGCTGATGTCGGCAGCGACCTCGGCACCCTGCAGGAGTCCCTCGACGAGGAAGGTCCGCTGCGGATCCAGGTCGTGTCCGTCCGCGACACGCAGCGGCTCGGTGTAGTTGGTGGCGATGTCGCTCTCGGCGAGTGCTCGCACGGCGCGGTCGTATGCAGCACGCAACTCGTCCGTGGAGTGGACCTTGTGGATCTGATGGCTGCCGGTGCCGTTGATCGGCTTCAGCACGGCGGGGAAGCCGACCGTCTCGGCAACACGTGACACGTCATCCGCCGAGCCGATGAGCGCGAAGGCCGGGCCGCGGATCCCCGCTGAGCGCAACGCTTCCCGCATCAGGTACTTGTTCCGGGAGCGCTCGATGGCGGCAGCTTCGGTGCGCGAGACACCTAGTCGTTCGGCGGCGGTCACGACCGGGATCATGATCGCGTCGGAGAGGGTCAGCATCGCGTGGACCCGGTGCCCGTCAGTCATCTCGGTCGCGGCCCGGACAAGCTGCTCCACGTCGGTGACGGTCTCCACACACGTGACCCGTGCACCGGTCTCCTCGACCTCGCGCACAGTGTCGGCGTCGTGGGGGAGGGTCACGATGCCCGGCACGAAACCGAGCTGCTGCACCTGCTCGACGAGCGCGGGGATGCGTGAGGTCAGTCGCTCCTGGACGAGCACGATCATGTCGGACACGGGTTCCTCCTGCGGGTGGCTGCGTTCGGCAGTCTCGATGGCTTCGTTCACCGACGGGGCCATGGCGGCGAGCGAGCTCGCGGTCGTCATGTCCAGGTGGGTGCCGGGGATGGTCAACTGGTCGACGCGACCGGTTGTGAACGGTGTCCACTCGCGGGCGCCGTCGTGGGTGAAGACCGAGTGATCGGCCATGACAGCCAGCACGTCGAGATCCGACGTGGTGTGGGTGTGTCGGCGGACGACGTGGTCGGCCCGCTGCATGACGCGCTGGATGCGCGTCAAGGTGCTGCGGCTGAGGTCGGCGAGCGGACTCCGCCCGGCCCGCAGGCGGCTGATGACCTCGGGCAGGGTGAGGGAGCCGACCTCCGCGGATCTGTCCCCGAGTCCGCCCATCGCCAGCATGGCGAGCAGCGTCCGTTGCAGAGCCTGGTGCTCGTGCAGCGGATCCACCTCGTCGATGCGGTGCGAGGGCAGCGCGTCGATGATCACGACTGCACCCACCTCGCGGCCGCGGCGACGCAGTGCTGCTGCGACCGGGTGCGCGAGCACACCGCCGAAGGACCAGCCCGCCAGGTGGTAGGGGCCCGCCGGTTGGTGCGCACAGATCCGGTCAGCCATCAGCTCCGCGAGCTGCGCCAGATCGTCGGCAGGCTGCTCGCCGTCGCGCAGGCCGGGCAACTGCAGGCCCACCAGGCCACGCCCCGGCGCGAGGTGGGACGCCAATCCTGCGTAACACCAGGTCAATCCGATCGCGGGAGGCAGCACGAAGAGCGCCGGCAGATCGCCACCCGAGCGGAGCTCGACGACCGGATCCAGCAGCGCGTCGTCGGAGGACGTGGCAGTGTGCAGCGTTGCTGCGAGCGCATCGGGGGAGGGGGTCGCGAAGACCTGCGCCACCGGTGGCCGGATCCCGGTCGACTGCTCGATCCGAGTGACCAACTCGACGGCCAGCAGCGAGTGACCGCCGAGGTCGAAGAAGCTGTCGTCCGGTCGCACTCCGTCGTGCTGCAGGACGTCGCGGAATGCAGCCAGCACCGCTGACCGGTCCGCTTCGTCGGCCCGCCGCCGGTCGGGTGTCCCGCTGCCGGCAGGGAGGTCCGGGGCGGGCACGGAGATATCCGTCGGTGCCTCGGCAGGGTCGGTACGGTCATCGCCGGCCCGGTGGGCGGCGCTCGCGCAAGCTGCCCGGACGAGCGTGTCGACATCCGTCCCGGGGTCGGTCACGATGTCGGTGAGCACCGTCTGTAGGCGTGTTCGGACGACGTCGTGGAAGCTCGCGTCCCACAGCGCGGCATCGGTGGTCAGCTCGCACCACAGTCCTGCCGTGGTCTCCGCCGCCTTCAACTCGACATCGAAGCGCGAGCTCGCGACCTGCAGGGGAGTCCAGCTGATGTCATCCGCAGTGCCGTCGGCCGCACCGGCGTGACCGGTGCGCTCGAAGTTCTGCAGCGCGAGGGTCGCCTGGAAGAGCGGCGACCGGTCGGTGTGTCGCGGCAGCTGCAACTGCTCGATGAGCAGCTCGAGCGGGATGTCCTGGTGCTCCAGCGCGCTCAGCACCGCGTCACGGTGCTCGGTCAACAGGTGCGTCACATCCGCGTCGTCGGGGACCGCGCACGGGATGGGGACGGTGTTGACGAAGAGACCGACGGTGCCCTCGGTCCCCGGACGGGTGCGACCTGCGACAGGGGTGCCGATGACGAACTCCCGTTGCCCCGACAACGACCGCAGGACCAGCGAGTAGGCCACGAGCAGTGCAGTGAACATCGTGGTGTGATGACGTTCGGCCAACGCACGGAGTGCGGTCGAGGACTCGGGCGGAAGCATGAAGCGAGTCACCTGGCCGACATACTGCTGCTCGGCGGGACGGGCGAAATCGGTTGGTATGTCGAGAGGCCCGGTCGTGGGAAGCTGCTCCGCGACCTCGGTGATCTCCGCGGTGAAGTCGTGCCCGCGCTGCCATGCCACGAAGTCGGCGTATGGCGCGGGCTCGTCGTCCCAACGCACGGGGTCTCCCGCCGCGAGCGCCCGCAGCGCGTGCGCGAGGTCGGACACGATGACCTCGGTCGACCATCCGTCGGTCACGATGTGGTGGGCGCTCAGGCACAGGAGCGCACCGGAGTCGTGTCGGATGAGCTGCGCTCGCAGCAGCGGCCCGCTCGCGAGCGCGAACGGCTCGTCGTCGAGCGTGGCAGCCAGTTGCTCGGCGGCCGCCGCGTCGGCCGCGACGTGCGTGGTGAGTGGCACGTCCGGATTCGGCGAGATGGCCAACTGCGGGCGTCCGCTGTCATCGGCGGGGAAGGAAGCGCGGAGTTGCGGGTGACGTGTCGCGACGGCGTGGAGAGCCGCGCGGAGGATGTCCTCGTCCACATCCGCGGGGAGTGGCACGGCCGTCGGAACGTGGTAGCCGATCGTGCCCGGCGCCAGTTGGTCGATGAACCACAGCCGCTCCTGCGCCGAGGAGAGCTCGGAAGAGCCTGTGACAGAGCCTGTTTCGGCCGATGATGGCTCTACCGACTGCTCGCCGCAGCGGTCCGCGATCAGCGCTGCCTGTGCCGCCAGAGTCGGCGCGTCGAAGATGTCCCGGACGGTGACGGACACCCCGGTCTCCCGCTCGGCCAGGTGCGCGAGCCGCAGCGCCAGCAGCGAGTGGCCACCCAATGCGAGGAAGGTGTCGTCGGGACGTGGAGGGGCACAGTCGAGCAGTTGCTGCCACCAGCCGGCCACACGTCGCTCGGGCTCGGTCAGTGGTGCATCCGGTTGCGCGGTCTCGACAGAGCGCCCGGTCGGGGCAGGCAGCGCCGCGCGGTCGAGCTTGCCGCTGCCGGTGGTCGGCAGTCCGGGCATCGACACCACCGCGGCAGGGACCATGAAGTCCGGAAGTTGCGATCGCAGGTGGTCTCGCACCGCCTCGGCCGGTGCCGCGCCGACGACATACGCCACGAGCCGCTGGTCACCTGGCCGGTCCTCCCGCACGATGACCGCCGCGTCCTCGACGCCGTCGAGTTCGCGTGCCACCGCGGCGATCTCACCCAGCTCAATGCGCTGTCCGCGGATCTTCACCTGATTGTCCGCACGACCGAGGTATTCGAGCGTCCCGTCGGCGCACCAGCGCACCAGGTCGCCGGTGCGATACATGCGAGATCCGTTGCCGTTGAACGGATCGGGGACGAATCGGGCAGCGGTCAGGCCGGTGCGGTTGCTGTAGCCGGATGCGACCTGCGGGCCGGCGATGAAGAGCTCACCGACGACGCCGACAGGTTGGACGTGACCGGCGGGATCGAGCACGTAGAGCCGCGTGTGCGGGACGGGCCCGCCGATCCGGACCGGCTCACCTGGACGGTGACGCCACCGGGTGACGTCGATGCTTGCCTCGGTCGGCCCGTAGAGGTTGTCCAGGTGGAGCCACGGATGCCGGCGCAGCAGCTCGTCCGCGGTGTCCTGCGGCAGAGCCTCACCGGAGCAGACGACCTGGCGCACGGTGCGTGGCAGGTGTTCACCACTACGCAGGAACATCGTCAGCATCGACGGGACGAAGTGCAGGAAGGTCACGCCGGCCCGCTCGCACAGTTGCGCGATGTACCGCGGGTCGCGGTGTCCACCGGGTTCGGCGAGCACGACGGTGGCGCCGGTGGCAAGCGGCCAGAACAGCTCCCAGACGGACACGTCGAATGTCGTGGGAGTCTTCTGCAGGATCCGGTCGGCGGGCCCTGCGGCATACGCCTCCTGCATCCACGCCAGGCGGTGAGCCAGGCCCTCGTGCGGGACCACGACACCCTTGGGGCGCCCGGTCGATCCCGAGGTGAACAGCACGTATGCCGGGTCGCCCGGTCGCACGGGTGCGTCCTCAGATGTGGTCTCAGGTGTGGTCTGCGGTGTCGCCCAGCTGCGGGATGCGAGCTGCTCCTGCTGAGTCAGCGTCATTGCGGCGCATGCGGTTTCAAGCATGTAGCTGCGCCGCTCGGCCGGGTGCTCGGGGTCGAGCGGGAGGTATGCCGCCCCGGCTCGTGCGATACCGACGAGTGTCGGCAGCAGGGCGATGCTGCGCACGGCGTCTAGCGCGACGACGTCGCCGGTCGAGATGCCTCTCGCACGCAGACCGACAGCGACCCGAGACGCCCAGGCATCGAGCTCGGCATAGGTCAGCGTGTCCTCGCCGAGGACGACCGCGAGGTGGTCACCGTGCCGGTCCAGGTCACGCAGTCCGTCGGGGAGAGTCAGCCATGCTGGAGGCGCGGAGTCGGTTGCGTTGAAATCATTGAGGATCCGGTCACGCTCGGCCGTGCTGAGCAGCGAGTGCTCGTCGATGCGGTCGCCCGGTCGGGCGAGGCAGGACGCGAGCAGGATCTCGAACTGGTCGGCGAAGCGCTCAGCGCTCTCGCGGTCGAAGAGGTCGGTGCGGTATTCGACGCGAAGATCATTGCGGGAGATCTCCAGGAAGAGCTCGTCCTTGGCGTAGCCGAAGGTGCGCCCCAGTCCCACGTCACCGAGGTCGTTGAAGCCCAGCTGGAAGAGCGGCTGCAAGCCGGGTTCCCTTGGCAGATCCAGGGTTTCGATCACTCGCTGCAAGGGGGTCTGCTGGTGAGCCCAGGCGGACAGCGCGGTCTCGCGCACTCGTGCGACCACATCGGTGAAGGTAGGGCGACCGGACAGGTCGACGCGCAGCGGCACGGTGTTGACGAACATCCCGATGGTGTCCTCGATCCCGGGCAGATCACGGACCGCGACCGGCACACCGATGACGACGTCGTCGGGCGACTCAGGACTGAGCCGGTGCACGAGACTGGCGTATGCGGCGAAAGTGACCATGAACGGCGTGACGCCCAGAGCGGCCGCGGTCGCCGTCACCCGCTCGTGGGTGTCTGCTGCCAGGACCCGGGTGAAGTCCTCACCGGGCTGGCCGTGCTCCGCCGTTCGCGGGCGATCCAGGGGGAGCCCGTGGTGCAGCGGTGCTCCGGACAGCCGGTGCTGCCAGTGGTCCAGGTCGGCGATCACAGCCGGGTCGCTCTCCTGGGACCGCTGCCAGGCCGCAACGTCGGCGGGCTGCAACTCGATCGTCGGCAGATCCGGTGTGGCACCGGCGGCCTGCGCGTCCAGCGTCTCCTGCAGCTCCCGGAAGAGACGGACGTGGGAGGTTGCGTCGAAGACGGTGTGATGACCGACGACGAGCAGGATGAGGCGATCGGCGAAGTGCAGCAGGGCGAAGCGGAACAGCGGCGCCTTTCCGAGATCCATGACCTCGCGGGCAACGGCTGTGGCCGCCGGTGCATTCCTGCCGAAATCACTGTCCAGCCAAGTGATCTCGGACAGATCGACTTCCTCGACCAGGTAGTCGACCGACGGCAGGACGACCTGCTGCAGGTCCTCTCCGTCCAGCCGGAACTGCGTGCGCAGTGACTCCTGGCGCCCGCCGATGTGCTGCAGCGCAGCGGTCACGGATGCGGCCGTGGTCCCAGGTGCCAGCGGGATCCAGCCGCAGACGTTGTAGAGCGGGTCGTCCGGTGCGAGCTGGCAGGCCAGCCACACGCGTTCCTGGTCGTATGACGCCGGCGCGACCAGGGACGCAGCCGGATCGTCCTGGCTGCTCACAGTTGCGCTCGCAGCGAGGCAGGACGCAGGTCCGTCCACTCGCGATCGACATACTCCGTGCACGCCGCCTCGTCGCCGGTGAACCCGGTGCTGGTCCAGCCGTCCGGGATCGGCCGGTGCTCGGGCCAGAGGGCGAACTGCTCCTCGGCGTTGCACACGACGACATAGGTCATCAGCGACGCTCCAGCTTCGGGATCGCAGGTGCCGCGGGTGCTGCAGATGCCGCAGGCGCTGCCTGCTTCTCGTCGCGCATCGCCTCGATCCCGGCGCACAGCTGCGTCACCGTCGGCATCTCGAAGAGGCTGCGCATCGGCAGCTTCACCCGTGTCGCCTTGCGGATCTCGGAGATGAGTTGCACTGCGACCAAAGAGCTTCCGCCGAGTGCGAAGAAGTCGTCGGTGAGACCGACCTGCTCCACACCGAGCACACGCTGCCAGATCTCGGCGACCGTTCGCTCGAGGTCCGTTCCGTCGACCACGGTTCCCGGAGCAGCCACGTCCGAGTCCTGCGGAGCGGGCTCGTCCGGGTCTGCAGCGCGGGGCTGGTCGGCAGCTGTGTTGCCGGCGACCGGGCGCGGCCGACTGAACAGGAGGTGACCGCCGGTGTGGCCGGCAAGCACTCGCCGCATCGCCTGGGCGCCGAGTGCGGGCGAAATGCCCTGTCCGGCAATGTGTCCCGCGGGAGCGGCTTCGGTGACGTCGCCGGGTGCCATGACACCTGCAGTCACCTGGCGCAGCGTGTAGTCCTCGATCTCGACGAGCACGTTGCCCGAGACATCGGTGATCGTGATGTCGGCCGTCGCGGTGGCACCGGCACCGTCCTGATAGCGCAGATGACTCCAGATCTCCTGCGGCAGGTCACCGTGCACCACGACCCGGCCGTAACCGAGTGGGAGGTATTGGCCGTCGACGTGGCCGAATCCGAACGACGTGGCGATGTCCAGCAGCGCCGGGTGCAGAGCCCACCGGTCGGCGTCGACCGTGCCCGCTGCCGGCAGCACGACCCGCGCGAGATCCTCACCGGACCCGGTGAAGGTCTCCTGCAGGCAGTCCCAGCGCGGACCGAAGGTGACCAGGCTGCCGCGCTCCCCGGACGCTGCGTCGCCGGAGACAGCTTGCATCCGAGTTCGTATGGCGGACAGGTCGACTCGCGTGGACGGCGTGGACGGGAGACGACCCGCCATACCCACTGCATGGGTGGCGGTGCGCCCGTCCTCGTCGGTGCTGCCGACGGTGAGCCGGCCGTCCTCGGCGAGGTCGACCCGGTAGGTGGCGACGTCACCCTCGGCGACCGCGAACGGAGCCTGGAAGAGCAGATCGCGCAGCTCGACCGGCCCGTCGCCGGGCAGGAGGGCGCGCACCGTGGACACGGCGTGCTCCAAGTGCCCGGTGCCCGGCACGACCGGGACACCTTCGATGCGGTGCTCCCGCAGCAGCCAGTGCGTCTCGGGCGAGATCGGTCCGAAGGCGGAGCCGGCGTCGAGCCGGCTGAGCACGGGGTGGTCGTTGGTGCGCTCGCTGAGGCTGCGGACCTCGTCCGGCGCCTCGGTCTCGGCCGCCATGCCGACCTCCGACCAGCCGCCCCACCCCACGGAGACGACGCGTGTCGGACCATCCGGCTGGCTGAGCGCCAGGGCGTCGAGGTAGGCGTTCGCGGCGCAGTAGTCGACCTGCCCGAGGCCACCGAGTGCACCGGTCACCGACGAGCACAGGATCAGCAACTCCGGCTTGCCCTCCGTGACCAGCTCCGTGACGGCGCGGGCGCCGTCGATCTTGGGCCGCACCACGTCGGCGACCTCGCTGTCCTGCTTCAGCTCGATCATGCCGCCGCCCGGCACGCCGGCTGCGTGTATGACGGCCAGCAGCCGCTCGCCGAGCAGCTCTTCCCGCAAGGTTTCCGCGGCACCGGGTGCCGAGATGTCGCAGGCGACGACCCGCACGGTGGCTCCGCGTCGCTCCATGCGTCCGATGGCCGCGATCGCACGCGACTGTGAGGTCGAAAGACCGTCCCGCTCAAGGATTTCCGCCCACTGCTCGCGTGCCGGCAGGCCGCGACGCGAGGTCAGCACGACGCTGCGGACACCACAGCGGACCAGGTCGGCGGCGAGGGTGATGCCGATGCCGCCGAGCCCGCCGGTCACCAGCAGGGTGCCTTCGCCGTCGAGCTGGAACGAGTCCGAGCCGAGCGTGGTCGGGGTGATCTCTCGGACCCAGCGGCGACCGGTGCTGAGGGAGACCTCCGGCTCGCTGCCGAAGGCCACCTCGCGGGCCAGCAGGTCGATCGACCGGCCGTCGGTCAGGTCGAGCAACCGCACGGTCAGGTCCTCGATCTCCTCCGGTGCGACGCGGGCGATCCCGGCCAGGACCGCTTGGTCCGGCAGCTCGACCCGGCCGACGGGGTCGGTGGCGCCCCGGCTGGCCAGCACCAGCTGGACGTCGGTCGCGCCGGCGAGCTGTTGTGTCGCGGACAGTGCGGGCAGCAGCAGGTCGCGCCAGTCGGCGTCGTCGGCCGCGTCGAGGGCGCGTGCGTCGACATACGTCGTGCCGGCGACGGGTGCGCCGACCACGGACGTGACCTCGATTTCGGGCACGAGCGTCCGCAGCGACTCGACGAGCTGGCGCGCGATCGGTCCGGTGCCGAGCACGCGGACCGGTCGGGTTGCCGTGCCGTCGGAAAGCGGCGCCAACTGGCGCCATACGGGCACCGAGAACCACTCCTCGGGAAGGTCCGGTGACACACCCGGTAGAGCGGTGGCGACCTGCTCCACGGGCGATGCGGGCTCGGTCGTGCGCGGGTCCGGGTCGACCCAATGGCGTTGCCGCTCAAAGGGGTAGGCAGGCAGCGGCACACGGTGACCCTCGGCCGGCAGCGACACGTCCACGCCGGAGCACCACAGTGAGCCGACAGCGGCGAGGAAGGTCTCACCGGCGCCGACACGGCCGCGCGCGTCCGGCAGGCTGGCGACCGGCGGTGCCGCATCGGTCGGGACCTGCAGCCGTGCCAGACCGGTGAGCTGCTTGCCCGGGCCGCACTCCAGGAGTGCCCATTCGCCGTCGGCGAGCAGGGTGGCGACGTTGTCGCCGAAGCGCACTGCGTGCCGCAGGTGTCGTGCCCAGTAGTCGGGGTCGGTCGCGTCAGCAGCGGTCAGCCAACCGCCGGTGACATTGCTCAGCACCGGTAGAGCGGGCTCGTGCCGCGGGGTGCGCGCCACAGCGTCGCGGAACTCGTCGACGATCCCGTCCATCATCGGCGAGTGGAACGCATGCGAAGTGCGCAGCGCGCGGGAGGCGATGCCGGCCGCTTCGCAGCGGGCTGCCGCCGCGGTGATGCTCTCGGACGGGCCGGCGACCACGCAGGTGCCCGGGCCGTTGATGGTGGCGACATGGACGTCGTCGGGCAGATGGGCGGCGACGTCGTCCTCGTCGGCCATCACCGCGAGCATCGAACCCGCAGGCGCGCTCTGCATCAGACGACCGCGCTCGACAACGAGTGCGACGGCGTCGGACAGGGTGAAGACGCCGGCGAGGGTCGCGGCGACGTATTCGCCGATGGAGTGCCCCAGCAGCGCGCCCGGCTCGACGCCCTTGCTGATCCACAGTTTGGCCAGCGCATATTCGACGGCGAAGAGTGCGGGCTGGGTGTTGGCGGTCTGCGCGAGGGCGGTCGCTGCATCGCTGCGGGAGGGAGCCGGCTCGCACACCAAGGTCCGGATCTGCGGATCCATCAGCGCGAGGCACTCGTCGAGAGCCGCGGCGAAGGCGGGCTCGTCACGGGCGAGTTCAGCTGCCATTCCTGGATATTGGGAGCCCTGACCGGAGAACATGAAGGCGACCTTGGGCGCGGTGGCGCGGCCGGTGATGATCCGTCCCGGATCCTGCAACGCGTCGATCGCGTCATCCAGGTCGGTGGCGACGACGGCGGCGCGGTGGGGCAGCTGCTGGCGGCCGAGCCGCAAGGTGGTGGCGGTGTCCTGCAGCGGCTGCTCGGGTGCGGTCGACAGATGGTCGGCCAGCAGGCGGACCGCTGTGTCGCGTGCGGTCGGGGTGTGCGCCGAGACCTGCAGCAGCTCCGGTGTCACGTCCGTCGACGTGGCGTCCGCTGAGGTCGTGACTGGTGCCTGCTCGAGCACCAGGTGAGCGTTGGTGCCGCCGATCCCGAACGAGCTGACGCCGGCCCGGCGCGGACCGCCGAAGGCGTCGAACGGCCGGAGCGTGTCCGCGACGTAGAAGGGTGTGTCCGGGAAGTCGATCTGCGGGTTGGGTGCGGTGTAGTGCAGCGACGGCGGGACGAGACCGTGCTCCAGTGTCAGCACGGCCTTGGCGAACCCGATGATGCCGGCGGCCTGGCTCAGGTGACCGATGTTGGACTTGACCGAGCCGATCGCGCACCACTGCCGGTCGCTGCTGCCGTGTCCGTAGACCTGGCTGAGGGAGCTGATCTCGATCGGGTCGCCGAGCGCCGTGCCGGTGCCGTGCGCCTCGACATAACCGATCGTCCGCGGATCGATGCCCGACACCGCCATTGCCGTCGCGATGGCGCCGATCTGTCCGTTGACGCTGGGTGCTGAGAAGCCGGTCTTCTCGGCTCCGTCGTTGTTGATCGCGTTGCCGCGGACGACGGCGCGGATGTGGTCGCCGTCGGCGAGTGCGGCGTCGAGTCGCTTGACCAGCACGGCGCCGACTCCCGACCCCCACAGCGTGCCCGACGCGTCCGCGTCGAACGCCCTGCACTGACCGTCGGGAGTGGTGAAGCCCTCCACGCTGACGTAGCCGTGGTTGAGCGGCAACTCCAGGCTCACCCCGCCCGCAAGGGCCATGTCGCACTCGCCGGACCGCACCGCCTCACAAGCCAGGTGCAACGCGACCAGGGAGCTGGAGCACGCGGTCGAGACGGTCAGCGCCGGGCCGCGGAGGTCGAGGCGGTATGCCGCGGTGGTGGCGATGTAGTCCGGGTGGTTCGCGGTCGAGACTGACAGCTGCCCGGCGGTCGTCTGCCAGATCTCTTTGTTCTCATGCAGATTGAGCCACTGGTAGCCGGACGAGGCGCCACCGGCATAGACGCCGATGGTGCCGTCGAAGCGGTGCGGGTCGTAGCCGGCGTCCTCCAGGCTCACCTGACAGGTCTCCAGGAAGAGCCGGTGATTGGGGTCCATCACCATGGCCTCGCGCGGGGACATGCCGAACGCAGGTGCGTCGAAGGTGTCGGCATCCGCCAGCGACGGCACCGCCGAGACCCAGTCGGGGTGATTGAGGTCCTCCTCACTGACCCCGAAGGCACGTTGCTCGTCCTCGGTGAAGTGGGTGACGCAGTCGCGCCCCTCGACGAGATTGCGCCAGAACTCTGCGACGTTGGCCGCACCGGGCACCCGCAGGCCCATGCCGATCACGGCGAGCGGCTCGACCGTCTCCTCCTCGTGGACTGCGATGTTCTCGGTCATGGGCGACTCCTTCGACGGGACCGCGCGCGACGAGCGGCGGCAATGGTTGACGCACGCTCCATGGCGGCGTCTGCGGTGGCCCCGTCCAGGAACCGTGCGACGGCACGGATGGTCGGGTGCTGGAAGAGCGCGACAACGGGGATGTCGCGCTGGAACTCGGTGACGAGGCGGCTGTGCACCCGGCTGATGGCCAGGGACGACCCGCCCGCATCGAAGAAATTGGTGGTCGCCGGAATGTGCTCGACCTGCAGCACGTCGCACCAGATCCGGGCCACGCGCGTCTCGGTGTCGCCGGTCAGGGTCCCCGGACCTGCTTCGACCTGCTGGGTGATGGCGGCGCTCGCGGCGGGCGCCACCGTGTCGGTGCGGAAGACACCGGCCACCGAGCCGACCGGACGGTCCGGTTTCGCGGCACTGTCCGACAGCACGTCGACGAGGGACGACAGCAGGTCCGACATCCGTGTGGCGTCGAAAAGGTCTGTGCTGTAAACGGTTTCGAGGCGCGTGCCGGCTTCGTCCTCGATCAGGTAGACGGACAGGTCGAAGGGTGAACCGACGGGTGGTGCCGGCAGGCGGTCGACCTCGAGGCCGTCGAGGGCGGGACGCGCGGTCGGGAAGTTGTAGACGTTGAAGGCGACCTGCAGCAACGGCTGGCGCCCCGGCTCCCGACGCGCGCGCAGCGCGGTGACCAGGTCCTGGACCCCGGCCGCGGCATGGTCGGCACCGGCGAGCAACTCCCGGTGGGTCTGGTCGATCAGCTCGCCCGCAGCCACGTCGTCGTCGATGCGCAACCGGACCGGCTGCATGTCGATGTAGAAGCCCAGTGCGGACTCCAACTCGGCGAACGGTCGGTCGACTCGCATGCCGGCGACCAGCAGGTCATGCTGTCCGGTGAGCCGGCGCAACGCGACGCCCAGCGCGGCCAGCACAACTGCTGCGGGAGTGGCCCCGCGGTCGGCCGCGACCTGCCGGATCGCCTCGGCGGTGGCGACGTCGAGGATGTGACTCGAGGTGCCGGCACGCTCGGACGGCTCCATCGGGCGGACCCGGTCGCTAGGCAGCTCCAGCACGTCCGGTGCGCCGGCCAGGTGCGTCGTCCACCACCGGAGGTCCTGGTCGAACCCGGCGCGGTCGCGTGCCTGGCGCCATACGGTGTAGTCGGCGAATCTGCCTGTCGGCAGGGTCTTTTCGGGATCCGCGTAGGCAGCGGCGAGTTGCTCGAAGAGGGCCTTCTCCGACCAGCCGTCGATGACGCAGTGGTGGAAGGTGAGCACGAGCACGGCGGCGTCGGCGGCCTGCAGCAACGTGGCGCGCCAGGTGTCCCCGGTGTCCAATGACAGGTGCACGGCGCCCGCGGTCGTGATCGCCTGCTCCCAGTCGTCGATCCGGCACGGCCGCACCTCCAGCGGAACCTGCCGGGGCGGTCCGACGGCGATGCGGGGACTGTCGTCGGTCCCGACGAAGCGCCAGCGGAGCACGTCGTGGGCCTCCTCAATCCGGGTGAGCGCTCGCCGGAGGCGGTCGACGTCGAGGCCGGGGCCGATCCGGACCGCGAAGGAGACGTTGTATGACGAAGCGCCTTGCGCGCTCAGGCGATCGACCAGCCAGAGCCGTTGCTGTGCCGATGTCGGCGCCGGAGCGCTGTGCTCGGGCAGCCGATCGGCCGTCGGGGCGGCCCGGTCGACATACGCCTGCAGCGCGGCGAACGTGCGACAGCGGAAGACGTCCTGGACCGACACGTCGCGCGCCAGTGTGGCGCGCACGCCGGCGACGAGCCGCATGGCGGAGATGGAGTGGCCGCCGGCGTCGAAGAAGTCGCTGTCCGGTGCAGCGGGTGCGCCGAGGACCTGCGTCCAGAGCTGTGCCAGTGGCCCGGACGCTGTCGGCGCTGCGTCGACGGAGTCGTCGATCAGTAAGTCGCCCAACGCTTTTCGGTCCACCTTGCCGGTGCCGGCCAACGGCAGCTGATCGATGGCCAGCACTCGCGACGGCACCAGTGCGTCGGGCAGGTTGGCTGCTGCGAACGCCAGGACGTCGTCGGTGTCGACGCTCGCCGGTGTGACGAACGCTGCGAGCGTGGTGTCGACCCCGGTGCAGGTGGTGACGACGGCGGCTTCGCGTACGTCATCCATCGTGCGCAGCGCGTGCGCCAGCTCGCCCGGCTCGACCCGCTGGCCGCGGATCTTGACCTGGTCGTCACGGCGACCGAGATAGACCAGTGCGCCGTCCGGCTCGCGACGGACGAGGTCGCCGGTGCGATACATCCGCTCGCCGGGTGCCCCGAACGGATCGGGCACGAAGACGCACGCGGTGCGACCCGGCATCGACTGGTAGCCGCGTGCCACGCCGAGACCGCCGATACACAACTCGCCGGTCTCACCGTCGGCCACGGGCACCAGGTCCGGAGCCAGGACGTAGGTGCGTTGACCGGGCAGGTCGTGGCCGATCGGCATCGGATCGCGGTGCGTGGACCGTACCCGGATCGCCGTCTGGCTGACAGTCGTCTCCGTCGGCCCGTAGGCGTCGAACACAACGCGGCTATGGGCGTCGTCCGCCCATGCCGTGGCCTGGTCGGCGGGCACCGGCTCACCGCCGAGCACCAGGGTGCGTAGCGCCGGTAGATCGTCCGGTGCGAGCAGCGACAGCAACGTCGGGGTGAAGAAGCCGAAGCTGCACCGCATCCGGCGCAGGGCGTCGCGCAGCAGCATCGGATCAGCACGTTCTGCGTCGGAGACCAGACCGATGGTCCCGCCGTGAGCGAGCGGGAGGAACAGGTCGTATGTCGCGGCGTCGAAACCCCAGGAGGCGACGCCGGCGGAGCACATGTCGGCACCGACACCGGGCGCCCAATCAGCAACGTGCGCAACGAATTCCGCGATGTTCGCGTGTGTGGTGAGCACGCCTTTCGGGCGTCCGGACGATCCGGAGGTGTAGAGCACGTGGGCGAGTGCGTCGCGTGGCGCACTGTCCACGGTCACCGCGTCGAGCGGGATCGTGCCCTGGTCGAGCGGCTCGGCGGGAGCCTGCACCAGACCCGCGCCGACCGAGTCCGTCAAGGTCACACACGGTGCGCAGTCGGCAATGACCGCAGCGATCCTGGCAGCTGGCCAACGGACGTCAAGCGGCACGTATGCCGCCCCGGCCAACCAGCAGCCGAGCATGCCGGCCAGGCCGTCGCAGGACCGCTCGGCGCAGATGGCCACGCGCTGCTCCGGTCCGGCACCGAGCAGGCGCAAGCGGTCTGCGACGGCGCCGGCGCGGCCGAGCAACTCGGCGTAGGTCATCTCGAGCGCACCACGGACGGCGTTCGCGTCCGGTGTCTCCTGTGCCCTGGCGACGATCTGCTCCGGCAGCAGGACAGCGGGGGTCGCGTGGCGGCTAGACATCGGTCACCTGCAGCCGCAGCTCGCTGCAGTAGGTCTTCCCGCTGCGGTCCGGGAGCCAGCACTGCTCGGTCGTAGGGAGCATCTCGCTGACGACAACCTTCGTGTCCGGGCCCGCCGACTCGTGGCCGGAGGCCAGGGTGGTGGCCAACGCACCGACCAGCCACGGACTGCGAAAGTCGACGAAGAACGGTTTGGTCTCGGAGCCGACGGACACGAAAACCCGCTCGGGGAAATCATTTTCGGCACACCAGCGTCGGGCGGCAGCGAAGCGGGCGGCAAGGCCTGCGCCGCGCCAGAGCGGCACCGATCCGATGTCCGTCCGCCAGTTGCGTCGGGCCAGAGCCATCGCGCCTACGGTGATGCGCGGGGTGTAGGGGCGGTCGGTCAGCTGCCGGAAACCGTCCACCGTGGCGATCGAGAGCAACCCGGAAAGGGTTTCCAGTAATGGCCAGTCGCGCTGTCCGGACGAGCTGCCGGGGTGCGTGCGCACCCGCAGCTGCCCCGCATCGTCACGCACCACGTGCAGATCCGAAACCTGCACGATGTCGCCACCGGGTCGCGGCGCGGCCTCGGTGAAGGCCAGCCAGACGTCGCCCTCGTCCTGCAGGTAGGTCACCAGTCGGCCGGTGTTGCGTGCCCAGGTGGTCGGCAGCAGCGGGCGAACCACCGGACCGCCGAGATCGTGTCGGAGAGCAGCCCGCTGCTGCTGCGGATCGGGTTGCGACTGAACAGAACTCGCGTTGTCGAGCGTCGCCATGCCGGCATGCCATTCGCCGAGGACGACGGTGCAGTCGCCCGCCTGCAGCCGATCGACGGAGGATGCCGCGATCTGCAGGTCGGGGCTGTGGATGCGGGCGCCGGACCACAGGATCGGCGAGTCGGGGAAGTGCTGCGTGACCCGATCCTCGAACTGGTCGATGTCCATCTCGATGGCGATCTCGCTGTTGACCTCGTCCGCGGCGTCCGCCCGAGTCTGCGGTCGTGCGTCGAGTCCGAGCACGGCATCCCAGCGGCGGGCGAAATCCGCCTCGATCGCTGCCGTCGGTGATTCCCCGGAGCCGACGGTCGCTGCAAGTGCCACGAGCCACAGCTCACTGAACGGGACCACCGGGTCCATGGCGGCCTGCTCGTCATACACCTCTGACAGCTGGCTGGTGTATGCCGCACCGACCTGGGCACACCACCAGCGGGCGGCCCGGGTGAGCATTCGCAACTGACGCTCGACCGGGCGCAGCACGTCTCCGCCGATGGTGACGTCGAGATCACGCACGGTGTCCTGATAGACGACGTCGCGACCGGCGTAGGTCTGCCCCGGTGCACGGCTGCTCGGCCCGCCGGTCAGCTCACGGAAGATGTCACGCAGCTCCTGCAGTGCCTTGTCCGTCGCGCTGGGGGAGCCGCCCGCCTGCTCTGCAGTGTCGACCGCGCTCAGGAGCCGTCCCCAGCTGTCACGAGCGGCGTCCAACTCGGTGTGATCGGTCAACCGGTCGAGGGTCGAGGTGAGCCACGCGGTGGCCGTCGGGTCCTGCGGGACCTCCGGGCCCCAGCGCAGCAGTCCTTGACCCTGCAGGTGGTCGAGCAACTCGACACCGGCGCCGGTGCCGAGGCCGAGGAGGTGCAGCAGCTCGCGTGCGGGCCTCGTGCCGTCGACGAGGGTCAGTGCCTGTATGCCGGTGCGGCTCAGCTCCACCCACGGGCCGGGTGAAGCGCACGCGCGCCGGCCGGGGGTGTCGACCAGAACGTTCCAGGCCAGTCGCGGGGAGAGCAACAGGCGCGTCGACGGCTCGGCGAAGAACGTGTCGGCAACGGCCTGGACGGCCCAGCACTCCAGGATCGTCCGGCGTTCACGGACCAGTGCCGGACCGGGAGTCACGCGGGTGGGCTGCTGCGGGTCGAGGTGCGCAAGAGTCAGTGGACCGAAGAAGCCGACGGTGTCGTTCTTGGCGCAGTAACGCTGCCAATATCGGGCGATCATCTGGCGATCCCTGCGCCGGCGCCGGTCACCCATCGGCATACCGGCGGTCAACCGGAGTGCGGCCGCGGCTGCCGCGGGGTTCTGCCAGGCGAGCGCTTCCTGGAGGAGCGGGTCTGCGGCGATGCCATCGACCTCGGTGGCGCTGTCGTCCAGTGCCTGCGCAAACGCTGTCGCCCACGCGGTGTCGGAGAGACGGCCGGACAGGAAGTCGTCGGCGGCCGTGGCTGCGTCGGCACTGTTGAGTCGCTGCAGGCCCTCGATGGGGAAGCCTGCCGAGCGGACGACGGCATCGGTCCACAGCAGGTTGTCGCCGAGCGAGCAGTGATGCGGGGCGGGGGACCGACGGGTCGGAGCCGGCTCGTGCGATGCGTCGGACGGCCACGACTGCAGGATGTTCGTCGCGATCTGCCGGACGTGATCGCGCAGGAAGAAGTGATCGCCCGGCAGCAGTTGCAGGGCGAATCCCGCACTGGTGTGTGCTCGCCACTGCGCGGCCTGGTCGTGGCTCACGGCACGGTCGAGTGCACCGGCAAGAGCGAGCAACGGCACCGGGATCGGCTCCGGGTCGTGCACGTCGAGCGCGTCGATCCACGCGAAATCGGCACGCAACACCGGCAGCACGATGGCCATCAGGTCCGGCTCCGCGAGCACCGCCTCCGGGATGCTGCCGGACCGACGCAACCGCGAGGTCAGGCGGGCATCGCTGAAGGTGGAGATGCCGTCCAAAGATCCGGTGCGTGGCAGATCCGGCGGACGGGACGCACTGGTCACGACCAGCGACGGCGGCCGGTCGCCGGACGCGAGGAGGTGGCGGGCCGCGTCATACGCCAGCCGGCCGCCCATGGAATGCCCGAAGATCGCATAGGGCCGGTCCGCGAGGTCTGCGATCACCCGGGCGACCTCGGGAGTGCTGAATGCGGGATCCTCCGCTACCCGGTTCTCCCGGCCGGGCAACTGCAACGGGACCACCTCGACGCCGGAGTCGGCGAATGCGGCGGGCCACTCCCGGAACGTGCTCGCGCCGCCGCCTGCGAAGGGCAGGCAGAAGAGCAGGCGGGATGCCTCGGGCGAGATCGGGCGGGTGAGCCAGGCGGTGCTGTCGGTCATGCCTGTGCTGCTTCGAGCGAGGGTTCGAGCCAGTAACGACTCCGGTGGAACTGGGTGTGCGGCAACGGCTTTCGGGTCTCGCCCGCCAGTGGCGCGTTGGCGATGATGAGTTGTGCGTTCGTGCCGCCCAGCCCGAAGCTGCTCACGGCGACGACGCGATCCGGCGCCTGCCATGGTGTGGTCCGCTCTGGCAGCTGGAGGAAGTCGAGGTCGACCTCGGTGGAGGGCGTTCTGGCGTCGGGGTGCACCGGGATCCAACCGTCGCGGACGACGGAGATCGCCTTGATCAGGCTCGCCGGCCCGGCTGCTGCGTCCAGGTGCCCGACGGTGGTCTTGGCGGACCCGAGGGGCAGCGGTCGGGTGCGGCCCGCGAGAGCCTGTCGGATCGCGGTGATCTCCAGCGCGTCACCGAGTGGCGTGCCGCTGCCGTGGCCCTCCCAGAAGCCGATGTCGTCGGCGCCGACGTCGGCGACCGCCAACGCCTCCGCGGCGACACCGACCTGTCCGGCGACCGACGGCGCATTGAATCCGGCACGATCGGCTCCGTCATTGCCGATGGCCGAGCCGATCACGACGGCGTGCACGGTGTCGCCGTCGGCCAGTGCGTCCTCCAGACGGCGCAGGACGACGATCCCGACGCCACTGGTGAAGGCCGTGCCGTCCGCGGTCGCGCCGAAAGCGTGCGTGCGCCCGTCGGACGAGACGAGTGCCGGGTCGTAGCTGTGCTCCGGCAGGGTGACGTTGACACCGCCGGATATCGCAGTGTCGCAACGGAAGTCGTTCAGCGACTGGCAAGCCAGCGCGACTGCGGCGAGGCCACCGCTGCAGGCCGACTGCACCGTCAGTGCCGGCCCGGTCAGACCGAGACGGTAGGCCGTGCGACTGGCGAGGTAGTCCACTCCGTGCAGGTCGTGACGCAGGCCGCTGAGCAGGTGCCCCTGCCGGTGCATGAGGTATTGGTTTGCTCCACCGGACGCGAAAACTCCTGTGGTTCCTGGTGTTTCCCCCGGCAGGTGGCCCCACTCCTCGACGGCCAGCCAGGCCTCCTCGAGGAAGATCCGTTGCTGCGGGTCGAGCAGCAGCGCGTCGTCGGCCGAGAGTCCGAAGTGCTCGGCTGCGAAGAGTTCGAGCCCGGGCGTCGGCCGACCGGACAGGTCGGTCCCGGTTCGGACCGCCGCCAGGAATTCATCGACGGTCGACGCACCGGGGAAGCGGCCACTGACGCCGACGATCGCTACGGCATCGTCACGAAAATCCATTTGTTCAGCGGCCTTTCGCGGATCGGCGGCGCATCCGTGCGGCGACCGCATCCTGTCGGCGGCGCACGGTGTCGCCGGCTGGTGGTGCATCACGATCCGGGCTCACCAGCGATGTCATCGCGCGGATCGTCGAGTGGATCATCAGGTCGGAGAGGGAAACTGCGGTCTCGAAGGTCCGCTGGATCTCCAGCTGCAGGGTGGCCAGTTGCAACGAGCTGCCGCCGGCCTCCAGAAAAGGCACGTCGGGGCCGGCAGGGCGGTGCCCGAGCGCTGTGGTCCAGCACGCCGTCATGGCGGTGGCCGGGGCGAGAGTCGCCCTCTGGTCCGAATCCAGCTCCGTGGCGCCGGCACCGGGGTCGTCGGCTGCTGCCCGGTGATGGTCGGTCAGGTGCCGGGCGCGCAACGCGAGCACGTCTGCCTTGCCGGTCAGCGTCAACGGGATGTCGGTGACGACGCGCAGGTGCTGTGGGATCACGGCACGGGGCAGGACACCGGCCAGTCGCTCGCGGACCGAAGCGACAGTTGCGCGGGGTTCGGCGCTCACGGCATACGCCACCAGCTCGGGGCACAGTGTCCCAGGCACCATGAATGCAACTCCCCGCGTGACGAATGGATCGCTCTCGAGCGCGTTCTCGATCTCGTCGAGCTCGACCCGCACTCCGTTGACCTTCACTTGACGGTCGCTTCGCCCGGCCGGTTCCAACGCGCCGTCGGGCAGCGTGCGTGCGAGGTCACCGGTCCGATAGGTCCGCCCGTCGCGGCTGTAGCGCTCCGCGGTGCGTGCCGGATCGCGCCAGTAGCCGAGCGACAGGTGGTCGCTGTGGATGAGGATCTCTCCGACACCGTCGGCGTCCGGCCGATCGATCGTGGCGTGATAGCCGTTCAGGGCGTGCCCGATGTCGAGTACGCCGGTGCCGGAGGTCTGGGTCGGCGGCGCGGCGAGGTCGATGAATCGCTGGACCGAGAAGCTCGCTTCGGTGGAGCCGTAGCCGTTGACGAGCGTGGTGTCCGGGCCGAAGAGGCGGGTCGCACGATCGATGTCCTCGAGGTGGGTCGGTTCCCCGCCGAGCAGCGCCATACGCACGGAGCGCAGTGGTGGCGAACCGGAGTCAGTGCCGGAGCCAGTGCTGGCGAGACTGCCGGCCTGCGAGAGGAACCGGAAAACCGTTGGCGTGGAATGGAACACGGTCGGTTTTGCGGCGCGGAGTGTTGGCAGCAGGTTCGCGAGTCCGAGCGTCGGGGTGTCGTGGGTGAGCACGGTGGCGCCGGAGAGTAGGCCGCCGTAGAGGTCACTGACCGCCATGTCGAAGCAGAAGGAACTGAGCAGGGTGACGACGTCGGCGGCGCCGAGCTCGAAGTTGCGCAGGTGGTTGCCGATGCCGTGCAGCACCGACCGGTGGGTGTGCACGACGCCCTTCGGGAGACCGGTCGATCCGGAGGTGAACATGATGTACGCCGGGCGGGACGCCTCGACCTGCGGCGCCGCGATCGGGGCCGGAGCGGCCATCTCGACGTCCAGGCAGGTCACGGTGCCGGTGACCTCGACGCCCGGGCCCGCGCCCAGGACGAGGACGACGTCAGGGTCGGCCAGCTCGACCATCGTGCGTAGCCGCGCGGCGGGCCATGCGGGATCGAGCGGGACGTAGCACCAGCCGAGCAGCGCCGCCGCGAGTTGTGCGCTCACCATCGATGCTCCGTGTGGGAGGAGCAGCGCCACCCGAGGTGCGGCGGGGTCTGCGGGAGTGACCTCGTGCAACATGGCCGCGACACCACCCGCGCGCAGCGTGAGTGCGGCGTAGGAGCACGGCGGATCGATCCCCGCAGCATCACGCAGTGCCACTGCGTCGGGGGCCCGGTCAACGGTCTGCAGGAACGCGGTGCCCAGCGTGAGGTCGTCGCATCCGGGCAGCGCTGGACGACGTACTACACCAGTGATGATGGACCCCTCGTGAACAGCGCTTAACCTTCGAAAACGAACATTAGCGAGAATTGCACACTCGATGTGAAAAGTTGACAGACAGGTTTTCCAGCGGGAAGAGGAATGACGCGATGGGTGTCCTGAGCGACTGCACGGTGTGGTGCTGGCGCGGTGCCGCGACACCCGCCGCTGCTGCGGGAGTGCTGAGCGCCGGGGAACGGGAACGCGCGTCGAAGCCGGCTCGGGAGGGCGACCGGGTGCGTTCCGCCACCGGTGCCGGTCTGCTTCGTCTCGCGGTGGCCCACTGCCTGCTCGATGAGGAAGCACCCGCGAGCACGGCGGGCACAGGAGGCACCGACCGCAATGCTCTTGCCGGTCGACTCCACGTCGACCGCGTGTGTCCGACGTGCGCGAAACAACACGGCCGGCCGGTGGTACGTGCACCGTGGCCGGGCCGGTGCCCCGAGGTCTCGGTGACCCACACCGGCACCGACGACGAGTCGGTGGTCGTGATCGCGGTCAGCAGGGCCGGCCGAGTCGGGGTCGACGCCGAGACGGTCACCGGCCAGGACTTCACCTCGATGGCGTCGCTCGTGCTTTCTCCCGCCGAGCTGGCAGCGGGTCCGCCGGGGGACCAGAGCGGCTGGTTCCGCGTCTGGGTGCGCAAGGAAGCCGTGCTGAAGGCGACGGGTGACGGTCTGCGCACGCCGATGTCGGAGCTGGTGCTCGGAGCGGGCCCGTCGCTGGTCTCCTACGCCGGGCGGCCGATGGACTGTGACCTGCGGGACCTCGAGCTCGGCGGCGACGTGGCCGCCGCGATCGCCGTGCGGGGTGCGCAGCGCCCGGGCGTCATACAGGTGAGGGACGCGGTCGACCTGCTGCACTGACCTCGCCGGCTGTCCGGGACGGCTGCTCCAACTAGCCTGGGACGTATGACGATCCGCATCCCCGGCCTGGCGCTCACCGACCACACGTTGCAGGTGCCGCTCGATCACGCGCGACCCGACGGATCCACGATCGAGGTCTTCGCCCGCGAAGCCGTCGCGGTCGACAAGGTCGACGACGACCTGCCGTGGCTGGTGTTCCTGCAAGGTGGGCCGGGCGGGGAGAGTCCGCGTCCGCTGCGCGCTGACGGGTGGCTGGGGCACGTCACCAAGACGCACCGGGTGTTGCTGCTGGACCAGCGCGGCTGCGGTCGATCGACCCCCGTCACTGCCCGGTCGACGGCCGGGATGTCGGGGGAGGAGATCGCGGCATATCTCCGGCACTTCCGGGCCGACAGCATCGTGGCCGACGCCGAGCTCTTCCGGCAGCAGGTCGCCGGCGGCAAGCCGTGGACCACCTTGGGGCAGAGCTACGGCGGCTTCATCACGCTGACCTACCTGTCGCAGGCGCCCGAAGCGCTCACCGCCTGCCTGGTCACCGGCGGGCTGTCCGGGATCGACGCGAGCGCTGCCGACGTCTACGCGCACACCTTCCCGCGGATCGCGCGCAAGAACGCCGCCTACTACGAGCGCTACCCGGACGACGTCGTGGCCGTCCGGCGCATCGCCGACCACCTGGCGGCCCAGGAGGTCCTGCTGCCGGACGGGTCGCGCCTGACGCCCGAGCGCTTCCGGCTGATCGGCAGCATCTTCGGGATGAGCTACGGCTTCGAGCACGTGCACTGGCTGTTGGACACCGCCTGGGACGGCGAGGAGATCTCTGACCGGTTCCGGCAGGCAGTGATGACGGAGACGGCATACGTGGGCGGCCCGATCTACGCGCTGCAGGAGTATTGCTACGGCGCTCCCGGAAAGCCGACCGGGTGGGCGGCCGACAAGGAGCTCGCGAGCCGCCCCGAGTTCGCGGCGGATGCCGACCCGCTGCTGTTCACCGGCGAGACGATGTTTCGCTGGATGTTCGACCAGATCCCGCTGCTGCAGCCCTTTGCCGAAGCGGCCGACATCCTTGCGGCGATCGACGACTGGCCCGCGCTGTATGACGCCGAGCGTCTCGCCGCCAACACCGTCCCGGTCGCCGCCGCGGTCTATTTCGACGACATGTATGTCGACGCCGACCTCTCGCTGGACACCGCGCGCCGGGTCGGCAACGTCCGGCCCTGGGTCACCAACGAGTTCGAGCACGACGGCCTGCGCTCGGGCTCCGTTGTCGAGCGGCTGATGGACATGGTCGCCGGCAAGGTCTGAGCGTATGGCGCGGGCGAACCGTCCGGTTTCGTCCGTGCGCGGGCTCCGACCTAGCATGGACACATGACTTCGTCCACAACGACCGACCCGCAGCAGGCCGCCACCACGGGGGCCGAGCAGGGCGCCAAGCGCGTCCTGCTGGCGGCGCCGCGCGGCTACTGCGCCGGTGTCGACCGTGCCGTCGTGACGGTGGAGAAGGCGCTGGACCTTTATGGCCCGCCGGTATACGTGCGCAAGCAGATCGTGCACAACAAGCACGTCGTGGCCACCTTGGAGAAGCGCGGCGCGATCTTCGTCGACGAGACCGACGAGGTGCCCGAGGGCGCGACGGTCATCTTCTCCGCGCACGGCATCGCACCGGAGGTCCGCGAGCAGGCCAAGGCACTCTCGCTGAAGACCATCGACGCGACCTGCCCGCTGGTGACCAAGGTGCACCGTGAGGCCACCAGGTTTGCCTCCGACGAATACGACATCCTGCTGATCGGCCACGAGGGCCACGAGGAGGTCGTCGGCACGGCCGGTGAGGCGCCGGACAACATCATCCTGGTGCAGTCGCCCGAGCACGCCGACACCGTCGACGTGCGCCACCCGGACAAGCTGGTCTGGCTGTCACAGACCACGTTGTCGGTCGACGAGACCATGGAGACGGTGCGACGTCTGAAGCAGCGCTTCCCCAACCTGGAGGACCCGCCCTCGGACGACATCTGCTACGCGACCCAGAACCGCCAGCATGCGGTCAAGCAGATGGCGCCGCGCACCGACATGATGCTCGTGGTCGGCAGCCGCAACTCCTCCAACTCGGTGCGGCTCGTCGAGGTCGCGCTCGAGCACGGCGCTCGCGACGGGCACCTGGTCGACTACGCCGACGAGATCGAGGACGCTTGGCTCGACGGCGTCAGCACCATCGGTGTCACCTCGGGTGCGTCGGTGCCGGAGATCCTGGTGCGCGACGTGCTGTCCTACCTCGCCGAGCGCGGGTATGCCGACGTCGAAACCATCACCGCCGCGGAGGAGAGCCTGCTCTTCGCACTGCCGACCGAGCTGCGGCGCGACCTCAAGGCCCGTGGCCAGGAAGCCTCCGCTCAGGTCCGGCACGACGCCGGATCGCTGCACTGACCGGAGCGATCGCTCAGCACTGAGCGGAGCCATCGCTCAACCCGCGTCCGCGGCGCCCGAGTCTCGCCCGTGCCGGTCGTTGACTCCACGGCCGGTCGGGCCCAGATCGAGTGTCGGCCGGGCGACGTCCTCGTCGAGGGCGTCGATCAACTCGTGTGCGGTGAGTGGCCGCGTCGGGGTCTCGATGACGTGCAACTCCTCCGGCGGGGCGTCCTGCGCCAGCCCGAGCGCGTGCATCTGGCGCGCGGTGACCAGCACCCGCGACTCGAGCGTGCCGATCATCGCGTTGTAGGCCTCCACGGACCGGGTGAGTGACTGCCCGACACGAGTGGTGTGCCGGCTCATGGTGCCGAGCCGGTCGTAGAGCGTCTGCCCGAGGGTGAGCAACTCGCGGGCCCCACGCGCCAGGCTGTCCTGCTGCCAGGCGGCAGCGCTGGTCCGCAGCAACGCGAGCAGCGTGCTGGGGGAGGCGGGCACGACCTTGCGGCTCATCGCCCGATCGAGCAGCGACGGGTCCTGGCGCAACGCTGCGGCGAGCATGGCGTCGGCCGGCAGGAAGCACACGACAAGCTGCGGCGACTGCTCGAAGGCGCTCCAATATGCTTTGGCCGCAAGCGAATCCACGTGCCGCACCAGAGCCTTGGCATGTTGGTCGAGCAGGCGGTCCCGGTCCTGCGGGGGGAGACCCTCGGCCTGCGAGTCCAGGAATGCACGCGTCGGTGCCTTGCTGTCGATCACCAGCACGCGATCGGCGGGCAGACGGACAACGACATCGGGGCGGACTCGTGCGTCGTGCCGGCTGACCGCCGTCACCTGCTCCTCGAAGTCGCAGTGCGCGAGCATGCCGGAGTGCTCCAGGACGCGCCGGAGCTGGACCTCACCCCAGGTGCCGCCGGTCGACGTCGCGCGCAACGCGCCGGCCAGCTGCGTCGTCTCCTGGTGCAGCGCGCCGGTCACCCGGCCGACCTCGGCCAGTCGCTCGCCCAGCTCGCCGAACTGCTCGACCCGGTCGCGCTCCAGCGTCGCCACCTGCTTCTCGACACGCCCCAGCGTCGCGCTCAGCGGACCGAGGACGGCTGCGGTCTGCTGGTCGTCACCGACCGCGGACTCCAGGTCGATCACGCGCTCACGCAAGAGGTCGCGCTCGGTCGTCAGGGAGGCGTGTCGGGCGGCATACGACTGGCGGAGCAGCAGCCAGGTGGCAGCCGCGGCCAGAACAACACCGAGGACAACACCGATCAGGAACGTCATGGCTGCAGCCAACCAGCAGGGTGTGACAACTGGGCGTTCCACCCGCCATCGGACATGCCGCATCAACGACGCGATGAGCGGGATCCGTTCGGACTACGGCGAATTGATGGACGAATTGGTGCGACGAATAATGCGGAAGGCCAGACGCGCACGAGGATCTTAACTAGGCTTGAGTCCCGTGCCCCCTCGCCGACGGATGACCCCTGCTCAACGCCGGGTCCAGCTGCTCGATGTGGGTCAGAAGATCTTCGACGACGGTGAGTTCGAAGAGCTCTCGATGGACGAGATCGCCGCCAGATCGGGCGTGACGCGGGCGCTGCTCTATCACTACTTCACCTCCAAGGCAGACTACTTCGCGGCCATCTGGCAGCGTGCCCACGAGACGCTCGGAGCGGTCCCCGCGCCGGCGCCGAACGATTCGCTGCGTGATTGGGTCGCCGACCAGCTGGTGGCATACCTCGACTTCTATCGTGCACACCCGCACCTGGTGATCATCGCCAACCGGAGCTCGGTGGCCGCGAAACCCGTTGTGCGCGATGTGGTTTCAGTGCACTTCCGAGCCATGGCGGCGGCGTTGTTCGACGCTGCAGGATGTCATGGGCACGAGCGGCTGTTGGCCACGGCCGCATTCGAGGGGTGGATCGCCTTCATGCGGGAGACCACGGTTGCCACTCTCGTGGAGCAGACCATCACCGCCGCGGAGAACCTCGAGCTCGCGCTCGCGGTGCTCGATGCGACCGTCGGTGTCCACGCGCGCCTCGACGACGTCCCACTGGCGGTCAGCTGAGTGGCTCGGCAGTCCGGCTGCGACGCCGCTCGAGCCGACTTCGGCCGAGGCGTTGTATGCCGAGTGCGGCCACCCCGGCGACGACCATCCCGGCCGGGTTGAGGCCGAGTTGCGTTGCGGATCCACCGATCTCGGCGCCGGAACCTGTCGCGAGGCCGAGCGCCAGGTTCCCGGCGGCCGGGACAGTGGTCACGGAGATGAACACACCGACCATGGCAGCCGCCTTGTCGGTGGACATTGCGAAGACGCCGACGGCTCCGGCGATCAGCGCGACGATGAACGTCCACTTGTCCGGGTGCCAGATGAACTCCGTCTGCGGTCGATCCGCGGTCACGTCGCTGACGCTGAGCAGCTGCCCGGCGCGCGCGAGCAGCGCCAGGATCGTCACGACGGCAATCGCGAAGACAAAGGACAGGACGAGCAGTCTGGCGCTGCGCCATACGAGATGAGGTCGGGCGAAGACCACACCGGTGCACAGCGCTGCCACCGGGGCGAAGTCGGGGCTGACGACCATGACGCCCACCACCAGCACCGACGAGTCGGTGATCACCGCGATCGCCGCGAGGATCGTCGCCATCACCAGGAACAGGTGGTAGGAGACGGTCGGTCTGCTGGCGGACTCAGCGGTGTCCAGCACTTCGTCCCAGATCACCGCATCGTCCGGGTCGCCCGGTGCAGCCGCCTCCAACTCCTCGGCCCGCCGGAACGGCGTGCTGCTGGGACGGCTGATCAGGATGCCACCGCGCTTGCCCAACCCGGCATCGTCGAGCGCGTCGACGAGGGTGCCGGCCGACTCGCGAGGGCAGTCGCACTCGATCAGGTCTCCGCGTGGATCGCGGCATACGTCTTGCAGCACAACGAGATTCGTCACGCACTCATCCGCTTCGAGGATGCGCACAATGGTCCCGGCGAGATCCGCCGGGGCGGTCAGCCGCAGGTGCACCAGCATGCTGCGAACTCTATGGCGTCCCGGCGGCCGGCGCGGCACACCGCGCGTGCGCTGCGACGAGTCTCGCGCGGATACGGCGCTCCGGCGGGCGGCCGTTAGAATGCTGAACCCGTGGCACTCACTATCGGAATCGTCGGACTTCCCAACGTCGGCAAGTCGACCATGTTCAACGCACTGACCAAGAACAACGTGCTCGCCGCGAACTACCCGTTCGCGACCATCGAGCCGAATGTCGGGGTGGTGCCGCTGCCGGACGAGCGCCTCGACAAGCTCGCCGAGCTCTACACGTCGGTCAAGACGGTGCCGGCCACCGTGTCGTTCGTCGACATTGCCGGTATCGTGCGCGGCGCGTCCGAGGGGGAGGGGCTGGGCAACAAGTTCCTGGCCAACATCCGTGAGGCGGACGCGATCTGTCAGGTGATCCGGGTCTTCGTCGATGACGACGTCGCGCACGTCGACGGCAAGGTCTCACCCGAGTCGGACATGGAGACCATCAACACCGAGCTGATCCTCGCCGACCTGCAGACCCTGGAGAAGGCGCTGCCGCGCCTCGACAAGGAGGTCAAAGGCAAGAAGACCGACAAGTCGGTGCTCGACGCGGCGAAGGAGGCGCAAGAGATCCTCGAAGCCGGAGACACGTTGTTCTCCAAGGGTTTTGACGTCACGCCGATCCGTGAGCTTGGCCTGCTGACCGGCAAGCCGTTCCTCTATGTCTTCAACGTCGACGAGGACCAGCTGACCGACACCGAGCTGCAGGCGTCGTTGCAGGCACTCGTCGAGCCCGCCGAGGCGATCTTCCTCAATGCCAAGCTGGAGATGGATCTCACCGAGATGTCCGAGGAGGAGGCGCTGGAGATGCTCGAGGGCTTCGGCGCCACCGAGTCGGGGCTGCATCAGCTGGCGCACAAGGGTTTTCGCACCCTTGGACTGCAGACCTATCTCACGGCCGGGCCGAAGGAGTCGCGTGCCTGGACCATCCGGCAGGGCTCGACCGCGCCGCAGGCTGCCGGCGTCATACACACGGACTTCCAGAAGGGTTTCATCAAGGCCGAGGTCATCTCGTATGACGACCTCATCCAGCTCGGGTCCGTGGCCGAGGCGCGCTCGCACGGCAAGGCGCGCATGGAGGGCAAGGACTACGTGATGGCCGACGGCGACGTGGTCGAGTGGAGGTTCGCGCTCTAATGCATGGCGTTTACGGAACGTTGCACGCGAAGCACTGGAGGCACAGCCGCGACTGCGACTTCCCGATGTGAGCAAGTGCGCGTGATCGCCTTCAGGGCAGTCGCCAGAACTCCCCGGTGAGCCCACGGTCCTCGAGAGGCCGCTGGTTGTGCTCGCGGGTGCGCGGCGTGAAGTCCGGGTCGATGCGGTCCCCGTACCAGGCCTGAGCGAGGTCCCACACGGTGCGGGCTGCGGCTATGTACCCCTGGCTGGGCGCGTGCTCGTCGGTCCACTGCTCGGCATGCTTGCGCGTGCAGAACAGTCGGATCATCGTGCAGGTGCCCACGACGTCCTCCCACCACTCGGCGGCTGGGCGCGGGAATCGGACGGCGTACTCGCGCTGAGGTGGCGTGTCGGGTCCGGCGGCGATCGAGAGGTGCTCGCCGCACTGAGGGCAGCCGGTGTCGATGCGCACGTCCAGCTTCAGCGCGGCGCTGATGCCGAAGGAGTCCGAGGCGCAGCCGCCCCACCAGCGTCGGTCGTCGTGGCCATCGACGGGGGTCAGGACGAACGCCATCGGCGCGGCGGTGAACGGGTGCGCCATTCGGATCCGGTCGCCCTGGGCATTGAGCACGAGAGCGTGGGCATCGACGAGCTCGTGGAGCAGTTCCTGCACGCGAGAGGGATCGCTGCCGGTGCTGCTGGCGAGCTCTCCCACGGATGGGGCGCGCCCCTCGGCGGCGAGCGTCTCGTAGACGAGATCGCGAATGCGGCGGCTCGCAGGGTACTGCATCGGGTCGGGACTCAGTCATGGAACCGTGCTCCTTTCACGACGCGGTCCACGGCGTTGCGAGGTCCGCGCACGGCGATGCCGACCAGGTCAAGGTCATCCGATGAGACTGCCGCGACGGCAGCGCGGTTGGCCTCGTCGTGGCCGGTGGCGAACAGCTCGCGGGTGTAGATCGCCAGCGCTATGTCTAGGCGCGAAGCCGCCTTGCGACGAGCCTCCTGCAGCAATGCACCGTCTCCGGTCATCACGAGGACGGGCTCGCGCAGCATGGGCAGGTAGTCAACGCCGTCGGCGTCGCGGTAGGGCTCCCCGGTCAGTCCCTCATCGCTGATGGCGATGCCGGACATGAGGAACGCGGTCACGTTCAACTCCTGCCAGGGGACCAGGCCCTCTGCGAGCACGACCACCACCTTGGTGTCGAACCGTCTCGCCGCGGGGATCTCGGGGGCCATGGTCTCTTGGGTCATCGCTTCTGTTCCTTCTTCTGTTTTGATCTGTCAGGTAGTCCGTATCATTGCCGGGCGACGAGCAGCGGCTGGCTCACGGCACCGAGGTATCCGTGCGTGTCGTAGAGGTCTTCGGCGGTCACGTGGCGACCATCGGGCGAGATCACGGTCCGCACATCCATGTGCATTCATTCCGAGGCCGGTTCCCGACCGAGGGTGAGGGGCATGGTCGGTGAGATGAACGCCCACTCCTGCTGTGAGAGCTCGGCGGAGAGGCCGTTGGCAGAGTCGGAGACGATCGCCAGGCGCTGGACGGGGCTGGTCGTCTCTTCGGCGACGAGCGGGATGTGCGGTCTGGCCCAGACGCTCGCGGGGCCCGTCTCTCGGTATGAGCCGTCGACGAAGCGCACTCGATGGCTCGGCCGTAACCCCAGTCGGGGGCCATGCCAGGGAAGAACAGCTGCTGCTGTGCGGCAGGCATCGGTAGCACTGTCAACTACACCGGGAGCACACTTCACCGGGGTGCGTCTCCCGGTGTCTGCGGAGGTACTCGGCCCCCATGGAGAAGCGGGGCGCAGCCGCGTCGGATCGGGAGGCATGCATGATCACCGCGTCACGGATCGATTGGTCGTTGCTCGGGCGCGGGTAGGCATCGCGCACCGGCTGAGCGAGTTCCGCGGGTAGGTAGGAGACGTGGCCGCCGTCAGTGAAAACGCCTCGATGGACCAGGCTTGTCAGAAGCCCAAGCCGGTCGGCGATACCGATGGTGCTGTGCAAGGCGATCGCCTCCCAGATGCGATCAGTCCGGGCCCCGGAGAACCGTTGCGATCGGAGAAATGTGGCCGCGAGGTCTGCGCCGTCGACTTCAAAGCGCGCCTGTGCGGTCGCCGTCGATCCGAGTCCGAGGTCGTGAAGAATGCACGCGGCGAACAGCGCTTGCTCGTCGTAGTCGGCATCGTGCACGCTGCCCTCATACTCGGCGAGGGCGCGGGCGAAGAGGAAAGACCGGATGCTGTGATCGACAAGGAGCTCATTTTCGGTCTCACGGATCAGTTCGAGGCAAGAGGCCGCGAACGGTGTTTTCGGCAGGGCAAGTGAAGAAGTCATGGCACCACGCTACGAGTTGACGCAGCCGACCAGAAGTGGCACGTGTGTCAAACATTGCTAGGATCAGGCCATGATTCTGCCTGCTCCGCACCGCGTCGCGGTGCTCGTTCTGCCCGGAGTCTTCCCGCTGGAATTCGGGACCGTGATGCAGGTGTTCGGCCGCGACGAGAACTACCAGGTCACAGTGTGTTCCGAGCGGCCCGGGATGATCTCGAGCACAGGCTTCTCGCTCTCGGTCCCCTCGGGTTTGGACGCGTTGCGGTTCGCCGACACTGTGGTCGTGCCCGGGTGCGAGGACAACGGAGTTGCACCGTCCCCGCTCGTGCTCGAGGCACTTCGTGGAGCTCACGCTGCCGGTGCCAGGATCGCGTCGATCTGCGCAGGCGCATTCGTCCTGGCGGCCGCGGGCCTGCTTGATGGGCGTCGCGCCACGACACATTGGCAACGGCTCGACGAGCTCGCGCAGCAATACCCTCAGACCCGTGTCGACGACGCATGTTTTTTCGTCGACGACGGTGACATCCTGACTTCGGCCGGCGTGACCGCAGGAATTGACCTCTGCCTACACCTTCTGCGTCGCGATCTCGGCCCGTCGGCCGCGAACAAGCGCGCCCGCTCGTTGGTTGTATCGCCCTACCGTCCAGGCGATCAACGCCAGCTGGCTGGTCAGCTCGTGCACCGTGCGCGCGGCGACGATCTGGCCGGGATCCGCGCATGGATCCTGGAAAACCTCTCCGAGCACCACGACATCGACAGTCTCGCCAGGCGGGCACACATGTCGAGACGAACTTTCCTTCGTCGGTTCCGCCAAGAGACCGGCTCGTCCCCGACCGTATGGATCACCGCTTCTCGCATTGACCACGCGAGGACCATCCTCGAGACAACGGATGCCCCCATAGAGCGACTGGGCGCGCTCACCGGTCTCGGGTCCCCGGCATCAGTCCGAGCTCTCTTCGCGAAGTATCTCGGCACATCACCCAGAGATTACCGAGCCGCATTTCGCGGTCCTTCTTCCGCTCCTCCGTCACCGGGCCCGAAAGGATGCGGTCGCGAATCCGCTCCATGACGTGCGCCGCTGGGGCCCCGATCATGGCGACGCTGTCACTGGCGAAGGTATCTGGGACTTTGTGCTCGTCGTGAACGACTACAACAACGACGTGCGGCGTGACATCAACCAGCTTGGTCGCGAGTCGGGGCTGCTTGACGAGTCCGAGCTCGATCCAAACTCCCCGTTGCGCTACAGGGTCCGGGTGCGGCGCTGGTCGGAGATCCTCGAGTCTGCGGATCAGCGCTTGGTCTACTACAAGCGCGGGCTGCAGCACAACGCTTCACTCCTCGACGTCAAGCGGTACCTGCGTGAACACCGTGCAGATGTGCTGCCGGAGGGGCTCTTCTCGGAGGACGATCCGAACCAGGCCGGAGTCTCATCGGTGCGCCTTGAGCTGTGCAGCGACTGGTGTCAGCGGCTGCACACGCACCGAACCGTCACCAGAGGTTGTTCTGTACCGGAACTCGGTGGAATTTAGGTTTTCGCTTTGATCTCTGGCAGCGACGAACGTGTGCCGGCCAGCAATCTGTTGCCTAGTCGCGCTCGTCGTGCACGTCTGCGCGGCGGCACTAGTTGGGAGCGTGCGGAAGTGGCGTCGTCGCCCGCGCAGAGTAGATCCAGCAGGCGGCGCTCGACGGTGGTGAACTCATCGCTCGGGCTGCGATCCGTGCGGCGGGTCATGGTTACAGGCTATGGGAATAGCTCGTAGTGGCGGCGAACCGGGATACAGTGACCGGGTGATCGATGACCGAGCCGCGCAACTCTTGCGCGAGCGCCCCGCCGACCGGACGTGGTTGCTGTGTGACGACGTGCCTCGCACCGATTTCGACGAAGCAGCGGCCGCGGCGGGCATCGCACCGATCGGGTGTGCGTGGATTGAGATCGATCAAGAGCGCGCACGGCAGATCCTCGTCCATCTGCTCAGCACTTCGATGGCCCACGGTCACGCGTTGATGCCGGCGCATCGTGCCCGATGGCTCGCAGATCAGTTCCTCAGCAGTGCCGGGAAGTTCGGCACACGATTCGCTACGAATACCGAGGGGCTTCCTGAAGCGAGCGGAGCATCCTGGAAGCCGGCCACAGAGCACGTGTTCGATGCGGGTGTCATCGCATTGGGCAGCTCCGGGGCATCGTGCTACTGGGTAGCGGAAGATAGCTGACCGGGCAGAGCGCACGCGGGCGGGATCTTCCGGCCCCCAGCGCAGATGTTTCTCCGTGCCTGAATGCGGTGGAGTTCCGGTTTAACGTCTAGCGTTATTGACGCCGGTCGTTATATCCTGGTTTCGTGATCAGATCGTTCGGGAGCAAGGACACCGAACGATTGTGGCGTCGTGAGCGAGTGCGCTCGATCGATCATCGGATCCATCGGGTCGCACTGCGCAAGCTTCGTCAGGTGGGATCGGCGGAGTCCATCGAGGATCTTCGGGTCCCGCCGGGCAACCGGCTCGAAGCGCTCAAGGGTGACCGCGCCGGGCAGCACAGCATCAGGATCAACGACGAGTGGCGGATCTGGTTCGTGCGGACCGACGCAGGACCGGAGGAGGTGGAGATCGTTGACTACCACTGAGAAGATTGCCCCGATCCACCCTGGGGAGGTCCTCATGGAGGACTTCATCGAGGGCTTCGGGATCACGCAGAACAAGCTCGCCGTGTCGATCGGCGTCCCGCCTCGGCGGATCAACGAGATCGTGCATGGCAAGCGGGGGATCACGGCGGACACCGCGCTCCGGCTCGGCAAGCTCTTCGGCACCACCGCACAGTTCTGGCTGAACCTGCAGACGCTCTACGACCTCGACCTCGCAGAGGATCGCGCGGCTGAGCAGATCGACGCCATCGTGCCGCTGCAATCCGCATGACCTTCAGCGGGATGGACGCCGCTGAGGTAGTCCGAGTCGTTGGCTGGCTCGAGGAGCGATCAGTCGTCTACCAGGTCAACGGCGGGTGGGCCGTTGACGCTCTGCACGGTTCCCAGACCAGATCGCATGGTGATCTGGATGTGTTCGTCGACTCGACGACGGTCGACGCCCTCATGGAATGGTTGCTCGGTCGCGGATACAGCATCGTGGAGGACTGGCGTCCGATCCGAGTTGAGCTGCGCGCCGGCGACAGGGCGGTCGACATCCATCCGATGGACGTGGACTGTGTCGGCGACGGGGTCCAGCAGGGCTTCGGTGAAGACTCGTTCGTCCACCGAGCGCGCGAGCGCGCGGTCGGAGTGATCGGAGATCGCTCGGTAGTTGTCGCGTGCGCCGCGCGACTCATGGCGCTGAGGCTCGGTTACGACCTCCGGCCGGAGGACCGCCACGATCTCGACGTGCTTGGGAGGTTGGTCACCGACCACTCTTGAGGTCCGTGGCGGGTAGTTGACGCAGATGGTTGTCCGTGCCGGAACTCAGTCGAGTTCCGGTTCAACGTTTAGTCGCGTTCCGCCTCAACATCTGATTCGAGTGCCCGGATCTCCCACAGGGAGATCCGGGCACTCGATCTACGTGCGACCAGCAGGCGAGTCGCCGCAGCATGGGGCTAGCGAAATGTTCGGCTGATCGCGCTGCCAGTCTGGAACAGGGTGATCCACACCAGGAACTTCTGGATGGGACGCAGCGGCCATGCGACAAGTCCTCGCCACCCTCGGCGTCGCGACCAAGACCTAGTGATCCGCAGCTGTGTGCCACCGGTCGCGTTCGCCAAGGCGAATTCAGTCAGAACCGAATTGCTCTGCGCGACGTCGGGATAGCCGAAGCTCCATGCGATCCTGTCCGGTCGGTGAATTGCGATGAGCTCAACACTGTGTCGACGAAACTGAGGTTTGATCTTCACAGGCTTGCCGTCTGGATAGGTTGCGGGTGCCGTGCCCTCCCAGACCGTACCCGGCTTCGCTTCTTGACTGGTCTGGTCGAGAGTGCCGATGCTCGGCTCCCACTCGGGGATACGTGCGGGATCTGTGAGGAACGACCACACTTCGTCCAGTGGTGCGGATATGAAATTCTCAGTCGTTCCCGTGGTCCGCCCCTTCACTTTCGCTGAGACGGGCATGGACTTCATAGAGCGCGAGTCGGCCCGATCGAGGCGTTCGATGAGCGCATCGGATGTCGTGCCAAGGCGGCCGAGGATATCCGTGATAAGGCCGCTGGGTTCTGCGACGAGTTCCCGCAGAACGGCGGCAGCGTCGCCTGGCTTGCCTTTGCTGCTGGACTTCGCGATGAGGTCCCGAGCGCGACGAGTCCACTCGTACCCATCCGTCTCATGGAACACGATGCGCCCGGCCTCGGGGAACGACGCCTCGATGCCGAGTGAGGTCAGCTGTGCATCACGTTGTTCCTCCACGGCGAGACGGGCGCTATCAAGGTCGATACCCAGCTCGCGCAGTGCGCGGCCGGCGGATTGGTCGTTGATGACCAATGCGAGGAACAGGTGGTCGATGTCGGCTTCGCGGAGCCCGAGCCGGGATGCTTCCTCCATGGCGGCCAGGGAAAGCGCTTGGCTGGTCTGAGCGGCGCGGACGAGTCTGTTCATCTGTTCCTCCTGGATGTCGAGATCGCGGGGTCAATTCTTTTGGAGTGCTTCTTGTGGGCGGCTTGTCGCGTCACTCCGAGCGCGTCGGCGATCTCCTGCCAACTCATGCCTGAACGCAACGCGGCCTCGACCTGCCGAAGTTCCAAGGTGTCCGCGAGCACGCGTAACGACGCTACGGCCCGCAATCCTGCTTTCGGGTCGCTGGTATCGGCTGCTACTGCTGCGATCCGTGGAGACTCCATGACGTCAACCTACGTTGCTAAGCAATGGGTTGTCAACCTGGGTTGCTTCCTTGCTCGGCGGGCTCGATAATCGCAGGGCCAGGAGAAGGTCGGCACTTCGAGGGATTCGCTGGGTTCTCAGAGGTTGGTACGTGCGGCGACGTGGTGGAATTTAGATTTAATGTCTAACTATCGCACAATCGGACTTCTGTTTCGATAGGTTCGGCTAGCGGCTAAAGAAAGACTGATCCCATCGGTATGCCTGGCGTTGTTTAGAAGCTCTCCGGCCGCCAGCCCGATAGGTATTTGTCCGCGAGTTGAAGAACATTGTCGTCACCCAGATTCTCGCGCACATTGCTCACGACCTCTTCGACTGTGACTTCAGATTCGAATAGCTCGACGAGAAGCTCCCAGGCGAGACGATCTTCAGATCTGACCTGTCGAGAGCCCATCGATTGCGATCGTGCAGTGGACTTAAGTGAGTGCAGTACCGCTCGCAGCAGAACAGGATCGTCATTTGACGTCAGAGGTGCTTCGCCTGTTGCTGTTTGGGCGGCATCGTAGATGCGCCAGGCATCCCACTCGCGCCACGGCTCGACTGGTGAGGTTCGCTGGAGTCGTGCAACAAACTCCTCATGGATCCGAGCTGCGAACGCTTCACTAACGAGTTTGTGCCCCGCGCCTTCGCGATAGCCCACGCTGTGGATGAAATTGAGCTGGGATGAGTACGTTTCGATGCCGCCGAGGATCTGTGAGACTAAGGTTTCTCGCTCTGCCTCATCTCCTACGCGGCGGAGGAGTCGAAGGACAACGCGACCAACAGAGATCTCGCGGCGGCCGATGTCGAAGAAGCCTCGCTCCTCCTTCTCGGGAATGGCGTCGATGAGGTTCAGAAGCGTGATTGATCCAGGGACGACCATCTCGGTCGTAAATTTTGCTTCTAATGAGGTGAGACCTTCGAGGACGGATTCGAGCTGCTTAGGGTCCAAAGCGGTCAGGTACCCCCTGAGCGCTACTCCGTCGCTGAGAAGCTCAAGGGCCTGTTCGGAGCTTCGAAACGCGACGAGTTCGTCGGGTGCGACTCGGTCGAAGTAGAGGTTGAGGAAGTCGATGTGGGCTATCCGGTGTGCGGTTCGCCAGACACTCAGCCAGTCAGGTCCATAGTGGTTGTTCTCGACGTATTGCACCGCGACCGGGAATACGCGTCTGAATAGCGCCCGAACAACTTCGTCTTCATCGGGGAACTTAGCGAGGAGTGCAGTAATAGTCTTCTGGGCCCGGTCGTCCTTGCGTCCCATGATCTCGCGTGTGCTCGTGAGCTCATTTCGAAGCTTCGATAGTTGATGGACGAGTTCAGGACGGAAGACGCGAAGTGCCTCCATTGCGAGAAGATCGACCAGATCGACTTCAACGCCGAGACTCTTAATCGTCGACCTGGCGGAGATCGCGTAACGCGTAACGTCACGCATGTTCGAAAACAGAGGATCGATCACTTCCCAATAGACGTCACTCCATCGACTGTCGTCGAGTGTGGCGTTCGCGACGGGGGAGAGGATGCGGTTCAGTTCTTCGAAAACCTGGGACCGCAGCAGCTTCTCTGGCGCATGTGGAACATTGAAGCTCAACTGGACGATTTTCTCGAGGTACGCCCGTCCGGGGATGCCGTCTTCGGTGAGGGCCTGTTCCACGCGTTCTCTGTCAAAAGCAAGCACGTAAATGATGTTTGGAAAGCTCGCCGTCAAACGGACGAGTTTGAAGATTTCGCGGATCTCGAGAGTGGTGAGACGGTCGATGTCGTCAATGACGACCACGATAGGTTGCGCGAGTGAGGCGAGTTCCTTCGTGATCTCTTCCCGTACTTTCTTGGCGCTGCGCTCTTCGTCCGTTGTCTCAGCAAGTCCGCCGAGCGCGGCTGCGGCGGCCTCACCGACAGCCGCTGCACCCGGAAGCGGAATGAACTGAGACACAGGTTTGAGGATGCTGGCGTACTGAGCGAGCCAGTCCGCAGTCTTCCCGAAGCGGCTCTTGCTTTGAACGTTGAGCTCCGCTGCGATCTCAGTCAAGAAGAAGTTGACGAGCTGGTTCGAGCCGGAGAACATCCAAGGGTTGAAGTCGACGACGGTGAGAGTGGGCGCGGTCGCAAACTGTTCGCGCATCAGGTTGATGAATGAGCTCTTTCCGTGCCCCCAAGGCCCCAAGATGCCCACCACGAGTCCCTGGCTCGCGTCGAGCTCCCGGATCGACTCCGCGAAGTCGTGCGCGACCGGTGCACGCCCGAGGTCGTCTTCGCCCGAAGAGGTGATCGGCGCGTCGATCGGAGGTCTCTGTTGGGGGTGATCGCTGTTCATAGTGCTAGCAAAGCACGGCCGCCTTGAACCTTGCGGGAGCACCTGGCGCGCAAGCTTCGTGTCGATGCAAGCCGCCATAATTAAAGGTCGGGCCGGGCGGATGTGGAGCGCCTCGCCGCCGCGGCCCTCGCCCCATCGGGGATCGCCATCGTCGCGCCAGCCCTTGTTCTTGAAGCCCTGATCGTGGCCGACGTCCTTGCGGCACGGTCCCATGCTGCGCACCCGGTGACGGGCGAATGCACGGAGGGCGGTTCCCGCAGACTGCCCTACGTGTGGGCACGTGGTGGAGTTCCGTTTCAACGTGTGACTTTCGCGCTCCGAAAGGTGTGGTGCTGACCGCCCCCGTTCCCTCGAGGGGAGGTGGCAGGGGGCATCGTCCTATGGGGCAGGATCGGTCCTGCCGTGGCTGGATCGACGGCGCTATCATGAGTGATAGCAGAGGAGGTGATCGCCGATGTCATCCATCGTCGTTCGCGGGCTTGACGACGCAGTGAAGCAGCAACTCGCCACGCAGGCCAGGGAGCACGGCCGGTCCATGGAGGCCGAGGTCCGCGACATCCTCACCAAGGCCGCTCGGCGACCACACGTCGGCTTGGCGTTGCTGGCTGCGGCGCAAGAAGTCGGCGGCGTCCAAGAACTGCCGGTCCCAGCGCGTGATGACCTCGCACGGTCGGTGGACTTCGAGTGATCGTCCTGGACACGAACGTCATCTCGGAGATCTTCCGACCCTCACCGGAGGCGCGCGTCGTCGATTGGCTTGGGTCGCTGACAGGTGACGTCGCTATCACGTCCGTGACTCTCGCCGAACTGCTCGCCGGTGTGCGGAGGCTGCCGGACGGTCGACGCAAGGCAGAGTTGACAAGGCACATCGGATCAGCGCTTGAGCCGTACAGGGGGAGTCGTTCACTGCTGCCATTCGATGAAGCCGCAGCGGAGTGCTACGCCGACGTGCTCGTCGCCCGAGAGAGGGCGGGCGCACCGATCAGCACCGCCGATGCCCAGATCGCCGCGATCTGCCTTGCTCACGACGCGAGCTGCGCGACGCGCAATGTGAAGGATTTCGAGCACACGGGCGTGACTCTGGTCGACCCTTGGACAGCTCCCTGACGACGAGTCGATCGATCGACGTCGGCTTCCCGGCCAAGCGTGATGGCGGTTGACCGATGATGGCCGTACGCGTTGGAACTCGTAGAATTTGGATACTCAAACTGACATCTGGTCGGGGGATCCAGGTAGCAAGCATGGGTCCGAGCAGGCGGGTGGCCGTGGTCGGAAGGGCTTGCAGTCGGTGTGAAACCAGGCGAGCGCGACCGCGCGCCGCGACCCATGACACTAACGGCCGGGGGTCAGGCCGCTGTATCGGGTTCGTTGTACCGCAGCAGTACGACGCCGCCGTTGAACGCGCGGCTCTCGATCAGCGTGAGATCACGCATGCTGGTTTCGTCTGAATACAGGCGTCGGCCGTGACCTACCACGACCGGGTAGACGAACAGGCGAAGTTCGTCGACTACGTGGAGCGCCAGGAGTTGCTGTGCCAGCGAGATGCTTCCGGTCAGCACGATGTCGCGGCCATCGCGGTTCTTGAGTTTGCGGATCTCGTGCTCGAGGTCTTCGCCGCCGCGCAGGATCGTGGTTCCGTCCCAACGAGGGTCCTGGATGCTTTGGGAGACGACGTATTTCTCGACGTGGTTGAGGTGGTCGGTGACGCCGGTGTTATCCCCAACTTGGCGTGGCCAGAAGCCGCGCATCTCTTCGAAGGTGATGCGTCCGACGAGGAACCCGTCCGATGCGGCGGCGTGCTCCCGGGTGGTCTGTGCTAATTCTCGTCCCTGCTCGGAGTCGTCCGTGGGGTCGAACCAGGAGCCGTCGTTCTCGACTACTCCGTCCAGGGTGATGTTCTCGGTGATGACAAGGCGTCGCGTCATTTGCTTGCTCCTCCACTTGTGTTCTTCCCATCGGCAGTTTTGGATCTGAAGGCGCGGACCTTGGCCCTATTGCCGCAGCGGGCCATGGAACACCATGTGCGCCTGCCAGCGCGAGACAGGTCGAGGAAGATCATCGGGCAGTCTGGACCGCTGCAGTTGCGTAGCCTGTCCCGGCGGTCGCGCAGGTGGATGATCGCGTCGCGTGCGATGGTCGACAGGGCCTGGGTCGTTGACGGGATGTCCTCCGGGTCGTGGCCAGGGAATGCCGGCGGTATGTCGGGGCCGGCTGCGATGCGCGCGACGAACGCGATATCGCCTTCGTTCGTATCCTCGCCGATTCCTGCGGAGGCCTTGACGAGTCGGGTGAGGTGCACACGCAGCGCGAGCGCCAGCGCCAGCTCATCTGCGGTGGCAGCGGCGAGCCGAGACGCAACGTGTTCACTGAGCCAGGAATCGAGCTCTTGGGCGGTTAGGACCATCCCTTCGCGCCAGGGGCCGACGCCGAAGTCACCGGTGTAAACGAAGTCGAGGAACAGTGCGCCGGGGTCAAGCAACCACGACTGCCCATCCCAAGTCCGGATCTGCTGCGCCATACCTGATCCTTCTCTAACCATACTAACTGGTTACGAGTAACCGTAATGACAGGTTACCCCCGTGCGGGCAGGCGTCAAAGGCCTCAAGGTGCTTCTGTGCGCACGGCCCGTCGACAAACCTGCACTCTCGCGGGCGTCGGGCGACACGTTCCATGACATGCGGGTGGTCATCGTGAGGCCAGGAACGATTGCCGGAGTTGCGCGCGATGGCCCTACGTGGATCCCCGCTGGTCGAGCGCTCGACGCTTGTATGATATCGCGATATCATCGCGATGGAGGTGGTCACGATGACGAACCTGCTGATCCGTGGACTGAGTGAGGCTGCCGTCGAGCACATCGATGCCGAGGCAGCGGCGCTGGGGCTGTCGCGCAACGAGTTCCTGCGCCGGCGACTGGAGCAGGACGCCTCGGCTCCGGCCGCCGCGACGGTCACTGCCGATGACTGGGGTCGCTCGGCGGCGGCCTTCGGGGACCTTGGCGATCCTGGCGTGATGGATGACGCGTGGCGGTGACCAGCTGGCTGGTCGACAAATCGGCATACGTGCGGATGCAGACCGGGCAGGCGGCGAGCATTGCCGAGTGGAACTCGCGCATCGAGCGTGGGCTGATGCGTCTTTCGGCGGTGACGCGGCTCGAACTCGGCTTCTCCGCACGCTCGGGTGACGCAGGTCGCGAGGCGTTCGGGCTGCCGCCTCTGTCGCTCATGCCGATCGAGCATCTCACCCCTGCGATGGAGGACCGCGCCTTCGAGGTGCAGATGCTACTTGCCGACCGTGGCCAGCACCGCGCTCCGTCCATCCCGGATCTGCTCATCGCAGCGACAGCGGAGAAAGCTGGGCTGACGGTCCTGGCCGTTGACAAGGACTTCCATCTCATCGCTGAGGTCACAGGTCAGCCAGTGGAGACGCTCGCCTTGGTCTGACTCATCAGACCCGTGCCGCCAGGTCATGAGATGGCTGTACGTGCCGGAACACGGTGGAGTTCCGGTTCAACATTCAGTGGTCGGCGCTGATCTGTTCCGCGACTAGGTCTGCAACGCTTCGTGGGGGCCGACCGAGAAGACGGGTGAGCGTCGCGTCGGTCTGGGAGAAGTGGCCGTGTCGGGTGGCCTGAAACATGGACAGGGTGAAGCGGGCGGCAGGCTCCGGTATGCCGCACGCGACCTCACCCGCGACCCAGGTCTCATCGTCGACGTCGATGCGTTCGATCGGACGGCCCGTGAGTTCAGTTGCTGCTGCTGCGAAGTCGGCGAGAGTGATCGGTGAGGACGGGACGAGATCGACAGGTCCGTCGAACTCGGCGTCGCCGGTGAGGATCGACGCTGCAGCTTCGGCTGCGTCTCGTCGATCCACCCAGGCGAGCGGCCCGTCGGCAGGCTTGGCGATCCGTCCGGTGCGCTGCCACGGCCCGAGCAACTGATCGAGGTCTCCGTAGAACCCGTTCCGCAACGCTGTCCACGGCACACCCGTCTCTGCAAGGTGCGTCTCCGTCGCCGCGTGGATGGCGAGCGGCGGATACGGGGTGTCGAATCCTGTGCCGTGCGCGCTGGTATAGAGAATCCGCCGGGCACCTGCCGCGACGGCCGCATCGATCGCACGGCGATGCTGGGCGACGACATCGGCTGCGAGGTCGCTCGAGGAGACGAGCAGCACCTGGTCGGCGTCGGCGAAGGAGTGACGAAGGGCTTCGGGGTCGTCATACGTCCCCTGACGCACTCGGACGCCGCGCCGGGTGAGTGCGTCGGCGCGAGACGGGTCTCTGACGCTGACGCCGATCTGCGCTGCGGGAACCCGCTGCAGGAGATGCTCGACGGTGGCGCCGTTGAGGCTCCCCGTCGCTCCGGTCACGACGATCACGGCGGTGCCCTTTCATCGATGTGCTCTCGCCGATCCGTTCCCGGCGAGCGAAGTTGACCACATTGGTCAATTTCTTGTGGAGTACGATGATGAGCGAAGTTGACCTCGTGGGTCAAGTTTGTGGCTTGGAGTGACGATGAGCAGTGGAGGTGGCTCCGTGGCGTTGCGGTCCGATGCGCGCCGCAACGTCGAGCGGATCCGCACGGCGGCGATCGACGTCTTCCGCGAGCAGGGCCTTTCGGCGCCGCTCGAGGAGGTTGCTGCGGTCGCCGGCGTGAGCAAGGCGACCATCTTCAACAGGTTCGGTGGCAGAGTCGGCCTCATCGATGTGGTCATCGAGGACGTGGTCGCACAGGAGCTGCTGGCAGTCATCGAACGCGCTCGTTCGGTGCCGCACGTCGACACTCGGATCCGCACCTACATCCGCGAGTTGCGGGGCCTTCAATACCGCCTGCGCGCCGTCAATGAGGTTCTGCTGCAGGAATTCCCGGCCTCCGAGCCATTGATGGCCCTGTGCCGCGCGGGTGAGCGGTTCCATGGCGAATTGGTCGACAAAGGGCAGGCGGCCGGTGTCCTGTCGCTCGAGCTCAGGCCTGGCGACTTCCACGCTTTGGCTATCGACACGGCCCTCGCGCTCAAGTATGGCAACCGCCCCCCGCAGGGGGACTACGACCGGCGCACGATGTTCGTGCTCGACGGGTTCTGCCCAAGGGTCTGATCGGCAGGTCTGATCGGCACGACGCCGCTGGTCCGCCGGGCACGAGGCTCGTGGCCACGCACCCGGCGTGGGTGCTTCACGGAAGCGCCGCGAACGCCTTCTTGGTGTCGCGATACCAGCCCATCGCCTTCATCGGGTGGCGCCAGCGGTTCTTCATCTCTTCGTGCGCCGGGGCGTGGGCGGTGTCGCCACCGCGGACGCTCTCCCGCAGATGGCGGTCCTGCGCCTTGATGATCTCGTCGGCGGTCTCGCCGCATAGGTCGGTGTCGCACGGGCCGCCGAGCTGGCGGCAGGTCATGGTCTTCATGGTGGTCTCCTTCTGATGGGCAGGATGCTCGGGCGATGGCAGGGTCAGCGGAGGGCTCGTAGCACCAGCGTCTCGATCTGTCGCTCGACCTCGTCGGTGATCTCGGTGATGGCGAAACTGGCCGGCCACATGGTGCCGTCATCCAGCTGGGCGGCATCGCTGAAGCCGAGCGTGGCGTAGCGGGCCTTGAACTTCGCGGCGTGCTGGAAGAAGCAGACGATCGTGCCGTCGAGTGCATAGGCCGGCATGCCGTACCAGAGCTTCGGTGCGAGTTGCGGCGCGCTTCTGGTCACGATCGCGTGGACCCGTCGTGCGAGGTCCCGATCGTGCCCAGGCAGTTCGTCGATCCGGGCGACGACGGCCTGCTCGGACTCGGCGGCCTTCTGTGCTGCGGACGTCCGCTTCCGGGCGGCGCGGGTCTCACGTGCCCGCTCCTTGATGGCGGCCCGTTCCTCGGCGGAGAAGTTCTCCCCGTCGCCGGGAGTGCTCCGCTCCGTGCGTGTCGAGGTGCTCGCGGTCATGGCTGTGGTCCTCTCGTTACGATCCACTAGCGGCACGATGCGTGCCGTTGAGCCCAGTGTGCGCCGATGGCGCCATACTGTCAACGGCACGCATCGTGCCGGTATGGTGAAGTCATGACCCGTCGAAAGCAGCAGCCGCCCGCGGCAGCGCGGCAACCACGGCGGCGCGGCGAGGAGCGGACTCGGGAACTGCTCGAGGTCACGCTCGAACTCGCGGCCGAGGAGGGCTACCGCGGACTGACCGTCGAGGCCGTCGCGCGTCGCGCCGGCGTCGGGAAGCACACGATCTACCGGCGTTGGCCGTCCATCGCCCAGCTGCTGTTGGATGCGTTGAACCACGTGTGGATCAGTGACCTCGACTACCGCACGACTGGCGAGATCCGAGCCGATCTCCGCGAGCAGTTCCTGCGGTCCAGTCGGGCGTTGTCCACACCGCCGATCGGTCCCATCTATCGGGCAGTCATCGCCGAGGCGCAGGCTGACCCGGAGCTACGCGCGACCTTGCACGAGCGATTCCTCGCGACCGTCGAGCGGCGCACGTTGGAGCGCATTCTGCTTGCCCAGCGCAATGGCGAGCTCGACCCCGTAGCCGACCTCGAGATCGCGGCCGAGGTGCTTGCCGGGACGCTCTACTATCGCTGGTTGCTCACGCCCCGCCCGATCGACGAGCGCACGATCGACGGCCTCATCGACCTCTTCCTCGCTGCCTACGGCACGCACGACGCCCCGTGATTCTCATGGCGGGGGCGGTGCGTAGGTCGGTCAGTCCGGCCTCGGTTGCCTGCGGTTCTGCTTGATCTCGGAGCGCTCTCGCTTGCTCGTCAGTCGGCGCTGATTGGAGCCGCGGGTGCGCCGGGTCGGCCGCCGCGGCACCGAAGGTATGACGGCGTCGCGCAGCAGCGTCGCCAGACGCTCCCGCGCTGCGGCGCGATTGCGACGCTGGGAGCGGTGCTCGGAGGCGCTGATCGTGAGCACCGTGCCCGCGAGGCGAGAGGCAAGCCGCTCGAGCGCGCGTTGACGCTGCACCTCCGTGAGCGCTGTCGTCGTCCCGATATCGAGGCTGAGTTGCACTCGCGAGTCTGCAGTGTTGACGCCCTGGCCGCCCGGCCCGGACGAGCGGGAGAACTGCTCCAGCAACTCGCCGGTCGGCACGGTCATGCCCCGGGGTGCGCCCGGGCCCGGTGAGATGTGCAGGTTGTCCACGCCGCCCAGTTTGCCTGCTTCGGACCCATTGGCTGTCACCGTACGGCGGGCTCAGGGTGTGCGGTCCTCGGCGACGGTGAAATGGTCCACGTCTCCTGGCGACTCCAATTCGTCCAGGACGGCGATCGCCAGGTCGGCAGCGCTGATCCGGGAGGCGCCGTCGGCGTCGGTGAGCAGGGTGTCGGTGCCGCGCCTGTACCGCCCGCTGCGCGTGCCCGGCTCGAGGACGGCGGGCGGACTCAGATAGACCCAGTCCCGGTGGGTGTGGTTCCGGCACAGGTGGAATTGCTCCAGGCTCGCTGCCGCGACCGGGCGCCATACCTCCGGCACGTAGACCCGGTCGTCGATCAACAGCCGGTTGGTGTCATCGGGTGAGCGCAACGGAGCAGCGCCGCCGACGACGAGGACCCGCGTGCCGCGCCGCCCGGCGACGTCGAGGAATCCTCCTGTCAACGCAGCAAGTTCGCTCTCCGCGCCAGGACGCAGTCGGATGGTCAGGACCGCGGTATCGACCGTCGCCAGGACCGAGTCGACCGCGGCTGTGTCGCCGACGTCGAGGGCGCAGCTCGTGAGGCGGTCGGCGGTGACAGCGCCCTGCGGAGTTCGAGCGACGCCGGTGAGGTGATGGCCCCGAGCCAGCCCTTCGGCGACGATCGCGCTACCCGCCATGCCGGTCGCTCCGAATACGGCAATCTTCATGAGGTGTGCCTTTCGAGGTGTTTCGAGGGGGTCAACTGCCCGGCGACCATGGCCGTCAATGCGACTGAGAAGCCAAGCAATTGAAGGAGATTGAGAGCCTCGCCGGCGATCACCGCGCCGAGGAACGCGGCCATCAGCGGAGACAGCAGTCCGAGCAGTGCCGTCGCGGTGACCGGGAGGCGCCGGATGCCGGAGAACCACAGGCCATACGTCAGCAGCGCGCCGACGAGTGTGAGCCACAGGTAGCCTGCGACGGCGGGTGCGTCGATGCCTGCGGGCACGCCGTCGATGAGCATGGCGGGCAGCGTGAGCACGACACCGGCAGCAGCGAGTTGCCAACCGGCCAGGCCGAGTGCGGAGACGCCGGCTGGGCGCCCCCACTTCTTGGTCAGCACGACACCGGTCGCCATTGATCCGGCTCCGGCGAGCCCCGCAACGAGCCCGATGGGATCGAGTCCGGCCTCCGGCCCCAGCACGACGAGTGCGACGCCGACGAGTCCGACGACACCCCACCCGACCCGCCAGATCGACAGCCGTTCGTGCAGTATGCCGACCGCCAGGAACGCCACGACGATCGGTTGCGCGGCCCCGAGCGTGGCCGCGACGCCGCCGGGCAGATGCTGCGCGGCCACGAAGAGCAAGGGGAAGAAGGCCCCCATGTTCAACGTGCCCAGCACGAAGCTCTTCCACCACCACGAGCCGTGTGGCAACCGGCGCGTGATCAATAGTGCGATCACACCTGCCGGGAGCGCGCGCATCATCGCAGCGAAGAGCGGATGTCCGGGCGGGAGAAGGTGCGTGGTCACGATGTATGTCGAGCCCCACACCATCGGTGCGAGAGCGGTCAGTGCCGTCACGTCGAGACGGGCCGGACTGACGGTGGGCGCGGTGGCGGTCGGGATCGTTGTCGTGCTCATTCATCCATCGTCAGCGCGTGTGAACCATGAGTCCAACACATTGTTTTCATTAGAATCATGCACTGACATCATGTATTTATGGAGCTTCAACAGATGCGTTACGCGGTTGCAGTTGCGGAAGAACGCAGCTTCACCCGGGCTGCAGAGCGCTGCCATGTCGTGCAGTCAGCGCTGAGTCACCAGGTCAAGGCACTCGAACGTGAGCTCGGCACAGGACTTTTCGTCCGGAACAGCAGGCGCGTCGACGTCACGCCTGCCGGCGAGGCGTTCGTGATCGCGGCCCGTGCAACACTCGAGTCCGCCGAGCGAGCGGTCACCGACGCTGCCGCAGCCAACGGGCAGATCCGCGGGACGTTGACGGTCGGTCTGATACCCACCGTGACCGCGCTCGACGCGTCGGCCGCGTTGGGTGCATTCCACCGCGCACATCCCGACGTGCGGATCAACGTGCGCGGCGGGGGTAGCGACGAGTTCATCTCGGCGATCGCAGACGGCGCAGTCGACGTGGCGGTCCTCGGCCTGCCGGGCCCGTTCTCGCACAAGGGCGTTCGAGCGAAGGTGCTCGCCCACGAACGTCATGTCGCGGTCATGCCCGCCGGGCACCGGCTCGCCTCGCGTCGCCGGCTGCGACTGGCAGATCTGGCCGACGAGACGTTCGTCGACTTTCCCGCCGGTCGTCCCGGGCGTGCCCAGACCGACCTGGCGTTCGCGAGGCAGCGCCTCAGCCGTCAGGTCGCGATCGAGGTGATGAGCGCGGACCTGATGCTCGGCCTGGTCCGACACGGGCTCGGTGTCGCGCTGCTCACGCCCCAGGTGATCCCGCAGGACGCAGGCCTGCGCACGATCGCCGTCGTCGACGGACCCACTCGCGCCGAATATCTCGCGTGGAGCGCGTTCAACCCGTCACCGGTCGCCGGTGCCTTCCTCGAGAGCGTTGCCGCCATACGGTGAATCACTCGGTGTCGCGGGGGAGTTGGGGGTAGTCGGGGATCGGGTAGACGCCGACGGCGAAACCGTGCACCACGTCGCCACGTCGGGGGAGCGTGTCGAACTCCTCGACCAGGGCCTTCATCCGACGCCAGAACTCCTTCTTCTGGCGTTCGTCGATCCGGGCATGCCGGATGAAACCCCACAGCTGCCCTTCGCTGTATGCCGGTCGCGACTCGCGAGCCGCGACCTCGAAATCGTTGAAGTCCGTGGGTGTTTCGCCGTTGCCGGCTTCCGATGAATCGAGCGACACGTAGAACATCTTGGCCGTTCTGCCGTAGAACGCCTCGTCAATGGCCCGGACCCTGCGCGTGCGAACAACCCGCGCCATGCCGGCTTCCGTGAGCACCTTGACGTGATGGGCGACAGTGCTCTTCGGCCGGCCGACAGCCGTGCTGATCTCGGTGACGCTCGCCGCGCGCTCATGCAGGAGGCCGAGGATCGTCGTGCGCAACGGATTGCCGAGTGCACGCACCTGGGCGGGCGTCGAGAGCGCCAGCTGGTCCTCGAGCTCGTAGTCGGGTGTCTTGCCGTCCATGGCAAAACATACTAGCGTGACCGAACGTTCGAAATTATTGGTTCATTAATGTGGAGTTGCTTATGGCCGAGATCATCCTGTTCCATCACGCCCAGGGGCTGACCCAGGGCATGCGGGCTTTCGCCGACGCCCTGGGCGCCGCAGGGCACACCGTGCACGTGCCCGACCTTTACGACGGGCGGACCTTCGACACGCTCGAGCCGGGTATCGACTACGCACGCGAGATCGGCTTCGACACCGTGCGCGAGCGCGCCGCTGCCGCAGCCGCATCGCTGCCGGAAAGCCTTGTCTATGCAGGATTTTCGTTGGGCGTCTCGTCGGCGCAGCAGCTCGCGCAGACTCGCCCGGGCGCGGTTGGAGCGCTCCTCTTCGACGCGTGCATGCCGGCTTCGGAGTTCGGCTCCTGGCCCGACGGATTGCCCGCGCAGATCCACGGTGGGGTCGACGACGAGTTCTTCGAGGAGGACCTGCCATTCGCTCGAGAGCTGGCAGACGCGGAGCCGACCGCCGAGCTGTTCCTCTACTCCGGCACCAAGCATCTCTTCGCCGACTCCTCGCTGGCGTCGTATGCCGAGCAGGCCGCGGAGCTGCTCCTGGAGCGCACGAAGTCCTTCCTCGCTGCGCTCTGAGCTCGCAGAGGCGGCATTGCGTCATACGCTGGTCCGCGTGAAAACAACTGGGGCGGAACGGTATCGCGAACGTAGGCTGACCAGATGATGCCGAAAGCCACGGCACGCCTCCGGTTCCGCGAGATGGCGGAGGACGACCTCGACGCGATGTCCGCCCTGCTCGGAGACCCCGAGGTGATGCGGTTCTATCCACGGTCGAAGACGCGTGATGAGGCACTCGCCTGGATCCGGTGGAATCAGCACAACTACGCGGACCACGGCTTCGGCCTCTGGATCGTCGAGACCCACGACGGCCGGTTCGTCGGCGATTGCGGGCTGACCTGGCAGCTCGTCGAGGGGGAGCAGATCCTCGAGGTCGGTTACCACACAGTGACTGATCTGCAGGGTCACGGCTACGCGACGGAAGCCGCCCGTGCGTGCGCCGCTCTGGCGTTCGGGCCGATCGGCAGCACGCACCTGGTGGCGATCATCAAAGCTGCCAATGTCCCGTCGCAACGGGTCGCCGAGAAGATCGGGCTCCGCCTCGAGCGGACCGCCGAGGTGCACGGCGGGCCTGTCGTCATCTACGGAAGTGATGCTCCCGAATTCGCTTGACGGCGAATGCCGGTGCGAGGAACGTACCTCCGGGAGTGATTCACGATGACCGAGCAGGGGAGCGCACCGACGGTCGTGTTGGTGCACGGGGCATGGCACCAACCGTGGCACTGGCACGAGGTGGTGGGCCGACTCACTGCGGGAGGGCGTGCGGTCGACCTGGTCGACCTGCCCAGCTGTGGGCCGGATCGCGGTGACCTGTATGACGATTCGGCTGCGATCCGCGCCGTGCTCGATCGGCATACGGACGTGGTGCTGGTCGCGCACTCGTATGGCGGGATCCCGGCGACCGACGCTTCAGCGGGGCACCCCGCTGTGCGTCGGCTGGTCTACCTGTCGGCATACATGGCCGATGTCGGCGAGAGTCTGGGCGGCTTCGAGCCGCCGGCCAGCGAGCCGAACATCCACCCGGAGACGGATCTGGAGATGGTCGACGAGCGCACGATGGTGATGAAGCCGGATCGCGCGCCGGACGTGCTTTTCCACGACTGCCCGGACGTGGGTGCCGCCGTCGACCACCTGCGCGGGATGAACCCTGCAGTGCTCGGTCAGTCACCCGAATCCATTGGGTGGCAAGGCATTCCGTCGACGTATGTCGTGACGACCGACGATCGCGCGACTGCGGTGAGCGTGCAGCGCCAGCTCAGTCAGCGCGCCGACTCGGTCGCTGAAATCCCTTCTGGCCACTCGTCGTTCCTGGCACGCCCCGACGACGTGTCCCGGATCATCGAGGATGCTGTCGCGACGTCATACCGCTGATCGTGCGTATGACGCGAGCCGGGTTGCCGACCGCCACGACGTCGGCCGGGATGTCCTTGGTGACGACCGTGCCGGCGCCGATCACGCTGTTGTCGCCAATGGTGACGCCCGGGCAGACGATGACTCCGCCACTGAGCCAGACGTTGTCGCCGATGGTGATCGGCTGCGCTGCCTCCAGCTTGTCGCGCCGAGGCTGCGGGTCGATCGGGTGGGTCGGGGTGAGCAGTTGGACGTTCGGGCCGATCTGGCAGTCCTCGCCGATGGTGATGGCGGCGACGTCGAGTGCGGTGAGGTTGTAGTTGGCGAAGGTGCGCGCGCCGATCGAGATGTTCTCGCCGTAGTCCACGAACAGCGGCGGCTTCACGTACGCTTCCGCGCCGAGGTGACCCACGAGTTGCTCCAGCAGCGAGCGTGCCTGCGGGTCGTCGGCCACCACGGCTCGGTAGTAGGCGTCGGCCAACTCCATGCCACGCTGCGCCAACCGCGCGTTCTCCGGATCGTCGGCAATGTAGAGGTCACCGGCCAGCATCCGCTCGCGGTTGGTCCGGGTGTCGCCCGCGAAGTGGTCCTGCATGCCGTCGAGGGTAACGATCCTGCGCGAGTGCTCCGTGGACTAGCTCGGGCGACGGGCGACCATCAGGCCGATGCTGCCGCGCTGCACGACGTCGTCGTCCTGATTGGTGAGGGTGAGCTCCCGGTCGAGGATGCCGGCCGTGCCGCTGCTGGTGGCGCGCACACCGGTGATGACGAGTGTGCAGCGGACCGTGTCACCGGCCATGATCGGTCGCTCGAATCGCCATCCGTCGATGCCGAGCAGCGCGATCGAGCATGCCTCGAAAACACCCAGCCGGGAGACCAATCGCATCGCGACGGACAGGCCGAGCACGCCGTGCGCGATCGGCTCGCCGAAACGGCCACCGGCGCTGTGCACTGCGTCGGTGTGCACGGGGTTGGTGTCCCAACTCCAGCCGGCGAAGGAAGCGATGTCCGCCTCGGTGATGGTGCGTCGCTGGGTGCGGAACTCCTGGCCGACCGCGAAGTCCTCGAAGAACCAGTCGGCAGGCGGCATACGTCCTGTCACGAGAGCAGCGCTCTCACTGCGTGCCTGCGCTTCGCTTGACCAAGTCGCGCCACTCGTCGTTGTCCATGCCCGCGGCGACCAGCTTGGCGGGGTCCTGCTCGGAGCGGACGAAGACGTGACATGTGTCGCCGTCCTGTGCGAGAACGACGTCGCTGGTGTCGCGGTCGCCGGCGTCGTTCCACGTGCTCACACTCACCAGTGCCTTCTGCGGGCTTGCCTCCAGGACCGCATCCGCGTCGGCATCCTCGGCGCCACGGTCGCCGGACGGCAGCCGCTCCCAGAGCCGGTCGTAGGTGTCGTCGGTCTTGCGCAACGAGTAGAAGTGAATGCCGAGCGCGTCGATCAGCACCTCGAGAGTGACGCCGTCGGGCTGCGGCATCAGGATGAACCGCCACGGGTGATCGGGCTCGGATCCCGTGACGCGAGCATCGATCACGGTGCGCGCCCGATGCTGCAATGCCGTCGCGAGGCCGAGGTCGCCGCGGATCTCCAACTCGTCCGAGCCGGCCTCGGTGGTGATCAGGTTGCGCGCCACCAGGGAACGCACCGCCTCCGCCACCAGGGCGGGGTCGGGCTCCTGCTCCAGCAGATGCGCGATGCCGCCGACGGCGTAGATCTCGGCGAGGGTGTAGCCGCCCAGCGGCACGGGGCCGGTGTCGACGAGTTCGACCAGGGCTTCCAGCGAGTGCTCCGGTATGCCGACCCGGTTCGCCTGGCTGCTCATGTCGTCTCCTCGTTCTTCTGGTCGGTGTGCTTGTCGGATGTGCCGGGACGGCTGTCGGCCGGCAGGCGTCGTGTCACGGTGCGCAACTCCCGGTCGCCGCCGCGGAGCACCGTCGGGCGGGTCACGCCGGCATCCGGCAGCGACCAGGACGGCGTGAACTGCGACGCGTCGGCCAGCACCGCGAGTGCCGACTCAGCCGGGGACGCCTCGACATACACCTCAGAGGCTCCGAAGAGTCCGCGCCCGTTGCGTGACCGGGGGTTGAAAACGAGCTCGGCCAAGGTGTTTCGGCGGTCCGGGGGCGGGAAGCGTCGCGCCAGGTCGGGAGACGCCGATGTCGTGTCATCCAGGTCTTCGACCCGCTCCAACGTGTCGGTGAGTCGTTCCTCCGCCTTGGGCGACACGGGGACTCGAGCCGACAGCGCAGGCGAGAGGTAGACCGGATGGCGTTCGGTCTGCTTCGACAGCCCCCACGGGCCGACGTTGCTCTTGGTGAAGCGATAGACGACGTAATCCCACAGGTGCCGGATGTCATTCATCGTGGGCAGGTGCAGCCCCGGACCCATGGCGGCAGGTGTCTTCTCCAACTGCACCCAGGTGCCGGTTTTCGTTCGCCCGTGCAGCTTTTCGCGCACCAGCGGCCCCTTCAGCCCGAGATCGGGGAATTGCTTCTTGTCGACCTTGGGGTGATGACTGGACAGGCGTTGATGCGTCTTGGGGAAGTTCCAGCGCTCGTAGAGAGCGGGGTCGTCGACGAGCACGTGCCCGCCCCACAACACCTCGCACAGTTGTGGCACGTCGAGCCCGTGGCGTTCGAGGTCGGCGATGATCGTGGCCTCGGCGGGGGTGAGGCGGTCCCCGGCGAGGGTGAGCCCCTCGCGGAACTCGCCGGCCCTGGACGTTATGTCGATCAACAGCTTCACCCGGGTGCGGACCTGCTCGGCCGCGGCGCCGCTGAGGACCGCGGCCGCCCCGGTGTCGGCGGACTTGGCATCGGTCATCCCAGCACCGTAACGCCTATGTCCCGGATTGCAGGGCGTGCCTGTCAGCGGCCGGGCTCAGTGACGCGGCTTCCTGTTCCAGAGCTGGTGGGTCAGGCCGCTGGGCGAACTGATCTGCTCGATGTCGAAGCGGTCCTCGACACCCTCCAACTCGCCGAAGAGGCTGGTGCCGCGGCCGAGGGTGATCGGCACGATGGCGAGGTGGAGGAAGTCGATCAGGTCAGCTTCGAAGAACTGCCGCACGGTGGACGGGCCGCCGCCGATGCGGATGTCCTTGCCCGGTGCCGCGTCCTGAGCCAGCTGCAGCACCTCCGCCGGTGATCCGTCGACGAAGTGGAAGCTGGTGCCGTTGTCGAACCGGATCGTGTCCCGGGGATGATGCGTCAGCACGAACACCGGTGTCAGAAAGGGTGGTTCGTCCTCCCACCACCCTTGCCAACCGTCGTCCGGCCAGTCGCCGGTCTGCGGGCCGAACTTGCGACGGCCCATGATCTCGGCCCCGATGCCCTGCGCCCAGAGTGAGGTGAGCGCCAGGTCGACGGTGATCGGTGCATCGACGCCCTCGATCCCGTGGATGCCGCGACCGTCGAATCGCCCGAACAGACGCTGGGCATCGCCGATCGGCTGATCGAACGTGACGTGCTCGGCAGCGGCGAAGCCGTCGAGTGAGACGAACATATTGTGCACGCGGGTGCGGCTCATGGTGCCTTCCATCGAGGTGCAGAACATCTGAGAGCCTAGGAGCCTCATGGGACAACCGCGCGAACTCACTTTCCGAGAGGCGATCGCGGCCGACGTGCCGGCGATCGTCACGTTGGTCGAGTCGGCATACCGAGGTGACACCAGTCGCGCTGGCTGGACGACCGAGGCCGATCTGCTGCACGGTCGTCGCACCGACGAGGGTCTGGTGAGCGAGATCCTCGACGCACCGAATTCCGTGCTGGTGGTGGCTGTCGGAGCCGGCCACCCCGCCGACCACATCGTCGCGTGCTGTCAGCTCGAGAAGCGTGCAGACAGAGCCTATTTCGGACTCTTCGCGGTGTCCCCGAGTGCTCAGGGCAGCGGCATCGGCAAGCAGCTGATCGCGTATGCCGAGGCGTATGCCGCGCAACAGTGGAGCAGCACCCGGATGGAGATGACCGTGATCCGGCAGCGCGCGGACCTCATCGCGTTCTACGAACGGCGCGGCTACCGGGACACCGGCATCCGCTCGCCCTTCCCGTATGGCGACGAGCGTTTCGGCACACCGCAGCGGGACGACCTCGAATTCACCCTGCTGGAAAAGGAACTGGCGACCGAGCGCTGAACGTCAGCGCTCCCGCTGCGCCGCACCGAACAACACCGGGCCGCCGTCGCCGAGCGCCATCGCGAGCTGCTTGACAAAGCGGGGGAGCAGCTCGGGGAGGTCGTCGACGTCGAACCACCGCACATCGTTGGACTCCTCGTCACCGACACGCGCTTCGCCGGCAACCCACCGGCAGCGGAAGGCGTGATCGAGATATTGGCAGCGGTCACCGTTGTCGTAGGCGATCGGCCGGAGGGCAGTGACAGCCAGCAGGCGCTCGACCGCGATCTCGACGCAGGCCTCCTCCTGCGACTCCCGCGCTGCGGTGACGTCCGGCTCCTCGCCCGGATCGCAGATGCCGGTCACCGGAGTCCAGCGGGCGTTGTCGGCCCGGCGCACGAGGAGCACCTGCGTGCCGTGCTCGCCCTCGCGCAAGATGTATGCCGATGCCCCCGGCATCCAGAGCAGGTCGGTGCCGATCTTCTCGCGCAGCGCGGCGACATACGGCGGAGTCGACATGCCCTCGATTCTAGGAAGGGACGGTGGCGTTCTGGCAGACCCATCCTTCGGGGGTCTCACCGGCGTGCAGGAAATCGGCCAGGTCGTCGTGCGTCGCCTCGTCGAGGTCCAGATCCGCCCGCGGGTAGATGATCGGCTCTTCCTTGGTGTTGTGCTGATCGAGCAGCGCGAGCAACTCGCGACACCGGTCCAGCAGCGCGGTGTTGTCGGCCGTGTCGTCAGCCCCGGTGAGCTCGGACTCGATGACACCCATCGCATCCCAGAGCGCACCGTGCTCGCGCAGCATGACCATGACCGGCATCATCAGCCCGGCCGCTCGCAGCGGTGGGAAGAGGAACGTCTCCTCGAGGTAGATGTGTCGTCGCAGCGCGGTCATCGCGCCGAGTAGCGGCTGGGCGCGGACCTCGCCGCGCTCCGTCCCGGCAACGAACTCCTCGATGCCCGAGTCGATTTCGCGGTGTTCGCGAGTCAGCGCCGTCGCCAGCTCACCCATGGGTGTCGAATCTTCGGACATCTCTTCGGGCATCGGACTCTCCTTGTGATTGTCAGGCGGCCATGAAACAGCCGAGCACGAGCAGGACCAGGCTGAGCGCACCGAGCGCGGCCCGCATCATGCCTGCCGTCCGGTGGCCGGAGCGGATCGCCGGGTCGGTTGCCGCGTCGCGGCCGGCCGTGACCGCGTCGTGCCGCAGGCGCGTCATGTGTCGTGCCTGTTGCACGGCAGCAGCCAGCAGCGCGACGAGCAGCACCGCGACGATCGTGCTGATGATCAACACCGCGTCCCACGAGTGGTGTCGGGCGGCCAGGGCGCCGCTGATCAGCGCGACCGCGAGGGCGGGGGTCCCGACGCGCAGGTAGGCCCGGCCCAGTGAGCGGAAGAACCTGACGCGCTGGGCAGGATCCAGAGTGGTGGTCGCGGTCCGCGCGACAACGGCGATCGCGACGTACCCACCGATCCAGACGCTCGTGCTGAGAACGAGGACGGTGATCAACACACCGTGACCGAAGCTCGACATGTTTGTCACAATAGACGGTTGTAAAAAAGGTCGGGCACCCGGCCCGGGTGGTGAAACTGTCGGCCAGTCAGGCGCTCAGTGCTGCGGCTGTGCGTCCCAGTTGCGCGCCCACTGGACCACGTCGCGGACGGTGGCGTCGGGGTCGTTCGCGAGGGCGCGCAGGACTGCGGCCGGGACCGCAGGATTGGCAGCGACCCAGCAGCGCACGCCGGCCACGGGGTCCTGCGCGAGCTCGTGCAGCAGCGACGCTGGGGTGCGGGGTTGCCGTGCGACACACTGCCGCACGGTCGGGTCGGTGTCGCGCGCGAGCAGCTCAAGCACGTCTGCCGGACACCGCTGGTTGAGTGCTGCGCTCTGCCGGATCGCGGGGTCGTTGCTGTGGGCGAGGCCGCGGATGCGGCGCAGAGTGCCCTCGGTGACCGGCGGGCTCGGGTGTGCCGCGCGGATCTCCTCGGGCGTCATCGGCTCGTCGGGCACCTCGCGCAGCGCTGCGCGTTGTGCGGCGGTCAGGAAGGTCACGCAGGACATCGCAGTCTCCTCGGCTGGCGGATTCCCACCGTATGACGCACCGGCGACACCCGCTCGGCGGGCCCTGTCACGAGCCGAAAAGAGTTCTCACTTCGGGAGTTTCGGCGAGGGACGTGTCAAGGCCGGTCAGCTCGGCGTACGAGCCCTGCGCGGTCGGGCTGCGCACCGCCAAGGAACCGGCGGTCACAGCCGAGCGCAGCGCGCGTGCCCGGCATGCACCTGCGGCGAGTTCTGCGCAGTAGACGCCGCAGAAGGCGTCACCGGCCCCGGTCGTGTCGACCACGTCAACGCTCGGAGCGGCGGCATACAGGGCCCGCTCCGTAGTGCACGAGATGGCGCCTCGACCGCCGAGAGTGGTCACCACCGTGTGTGCACCGCGATCGAGCAGCATGCGCGAAGCGCTCACGACGGCCTCCGGATCTGCGTCGCAGGAGAGCTCCGTGCCGGACACTGTGGCGAGTTCGTGCTCATTGACGATGAGCACCTCGCAGCGACGGAGAAGTTCGTTCGGCAGCGGTCTGCCCGGAGCGGCATTCAGCACGAATCTTCCCGGCCCGGAGGCTGCCAACTCCACGATCTGCAACGGGATCTCGAGCTGGCAGAGCAGAATGTCGTCGTCGCGCACCGGCAGATCGAGGTCGGTCCACCGGTGATTCGCGCCCGGCACGACCAGGATGGTGTTGTCACCCGACGCGACGGTGATCCACGCGCTGCCGGTGGGTTCGTCGTCGAACCGGTGGATCGGGCCGCAGTCGACTCCGGCGTCCTGCAGAGCCCTCAGTGCCGTGTCCCCTTCTGGATCCGTGCCGAGAACACCGGCCATCACTACGGATGCGCCCGACCTCGCAGCAGCAACAGCTTGATTCGCGCCTTTGCCCCCGACCGATTCGGTCAGCGATGTCGCGAGCAGCGTCTCACCTGGTTGCGGAAATCGATCGAGCACGATCGTGCGGTCGACATTGATCGACCCGACGACGACTACGCATGCGGTCATGACGGTGCCTGCTCCTTGCGGGGATGGGCCAGAGCACTGCTCAGCGTATGACGTCGCTCGCCAACCACACGGCTGCCTTCACTACGCCTTGCAATGGGAAAGTGTGTTGAGCTAGGGGCATGACACACGACACTTTCTCCCTTGCTGGGCACGACGTCCACCGGATCGGATTCGGCGCGATGCAGTTGCCCGGCCCCGGCGTCATGGGACCGCCGCGCGACCACGACGAGGCGATCGCGGTGCTGCGTCGCGCGGTCGAGCTCGGGGTGAATCACATTGACACAGCACAGTTCTACGGACCGAAGGTCTCCAACGAGCTGATCCGTGAAGCCCTTCATCCGTATGCCGACGACCTCGTGCTGGTGTCCAAGATCGGGGCACGCCGCGACGCCGAAGGCGGCTGGCTGCCGGCGCAGCAGCCGGACGGCCTGCGGGAACAGGTCGTCGAGAACCTGCAGACGCTGGGCGTCGACCGGATGCCGGTCATCAACCTGCGGGTCATGCCCGAGGAGGAGATCGGCGCGGAGAACCACTACCCCCTGGAGGATCAGCTCGCCGCGATGCAGGACATCGTGTCCGAGGGGCTCCTGGAGACGTTCGGTGTCAGCAATGTGTCTCAGACGCAGGCGCGTTCGGCCATCGACGCGGGTGCGGTCTGTGTCCAGAATGCCTACAACCTGCTGCACCGCGACGACGAGGCGACGTTGCGGTTGTGCGCCGAGCGCGAGGTGGCCTACGTGCCGTTCTTCCCGCTGGGTTCGGCCTTCCCGGACATGCCGAAGGTTCCCGACGATCCCCGGGTGCGTTCGCTGGCCGAGAAGCTCGGTGCGACTCCGTCCCAGATCGGTCTGGCGTGGCTGTTGCGCGAGTCGGAGACGGTGCTCCTCATCCCAGGGACCTCGTCGATCGCCCACCTGGAGGAGAACACCGCCGCCGGACGGATCGTGTTGTCCGACACGGAGGTTGCCGAGCTGGAGGGACCGCTAGCGTCGGAGTGAGTCGCGTCCGAGTAGTGCGCGTCGTCACCGAGTGCGCGGTGGCCAGGGCACGAAGACGCTTGTCCTCTCCCGGTACTCAGCGATGCCGGGTCGCCCGTCCATCGCGCGCTCGGCCAGCCGGACACCGCTGCCCCAGACGAGCAGCCCCACCATGGCGATCGGTGACACCACGGTCAGCACCCCGGGCCAGCCGGTGGCAGCGACCAGGAAGATCCCGACCCAGACACACGCGTCACCGAAGTAGTTCGGGTGCCGCGACCAGCCCCAGAGTCCGCGATCCATGATCCGCGGACGCGGATCCTGCCTCTTGTACTGCTCGAGCTGGTGATCGGCAACTGCTTCCACCACGGTGCCGGAACAGGCCGTCACAACGCCGAGAACCGCGATCCACCAGCGGGATCCGTCGGGATCCGAGGACACCGCGGCCACCTGAACAGGCAGCGTGACGACCCACTGCGTCAGGCCCTGTATGCCGAAGACGCTCAGCATCATGGTCGTCCGGGATCGGCCTTCGGCCATCCGGACGTAGCGCGGGTCGTCCCGGTCGTGGCCGCGCATCCTGCGCCATACGTGGGAGCCCAAGCGAGCGCCCCAGGCACAGACGATCACGGTCAGCACGACGCGGCGCACGATGCCGCCCGGACCCGCCAGCAACCCGAGCAGCGCCACTGCTGCCATACCCGGACCCCACACGACGTCCGCGACAGCCCAGCGGCCGACCCGGGCGGACCACCCGGCAGCGCCGCACTGGATGAGCACGAGCAGCACGGCACTGGCGAGGCTCATCCGGACGAAGTCAGCCACGCGGGTCGCTCCACGTCGCAGGCCGAACGCCCGGCAGCCCGGTCGGACCCTGCCGGCGCCGGACAGCGACGATCTGGTCGACGCCCATCCGGCCCTCCTCGAAGGCGAGGAGGCCACCGGCCAGGTAGAGCTCCCAGACCCGCACGGTCTCCGGCGGCACGAGCCGCTCGATCTCGCGGCGGTGCCGGTCGAAGCGTTGTTGCCAGGACCGGACCGTCCACGCGTAGTGCTCCCGGAGAGCATGGACGTCCCGCACCTCCAGGTCCGACTGCTCCAGGAGTTCGATCGTGTCGCCGACCGGGCGCATGGTCATGTCCGGGGCGATGAACGCTTCGATGAACGGACCACCGCCCGGGTGCTTGCCACGACGACTCATCTGCTGAACCACGATGCGGGCGTCATCCGTGGCCGCGTCGTGCAGCACGCGGGCGTAGTCGGGATAGCCCTTGTCACCGGCGTGTTCACCCATCTCCAACGATGCGACGGCGTCATACCTGCCGGTCACGTCGCGATAGTCGCGCAGCTGGACGTCGACGCGGTCCTGCAGCCCGCGAGCATGGATCTGCTTGTCGATGAAGGCCTTCTGCTCCGTCGAGATCGTGACACCGGTGACCACGGCGCCGAAGTGCTCGGCCGCATGCAGACTCAGCGAGCCCCAGCCGCAACCGACGTCGAGCAGCTGCATCCCGGGGCGCTGGTCCAGGCCTGCCTTGCGGCACACCAGGTCGAGCTTGTCCCGTTGGGCGTCCTCGAGTGTGTAGTCGGCCGTCTCGAACCCGGCCAGGTCTCCGTCGGTGACGTACGCGCAGGAGTAGGCCATGTGCGCGTCGAGGATCAGCGCGTAGAAGTCGCTGTCGACGTCGTAGTGACCGTGTATGACGTCCCGGTCGCGCATGCGGGAGTGCAGCCTGCCGGTGACCTTCAGTTGTGCCGCCGGGTCGGCCGGCCGGCGACCGACGACCCCGTCGATGGTGACCACACCGCGCAGCGCGGACATCACGTCGCGCATGCGGGGCCCGGGGTCGGCCAGGCCGCGTTCGGCGCCGATGCGACGAACGTGTTGCAGCACCTCCCCAATAGGCGCGGCCAGCTCCAGCTCGCCCGCGACATACGCCTGCGCGGCGCCGAGTTCGCCCGGATGCCAGAGCAATCGACGTAGCGCTTGAGGCCCCCGCAGTCGCACCCGCGGTGCCTGTGGGTCCCCGGCGACGCTGCCGTCCCAAGCGCTCAGTCGCACCGGCAGCCGACCCCGCAGCACGGGCCGCAGCGCGTCCTGGATGGCGTCGGCAACACCTGTCATCTGCACTGAGCTCATGCCGCACTCCCGTCCTTGACGAGGGTGAACTGGTGCACGTCGAGGTAGCCGGCGCGGAAGCCGCCTTCGGAGTAGCGCAGGTAGAAGTCCCACATCCGGCGGAAGGTCTCGTCGAAGCCGAGTTCGTCCACGCGCGAGGAATTCTCGGCGAACGTGTTCGCCCACGTGTCGAGTGTCCGCACGTAGGAGTCGCCCAGGACGAGGTCGCCCGTGACCCGAAGTCCTGCCCGTGCCGCGGACTCGGTGATGAGCCGCACGGACGGGAGCGCGCCTCCCGGGAAGATGTACTTGTGGATCCAGGTGTACGTGTGCTGGGTCGTCAGGGCGCGGTGATGCGGAATCACGATGGCTTGTATGGCGGCGCTGCCGCCGGGCCGGAGTGCCGCCGCGATCGTCGCGAAGTAGGTGTCCAGGAAGTCGAGGCCGACCGCCTCGATCATCTCTACCGACACGACAGCGTCATACCTGCCCTGCACATCCCGGTAGTCCTGTAGCTCGACGCGCGCAGTGGTCGAGACGCCCGCCGTCCTGAGCATCGCGTCGGCCCACTCCTGCTGCTGCCCGGAGAGCGTGATGCTGTGCACGGCGGCTCCGCGGCGCGCTGCACGCAAGGCGGATCCGCCCCATCCGGAACCGATTTCGAGCAACGCGGTGCCACTGGTGACTCCTGCTTCGTCGAGTAAGCGGTCCATCTTGCGGCGTTGTGCGTGGACCAGATCGTCGCCGGGGCCGAACAACGCGCTCGAGTAGGACATGGTCTCGTCGAGGAACGAGGCGAAGAGTTCGTTGGACAAGTCGTAGTGCCGCTCGACGTTGCTGCGGGAGTGCGTGCGGTCGGGCCGGTCGCCGGACGGCTGGCGTTGCAGCACCAGAGCACGGAGTGCGCGCAGCGGGCGCGGCACCAGCGTCTCGACGCCGCGGGCGAACTGCTCGATCAACAGGGCGAGTTGGTCACTGTCCCACTCTCCTGCGAGGTAGGACTCGCCGAATCCGATCATTCCCGTTGTGCCGATCCGTCGCATCATCGTGGCCGGGTCGTGAATGGTCATCGTCGGTGCGCTGGTCCGCTGGTCGGCGCCGAGTGTCCGGCCGTCGGGGAGCAGCACCCGGATCTGCAGGCGGGAGACGGCATACCGAAAGATGCGGGTGGCGACAGCGCCGGAGACCGCGGCTCGCCAGCCACGTGGGGTCCTCGCGACATCCGGCCAGCGGGCGGGGTCCACCGTAGGGGTGGGGGCGTCCTGTCCCGGACGCCGGGGACGCAGCGGTCGGCGCGTGGCAGGCGCGGTTCTGGGGGCTGTGCGGAGAACTGTCATGTCAGCTCCTCGGAGTGATCGGGTCGGGGGTGGATCGGCAGCCGCCGTGCCCAGAGCCGGATGCCCTGCAGCCGAATCCGGACAGTGACGACCTGTGCCGCGAGCGGCAGGTGCAGTGCGAGTCGCACCCGGTCGCTGAGGGACCGCGGTCGAATGCCGCGCCAGGTGGCGACGAAGGGTCGTTCGCCGGGTCGGTGGAGCGTGACTCGTACGTCGAAGCCGGATCGGTCCGGTGGTGGAACCGACATCGTGTAGCTCCCGCTCACATCGTTGAACGGCGAGACGTAGAAACGCTTCTCGGCGCGTGCGACCCCTTTGCTGTCCGGGCGGAGGAGGTAGGCATGTCGCTGCCCATAGGTGTTGCGAACCTCGGCGATGACGGCGACCGGATCGCCCGTGGGATCGGTGCACCAATAGAGCGTGAGTGGGTCGAACGCATAACCGGCGGTGGCGGCGCCGCTCAGCGCGACGATGTGCCAGGAGGACGCGTCGAGGTCGTGGGTCGCGGCGAACGCGACGATGTTGTCGCGCCAGTCGCCGGAGTCACCAAGATGATCGGAAGCGCGAAATCGGATGAATGTCCGTTGCCACCAAGGGATTCCGCTATTCGGGTCCCGGCCATCGAGTGGGATCGCCCAAGTCACAGTGCGGTAGGTGAAGTCGTGCTGCAACGGTGTTGTTCGCACGTGCCGCACTGTCGCCAAGTATGCCGTCGGGGTCACCAGTGGCCCCCTAGCGCTTCAGCGGCACGCTTACCGGATAGCGCGCCGTCCTCGTGGAAACCCCACCCGTGGTAGGCGCCGGCGAACACGATGCGGCTCTCGTCGATCTCGGGGAGGCGGGCCTGCGCGCGCAGGAATCCTGCCGAGTAGAGCGGGTGCTCATAGGTCATGTCGGCGATGACCGAGGCCGGGTCGACCCGGTCGTCGCCTCCGAGGGTCACGATGAATCGGTGGCCGGCGGCGGCCGGTAGCCGCATCAGGCGGGTCAGGTCGTAGGAGACCAGCACGCTGTCATGTCGTTCGATGGGCAGCCGGTAGTTCCACGATGCGCGTGCACGGAGCGATTGCGGCAACACCGACGAATCCGTGTGCAACTGAGCCGGATTGACGCTGTAGGGCATCGCACCGAGCACGCTGGCCTGTGCAGCTGTCGGGGATTTCAGCATCGTCAGGGCTGCGGATGGGTGCGTGGCGACCACGACTCCCGCGAAGTCCTGCTCACTGTGGTCCGTCTGCACGGTCACGCCGTGCTGCCGGGAGACAACAGCACGGACCGGTGTGCCACAACAGATCTCGATCTGCGGGTTGTCGAGCAGCTTGTCGACATACGTCCGAGATCCACCGACCACGGTGCGCCAGGCGGGCGAGCCGGAGACGGACAGCATTCCGTGGTGGTCCAGGAAGGTGAGCAAGCTACGTGCGGGATATGACATGGCATCGTCAGGCGCGCAGGACCAGACAGCAGCGACCAGCGGCCTGGCGAAGTGCTCCAGGAAGGTCGCCGAGAAGCCGCGATCGGCCAGCCAGTCGCCGATGGAGGTCAGCGTGTGGTCAGCCGAGTCGTTGAGGAAATCGGTTGCAGTGGAATGGAATCGACGCACTTCCCACAGCATGCGCAGGAACGCGGGTCGTGCCACGGTGCGGGTGTCGGCGAGCACTCCGCCGATGCCTTTGCCGCCGGCATATTGCCAGCCGGTGCGTTCGGAGAAGACCGACATGCTCATGTCGGTCGGACGCGTGGGTATGGCGAGCTCGTCGAACAACCGGCACAGGGTCGGGTAGGTCCGGTCGTTGTGCACGATGAAACCGCTGTCCACCCGGGTCGTGCTGCCGTCCGGCAACGCGACGTCATGCGTGTGCGCATGACCGCCGGGACGGCCGTCCGCCTCGAAGACCGTCACCCGCGCTGACCGGGCGAGCACGTGAGCGGCGACGAGTCCGGAGACGCCACTGCCCACGACCGCGAAATGATCCACCACAGCTCCCTCGACGATTCACCTGTCGCCGGGGGTTCGTCGCCATACGGCGACCGGATTGGTCGATCAGCTCATGAATATCTGCACGATCGGTTTGGTGGTCGGCTGCTTCGAGCCTCCGGCCGGCTCGACGGTGACCGCGGCGCCCTTCGCGTGATTGATGCTGCCGTTGAGGACAGTCGGCTTCCCTGGTTGCAGCAAGCCGGCGTTCACCATTCCCTTCGGGGTGATGAGCCACGCCTGGTAGACCTTGCCGTCGGACGCCGGGTCTACGCCACGCAGCGTCGCAACCGCCTTCTCCTGGGCGGTGGAGAAGATCATCTCGAGCGAGCCGCCGTTGACCGGCTTGCTCGCGTGTTGCGCGTCGGGTGCATCGGTGACCTTCGCGACCGCCGATACCGGGGTCGGCTCGCTCTGCCAAGGCTTGCTCGCAACGGTGATGCCGCCGCCGATCACGACGATCGCCGCAGCCGCTGCCGCGAGCCATCGGCCGGGGTGACGCGTGCGCCGGGCAGCCGAGGGACCGCGGTGTGTGGTGGCGCTCGCCTGTGCGTGCTCCTGTGGCGAGCGCGCAGCCTCGGCGAGGACCTTCGCACGTAGCTCGGGTGGCGGGTCGACCGGATCGACCGAGGAGCCGAGCCCGGCAGTGGCCTCCTGCCACTCGGCCACCTCGGCGCGACACTGTTCGCAACCGGAGAGGTGCTGATCGGCACGCCGGCGACTCACGTCGTCCAGCGCGTCCATCGCGTAGTCGATGGGCTCGATGTGCTCATCGCTCATGATTCACCTCCCAGTGTCGCGCGGAGCCTGGCCAGCCCGTCGCGGATCCGCGACTTCGCCGTGCCTAGCGGTATGTCGAGTCGACGTGCCACCTCGGCATGCGAAACACCCTCGAAATAGGCGAGTTCGACTGCTTCGCGTTGCAATGCCGAAAGGCTGGCGATCGCGGCCCGCACGGTCTCGGCGCGTAGCGTGCCGTCGACGTGCTCAGCAGTCGAGTCGTAGGCCGGCTCGGCTTGTGTAGCGACGTATGCCGTGTCGCGGCTGCGGGCCGCCTCGCTCGAGCGGACCCGATCCACCGCCTTGCGGTGCGCGATCGTGAACAACCAGGAGAGTGCGGAGCCACGCGCCGGATCGAAGCGCGGGCTGGTCCGCCAGATCTCCAGGAAGACCTCTTGCGTGACCTCCTCGCTCATCGCACGATCGACCAGGATCCGCTGGACGAGGCCGTGGAGCCGGGATGCCGTTGCGTCATACAGCTGGGCGAAGGCCGCGTCGTCGCCCTGGCCGACCTGCCGCAGCAGGTCGGCCAGCGCGGGAATGTTGCGGACGGCCACGTCCCCCATTCTTACCCGGGAGCCCTCCGTAACGATCATCGACATGGCTCAGGTCCGTGCCATCGGACTTACTTGCCCATCAACACCGTGTCGAGGATGTAGACCGTGGCGTTCGCCGTCTGCACGTTGCCGCACACCACCTTCGAGTTGCCGTCCACCGTGAACTTCTCACCGGAACCGGAAACCTTGATAGTGGTCCCCGCGAGCGACTTGTGGCTGCCGGCAAGCTGCTTCGGAGTCAGCTTGCCCTTCACCACGTGCCCGGTCAGCAGGGTGGTCAGTTGCTTCTTGTCGGCGAGGACCGCGTTCAGCTGCTTCTTGGGCAGCTTCGCGAAGGCCGAGTTCGCCGGCGCGAAGACCGTCAGTGCCGGTGCGTTGTTGAGCGTGTCGACCAGACCCGCCTTCTTGACCGCCGTCGTCAGCGTGGAGAGCGCGGGGTTGTGGGATGCGGCTGTGGCGACAGGGTCTTGCGCCATACCGTCGAACGAGCCCTTGCCGCTCTTCGGAACGGTCGAGCACGCGGGGCCGAACGGTTTCGCGGCGTTCGCGGCGTCGCCCATGCTCGAGCCTCCGCCGCTCGATTTCATCGCCGACGAGCTCGCCATCGGACTGCCGGCTGCGCCGCTGCCACTCGAGCCACCGGACCCGGACGAGCCACACGCGGTGAGCGAGGCGGCCAGCAGTGCTGTGGTGCCCAGTGAGAGAGCGATTCGTGACTTCATGAGGACTCAACTCCTATGACTGTATGTGCCTGAGGACACTGGCGATTCGGAGCTGAAGGCCGAACGGATGGGTCCTCCAGCTGGCAAATCAGTGGACGACGAAGGTTCTCTCCTCGATGCCGCTGGACCCGCTGGGGAAAACGCCGGCGCGCTTCGCGGTCTGCACCCGGTCATAGCCGTAGACGACCCGTGCACGCACGCTATGGGTGCCCTTCTTCGAGGTGTCCCACGCGAAATACCACTGACGCCAGTAGTCGACGTTGACCTCCGGTCCCATGGTCGCGTCCTGCCACCGGCCGTCGTCGATGCTGACCTGGACCCGCACCACGCCGCGACGCTGTGCCCACGCGGTGCCGCCGACCATGACGCGCCCCGATTTCACGGAGGCGAACGACTGTGGAACATCAATGCGGGCAGTGGGTTTGATCTCCCCGCGGGTCGTCCAACCGCGCTCGGTCCAGTACGCCTTCCTGTCCGCGTAGGTCGTCACCGTCAGCCGAGTGACCCATTTGGTGCAGCCGAGCATCCCGTAGAGGCCGGGTGTCACGAGTCGTGCTGGGAAACCATGGGTGCGGGGGAGCGGCTGCCCGTTCATCGCGACCGCGAGCATGGCGCCGCGCCCGTCCGTGAGGGCGCCCAGCGGAGTGCTGATGGTGAAGCCGTTGAACGATGTGCTGAGGACCTGCAGGTCGGGTCGATCCGGATCCTTGACCCGGGCAGCCTTCAGCAGGTCGCGGGTGAGCACCCCGCGCCACGTCGCGCCGCCGGCATACCCGCCGCCGACGGGATTGCTCACACAGGTGATGGTGATGTTGCGCTCGACGAGCGGGCGTCGCAACAGCTCTGAATAGCTTATTTCGTAGGGGCTTTCGACCTCACCGTCGATCTGCAGCGACCAGCGGGAGGCATCGAGCGTCGGGACGGACAGCTCCGTGTCGACCCGGTAGAACTTTGCGTTCGGTGTGCGCAGTGGGGTCACACCACGGATCGACGCATCCAGGCCGCGCGGCAACGCCGGGGCGCGCTCGGCAGGTGCGGGGATGCGCACGTTCACGCCGGATCGGGAGTCGGTCAACTGCTTGGAGCCGAGGAAGCCGACCACGGCCGCCGTCGTGCCGAGCCCGGTCCCGATGACGAACGCGCGTCGACTGGCACCGCTCGTGTTGTGGCGCTCGACCGGTGTCCGAGCGATCAGCCTGCGCAGTGTCGGCTGGTGGTCCAGCCAGAGCAGCGCGGACAGCACCAGCAGGGACACCATGCCGGCGACGAGTGTCGGTCGGAGATCCGAGACACGGGCGAACGGCCTGTCCAGGACGGCGTAACCCGCCACGGCCATCATTGCGAGCTGTATGGCGACACCGATCGCGACATACCGACGGGCGATCATCCCGGACACGATCGCGATGACGAGCACCCCTGCAAGGACCGAGGACAGCAGCACGAGCTTGTCGTGGGTGCCGAACTGGCGAATAGCCCAGTCCTTCAACGGTGTCGGCGTGCGATCGATGACCGCGGAGCCGACTGCAAGCACCGGAGAGGTGGCCGGGTCGCGCAGCGCCGCGACCAGTTGGCCGGCGGCGAGCCCGACCGCGACCGAGATCAATCCAGCCAGTGCGGCCCGGACCCGTGCGAAGAGCGCATCCGTCATGCACGTGGTTCGTTGCGGCCATCGTGGCGGATGGGTCGGGCGTCAGAGGTCGGTCGTCAGGGAGCGGGTGTCAGAGATCGAGCAGGTAGAGACACATCATTGTCGGAGATCCGTCCGAGTTCGTGTCGGTCGCGGACACGAACTCGCGCACGTAACGGAAACCTGCGCGCTCGGCGACTCTGCGGGACGCGACGTTCTCGGGCTCGATGCGCAGGGCAGCGCGATCGCCGATCCGGTGTTCCCGGATGTAGTCGCACATCAGCGCAACTGCCCGCGTCGCGACGCCTTGGCCGCGCGCCCACGCGTGCGTCGTATAGGAAATGTTGACGTCGCGCTGTTCGAGACCGTCAGAAATGTCCGGGTCGCAGTCGACGTACCCTGCCAACCGATCGTCCAGGCACACGCCGAAGCCGCGTTTTCCTTCTCCGGCAGCCAGATTCGCAGCCAGCTGCTCGAAGTGCCGACGCGTCGCCTCGGTCGTGCCCCGCTCACCGGTCAGCCAGCGGACGATCTCGGCGTCCTCGGCCGAGTTGTGGGCCGCGATGTCGGACTCGCCGAGCGGTCGCAGGGTGACCTCCGGCATCAGCCCAGGGCGGATTCGATCGCCCGCACGACACGGTCGTCGTCCGGGGCGACCTGCGGGCTGAAGCGCTGCACCACGGTGCCGTCGGAACTGATCACGAACTTCTCGAAGTTCCACTGGATGTCGCCGTCCCTGCCCTCCTGGTCGGCGGACCGGGCGAGCTCGGTGTAGATCGGGTGCCGCCCTTCGCCGTTGACCTCGATCTTCTCGGTCAGCGGGAATGTCACGCCATACGTCGCGCTGCAGAACTCCTGGATCTCCTCGGCACTGCCCGGCTCCTGTCCCGCGAACTGGTTGCAGGGGAAGCCGATGACGGTGAATCCCTTGGATTCGTAGGACTTCTGGAGCTCCTCCAGAGCGGTGTACTGCGGTGTCATCCCGCACTTGCTCGCCACGTTGACGAGCAGTGCGGGCTTGCCGCCGGTGAGGTCGGCGAGGGTCGTGTCGGTGCCGTCGAGGCGGGCGATGGACTGCTCGAGGATCGTCATACGCTCAATGTATGCCGACGCCGGGGCAGCAGTTCACGGCAGTGCGGCAGATCGGTGGAGGGAGCAGAGGGTGTCGTTGCGCCCCGCGCTAAATGGCTGTGCCGACGAGACTTCCCACGCCATACGTGATGGCCATGGCGAGCAGTCCGCCGATCACGTTGCGCAACACCGCCGGTCGGGCCGGCGCCTCGCCGAGACGTGCACTCGTCGCACCCGTGAGGACCAGAGCAAGTGCCACGGCGACGAAACAGACCGGGACCCGCCAGTCGGGGCCCGGCAACAGGATCGCGATCAGCGGGATGAGCGCGCCAACAGTGAATGCCACCAGCGATGCGCCGGCGGCGTGCCACGGGTTGGTCAACTCATCGGGGTCGATACCGAGCTCCGCCTCGGCGTGCGCCTCGAGAGCGTTGTGCTCGGTGAGCTCGCTCGCGACCTGGCCGGCGAGCTGCCTGCTGAGCCCCTTGGCCTGATAGATCTGGGTCAGCTCCTCCAGCTCCTCCTCCGGCAGCTCACGCAGCTCCTGCTTCTCCTTGTGCAGCATCGCCCGCTCGCTGTCGCGTTGGGTGCTGACGGAGACGTATTCGCCTGCGGCCATTGACAGTGCGCCTGCCACGAGGCCCGCAACGCCTGCGATCGCGATGTTGTGGCGGTCGGTGGTGGCGCCTGCCACTCCCGCGACGATGCCGGCGACGCTGACGATGCCGTCGTTGGCGCCGAGGACTCCCGCACGCAACCAGTTGAGGCGGCTGCTCAGCGACTCGTCCTGCAGCTCACCTTCGTGCGGCTCTACCGATCTGGTCACGCTTCGGCCTGAGCACCGACCTGAGCGGCGGTCTCGGTGATCCGGTGTGCCAGCTCGATGTCGAGCTGGGTGAGGCCGCCCTCGCTGTGCGTGGACAGCGCCCATCGGATCGTGGTGTAGGAGATCTCGATGTCAGGGTGATGGTTCATGTCGTCCGCGTCAGCCGCGACCTGCCGCACGAACTCGATCCCCTCCGCGAAGGAGGGTGCCTTGTATGTCGCCCGGATCGTGTCGCCGTCGAGCGTCCATCCCGCCAGCGCGCCCAGTTGCCGGGTGATCTCTTCCTCGGTCAAAAGCCTGCTCATACGGTGACTGTCCACCACCGCGCGACTTCCTGCAAGCATGCTCCGTTGGATGCCGGTCGGATGCCCGTCCAATGCCCACTCGATGCCCACCCAATCCCCGTCCGATGCCGAGCGACGGTCCCCCCGCCGAGTGACGGCGGTATGACGCCGTCACTCGGTGAGGAAGCCGTCACTGGCGGATGGGGGATCAGTCCTTGAGATAGGCGAGGACTGCCAGGACCCGGCGGTTGTCGTCGCCGGAGACCGGCAGGTCCAACTTCGTGAAGATCGCGTTCGTGTGCTTGCTGATCGCCTTCTCCGTCACGAACAGCGCGCCGGCGATCGCCGCATTGGAGCGACCCTCGGCCATCAGGCCCAACACCTCACGCTCGCGGTCAGTGAGCCGCTCGGTCTTGCTGCCCTGCGGCCGCCGCGCGATCAGCTGCCGGACCACGGTCGGGTCGAGGACGGTGCCGCCGCCGGCGACCTGCCGGACCGCCTCGATGAAGGCTCCGACGTCGGAGACACGGTCCTTGAGCAGGTAGCCGACGCCACCGTCGCCGTCCTCGAGAAGCTCTCGTGCGTAAAGGTTCTCGACATACTGTGACAGCACCAGGACCGGCAGTCCGGGCTGCTCCTTGCGGGCGTCGATCGCGACGCGCAAGCCTTCGTCGGTGAGGGTCGGCGGCATACGCACGTCGACGATCGCGATGTCGGGGGAGTGCTCGCGCAGGGCACGCACCAGGCTCGGCGCGTTGTCCGCGGTCGCGACGACCTCGATGTCGTGCGCCGCCAGAATGCGCTCCAACCCGTCGCGCAACAACGCGTGGTCCTCGCCGATCACTGCCCGCACGGCACCTCCATGGTCACGATGGTCGGCCCGCCCGCCGGGCTCGACACCTCCATCGTGCCGTCGAAGACGGCCAGGCGTCCGGCGACTCCCTGCAATCCGCTGCCGTTCGGGTCCGCCCGCCCGACTCCGTTGTCGCCGACCTCGACCCGGACGCGATCGTCGGAGGCCCGGATGTTGACCCACCCCGCCGATGCGCCGGAGTGCTTGCCGATGTTCGCCAGGCACTCCGCAGTGCCGAAGTAGACGGCCGACTCCAGCGGCGGGGGCAGATGCGGCGGGTGCAGATCTAGCTCGAAGTCGATCGGCAGGTCAACGGCGACGGCACGTATGGCGTCGGCAAGCCCCCGATCGGCCAACACCGGAGGATGGATGCCGCGCACCACCGACCGGATGTCCTGCAGAGCGACACCCGAGTTGTCCCTGGCCTCCAGCAACAGCTGACGAGCCGCTTCCGGGTCGTTCTCGATGAGTTCGGCGGCGAGCCCGAGATTCATCCCGAGGGCGACCAGGCGCGCCTGGGCTCCGTCGTGCAGGTCGCGCTCCACCCGTCGCAGCTCGGACGCTGCTGCGTCGGCCCCTTGAGCGCGGGACGTGGTGACCTCCTCGACACGTCGGGCCAGCACTGCACTGCGCGAGGCGCCGAGCAGGAAGCGGTCCAGACCGAACCGCCATCGCGCGATGGGCTTCGCCGTGAGCCACCACAGCAGTGCACCGACCACGGCGCCGGAGGCCGAAACCGCAATAGCACCAGCGGTGCTCGTCACCTGCATGCTGTCGCCGTACGGCGTGTCGAAGATGTCCGGCAGCCCCTTCCAGAGCCCGAACCAGACGATCGACCACAGCGGGTAGGCGAACAACGCGATGGTCAGCACCGACAGGGTGAAACCGATGGTGCTCGTGGCCAGCTCCCACAGGACATCGCGCCACCGAGCCGGGTCCTTCGCCCAGTGCTGGATGCGATCAAGGACTCCGAGCCCGTCCGTCGGGTGATATTCCTGCGTGACGGGCTCGTGCAGGATCTCCCGCGCAAGGGCACGCTGTCCTGTCGCGAGCAGCCGGGTCGCCGGCACGGCGACATACAGCAGGGCGATGCCGATGCCGAGCGGGGCAGAGACGACGCCGACGATCGACAGGGTCATCATCGCCAGCGCGGGCACGGCCAGCAGGACGGAGACGAAGTGCGCCAGCATGATCTGCGGGCGGCTCGCGGTTGATTGCACACACCTATCCTGACGTGTCTGCGCCCACGACACAGGTGAGAAATCGCCACTTCCGATGGTGGTGCTAGCCCTACCTCAACTGTGGTGCTGCCGTCACTGACTTCGGCCCGCGATCGGACGAGTGTTGACGACGGTCGGAAACCCTCCGACCACCACAGTCAACCGAGGGAGGGCCGCCAACGTGAAAAGGGTTGGTGCAACACTCAGAATTGCTCGCTGGAGCGTGCGCCACCCGTGGCGGGCGGTCGGCACCTGGATGCTCCTGGTGGTGGCCGCGGTCGCGTGCGGTGCAGCGATCTCCATGCACACCACGACCGATGCCGACTACCGGGTCGGCCAGTCGGGCACCGCTGCCGAGCAGATCCAGCGCGCCGGACTCGACACACCCGACAACGAATTCGTCGTCCTGTCCCGGGCATCGGGCGGTCCGGTCGACGCAACCGTCCGCACGGCTGCGGACCGGATCGCTGCCGACATCCGCACGGACCGTCACGTCCGCCAGGTCGGAGCGCCGGCAGTGTCACCGGACAAGAAACTGGTGATGGTGCCGATCACCATGAAAACCGTTGCCGACGACCAGGATCCGGACATCAGCGGGATCACGGAGGCCGTCGACCAGGCGCAGCCGCGAGCACCCGGCGTGGACATCGTGGCCACCGGTGACACCTCCCTCAACGAAGCGATCAACACCCGGGTGGGTGACGACCTCGGCTCCGCCGAGCTGACCAGCCTGCCGATCACGATCGGGCTGATGCTGATCGTCTTCGCGGCATTGATCGCGGCGGGCATCCCCGTATTCCTCGCCATCACAAGCGTTTTCGCGACCATGGGCCTGATGGGTCCGGTCTCGCTGCTGCTGCCGATGGAGCCCACCGTCACCAGCGTCATCCTGCTGATCGGTATGGCGGTCGGTGTCGACTACTCGTTGTTCTACCTCAAGCGTGAGCGGCAGGAGCGCCAGCGCGGGCTGCGCACCGCGGACGCCGTGGAGATCGCGGCGGAGACATCGGGACACTCGATCGTCGTCTCGGGCGTGGCAGTGCTGGTGAGCATGTCCGGCCTCTACGTGGTCGGGGACGTGACGTTCGCGTCCATCGCGACCGGTTCGATCCTGGTGGTCGCCTTCGCGGTGTTCGGCTCGCTCACCGTGCTGCCGGCGCTGCTGACGCTCTTCGGCGGCAAGGTCGACCGTCCGCGCATTCCGCTGCTGTGGCGCCTCTCCTCGCGTATGGCGCCCGGCTCGGTCAGCGGCAAGGTGCTCGCACCGGTGCTGCGCCGCCCGCTGGTCGCGCTGCTCGTCGGCGGAGCGCTGCTGCTCGGTCTGGCTGTGCCGGCACTGGGCATGAAACAGCAGACCGCCAGCCTGGACTCCCTGCCGCACGACGTGCCCGCAGTGCACGCGATGCAGCAGATCGGCAAGGCATTCCCCGGGGACGGGCCGACCGCAGCCGTCGTGTTGCACGGTGACGACGCGGGCACGCTGCGACAGGACGCGAAAACAGTTGCGAACAAAGCGTTCGCGACCGGTGACTGGAAGGCCGTGGCCGACCCGGTGCGCGTCTCCGCGGACGGGCATACAGCGGTGCTGACCATCGGTAGTAAAGCGAACGAAGGGTCGTTCGCAGCGGGCGACGCGGTCCAGGACTTGCGCGACCACGTCATACCGCAGGCGCTGGGTGACAGGGACGCTACCTGGACGGTCGGCGGCGGAGTCGCCGAGAGCTACGACCAGATGCAGCACCAGTCCGACGGGCTGCCCAAGGTGCTCGTCGTGGTGCTCGGACTGACCCTGCTGATGATGGCCGCGACCTTCCGCAGCCCGGTGATCGCACTGCTGACCACCGCGCTCAACCTGATGTCGGTCGGAGCGGCGTTCGGGGTGCTGACCCTCGTCTTCCAGAACACCTGGGCCGAGTCGATCCTCAACTTCCACTCCACCGGCGGGGTCATCTCGTGGATCCCGATCTTCCTCTTCGTGGTGCTGATGGGGCTGTCGATGGACTACCACGTCTTCGTGCTCAGCCGGGTCAAGGAGAAGGTCGACTCCGGTCTGCCGCCGAAGCTGGCGGTCCGCCAGGGCGTGCAGGAGACGGCCGGTGTCGTGACCAGCGCGGCGGTGGTGATGGTCTCGGTCTTCGCACTCTTCGCCACCTTGTCGATGGTGGAGATGAAGGAGATCGGTGTGGGCCTGGGCATCGCAATTGCGTTGGACGCCACCGTTGTCCGGCTGGTCGTGCTGCCGGCGGCGCTGTCGTTGCTCGGGCGTAAGGCGTGGTGGCCGTCCCGCGGCGGGAGCCGAGTGACCGGCGAGCGTGTCGTGCCTCCGCCATACAGCCTGCGTGAGCCGGTCGGCACCCGCTGACCGGAGAACGTGAACCACGCACGCGGGCCGCTGCTGGAACCTCGGGGGATCCGGCAGCGGCCCGTTCGCGCATCGGTCCGGTCAGGGAGCGGAGAACGGCTGCCCGCCCGCGTCCTCCTGGGTGTTGACCGACGGGGTGTCGGCAGCGGCCATCGGGTCGACGGCGGACGCGGTGACCTCGTGTCGCCGGATCTCGCCGGAGTGGATCTGCTCGGCGTAGTGGCAGGCCACCCGGTGCTCGGCGGGCACACCGTCGATCTGCACCACCCGCAACTCGGGACGCTCGGTGTCGCAGAGCTTCTCCTGCCGCCAGGGGCAGCGGGTGTGGAAACGGCAACCGCTCGGCGGGTTGGCCGGCGAAGGCAGGTCTCCGGCGAGGATGATCTGCTCGCGGCGGTCCTCCACCAGCGGGTCGGGGATCGGCACCGCGGACATCAGCGCACGGGTGTAGGGATGCAGCGGCGTGGCGTAGAGCTCGTCCGAATCAGCTTCTTCCACAAGGGAGCCCAGATACATGACCCCGACCCGGTCGCTGATGTGTCGCACGACGGCCAGGTCGTGCGCGATCACCAGATAGGTCAGTCCGAACTGCTCCTGCACGTCCTCCAGCAGGTTGATGACCTGCGCCTGCACCGACACGTCCAGCGCGCTGACCGGCTCGTCGGCGACGATCAGCTCGGGGTCGACCGACAAGGCCCGGGCGATGCCGATGCGCTGCCGCTGCCCGCCGGAGAACTCGTGGGGATATTTGCGCAGTGCCGCGGCAGGCAACCCGACAGCCTGCAGCAACTCACGCAACCGCGCGTCGGCGGCGGCGGCGTCCTTGGTCAGGCCGTGCGCGCGCATGCCCTCCAGCAGCAGTGACTCGACCGTCTGGCGCGGGTCGAGGCTGGACAGCGGATCCTGGAAGACCATCTGCATGTGCCGCCGCTGGGTGCGCAACGCCTCGCCCTTCAACGTCGACAGGTCGGTGCCGTTGAAGGTCACCGTCCCGTTGGTCGGCTCTTCCAACCGCAACAGGGCACGACCGAAAGTCGACTTGCCACAACCGGATTCGCCGACGAGTCCGTAGGTCTCGCCCTTGTGGATCCGCACCGTCATACCGTCGACGGCGAAGACGTGACCGACAGTCTTGTCGAAGATCACGCCGCGTTTGATCGGGAAGTGGACCTCGACGTCCTGGGCGTCGAGCAGGACCTCACGCTCGTCGTCCTTGCGGGTCTTGGCCAGAGTGAATTGCTCGGTCATTGCTGGTCTCCCGACGGCCACGGGTTGTGGCATCGCAGTGCATGGTCTTCGAGTGCCGCGGCGTCCTGCTCCAGTGCGGGCGACTCCTCCCGACAGGCTTCGATCGCTCGCGAGCAGCGCGGCGCGAACGCACAGCCGGAGGTCCACGGGATGTTGTCGGCGACCGAGCCCGGTATGGCGTGCAGCTGCTCCCGCTCCCCGTCGAGCCGGGGGATGGAGCCGAGCAGGCCGTTGGTGTAGGGGTGTCGCGGGCTGGCGAAAATCTCGTGACGAGAGGCAGTTTCGACGATCCGACCGCCATACAGGACGTTGACCTCGTCGCACAGCCCGGCCACCACGCCGAGGTCGTGCGTGATCATGATGAGCGCGGTGCCGGAGTCGACCACGAGCTCCTTGAGCAGGTTGAGGATCTGCGCCTGGATCGTCACGTCGAGAGCCGTGGTGGGCTCGTCGGCGATCAGCAGCCGCGGTTTGCAAGCCAGCGCCATCGCGATCAGCGCACGCTGGCGCATCCCGCCGGACAACTGGTGTGGATATTCCTTCAGCCGACGGGACGGGTCGGGTATGCCGACCTTGTCCAGCAGGTCCCGCGACTCCGCCATCGCCGCCGACTTCTTCATGCCGCGGTGCCGCTGCAGCACCTCGGCGACCTGGATGCCGATCGAGACGACGGGGTTCAGCGAGGAGAGCGGGTCCTGGAAGATCATCGCCACGTCGCGACCGCGCCGGTCGCGCATCTCGCGATCGTCCAGGGTCAGCAGGTCCGTGCCGTCGAACGTCGCGGACCCGGCGACCTTGTTGCCGCGATCGGGCAGCAGACCCATGATCGCCAGCGAGGTCACCGACTTGCCGCAGCCGGACTCGCCGACCAGGCCGACGGTCTGGCCGGGGCGCACGTCGAAGGTGACACCGTCGACGGCGCGGAACGGCGTCTGGCCCTTGCTGCCGAACTCGACGACCAGGTCGCGCACCGACAGCAGGGTGTCTGTTGTTGTGGCGGGTGCCGGGACGGTCATCCCCGTCACCTCCTGTTCCGTGGGTCGAGGGCTTCGCGCAGTGACTCACCCATCAGTGTGAAGCCGAACGCGACCACCACGATGCAGCCGGCCGGCCAGAACGCGATGTGCGGTTCGATGTCGAAGAGGTCCTGTGCCTTGCCGAGCATCTGACCCCACTCGGGGGAGGAGTCGTCCGGGTTGCCCAGGCCGAGGAAGCTCAGCGATGCCGCCTCGATGATCGAGACCGCGAGCACCAGGGTGGCCTGCACCAGCACCGGACCCAGTGAGTTGGGCAGCATGTGTCGGAAGGTGATCGGCCCGCGCTTCACACCCAGGGCCCGCGCTGCCAGCACGTGATCGCTGGATCGTTGACTGAGCATCGAACCACGCAACAGGCGGGCGAAGATCGGGATCTGGACCACGGAGATCGCGATGATCAGCGTCCACTGTGACGGCTGTCCGAAGAGCGTGGCGACGGCCAACGCGAGCAGCAGCGACGGCAGCGACAGCATCACGTCGACGATGCGCATCACCACGGTGTCGACGCGGCCGCCGAACGAGCCGGCGATGGTGCCGAGCACGAGCCCGCCGGTCAGTCCCGCGAGGGTCGCGAGCACGCCGACGATCAGCGTTTGGCGAGATCCCAGGATCAGACGCGACAGCAGGTCGCGTCCCTGGTTGTCGCCGCCGAGCGGGTAGCCGGACTGCGGCTTCGGGATCGGGTCGTTGGTGGTGACCTGGCTGATCAACGGGTTGGCGGTGCCGCTGTGTGGCGCGATCAGCGGGGCGAAGATCGCCAGCAGTACGAACGCGAGCGTGATGGCCGCGCCGATCAGGAAGACCGGGTTGCGTCGCAGCCGCAGCCAGGCGCTGCCGATCAGGCTGAGCCCGCCGGACTCGCTGACGTGGCCGGCATCGGGTATGTCGGAGCCGGCCCCCGCGGTCGCGGCGAGCGCATCGATCCGGTCCTTCTTGCGTTGCATGGGACTCATCGCATTCACCTCGTCCGGATCCGGGGGTCGATGATCGCGTAGGCGACGTCGACGAGCAGATTGACCAGGATGTAGCCGAGTGCGGCGGCGAGGATCAACACCTGCAGCACGGCGTAGTCACGCTGGCGGAACGCTTGGGCCAGCGCATCACCGAGGCCGGGGTAACCGAAGACGGTCTCGGTGAGCACGGCACCGGTCAGCAGTGCGCCGACCTGCAGGCCGATCGTGGTCACGACCGGCAGCAACGCGTTGTGCAGGATGTGCCGGCCGCGGATGATGCGCTCGGACAGGCCCTTCGACTTCGCGGTCCGCACGTAGTCCTCGTTCATGACCTCCAGCACCGACCCGCGGGTGATGCGGAAGATCACCGCGAAGGGGACCGATGCGAGGGTGATGGCGGGCAGGATCAGGTGTTTCAGAGCGTCCCAGGCCGCGTCCCACTCTCTGGTGAGAAGCCCGTCGAGGACGTAGAAGTTCGTGATCCGGGTGGCGTCGATGTCGGCATTCTGCCGCCCGGCGGGAGGGAAGACGTGCCACTCGATCGAGAAGAAGTACTTCAGCACGAACCCGAGGAAGAAGACGGGGATCGCGACACCGACCAGGGACACGACGACCGAGCTGGTGTCCAGGAAGCCACCGTGGCGCTTGGCGGCGAAGTAGCCCAGCGGGATCGCGGTGACGATCGCGATGATCAACGCCAGCACGGACAGCTCGACGGTCGCGGGCAACCGCTGGAAGAACAGGTCGAGTGCGTCGGTGCCGGTCTGCACCTGGGTCGAGGTGCCGAAGTTGCCGTGCACCGCGTTGTCCAGGAAGTGTAGGTACTGCACCGGGATCGACTCGTCGAGGCCGAGTGTCTTGCGCAGCGCGGCGCGGGTCTCGGGGGTGGCGCGCTCGCCCAGGATGGCGTCGATCGGACCGCCGGGAAGTTTGCGCAGCCAGGTGAAGAGCAGGATCGAGACGATGAACAGGACCAGCACGGCCTGAAACAGTCGTCTGACGATGAATCTGAGCACGAGGGTTGGCTCCTAGGGAAGTGATGAGTCAGCGCACGCGCACGAGGCTCCGAAGGGGCCGGCCGGGGACACCGCTGCGGGGCCGTGGGGCGGCGGAGCGGACCTCGGCGCGAGCACCGGCGACCGGTGCCACGTGCGGACACCGGTCACCGGTACGAACGACTGCTACTTATCGACCTTGGCGGTCCACAGGTGCTCGTCGGTCAACGGGCTGGGAGTGACACCGCTGACCTTCTTGCTGAAGACGATCGCGGGCGGGGAGCTCGAGATCGGCAGGCCGGGGAGGTAGTCCTCCATGATCTGCTTGTTCAGCTTCTCGTATGCCGCGGCACGCTTGCTCTCGTCGACGATCGAGTCGTTGTCGGCCAGTGCCTTGTGCAGCTTGTCGCCCCACGGGTAGGCGCCGACAGACATCTGACCCTTGGGGTCGGAGAAGAAGTTGCCCAAGAAGTTGTCCGGTGTGTTGTAGTCGCCGGTCCAACCCATCAGGTATGCCGCGGCGTTGCCGTTCTGGGTGCCGGTGACGTAACCGCCGGCCCACGATGCGGGCTTCGGGGTGACCTTGACGCCGATCGCCTGCCAGTCCTTCTTGATGGCGTTGAAGATCTTGTCCGGCGCGGGCATGTAGGGCCGGGTCACCTCCGTGGGGTACCACAGGGTGATCTTCAGGTTGCTCTTGCCGGCCTCCTTCAGCAGCTGCTTGGCCTTCTTCGGGTCGTACTTGTAGGGCTTGAGCGACTTGTTGTAGCCGGCAACGGTCTTGGGGATGAACTGGGTCGCGACCGATGCGCCGTCCGGCAGCTGCGACTTGACCAGCTGATCACGGTTGATCGCGTAGTAGAGGGCCTTGCGGACGCGCAGGTCCTTCAGGTCCGGGTCCACCTTGGCGTTCAGGCCGAGGTAGAGGATGTTGAAGGCCGGCCGGATCTCGAGGTTGTCGTCCTTCTTCAGCGTCGGCCAGTCGACCGGGTTCGGCAGGTCGTAACCGTCGATCTGACCGGACGCGAGCGCCTGCTTGCGGGCGGTCTCGTCGGGGATGATCGAGAAGACGACCTTCTTGACGGTCGCCTTGTCCTCGCCGGCGTAGTCCTCGTTGCGCACGAGGGTGACCGTCTTGTTGGTCTTGTCGTACTTCTGGAACTTCATCGGACCGGTGCCGGTCGGGTGCGCGTTGGCGTATTCGGAGTAGACGAAGCCCTGCCCCTGCGCCTTGATGTTGTTGGCTTTGTACTTGTCCATCGCGGTCGGGGACTGCATGGAGAAGGACGGCAGCCCCAGCAGCGCCGGGAACTTCGAGGTCGGTCGCGAGATCTTGATCTCGACGGTGGACGCGTCCTTGGCGTTGCAGCCCTGGTAGAGCTCGCCCTCGGCACCGTTGTAGCCGCCCATGTTGGCCAGCCAGTACTCCGACGCGGTCTGTCCGGCCTTGTTCTGGCTGTCCATGCGTTTGAAGTTCTTGCACACGGCCTCGGCGTTGAAGGGCGTGCCGTCGGTGAACTTCACGCCGGTCTTGAGCTTGAACGTCCAGGTCTTGCCGTCCTTGGACGGCTTCCAGCTGGTCGCGAGGCGGGGTGCGACCTCGGCCGTGCCCGGCTTGAAACCGACCAGGCCCTGGAAGATCTGACGGCTGACGCGGAACGTCTCGCCGTCGCTGGCGTAGAAGGGGTCGAACGTCGCGGGGGCGCCCGCGGCGCCGAAGTTCAGCGTGGCGTTGGTGTTGCCGGCGCTGCCTGACTTCTTGCCGCCGTCGTCCCGCTTGGAGCTGGCACACGAGGTCAGGGCGAACGCTGACGCGGCCAGCAGCGCGACGGTAGCTGTGGTCTTGGAGACGGCCATGGTGGTTGGACCTTCCGGTGGAAAAGACGGTGCAGCCGAACGTTACTCATCTCACGTGGCGAAACGGCGGAAATGACGACAACGACATCATCTTGAAACCGATCGACCGGTCAGCCCGACCAGATCGATCGGTCAGGGTGCCGGGTGCGGTCGCTTCAGCAGCGGCGGGAGGAACGCCGCTCCCGGGGCACCTGCACCGTTCGCGGCGCGGTCGGCGGGGTTGGAGATCGAGCATCGCCGCAGGGACAGGCAGCCGCAGCCGATGCAGGAGTCGAGCCCGTCGCGCAGCTTCTCCAGGGCAGCGATCTGGGCGTTGAGCCTGCCGCGCCAGTGGGTGGTGATGCGCTGCCAGTCGGCCTTGGTGGGGGTGCGGCCGTCCGGCAGGCGATCCAGCTCGTCGCGGATCTCCTCCAGGGTCAGGCCGACGTTGGACGCGGCCCGGATGAAGGCCAGCCGGCGCAGCACGCTGCGCTCGAACCTGCGCTGGCCCCCGGAGTTGCGGGTGGCGTGGATCAGCCCCTGTGCCTCGTAGTAACGCAGCGCCGACGCCGCGAAGCCGCTGCGCTCCGCGACCGCGCCGACCGGCAGCAGGTCATGTGTGTCCATGTCTCAGATCCCCGTTCTCCTTCACGCCGACAGGCCCCTCTTTCATCGAGAGGACCAGCGATTTGGCGTCCAAATGGCCGAAATTCGTGGTCCTCTCGATCAGGGACGGGCCTGTCGACGAAAAGGTTCTTGACTTTAAGTTGACTTCAACTTGAAGGATGGCATCAATCACTCAGATCGACAAGGAGATTCGATGTCTGACATCAAGGTCGCACTGGTCACCGGGGGCTCTTCGGGACTGGGCAACGAGCTGGTCCGTGCACTGTCCGCCGACGGCTGGCAGGTGATCACCGACGCGCGGCACGGCGACGAACTCGCGGACGCGACCCACGGGCTGGCCGGTGTCGAGACGCTGCCCGGGGACGTCACCGATCCGGAGCACAAGGATGCACTGGTCGCGGCGGTGACACGACACGGCCGCCTCGACCTGCTGGTGCACAACGCCAGCACGCTGGGCCCGACGCCGTTGCCCGCCCTGGCGACGGTCACCGTCGCCGATCTCAAGGACGTCTGGCGTACCAACATCGGCGCACCGCTCGTGCTGACCGGGGCACTGCTGCCCGACCTGCTCGCGAGCGACGGTGTGTTGCTCTCGATCTCGTCGGACGCCGCCATCGAGCACTACGAGGGCTGGGGTCTGTATGGCGCCTCCAAGGCCGGCCTCGACCACGTCACGCTCACCTTCGCCGCCGAGAACCCCGGTCTGCACGCCTACGCGGTCGACCCGGGCGACATGCGCACGCCGATGCACCAGGCGGCGTTCCCGGGGGAGGACATCTCGGACCGGCCGGAGCCGGCCGCCGTCATACCCCGACTGCGGGGGTTGTGGCAGCAGAAGCCGGCCTCGGGTCGCTACCGCGTCGCTGATCTGCCGGTGCCCGAGACCACCGGAGCCCGCGGATGAGCACGCTCGCGGTCGACCCGCGCACGATGTTCGACGGGCCGCAGGACACCACCGCACCCGCGCCGGCCGAGCAGCGCGGCGTCGCACGGGACGGGGTGCGGATGCTGGTCGCCTCCTGCGACGGCATCGACCACACGGTCTTCCGGTCGCTGCCGGACCACCTCAACGCGGGCGATCTGGTGGTCGTGAACAACTCGGCGACCATCGCGGGGCAGGTCGACGGGCACCGGGAGAGCGGCCAGCCGGTCGTCGTGCACGCCGCCGCTGAACTCGAGAACGGCACCTGGGTCGTGGAGGTCCGCAGTGCGCCGAATGCCGCCCGTGCGGTGCTGGACGCGCGGGTCGGTGAGCACGTCGAGGTCGGCCCGCTGGTGTTGACACTGCTGGCGGCATACCCCTTCGACTCCTCGCCGACGGGAGTCGGCAACCGGCTCTGGCAGGTGGAGGCCGACGGGGATCTGAGCGCGCACCTGCGGGAGCACGGGCGACCGATCAGTTACGGCTACCTCGACCGCAGCTACCCGCTGTCCGATTACCAGACGGCTTTCGCCACCGTCCCCGGAAGTGCTGAAATGCCCTCTGCAGCAAGGCCGTTCACGCCGAAAGTGGTCACTCGGCTGGTCGCCTCGGGGATCGGTATCGCGCCGATAACGCTGCACACCGGCGTCTCCTCCCAGGAGGCAGGAGAGGGACCGCAGGCCGAGTGGTATGACGTGCCCGAGGCCACGGCTCGGCAGGTGAACCTCACCCGCCGCGCAGGCGGCCGGGTCATCGCAGTCGGGACCACCGTGGCCCGTGCCCTGGAGTCGGCCGTCAGGAGTGACGGTGTCGTGACCGGCGCGAGCGGCTGGACCGAGCGGGTGATCACGCGTGCCGAGCCGCCGCAGGTCGTCAGCGGCCTGATCACCGGGTGGCACGATCCGCACGCCTCACACCTGCTGCTGGTCGAGGCGATCGCGGGGGAGGCGCTCACCCAGGCGGCATACGACGCGGCGGTCGCGGAGCACTATCTGTGGCACGAGTTCGGGGACGTCGGGCTGCTGCTGCCGTGCTGATGCCGTGCTGATTCGGCGGATCGGCGGACATCCTGAGACACTGATAGGGATCCCATTCACGTAGAAAGGACGAGGCCTGCCGTCGCGCCATCGCTCGCGAGCGCACGGCAGCTCACACAACTCCATGGCAATGAAGTCCCGCAGCGACGTCCGCAACGTCGCCATCGTCGCCCACGTCGACCACGGCAAGACCACCCTCGTCGACAAGATGCTCTGGCAGACGGGTGCCTTCAGCGAACGCCAGACCGTCGAGACGACGGGCGAGCGCGTCATGGACTCCGGTGACCTGGAGCGTGAGAAGGGCATCACGATCCTGGCCAAGAACACCGCCATCTCGTATGACGGTCCCTCGTCCGACGGTGAGTCGATCACGATCAACATCATCGACACGCCTGGCCACGCCGACTTCGGCGGCGAGGTCGAGCGCGGCCTGTCCATGGTCGACGGTGTCGTGCTGCTGGTCGACGCCAGCGAGGGCCCGCTGCCGCAGACCCGCTTCGTGCTGCGCAAGGCGCTGTCGGCCAAGATGCCGGTCATCCTGTGCATCAACAAGGTCGACCGTCCCGACTCGCGCATCGCAGAGGTCGAGGAGGAGGCCTACGAGCTGTTCATGGACCTGCTCGAGGATGCCGATGCGGACGCCGACCAGCTCGACTTCCCGGTCGTCTACGCCTCGGCCAAGGCCGGTGTCGCCTCGCTGACCCGCCCCGAGCCCGGCGAGCTGCCCGAGGGCGCCGACCTGGAGCCGCTGTTCAAGACGATCCTGGAGACCATCCCGGCGCCGGTGTATGACGACGAGGCGCCCCTGCAGGCGCACGTCACCAACCTGGACTCCAGCAACTTCCTGGGCCGGCTGGCGCTGCTGCGCGTGCGCAACGGTGAGATCAAGAAGAACCAGCAGGTCGCGTGGTGCCGGCACGACGGCTCCCAGCAGACGGTGAAGATCACCGAGCTGTTGATGACCAGCGGCCTGGACCGCGCGCCTGCCGAGAGCGCGGGCCCCGGCGACATCATCGCCGTCGCGGGCATCCCGGAGATCACCATCGGCGAGACGCTCGCCGACCCGGAGAACCCCATCCCGTTGCCGCTGATCACCGTCGACGAGCCGGCGATCTCGATGACGATCGGCACCAACACCTCGCCGATGGTCGGCAAGGTCCGCGGCTCCAAGGTCACCGCCCGCATGGTCAAGGACCGGCTGGACCGCGAGCTGATCGGCAACGTGTCGCTGCGCGTGCTGCCCACCGAGCGCCCGGACGCCTGGGAGGTGCAGGGTCGTGGTGAGCTGGCGCTTGCCATCCTGGTGGAGCAGATGCGCCGCGAGGGTTACGAGCTGACCGTCGGCAAGCCGCAGGTCGTCACCAAGGACGTCAACGGCAAGCTGCACGAGCCGGTCGAGCACCTCACGATCGACACCCCCGAGGAGCACCTGGGCACGATCACCCAGATCATGGCCGCTCGCAAGGCTCGCATGGAGCAGATGACCAACCACGGAACCGGTTGGGTCCGCATGGAATTCGTGGTTCCCTCGCGTGGCCTCATCGGCTTCCGCACCGAGTTCCTCACCGAGACGCGCGGCACCGGCATCGCCAACCACGTCTTCTCCGGCTACGAGCCGTGGTTCGGCACCATCACGACACGCTTGTCCGGCTCGCTGGTCGCGGACCGCTCGGGCGCGGTGACGTCATACGCCATGGTCAACCTGCAGGAGCGCGGCGTGCTCTTCGTCGAGCCGACGACCGAGGTCTACGAGGGCATGATCGTCGGCGAGAACTCCCGCGCCGACGACATGGACGTCAACATCACCAAGGAGAAGAAGCTCACCAACGTGCGTGCGTCCAGCGCGGACAACTTCGAGAAGATCTTCCCGCCGCGCAAGCTGTCGCTCGAGCAGAGCCTGGAGTTCTGCCGCGAGGACGAGTGCGTCGAGGTGACACCGGAGGACGTGCGCATCCGCAAGGTCGTGCTCAACGCCGGTGAGCGCGCTCGCACCGCGGCCCGTGCGCGGAGCGCGGCAAAGCAGTAGAACGGGCAGCAGCACAGCAGAGCGACAGTAAGGCAACGCAGTAACGCAGTAGGGAGCAGATCCGCAACAATGCGAATGGTTTTCGTGCACGCGCATCCCGACGACGAGTCGTTGTGGACCGGTCTCGCGATCGCCCACCACGCGGCCCGCGGCGATGACGTGCACGTGCTCACCTGCACGCTCGGTGAGGAGGGCGAGGTCATCCCGGCCGAGCTGCAGCATCTGCAGTTGCCGGCCGGGCAGCCGCGGTCACCCGAGGCTCCGGACCCGCTCGCAGACCTACGGCGCGACGAATTGCACTCTGCGGTCGAGGAACTCGGCGCTGCGAGCGTCACGGTCCTCGCCGACGGCGCCTACCGCGACTCCGGCATGGCCGGCACACCCTCCTCGTCGCACCCGCGCGCGTTCACCGGTGCGGGCATCGACGAGACCAGCGGCAGCATCGCGGCATACCTGCGAGACATCCGCCCGGACGTCGTGGTGACCTATGACGCGCACGGCGGCTACGGCCACCCTGATCACATCCGCACGCACGAGGCGACCCGTGCCGCGGTCGCGTCACTCGCGTCCGCCGGGTCCGCCGGGTTCGCCGATGCCCCGCCCGCGCTGTATGTCGTTGTGACGCCTCGCAGTTGGGCGGTGGAGGACCGTGAGTGGCTCGCCGAGCACGCGACGCGACCGGGGGTGGTCGTGCCCGGGCAGGACGAAGCGTTCCTACCGAGCGTCGTCGATGACGAGGCCGTGACCCACACCGTCGTCGACGACGCGGCGCTGGCACGGCAGACCGCAGCGTTGCGACGACACCGCACCCAGGTGAGCGTTTTCGACGGCTACTACACGTTGTCCAACGACGTGGCGACCCGGCTGGCGGCGCGCGAGGCGTTCCAGCGTCTCGACCCGGCGTCGGGGCAGCCCCTCGGGGTCGAGACGCAGCAGTTGCGGCATACCGGATTGGCAGCAGGGACGACAGCAGGACTGACAGCATGAGCGAGCAGGACGATCAGCGAACCGACCTTGCCGCGTGGCCGGAAGTGGACCCGGACGCCTACCGCCAGGTGATGGGGCGTTTCGCCACTGGCGTCTCGGTGGTCTCGACGCGGATCGGGCAGATCGACCACGCGATGACGGTCAACGCGCTGATGTCGGTCTCGCTGGAGCCGCTGCTGATGGTGATCAGTGTGGAGCGGGAAGCGCGCTTCCACGACGCGGTCCTCGACGCGGGCGCCTGGGGGGTGAGCCTGCTGCCCGAGTCCGAGCGCAAGACAGCAGCCTGGTTGGCGACTCGTGGACGTCCGTTGCACGGCCAACTGGACCGTGTGCCGCACCACCACGGTGAGCACACCGGTATGGCGCTGCTCGACAACGCGCTGGGCACCCTGGAGTGCACCACGCACGACACGGTGGTCGCCGGTGATCACACTCTCGTCATCGGCAACGTACGCTCGGTCTCAATCACGGAGCGACCGGGGGATGCGTTGATCTATTATCGCGGAGCATTCGGAGTGCAGCGGTGACGGCCGAGGGGGCCGGCACCGATCAGTCACGGACCAACCTGCGCAAGTGGCTGCTGATCGGTGGCTCGACAGCAGTCGTGGTGCTGGCCGGCGCCTATGTCGCGGTGGCCGCTGCACAGTCGGGCAAGATCCAGCGGGGGACCGTCGTCGCGGGCAAGCACGTCGGCGGGATGAGCCCTGAGGACGCCAAGGCGGAGATCCGGGCCGTCGCCAAGAAGCAGCTCAAGGCGCCGATCACGATCGACGCCGACGGCAAGAAGGTCAGCCTGGACCCGGCCGGGTCGGGGCTGTCGATCGACACCGAGGGCGCGGTCGACGATCTGAGCGGTTTCTCGCTCAACCCCGCCACGATGTGGCACCGGCTCACCGGCGACGGACCGCATCGCACCATCAGCCCGAAGGTCGACGACACGAAGCTGCAGCACTCCGTCGCAGCCGTCTCCGAGAGCCTGGAGGGTGCGCCCAAGAGCGGCTCGGTGACGTTCGAACACGGCGAGGTCGTGACCAAGCGGTCCACGCCGGGCAAGGGTGTGGACCCCAAGGCGATCAGCAAGCAGATCTCGGCCGGCTGGCCGAAGACCAAGCACTACACCGCCAAGGTGTCCGATCAGGCCGCGGCACTGCCCAACAAGGAGATCGACAGGTTCGTCAAGGAGTTTGCGAAGCCCGCGATGTCCGAGGCCGTGACCGTGAAGGCCGGCGGGCAGCAGACGAAGCTGGACCCGGACGAGATCTCCGGGGTGCTCAGCAGCAGCTTCGACGGCAAGAAGCTCACACCGAAGGTCGACGAGGACAAGTTGGCCGACCTGCTCGACGAGAAGAAGACCGACCTGACGACGCCGGCGGTCAACGCCAAGCTGCGCTACTCCAAGGGCGACAAGAAGATCACGCCCGCCAAGAACGGCACCGCGCCGAAGACCACCGGGGCGGGCAAGCTGCTCGTCGCGGCGCTGACCGCGCCGGACCGGACCATGTCGTTGCCGACCACAACGGTCAAGCCGACGGTCACCGCCGCAGAGCTGAAGAAGACCAAGGTCCGCAACCAGAAGATCTCCGAGTTCGTCTCGGAGTTCCCGACCGGCCCGGAGAACGCCGCGCGCACCAAGAACATCCGACTCGGCCTGTCCAAGATCAACGGCCTGGTCGTGCAGCCGGGCGAGACGTTCTCGCTGCTGAACGTCCTGCGCCCGTTCGACGCCGCTCACGGATACGTCAAGGCGCCGGTCCTGGTGGGCGGTGTGGACGTGCCCGGGATGGGCGGCGGCATCTCGCAGGTGTCGACGACCCTCTACAACGCGACGTTCTTCGCCGGGGTCAAGCTGGTCGAGCACACCGCGCACGCCTACTGGATCCCGCGCTACCCGATGGGCCGGGAAGCCACCATGCTGGACCCGACCATCGACAACAAGTGGACCAACGACACCGGTCATCCGATCCGGATCCGGGCCGGCATCGAGGGCAACGCGTCCGTCATACGGCTGTATGGCGTGAAGAAGTTCTCCGTCTCCAGCACCACGAGCGACAAGTTCGACATCGAGAGCCCCGGCGAGCCCAAGCACCTCAAGGGCGACCAGTGCATCCCGCAGCCGCCACAGGACGGTTTCAAGGTCACGGTCACCCGGGTGGTCAAGGATCGCTCCGGCAAGGTCGTCAAGGACGAGAGCCTGACCACGCACTACCACCCCGCCGTCCGCGTCACCTGCGACTGAGCCACCCGGCCACCCCTTTTCGGCCAGTGACGGCTTCCTCGCCGAGTGACGGCGAAATCTCGCCGTCACTCGACGATTTCGCCGTCACTCGAGGCACGCGGCAGGCGACCTGTGGACAACTTCTGCGCAGCCGACCCGATCAGTGCCAGCCTGTCGCGATGTCGGACGACCGCCTGGATGCCACCGAGATCCACTCCGCGGGAACGTTGCGGCGCACGGGGACCAACCCGTCCCGTGAACTCGCGCAGCGCCCGCCGCGACTGAAACGGATCCGGATGGGGGAGTATGTCGAGTCCTGGCGCTGGTCCGGACTCGACGACGCCGAGCACCATCGGGCGCTGGTGGTCGCAACGGCCCGGCGCACGCGTGGCGCCGAGCAGGTCTGGTCGCACCAGTCGGCCGGGGCGATCTGGCGCATGCCGGCGATCGGCGGCTGGCCGCGCACCGCACAGGTGACGATGCCCGCGGACGCCGCCGGGTCGAGCGCCGTCATCACCCGGCACCGCATGCGGCGTATGCCGAGGGCCGTCGAGCACGACGGGCTGCTCGTGACATCACCGGCGCGGACCGTGGTCGACATCGCGCGCACAAGGCCCCTCGCCTGTGCGCTCGCCGCTGCCGACTGGACCGTCGCGAGCGGACTGTGCAGTCTCGCGGAGATCGACGATGAGGTCGACGCGATCGAGGTGGGCGGTCGCGGGCGCCGGGCTGCTCGGCTGATGCAGTTGCTGGTCGACCCGCGTGCCGAGTCGCCCGGTGAGTCGCTGAGCCGTGCGCGCATGTATGAGCTCGGATTCGCGCAGCCGGACCTGCAGGTTCTGCTGGCTGACACCGAGGGCACCTTCGGGCGCGCCGATTTCGGCTGGACCGGGGTCATCGGGGAGTTCGACGGCGAGCGCAAATATCGGGCGACGGGCGACGCCGGCGAGACGGCCAGCGAGGAGGTCGTGATCAGCGAGAAGCGCCGCGAGGACCGCGCCCGGCGTCTCGGTCTCGCCGTGGGCCGCTGGGTCTGGGCCGAGGCATTCCCGGACGAGGCGCCCGGCATGGTCGACGCGCTCCGTGCCGCGGGAGTGCCGCGGGACGGGTCCGCCTGGTCGGCATACCCGCGCGATCAGCGACTGTCGGAGGAGTCCGGAGCCGCGTAGTGGTAGGTGTGGTGCACCTGCCAGCCGAGCGCCTCGTAGAGCCGCACGGCTGCGGTGTTGTCGGCAGCAACTTGTAGGTATTGCAACGGGATTCGCTGGTCCGCCGCAGTGGTTGCGGCAGCGGACATCAGTGCGCGGGCAACTCCGCTGCGCCGGACGGCCGGGTCGGTGTGCACGTCGAAGATGCCACTCCATGCGCCGGTGAACGCGAGGCGAGCATGGCCGACCGCAACCTCCCCGACGTATGCCGTGAGGTATGCCGCCCCCGGCACCCGCGCCAACATCCGGGTCAAGGTGTCGCGGTGCTCGAGTGCCCGCGGCGATGCCGTGTGCCACCAGTCGTCCGTCGGGGCGTCGGTGCGGGTGACCCGCACTTGTTCGTGTGGACCGCGCACCGCAGGCGCGGACGGCTTCGTCATGACTTCTGTGCGTAGGAAGAATCGCCAATCACGTTGTAGCAGAACGGATCCCAGCTTCGAGTCGGCCGGATCCGCTGTGGCGGGGTGCGGCAGTTGCAGGAGCGCCGGCAGGCCTTGCTCGGCATACCACGCAAGCACTCGGTCGATGGCATCACCCAGCGGCATACCGGGCGAGCCCACGGGCAGCGCGGAGTTCGCGCGCCCGGTGTAACCCTCTGCGGCGCGCAGCAGCCAGTCGCCGATCCGGTCGTCGGTGAGCGCGGGCAGGCCCGCAGTCATCACGCGCTGCAGATCGTCGACGGTGACCGCATCGACATCGACATCGGCACCGGCAGACGGCCCGCCGGGACGGCGAGTGACGGCGAGATCGTCGAGTGACGGCGAGATTTCGCCGTCTCTCGGTGAGGAAGCCGTCACTGGCGGAAGGGGTGTCGGCGGGGTGGCGGCTGCGGGATGCGTTTGGCCAGCACGACGGTCCCGCGGTCCACGGTGACGGGTCCCTTGCGGGTGTCGAGCTGCACCTCCTGGTCGCTCACCGACAGCACGTCGCCGACCACATCGGTGAGCGTCGGACCGCCGGGTTCGACCTCCTCCGGGCCCAGCCGACACCGCAGCACCACGCGGGTGCCGACCACCAGGAGGTTTGTGAGGTGAGACTGACTGACAGGGTCCGAAGGCACGGCGGCATACTAGAAGACGGATATCGACCCGTCGGCCGTGGAGGCACGGCCGCGCATGCTTCGCAGCAGGAGGACCTCACCGTATGACCTACGTCATTGCACAGCCGTGCGTCGACCTCAAGGACAAGGCCTGCATCGAGGAATGCCCGGTCGACTGCATCTACGAAGGCAAGCGCAGCCTCTACATCCAGCCCGACGAGTGTGTCGACTGCGGTGCCTGTGAGCCGGTCTGCCCGGTCGAGGCGATCTACTACGAGGACGACACCCCCGAGCAGTGGGCCGACTACTACAAGGCCAACGTCGAGTTCTTCGACGAGATCGGCAGCCCGGGCGGCGCCGCGAAGATGGGCGTCATCGACTACGACCACCCGCTGATCGCCGCGCTGCCGCCGCAGGAACACGACGAGTGACCTGCGGGTCGACGCATGCCCGTTGCTGACCTGCCCGACTTCCCCTGGGACTCCTTGGCGGGAGCCAAGGCCCGAGCCGCCGAGCACCCCGACGGCATCGTCGACCTCTCGGTCGGCACACCGGTCGACCCGACCCCGCAGGTGCTGCAGGACGCGCTGATCGCTGCCGCTGACGCACCCGGTTACCCGCAGGTGTGGGGGACGCCCGACCTGCGGGCGGCGATCGCCGGATGGTTCGCCCGTCGTCGAGGCGCCACCGGTGTCGACCCCGACTCGGTCATGCCGGCGATCGGCACCAAGGAGATCGTCGCGTGGCTGCCGACGTTGCTCGGCCTCGGTGCGGGGGACAGCTTCGGGATCCCCGAGCTGGCCTATCCCACGTATGACGTCGGCGCTCGCCTCGCCGGAGCCACCCCGCGCGCTGCCGCGAGCCTGCTGCAGTTCGGCCCGATGGCGCCGAAGCTGTTGTGGATCAACACTCCCGCCAATCCGCACGGGCAGGTGCTGCCGGTCGACCACCTCAAGAAGGTCGTCTCCTGGGCCCGCCAGCGCGGCGTGATCGTCGCCAGCGACGAGTGCTACGCCGAGCTGGACTGGCGGGAGGACCCCGACGGTCCGACCACGCCGAGCATCCTGGACGACCGTATCTGTGGCGGAAGTCACGAAGGCCTGCTGGCGGTCTATTCGCTGTCGAAGCAGAGCAATCTGGCCGGCTACCGCGCCGGCTTCATCGCCGGCGACACCGATCTCGTGCAACGCATCGTGCAGGTGCGCAAGCACGCCGGGATGATCGTGCCGTGGCCGGTGCAGCGCGTCATACACGCGGCGGTGCAGGACGACGAGCATGTCGCCGCACAGAAGCAGATCTACGCAGCGCGCCGTGCGGAGCTGAAAGACGCTCTACTGCAAGCAAATTGGCAGATCGACTACTCCGACGCCGGCCTATATCTCTGGGCGACGCAGGGCAAGCCGTGCCGCGAGAGCATCGACGAGCTGGCCGCTCTCGGCATCCTGGCGGCCCCCGGGGACTTCTACGGCGCCGCCGGTGCACGCCACGTGCGGATCGCCCTGACCGCCACCGATGAGCGAATTTCCGCTGCTGCAAAGAGGCTCACTTCTTGACATGGGGTCGCAGATCGTCCTGTCAAGACCCTGAGGTACCGTCGATTTCGCTGACTTCCCCGGCATGCTGCCGGTCGACGTATAAGGACGGAAAGCAAACATGACTGACCAGGCACCTGCCACTTTTCAGGCGGGGGACAAGACCCTCGAATTCGGCGTCATCCCGGCGACCGAGGGCAACGACGGTTACGACATCTCGAAGTTGCTCGGTGAGACCGGCAACGTGACTCTTGACGTCGGGTTCGTGAACACCGCCTCGTGCAAGTCGGCGATCACCTACATCGACGGCGGCGCGGGCATCCTGCGTTACCGCGGCTACCCGATCGAGCAGCTGGCCGAGGGCTCCAGCTTCATCGAGGTCTCCTACCTGCTGATCTACGGCGAGCTGCCGACGGCAGAGCAGTTGGAGGCGTTCACCGAGCGCATCCGCCGCCACACGATGCTGCACGAGGACCTGAAGGACCTGCTGGCCGCGTTCCCGCGCGACGCGCACCCGATGTCGGTGCTGTCCGCGGCGGTGTCCGCGCTCGGCACCTTCTACCAGGACTCCCTGTCGATCACTGACCGCGACCAGATCGAGCTGTCCACCGTGCGACTGCTCGCCAAGCTGCCGACGATCGCGGCATACGCGCACAAGAAGAGCCAGGGCCAGCCGACGCTCTACCCGGACAACAAGCTGAGCCTCGTCGAGAACTTCCTGCGTATGACGTTCGGCTTCCCGTCCGAGGACTACGACATCGACCCGGTTGTCGCCAAGGCACTGGACCAGCTGTTCATCCTGCACGCCGACCACGAGCAGAACTGCTCCACCTCGACCGTGCGGCTGGTGGGCTCCGGCCACGCGAACCTCTTCGGCTCGATCTCGGCCGGCATCCACGCGCTGTCCGGCCCACTGCACGGCGGCGCCAACGCGGCCGTGCTTGAGATGCTCAACAGCATCGACAACGAGTTCGGCGGCGACGTCGACAAGTTCGTCGAGAAGGTCAAGAACAAGGAGACCGGTGTGAAGCTCATGGGCTTCGGGCACCGCGTCTACAAGAACTACGACCCGCGCGCCGCCATCGTCAAGAAGTCGGCCGACGAGATCCTCAAGAAGATGGGTGTCAACGACCCGCAGCTCGAGATGGCGATGCGCCTGGAAGAGATCGCGCTCAAGGACGACTACTTCGTCTCGCGCAAGCTCTACCCCAACGTCGACTTCTACACCGGCCTGATCTACAAGGCGATGGGCTTCCCGACCGAGATGTTCACCGTGCTCTTCGCCATCGGTCGCCTGCCGGGCTGGATCGCCCAGTGGCGCGAGATGATGGAGGACCCGGCAACCAAGATCGGCCGCCCGCGGCAGATCTACACCGGCGAGGGCGCACGCGACTTCGTCGCCGTCGACAAGCGCTGACGCTTTCCGACATACAAGAACGCCCGGCTCCCACTGTGGGGCCGGGCGTTCTCTTGTATGTCGTGGAGGTCACCTCGAGACGCCCGCTCGTTCCTCACGGGCTCCTCGGCGATCTCGTGGTGGTCACCTCGGCGGTCTCGTGGTGGTCACCTCGGCGACCTCGTGGTGGTCACCTCGGCGACCTCGTTCGGCTCAGAGCGCCGGGCCGAATCCGGTGCAGGACGGCTTGAAGTCGGCCGGCCCGCCGCCGAGCGCATTCATCGTCAGCTGCAGCGTCGGGCTGTCGAGGAAGAATCCCACGTGGCCGACGTTGTCGGTCGGGCACAGGTCCTGGACGACGATGTTCTGCGCGCCGGGCAGCGACTGGGTGGTGTAAGGCGTGACCACGTGGTCGTACTTCGTCTGGATCGTGACGTACTTCGGACCCTGCGGAAGCGGAATGGCGGTGGTCCGCTTGGTGTAGTCGGAGTCGACCTGCTGGTCCCGCAGGCCAGGTGCGCCGAAGACCTCGAAACCGAGATTGACGATGCCCAGCACCCCCAGCGACTTGCCCAGCGTCTGTATGCCGGACAGCGTCGTGCCGTTCGCGCTCTGGCCCCAGCCGACATACGTGCCGACCTTGTTGCCGCCGTCGTGCAGCTTGACGTAGTTGATGCCCATCGAGCCGCCCTGGCTGTGCCCGACGATGTCGACCTTCTGTGCGCCGGTGGAGGCGAGCACCTTGTCGATGAACGCCGAAACCTGGTTGCCCGAGGCCGTCTCGGTGTCCAGACCGCCGACGCGTCCGGCGGACAGCCAGGTCATCCCGAAGTTCGTGCCGTAGACGCAGTAGCCGGCATTCTTGAGCATGGGTGCGAGTGCGACGAAGTTGGAGCCGATGTTGGCGAAGGTGCCCGACAGCAGAACGACGGGATCCGGGTGGGCGGCGGACGGCTTGCAGTCCCAGTCGTTCATGCCGGGTGACGAATTCGGGTGGAACAAGTAGCCGGCGGCTGCGTCGCCGAGGTTCCCGATCGGCAGGGTCGACTCGGCGTGAGCGGCCGGAGCGGCTGCGGTCGCGAAGAGTGCGGCTGCGGTGCCGGCACAGGCGAGGGAGAGGGCGGCGGTGCGGTTGAGGCGCATGTGAATCCTCCGTGCGGTGAGGTGGGTCACATGCCAAGCTATCTACGTTGCAGTAAGTTCGGGCGCTTGCGGCGTGCCTGGTTTCAACCTATTTGCCGGTCTCCACATCGATGCGGACCGCTGTCGCGTTGCTCGTCGGCTGCGCGGCCTTCGTCCAGGTCCAGCCGTCCCGCCCGCGGTGCCGCTCCCAGGCACGGTCGCCGACGGTGACCGCGGTGATGTTGTCCGAGTCGGCGTGTGCCACCGCCCAGGACGCGATCGCGAAGGCGCCGTCGACCGACTTGGCCCGGTAGTCCACCGACCGGGCGTTCGCGGTCGCGCTCAGCCCGCTCTCGTTGCGCAACTGCTGCACGATCTGTGCGGGTGAGCCGTTCTTCTTGGCCGGGTCGAGCCGGCACCCGATGGCTTCGTGCGCCTTGCCGGTCATCACCTCGGTGATCACTTCACCCTGCGTCTCGTGATCGCGGTAGGCATCGGGGAAACCGCTCTTCTGGACCGCCTGCGCCGCCTCACCGATCGGCATGGTCTCCCAGCCGGGCACCTTCAGCAGCGCGTTGTAGAACGAACCGCTGGAGAAGACCGGATCCTGGATCTGCGCCGTGGTGCCCCACCCCTGGCTCTTGCGCTGCTGGAAGAGGCCGAGCGAGTCCAGGTCGCCATAAGCGAGGTTGCGCAGCTTCGACTCCTGTATGGCGGTCGTGGTCGCCACGATCGCGCCGCGCGCCGGGATGCCCTTCTTGTAGATACCTACCGCGACGATGGTGGACGCCGACTGGGACTGATCCGGATCCCATTGGTAGTCATAGCTTTTCGCGACGAACTTGCACGACGGTGAGCCCCAGTTGTCGCGCAGGTGTTGATAGGCGACATACCCTCCGCCGCCGATGCCCGCGACCAGCGCGATCGGGATCAGGCAGCCCAGGGTGCGCCGGATCGGGCCGCGCGGGCGGTGCTCCTCCTGGTAGAAGTCCTCATCGAAATCGCCTCCACTGAACGCGGCCCACCCGGAGTTGTCGTCCTCCTCGGGGTCGTGCTCGAAACCGTCGAACGGGCCTTCCTCGTATTCCTCCGGGTCGTGCGCGTAGTGCTCGCTGTGGTGGACATAGCGCGCGGGCAGCTCGTCGTCGTCGCCGACGTCGGGCTGCGCGGCGTACAGCTCGTGGACCTCGCGGTCACCGGGGTTTTCGCCGGGGTTGCGATCGCGTCTGCGGCGGAGGGGCATCGGGGTCGGGTTCGCAGTCTCTGTCGAAGGGGCGGGTCAGTTGGCGTGCAGCGCGTCGTTGAGCGCGATGCCGTGGCCCTTGCGCGGGCGACACTCCACGACCCCCGTGGTGGAGTTGCGGATGAAAAGCAGCCCGTCGCGGCCGGACAGCTCGCGCGCCTTGACGACGGCGCCGTCGGGCAGCGTCACCTTGGTGCCCGCGGTGACGTAGAGGCCGGCCTCGACCACGCAGTCGTCGCCCAGCGAGATGCCGATCCCGGCCTCGGCGCCCACCAGGCAGCGCTTGCCGATCGAGACGCGGTCGGTGCCGCCGCCGGACAACGTGCCCATGATCGACGCCCCGCCGCCGATGTCCGAGCCGTCACCGACGACGACGCCCTGCACGATGCGGCCCTCGACCATCGAGGTGCCGAGCGTGCCGGCGTTGTAGTTGCAGAAGCCCTCGTGCATGACGGTCGTGCCCTCGGCCAGGTGGGCGCCGAGACGCACCCGGTCGGCGTCGGCGATGCGGACACCGGAGGGGACGACGTAGTCGGTCATCCGCGGGAACTTGTCGATGCCGTGCACCTGGACCGGGCCGTCGAGACGCAGCTGGACCCGGGTCTGCTCGAAGTCCTCGACCGCGCACGGGCCGAAGTTGGTCCACACGACGTTGTTCAGCGCGCCGAAGATGCCGTCCAGGTTGAGGGAGTTGGGGGTCACCATGCGGTGGCTGAGCAGGTGCAGGCGCAGGTAGGCGTCGGACGCGTCGGCAGGTGCGGCATCCAGGTCGATCACCACGCGCACGACGCGGGTGCGCACCTGCCGGTGCGGGTAGTCGCGAGCGAGCGCTGCCAGGTCGGCGGGTTCGGCGTAAGGGTCCTCGGCCGGTGCCTCGCCCAGCTGCGGCTGGGGGAACCAGGTGTCGAGGATGTCGCCGGAGAAGGTCTCGGTGGCCAGGCCGTAGCCCCATGCGGCACGGGAGGAGGAGGTCATGCCGCCAAGGATATTTCACCGGCTGTGACCAACTCGTGACCCGGTGTCGGGTCCGCGTGCCCGCGGCCGGCGCCATACGCCAGGATTGTGCGTATGGCGCAACTTGACCTGACCCGAGATGTCGTCGACCTCACCGCCGACCTGGTCGACATCCCGTCGGTGAGCCGCGACGAGCAGCAGCTGGCCGACGCCGTGGAGCAGGCGCTGCGCGAGCTCCCGCACCTGCGCGTGGACCGCGACGGCAACACCGTGGTGGCCCGCACCGACCTCGGCCGGGACGAGCGGGTCGTGCTCGCCGGTCACCTCGACACGGTCCCGCTCACCGACCCGCCGAACATCCCGACCCGGCGGGTGGACGGGCTGCTCGTCGGTCGTGGCACGACCGACATGAAGGGCGGCGTCGCCGTGCAGCTGGCGATCGCCCGGGCGGTCACCGAGCCGTCGCGCGACGTGACGTTCGTCTTCTACGACTGTGAGGAGATCGAGGAGGAGGCCAACGGGTTGCGCCGGATCGTCGCGCAGCACCCCGACTGGCTGGCCGCGGACTTCGCGGTGCTGCTGGAGCCGACGGACGGCGGGATCGAGGGCGGCTGCAAGGGCACGCTGCGGGTCGACGTCACCACCAAGGGCATCAGTGCGCACTCCGCCCGGCCGTGGAACGGCCACAACGCGATCCACGACGCCGGTGAGGTGCTGGCGCGGTTGGCGGCATACGAGCCGGTGACCGTCAACGTCGACGGGCTGGACTACCACGAAGCGCTCAACGCGGTCGGCATCAGCGGCGGCATCGCCGGCAACGTCATACCCGACAAGTGCACGGTGACGGTCAACTACCGCTTCGCGCCGGACAAGTCGGCCGAGGAGGCCGTCGCGCACGTGCGCACCGTGTTCGCCGGGTATGACGTCGAGCTCGGCGACTGCGCGGCCGGCGCACGGCCCGGCCTGGACACCCCCGCGGCGCAGTCGTTCGTCGCGGCGCTGGACCTGCCGGTCACCGCCAAGCAGGGCTGGACCGACGTCGCGCGGTTCTCCGCGATCGGCGTCCCCGCGGTCAACTTCGGCCCCGGCGACCCCAACCTCGCGCACACCGACGACGAGCGGTGCCCGGAGCAGCAGGTCACCGACGCCTACGCCGCCCTGCACCGCTGGCTCGCCCCTTCCACCGACTGACGACCAACCCCTTTCGTCCAGCGACGGCTTCCTCGCCGAGTGACGGCGTCATACCGCCGTCACGCGACGGGCACGCCGTCACTCGGCGCGGGGGAGCGGCGTGAGAGATTGGGCCTCGTGACCAACGAAGCCGAGGCATACCGGAAGGGTGCGACCACGTTGCGCGGCCGCCACGTCCCAGCCACCACCACCGACCAGCGGCTGCTGGACCAGTCCCAGGACACCGACTGGCTGCACACCGACCCCTGGCGGGTCATGCGCATCCAGGCGGAGTTCGTCGAGGGCTTCGGCACGCTCGCCGAGATCGGCCCGGCGGTGAGCGTCTTCGGCTCGGCACGGATCAAGCCCGACAGCGACTACTACGCCAAGGGCATCGAGCTCGGCCGGTTGCTCGCCGACGCCGGTTACGCAGTCATCACCGGCGGTGGTCCCGGTGCGATGGAGGCGGCCAACAAGGGCGCCTTCGAAGCAGGCGGCACCAGCGTCGGGCTGGGCATCGAGCTGCCCTTCGAGTCCGGCCTCAACCCGTATGTCGATCTCGGTGTCAACTTCCGCTACTTCTTCGCACGCAAGACGATGTTCGTGAAATACGCGCAGGGCTACGTCGTCCTGCCTGGCGGCTTCGGCACGCTCGACGAGCTCTTCGAGGCGGTCACCCTCGCGCAGACCCAGAAGGTCACCAGCTTCCCGATCGTGTTGCTGGGCAAGGCTTTCTGGACGCCGATGATCACCTTCATCCGCGACACGCTGTATGCCGAGGGCATGGTCGCCGAGAAGGACATCCACCGGCTGCAGGTCGTCGACGACCCCGCCGAGGCCGTGCGCATCATCACCTCGGACGGCGAAGATGTCGGCGGGTGAGGTTACCCTGACGCTGTGATCGTCTTCCTCATCGCGCTCCTGGTCGTGATCATCGGCCTGGTGGTCTTCGCGATCCTCGGGCACTTCGGGACGCACCTGGAGGACCCGACCGGCACCTCACCCTTCGAGTCGCTGCCGCGCGGGGTGGTCACCCCCGAGGACATCGAGCAGGTCCGCTTCGATCAGGCCTTGCGCGGCTACCGCATGGGCCAGGTCGACGAGGTGCTCGACCGGCTGCGCGCCGAGCTGGAGGCGCGGGACGACGAGATCGCGATGCTGCGGGCCGACGGCAGCCGGCCCGTGCGCGACTGAGCGCGCCGTGCGCGACATGGTGTTCGCCGAGGGGTCGTCCGCGCCCGTCGCACGACTGTGGCAGGTGGCGACGGACTGGTCCGGCCACGGACGCTTCTTCCCGTTGACGACTGTGCAGGTCGACTCGAGTGCCACCGGTGTCGGCCAGCGGCTGCATGCCACGACCCGGCTCGGACCGCTGCACCTCGACGACCCGATGGTGGTCACTCGCTGGTCACCACCGGGGGAGCGCGGCTGCGTCGAGCTGACCAAGCTGGGTCGGGTGCTCGGCGGGCGCGCAAGGCTCGACGTGGAGCCGGTCGGATCCGGTTCGCGGCTGCGCTGGACCACCGACGTCGGGCCTGCGCCGGCGCGCCTGCGACGTGCGACTGCGCCACTGTCTCGGCTGGCCGCCATACCGCTCTATCGGCACGTCGTGCGGGCCATTGCGCGGGAGGCCGAGCATGGCTGAGCGATCCTCGCTGGTGCGAGGGCCCGATGACCGACTGCGCTGTGCCTGGGCCGACGGCAGCGACGACTACCGCGACTACCACGACACCGAGTGGGGCATGCCGGTCCGCGGTGAGCACGCCCTCTACGAGCGGATCACCTTGGAGGCGTTCCAGTCCGGGCTGGCCTGGATCACCATCCTGCGCAAGCGCCCGGCGTTCCGGGCTGCGTTCGCCGACTTCGACCCGGAGGTCGTTGCGACATACGGCCCGGACGACGTGCAGCGGCTGATGGAGGATACGAGCATCGTGCGCAACCGGCGCAAGATCGACGCGGCGATCACCAACGCTCGCGCCGTGCTGCGGTTGCGTGACTCCGGCGGTCTCGACGAGCTGGTCTGGGCACACGTCCCGGCGACGCACGAGCAGCCCGCCGACATCGCCACGACTCCGACGCAGACCGCCGAATCCCGTGCATTGGCAAAGGCTTTGAAGGCCGCGGGCTTCGCCCACGTCGGCCCGACGACGATGTATGCCGCGATGCAGGCGTGCGGCCTGGTCGACGACCACGTCGTCGGCTGCTTCCGGGGGAGAGCATGACCGCGACGACGGACGAGCGGGCATCGGCGACGGTCAGCGAGCCCGCCCCGAGCAGGATGCAGACGTGGCGAGCCCGCGGCGTCGATCTGGTGCAGCGTCGACTGCTGCTGTGCACTCTCGTCGCGTATGTCGTGCTGCGGCTCTTCTCCGCAGTCGTGATGCAGCTCGTTGCGCCGCACCAGGACCTGAGCTTCATCTTCTACTCCACCGGACACCACGACTACTGGGAGATGACCCACGTCTGGGACGGCCGCTGGTATCAGATGATCGTCGAGCAGGGCTACCCGTCGCAGCTGCCCGAACTCGGCGGCTCGGTCGAGCAGAACCAATGGGCGTTCTATCCGATGTATCCCGCGATGGTGTGGGTGCTGATGCACCTGACCGGCGGCTCGTTCGCGGTGGTCGGCTCGCTGCTGTCGCTGGTGCTCGGCGGTGTGGCGGTCGGTCTGATGGCCGTGCTGGTGCGCGACAAGGTCGGCCCCATGGTCGCCTTCTGCGTGGTGTGTGTCTTCGCCGCGTCGCCGCCGTCGCCGGTGCTGCAGATGACCTACACCGAGTCGCTCGCCCTGGTGCTGCTGATCGGTGCGCTGCTCGCGCTGCAGCGTGAGCAGTGGTGGCTGGCGACCGCGGCCGCGCTGGCCACCGGCCTGGCCCGTCCCGTCGCGGTGCCGCTCGGTGTGGTCGCGCTCGTCGCGCTCTGGCTGCGTTGGCGGCAGCGCGAGACACGTCCGATCGCGCGCAGTGAATGGGTCGGGATGGCCTCCACGCTGGTCGGGTGCGGGGTCGCCGGCGGCCTGTGGCCGCTGATCGCCGCATTGCGGACGGGTGACCCCTCGGCATACACCCAGACGATGGCGGCCTGGCGCACCGGCGGCGAGATCATCTACTTCCAGCCGTGGGCGGCCAACTTCGACGCGCTGCTGGGCAACGGCGTGCTCGCCGGTCTGGTGCTGGCGGTGCTCATCCTCGGATTCGTGGCGATCACGGTCGGACCGTGGGCCGACGCGATGGGCCCGATCATGCGCACCTGGCTGCTCGCCTACGGCTTCTACCTGCTGGCCGTGCTCGACGCGTGGACCAGCACCTACCGCTATTTGCTGTTCATGTTCCCGATCCTGATCGTCTTCGTGGGCGCCGGCTGGACCGACCGCGCCAAGCGGTTGCTGGTCGGCTGGCGGACGGCGATCTGGGTCGTGCTCGGCCTGGGCTGGCAGGTGTGGTGGTGCTGGACACTGCTGATCCTCTGGCACATCAGCGGCGACCCGATCTGAGGCCCGCTGCGGTATGGCGAAGCGGCCCCCTTCGCGCCATACACCTCATTGGCCGAGAGGCTCACACAACGCCGAGAGGCCCAGCCACATCGGCCGTAGCCGGCCGGTGCGCTGAGCCTCTCGAGTGCGTTCCGAGCCTTTCGGCCCGGGGAGGTCCGATCCGTCAGCTACTGCTGCGGACCGCCCTCCTGCGGGTCGTGCGGACGCTGACCCTGCTGACCAGGCTGCTGACCGGGAGGCGGCGGCTGCGGCGCGGCCTGCGGCTGGTGCCCGGGCAACTGCACGCCCTGCGGCGGGTAGCCGGGCGGCGGGCCGGCGATCTGCGAACGCTCGCCCTGACCGGTCACCTGCGGCTGCGCCTGGGTGGTGTTCGGGTCGAGCCGGCCCTCGGACCCACTGTCGTCGTGCTCGGAGGTCGTCGGCGCTGCTGGCCCGGACGTCGACGGCGCCGTCGACGGCGCAGTGCTCGAGGTGGACGAGTGTGAATGCTTGGTGCGGCTCGACGCCCGCTCCTCATCCATATCGGTGGTCTGCCGGGCGACGGCCTCGGCGGCAGCAACGGCTTCGGCAACCACCGGGTCGCGCTCGAGGGTGAACCACTCGGCGACCTCCTCGTCGTCGATCGGCGCACGCTCCTCGGGCGCCGGCACCTCGTATCGGAAGGTGCCGTCGTCGCCCTGCATGCCGAATGACTTGGCGAATCCCTGCAGAGCAGAACCGAAGTCGCTGGGGATGACCCAGACCTTGCTGGCTTCGCCCTTGGCCATCTCGGGCAACTGCCGCAGGTATTCGTAGGCCAGCAGCTCCGGTGTGGGCTTGCTGGCGCGGATCGCGTTGAAGGTCTTCTCGATCGCCTTGGCCTCACCCTGTGCGTGCAGGTACTTGGCGGCGCGCTCACCCTCGGCACGCAGCACCTGGGACTTCCGGTCACCCTCGGCCTCGAGGATCGCGGCCTGCTTGGCGGCCTCGGCCTGCAGGATCCGGCCCTGCTTGTCACCCTCGGCCGACTTGATCGCAGCCTCCCGGTGACCCTCGGCCGCCAGAATGGTCGCCCGCTTCTCGCGGTCGGCCTTCATCTGCTTCTCCATCGACTCCTGGATCGACGGCGGCGGGAAGATCGACTTCAGCTCCACTCGGGCCACCCGCAGTCCCCAGCGGCCGGTCGCTTCGTCCAGCACCCCGCGCAACTGGGCGTTGATGGTCTCGCGGGAGGTCAGCGTCTCCTCCAGCGTCATACCACCGACGACGTTGCGCAGCGTCGTGGTCGTCAGCTGCTCGACACCGACGATGTAGTCGTTGATCTCGTAGACCGCCGACCGCGGGTCGGTGACCTGGAAGTAGACAACGGTGTCGATGTTGACCGTCAGGTTGTCCTCGGTGATCACCGGCTGCGGCGGGAAGGACACAACCCGCTCACGCAGGTCGACCCGCGCACGCACCCGGTCGACGAACGGCGCCAGCAGCGTCAGCTGCCCGGACACGGTCTTGGTGTAACGGCCGAGCCGCTCGATGACCGCCGCCTCCGCCTGCGGGATCAACGCGACCGACTTCGCGACGACCGCGATCACCAGGATCACGATCACTGCCACAACTATCAGAACTGCCATCAGGCATCTCCCCTTCTCACGACGGCCGTGGCGCCGTCGATGTCTTGGACGATCACGCTCTCACCACTGCGGAACGTGTCGTTCTCGTCGGCGGGCCGGGCGGTCCAGACGTCGCCGCCGATACGCACGCGCCCGCCGTCGTTGCCGAACGCGGCGAGCACGGTGGCTTCCTGCCCGCGCAGTGCTTCGATGCCCGTCGGCAGGGCCGGCGAGCTCAGCAGGTGCCGCTTGATGATGGGGCGGATGCCGAAGACCAGGCCGACCGACACCAGCGCGAACACGATGGTCGCCAGCCACAACGGCGCCCCGAGGAACGACGCGAGCGCGGCCGCCAAGGCGCCGCCGCCGAGCATCAGCAGGACGAAATCGCCGCTGAGGGCCTCCGCAGCCGCCAGCAGCACGCCGCCTGCGAACCAGATCAGTGCTGCCATGGCAGGAGTCTTTCATGTACGGCGCAACGCGACGTGACCGCCATCACAAGCACCACCCCCGTCTCCAATTCCGCGCTGTCCTAACGGCCTTCGAACACCGGCTTCTGCTTGGCGAGGAACGCGTCGACCGCCGCCTGGTGATCCGCGGTCGCGCCCGTGGCGTTCATCAGGCCCGCCTCGTGGGCCAGTGACTCGGCCAGCGTGTGCGTCGCGGAGAACTCCACCGCACGACGTATGGCGCCATACGCCTTCGTCGGTCCGGCGGCGAGCCGGACGGCCAGGTCCTGCACGGTCGAGGAGAAGTCGTCGGCGGCGACCACCTGGGTGGCCAGGCCGAGTTGCAACGCCTCCTCGGCGCCGACGGTCCGGGGCATCAGCAACAGCTCCTTGGCCTTGGCAGCACCGACCAGCCGGGGCAGCCAGAAGGAGGACCCTGAGTCGCTGGACAACGCGATGCCGGTGAACGCCAGGTTGAAGCCCGCCGCGTCGGACACGATCCGCAGGTCGGCGGCGAAGGTGAATGCTGCACCTGCGCCGGCTGCGACACCGTTGACCGCCGCCACGACCGGCTTGTCCATCGTCGACAGCAGCGTGACGATCGGGTTGTAGTGCTCCTCGACGGTGGTGAAGAGCGCGTCGGAGCCCTCGGCGAGCAGGCCGACGTGCTCCTTGAGGTCCTGTCCCACGCAGAACGCACGGCCGGTGCCGGTCAGCACGACACACCGCACGGCGTCGTCCGCGGCGACATCCTGCAGCGCGGCGAGCAGCGCTTCCTTGGTCGCGATGTTCAGGGAGTTCATCGCGTCGGGTCGGTTGAGCCGCACGGTGGCGACGCCGTCCGCGCGCTCGGTGACTACGGGTGAGCTGGCGGATTCGGGGGCAGATTCGGTCATCTGCGGGGTGCTCCTTCGCTGGCGGGGTGGTCGCTCAGCGGTCGGATCGGAGTGCTGAGCGGGTCGATTCACAGCGTATCCGGGGAAGAGGATTTCCCGATCCGGCGCGGAAACTGAAATAATGCGCAGGACTGTTGGTCGCACCCGCCGGACCCCCGGCGTCGAAACCACCGCGTGGCACTGGTGCGGCCGTGGATTGGAGCCGCGCGGACGGAAGGGGAAGCCGATGGCGGCAATGAAGCCGAGGACCGGAGACGGGCCTCTTGAGGTGACCAAGGAGGGCCGCAGCATTCTCCTGCGCATGCCGCTCGAGGGCGGTGGCCGGTTGGTCGTCGAGATGAACGCCGAGGAGGCAGAAGCACTCGGTGACGCCATCAAGGGCTGCATCGGCTGAAGCTGAACACTGGCATCAACGAGAGGGCCGCGCACCGACAGGTGCGCGGCCTCTCGTTGTCTCCTACCGGCCGTCTCCCGGTCGGGCTCAGACCTTGACGGCGGCGAACAACCCGTCGCCGACCGGCAGCATCGAGGTCGTCCACTCGGTGTCGTCCCGCAACTGCTTGCCCAGGTTGCGCAGCACCACGGTGGTGTCGTCACGCACGGCCGGGTCGGCAACCCGGTCGTGCCAGAGCATGTTGTCGATCAGCAGCAGGCCGCCGGGGCGCAGCAGCCGGGACGCCGCGTCGACGTATGCCGGGTAGTCCGGCTTATGGCCGTCCACGAAGACCACGTCGTAGCCGCCGTCGGCCAGCCGGCCCATGACCTGCAGGGCGTTGCCGGTGATGATGCGGGTGCGGGCCGGTGCGATGCCGGCCTCGGCATACGCCTTCCGCGCGGCGCTCTGGTGCTCGGCCTTGATGTCGATGGTGGTCAGCACGCCGTCGGCGGGCATACCCGCGAGCAGCCACAGGCCGGACGAGCCGGCACCGGTGCCGATCTCGACGACCGCCCTGGCGCGGGTGGCCGCGGTCAGCAGTCGGAGCGCCGGTCCCGTGCCGGAGCCCACCGGGGTGCAGCCGAGTTGCTCGCCGCGCACGCGAGCCCGCTCGATGATCTCGGGCTCGGGCACGAACTCCTCGGCATACCCCCAACTGGCCGCTCGCTGTGATGACATGCCACCGAACCTAGCCCGTCAGCACGCCTGTCGCCGAACCGGGCGGAAGTAACTTCCGCCACGTGGTAACGATCCGACGTTCCGTGTCGTTGGCTATGACGAGGGCGCGCACCGGCCTTACACAGTCGCCCACACGAACGGCACAGCAGCCCCACAGGTTGTTGCCGGAGAATAAGTCCTCAGAAGCAAGGTCGACGACACGGATGGACGCGAAGCGATGACCGACCAACTGCTGCGGGGTGCAGTGAAGACCGAGGTGCCCGATGTGGCGCCACCCGGCTGGGAGCCGCCGACCTGGGAGGAGATCGTCGCCGAGCACTCGGCGCGTGTCTACCGCTTGGCCTACCGACTGACCGGCAACGTGCACGACGCCGAGGACCTGACGCACGACGTCTTCGTCCGAGTCTTCCGGTCGCTGCACTCCTACCGCCCGGGGACCTTCGAGGGCTGGCTGCACCGCATCACCACCAACGTCTTCCTGGACAAGATGCGCCGCAAGCAGCGCATCCGGTTCGACGCGCTCGCCGACGACGCCGCCGCGCGACTGCCCAGTCGCGACGGCAGCCCCGAGCAGGTCTATGCCGACGCGCACTTCGACGACGACGTGCAGCGCGCGCTCGATGCGCTGGCCCCGGACTTCCGCGCCGCCGTCGTGCTCTGTGACATCGAGGGCCTGTCCTACGAGGAGATCGCGGCCACCCTGGGCATCAAGCTGGGCACCGTGCGCTCGCGGATCCACCGCGGTCGCGCCCAACTGCGCGAGGCGCTGGCGCACCGCGCCCCGGAGAATCGCCCGGCCGCTCGCCGCCGGGTCGGCGTGCCGTCGTTGTCTCCCGCTGGGGCCACGCAGTGACGCTCTTCGCGCGGGAACCCTTCGCTCGCGCAGAACCGGACGTGCTTCGTGGCGGGCAGAATCACCTCGGCGACCGGGTCGCCGACTACGTCGACGGCATGCTGTCGGCCGACGAGCAATACCGCGCCGACATACACCTCACGGTGTGCGAGCACTGTCGCTACGCGGTGCAGCAGGAGCGCGCGATCATCGAGCAGTTGCGGGCGGTCACCTTCGACTCCGGCGGCCACCAGCAGCTGATGGCCGGGCTGCTCTCCCTCGCGTCGACCGATACATCGAGCGACACGGGGGCTCCGCTCGGTGCAGCACCGGTCGGGCGCGGCACCTCTGCCGGCACGGCACGTCCGGCACCTGCGCTGGTGACGTGCACGGCGCCGCCGCAATACCAATCGGCGCGCAAGTCGATGGCCTGCGCACTCTTCGCCGTCGCCGGCTGTGTCGGCGTCGCGCTGGTCGCGTCGACGGCGACGGGTGTTGCGCAAGGGCCGAAGAACCCCCAGCAGGAGCCGGTCGACCGCGCCGCTCTGGTCCGCAACATGCACTCACCGCAGATCACCGAGGCTGCGCAACGACGTGCCAAGGTCAGCGGCACGCTGACGCAGCAGGTGCCGACGTTCCAGCAGGCCGCGGCGCTGCCCGATCGCTGATCGAACCGGTGAGCGACACTCATCGGCCGGTCGCCGCCGGATCGACCCTGCGCAGGTGCGACAATCGGTCGGCCACAACTTCTGGTGGGGCGGCTTCCGATGGGGCCGCCTCCGGATGGCGGCACGTTGACTTCAGGGCGAAAGGGATCGACGCGACATGTTTGGCATCAGCGGATGGGAGTTCCTGATCCTCATCGGGCTCGCTGCTGCGCTGATCGGCCCGGATCGCCTGCCCGAGTATGTCGGCAAGTTGCGCGGTTACATCCGGCAGGCACGCGACATGGCCGAGGGTGCGAAGTCGCAGCTGAAGGACCAGATGGGTCCGGAGTTCGAGGACATCAACTGGCGCGCCTACGACCCGCGGCAGTACGACCCGCGCAAGATCGTCCGTGACGCCCTGCTCGATCCCGAGCCGACGGACGACGACAGCGACACGAGCGACGCTGCTGACCCGGAGCCGCAGTACGCGACCGGCCCGTCATACGACCCGCACCGTTTCGACCCCGACCGCGCCACGCCGTTCGACCACGACGCGACCTGACCCGTTCTGCTCCGAGTCCGGCGTGCACAACCCGCGACTGTTGAGGGTTATGAACAGGTTTGGCTGGTATAGCGCGCAGAACCTGCGACTGTTGAGGGTTATGCGCGAATTTCGCGGGTATGGCGCGCACAACCCGCAACCGTTGAGGGTTGTGCACGCGTAGGCGAGTGCCCGCGATCAGCGACCGGCGGGAGTGAGGCCGAGCGAACGGCCGGCCAGGCTACGAGACCGGGTGCCCAGGCCCTTGGCGATGCCGCGGAGCGCGACGGCGGCGGGGGAGTCGGGCTGGCCGAGCACCACCGGGGTGCCGTGGTCGGCGCCCTCACGCAGCGTCACGTCGAGCGGGATCTGACCGAGCAACTCGACCGGAGCACCGATCGACCGGGTCAGCGACTCGGCGACCTGCTGGCCGCCGCCGCTGCCGAAGATCTCCTGGCGGGTGCCGTCGGGCAGCTCCATCCAGGACATGTTCTCGATGACGCCGGCGACCCGCTGCTTGGTCTGCAGGGCGATCGCGCCGGCCCGCTCGGCCACCTCGGCGGCGGCCTGCTGCGGGGTGGTCACGACGAGCACCTCGGCGTTCGGGATGAGCTGCGCGACCGAGATGGCGATGTCACCGGTGCCGGGCGGCAGGTCGAGCAGCAGCACGTCCAGGTCGCCCCAGAACACGTCGGCCAGGAACTGCTGGAGGGCGCGGTGCAGCATCGGGCCACGCCATACGACCGGCTGGTTGCCGGGCACGAACATGCCGATCGAGATGACCTTCACGCCCTGGCTCTCCGGTGGCAGGATCATGTCGTCGACCTGGGTCGGGCGGTTCTCCACACCGAGCATGCGAGGGACCGAGAAGCCGTAGATGTCGGCATCGACCACACCCACGCGAAGCCCTGAATCCGCAAGTGCCGCAGCGAGATTGACGGTCACCGACGACTTGCCGACACCACCCTTGCCGGATGCGACGGCGTAGACGCGGGTCAGCGAGCCCGGCTTGGCGAAGGGGACCTCACGCTCTGCCTGGCCACCGCGCAACTGCTCCTTGAGCGCGGTGCGCTGCTCGTCGGACATCACGCCGAGCCGGACGTCGACGGCGGTGACGCCCTCGACCTTGCTGACCGCCTCGGAGGTGTCGGTCTGCAATCGGGTCTTCATCGGACAGCCGGAGATGGTCAGCAGGATGGTCACGGTGACCTTGCCGTCGTCGGCGATGTCGACCGACTCGACCATGTTCAGCTCGGTGATCGGCCGGTGGATCTCAGGATCCTGCACCTCGGCCAGAGCATTACGGATCGCGTCCATTGAAGGGGTGGGCATAACTTCATGGTAGGTCGTGCTGTAGGTCACCCCGAGGTGGGTCGTCCGGCGGCTGCTCCGCGCGCAGGTAGCCGCGTTCCTCCATCTCCTCCAGCAGGGATCGCAGCTCGGATCGGACGAAGTCGCGAGTGGCGGTGTCCCGCATCGCCAGCCGGAGCGAGGCGACCTCACGGGTGAGGAACTCGGTGTCGGCCAGGTTGCGCTCGTCGCGTGCCCGGTCGGCTTCCAGCGCCACCCGGTCGCGGTCGTCCTGGCGGTTCTGTGCGAGCAGGATCAGCGGGGCGGCATACGACGCCTGGGTGGAGAAGAAGAGGTTGAGCAGGATGAACGGGTAGGGGTCCCACTTCAGACCGAACAACCCGATCAGGTTGAACAGGATCCACAGGATCACGAACACCGTCATCCAGACGAGGAACTGCGCGGTGCCCATGAAACGCGCGAAGTCCTCGGCAAAACGGCCGAACGTGTCGGAGTCCATCGGTGCCCGCGGTAGCCACCGGCGCTCCGCCTCGCGCGGCTGGTCGAGGCGGTCGGTCTCCCGCCGGCGGCGACCCTTGCGGCGCTCGTCGTCGCGGTCGGCCATCAGATGACCTCCTCATCGGTCGCCGGGGCGTCGGCCGGCCGCGGATCGTGCCGGGCCTCCCGCCAGTCGTCGGGCAGGATGTGGTCGAGCACGTCGTCGACGGTGACCGCGCCCAGCAGCCGGCCGAGGTCGTCGACCACCGGCATACTCACCAGGTTGTATGTCGCCAGCTGCCGCGTCACCTCGCCGAGCGGAGCCTCCGCCCCCACGGGCTCGATCGTCTTGTCCACGATCGTGCCGAGCGCAGTCTGCGGAGGTTCGCGCAGCAGCTTCTGGGTGTGCACCAGCCCGATGAAGCGGCCGGTCGGGGTCTCCAGCGGCGGCCTGCTGACGAAGACCGCGGATGCCAGGGCGGGGTCCAGCTCCTCGCGGCGCACTACCGCGAGTGCCTCGGCGATCGTCGCCTCCGGACCGAGCACCACCGGCTCAGTGGTCATCAGACCGCCCGCGGTGTTCTCGTCATAGGTCAGCAACCGACGCAACGGCGCCGCGTCGTCCGGCTCCATCAGCTGCAGCAGCTGCTCGGCCTGCTCGGACGGCAGCTCCGACAACAGGTCGGCGGCGTCGTCCGGCTCCATCGCTTCCAGGACGTCGGCCGCACGCTCGGTGGCCAGGCCGACGAGGATCTCGATCTGATCGTCCTCGGGCAGCTCTTCCAGGACGTCGGCGAGCTTGTGGTCGTCCATCGCGGCGGCGACCTCGGACCGGCGCTTGGGGTTGAGGTCGTGGATCACCTCGGCCAGGTCGGCAACCCGGAGGTCGTCATACTCCTCGAGCAGCCGCTCGGCGCTCTGCGCACTGGCCTGCTGGTGCAGGCCGGTGACGTCCCAGGCGTCGACCAGCGTCGTCCGCCCGCTGCGGCGACGGGTGAGCCGTGACATCGCCTTCGACGCGGACGAGACGCCGTCGACCCGACGGACGAAGACCTTCACCAACACCCAGTCGCGCCGCAGATTCTGCTCGATGGCGACGTCCTCGACGAGACCGACGAACGTCGCACCGTCCTCGCGGACCTGCACCTTGCGGTCGAAAAGCTCTGCCAGCACGAGGGTTTCGCCGGCTCGCTGCTCGAAGCGCCGCATGTTGACCAGGCCAGTGGTGATGACAGCGCCGGCGTCGACACTCGTCACTCGGGTCATCGGCACGAACACCCGTCGCTTGCCGGGCACCTCGGTGACCAGGCCGATCGCTCGGGGCTCGGAGCCGCCGAAGCTGATGACGACATCGCGGACCCTCCCCACGCGGTCCCCGAGCGGGTCCAGCACGGTGAGTCCGGCGATCCTGGCGACGAAGACACGGTTACTCACCTGCGAAAGGTTAGCCAGGTGGGCCGGGTGTGCGGTGCTCCGGACCGGCGTGGCCATCGCCAGCTGTCGTGTCTGGTATGTCGGCAGGCGTCTCGCCTGGTGTTCCGGCAGGTGCGTCGGTCGGCTGGCCCGCCGCCGGCTCCTGCTCCGGCGGGACCTCCGAGTCGACGTCGAGGGACCAGACAACACACTGAGACGCCCAATGCTCGCGCAGCCCCTCGGGCGGGTTGTTCTGCCGCGCGGCGAGCAGTGCTGAGGTCGCAGTCTCCCAGTCCGCGGAGTCGGGCTCGATGCGCGTGGCACGCGCCGGCACCGGACCGACCCTCTGCCGGGTTGCCTTGTCACGCAGGATGATTCGCAGGCTCTCGGGCAATGTCGGCAGACTCTGCTCACCGTCGCCGCCGACGAGGTATGCCGTCGAACCGGACGCGGCATACCAGCAGGGCACCGTGACGTCGGGTGGCAGCAGCAGCCACGCGACCTTGGATTTGGCCAGTGCGGCAGTCACTTCCGACATGTGCTCGAGCCTATCTGCGGCCTCGGAAAAAATTCGACTGGACGAGTGGACAACCAAATACGCTCTTGTTGCGTCATACCCCATGAGCCACGACGGCAAGACGTCGTCGGGCGAGCTCAGCAGAGTCGCTAGCCGAGCGGCTCGGGGGATGTTTGGGGGAAGAGATGGATACAACAATCGCACGTCGGCAGGCACTCGGCGGGGCGGCCGCAGTAGGCGCACTTGCCGTGGTCGGGGTGGCCACCGCGGGCAGTGCCGAAGCGGCGACGCGGCCGACCGTCAAATACGGCAGCCGCGGCTCGAGCGTGACCTATCTGCAGAAGCGCCTCAACGCCGTCGGTTACTGGTGTGGCGCGGCGGACGGCATCTTCGGGGCACAGACCCAGCAGGCTGTGTTCGCCCTGCAGAAGGTGTGGGGGCTGGTCAGGGATGGCATCGTCGGACCGCTGACCTGGGCGAAGACCGCGTCCAACTATCGCCGTCCTGCCCGCTACGGGGCCGGTTACCGCATCGAGATCGACAAGTCGCGGCAGCTGCTGCTGGTCGTCTGGGGCTCGACCGTGCGCTACACGCTCAACACCAGTACGGGCGCCAACAAGCCGTTCTACGCGTGGGGTCGTTGGTATGACGGGCGCACTCCGAGCGGGAAGTTCTCCGTCTACAGCCACGTGAACGGCTGGCAGACCGGGGCTCTGGGGTCGATGTACAAGCCCTACTACTTCAACGGCGGCATCGCGATCCACGGCTCGACGAGCATCCCGACATACAACGCCTCGCACGGCTGTTGCCGTCTGTCGGTCTCGGCCCAGGACATGCTGATCCGGTCCGGCTACATGAAGAACGGCCGGCAGGTCTGCGTGTACTGAATCCTCTGCTGCGACTCCTCGCAGCGCGGCGTCCGCTTGTCGTTCGGTTGCGTTCTCGATGCCTGTTGCCGTCGCTCGCGAGCTCGCGGTGCGTCGGCGCTGGGTCGGTTCGCGCTTGAGTGACGGCGCATTCGTCGAGTGACGGCGAAATTTCGCCGTCACTCGGCGAGGAAGCCGTCATTGGCGGGAAAGGGAAAGTCTGTGTGGGAGGGGTGCGGAGAACAATTCCGGTAACGAAAGGGACACGTCCGGGAAATTGATGCAACGAAATCCGGATCCGCGACGTCTACCCAATATCAGCACCGAGGGGACTCGCCTCCGGCCCTTGCAGGCCGGAGCATATGGGGAGGAAACCGGCTGGTGCCGACGCTAACGGGGAGCGTCGGCACCAGCCGTTCTCATGTCTTGTCCGACGTGCCATGTGCCGCACCGGCAGGTGTGCACCGGATGGTCAACGCATCAGTGTGCGTTTGATCGGCGCACGATCGTGGGCCTTCGACGGGTCCGCTCGTCAGTCGCGGGCGCCGTCGCGGATCCGCGCGATCCACGCCTCGACGTCCTCCAGCTTGCTGGGTATGCCGGCCGAGAGGTTCTCGTGGCCGTCCTCGGTCACCAACAGGTCGTCCTCGATGCGCACACCGGTGCCGCGCAGCTCGGCCGGCACCAACTCGTCGTCGGCCTTGAAATACAGGCCCGGCTCGACGGTCAGGATCATGCCCGGCCGCAGCTCGGCGTCCATGTAGTCCTCGCGCAGCGCCAGCGCGCAGTCGTGCACGTCGATGCCCAGGTGGTGGCTGGTGCCATGCACCATCCAGCGACGGTGGAACTGCCCGTTCTCCTTGTCGAGGGTGCCCTCGACGTCGACACCGTCGGGCAGCAGACCCCACTCGGCCAGGTGCTCGGCGATCACCCGGATGGCGGCGGCGTGCACGTCGGAGAACTTGTTGCCCGGCTTAACCGCCTCGATGCCGGCCTGCTGAGCGGCATACACGGCCTCGTAGACCTTGCGCTGTGCCTCGCTGTAGGTGCCGTCGACGGGCAGCGTGCGCGTGATGTCGGCGGTGTAGAGCGAGTCGACCTCGACGCCCGCGTCGAGCAGCACGAGGTCCTCCTCGTGCACCTCACCGGTGTTCTTGATCCAGTGCAGCGTGTTGGCGTGATCGCCTGCGGCACAGATGGATTCGTAGCCGACGCCGTTGCCGCGATGGCGCGCGTGCAGCCCGAAGGTGCCCTCGATCCAGCGCTCGCCACGACCTCGGCGGACGGCCTCGGCCAGCTCGGCGATGACGGCCTCGAAACCCTCTGCCGTTGCGTCGATCGCCTGGCGCATCTGCTCGATCTCCCAGGCGTCCTTGACCAGCCGCAACGTCGACAGCAGGCGTCCCAGCTCGGCGTCGGCCTCCACCCGCTCCTCGACGGCCGACTCGGCCTCGGCCTCCGCGGCGCGGGCCTTGTCGACTGTGGCCGTGACGTCGGCGTCGGCGTCACGCACGACGCGCACGCCGATCTCGCCGGCGTCCTTGGCCACGGCGTCGGTGAACTCCTCGATGTGGCGTGCGATCACGCCGAGCTCGGCCTCGATGTCCGCCAGCGTGGGCCGGCCACCGACCCAGAACTCGCCGTAACGGGAGTCGGCGAAGAACTCCTCGGTGTCGCGCCCGGCGAGCGGGCGGAAGTAGAGCACCGCGTCGTGCCCGCCGCCGTCGCGCGGCTCGAGCACCAGCACGGCGTCCGGCTCGCGGTCGGCACCGAGGCCGGTCAGGTGGGCGAAGGCCGAGTGCGGCCGGAAGATGTAGTCGGTGTCGTTGCTGCGGACCTTCAGCCCGCCGGCCGGTATGACGAGACGCTCGCCGGGGAACGCTTCCGACACCTGCTCGCGGCGTTTGGCGGCGTAGTCGGCGACGTCCGCGCGTGCCGGGGTCTGGTCGCTGCGCGGTGCCCAGCCAGTGCTGATGAACGACCGGAAGGCCTCCGGCGACGGCTGGCTGCGGGACGCTGACTTCTGCTGCTTCTCACTCACGCACTCCATCGTTGCACGCTGGCGGTCCGCACGGACGAAGCGCTCCGGAAACGGTCCGCCGGCAGCCGCCGATCACGACAGAAATCAGTGCTGCTTCCACGCCCAGGTGGAGAAGATGGCGTTGAGGGCCTGGTCGGCACCGCCGGAGGCGTCCGACGTCGAAGCACTGGTCATCGTCATCGAGTAGACATGGCTGCGGAAGACCACGAAGTACTGCGTCTGGGTGAATTCGGCGCCGTGCGCCTTGCGGTCGAAGCTGTAACCGCGAGCGGGCAGCCCGCCGATAGTGCGGTCCGGCTTGTCCTTGATGTGCACGCCCTGCTGGCGCCACGCGATCTCGGCCTGGGTCACCACGTCGTCCAGCGCAGGCACCGGCTTCGGGCTCTGGACAACGACGTTGAAGTTCGTGGTGACCTTGTCCTGCGGCTTGGGCGCCTTGATGGCAAGGGTCGCCGGCTTCGCGTTCATCCGCTTCCAGCCGGTGGGTGACACCAGGGAGAACGTGTTGTCGTCGCTGCTGATGCTGCCGGTCGGCGCGGACGTGCTCGGGGTGGCTGTCGGTGCCGCCGTGACGGTCGTCGGGACCGAGACGTGCGGGCTCGAGGTGCTGCCCGAGGAGGCGCCGGACGCGGAGTTGTCCGAGCCGCCACCGAGCGCGGAGCAACCGGTCAGCCCGGCGACCGCCAGCCCGGCCGCGGCAAGCAGAAGTGGGCGGGAGGACAGCGATGCGCTCATGTCGCGCGATCCTAAATGAGCAACGCCGGGAGCCCGCGAGCAGCCTCAGCTGGTCCGGCGGCCGCGGCACAGGGCAACGAGCCGGCTCGCCCGGTGGCGCGCGCGGGTGAGTGCCTTGTCGGCGCGGGGCCCGACGGCGCGAACCGTGGTGCTCAGGGCCGAGATGCTGCGTGACCTGTTGTTCGGTGTCGTGCTGTTCGGTGTCGTGCTGTTCCGTGTCGCGGCCGGTCCGGGTGCCGCAGTCGGCAGGTCGGGAGCGTTCGAGGTGTCGGTGCGGCGCCAGTACTTCGTCTTGGCCACTGTCGACGCATCCGGCTTGTAGAACGGCTCGGTCAGTCCGAGGTGGGGGCGCTCCCACGCGATGTCGGTGCGCGCGACCTTCGCCGGCTGCCCGACGGCGACGACGTTGTTCGGCAGGCTGCGGGTCACGAGGCTGTTCGCACCGACGACCGTGCCCTCGCCGATCTCGACACCGCCGAGCACGATCACACCCCAGCCGAGCCAGGTGTGCGGGCCTATCCGGATGGACTGGGCCAGGTTGATGCGTTTGCCCGTGCGGACGTCGAAGATGGGGTGTCCGTCGTCGCTGCGCACCTGATTCTGACTGGCGAACATCGTGTCGTCACCGATCTCGACCGACACGCCTTCGACCGCGGAGATGATGACTCCGGACGTCGACGACACCCCGTCACCGATCCGCACGTGCGAGTCCTCGCCGACCCGCACCGACGCCGAGAAGGCGCGCTTCTTCGGGTTGGCGCCAAGCTCGAAGGTGCCGTTGCTGCCGTTGAAGTCGACGCTCACCTTGCGCACATGGGCGTCCGCGTGCACCCGGACGGTGTTGTTGTCCCCGCGGAAGGTCACCTTGGCCGTCTCCGGGGCGGCCGGGCCGGTGTATTCGATCCGGTTGCCCCTGTCATCGGTGTAGGGAGCGAGGCGGACAGTCGTTTTCATCGGTGCACCAGTGGTTTCGGGGTCGGTCAGTGGTCGGTCGGGGTATGCCGGGGTGGCGCCACGCTAGTGCAGTGCAACGGCGACCGGCCCGGCGCGGGTGGGGCACTGCAGAGTTCACCCGGGCGATACGACTCGCGGTGTTGACCCGTTTGTGCAGTTGTCGGTTCGGTGACCTGCGACAATCGCGGCGGTGAAGATCGGGAGGATTCACGTGGACGGTCAGTACCGCCGACTGGTGCGGTCGGCGATGGCGCCGTGGGCGCTGGTCGTCTTCGCAGTCATCACAACCGGAGCAGCGATCTGGGCGGTGCCGGGCGCTGTCGTCGGTGTGCTCGTCCTGCTGCTGGTGATCGCCTTGGTCGTGGTCGGCCGGGAGCGCACCGGACCGGTGATCACCCTGCTCGCCGTCGTGGCGGTTCTCTGCTGCGCGATCGCGCTGCGCGAGCGGGAAGCAGCGTCGGTGTGGATCGCGCTGATCGTCGCGGTCGCGCTGGGCGTCGGAGCCACCCAGGACGCCATACACGAACGCGTCGTGCCGCGTGCCCGGGCAGTGAACCTGCCGGGGGTGCCGAGCGACCCACGCGCGCACGAGCCGGGGAATCTGGCGCCGGTCGTGCCGGGCACAGCCGCGCTGCTCGCACTGCTGCTCATCGCGGGATCGATCTGGTCGCTGCCCGACGCCGTCGACGCCATCGTCCTGGTGCTGGTGGTGATCGGGGTCGCCGTGTGTTGCCGCCGATTGGTCGCGTCGATCCGGGCCCGCCGGGAGGGCAGCGTCGACGCTCGGCTGGTGGCAGCGCTGCAGGACTACGCCCCTGAGTTCTACGTCTATTTCAGCGGACCGGTCGATGGTGACTACCAGGTGCGCATGTGGTTGCCCTACCTCGAACGCGTCGGTGTGCCGTTCGCGATCCTCGCCAGGAACCCCGACATGTTGCCGCGCGCGGCACGACTCACCGACGTGCCGCTGATCAGCTGCCCGCGGATCACCGGGCTGGACGCGTGCATGGTGCCGAGCGTGCGCGCAGTGTTCTACGTCAACTCCCACGGCGAGTGCGCCGACGCCGTCCGTTACCTCGACCGGGTCCACATCGAGCTCAACCACGGTGACTCGGACAAGCCGTCCAGCTATCACCCGATCTTCGCCATGTTCGACCGGACGTTCGTCGCAGGGCAGGCCGCGATCGACCGGTTCGCCCGGCACGGGGTAGCGATGCCCGAGGACAAGTTCGTGATCGTCGGCCGCCCGCAGGTTGCGGCAGTGGTCGAGGACAACCTCGACCCGCTGCCCGGTTGCCGCACCGTGCTCTACGCACCGACGTGGCAGTCGGGCGTGCGGGAGATGGGCCTGAGCTCGATGGGGCACGGCGAGCAGATCGTGCAGGCGCTGCTCGACAGCGGTGCCCGGGTGATCTTCCGGCCGCACCCGTTGTCCCGCGGCCAACGCAGCGGCGCCGCGCTGATCGCCCGCATCGACGCGCTGCTGGAGTCGGCCACGACTCCGGAGCGCCCGCACCTGACGAGCGCACTGGCGCTGCAGGAGAGCGTCATCGACAACTTCAACCGCTCGGACGCGATGGTGTCCGACATCTCCAGCGTCCCCTCGGACTATCTCGCCTCGTGCAAGCCGGTGGCAGTGGCGCTGCCCGCCGGGTGCCACGCGGACCCCGCGGAGTATCCGATGCTGCGGGCGGCATACCCCTTGGACCCGGAGGGCGAGATGAGCGAGGCCCTGGCCCCGTTGCTCGACGCGGAGGACGTGTTGCTGCCCGCTCGCCGTGAGCTGCGGACCTACTTCCTGGGTGACGGCGACAGCGTGCAGGCGTTCGTCGACGCTGCTCGGTCCGCAGTGGGTCGTTGAGCCGGTCAGCCAAGAACTGTCAGTCCTGGAATTTTGCCTCGATGAGTGCGGTGATCCGGGCGGCCGACTTGCCGTCGGCCAGCGGCAACGTGCGCGCGATCCGGTCACGGTAGAGCTGCGGCCAGTCCTGGGTCGGCACGCTGTAACCCTCCGTCGTCAGCCGGACCGCGTCCTCGAGCTCGGTCGCGATCGGTCCGAAGCCGTGCTCCTCGTAGTCCCAGTAGCCGGGCAGGTAGGTGTGCGAACCGCTCAGGAACGCCTCCCGGTCGAACTGGAAGTAGACGATGCGTGAGTCGGCCAGGGCGGCGTCGAAGAAGATCGACGAGTAGTCGGTGACGGTCACCCGCGCCTGCGACATCAACTCGTGGATGTCGGGCGTCGACTCGATCACCGTGACGTGGTCGGGGTAGGTGACGCCGGGTGTGCTGCCACGGAAGTTCGGGTGCGGCAGGTAGACGATCTGCGCGCCCTCCTCGGCAAGTCGACGCAACGCCGGGTGCTCCAGCAGACCCATCCAGTTGCGGCCGTAGTCGGTCTCCAGGAACGGCGCGCGCAACGCCCGCCGGGCCGCGAAGGACGGCTTCGGCAGGAACAGGTCGTTGCGCCAGGTCGGCGCGATCAGCACCATGCGGCGCTCGTCGTAGGGGTGCTTCGCCGCGGCCTCGAGGACGACGTCGTGCCGCGGGAACCCGGTCAGCACCACACTGTCGGAGGTCAGCCGGTAGGAGCCCTCGTCGGCGACGATCGACTCGTGCTCGTCGACACTGGCCGTCGTCAGCAGGTCGATGTCCTTGCCGTTGAACCAGTGCGCGAGGTTGTGCTGCAGCACGCCGTGCTGCAGGTAGACGAAACGCCACGGCCGTTTCTTCTGCGGGTAGAAGTCCAGCGGGACCGGCACGATGGCCTCGACGTCCAGCTGCGACGAGGCGACCACCGCGGCACGTTGCAGCGCCAGCTGGTGCTCCAAGCTGCGGTAGCCGATGAGCCGAAAGCCGCGCTCCCGCAGGCGATCCCACTCCGGGGTGCCCTTCTTGACCACGAACCACGCATTGATGTCGGGGCGCTCGGTGCGGAGGTATTCGTAGAGATATTCGCCGTTGTCGTGGCCGGACGCGACGCGGTCCATGATCAACCACGCGCCGTCGTACTTGTGCTTGATCCGCGGCGCCTTCGACACGTCGCGGATGAAGGTGCGGTAGCGCTTCCGGCGCAGGGCGACGCCACGGCTGACGGCCACGGGCAGGGGGACCGGTGCCTTGGTCCAGCAGACGGCCTCCGCGCCGGCGCGGACCGCCACCTGCTTCCACAGCGGGGTGCGTTTGCCCGGTGCCTTCGGCCGTTGGCGCTGCCGTTGCCGCGCAGCGGTCGCCTCGGAGGAACCGAGGTAGTAGTTGCCGTACTGGAACAGGCGGCGCTTGCCGTCGAGAGTGATGCCGACGTCGGCGAGCTCGGGCAGTCGGATGATCCGCTCGTGCAGCAGGTCCTGCCCGAAGTAGTCCAGCTTGCGGGTCTTGGCGGCCAGCGGGGTGACGGGCCGTCCATCGCTCTCGATGACCTCGTGCGGGCGCTCGCCCTGGAAGAGGTAGCACAGCTCGAAGGAACCCTTGACGTTCTTGGAGATCCGCACCGTCCCGACCTCGGGCAGCGGGTGGCCGCCGAGGGTCAGCATCAGTGCACGGATCTCCGGCGACATACCGGTGAGGCGGTAGTTGACGATCGACGCCGGGTCGATGTGCCCCAGGACGTCCTGCAGCAGCGCGATCGCCTGCGCCTTCTGCTCCGTGGTCAGGTGGATCGCCTTGCGGTCGCGGTTCATCTCCCGCGGGAAGTACCAGCCCAGGTCGTAGAGCACGATGTTCTCCAGCCAGCGCGGCACACCGCCCAGCTGCTCGGCGAGCTCCAGCAGCGGCAGGTATCCGCGGCTGAACCGCCCGAAGTAGAAGTCGTCATTGGTCCGGTAGGAGTCGGCCGCCGAGGTGGCGTCCTTCCGGCGGCGGTAGTAGTAGATCGACTTGTTCAGCGGCACCAGCAGGGTGCTCGGGGCGCGCAGCAGGTAGGTCGACGCGAACACCGCGTCCTCGGCGACGCGCAAACCCTCGATGAACGACAGGTCGTGCTCGCGTATGACGTCGAGGCGGAAGAACCCCGACGCGGCCTGCGTCTGGATGAAGGTGGGGCGGTCCTGCAGGTCCACGAACTGGTGCTTCGCCTGAAACTTGTGCCGGAGCGGGTGCACGTCCTGGCGGTTGCCGGTGGCCTCGTCGTAGCGCCATACGTTCGCGGTCAGCAGGGCGACGTCGGTCCCGGCCTCCGCCACCGCTCGAGCGGCCTCCTTGAAGTAGTTGGCACTGAGCAGGTCGTCGGAGTCCGGAAAGGTGATCCACTCACCGGTCACCTCCGCCATGCCGCGGTTGCGGGCACTGGAGACGCCGGCGTTGTCCTGGCGGATGACGGTGCCTGACACGCCGGACCGGTCCAGCCAGGTCCGGGCGATCTCGCCGGAGGAGTCGTCGGACCCGTCGTCGACGAAGATGAACTCGGTGTCGTAGTCACCCGGTTGCTGCGAGTCGAAGGACTCCAGCAGCTCGCCGAGGTATTTTTCGGTGCGGTACAGCGGCACGACGACGCTGAACTTCAGGTGTCCGCTACTCAACGAGTCCTCGCTCTTCAGACGCTGGTGACCGGCAGTTGGCAAAAGTGCAGGCTACCTTGTGCGGTGTCGCGCCGGTGGCCTGCATCGGCCGGTATGCGTGTTGACGTGCATCAAGACGCGCACCTGAGATTTTCACCGAAGGCGTGCACCGAATCCTTGGCTTGGGCACCTAGAGTTTGCGGTCGTGTCGACCTCCGCTACCCGATCCACTGCCAACTCGACGCCATCACGAGGTGTCGTCGGCACCTCGATGGGCTTCCGACCGGACATCCAGGGCCTGCGGACCATTGCCGTGCTGCTGGTCGTCATCTTCCACATCTGGCCGGGATCACTGACCGGCGGGTTCGTCGGTGTCGACGTCTTCTTCGTGATCTCCGGGTTCCTGATGACGGCCGTGCTGTTGAAGAGTCCGCCGTTGTCCGGCCGCACTTTCGCAGTGTTCTGGGCCCGCCGGATCCGGCGGCTGGTGCCGGCTGCGCTCGCGGTGCTGGTGGCGACCGGCATCGCAACGTGGGCGGTCGCGCCGTCGACGATGTGGACGACGACCGCCCGACAGGTCCTGGCCAGCACCTTCTACGTCCAGAACTGGGTGCTGGCCGGCACCAGCGTCGATTACCTCGCCGAGGACGACGCGCCCAGCCCGCTGCAGCACTACTGGTCGCTGTCCGTCGAGGAGCAGTTCTACGTGGTGTGGCCGTTCCTGATGGCGCTCGCGATCTGGTGGGTGCGCCGCAGCCGGGCACGCAGGCATGCCGACGGCGCGGGCGACACGACCGACAGGATCACCGACGCTCCCGGCAGCAGCCCGCGGCTGCTGGCCGTGATCGGCCTGGTATTCGTCGCGTCTCTGGCGGTCTCGGTCTGGTACACCGCGAAGAACCCCGCAGCGGCATACTTCGTCACGCCGACCCGGATGTGGGAGCTCGCGCTCGGCGGTATGGTCGCGGCCCTCCCGGTGCGGTTGGCCGCGGTCGCGCCCGGATGGCTGCGGTCAGTGCTGTGCTGGCTCGGCATGCTCGCGATCGTCGTGTCGGGGGTCTGGTACACCGGCAGCATCGACTTCCCCGGCTACACGGCGCTGCTGCCGACGGTCGGCACCGCCGTGCTGTTGTGGGGCGCGCCGGACGCCTCCTCGATCCTGGGCCGGGTGTTGTGCCTGCGTCCGGTGCAGTACCTGGGAGACATCTCCTACTCCCTCTATCTGGTGCACTGGCCGCTGGTGGCGCTGCTGCCCTACGTCAGCGGCAGCATCGGCCGGCTGGACCAGTGGGCGATCCTCATCGGATCGATCGTGCTGGCCGGGCTGTCCAAGAGGTTCATCGAGGACGTCTTCCGCAAGCAGCGCTCCCCGCGCGTGCTGGCCAACACCTACCGATGGGGCGTGCCGGCGATGGTCGCGGTCGGTCTCGCGGCCGCCGCCTGGTGGTCCGCCGGCGACGCGCACATCACCGCCGAGCGGCAGGCCGCGCGTGCCGCCGTCAGCGACGCCGGCCCCTGCTTCGGTGCAGCCTCGATGGCGAAGGGTTTCGACCGGTGCCCGCAGGATCAGACGAAGAAGCCGGTGCCCGCGCCGGATGCCGCCAAGAACGACAAGGAGGCCGCGTATGCCGATGGCTGCTGGGCCTACCGCCCGTTCACCAAGCGGCCGAAGTGCCACTACGGCAACGGATCGATCAAGGTGGCGCTGGTCGGCAACTCGCACGCGGGGCACTGGCAGCCCGCCCTGGACGAGATCGCAAAGCGCAACGACTGGTCGATCACGACATACCTGATCTCGCAATGCGCGCCGAGCGACACCCGGCAGCAGTTCGACACCGACGAGGTGAGCAACCGCTGCCACGAGTACGGCAAGTGGGTCCTGGACCAGACGGCGCACGGTGCCTACGACCTGATCATCACCTCGAACAGGGAGTCGGTGCAGGCCAAGGGCGTCGACGACTGGGCGGTCAGCGAGCAGAAGGCCGAGGCGGGCTTCCACAGTTACCTGCAGAAGTGGACCCGCGGCGGCACCCCGATCGTGTTGCTGCACGACCTGCCCTACCCGGGCAACACCATGCAGAACGTCCCGGACTGCCTCGCGCAGAACGCCGGCGCGAACGACAAGTGCTCGGGCACACCGACGTCGTGGAAGTGGCACTACCCCTACACCGCCGCGGCCAAGGGCATCAAGGGCGTGCACACCATCGACATGACGAAGTACTTCTGCACGAAGACGACGTGTCCGGCCGTCATCGGCGGCGTCACGGTCTATTTCGACGCCTCCCACATGACCGCGACCTACGCGCGGACCCTGGCGCCCTACCTGGAGAAGGAGTTCCAGCGGATCGGTGTCGGAGTGTCCTGAACCACCGCCAGTGGCTCTCGGGTGATCTGGCTCATGTTTTCTGCCCGACCCGCCGTCGAGAGGGCCCTCACATACCGGAAGTTTCGCCGGTTTTGCTGGGAGTGTGGTGGCACGGAGCGGCAGTCTGTATGCCGTATCCTGCTCGTCGTGACTCAGTCCGGCCCTCCAACCACGACGTCTGCGGGACAGGCTCCGCCGCCCGTCGAAGACGTCCAGGCACTGGTCGAACGTTTCGGCATGAAGCGGGCCGGTGCGCGTGCGCCGCTGGCCGATTACACCCGCGACCTGTGGCGTCGCCGGCACTTCATCCTGGAGTTCTCCAGAGCTACCAACGCGTCCGGTTACGCCCGCAGCTTCCTTGGGCAGGCCTGGCAGGTGCTGACCCCGCTGCTGAACGCGGCCGTCTACTACCTGATCTTCGGGCTGTTGCTACACATCAGTAGAGGCATCGACAACTACATCGCCTTCCTGGTCATCGGGGTGTTTGTCTTCCAATTCGTCCAGAGCTCGGTGACCAGCGGTGCCCGCTCTCTGCAGTCCCACCGGTCGCTGGCTCGCACGCTGCGCTTCCCGCGCGCCGTCTTCCCGGTCTCGGCGACGTCCATCGCCCTGCAGCACCTGCTGGCCTCACTCGTGGTGCTCGTGCCGATCGTGCTGCTCACCGGCGAACCCCTGCGGTTGCAGTGGTTCGCGATCATCCCGATCCTGGCGATGCAGACGATGTTCTGTGCCGGCCTGGCGTTCATCTTCGCCCGGATCGGTTCGAAACTTCCCGACGTGTCGCAGATGCTGCCCTTCGCGCTGCGGGTGTGGTTCTACGTCTCCGGTGTGATGTTCAGCATCCCGGCGTTCACCGCGGAGAAGCACAAGCCGCGTCTCGGTGAGATCATGCAGGCCAACCCGGCGACCGTCTATATCGATCTCTTTCGCGGTGCGCTGATGAAGTCCGAACCGATGCCGGGGTTCGGGCAGTGGCTCGCCGGGTTGGCCTGGGGCGTGGGTGTCCTGGTTGCGGGTTATGTGTTCTTCTGGTTGGCGGAGGAGTCATACGGCCGTGACTGACACCATGAACGAACGCATCCCGACCGTCATCGCCGATGACGTCCACCTGACCTACAAGCTGGCGGGGCGCTACGCCAACCGCGGCGGCGCCCTCGCGCTCGCCCGGACCGTCACCGGCGCCTCACGCCCCGGACTGCGCGAGGTGAAGGCCGTCCGCGGCGTCAGCTTCGCCGCCTGGGAGGGCGACGCGATCGGCCTGATCGGACCCAACGGCTCCGGGAAGTCGACCCTGCTGCGCGGGATCGCCGGACTGCTGACACCGGCCGGCGGCGCGATCTACACCCGCGGCGAGCCGGCCCTGCTCGGTGTCAACGCGGCGCTGATCTCCACCATGAGCGGCGAGCGCAACATCACCCTCGGTGGCCTCGCGATGGGTATGACGCCCACCGAGGTCGACGAGAAGTTCGAGGACATCTGCGAGTTCGCCGGGATCGGTGACTTCGTGTCGTTGCCGATGAACGCCTACTCCAGCGGCATGGGCGCCCGGTTGCGATTCGCCATCGCCTCGGCCAAGTCGCACGACGTGCTGCTGATCGACGAAGCGCTGGCCACCGGTGACGCGGAGTTCCGCCGCCGCAGCGAGAAGCGGATCCAGCAGCTGCGCAAGGACGCCGGCACGGTCTTCCTGGTCAGCCACAGCCTCGGTGTCGTGCGCGAGACCTGCAACCGCGCCATCTGGCTGGAGAAGGGTCAGATCGTGATGGACGGCGGGACCGACGAGGTGCTCGACGCCTACGAGGAGCGGCACGACCCGCGCAAGGCCGCCCGCCGAAAGCAGCAGCGCGCCGCGGCGGAGGAGAAGAAGAAGGCGAACGTCAAGGCCGCTGGCTAGCGGACCCGGCCGGCGCCGGGCCACGCGGTTTGCGGGCCGCCCGTGCAGCTGCGCACCGCTCGAAGAAGGTCGAGCTCGCCGGCTGCCACAACAGCCAGGCCGCGGCCGCGCCGACCAGCAGCGTCGGCCCCTCCGCGATCGCGGCGGCGGCGGTGCCGCGGGTCGCCATACCGAAGGTGAGCAGGAGGTTCATCACCACCAGCACCGTCGAGACGATCCGGGCCCAGCCCAGCCCGCGGCTGTTGGCGACCGCCATGATCAGCCAGCAGACGGTCGCCACGATCGACATCGTCAGGAACGCGGTGTAGGTCAGGTCCGCGGCGTCGCGCAGGTCGGCCGCGGACAGCCGGTCGCCGGGGGAGCGGTCGGCGTTCGCGCTCTGCAGCGCCCGGGAGATCGCGCTGCGGGACAGTGCATTGACCAGCACACCGATCAACGAGAGCAGCACCCCGGCATACATCAGGCGAATGGCCGTCACGACCTGTTTCGGGCGCAACGCGGCCAGGCGCGGCGGGGTGGGCACGGACATGCTCCAAGCTTGTCAGCCGAACCCGCGCCGTGGGGTGCAGTCGCCGATACCCGTGCGGCGCCCGAACCGCCTCGGGCTACAGTCAGCCGCGTGCGCATCGACCTGCATACCCATTCAACCCAGAGCGACGGGACCGAGGCCCCCGGGGACGTCATGCGGTCCGCCGCCGCGGCCGGACTCGACGTCGTCGCGCTGACCGACCACGACACGACCCGCGGCTGGGGGCAGGCCGCGCGCGCGGTCGCCGAGACGGGCGTCACACTGGTGCCCGGTATCGAGATCTCCTGCGCGTATGACGGCATCAGCATCCACCTGCTCGGCTACTTCATCGACCCGTTGGACGCCGCACTGCTCGGCGAGCTGGAGCGGGCCCGCTCGTCCCGGCGGACCCGTGCGCAGCGGATGGTCGAGCGACTCGCACCGGACACCGGGCTGCGGTGGGAGCAGGTGCAGGAGCAGTTCGGCGCCGACACCACCATCGGCCGCCCGCACATCGCGGACGCGCTGGTGGCCGCGGGTGTCGTCGCGAGCCGGGAGGAGGCCTTCGCGGCATACCTCGGCTCGAACTCGAAATATCACGTGTCGCACTACGCGCCGGACCCGGCGTTCGCCACCCGGCTGGTGCGTGCGGCCGGCGGCGTGCCGGTGATGGCCCACCCGTTCGCCGCCAAGCGCGGCCGGGTCGTCGACGTCGAGGTGATCGAAGGTATGGCGGACGCCGGCCTCGCCGGCCTGGAGATCCATCACCGGGACCACACGCAGGAGGCCATCGGGCAGGGGCTGCAACTCGCGGAGCGGCTCGGGCTGCTGGTGACCGGATCCAGCGACTACCACGGCACCGGCAAGGAGAATCAGCTCGGCGAGAACCTCACCGACCCGCAGGTGCTGGAGCAACTGGCCGAGCAGGCAACTTCCGGCAGTGGCCCGTTGCGTCCCTGAGCCTCAGTCGGTCGAGCTCGTCCAGGTCACTTGAGTCGACCGTCGCTCATCCCGGTATGCAGTCCCGCCCCGGTGAGAAGACCCGGGGGAGAGACTTCGGGGCAGACGTAAAGATCGCCGGCACATCCCCGTATGTGCCGGCGATCTCTCCCCTGGACCGCCGTTCGCGTCCCCCTGTCGCGAACGAACATGCTCCATCTTGTCGAAGTCCCGTCGGATCAGCTATGCGACTCGGGCTGAACTTTCGGGTCCTAGGGCCTAGGCCCTAGGACTAGAAACTCTGAGACGACCACCACCCAGGAGGCACTGGGCGGCCGGGGTCAGGAGGAGGAACGCCGGGTCACGTGCCGCATCGGCTGGCCCACCGTCTGGCTGAGGACCAGCTCGATGCCGGCCCGCTGGGCCACACCGAGCTTGCGCAGGACGTTGCCGACATGTGTCTTGACGGTCTTCTCCGAGATGTGCAACTGCCGCGCCAGGTCGGAGTTGCTGACGCCGTCGCGGGCGATCAGCTCGGCGATCTCGCGCTCGCGGGTGGTGAGTTCGGCGGCCGGGTCGGGCCGGTCGGCATCATCCTGGTGCGCGTCGGCGAGCTCGCCGAAGAGCTCGCCGATCTCGATCTGCGTCGTCTCGGACAGGTGCTGCAACTGTTGCGCGGCCTCGGCGACCGCACCACCGGCGTGTGACGTCAGCTGCGCCAGGTCACGGATGCCGCGGTGCAACCGGTTGACCCGTGAGCTGACGGCGTCGATCAGGTCGGTCTCGTCCTGCACACCGGTGGTGTCCAGCTCCGGATAGATCGTGTAGAGATCGAGCACGTCCTGGGCAGCGGTGTCCCGTGCGAAGGAATGCATCAGCGCGCGGCCGAGCCACTCCAGGGCGCGAACCGCCTCGTCGTCATACGCACGGGGTTCCAGGCTCTGCGCGCTCATCACCCCGGTGACCTCGCCGGTCACCGCATCCGCGAGCGGCACCACCACCGCGTCAAGCGACACTTCGTCGGTGTTGCCGAACGGCATCGCGTTGGTCAGCAGGCGCCCGCCGTCCTCGGCGTAGACGTAGGGGCGCTTGCTGGCCCGGACCCAGTGCGAGACACCGTGTTTGCTGTAGCGACCGATGCTCGGGCGCAGGAACTGGTCGTGGTCGTAGATGTAGGGGATGAAGACGGTGTCCTCGGCGCGGAAGAAGCCGATGTAGAAGCTGTCGACCCTCGCCAGCGCCGAGATCGTCGTCCGGCAGACGGCATAGCGCGCCGCGTGCGCATCGCGTTCGGAGGCACGCAACCACCGGTCGGCAGCCCGCAGGCGGTCGACGTATGGCGGGCTGAACCGCGCTGTCCCCACGGGAGCGACTCAGCCTTGTTCGGCCGACGCCCGACCCGCGGCCCCGCCGCGATGAGTGCGACGGCGACGACGCTGCGAGCCGCCCCGGCGGCCGCCGTCGGAGTCGGATCGCTTCCCGGCCGGCTTGCGGGACCGGTTGCTGCCACGTCCACCGTCACGTCCACCGTCGCGACCGCCGGCGTGCTTGCCGGTCTCGCCGAGGTCCTCCAGCCGCTCCGCACGCAGCCCGGCGCGGGTGCGCTGGGAGCGGGGCAACTCACCGGTCGCCGTCGTCGGGATGTCGAGGTCGGTGAAGAGGTGGTCCGAGGAGGAGTAGGTCTCCGGCGGCTCCGGGATGCCCAGGTCGAGCGCCTTGCTGATCAGGCCCCAGCGGCCCAGGTCGTCCCAGTCGACGAAAGTGACCGCGGTCCCGGTGTTGCCGGCGCGTCCGGTGCGGCCGATGCGGTGGACGTAGGTCTTCTCGTCCTCGGGGCACTGGTAGTTGACGACGTGGGTGACGTTCTCGACGTCGATGCCGCGGGCCGCGACGTCGGTGGCGACGAGGGTGTCGACCTTGCCGGTGCGGAACGCGCGCAGCGCCTGCTCGCGCGCACCCTGACCGAGGTCGCCGTGCAGCGCCGCGGCGGCGAAGCCGCGGTCGGTCAGCTCGTCGCTGACCTTGGCGGCGGTGCGCTTGGTGCGGGTGAAGACCACAGTGAGCCCGCGACCCTCGGCCTGCAGGATGCGGGTGAGCATCTCGACCTTGTCCATCGCGTGCGCGCGGTAGACGAACTGCTCGGTCGCCGCGACGGTCTGGTGGTCGTCGCCGTCCTCGCTCATCGCGCGGATGTGCGTCGGCTGGGTCATGTAGCGGCGAGCCAGCGACACGACGGCGCCGGGCATGGTCGCGGAGAAGAGCATGGTCTGGCGGGACGCGGGGGTCATTGCCAGCAGCTTCTCGACGTCGGGCAGGAAGCCGAGGTCGAGCATCTCGTCGGCCTCGTCGAGAACGACGCTGCGCACGTAGCTGAGGTCGAGGTGTCCCTGGTTGGCCAGGTCGATCAGGCGTCCCGGTGTGCCGACGACGACCTCGACGCCGTTCTTCAGCTGGTCGATCTGCGGCTCGAACGCGCGACCGCCGTAGATCGTGGCGACGCGGATGCCGCGACGCTTGGCGGCGGTCCGCAGGTCGCCCGCGACCTGGTTGGCCAGCTCACGGGTCGGTGCCACGGCCAGCGCCTGCGGCTTGCCCGGGGCGGGCAGCGCGTCGAAGCCTGCGTCGCCCGGGGCGACTGTCTGGTGCAGCATCGGGACGGCGAAGCCGAGCGTCTTGCCGGTGCCGGTCTTGGCCTGGCCGATGATGTCGTGGCCGGACATCGCGACCGGCAGCGTCATCGACTGGATCGGGAACGGCGTGGTGATGCCCGCCTCGGACAGTGCGGCCACGATGTCGGGGTGGACGTCGAAGTCGGCGAAGGTCTGGGTCCGGGTCTCGGCGGCGGCCTGGTCCGACGCGTCTCGGGTGATGGTAGGGATCTCGGTGGTTGTGTCGTCGGTCATGACGTGTGCAGAGGTCTTCCTGTGATCGGCGTGCGTCGCCTCCAGCACCGGTCCGAAAATGGCGCCGGCGCGAGCATCGCATCGCGGTGTAGCGGAGCCGATCGGAATTTTTCTGGTGCGGGGCAACCCCGCGAATCTGTCTTCGTGACCGACCGGGCACCTTGGTCCGGGTTGTGCTTTCGTATGTCGACAGGCGTGTATCACACCGCCTGTCCATGCAGATTGTACCTTGTCCGGGCGGCATACCATGCCACCGCCGGGCGGCTACCATGCGGCCTATGACCGACACCGCGCGTGAAAACCCCCCTGCAAGCACTTCGCGGGTGAAGCAGCGCACCGCGGAGGACCTGGCCGAGCCGGCCTACCGCCAGGGTCTGCTGGCGCTGCTCGGTGTGTTGGCGTATGGCGAGCTGGTCGGGTTCCTCACCATCGCACAGGAGGCCGGGTTGGCCCCGTCGTCGCGGGACAAGGTGACGTTTGCGGGGGTGGCGACCCAGGAGTTCGCGCACTACCAGCGCCTCGCCGAGCGCATCGAAGCACTCGGCGCGGACCCGCACCAGACGATGGCGCCGTTCACCCGGGCGGTCGACGACTGGCACCGACGCGCGACTCCGACCGACTGGTCCGAGGCACTGATGAAGGTCTACGCCGGCAACTCGATCGCCAACGACTTCTATCGGGAGGTCTCCGACCTGGTCGACCCCGAGACCCGGCAGCTGATGCGTGAGGTGTTGGAGGACAGCGGTCAGGTGGAGTTCGCTGCCGGTGAGCTGCGCCGGGCGATCGGCGCCGACGACCGGCTCGGCAGCAGGCTCGCGCTGTGGGGGCGCCGGCTGATCGGGGAAGCACTCTCGCAGGCGCAACGGGTGGCCGCGGACAACGACGATCTGATGGGGCTGCTGGTCGACGACGGCTCCGGCTACGGGCTGGACCTGGGCGACTGGATGCGGATGTTCACCCGACTGACCGACGCGCACACCGCACGGATGGAAGCGCTCGGGCTCTCTGCGTAAGCACAACGACTCTGCGTAAGCACGACGAAAGGAGCCCCGCAACCTGGCCGGTTGCGGGGCTCCTTACTTGTTGCGTTGTGCGGTCAGCGGTTGAGCTGCTTCTTGCCGGTCATGTTCCCGTAGATGACGATCGCGATGCACGCCACGATGACCCCGACGATCAGCGGGATCCAGGCGATCCCGTCGTTGTTGTTGTAGCCGACGAGACCGACGATCAGGCTCGCGACGAACGACGACACGATGCCGATGACGATGGTCATCACGATCGAGAGGTCCTGCTTGCCGGGCAGCACCATGCGAGCGAGGACACCGATGATGAGGCCACCGATGATGGCCCCGATGATTGCGCCGATCATTGCCTTCTCCTTGACGTAGCGGGCTCGCCGGAAGGCGTACCCCAGTGGGCGTACTTTCCTACAGCCTGGACACACCTGCAACGATCGCTGGGCGCGTGCCGTGTCTCTGTTCGATAAATGTTTTGTGACTGTCGGTCCCGGGTGAAAAACTGTGCCAGTGGATGGCCATAGCCCCCAGCTCTGAGTCCATCGGCAATGCGACTTTCCCTCGAGGCCCTGGTGCGCCATACGGTGTTGGCGTGGAAGGGGGCTCGCGGGCTCTGGTCAGGGTCGACCGGGGGTCGCTCAGGGTTTCACCGCATAGCGAGGGTGCCGCCCGCGAGGGGATAGTCGTTGGTGACGCTGAGCCGCCAACACTCAATTGGCGACACTCAATCACCCACAGCACCACGTCCAGGAAAGACTCTCGGGAGGAACCACATGTCCAATCCAGCAGCCGCTCCGGCGGTGCCGCGCGAGGCGCAGGCCCAGCCGGCCGCGGCGGCATACAAGCTGGCGAAAACCTATGGCAAGGGCGAGACCGTCGTGCACGCACTGCGCGAGGTCTCCGTCGAGTTCGCGGCGGGGGAGTTCACCGCGATCATGGGTCCGTCCGGCTCGGGCAAGTCCACGCTGATGCACTGCCTGGCCGGCCTTGACACCGCGTCCTCCGGCAACGTGCAGATCGGCGACATCGCGCTGACCGGACTCAGCGACAAGCAGATGACCAAGCTGCGGCGCGACCTGGTCGGCTTCGTCTTCCAGTCCTTCAACCTCGTGCCGACGCTCACCGCCCGCGAGAACATCACGCTCCCGTTGGACATCGCCGGGAAGAAGGTCGACAAGGACTGGATGGCCACCGTCGTCGACCGGCTGGGGCTCAGTGACCGCCTCGGGCACCGGCCCAGCGAGTTGTCCGGCGGCCAGGTGCAGCGTGTGGCGTGTGCCCGTGCGCTCGTCGGCCGGCCGCAGATCATCTTCGGGGACGAGCCGACCGGCAACCTCGACTCTCGCTCCTCCGCCGAGGTGCTGTCGATCCTGCGCAAGTCGGTGGACGACTTCGGGCAGACGGTCGTGATCGTGACGCACGACCCGCGTGCGGCGTCATACGCCGATCGGGTGATCTTCCTGGCGGACGGCCAGATCGTCAACGACAAGCGTGGGCTGTCGACCGACGACATCTACGAATACATGAAGGACCTGGACGAGCACCCGCCCGCCCAGGTCGCCGCCGCGGCCGAGCAGGACTGATCGGCGATGGCTTCCGCAACGATGCGCAAGGTCTCCTTGCGCAACCTCGCCGCGCACAAGTTGCGCCTGATCCTCACGGTCCTGTCCGTCGTGCTCGGCACGTCGTTCATCGCCGGCGCCCTGGTCTTCACCTCGACGATGAGCAACTCGTTCAACAGCATCTTCGACGAGGTCGCGATCGGTGTCGACGCTCAGATCACACCGAAAACCACTGATACCAATGCGTATGGCGGGATCGAGAGCCTCGGTGTGCCGGACTCCGTCGTCCAGCAGATCCAGCGCGACAAGAGCAAGCTCGGGGTCGCCGAGATCGTCCCCGGTTACCAGTCGGTGATGACGATCGCCGGTTCCGACGGCAAGGCGCTGCCGACCGGCGGTGCCCCGACCATGGGCGCCAACTGGGTCCCGAAGGACCAGGCGCTCGACCCCGACGGCGCGACCATCCTGCCCGGTGGGCGGGCGCCGCACGGGCCGCACGAGGCGTTGCTCAACTCCAGTGCCGCCGAGCGTGGCAACCTGAAGGTGGGCGACACGACACGGGTGCTGGTCTCAGCTGGCAACGCCAAACCGTTCAAGGTCAAGATCGTCGGCCTGGTCGACATGGCCGGGGACACCTCGGGCTACACCGAGATGGACTTCGACACCGCGACCGCCAAGAAGCTCTTCACCGACGGATCGCACGCGTCGATGGTGCAACTCGCGGCCGTCAAGGGTGTCTCCGCCGAGCAGTTGAAGCAGCGGATCGCCCACGAGTTCCCCGGCTACAAGGTGCAGACCGGTGACGAGGTGCGGCAGGACAACAAGGACGCGATCAACTCGTTCCTGCAGATCTTCAACTACATCCTGCTGGCCTTCGCGGCGATCGGGCTGATCGTCGGCACGTTCATCATTTACAACACCTTCTCGATGATCGTCGCCCAGCGGGTGCGTGAGCTGGCACTGCTGCGCGCCGTGGGTGCGGCCCGCGGTCAGGTGCTGCGGTCGGTGATGTTCGAAGCCGTCATCGTCGGACTGATCGGGTCCCTCGTGGGCCTCGGTGTGGGCATCGGGCTGGCCGCCGGCCTGCAGGTGCTGTTGTCCAGCACCGGCACCGGGCTGCCCAGTGGCTCGCTCGTCGTCGGTCCTGGCGCGATCATCGCCTGCCTGGTGGTCGGTGTCGTCGTCACGACGGTCAGCGCGCTCGCGCCGGCCCGTCGGGCGTCGCGGGTCGCGCCGGTGGAAGCGATGCGGGAGAGCCAGACCGACGGTTCGGCCTCGCTCAAGGTCCGCACGATCATCGCGCTGGTGCTCGCCGTGCTCAGCGTCGTCGCGCTCGCGATCGGTGCCAGCGGTAAGGGCGGCGGAGCGGCGGGCATGGTCGGACTCGGAGCTGTCGGCACGATCCTCGCGGTCGTGTGCGGTGCGCCGGCCCTGGCCCGGCCCGTCGTGGGCTCCCTGGGGCTGGTGCTGGCCAAGCCGTTCGGCAAGCTGGGGCAGCTGGCGCGCACCAACGCCATACGCAACCCGCGGCGCACTGCGGCGACCGCCTTCGCGCTGACCCTCGGGCTGATGCTCGTGGCGATCATCGGCACGCTGGGTGCGTCGTTCAAGGGCACCATCGACCGTGCGGTCAACGACGAGGTCAAGGCCCCGCTGCTGGCGATCGGCACCGGCAACTCCGGCGCACTGCCGCCGACGGTCAGCGACGACATCCGCAAGGTCGACGGCGTGTCCGACGTCGTCGCGATCCACGGTGTGGCCGCCACCCTCAACGGCAAGGAGGTCGGCGGCAACTCGCCCAGTGGCGACATGACGAAGGCCGCCCATTTCAAGATGGTCGAGGGCACCGCCGACCTGCCGCCCAACGGCCTGGTCACCTCCGACAAGGCTGCCAAGAAGTACCACTGGTCGGTCGGCGAGAAGGTCACCTTCAACAGTCGCTTCGGTCAGAAAGCCACGGTGCAGGTCGTCGGCATCTACAAGAGTTCGGCGCTGCTGGACCCGTGGCAGATGGGCAGTGCGGCATACGAGAAGCTCACGCCGCCGAGCATGCGGGCCGACTTCGTCGACCTGATCCTGCTCGACAAGGGAGCTGACGAGTCGGCCGTGCAGCAGAAGATCGAGGACATCACCGGCAGCTACCTGACGGTCAAGGTCCAGACCAAGGAGGAGTTCGCCAACTCCTCGGCGCAGCAGATCAACCAGATGCTCGTGGTGCTCTACGGCATGCTCGGCCTGGCGCTGGTGATCGCCGTCCTCGGCATCATCAACACGCTGGCGCTGTCGGTCGTCGAGCGCAAGCGCGAGATCGGGATGCTGCGTGCGGTCGGGATGCTGCGCAAGCAGGTGCGTCGCACCATCTACCTGGAGTCGGTGCTGATCTCCATTTTCGGAGCGCTGCTCGGCATGGTGCTGGGCGTCATCATCGGCTGGTGCCTGGTGCGGACCTTCCGCGAATGGCTCACCGGGATCACCCCGGTCGTCCCCTGGGGGACGGTGCTGTTCACGCTGGTCGCTGCCGCGGTGTGTGGTGTGCTGGCCGCGTTGTGGCCCGGCATCCGGGCCGCTCGCACCAAACCGCTGGAGGCCATTGCCGACCTGTGAGGCTCGGGTCACTCCAGATTGAGCGGCATACGAAAGCATTGAGCGGCATACGGATTCAGTTCGAATCCGTATGCCGCTCAATGCGTGGGTATGCCGCTCAATCTAGAGCGCGACCAAAGACTCAGCCGCCGAACCCGACGCGGCCGCGCTGCTCGCTGCCGATGTCGACATACCCCAGCTCGCTGCCGGGTATGACGACGTGGTGGCCGCGCTCGTCGGCGAGCACCAGCGGGGTGCCCTTCTCCAGGGCGGTCTCCACCAGTTTCTGCACTTCGTCGGCCGACTGGTCGGACTCCAGGACGACCTCGCGTGCGACGTGCTGCACACCGATCCGGATCTCCACGTTCAAGCTCCTTCGTAAGGCTGATTCACGAACTGGCGCTCACTCTACGTCCGGGGTGGGTGCGTCCCGGAGGGTGCCGCCGCTGACTGACGCAGCTGACATCCAGTGACGCAGTTGCAAATGCGTCAATCGACGCGAAGTGCGTCAGTCGGCGTCGGGCTGCTCTGGATGCAACGGGAAACCGGCGAGCCCGCGCCATACGAGACTGGAGACGAGGTTCTCGGCGTCCTCACGGGACATGGTGTGGCCCTGCATCCACGAGCGGGCGACCGTCTGGGACATGCCGACCGTTGCCACACCCAGCAGGAGAGCCTTCTCCGGGGGCAGTGCAGTGTCCTCCTGGATGACGCCGGCGACGGCGTCGGCGCACTCGGCGCTCATCCGGTCGACCCGCCTGGCGACCTGCGGCTCACCCAGCAGGTCCGACTCGAAGACCAGCCGGAACGCGGCGTCCTCGCGCTCGACGAACGAGAAGAAGGTGCGCACCGCGGCAGCGACCCGCTCCTGGTTGTCCTGGGTGGAGGCCATCGCCGCCCGGACCAACTCGGGCAACTCCGAGGTGTGCTGCTCGATCAGCGCGAGATAAAGGTCCAGCTTGCCGGGGAAGTGCTGGTAGAGCACCGGTTTGCTGACGTGAGCGCGTTCGGCGATCTCGTCCATCGCCGCGGCGTGGTAGCCCGACTCCGCGAAGACCGACTGGGCGGCCTCCAGCAACTGTGCCCGACGGGCCGAGCGCGGCAGGCGTCCTCCGCGGGCTTCTGTGTCCGCAACACTCACTCCGGACTCCCTTTCTGACGTATGCCGACCTAGCGGCTTCTCGGCATCCTAGAGCGAGACTAGGCTGCGACAGTGTGACTTGCCCACAAAGGTTACGCGGCAGTACACCCGGTGACAGCAACCAGGCCGAGCGTTACTCCCGTCACACGCTGCTGCCCGAGGTGGGTCTCGCCGGTCAGCGCCGACTGGCCGCGGCCCGCGTCCTGGTCGTCGGGGCCGGCGGGCTCGCGGCCCCGGTGATCCCCTACCTGGCAGGTGCCGGGATCGGACGGATCACGGTCATCGACGACGACGTCGTCGAGCTGAGCAACCTGCACCGCCAGGTCATCCACCGCACCGCCGACATCGGCGTTGCCAAGGTGGACTCCGCCGTGCGTGCCGCGCTCGACCTCAACCCCGACATCGATGTCGTCGGCATCGAGCAACGGCTCACCGCCGACAACGCGCTGGCGATCTTCGCCGACCACGATGTCGTGGTGGACGCGACCGACAACTTCGCCACGAGATATCTGGTCAACGACGCGTGCGTGATGCTCGGGCTGCCGCTGGTGTGGTCGTCGATCAATCGCTTCGACGGGCAGGTCACGGTCTGGGGATATCGCGAATTCCCTTGCTACCGCTGCATTTTCCCTTCGGCGCCGCCTGCCGGGACGGTGCCGTCGTGCGCGGAGGCCGGAGTGGTCGGATCGCTTCCCGGCGTCATGGGATCGATCCAGGCCACCGAGACCCTCAAGCTGGTGCTCGGCGTCGGCGAGCCGCTGGCCGGGCGGATCGTGGTGCACGACGCCCTCGCCGGGAGCTGGGCGACAGTGCCGGTCGCTCGTGACCCGCACTGCGCGGTCTGCGGGGACAATCCGAGCATCACGGTGCTGCAGGACGAGGCGTCCTGCGATGTTCCGGCGGAGCAGCCGGTCGCGACGATCGGCGCGCGCGAGCTGGCGGAGCTGGTCGAGCAGGGCCGTGCCCCGGTGTTGGTCGACGTGCGCACCCCGGCCGAACGCGACATCGTGTCGCTGCCCGGCGGCGGCATACAGGTGGAGGTGGGGGACCTGCGCGAGGGCCGCGGGCTGGACACGCTCGCCGACCTCGACGAGTCGGCGGTCTTCTACTGCAAGAGCGGTGCACGTTCGGCCGAGGCGGTGCGACTGGTGGCCGCGGCCACGGGAGTGCACGCGCGCTCGCTGGACGGCGGGGTGCTGGCCTGGATCGACGACGTCGATCCGTCGCTGCCGAGGTATTGAGCTCATGACCGTCCACGAGTTGCCCGACCTCGCCGACGCCGTGCTCGAGGTGGTCGATCAGGTGCCGGAGGGCAAGGTCGTCACGTATGGCGACATCGGTCGCGTCGTCGGCGCGGGCCCTCGCCAGGTCGGGTCGGTGATGTCGCAGTACGGCGGCATGGTCACCTGGTGGCGGGTGTTGCGGGCCGACGGCCGGCCGCCCCAGAGTCACGAGGACGAGGCGCTCGCGCACTACCGCGAGGAGGGCACTCCGCTGAAAGGCGTGTTCCTGGATCGCGTCGACCTGTCGCGTGCCCGCTTCGACCTGTCCGTGGTCGTGCTTGATCCACGTTCCTAAGCTTCGACGGTCGAGGTTTGGGTCGGGTTTTGGCGGGGATTGCCGTTCCTAACCTTCGACGGTCGAGGTTTGGGTCGCGAAGCCCGTATGTCGGTCGTGCGTGATGGGATGAGACGCGTGCTGGAACTACGACGACCTCCCGACCTGACGGAGCGCCCGCCGGTCCTGGACGAGATCCAGCAGGCCGCTCGCGACAGCACAGAACGCTCGACCGTGGTCCTCGGCGCGCCCGGCACCGGCAAGTCGACCCTGGCGGTCGAGTGTGTCGTGGCGGCGGTGGAGCGCGGCATACGACCGGATGCCTGTGTGCTGCTGACCCCGACCCGCCTGGGTGCGGCGGAGTTGCGTGACCGGGTCACCGCGCGGCTGCGGCGGACGTCGACCGAGCCGCTGGCGCGGACCCACCAGGCGCTCGGCTTCGGTGTGCTGCGGCAGGAGGCGGCACTGGCCGGGGAGCCGGCGCCGCGGCTGCTCAGCGGTCCCGAGCAGGACGTGGTCCTGCGTGAGCTGCTCGCCGGCCACGAGGCCGGTGACGGCATACCGCCCGACTGGCCCGACTTCGTGCGAAACGCGTTGCCCACCAGGGGGTTTCGCAATGAGCTGCGCGACCTGTTGATGCGCGCGGTGGAGTGGGGACTGACCGCCGAGGAGCTCGCCGAGCTCGGTCGCCGGCATGAGCATCCGGAGTGGGAAGCAGCTGCCCAGGTGCTCGACGAATACGACCAGGTCACTGCGCTGTCCCGGCCCGGGGCGTTCGACCCGGCGTGGATCCTCAGCGCCGCCGCCGACCTGTTGGAGGCTGACCCCGGCGCGCGCCAGCGGGTGCAGCAGGCGATCCGGCTGCTGGTGGTCGACGACGCGCAGGAGCTCACCCGAGCGGCGACCCGGTTGTTGCGGCTGGTCGTCGCTCCGGACACCCGCGTGGTGCTGATCGGCGACCCTGACGCCGCGGTGCAGAGCTTCCGCGGCGCGGACCCGCTGATGTTCGGTGCGCTCGGCGACCACTTCGGCGCGCGCGACCACCTCACGCTGTCGGTCGAGCACCGTCAGCCCGACGTGTTGCGACAAGCCGCCGAGCGGGTGGCTGAGCGCATCGGTGCGGTCGCGGGTGCCGAGCACCGGCGCGTGGCGCCGCGGCCCGGCGGACGGGTCGATGTCGCGCTGCTGCGATCGACGCCGCAGGAGGCGGCGCACATCGCCGCACAGCTGCGTCGGGCGCACCTGCTCGACGGACTGGCGTGGTCGCAGATGGCGGTCATCGTGCGCGGGCAGGGGCGTGCCGGTTCGTTGCGGCGGGCACTCGCGACCGCCGGCGTGCCGGTCAACTCACCGCCGACCGTCGTGCCACTGCGCGACGAGCCGGCAGTGCGGCCCTTCCTCGCGCTGCTGGAGACCATCGGCAAGCTGCTGGCCGACGATCCGGAGCCGATCACCGCCGAGCTGGCGGTGGACGTGCTCAGCTCGCCGCTGGGCGGGGCCGATGCGGTCGCCCTGCGCCGACTGCGGCGGGCCCTGCGCGCCGAGGAGCTCGGGTCGGGCGGCTCGCGCTCGTCCGACGAGCTGCTGGCCGCCGCGCTGGTGGACCTGCCGTGGCTGGAGCTGCTCGGGCCGGTCGCCGACCCGGCCCTGCGGGTCGCGGGCGTCATACGAGCGGGGCGGGAGGCTGCGCTGGCCACCGGCGCGACAGCCGAGACCGTCCTGTGGGCGATGTGGGAGGCCGCCGGGCTGGCCGACGAGTGGCAGGCTCGTGCGCTCGCGGGTGGTCGGGACGGCAAGCGCGCCGACAGTCGCCTCGACGCGATCGTCGCGTTGTTCTCCGACGCGGCGGCATACACCGATCGGTTGCCGGGTGCGGCGCCGCTGGACTTCCTGGAGCACGTGCGCGGTCAGGACGTGCCGGGTGACCGGCTGGTCGCGGCCGCCCCGGACGACGAGACCGTCTCGTTGCTGACGCCGCAGGCGGCGGCCGGTCGCGAGTGGCAGTTCGTGGTGGTTGCCGGGGTGCAGGAGGGCGTGTGGCCGGACTTGCGGCTGCGCGGTTCGCTGCTGGGCTCGGAGCGGCTGGTCGACGTGCTCGCCGCCCGTGGTGACTCGTGGCGCGCCGCCCAGACCGCCGTTCGGTATGACGAGACGCGCCAGTTCCTCGTCGCGGTCACCCGGGCGAGCGAGCGGCTGCTGGTGACCGCGGTCCGCAACGAGGACGAGCAGCCCTCGCCATACCTGGATGTCATCGACCCGCTCGACGGCGACTCTGCGGAGGACCCGGACCGGCTGCGTGCGTTCACCGAGGTCGCGCGGCCCACGACGTTGTCGGCGGTCGTGGCCGAGCTGCGCAGGGAGCTCGCGACCGGCGACTACGAGGTGCGTGAGCGGGCGGCCGCCCAGCTCGCCCGGCTCGCTGGGGCTCGCGTGCGCGGTGCCGACCCTGCCCAGTGGTGGGCGCTGCGGGAGCTGACCGACGACCGTCCGCTGCGGGCTCCCGACCAGCAGGTCCGGGTGTCTCCGTCACGGGTGGAGAGTTTCGGCAACTGCAGCCTCAACTGGTTGCTGACGACCGCCGGGGGAGACGGCCCCGACGTTGGCGCGGCCGCACTCGGCACGCTGGTGCACGAGGTTGCGCAGGAGTTCGGCGACGACGACCCGGAGGCGATGGCAGCGGCGTTGGACGAACGCTGGCCGCGACTCGGGCTGGGCGACACCTGGGTGTCGGAGCAGAAGCGAGTGACCGCTCACCAGATGCTGCAGCGACTCGTGGAATATCTCGACGAGGCCAAGGCGCAGGGGTGGCAGCCGGTCGGGGTCGAGATCGACTTCTCGGTGCTGGTCGGTCGCGCTCGCCTGACCGGCCGGGTCGACCGGATCGAGAAGCGGGAGAACGAGATTCGGATCATCGACCTCAAGACCGGGTCGTCCAAACCGAGCGCTGCGGAGCTGCCGACCAACCCGCAGCTCGGCGCCTATCAGGTGGCGGTCGCCGAGGGTGGCTTCGAGGCGGGTGACGTCTCCGGGGGTGCCGCGCTGGTGCAGGTCGGCAAGGCCGGCGGGAAGAAAGCCGCCACCCAGGTGCAGGCGCCGCTGAGCGAGCAGGACGATCCACGCTGGGCCTACGACCTGCTGGCCGAGACCGCCGACGGTATGTCGGGTGCGACCTTCACCGCACGGGTCAACAGTCGGTGCCGCACCTGCCCGGTTCTGAAGAGCTGCCCGCTGCAGCCCGAGGGAGGTCGCCTGTGACCCGCGAAAATCGTTATTCCGCAACAGACCTCGCACACGCTCTCGGGTTGCCGGTGCCGACCGAGGAGCAGGTTGCCGTCACCGAGGCAGCGCCGGACAAGCCGTTGCTCGTGGTGGCGGGAGCCGGCTCGGGCAAGACCGAGACGATGGCCGCCCGCGTGGTGTGGCTCGTCGCGAACGGGCACGTCGATCCGGACCAGGTGCTCGGTCTGACCTTCACCCGCAAGGCCGCCGGCCAGCTCGCTGAACGCATCGGGCTGCGGCTGCGGCGGCTGCGTCGCGAGGGCATCTGGCTGCCGTCGACGGACGACGGCACGCAAGCTCTGGTCGAACTGCCGACCGTGCAGACCTACCACTCCTACGCCGGGCGGCTGGTCGGCGAGCACGGACTGCGTCTCGGCATCGAGCCCGAGTCGCGGCTGCTGTCCGAGGCGGCCGCCTGGCAGCTCGCGTCCGAAGCCGTGCTCGGTTACGACGGGCCGATGGACCGCGTCACCAACACCGAGGGCAACGTCACGACCGCCGTCGTCAGCCTCGCAGGGGAGCTAGCCGAGCACCTCGTCGACCCCGACGAGCTGATCACCTACCTCGACCAATACCTCACGGACACAGCACAATTGCCCGCTGTCGGTGCGACGAAGGTCACCGGCGGCGAGATGAAGAAGGTCGCCGACGCACTGACCGCGCGGCGGCAGATCGTGCCGATCGTGCAGCGCTACCTGCAGCTGAAGCGGCAGCGATCCGCACTCGACTTCGCCGACCAGATGGCGCTCGCCGCGCGACTGGCCCGGTCCTTCCCTGCGCTCAGCACACTCGAGCGCGGCCGCTTCCGGGCCGTGCTGCTCGACGAATTCCAGGACACCAGCGAGGCGCAGATGGTGCTGCTGCGGTCGTTGTATGCCGGGCAACACCACGACGACTCCGCGGCTGCCCCGAAGCGCTCGGACGTCTCTTCGGGTGCGGACGCGCCGGGTGTCGACGTGCGTGTCACGGCGGTCGGTGACCCGCACCAGTCGATCTACGGCTGGCGCGGTGCGAGCGCGACGACGCTGGCGAGCTTCCCGCGGCTGTTCGCCGACGCCGACGGTCCTGCGGAAGTCCTTCAGCTGTCACGCAGTTGGCGCAACGACAGCGCCATCCTGGCAGCCGCCAACCGAGCCGCCGCGCCGTTGCGCGAAGCTAGCGCGGTGCCGGTCGCGACCCTGCAGCCACGCCCCGGCGCCGGCGACGGTGTCGTCGTCGCGGCACGGTTGGCGGACCAGGAGGCGGAGGCGGCATACGTCGCGGATTGGATCGCCCGGCGCCACACCGACAGTGAGGGGGAGTGGACCGGACGCACGGCGGCGGTGCTGTGCCGCAAGCGGTCGCAGTTCGTGGCTGTCGTCGACGCGCTGCGTGAGCGCGACCTGCCGGTGGAGGTCGTCGGCGTCGGCGGGCTGCTGACCACGCCCGAGGTCGCCGACATCGTGAGTCTGTTGTGGGCAGTGCAGGATCCGACGCGCGGCGATCAGCTGATGCGGTTGCTGACCGGTCCGTTGATGCGGCTGGGAGCCGCCGACCTCGACGGGCTCGGGGAGTGGGCACGCGCCCTGGAGCGACGGGACCGGCCGCAGCCTGCGACCGGTGACGGGATGGGGGACACGACCGGGTCCGCGACGGGTGGGTCAGCCGCGGCCGATCGCTCCCGCACCGACATCGAGAGCGAGACCCGTGACCGTCCGTCCATCATCGAGGCGCTCGAGGAGTTGCCGGGCGAGGACTGGCGGGGTCCCGCCGGGCAGCGGATCAGCTCGCTGGCCCTGGAGCGGCTCGCCGGCCTGCGCGACGAGATCCGCCGGCTACGCACCCTGACCGGGCTGCCGCTGAGCGAGCTGGTCGTCGAAGCGGAGCAGGCGCTGGCACTTGACATCGAGGTGCTCGCGCGCCCCGGTCAGACTCCCGACACCGCACGCGTCCACCTGGACGGATTTGCAGAGGTCGCAGCCGGTTTCGCGGCATCGGCAGACCGCCCGACGCTCGGCGGGTTCCTCGCCTGGCTCGCCGCGGCAGAGCGGGAGGAGCGCGGCCTGGACCGGCCCTACCTCGAGGCGGAGCCTCGCGCCATACAGGTGCTGACGGTGCATGCCGCCAAGGGGCTGGAGTGGGACCTGGTCGCCGTGCCAGGGCTGATCGAGAGCACCTTCCCCGACCACCTGAGCAAGGTCGGCTGGAGTGCCGATCACCACGGCTGGAAGATCAGTCCCAAGGGCCTGCCCGGCGATCCGTCGTCGTGGGCGGTCAACGCGACCGAGTGGGCCGGCGGGCTCGACGGGCTCCCCTTTGACCTGCGCGGCGACGCCGACGGCCTCCCGCAACTGCGCTGGGCGGAGGCGACCGATGCCCGCGAACTCCGTGACGCCATCACCGAATTCAAGGCTGCGGCGGGTGTGCACGGGCTGGACGAGGAGCGGCGCCTGGCGTATGTCGCCTTCACGCGGGCGCGCTCGGAGCTGCTGCTCACCGCGTCGGTGTGGGCCGCCGCGTCCACTCCGCGGATCACCTCGCGCTACCTGTCCGAGCTGGTCGACGCACAGCTGGTGCAGCAGGACGTGTGGGAGCCGATGCCGGTCCCGGAGCCGGGGGAGAGCACGGTGCCCAATCCGCGCGATGACGTCGATGCCGCGGTCAGTTGGCCGACCGACCCGATGGCCGGACGCCGCGCGGACCTGACCGAGGGCGCCGCACTCGTGTCCGCCGCGCTGACCGACCGGGACACCGTGCAGGCGGTGCTGCCGCTGGAGGACCGCGAGCAGGAGATCGAGCTGCTGCTGCGCGAGCGCGATCGTGCGCGCACCCGCGGCGTCGGTGCGGTGCAGCTGCCGCGACACCTGTCGGCGTCCGCGGTGGTGTCGCTGGCCGACGACCCTGCCGAGTTCACCAGCAGGTTGCGACGGCCGATGCCCTCCCCGCCCGCGCTGGCAGCCCGGCGCGGCACGGCGTTCCACGCCTGGATCGAGCAGCACTACGCCAAGGCGGCATTGGTCGACGTCCTCGAGCTCCCCGGTGCGGCGGACGCCGATGCCGACGACGGTGCCGACCTGGAGGTGCTGAAGGAGCGCTTCCTCGCCTCCGAATGGGCGTCGCGCACACCGATCGAGATCGAGGTGTCGGTCGAGACCTGGATCGACGGCATCTCGGTGCGGGGACGGATCGACGCGGTGTTCCCCCGTGCGGGCGGTGGGTTCACGGTCGTGGACTGGAAGACCGGGGCACGACCGTCAGGGGCCGCGATGCAGGCGCGGACGTTGCAGCTGGCGGCATACCGGCTGGCGTTCGCCCGGCTGCGGGACGTGCCGACCGACCAGGTCGACGCGGCGTTCTACTACGCCGCGACCGGTGAGACCGTGTGGCCGACGATGCCGGCCGATGATGCGATTTCCGTTCTGCTGCAACGAAATCTGAGCTGACCGGCGACCGGGGTTACTTCGGTATGTCGCCGCGGGGCTCCTCGTCCTTCGAGTCGTTGTCCGAGGTGTCCGGAGCGTCCTTCGCGTCGGGCTCGTCGTCGGCCGCGTCTTCCGGTGCGTCGTCTGCGGCGTCGTCCCCACGCTCGCCCGACTTCGCCTCGGCGTCCTCGATCGGGTAGCTCGACGGCTCTGGGTCCTCTGCGTCCTCATCGTCGCCGCTGCCCCGACTGCCACTGTCACTCTTGCGGTCCGGACCCGCGGCGACCTCCTGCCGTGCACCGACCGGGATCTCGACCGTCTCGTCGTCGGACCCGGCGTCCTGGAAATCGACCACCTCGATGTCCTCGGGATCGACCGCAGGGGCCGGCTCCGAAGGCGTGACTTCGGGCATCGTGCGGCGCCCGGGTGCGGCGGGCAGCAGCGACTCGTCGTCCCGCACCGCTTCGTCGAGTCGCTGCAGCGCGGCCTTGCGGCGGGCGACCAACTCGCTGTCGTTGCTGCTGACGGCATCCATCAGCGCGTTGACCCGCTGGAGCTCGGCGGCCAGCCGCACCCGACGCTCCAGGTGCGGGTCGATGGAGTCGTGCCGGGCGCCGGCATACGCCTCGAGCACGGTGTCGAACGCCGCGGGCTCGGCTAGCACCGACAGCACGGCGAAGTCCGCCGCAGGGTCGGACACCCCGGCCTGCTCCCACCCGGTCATCGCGACGACCTCGTCACCGTCGACGAGCACGTGCGAGCCCTCGAGCGGGCCGTGGACGGTGCAGGTCGCGAATTTCCAGAGCGCGACCTCCTCCAGGGCGCGCTCCCAGCGCGACAACAACCCGGACGGCACGTGCCCGGTCGCCGCAGCGCGGTCGAGCGTGGCCAGTCGCCGGGCGCGGTAGGCGTCGGCGTCGTATGTCGGCAGACCGGCTTCCTCCACCGCACGCGGATCCGTGTCGTGCAGCGCGGCCAGCGCCCGGCCGATGCTGCGTGCGATGACCGATCCGGGGCGCAGCTCGCGCCATACCAGCGGACTGCCCGGGAGTCGGGTCTGCACGGAGACCACGGTGCCGTCGTCGGCGATGGCAGTGCCCTGGATGCGGGGCACCGAGAACGGCACCCGCTTGGCGAGCAACCGCAGCAGCCCGTCGGACTGCTCCATCTGTGCGCCGGAGGCGGTGCTGAGGCCGGCTCGGACGACCCATTGGTTGCCGTCGGCGGTGGTCACGAAGGCAACCTGGAAGCGCTCGTCGGCGGCGGCCGAGCTGCCTTGGACGCTCGTCGGCTGGAAATGCGGGACGGCGGCGGTCGCCAGGGCGGCGAGCTTCAACGGACTGCGGAGCACGCCTCCACGGTAAGCCGAAGCGACCGCATAACCTGGATGGCGTGCCCGCAGCTTCGGAAACTGGTTTTGATCTCGTCCTCGACAGCTCCGCGCTCGACCGCGGCTCGTTGCGGCGCCGCGACGCCGCGCTGATCCCGTCCCTGCTCGTCGACCCGTCCACCGCGGTGCTGGATGTGTATGGCGACAGGCTCCCCAACACCGGCGGTGGCGACCGGCTGCACTACCGCGCCCCCGAGGCCGCGGATCGTGACGAGCTGGTGGTCTACCTCGGTGCGATCGCCGGCCGTGACGTCCTGGCGGTGCTGCGCGACAGGGATGACCGGGCGCCGGCCGAGGGTTTGCGGCATCTGGGCATGCGGCTGCACACCGACGACCTGCCGGTCGCCGTGACGGCAACGGGCATCGGCCGCTGGCATGCGGTCAACGGCTTCTGCGCCAACTGCGGCCAGGCCACCGAGGTGATGGAGGCCGGGTGGGTCCGGCACTGTGCGAGCTGCGGCCGCGACCACTACCCGCGCACCGATCCCGCGGTGATCATGTCGGTGCTCGACGCGGACGATCGACTGCTGCTCGGGCGGGGCCGCAACTTCGCGAGCAACGGGATGTCGGTGCTGGCTGGTTTCGTGGAGCCCGGCGAGTCGCTCGAGACCGCCGTCGCCCGAGAGGTCATGGAGGAGGTCGGGGTGTCTGTGGCAGATGTGCGGTTCCTGGGCGATCAGCCGTGGCCGTTCCCGTCCTCGCTGATGGTCGGCTTCACCTGCCGGGCGACCAGCACGGAGTTGACCCTCGACCCGGAGGAGATCGCGGCCGCCCGCTGGTTCACCCGCCCGGAGTTGGCCGCAGCCGTCGAGAGCGGCGAGGTCCACCTGTCTGCACGCTTGTCGATTGCGCGGCACCTGATCGAGCACTGGTATGGCGGGCCGATCGACCAACCCGACGACGGATCGCTGTTGCGACGGGGACGATGACCGAGGAAGGAGGCACGACAGCAGGTATGACGACCACCTCATGGGGTGCAGACGACGTCCTGGCCGGGCTCGACCCGGAGCAACGACAGGTGGCGAGCAATCCGCTCGGACCGATGTGCGTGCTCGCGGGTGCGGGCACCGGCAAGACCCGCGCGATCACCCACCGCATCGCCTATGGCGTGCACTCGGGCGCTTACCGCCCGGACCGCGTGCTGGCGGTGACCTTCACCGCGCGTGCGGCGGGGGAGATGCGCACCCGGCTGCGCGGTCTGGGCCTGCCGACCGTGCAGGCGCGCACCTTCCACTCTGCGGCGCTGCGGCAGCTGCAGTATTTCTGGCCGCAGGCGATCGGCGGTCCGATCCCGCAGATCCTCAAGCACAAGGCGCCGGCCGTCGGCGAGGCCGGAGCGCGGCTGCGGTTGGAGCTGGACCGGGTCGTCATACGGGATCTGGCTGCCGAGATCGAGTGGGCGAAGGTCTCGATGCTGACGCCGGAGACCTACCGCGCGGCGGCTGCCAAGGCGGGGCGTTCACCCGCCGAGCTCGACCTGACTGCGATGGCGCGGCTCTGGGAGACTTACGAGGAGGTCAAGTCGGCGCGTGACGTCATCGACTTCGAGGACGTGCTGTTGCTGATGGCCGGTGTGCTGGCCGAGCGTGATGACATCGCGGCCACCGTGCGCGGGCAATACCGGCACTTCGTGGTCGACGAATACCAGGATGTCAACGCCGCCCAGCAGGCGTTGCTCGACCAGTGGGTCGGTGATCGGCCCGACCTGTGCGTGGTCGGCGATCCGGCGCAGACGATCTACTCCTTCACTGGAGCCACGCCACGTCATCTGCTCGATTTCGCCAAGCGGCGTCCGGAGACCCGCACGGTGCAGCTCGTGCGCAACTACCGCTCGACGCCGCAGGTGGTCGACCTCGCCAACCTCGTGCTGCAGGCGGGCCCGAGGCATGCAGAGACGGTCCGGCTGCAGGCCCAGCGCGAGAGCGGTCCACAGCCGGTGCTGACCCAGTTGGCCGACGACGAGGCCGAGGCGGCATACGTTGCCGAGTCGGTGAAAAAGCTTCTTGAACAAGGGGTTCCGGCGAGTGAGATCGCCGTCCTCTACCGCATCAACGCGCAGAGCGAGGCCGTCGAGCAGGCGCTCGCGGCCGCCGAGATCCCTTATCTCGTGCGCGGCGGTGAGCGGTTTTTCCAGCGGTCCGAGGTCAAGCAGGCTCTGGTGCTGCTGCGTGGTGCGGTGCGCAGCGACGACGGTAGTGTCGAGCTGGGCAAGCTGGTGCGTGACATCGTCACCGCCGCCGGCTGGTCACCACAACGTCCGGCCGGTGGTGCGGTGCTGGAGCGGTGGCAGTCGCTCAACGCGCTCGCCGAGCTGGCTGACGATCTGGGCGGCGAGGACTTCCGGCTGCGCGAGCTGGTCGTCGAGCTCGACCGGCGCGCCGCCGAGCAGCACGCACCCACGGTCGAAGGCGTGACGCTGGCGTCGCTGCATGCCGCCAAGGGTTTGGAGTGGGACGCGGTCCTGCTCATCGGGTGCTCCGACGGGTTGCTGCCGTTCTCGCTCGCGGAGGGCCAGCAGGCGATCGAGGAGGAGCGCCGGCTGACCTACGTCGGCCTCACCCGTGCCCGCAAGCACCTGCTGCTCAGCTGGGCCGCCGCCCGCAACCCGGGCGGGCGGGCGAGCCGCCGGCCGTCACGTTTCCTCGATGCCGCGGCACCGGTGCTTGGTCCCGGCGCCCGCAGCGCACCCAAGGCCCGGTCCGGCCCTGCGCCCAAGAAGCCCTCGAAGCCGAAGACCTGCCGCACCTGCGGCAACACGCTCGACACTGCCGCCGAACGCAAGATCGGCCGCTGCAGCGACTGCCCCGCGACCTATGACGAGGCGCAGTTCGAGGCGTTGCGCGCCTGGCGGCTGGAGGTCGCGACCCGCACGAAGGTGCCCGCGTTCGTCGTCTTCACCGACGCAACGCTGATCGCCATCGCCGAGCGACGGCCGAGCGACATCGCAGGCCTGGCAGGTGTTTCCGGCGTCGGCAAGCACAAGCGGGACACCTATGGCGACGCCGTGCTGGCCGTGCTGGACGGCGCTGATCCGGTCTCCGCCGCTGCGGAGTGTGTGACGGCTCAGGAGACCGCCTGAGCGGTCCTTCGCTTGTCCGACGCTTCGTCGTCGGGCCCGCACAAACTCGTTGGTTCGACCGGGTCCGCGGTCCGTAAAACTTTCTGTGACTCAATCCTGTTGTCGCACAATGTTTTTCGAGCGCCGCGAGATCCGTGCAAAAATTTGTCGTTAATTCAGTTGCCGCGGTCTATATCGACGCCGTAGCCTGTCTGATGTTCAGCTCGCGCGCCCAGGCGGTGTGGCGAGGACCGAGAGAGTGAGAGGAGGGGTCGACACCATGGGAAACAACCTGATGACGCAGCCGTGTGACGAGCACGCCGCGATGATGTCTGCCCTTCCGATGCTGACGAGTGTTCACCTCGCTGCCGCCTCCGGTCGGGTCCAGGGGATCAGTGCGTTCGCCGCCGGCAGTGTCAACAACTCCGTCGTGCGTGAGCGCTCCGTTGATGGCACGTCTGCTGTCGACGCCCGCGATATCGACGTCAAGCGCCAGCTCCCGATCTACAACTCCACCTTTGCCGGCGGTGTCCGGCGTTCCGCTCTTCCGAGACCACCAGTCTGACTCAGACACAAGGTCCTCATCGAGGCCGCGGAACCCGACACCAGGGTCCGCGGCTTTTTTTATGTCGCGGGCTTCCGAACCACCACAGGAAGCAGGAACCGAACTCCATGTCAGAGCACAGGACGACGGAACGACCGGCCAGCGCGAACCGCGCGCGAACCGAGCAGGACGGGCCCCGCACCCGGGGTCACCGCGACAAGGAGGTGCCACCGATGATGTTGACCGATCTCATAAACGCAACAGGATTCGCCGCAGAGTGCGGCGAGCAGTTGCCTTGCCACCAGAACGACCCGGAACTCTGGTTCGCCGAGCGGCCGGAGGATGTCGAGTTCGCCAAGCAGTTGTGCACCAGCTGCCCGCTTCGGGAGGCGTGCCTCGCCGGAGCCAAGGACCGCTCCGAGCCGTGGGGTGTCTGGGGCGGCGAACTCTTCGCCCAAGGCGTCGTCATTCCGCGTAAGCGGCCGCGGGGCCGGCCGCGCAAGCAGACCGTGGCCGCGTGATCGCCATGCGCACCACCACATCTTCATTCCATGACACCGGTATGCCGCATGACCGGTGCCTCCAGTCCGGATCGCACCGGTCATGGCGGGATGCCCATCCCGGAAGAGCTTCCATCATGTTCCAGTTGCTGAGGGTCGAACCGACCCGACCGCGTCCACCGACGGGACAGACGGCGACCAGGCGAAGCAAACACGTGACGCGTGTGCTTCCCCCGCCGACCTCACCACGTCGATGAACCCGCAGATGCCGCCCTTCGATGGCGGTCCGATCGCAAAGCCGGTCGCGGCTTACCGCGGCCGGCTTTGCCATGTTGTTTTGCTTCGACTCCTCGCGGAAGGGTGCGGGTGATGGCACGAGCTCGCTCGTGCCATCACCCGCACCCTTCCGGTCGTCGTCTCCGCGCCGTCGGCTTGTCGTTCAGCTGGCAGACCTGGGCTGCCGCCTCCAATCTGTCCACCCACCTCGCCCAGTGACGGCTTCCTCGGCGAGCGACGGCGTCATACCGCCGTCAGTCGACGGGCGCGCCGTCACTCGGTGCCCTCGAGGGCATCTCGACGAGATCGCGACGAGAGCTCGAGGAGATCCGACGAGGTGTAGCACGGGAGAGTGCCCGGAGGCGGCGAGTGGCGTCGATATCGTGGTCGGCCGTCCTGGACGAGTGGCTAGTCCTTTCTGGGCAGAATTTGCCGGATCTTGGCGAATCCTTACCGGTACGTAACTTACTCATATATAAAGGCGGAGGTTCGTCTCACGGTGTGAGCCGGAACACAGACCAACAGCGCTCAACGTGCCCAGGAGGGCTCATGTCAAAGACCCAGACCGGCAAGACCCAGATCTCCCGCCGAACGGTGGCCAAGGGCGCGGCGTGGACGGTGCCGGTCATCGCCACCGCAGCCGCGGCACCCGCTGCGAGTGCCAGTGTCGTTCCTGGTCAGTCAAGCGCCGGTCCCGTGCAGGTCGCCTGCAAGCTGACCAGCCCTGTGCCGTTGGAGGCAACCTGGACTCTCACCCTGACCGCCACGACGCCGACGAGCGTCTCGCCGGGGGACGCCATTCCAGCTCCGTCGCTCACCGCGACCGTGACGACCGACGATCAGTCGGGGGATCTGCTCCGGCAGCTGGGAGTGACTTCGCTGGACGGCACGAGCACGGCGCCCTACACCGTGTCCGGTGCGATCGTGAACCCGGGCGATCGGAGCGCCACACTGACGGTTCCGCCGACGGATGTCGACCCGGAAGGCACGGGTGGCCTGACGACGACGGCGACCGGCGCCGGTGCTGGCGAGACTGCCGGCGGGAGCGCAGGGTCGATTGTGGTCACCCTGAAGCCGTTCGACATCAGTCTCACTGCGCACGGGGGCGCATTCGACGGCTCGAACATCGCTGGCACCTGCACCCCGCCGGACGGCACGGTCCTAGCGCCCGCGACCCAGGTCAAGTAGCACCCGAGTGGTTTCGGCGCGCGGCGCCGCTGAGTGAGCCCGGCGACCGACTGGTCGCCGGGCTCACTGCCGTCATACAGCGGGGTGAGTGGTTGCGGTGTACGCGAGCGGCGACCCAGCGCCCGCGCCGACTGACGGTCAATTCGTTGAGCGACGGTCAGATTTCGCCGTCGCTCGGCGAGGAAGCCGTCACTGGCCGATAAGGGTCAGTGTCAGTCGGGGAGTGGGGGCAGGTCGGCGCCGGGGACCCAGCGGTCGAAGATCTCGCGGGCGGGCACGGTCCCGCCGATCTGACAGAGCACCGCGATGCCGCCGAGCCAGGCGCGGTGGATCATCACGTAGTTGGGCGGCAGGTTCAGTCGCAGGCCGACGGTGAACGTCGTGTTGCGGGGGTCGTTGAGGTAGTTGAAGATGCCCCGCAACCAGTCGCGGTCGAAGGGGAAGTCGTTGCTGCGCAACGGTTTCAGGAAGACGCCGAGGTAGTCGAGCACGTCCTGGGCATCGACGTCGATGGAGCGCTTGACGAAACCTTCGTCGCGCAGACCGTCCAGCAGTGCGTCCGCATCGCCGCGCAGTGCGGCGGTGATCAACTCACCCATCGCCGGCGGCAGTCCGTCGGGCAACCTGTTGACCGCACCGAAGTCGAGCACACCCAACCGGCCGTCAGGCAGCAGCCGGAAGTTGCCCGGGTGCGGGTCGGCGTGCAGCAGCCCGGCACGCTCGGGGCCGCTGACGAGGAACTCGAAATACCGCGCAGCGGCCAGGTCCCGCTCCTCCGGGGTGCCGGAGTCGATAATCCGGGACAGCGGCACACCGTCGATCCAGTCACTGACGATGACCTGCTCGGTCGAGAAGAGCACGCCGGGCAGCAGATAGTCGGGGTCGTCGGCATACGCCTCGGCGAACTGCTCGTGCATCGCCGCCTCGAGGCTGTAGTCGGTCTCCTCCGCCATCCGGCCCTTCAGCTCGCGCAGGATCGGGACGACATCGAGCCCGGGCACCCAGCTGGTGCTCATCCGGGCGACACGAGACAGCTGGTTGAGGTCGGACATCAGTGCCTCGGCGGCGCCCGGATATTGCACCTTGACGGCCACCTCGCGGCCGTCCCGCCATACGGCGTGGTGCACCTGACCGATCGACGCGGCGGCGCGGGGCTCGTCCTCGAACTCGCGGAACTTCGACCGCCACCTGGCACCCAACTGCTCGCGCAGCACCGTGTGCAGGGACTTGGTCGACATCGCCGGCGCCGTGTCCTGCAGCTTGGTCAACGTCGCACGGTATGGCGCCGCCAGCTCCTCGGGGAGCGCGGCCTCGAACATCGACAAGGACTGCCCGAACTTCATCGCGCCGCCCTTGAGGCCGCCCAGCACCTTGAAGAGCTGCTCGGCCGTCTGCGCCTGCAACTCGGCAGTGACGGCTTCGGCCGGGCGCCCGCCGACGCGCTTGCCCAGGCCGACCGCGGCGCGTGCACCGATGCCGAGGGGCAGCGTCGCGAGCCGCGCGGCTCGTGTCACGGTCTTGCGTGGCAGGTCACTCATGTCATTCATGGCAGCCTGCTCCTGCTCGAACAGACCTCGCGCGGTCGGAGCACATGCATCCGGACGTCATGCATTCATTGTCACCCTTGTGTCCTCGCTTCCGCAGCAGGCCGGGTGACACGTCCACAGATGATGTCGCAGCCGCGGCTCGGGACGCTCCAGGCTGAGGCTCAGGCCGATCGGCAGCGGACGGTCCTCGAAGAACCCGCGGACAATCAGTGCCGTGAGCGCGGCTGCGGTCACCCGCAGCTCGGGCGCGGCGTCCAACTCGCGCTCCACGCCGTGGCGCACGGCCCGCGAGGCCAGCCACGGTGCCCACGCCGGGTCACGCGCCCCGCGGTGCAGGTCCAGGCAGGTCAGGCACGGACCGGTGTCGGCCCGCACCAGCGGCCCGACGTTCAGCCGGCCGCCGGAGACGACGACCGGGAGGTGCGGCACCTGCCGGCCGTGCCACGGCCGCCCGGCGAATGCCGTGACCGCGTCGACCGCCGGCAGCACGACCAAATCGGGCGTGCGAGTCACCGGATCACCGTCCGGCGCGAGGAGTGCCTCCGGCTCGGTGACGACGCGATGGACGAGCGGGGACACTGCGCGGGCGATCTCCTGCGGCAACGGTCCGTCGCCCAGCACCAGCACCTGGCCGCGTGCAGGTCCCGGAGTTAGCTGCGCGGCGGCCCGGCAGACGAGATCGAGGATCATCGACCAGCGCGCCGACGGCGCCGGCCGGATCGTGCCGCGGCCGGCCCCGCGCAACGCAGCGGGCAGGTTGAGCACAGCGTCCACCTCGGCCGGGGTGAGGCCCTCGATGACCAGACCGCCCGGCTTGCTCCCGCTCACCAGCACCGAGTCGCTGCCGCGCTGACGCACCACCAGACTCGTCGGCAGGATCGGTGTCAGTGATCGCTCGGCGCACTCGCCCATCAGCGGCCCTCCCTTCCCACGCCGGTCCGAGTGCCGACCGGCTCCCGGTGAGGCAGCTCACCGTGCCACCATCGGCGGTGTCGGCGCAGACGTTGTCCACAGGGGCCGGTCGGTCAGCCGGTGACCTTGAGGATCCCGTGGGCACCGCGCTCGCCGTCGGCCATGATGTGGCTGACGAAGGGATAGTGGCCGGCTGCCGGTGGCGTGAACTCCACGAAGCCGCCCTGCCCGGGTTGCAGAGCCAGTGCCTGCCCGCCGCCGCTCCGGTCGCCGAAGGCGTCCTTGCCGCGCTTGAGCTGGTAGGCGCCCTCGGCGTAGACGGTGTCGAACTGCGTGCCGATCACATGGAAGCTGGTCGCCCTGTTCGGGCCGGCGTCGAGCACCCAAACCCGCACTCGTTGCTTGGCTTTCGCGGTCAGCGGCCGGTCGTCATACTGGTTCGCCGCGCCGTTGAACGTCACGAAGGTCGGCTTGTCCTGCGCCGCGGCGTCGGCGTTCACCTCACGCACCGGCGAGCGGCCGTTGCCGTCGACATACACCTCGGACTGCACCAGCAGGTAGCTACGGGAGACCGCGGGCAGGCCGGGCGGCTCGATGACGACCGCGCCCGCCATACCCGCCGCGATGTGTGCGGTCATCGGCATCGTGGCGCAGTGGTACATCCAGATGCCGGCACGGTGCGCCGTGAAGGTGTAGGTGAGCGACTGGCCGGGCGGGACCTCCCGCATCGGCTTGTCGGGGGAGACCTCGCCGGCGTGGAAGTCGATCGAGTGCGACATCGAGCCCTTGTTGATCAGCTTCACCACGAAGGTGTCTCCGACCCGGCCGTGCAACGTGGGTGCGGGCACCTTGCCGTTGTAGGTCCAGCGCTTCTGGCGTATGCCGGGAGCGACCTCCATCTCCACGTCCCGGACGGTCAGCGTGACGTGGTGGACCTTTGCGGACGTCAGCGGCGGCAGCTTCGCATCGGCCGGGCGGAACGACGCGGGGAAGGAGCTGTCCGTGTGCACGGTGTCGCTGCTCGTCGTATCGCTCGTCGTATCGCTTTTCGCACCGCTCATGCCGGCCATGTCGTGACCGGCCGAGGCGCTCGCCTTCGTCACCTTGACGTCGAAAACCATTCCCATTGCTCGGTGTCCGGGCACAGTGCACCAGCCCTGGACACTCTTGGTGATGACCCCGACGTTCACCCGCGCACTCTGTCCCTGCGATAGGCGCGGCGCCTTCGCGCCGTTCGCGAAGGCGATGTCGTGTGCGGTGCTGGGGTCGGTGTTGGTCAGCACCACCACGAGCTTGTTGCCGCGCGGCACGGTGACCGACGACGGCGTGAAGCGCATGTCCTTGGCCGTGACGCGCACGACGGTGGTGTGTCCCGTCGCCTGCACCGCGGATGCTCCACCCCCGGTGGCCCCCACCGCGCTGACCCCCGTCGGGTTCCACGCGACACCGACACTGACGGCCAGCGCGAGCACGGCGACTCCGGCGACCAGTTGGCCGGGGGACCAGATGCCCGGGTCGGCGCCCAGCTTCCGGCCGCGCAGGCTGTGGTCGTCGGCCAACTCCCGCCGCATCCGTAGGGCGGAGGAGATGCCGAGCACCATCAACGGCGCCAGCGTCAGCAACGCGAGGAGCACGAGCACGCGTGCCGTGTCGCGAACGCCGGGTGGCGTCGGCGTGATCCACAGCAGCAGGCCCAGGTTGACCACGGTGACGCGGGCGACGGCGTAGCGGTCGAACCACTCCTGCGCGGCGCGCACCACCTGTGCGCCGCCGCCGATGACGACCGGCAGCAGGTGTGACAGTGCTCCGCTGAGCAGCTGGGCGGCGAAGCCGACCGCGGCGATCGTCGCGACCCGGTCGTAGCCGTCGCTGATCGCGCCCCACGACGAGGCGGTCGCGACGGTGACCGCCACGAGGACGAGCAGCATTGCGGCCCACACCACGGCGGCGCTGACGAAGTATGCCGAGGCGTGCTGCGGCGGATTGGCTCGCACCGGCCGCAGCAGCGCGCGACCCCACCAGCACGCCGCGGCGGCATACCAGACGAGACCGACGACCGCAGCCTGCCGCAGACCCAGCAACGCCGCCGAGTCGATCGCGATCAGGGCGACAATGAGGAACGGAAGTGCTTGGCGGGCAAGGGTTTCCGCGCGCTCGTCCATGCGGGTGCGCAACATCGTCGGCCACAGCGTCAATAGCGTGCCGAGCACGGTCAGCCCGAGCCAACCCAGCAGCATCGTCATCGTGTGCGCGAGCAGCAGACGCCCGTGCCACTCCTCGGCCGGACCCTTGGCGAGCGCGGCGCCGAAGCCCGCGCCCACCGGCAGGCAGACCGCCGCAGCCAGGTAGTAGAGGACCGTGGTGCGGAAGCGGCGTGCCACGCTGTGGCGCAGTCGCAGTGCGAGCGCGACAGCGTGCCACAGCACCGCGGCGGAAACCACCGACGCACCGGTGACCACCAGCGCCCACCGTGCCGTCGGCACACCGATCAGCACGCACACGACACCGACGACGACCAGCACGATCCGGGTCGACTGCAGCCGCCGGGGATCCACGTCGTCGGAGGTCTTCAGCAGTGCCTGGGTGAAGTAGGTGCTCCACACCATGGCCGCGTGGGTCAGCGCGCCCAGCAGGATCATGTGCACCATCAGCCAGTGCGCGTCGGCGACGAAGGGATGCAGCAGCGCGGTGAGGACAGCGGCCGCGATCCAGGCCACCGCCGGCTGGTCGCGCAACGCCCACAGCCCGCGGGCGGCGCCCGGCGCCGGTGCGCCGCGGCTCCCGCGTCGGGCGATGGGATCGATCATGTCGAGGCCTTTCCGGCTGGTGTGCGGGCGGTGCGGACACGTGCTGTGCGGGTCGGGATGAGGCTGGCCACCACGGTGATCGGCAGGAGCAGCAGCGCGATGACGCCGAGTGCCGCCCCGAGCTTCCAGAAGTGTTGGAGGCCAAGGAGATTCGCGCCGAGTATGCGCACGACGAGACTGACCTGCAGCACCACCAACGGTGCCCACTGCATCGGCCGGTAGGGCATCGGGCGGCGTATGACGGCCGGCAGGATCACCGGCGCGTGGGCGATCACCATCGACATACCGAAGCCGAGGAAGACACCGTGCACAGCCGTGTCGTATTGCGCTGTGGTTGTTGGGGTTCCGGCATACAGCAAGACGCCGGCGGCGACGGCGAGCCAGACATAACCGCACAACAGCGCGGCAGCCGAGAGCCGCGGCAGACCCGGCAGTCGGATCGTCCGCCGTGCGACGTCGTGGACCGCCAGCAGCGCGGTGAGCACCAGCAGGATCAGACCCGCGGCGCAGTTGCCGGCGTCGGGCTGCGCCAGCGACACGATCGCGGCCAGCACCAGCAGCACGCCCGCGGCCAGCAGCAGGCGTCCGGCGCTCGGGGGAAGGTGCAGCCGGGCGAGCTCGACACGCTCGGCGGCGATGGTCAGGACCACGAAAGCGACCAACCAGAGCAGTAATTCGGCCACCGGCAGGCGGATCCACAGGATGGCGGCTCCGGTCGCGGCCACCGCGGCGAGCAACTCCACCGCGGTGGAATCGTCGTGCTGACGTTGCTGCAGCATCGCGTAGACAGCGACCAGGGCCACGCCGCCGTCGGCCAGCAACACCGCGCCGACGTGTGCCGGCAGGCCGATGATCAGCGCGAGTCCACCGGCGCCGAGCAGGGCTGGGGCGGCATACCCCCAAGGTGCGCGTAAGGCGACCGCGCGTTCCAGGGCGATCAGCGTGCCGAGGAAGCCGAGCGTCATCAGCACGCCGTGCCGCGAGGCAAGCTGGGTGTCGTCGACGGGTGCGGCCAGTCCGGCCAGCAGCAGGGCGGCGTCCAGGCCGGCCAGCAGGCTCAGCCCCGCCGGCAAAATCAGCCAGACGCGCGACGGTGCCCGCACGCCGACCCGACCGGTGCGGGTCGGACGTGCGCGCAAGGTCATGCCGGTCGGGTCAGCGCCGCGTCATACGCAGCTGCCACGCCTCCGGGCCTTCGACCAGGTAGGAGACCTCGATGGCGCCCTGGCTGCTTTCGGCGATCTGCGCCAGCAGCGGCTTGGGGTCGTGGGAGGCGGTCAGGACCAGGCCTTCGCCGACACCCAACGTGGCGAGCGCACCGAAGACGGCGCCGTGCCGCAACTTGTGCGGGATGGTGCGCGTGTCCAGCTCGGGCAGGCCGGCGGAGTCGGAGCAGCCACAGCCGCAGCTGTGCGCCTCGGTGATCGGGAGTTCGGTCATCAGAGTCCTCGGTGCAGAGTGATTTATACGATTGACATTGTTAAAACTACTACGTGTCGGATTCGGCTGCCAGTCGGGCTGTCGACACCGCTTACCTGGTCGCCAATGTCACCGCCATCGCTTAAGTTCGGGGGTATGACGTCGCCGACACCCGAAGTGGAGGTGCGGCGGTCCGCCCGGCGTCGGCGCACCGTGTCGGCATACCGCGAAGGCAACCGCATCGTGGTGCTGGTCCCTGCCCGCTTGTCCAAGAGGGACGAGGAGCGGATGGTCGCCGACATGGTCCGGAAGGTGCAGGCCGCGGCGACCCGGGGCAGGTCCACCGACGCGGAGCTGATGCAGCGGGCGGCGCAGTTGTCCACGCGTTACCTCGGCGGCCTGGCCCATCCGGTGTCGGTGCGCTGGGTCACCAACCAGCGCGCTCGCTGGGGGTCCTGCACTCCGGCCAACGGCACGATCCGGCTGTCGGACCGGCTGCAGGGCATGCCCGACTACGTCAGCGACTACGTCCTGCTGCACGAGCTGGCCCACCTGCTGCAGCCGCACCACGGCAAGAGTTTTTGGGCGCTGCTCGAGGCCTATCCGCAGCTGGAGCGGGCCCGCGGCTATCTAGACGGCGTGGCGTTCGGGGTCGGCATGCCGGCCGACCAGGAGGACGAAGCGGTGGACGGCCTCGACGAGAGCGCGGCGGACGACCCGGGCGAGCCGGGTTCGCTGGCGTCCTCCGCGCTCGACGGCTGATGTGTCGGCGGACGTGTCGGCCGGACCCGGTAGCCGAACCGTAGGAGAGATGCGCATGAGCACCGTCAGTCGACGCGCCGCCCTCAGGGCGGCCGGAGCAGGAGTGGCGATGGCCGGCCTCGGGTGGCCACAGATCGGTCTCGCGGCACCGGCCGCGGGTGCGACCGACGATCAGCAGGCGGACGATCAGCGGGTGCTCGCCAACGTCACGGCGGCGTTCGCGGGCACCACGGCGACCAACGCCGACCCGGCGGTGCAGGACAAACTGACGGGGCTCTATCGCACCGCACAGAACAACCTCGCCGCCATGGTCGCCGAGCCGACGACCGAGCTCTTCACCGGTCTGCCGCTCGGCACCGACGATGCACACCTGACCAGCACCTATCTGAAGCTGAGTCAGATCGCCTTCGCCACGGTGATGCCGTTGCCGGACGGTTCCACGGTCCCGACGGATCTCGCGGGCAACACCGGCGTCCAGCATCGGGTGATCGATGCGCTCGGCTGGCTCTACGACACCTACTTCGGCGACCAGGACGCCGGTTACTACGGCAATTGGTACAACTGGGAGATCGGCATGCCGATGCACGCCAGTCGCACCCTGGCCGTGCTGCACGAGGAGCTGGCGGCATACCGCCCGGACCTCGCCGCCACCTACGTCCAGGCGATGGACGACTACCTGCGCAGCGGCAAGGACGGCGACGTCGACCTCGACTCGCGCTTCGACACCGGCGCCAACCTGGCCGACATGACGACCAACCGCATCGTGCAGGGCGCGGTGCTCGGCGACGACGCTCGCATCACCAAGGCAATCTCCGACCAACTGACCGTCTACCGCACCATCGATCCCTACCACCTGCAGCACGAGGTCACCGACGGCTTCTATGCCGACGGGTCGTTCATCCAGCACGCGTCCGTCGCCTACACCGGCAGCTACGGCATCGGTCTGCTCTCGCGGGTCGCCGCGACGATCGCGATGCTCGACGGCACCGGCTACGCGAGTGACGCCGAGCTGGCCGACCAGGTCAACGTGTGGATGTCGCAGACGTTCGCGCCGGTCATCGCGCAAGGCTGGATGATGGAGATGATCAAGGGCCGGGCGATCTCCCGCACCAAGACCGGCTACCAGGATGCCGCCGGCGTCGTCGAGTCGGCCGTCACGCTCAGCGCGTATGCCGGGTCGCCCGGGGCCGGCGATCTGCGGTCCTACGTGAAATATCTGCACGAGTCGACGAAGGTCCCGATCGACCCGACCTCGTTCACGTCGCCCGCGGCCGTGCAGCGCTACGCACAGATCGTCGCGGACTCCGGCACCGTCGCTGCCGACCTCCTGCCGCAGGAAGCGACCTTCGCGTTCAACGCCATGGACCGCAACGTCCACCGCCGCCCCGGCTACACCTTCGCGCTGGCCCGCAGCTCGAGCCGCGTCAGTAAATACGAATACATGAGCGGCGAGAACCTCCTGCCGTGGTTCCAGGGCGACGGGGCGCACTACCTCTACCTCGCCGGCGACGACCAGAGCGAGGCCTACGGCGTCGACTACGTCACGGTCGTCGAGCCCTACCGCCTCGGCGGCGTCACGTCGCCGGTGGAGGACCGCAAGACGATCCCGCAGCTGTATGGCGAGCAGTTCTACGACAACCCGGAGGCCGGGTTCACCTCGTCGTCGGTGCTGCAGAACACCTACGTCTACTTCCCGCTCGGCACCAACGACTACTCGGGCGGAGCGACGCTGGGCAGCTATGCGGTGGCCGGTCTGGTGCAGTCCGACGACGCCGCCTATGCCGCCAAGAGTCGTGGCGAGCTGCCCGGCGACTTCGTCGCCTATGCAAACTCCCGCTCGCAGAAGTCGTGGTTCCTGCTCGACGACGAGATCGTCGTCCTCGCCGCGGGCATCGACGACCTGCACGGCAGGGACGTGCTGACGACGATCGACAGCCGGATCGCTGCCCCGACCGACGACGTCTCGGTCACCGGTGTGCTGCGCGGTGGCACACGGTTCGCCGGAGCAGGCACCGCACATCAGCCGCGCTGGCTGCGCTACGCGAACGCGACGCGGGGCAATGCCGTCGGCTACGTCTTCCTCACCGATCCTGATGCCGATCCTGATGACGACGTCGCGGTCGATGTGCGGCTGCGCGAGGTGCGGCGCAGTCGCCGGCTCGTGCGAGCGACCAACCCGGACACTCAGATCACGAAGCAGGTCTTCGACCTGTCCGTCGCCCACGCCGCAGACGAGCGGCCGGGCGCGCTTGCCTACGCGATCGTGCCCGGTGCCGACGCAGCGGCCCTGGGACGCTACGACGGCACGTCGCGCGGGCCGGTCGTTGTCGCGAACTCCACCGACCTGCAGGCGGTGCGGCACCCACAGCTGGGGCTGGTCGCGGCCAACAGCTTCATCGGCGGCACACACCGGCTCGGGAAGCTCACGATCGACGGTGCCGCGTCGGTGATCGTCCAGGATGCCGATCGCGGGCGCACGACGATCGCAGTGTCTGACCCCACCTTCGGCCGGGACGAGATCGCCGTGACCGTGCCGGGGCATCGCCGCGTCGTGACGCCGCACGACGGCGTCACGGTACGTCCGGTGCGGGGTGGGACGCAGCTGGTCTTCGCCACTCGTCACGCGTATGGCGCAACGACCTCGGTCACCGTGCGCGGCCGCGGCATCGGCTGATCGCGCACCTGCCGGGTGCTGACGCTGGCGGCCGGCGCGCGACCGTCGTCAGGCCGAAACCAGTTGTCCCCGAAGGAAATCGATGCATTCGGCCAGGTCGGGGTCGGTCGGCTCCGGCAGGGCATCCACCGGCCACCAGCGGACGTCGTCCGACTCGTCCGACACCGTGACAGCCGCCTCCGGTGGTGCGACCGCGGCAATGCGCAGGTCCCAGTGCGCCATACAGCGGCCGAAGGCGGCGGCGAGGTCGTGCCGGTGCAGATAGAGGGCACCGGGCACCGGGCTGAGTCCCTCGATGCCGGACTCCTCGGTCGCCTCACGCAGCGCGGCGCCGGCGACCGTCGAGTCGCCGTCCTCGAAATGCCCACCGGGCTGCAGCCACAGCTTGGCCTTCTTGTGCAGCACGAGCAGCACCTCGGTGTGGTCCGCCGAGAAGACGACGGCACTGGCGGTGAAGTGCTCCGGCGGACCGTCGCGCCACATCGCGTCGTCGTATGCCGCGAGGTGTGCCTCGAACGCGTCGCGCGTCGGGCTCGCGGCCGCCGCGCGCAACACCTGGAAAGCGTTGTCGCGCAGGGCCGTCCGGCTCACGCCTTGCCCTCGGGCTCGTCCCCGTCGCTGTCCTCGCCGTTGTCGTCTTGGCCAGAGTCCCCGTCGGAGGTGCCCGAGTCGTGCGAGTCCTTCGTCCCGCCTCGCTCGGCATCCAGCTCCGCGGTGCCCTGGGCCAGCAGCTCCTCCAGCGCGGCGTCGACCTCGTCCGGCTGCTGCACGGTCTCGTCGGGGGACTGCCTGCGGCGGACATAGCCGCTGGGGTCGTCCAGGTCGGCGGTCGTCGGTGCGAAGTCCGGGTGCTTCCACGCGCCGTCCCGCTCCTTGGCGCCGAGCGCCTCCTCAAGCTCGGTGAACAGCTGCGCGCCCTCGCGCAGGCGGCGCGGGCGCAGCTCCAGACCGACGAGCGAGGCGAAGGTCCGCTCGGCCGGACCGCCGGACGCGCGGCGCCGGCGAACGGCCTCGGCGAGCTGGGTCGCGTGCGGCAGGTGCTTGCCAGCCGCTTCGTTGGCCACGACGTCCACCCAGCCCTCGACGAGCGCGAGCAGAGTCTCCAGGTGCGCCAGGGCGCGCTGCTGGGCCTCGGACGGCTCGTTGCTGAACATCGATCCCTGCAACGCTTCCTGCATGGCCGCCGGGTCGGACGCCTCGACGTCGGACACCGCACGCTCGATGCCTTCGGTGTCGATCGAGATGTCACCGGCATACGACTGCACGGCCGCGATCAGTGCGGGGCCCAGCCACGGCACCGCGGCGAACAGCCGGGCCCGGGCAGCCTCGCGCACCGCAAGGTAGAGGTGCACTTCGCCGCCGTCGACCTCGAGGCCCTCGGCGAAGTCCCGCACGTTGGCCGGCAGCATCGCGACGCCGTCGGTGAGCGGCAGGCCGACCTCGGTGCCGCTGACCAGCTCGCCGGCGAGTGCGCCGACCGCCTGGCCGATCTGTGCGCCGAACATGCCGGCGCTCATCCGCGCCATCATCGGCTGCATCTGCCCCATCATCGACGCGGGGTCGACGCCCGGAGGCAGCCCCATCTCGCCGGCCTGCTCGGGCCCGAGGCGGCGCAGCTGCTCGCCCATCGCGCGCTCGATGGCGCTGTTGACGCCGCCGGCCACCGGCTCGACGAGCTGCCGCCAGGTCGGCATGGTCTGCTCTACCCACTCGGCGCGGCTGAGCGCCTTGGCCGGGCCGACGGCGGAGAACTCGGTGACTTCGTCCAGCCACAGGTTGGCGACCTGCACGACCTGCTCGACGTCGCGGGTGGTCGCCGAAGTCACGCTGCTGTCACCGGCCGCGGACACCGTCTTGCGTGCCACGTCCGTCGCCAGCTCCAGGTTGACCGGGCCGTCGACCGGCCCGGACATCATCGCCTGCAGCTGACTCTGCAACGCCTCCATCATCTGGGGGTTCATGCCCTGCACGCCCATCTGCTCCAGCGCGCTCGCGAGCTCGTCGTTGCCCCCGCCGTCCCCGCCGAGGATCGACCGCAACAGCTCGGACAGGTCCGGCTGCGACTCGTCGTCGCCGGAGTCGTCGGGCAGCTCTGGTGGGTTGTTCGACATGTCTTCTCCTGTTCTCCGCCGATGCCCGGACCGGGCACGCGGCGAAAGCGCGCCGTAAGCGGTGAATAGGCTCTTCAATAGGCTCTGCACTAGACAACCACGAACCGGCCGGTGTGGTTCCACCACTCGGGACGTGTTCGCTGGAAGCGCAATGGAAAATTGCGGTGACACCGCGCCCGACCCGGTGACTTTCGTAACTTTCGTGATCAGGAGGACGTCGTATGTCGGAATCAGACTCCTTACCGGACGCCGGGTCAGACGCCGGGCCGGACCCCCGGGTGCGCCTGGTCGATCTGCGGGACTCTCCGCTGTCGGTGGACGAGGCGCTCGGCCTGGTCAGCGACCCCGCGGCCGGCGGCGTGGCGGTCTTCGTCGGCACGGTCCGCCAGCAGGACCATGCCAGGGCCGTTGAGCTGCTCGACTATTCGGCCCACCCGACGGCGGTCGACGTGCTGCGCGAGGTCGCGGAGTCGGTGCTGACCGACGAGATCACCGCGCTCGCCGCCGTGCACCGCGTCGGCCGGCTGGCGATCGGTGACACCGCGGTCGTCGTCGCAGTGAGCGCACCGCACCGTGCTGCCGCGCTCACAGTTTGCACAGAGATGATCGACACCCTCAAGGCACGGGTGCCGATCTGGAAGCACCAGGTGTTCAGCGACGGAAGCGACGAATGGGTCGGACTGTAGATCGATGACAGGTGCAGATGAACAAGGCGGTGCGGTGAGCGCTACGAAGACCGGCAACTCCACGACCGGCGGGCGGCTCAGCGGCCGCAACATCGCGGTGCTGGTCGCCGCGGTCGTGCTGGTGATCGCGGTGGCCGCACTCAACCTGATCCATGTGCCGAAGGTGATCCTGCGGCCCGGCCCGGTCACCAACACACTCGGTGAGAAGTCCGGGAAACCGGTGATCGAGGTCAAGGGCGCCAAGACCTATCCCACGACCGGCACGCTGGACTTCACCACCGTGTCGATGGCGGGCGGCCCGCGCTATCCGGTCAGTGTGCTGGAGTGGCTGAAGGCGAAATATCTCGACAGCGACGCCGAGATCTACCCCGAGGAAATGTGGTTCCCCAAGGGCATCACCTCCAAGCAGGTCGAGCAGCAGAGCACCGCCGAGATGACCAACTCGCAGCAGACGGCCGAGGTCGTCGCGATGCGCGCGGCAGGTGTCACCGTGCCGGAGACCGTCCGGGTGGTGCAGTTGCAGAAGGGCGCCGCCGCTGAGGGCAAGCTCAAGACCAAGGACGTGCTGGTCGAGGTCAACGGTCACAAGGTGCGCACGCTGAAGTCCGTGTCGACAGCCATGGCAAAGGTCAAGGCCGGCGCCACCGTCCCGGTCACCGTCCAGCGGGCCGGCAAGACCGTGCACCTGAAGGTCCCGACGAGCGCGGGCGACGGCGGCGACGCAGTCTTCGGCATCGCGATCTCGCCGGCATACAAATTCCCCTATGACGTCAAGGTCAACGCGGGCGACGTCGGCGGACCCTCTGCGGGCACGATGTTCACCCTCGCGATCTACGACAAACTGACGCCGGGGTCACTGACCGGCGGACACAAGGTCGCCGGCACCGGCACGATGAGCGAGGACGGCTCGGTCGGTCCGATCGGCGGCATCAAGCAGAAGATGATCGGCGCCAAGAAGGCGGGCGCGAAGTTCTTTCTGGCGCCCGACAGTGACTGCAACGAGGCCAAGGGGCACGAGCCCGACGGGCTGACCGTCATCAAGGTCGACAACCTCAAGGGCGCCCTGTCGGCGCTGAAGCAGATCCGGTCGGGCAAGACCTCCGGCTTCCCCAGCTGCGGTTGACCGTCGTCCACCGAGAGGCCCCCCGAATACCGAGCGGACCGGCGATTCTTACCGTTCGGCGCCCGATTCGGGGGCCTCTCGATGTGTCGCTGGGCCTCTCGGCGTAAGGGGGTGCCGGTCGGTTCGCGGGTCGGTCAGTCCTCGAGAGTGACCTGCAGCGCGTGGACGAGGCCCGGCGCGATGTCATTGCCGACCGCGACCTTGTCGTCGTCGTCATGGGCGCGCTGTCGCAGCAGGCAGATCGACTCGCCGTCCCGCAGGACGGCCACCAGCAGCCGCACGTCGGCGCGGTCGGGATGCGCGGCCAGCGCGTCGGTCGCGGCGTCGGGGTTGTCCGGCAAGCCCTGCTCCGCCTCGGGCGGCACCACGATCCGCTCCAGCGCCAGCGCGACGCCGTCGACCTCCGGCGGCCAGGCGAGCTGCCGCAGAAGGCTCTCGATGTTGGAGGTCTGCGGCAGCCCCTCCTGCTCGATCGTGCTGTATGCCGCTGGGTCGGCGGCTCCCAACTGCCCGGCCAGCGCCGGCTCGCGGGCCAGCAGGTCGCTGTTGCGGGCGATCGCGAAGAGTCGGGGAGCCTGGTCCCATCCCGCGGCTGCGACGTGTCGCTCGGTGTCGAGTGCACACTCGGCGAGGGGAGTGAGGACCTGTTTGAGTTGTTGGCCCGGGGTGGTGGGATCGTCCGACATGGGAACCATGCTGCCGCACCGCCACGGCGCGGGAGACTCCTGCCTCCGGTTTCGCCGGCATCAACGTGGCTGGCGCTGCGATTCATAGCACCGCGGGTTAGGTTTGGGTTTCACCATCAGCACCTTTGGACACGAGGCCCACGTTGACTTCTTCGGACGAGCCCGCCGGCGGCGACGAGCGAGACGAGCACGAATCCCGCATCGTGGTGCGACGATTCGGGCCATCCGGCGCACGCCGGGTGGTCATCGTGGCGGCTGCGATCGTCGCGATCCTGGTGCTCGCGCAGGTCTGGGCCAACGTGTGGACCAACCAGCTGTGGTTCCAGAGCATTGGCTACTCCTCGGTCTTCCGGACCGAATACCTCACCAAGGCAACGATGTTCGTCGGTGGTGCGGTGTTGTGCGGTGGGCTGATCTGGCTCAGCATGTGGCTGGCCTACCGGCAGCGGCCGATCTACGCCCCCACGACGGCCGAGTTGGACAGCATGGATCGCTATCGCGAAGCGATCGAGCCGTTCCGGCGGGCGTCGTTCTGGCTGGTGCCCGGTGTCTTCGCGCTGTTCACCGGCTCGGCGGCGATCGGGCAGTGGAAGGTCGCGTTGCTGTGGCTCAACCGGCAGAGCTTCGGCGTCAAGGACCCCGAGTTCCACAAGGACATCGGCTTCTTCGTCTTCACCCTGCCGTGGCTGCAGGTCGTCGTCGGGTTCCTGACGATGGCGCTGATCCTCTCGCTCGTGTCCGCCGCCGTCATGCATTACCTCTACGGCGGGATCTCCTTGCGCGAGAGGGGTGTTCACACCACCGGATCGGCTCGGGTCCACCTGTCGCTGCTGCTGGCCGCGCTGGTGCTGGTGCGCGCGGTGGCCTACTGGCTGGGTCGCTACGACCAGACGACCACCGACAACTCGCTGTTCACCGGTGTCGATTACACCGCACAGCACGCGGTGCTGCCGGCGAAGGCGATGCTCGCGGGGGCGGCCGTGATCTGCGCAGCGCTGTTCGTGGCGACGATCTGGACCCGCACCTGGCGGCTGCCGGTCGTCGGTCTCGCGTTGCTGATCGTCTGCGCCCTGGTGCTGGGCGCCATCTATCCCGCGCTGGTGTCGCGCTTCAAGGTGCGCCCCAACGAGCAGGCGCTGCAGTCGCCATACATCTCACGCAACATCAAGGCGACCAAGAAGGCCTACGGCCTCGACAAGGTCAAGGTCACGTCCTACACGCCGACCAAGAAGACCAGCGCCGGGCAGCTCGCGCAGGACGCCGAGACGGTGCCGGGCATCCGGCTGGTCGACCCGTCGATCGTGTCGCCGACGTTCCGGCAGTTGCAGGGCACGCGCAACTACTACCAGTTCGGCAACACCCTCGACGTCGACCGCTACAAGGTCGGCGGCAAGACCGAGGACACCGTCATTGGTGTGCGTGAGCTCGACCTGTCCGGTGTGCCCGGGTCGCAACGCAATTGGGTCAACGACCACATGGTCTACACGCACGGCTTCGGGGTCGTGGCGGCATACGGCAACGAGCGCACGGACGACGGCCAGCCGGTCTTCATGGAGTCCGACATCCCGCCGGTCGGCAAGCTCGGCGACTTCGAGCCACGGATCTACTTCGGGGAGTCCTCGCCGCGGTTCTCCATCGTCGGTGGCACCGCGGACAGTCCCAAGCGTGAGCTGGACTATCCGCGCACGTCCTCCGGTGGTGAGCAGCGCACCACCTACGGCGGCGACGGCGGCGTCGGGGTCGGCTCGTGGAACCGCAAGCTGGCGTATGCCGTGAAGTATCACGACCTCAACTTCCTCTTCTCCGGCTCGATCAACCCGGACTCGCGGGTGCTGGACACCCGCAACCCGGTCGACCGGGTCAAGAAGGCCGCACCGTGGCTGACGGTCGACGGCGACCCCTACCCGGTAGTCGAGGGCGGCCACGTGCAGTGGGTCGTCGACGGTTACACCACCTCCGCGCACTACCCCAACTCCGAGTTGCAGTCGCTGGGCAACGCCACCACGGACGCGCTGACCACGTCCTCGGACAACCTGCGCAACCTCGCCGGCGGCCGCGTCAACTACATCCGCAACTCGGTGAAGGCGACGGTCGACGCCTACACGGGCCAGGTGACGATGTATGCCTGGGACGACAAGGATCCGGTCCTCAAGGCGTGGCGGAGCGCGTTCCCCGGCACCGTGAAGCCGATGTCGAAGATCCCGTCCGGCCTGATGTCGCACCTGCGCTACCCGGAGGACTTGTTCAAGGTGCAGCGCGAGCTGCTGACGAAGTATCACGTCACCGACCCGGGGCAGTTCTTCCAGGGCAACGACCAGTGGCAGATCCCGACCGACCCGGCCCGTGGCAACCGTGAGCAGCAGCCGCCCTACTACCTGTCGGTGGCGATGCCCGACCAGAACTCGCCGACGTTCTCGCTGACGTCGACGTTCATCCCGACCGGTGACCGGCAGAACCTCGCCGCCTTCATGACGGTCGATGCCGACGCCGGATCGATGCCGGGCAAGAAGAGCAGTGGCTACGGGACGTTCCGCATCCTGGAGATGCCGCGCAACGTCACGGTCAAGGGCCCGGGGCAGTTCCAGAACGACATCAACTCCTCGCAGGCCGTGTCACCCACGACCAAGCAGACGCTGGCGCAGTTCCTGACCTACAACAAGCAGGTCGGCTCCGAGGTGCAGGAGGGCAACCTGCTCACCCTGCCGGTCGGCGGCGGGCTGCTGTATGTCGAGCCGATCTACGTCAAGGCGGCCGGGAACACCTCGTTCCCGTTGCTGAAGGCCGTCGTGGTCGGCTTCGGCGACAAGCTGGCGTGGGACACCACGCTGGATGGTGCGCTGAACGAGCTCTTCGGCGGCGATTCCGGTGCCAGTGCTGGTGATTCGGGCCAGTCGAAGGCGCCGGAGAAGAAGTCGAAGTCGCCGTCCTCCTCGCCCTCGTCGCCGTCGTCCTCCTCGAAGTCCAGCAAGTCGTCGAAGGAGCAGAGCGCCGAGGTCAGGGAAGCGCTCGCCGATGCGAACAAGTGGTATGCGCAGGGCGAGAAGGACCTCAAGAAGGGTGACTTCGCGGCATACGGCAAGGATCAGAAGAAGCTGAAGGCGGCGATCAAGCGGGCCATCGAGGCGCAGGGCGGCACACCGTCCACCCCGTCCTCCTCGCCCGCGCCGAAGTCGACCGACAAAAAGTGACCCCGCAGTCGATCGGGTTTGAGATTCCCCGTTTCGGGCATGCCGAGAGTGCGCCGGAGCGCACTCTCGGCATGCCCGGGGCGGTCGGGCGCCCCGCTGTTGCGGGCCGGCCCCCCGCGCGGGGGGCCGGCCCGCAACAGCGGGGCGCCCGACCGCCCCGGGCATGCCGAGAGTGCGCCGGAGCGCACTCTCGGCATGCCCGGGGCGTTCGGGCGCCCCGATTTGGCGCTCCGGCCACCGTCGCGTAGTGTTGGTTTCACCGACGCGGGGTGGAGCAGCTCGGTAGCTCGCCGGGCTCATAACCCGGAGGTCGCAGGTTCAAATCCTGCCCCCGCTACTACGCGAAGCGTCGCTGAGAGCGCCTCGGATCTGCACTGATCCGAGGCGCTTTCGTCATGTATGGCGCCAATGCCGCTCACAGCCGTTGAGTCGGCCCGTAGGCTGCCGGCATGGACGACGGACAGGTTGAGACGGCTGTTCGGGTTGCCTGCGCCTTGGAAGATCTGGGCGCCTTCCGGTCCGATGATTGGGTCCGGCTCGGGACAACGCTGGTCGGACTCGGCAGTGATGACGAGGGAGCCGTCGACCTTGCGATTCTCCACGAGTCCGCATCCGGTTGGGAGACGGCGCCGGTCACCCGTGAGCTGAGGGACCGCCTGGACATTCCGGTGACGACCGCGAACGACGCGACAGAGCTGGTCGCGCGGTTGCTGGCGGACGACCTGCGAGCTCGCCCGGCCGCCGTGAGTGCTCCGATGATCCGGATGCTGGCGCGACTCGCTCCCCCCGACTACGCCTCGGATCTGGCGAACGAGTGCAGCGGCACCGAGGAATACCTGGACTGTGACTGTGCGCGGGTCGATCCCGCGTTTGAGGCTGAACTCGAGGGGCGGGCACCACACGATCTGCCCGACGTGGTCGTGCGGGTCTTGGCGTGTCGACTGCGGGCGTCGCTGCCGACCGTGCAGCCCGTTCGCAATCACTGATCGCTGACTCGTCGGTCCCTCGAGCTGCGGCGGGGCGGGTGTTCACCGATCTGCATGGCAGGTCAACCGGAAGCCGGGCACCGGCACGGCGGAGGGGACGGTGACCTCCAGGCGCAGCCGGCGGAGCCGGGAGATGACCGCGGGTGCACCGATCACGGCGAGCCAGGCAAGAACCACGACAGCGCCTCCGACGATGACGTCGAGTGCCCAGTGGTTGGCGGTACCGATCACGACGAGGGATGTTGTGGCGGCATACGCGAACCCGAGTGTGCGGGCCAGCCAGGAGCCGGTCGCGGCGGCGACGGCGATCGCGACCCACAACGCCCAGCCGGCGTGCATCGACGGGAAGGCGGCCAGCTGGTTGGTCGCACCGCCCATGCCCTTGGGTGCTGATGCTTCGCTGCCCCACCAACCGACGTCCGCGTGCAGGCTAAGCACGTCGGTGAATCCGCCGAGCAGGCGCGGGGGAGCGGTCGGCAGGAGTAGGTAGCAGCCGAGTGCAGCGAACGTCGCGGCGACCAGAGCGGTGCGCGCTCTGCGGTAGACCTGCCGGTGACGTGCATAGAGCCAGACCAGCACCGCGAGCGTGACGATGTAGTGGCCGCTGGCATACCAATAGCTGCCGAAGAGCCCGAGCCAGTCGTGATCGACGAAGACCGCGTTGAGCCGGTGCTCCCAGTCGAGATCGAGCAGCGTCTCGATGTGCAGCAGTCCTTTGGCGGTGCCGGCGGCATCGCGCAGGTTGTCGTCCGCGAGCAGCCGACTGGCGGTGTAGCCGACGTAAAGCACTGCGAGCAGCAGCAATTCGCGGGCGGCGGCACGGACGCCGGGCGACATTTTCGGCCGGTGGCTCCACCGGCGGCGCGGGGCATCGGTCACGCGCCGTGGCCGGTGTCGTGCCGTCGTCGGTGTGTGCGTCCGATAGCTGACGCTGTGGTCGATGGTCATCGTTCCCCCGATCGATGCCGCGTAGTAGAGGATGAATTCGTATACCAACCGTACGCCCGAAACGGAGCGTTGCTCCATTTCATTCCCGACATTGCGGTGAGAATCACTCTCCGGAGGTATGTCGAGTGCGGGAATATACCCCTCTGGGGTATGTGTTGTGGTGTGAGTGCGCCCGGACCGCCCGGGGGCGGATCGGAGGACCAGCGACATGTCGACGCCCGACCCTGCAGCAGCGGCCCACTCCCACGGCGGCCACCAACACGCCGATGCGCACGCCGGCCACGACCACCACGGGTCCAGCCTGCCGATGGCGGTCGCGGCGACGCTGCACTGTCTGACCGGCTGTGCGATCGGCGAGATTGCCGGCATGATGATCGCCACCGGCGCCGGCCTCGGCAACGGCTGGTCGGTCGCGATCTCGATCGGCCTGGCGTTCGTGTTCGGCTACACGCTGTCGACCATGCCGCTGCTGCGCGCAGGAGTCGCGCCGGTCGCCGCGCTGACCGTGGTGCTCGCAGCCGACACGCTCTCGATCGCGAGCATGGAAGTCGTCGACAACATCGTCATGGTGGTGCTGCCGGGCGCGATGAACGCCGGCCTGGTCAACGTCGTCTTCTGGATCGGGATGATGATCTCGCTGACCGCCGCGTTTCTGGTCGCAGTGCCGGTCAACAAGTGGCTGCTCGGCAAGGGCAAGGGGCACGCGCTCACCCACGAGTTCCACGGCATGGCGCCGGTCGTCGACGGCTGGCGCCGCTGGGTCCCGAACATCCCGACCGGTGCGCTGGTCGCGGTGCTGATCGCCTTCATGCTCGGCGGTCTGGTCGTCTCGATCGCGGACGAGGCCGGCTGGCACCAGGAGGCGAGCAGCCTGCCCGTGGCGTCGGTCCCGCACGGCATCGTCCGCTGACCGGCTGCAATGCTGGGAGTCCGGGGGGCGGCATACACGGGCACTCACGAGGGAGCTGGACATGGCGGGAACGACCGAGCAGTACGACGTGTCACGGGTGCGGGAGCACTTCCCGGCACTGCGCACCGGGCGGGCACACTTCGATGCTCCCGGCGGGACGCAGACACCGGAGCCGGTTGCCCGAGCGGTGTATGACGCACTTACCGCGCCGCTGTCCAACCGCGGCCGGCACACCCAGGCGGCGCGCAATGCGGACGACATCGTGGTCGGTGCGCGTGCGGCGATGGGGGACCTGCTGGGTGTCGACCCGGGCACGGTCGTCTTCGGGCGCAGTGCGACGGCACTCACGTTCATCGTGGCGCGCACGCTGGCCCGCGGATGGCAGCCCGGCGACGAGATCATCCTCAGCCGGCTGGACCACGACGCCAACGTCGGCCCGTGGCTGGTCGCGGCGCGGCGTGCTGGGGTGGAGGTCAAGTGGGCCGACTTCGACGCTGGCACAGGCGAATTCGACCCTGCATCGGTCATCGGGCAGCTCACCGACAGCACTCGGCTGGTGGCACTGACCGCGGCGTCCAACCTGCTGGGCACGCAGCCGAACCTCGCCGAGGTCGCGGCTGCGACGAGGCGGGTGTCGGCGGTGCTGTATGTCGACGGCGTGCACCACACCGCGCACAACTTCGTCGACGTGCCGGCGCTCGGTGCAGACCTCTATGTCTGCTCGCCATACAAGTTCCTCGGCCCGCACTGCGGCGTGCTGACCGGTCGCGCCGACCTGCTGCGGGACCTTGCGCCCGACAAGCTGCGCCCGTCGAGCGACGAGGTGCCCGAGCGCTTCGAACTCGGCACTCTCCCATACGAATTGCTCGCTGGTGTGACGGCGGCGGTCGACTTCCTGGCCGATCTCACACCGGGTGACGGGACGCGTCGCGAGCGGCTGCAGGACTCCTTTGCCGCGCTCGAGCAGCACGAGGACGCACTACGCCGGCGCCTCGAGGACGGTCTGGCCGCACTGCCCGGGGTGACCGTCCACTCACGGGCAGCACGTCGGACCCCGACACTATTCATGACATTCGAAAACCGCTCTGCCGCAGAAATTTCGGCACACCTCGAAGCGGACGGCATCGACGCCCCGGCGGGGACCTTCTACGCCTACGAGACGGCGCGCCACCTCGGTGTGAGCGGTGGGGTGCGGGTCGGCCTGGCGCCATACAGCACGCAGGAGGAGATCGACCGCCTCATCGTCTCGTTGGGCAACTGCCTGAACCGGGTTGGTTGAGCTTGTCGAAACCTGAGCTTGTCGAAACCGCAGGTTCGCCCAGGTCAAGGTGGTTGAGCTTGTCGAAACCTGAGCTCGTCGAAACTACAGCGACGTGACGCGCGCCATCGTCAGCACCACGGCCGCGTCCTCGAGTGCCAGCAACGCGTGCCGGCTCTGCGGGATGGCGAGCAGGTCGCCCTCGCCGAGGTCCCACTCGTCGTCGCCGGCGGTCAGCCGGACGCGACCGCGCAGCACCTGGAGGAACGCCTCGCCGGGGTTCTCGTGCTCGGACAATGCCTGCCCGGCCATGAGCGCGAGCACGACTTGGGTGAGGATGCCGCGCGGTGCGGCGTGCAGTGCCTGCGTCGCGCGACCGCTGCTGGCGCCAGCTGCCTTCGCGATGAGTTCGTCGGTGAGGGTGCGCAGGGGTGTGGGCTCGTCGGTCATGCCCCTGAATTTACCCACACCGTCGATGCGAAAACAGAGCCGACTGGTATTTTCACAACACAACCTTGTGTAAAACATTCGAGCGAAAGTAGCGCCATGTCCGACTCGACTCCTGCCGCCGACACCCCCGACACCGCAGGCTCCACCCAGACCCTCGACGTGCGCGGCATGCGCAAGCCGGACAAGCACCCGACGATCTTCGCGACCTTCGGTGACCTCGCGGTCGGGGAGTCGTTCGTGCTGGTCAACGACCACGACCCGAAGCACCTGCACGACGAGTTCGAGGTCGAGTGGCCCGGCGGCTACGACTGGGAGTACCTCAACCAGGAGATGCGCGACTGGCAGATCCGCATCACCCGCAAGGCGAGCGCGCCGACACCGCGACCGCTGGGCCGGGCCGACGAGCTCGGCGGGAAGCCGGGCGCGGACGGGGCCGTATGGCGCCTGGGTGGTCGCGACCGCGACCTGGACGCCAGCGTCCTGGAGGTCGAGGCCAACGTCTCGCTGGAGCCGCATCGCGGACCTGGCACGGACGTGCTGGTCAGCGTGCTCTCCGGTGATGGTGCGCTGGTCACCGAAGTCGGCCACATCCCTTTGGCAGCAGGCGAACTCGTGCACATCCCGGCGGGAGCCACCCGCGGTTTCACCGCGGGCGAGTCTGGGCTGCGGTGCCTGCTGGTGCAGCAGCGTCGCCAGGAGCTCAAGCTCGGCTGACCGGGGCAAGGGGAGCGCTCGGCCGGGTCGGTGTCAGCTCGCCCGGCCGACCTTCCAGTAGCCGGTGAACTGGATACGGGACTTCGGCACCCCGGCGCCGACGAGGTGCCGTCGGGATCCCGCAACCATCGCCTGCTCGCCGCCGACGTAGGCCTGCAGCCGGTCGGGGTGTTCCGGCCGGAAGCGTTGCACCTCGGCGAGCGCGCCGGCGCCCGGCCGGGCACTGGCGCCGGTGCGGGTGACCCAGTGGACCTCGAAGCCGTCGGGTGCGGCCAGCTCCTGCTGGTCGGCCTCGTCACCGAGCTCGATGATCGCCAGCCCGGAGCTGTCGCTGGGCAGATCGCGCAGGATGCCGGCGACCGCGGGGAGCGCGGAGTCGTCGCCCACGAGCAGCACGAAGTCGGCATCCGCGAGTGGGTCGAAGCCGCGTCCCTGGTCCAGCATCACGACACGTTCGCCGGGCTCGGCGCCGCTCGCCCACGGGCCGGCGATGCCGCTGTCGCCGTGTATGACGAAGTCGACGTCGAGTTCGCCTGTGTGCGAGCGCAATTCGCGCACCGTGTAGTTGCGGAACGGCGGGCGCGTGCCCGACTTGGCGGTGAGGTAGCGCAGGTAGCCACCGAGTCCGAACTTCTCCGGCACCGCATCGAAGTCGGTCGTGCCACTCGCGTGTGGCAGGAAGAGCCGGAACCACTGATCGAAGCCGTGGCTCGGCAGCTCGCGCAGGTCGTCGCTGGCGAAGGTGACGCGCTGCATGTGCGGCGTGACGCGTTGGGTCCCCACGACCTCTGCGTGGTAGAGCCCGGACATTTTGCGACCGTCGTCGAATCCCATGAGAGTTAGGTTAGCCGATCCTAACTAGTTTGCGCGGCCTGTCCCTAAGGTGACCGAGCTTGTCCCTACGGTGGCCGAGCTTGTCCCTACGGTGGCCGAGCTTGTCCCTACGGTGGCCGAGCTTGTCGAGGTCATGAGGTGGTTTCGACGAGCTCAACAAGCTCAGCTCGCCACCTGGATCGGCACCGGCCGGGTGCGTATGACGAGGGCACCGCGACCGGGAGTCGGCCGTCCGGCGGGTCCGAGCTGGGCGCCGAGCAGGTTGCCGTCGCGCCGTCCGGGCTGCAGGATGATGCCGGTCTGCTTGCGGCGAAGCTCGGCACAGGCTCCGCGGTAGGCGTTGGCGAGGGTGTCCGATCGCCCACTGGCACAGACGATCCCGCCGGCTCGGCGACCGTGCTGCAGGTAGTCGGCCAGCAGGTCGTCGGTCGGTGTCCCGAGCATCTCGTCGAGATCGTCGACCAGCACCGCACCTCCGGGGTGGGCATTGAGCCACTCCGCGAACGCTTCGGGCGCCGTGGCGTCGAGGACGTCCACGTGCTCGGGCAACGACGGCGGGACTCCGTGGCCGGCGAGCCAGCAGACCGGTCGGTCGGGCAGTTGGTGCGCGATCGTGACCAGGGCGGTGGTGCGGCCGCTGCGCGGTGGCCCGGCGACCACTGCGGCCAACTCGCCGAAGCCACCCAGCGGCAGGCCGATCGGTGCGATCTCGGCACCGCCGACGCCGACGAAGATCTGCTCGGCGGACGACGGGAGGTCGGTGCGCAGACAGTGCTCGGGCATCGGTGCGAAGCGATGCACGTCGTGCGCCTCCATCTCCTGCGCGATCGCCGAAATGTGCTGTGCGACAGCTGATCCCGACACGTCGGCGATCGGGGTGGCCACCTGCAGCTCGAGACCGTCCGGGCAGGTCAACGCACGCCCGGCCGGCATCGCCTGGGGCAGGTCGGCCTCGCGCATGCCGAGCAACATCGCATCGGCGGAGTCCGCGAGACGGAGCATGAGCTTGGTCGAGAAGCTGCTGACCACCCGGCCGGTCGCCAGCCCGCGTCCGCCGGTGGCGGCGGCATACAGCCCGACGGCGGAGCCGTCCCGCAACAGTTGCAACACCTCCTCGGTGAGTCGCCCGAAGGTGGTCTCCTCGCTGATCTCGGTGAGCGACTCCCATCCGTCGATGAGCAGCAGGATGCGCGGGAGATGCCCACCGTCGTGGACGTGCTCGGCGAACCCGCTGACCTGATCACGGGCGAATTGTTGTTGGCGAGAGCGGATTTCGCCGGCCAGCCACTCCACCAGCTGAGTGAGGCGCCCCGTGTCGTCCCGGTCCACGACTGCGCCGACCTGCGGAAGTGCGGTCAGTGCGCCGAGGTTGGACCCGGCGTCGACGACATAGACGGCAAGGCCCGAGCGGGGCCATGCGTGCGCCGCCTGGACGGCGAGAGTGCGCAGCAGCGAGGTGCGGCCACTGCGCGGACCGCCGACGATCGCCAGGTGCCCGTCGGTCTCCAGGTCCCACGCGACCGGCCGAGTCTGTTGCTGCTGTGGGACGTCCATCAGCCCGAGGATGATCGACTCCGGCCCGCACGGGTCTCCGCCGATCGCGTACGGAGCGTCCGTCAGCTTTTCCGTGGTCACCGCGGCGGGCAGCGGCGGGAGCCATGGGGACGGTGGCGGCGTGATGGCCAGGTCTGTGGTCGCCTGCCGGATCGCGGTGACGGTCCGTTGCAGGTCGGTCGGGCCGTCGGCCTCCTCCAGAGCACTGAGCCGGGTCGGGAGACCCCCGCGGTGGCCGGCGACCGACACCTCGATCTGCGCGGTGTCGCCGGAGCTGCAACCTCCGATGCGAGCCGTCTGGAAGGTGACCGGGCGGCCACCGCCGGTGCGCAGGATCGCGCGGCCGGGCAAGGCAGCCGGGATCTGTGCCGCGTCGCCGTTGTCGATCACGTCCTGGGAGTCGGCACCGTCGCGCACTCGCAGCGCGATCCGTAGGTTGACGTTGGCGCGGATGTCGGCGGAGACCACGCCGGCGGGTCGCTGTGTCGCCAGCACCAGATGTATGCCGAGCGAACGACCCACGGCAGCAAGACGGACCAGACCGGAGATGAAGTCGGGCATCTCCTCGGCCAGCACGCGGAATTCGTCGATGACCAGCACCAGCCGGGGCAGTGACTCGACATCCGGAATGCGTTGATAATCCTCGATGTCCTTGGCGCCGACTCCCGCCAGCAGCTGCTCGCGACGGCGCACCTCGGCGCCGAGGGAGGTCAGTGCTCGTGCGGTGAGATGCGCGTCCAGATCGGTGACCAGACCCACGGTGTGCGGAAGCCGCGCGCAGTCCTGGAAGGCGGCACCACCCTTGTAGTCCACCAGGACGAAGACCATCTCGTCCGGGCGGTTGGCCAGGGCGAGCGAGGTCACCAGGCTCTGCAGCAGCTCCGACTTGCCGGCACCGGTCGTGCCGGCGATCAGTCCGTGCGGTCCGTCCGTCGCCAGGTCGATGCGAAGGGTGCCGTCCCCGGTGCGGCCCAGCGGCGCGATAGTCGACCGCGGCGAGGCCTGCCATTGTCGTGCCACCGCGGCGGATTCCGTTGCGTCGCAGGCATCGTCACGCCATACGTCCAGCAGCGCGGCCCGCTCAGGAAGTGCTCCGGAGTCGGTGTCCGGTGTCGCGTCCCGGATCGCGGCCAGCCGGGACGCGACACCGCGCGCGAGGAAGGCATCCGGCAGGTCGGGACAACCCGTCGCCGTGATGGCGCCGGTGACGGTCAGTGTCGTGCTGCTGGACACCTCGATCGAGAGGTCGCACTCGGCGGGCAGGTCGGCTGCGGCACCGATCGCGATGACAGCCACACCCGCGGACTCGACGTCACGCAACAGCGCGGTGACCTCCGGGCGGTTGCCGAGTAGCGCACAGCCGTCGAGCACGACGACGGTCCGGACCGGGTGGTCATCGCTGTGTGCGACGGGCATCTCGGACTTCTCCGGGAGCAGTGCGGAAAGGGCACGGACGCAAGCGGATTCGTCGGTCTCGACGTCGAGAATCGTGCTCGAGGCGTGCGGTGCTGCGGTGATGTGCGGCAGGCCCTCGGCCCACGACCAGCCCTCGCTGGTGGCCGCGCTGTCGCAGACGACGATGATGCGCAGGAAGTGCGGCGACTGCCAGGTCGCCAGCTGCAGGACGAGTCCGTGCGCCATACGATCGCGCTCGGTCGATGCCCCGGTCACGCCGACAACGCGGGACTCGTTGGCACAGAACGAGATCGGAGCTTCGGACAGCAGCAGGGTCTCGGTGCCTCGCCCGCCGCCGGTCACCCGAACCCGGCTGGGGATGCGGCCGATGCCGACGCGGCAGTGCAGGTAGTCGTGGTGTGCCGGTGAGCGTGACCAGAGTCGATTGTCACGACTGCTCACCGACCGCAGCGTCTCGCTGATCGGCGGGGTGATGCGACGTCGCAGCGCGACTTCGGTCTCGCGCGCGGACTCCTTGTCGGCCTCGAGTCGGCGCAGAGCTTCGGCGAACTCGGCGCGTTGGGTCTTGGCCCGGCTCGAGCCACCCTGACGGTCGTTGAGGTGCTGACCGATCATCATCACCGGTCCGAAGAACGCGAACATCAGGAACATCATGTTGTGCATGACCAGGACCATGACGACTGCGATCACGGCCGGCAGCACGACGACCGGCCAGGGCATCCGGTGTCGCTCCGGCTTGCTGGGCGGTGTCGGTCGCGTGAGCTCGGTTTCGTTGATTTGCAGAGGGATTCGTGCCGACCGTTGGAACGGAACCCGGCACGACTCATCGGTCGGCACCGTCGTGTCGACCGTCACCGAACGCTCGAGTGCGAAGGTGGTCGACCCGGCGCGCAGCCGTTGTCCGGCACGCAGCTCGGCGGGTCGCTCCGGGCTGAGTCGTCGCCCATCGATGTGGCTGCCGTTGGTCGATCCGGCGTCGGACACCATCGCCCGCCCCTGATCGAGGTCGACCACCAGGTGGGTGCGGGAGAGGTCGGGGTCCTGCAGCGGCAGGGTGTTGCTGGTGGCGCGGCCGATGCGCTGCACCTGCGGGCCGAGTGCGGTGCGTGCGCCGACCTCCGGACCCTCGGTGACCACCAATTCCAGCAGATGCCGTGCCTCGGCAGCCGTGGGCTGGACGCTCAGTTGTGCGCCGTTCACCAGAGGTGCCCGGCCCAGTGGGGTGTCGTCCTCGAGCAGCCGGCTGCCGACATACAACTCATCATGCACCGAAACCCCACACCCGCGTATGGCGTCGCGCGCGGCTGCCCACGTGGTGCCGTCCGGCGCGCGCAGGCAGAGTGTCACCGCGTCCGTGCTCGTCACCAGGGTGCCGGTGGCCGAGGTGTCGGTGGGCAGGTCACTCGCGACCAGATCGAGGCGGATGCTGCGACTGGTTGAGCTCGGTGCTTCGGGCGGGGCAGTGGTCATGGCAGCGATTGTCGGACGCCTCGGACCGACCCTGCTGTGTCGACAACTGCACCCTGTGGATAACCTCCACGGGCCGTCCGACTGGGACATGCTCAGGGGAGTAGTTCGTTCGCGAGCGTCGGTTCGGTGACTTTTCGAGAGGTTCGTCGAGAAGTTGTTCGAGAAGTTCGTCGAGCATGTCGCGAAGGTATGGCGTTCGTAAAGGATTCGTCCGAAAACGCCACACCGGACCGGTTCATGTGTTGTATGTGCACGTCCACTGGAGGAGTGGGCGAAATGTGTCAGGGGAGGAAGTCCGATGGACGGCGCAGACGTCATCGAGGACGAGATCCGTGAGTTGATCCGTCGGCAACGGCTGGACCCTGCCCGGGATCAGCAGGTGCTGCACGGACTCGTGCGTGATGCCGTCCAGGATTACGAGGAACGCAGCCTGCACGGCGGATTGGTGCCGCTGGGCGACCGGGAGAAGGCCACTCAACGTGTGCTGGACGCGGTGCTGGGTTTCGGCCCGCTGCAGCCCTATCTGGACGATCCCACGATCGAGGAGATCTGGATCAACGAGCCGGAGCGGGTGTTCGTCGCCCGCAGTGGTGTCGCCGAGCTGACCCCGACGATCCTGACCGGTGAGCAGGTCCGCACGCTGGTGGAGCGGATGTTGAAGCCCTCCGGTCGCAGGATCGACCTCAGTTCGCCGTTCGTGGACGCGACGCTGCCGGATGGCAGCCGGTTGCACGTCGCCATACCCGACATCACCCGCAGTCACTGGCTGATCAACATCCGCAAGTTCGTCGCGCGTGCTCGCCGACTGGACGATCTGGTGCGGTTGGGCACCATCACCGCGCCCGCCGCACGGTTCCTCGCCGCGGCCGTCGCGTCCGGGCTGAACATCCTGGTCTCCGGAGGCACACAGGCGGGCAAAACCACGACACTCAACTGCCTCGCGAGCGCGATCCCGTCGATGGAGCGGGTCGTGTCCTGCGAGGAGGTCTTCGAGCTGCAGCTCAGTCTGCGTGACTGGGCCGCCCTGCAGTGTCGCCAGCCGAGTCTGGAGGGCACCGGCGAGATTCCGTTGCGCCGGTTGGTCAAGGAAGCCCTCCGCATGCGGCCCTCGCGCATCGTCGTCGGCGAGGTCCGGCAGGAGGAGAGCCTGGATCTGCTGATCGCGCTCAACTCGGGCCTGCCTGGTATGGCGACACTGCACGCCAACTCCGCCCGCGAGGCGATCGTCAAGATGTGCACCCTGCCGCTGCTGGCGGGGCCCAACGTCAGCTCGACCTTCGTGGTGCCGACCGTCGCCGCATCGATCGACATCGTCGTGCAGATCGCGCTCGACCGGGACGGCAGCCGTCGCGTCCGGGAGATCGTCGCGGTCCCCGGCCGCGTCGAGGGCGATGTCGTCGAGCTGGCGGACATCTTCGTGCAACGTGACGGCCGGCTCGTGCGCGGCAGCGGTTTCCCCACGCACGAGGAGCGCTTCCACCGCGCGGGCTACGACGTCGCGGAGCTGCTGGGGGACCGCGGATGAACATCGTCCTGCCGCTGATGTTCGGCGCGGGACTGCTGTGCATCTGGTGGTCGTTCTGGCCGCAGGAGGAGTCGGCCGGCAACTCACGCAGCTCCATGCGAGACCAGCTGAATGACGAGGTCGTGCAGTCCGGCCTCAATGGGCTGACCGTGTCCAGGTTGCTGTGGATGTGCGGCGGCCTCGGCATGTTCGTGTTGCTGATCGTCATGGCTGCCACCGCTGTTCCCGCCATCGCCATCGCGTTCGCGGCCATTGCGGCATACGGCCCGATCGCGTTCGTGCGCGGCAGAGCCCGCCGCCGGCGGAGTCAACTGCGGGACCTCTGGCCGGACGTCGTCGACCACATCGCCTCTGCGGTGCGTGCCGGCCTGGCATTGCCGGAGTCGTTGTCCCAGTTGGCGATTCGCGGTCCGGAGGAGCTGCGCCCGGCGTTCGCCGAGTTCGCGCACGACTACCGCGCGACCGGCCGTTTCCACGAGTGCCTCGACGCCCTGAAGGCGCGGTTGAGCGATCCGGTCGCAGACCGGCTCGTCGAGTCGTTGCGGATCGCCCGTGAGGTCGGCGGCACCGACCTCGGCAAGCTGTTGCGCACCCTGTCGACCTTCCTGCGCGACGACGCACGCACGCGTGCCGAGCTGGAGGCTCGACAGTCGTGGACCGTCAACGCGGCCCGGCTGGCCGTCGCCGCGCCCTGGATCGTGTTGGCCATGCTGGCAACTCGCGGTGACTCGCTGGCGGCATACCGCGAGCCCGGTGGTGTCATCGTGCTGGTCATCGGCACCGCGGTGACGTTCGTCGCCTACCGGGTCATGCGGCGCATCGGACGGCTGCCGGTGGAAGTCCGGGTGTTGCGATGATCGCGACATACACCTGGTTCGGTGCGCTCATCGGGCTCGTCGCCGGCGCTGGTCTGCTGCTGATGTATGTCGGACTGCCCTTCCACCGCAAGCCCGACCTCAACTCCCGGATCGAGCCCTACGTGCGCGATGCACCGATGCCGTCCCGGTTGCTGTCCACTCCGACCGACAAGCTCGACGTCAATCAGCTGCTCGCACCGTCGCTGCGGAGACTGGGACATTACGTCGACCAGGTCCTCGGCGGTGCGACGTCGGTGCGCACCCGCCTGGAGCGAGCCGGACAACCGCCGGACCTCGAGGGATTCCGTGCGCAGCAAGCGCTGTGGGGGCTCGTGGCGATGGTCGTCGGCGGGTTCTACGTGTCGCTGACGTTCGTCGGTGGCAAGGGCTCACCGGTCCAAGCCATCCTGATCCTGGTGATCGCATTCGCGGCGGGAGTCGTCATGCGCGACCAGATGCTGACGCGTGCTGCCGAGCATCGTGAGCAGCAGATCCTGGCCGAATTCCCAGCAGTGGCAGAGATGCTCGCGCTGGCGGTCACCGCCGGAGAAGGCGCTGCTGCTGCCCTCGAGCGCGTCGCAGGACTCTCCTCCGGTGAGCTGTCCGGCGAGCTGGCACGGTGCCTCGTCGACGCACGATCCGGGTCTTCACTGCCGGAGGCGCTGCAGGGTCTGGCCGATCGCACGGGCGTGCCGAGCCTGTCCCGATTCGTCGACGGAATCGTCATCGCAGTCGAGCGCGGTACCCCGCTGGCCGACGTCATGCGCGCGCAGGCACAGGACGCACGTGACTCCAGCAAACAGCAACTCATCGAACTCGGCGGACGTCGCGAGTTGATGATGATGGTCCCGGTCGTCTTCCTCGTCCTGCCCGTCACCGTCCTCTTCGCCATCTATCCCGGGCTCGGAGTCCTCAACATGTCCATCTGACTACGAGCGCGCTGGGAGAGCGACTCGAAACACCCGTCATACAACAGAATTCGCAACAATATGGAGGAAACATGACCGTCATGGCAAAGCTGCAGTCGCGGACGATACGAGCGATGAACGCGCTGCAGGAGCGCGTCGACAGTCTCCAGGACCGCGAGCGCGGCGACGTGCCCGGCTGGGTCCTCATCACCATCATGACGGCCGGCCTGGTCACAGCGTTGTGGGCGACCGCCCAGGGCGCGCTGACCGGGCTCTTCGACAAGGCCGTCCACGGCGTCACCGGCGGAGGGAAGTAGTCCGTGCGGGCATTGCGCCCGCGCGAGTTTCAGCAGCGGCTGCTTGCGGACGAAAGCGGTTCGGCCACTGCCGAATTCGCGCTCGTCGGAGCTCTCGTGGTGCTGTTCTTCCTGGCTGCTTTCCAGATCGGCTTCTCCCTCTACGTCCGCAACACCCTGATCCAGAACGCCGCGGAGGGCGCGCGTTACGGAGCGCGCGCGGATGCCACACCCGGCATGGGCGCGCAGCGCACAGGCGAATTGATCCGCGCGTCGCTGGCCGACCGCTACGCGAACAACGTGTCGGCGACCACGGTGACCGAAGGCGGTGCACAGGTCGTCAAGGTCACGGTGCGGGCGCCGCTGCCGATCGTGGGGCCGTTCGGTCCTTCGCAGGCGTTGACCGTCTCCGGGCGGGCGTATGCCGAGGCGCAGCCATGAGCGGCTCGACCGACAGTCTGCTGGCGCGCCGGCTGCGGCAACGACTGCAGCGTCGTCTCGGCGAGAGCGGTGATCGGGGGAGCGCGCTGATCGAGTTCCTCGTCATCGGCCTGCTGCTCACGCTGCCGGTGTTCTACCTGGTCATCACTTTGGCAAGGCTGCAAGCCGGCACCTACGCGGTGGCGGAGGCAGCGCGTGAGTCGTCGCGGATGTTCGTGACCGCCGAGAGTGACGCAGCCGGACAGGGTCGGGCGCAGGCCGCCGCGGCGATGTCCTTCGCCGACCAGGGTTTCAGCGGGCAGGGGAAGGTCACGATGCAGTGCAGCAAGCACCCGTGCCTCAGTCCGGACTCGGTGATCCAGGGCGTGACCGACCTCGACGTCGAGTTGCCGTTGATCCCCGACTTCCTGCGGGGAGTGGTGCCTTCGAGCATCCACCTGCACTCGCGTCATGCCGAGGTCGTCGATCACTACCGGGCCCGATGACGATGCTGCGCGCCATACGAGACAGGCTGCCGGAGACGAAGGACGACGGCGGGCGCGTCGTGCTGCTCATCGCCGGGCTGTTCGGCATCCTCGCCGTGCTGATCGTCGGCGGGGTCAACGTCACGGCGTTGCAACTTGCGCGGATGCAGGTGATCGACGCCGCCGATGCCGCTGCCGCGAATGCCGCCGACGCAGCCGACGAGAGCAGCCTCTACAAGCACGGGCTGGGCGCGGAGCTGTCGCTGTCCGATCGCTCGGTCCAGCAGGCGGCAGGCAGCACCCTCGCCCGAGAGGATGTGCCGGCGCACGTCACCGGTTGGCGGGTCGCTGACGGCACCGGTGCGCAGGACTCCCGCACCGCCGTGGTGCGCGTGTCCGCCGTGGTCCACCCGCCGATCCTCGGCGGGATGGTGTCGGGCATGTTCGGCGACATACACATCACGGTGCAGTCCCGAGCCCGCGCCGACGTGAAGTGACCTCGACGGGCCGATCGCGGTGGCGGGCGTGTGCCGCCCGACGGGGCCTAGCCTCCCGGCATGAGCGGCAGGAGTGCCGACGCCGTACCCTCTGAGGTTGTGGCTACTGACTTTCCTGCCGAGATCAAGGCGTTGCGCACAACGATGGACACCGTCCGCGGGGTGACCGACCTCGACGTGCTGCGCGCCCAGATCGCCGACCTGGAGCAGCAGTCCGCCGCTCCCGACCTGTGGGACGACCCCGAGCACGCCCAGCAGGTGACCAGCCAGTTGTCGCGCTCCAACGCGGAGCTCGAGCGCGTGGAGACCATGGACAGCCGCGTCGACGACCTCGAGGTGCTGGTCGAGATGGCGCAGGAGGAGGACGACGCCGACACCATGGCCGAGGCCGAGAAGGAGCTGACCGCGCTGCAGAAGGCGGTCGGCGAGCTTGAGGTGCGCACCCTGCTGGCCGGCGAATACGACCAGCGCGAGGCCGTCGTCACGATCCGCGCCGGCGCCGGCGGCGTCGACGCAGCCGACTTCGCCGAGATGCTGATGCGCATGTACCTGCGGTGGGCCGAGCGCAACGGTTACCCGACCAAGGTCATGGACACGTCGTATGCCGAGGAGGCCGGGCTGAAGTCCGCGACCTTCGAGGTCAACGTCCCCTACGCCTACGGCCACCTGGCGGTCGAGGCAGGCACCCATCGGCTCGTCCGGATCAGTCCCTTCGACAACCAGGGCCGCCGGCAGACGTCGTTCGCCGCCGTCGAGGTCGTGCCGCTCATCGAGCAGACCGACTCCATCGAGATCCCGGACAATGAGCTGAAGGTCGACGTCTTCCGCTCCTCGGGCCCCGGCGGGCAGAGCGTCAACACCACCGACTCCGCGGTCCGGATGACGCACATCCCCACCGGCACCGTCGTGTCGATGCAGAACGAGAAGTCGCAGATCCAGAACCGCGCCGCGGCGTTGCGCGTCATGCAGTCCCGGCTGCTGCTCATCCGCCAGCAGGAGGAGGCCGCCGAGAAGAAGGAACTCGCCGGCGACATCAAGGCCAGCTGGGGTGACCAGATGCGCTCCTATGTGCTGCACCCCTACCAGATGGTCAAGGACCTGCGCACCGAGCACGAGGTCGGCAAGACCGACGCAGTCTTCGACGGTGACATCGATGACTTCATCGAGGCCGGCATTCGCTGGAAGCGCAGCCAGGAGAAGTCCCAGGCCGAGTGACCTGGGTCCTGGCGATCCGGTCCTGCGCATAACCGGCGACGGTCGCTGGGAAGTCTGCGTTCTGGGCCGGAAACCCGTGCGTAACCGGCGACGGTCGCCAGTTGGTGCACACGCGGCAGGTGCTCCTGTGGCACCTGAGATCTCTGAGGATTTTGTGACTCGCGGGCGCGCCTGACCCGCTGCAAGCGGGCCCCGTCATACCGTATTGCGGCCAGCGTCCTGCCCCCCGAAAAGGCCTCCCGTCCCACATGATTCGTTTCGAACACGTCACCAAGCGGTATGCCGCGGGCGCTTCCGCCGCACTGGACGACGTGAGTCTCGACATCGACCGGGGCGAATTCGTCTTCGTGGTCGGCTCCTCCGGGTCGGGCAAGTCGACGCTGATGCGACTGGTCACCCGGGAGATCACTGCCACGGCGGGATCGATCCTCGTCGCGGGCCGCGACCTGGCTCCGATGTCCGAACGCAAGGTGCCCGCGCTGCGTCGTGACATCGGCGTGGTGTTCCAGGACTTCCGGCTGCTGGAGGGCAAGACCGTCTATCAGAACGTCGCATTCGTGCTTCGCGTCCTCGGCAGCAAGCGCCACCAGATCAAGCAACTGGTGCCTGAGACCCTCGACCTCGTCGGCCTGGACGGTATGGCGGGCCGGCTTCCCCACGAGCTGTCCGGCGGCGAGCAGCAACGGGTGGCCATCGCGCGTGCCGTGGTGAAGAAGCCGCCGATCCTGCTGGCCGACGAACCGACCGGCAACCTCGACCCCGAGACCAGCGCGGAGATCGTCAAGGTGCTCGACCGCATCAACAAGACCGGCACGACCGTCGCGATGGCGACCCACGACCAGGGCATCGTCGACGTCTTCCAGAAGCGGGTCCTGGAGCTGAAGGACGGCCGGCTGGTCCGCGACGAGGAACGCGGCGGGTATGCCGCCGACGAGACACGTGCCCGAGAGCGTGCCGCCGACCGCGCGGCCGAAGCGCTCCTGCGGGACGAGGACTGACGCCGATGCGACTGACATTCCTGCTCGGCGAGGTCGGCAACGGCATCCGCCGCAACGCCTCGATGATCGTCTCGGTCGTCCTGGTGTCGATGGTCTCGCTCTTCTTCCTCGGCGCCGGCCTGCTCGCACAGCGCGAGGTGAGCGTGGCCAAGGGCTTCTGGTACGACAAGGTCCAGGTCTCGATCTTCTTCTGCACCCCGCAGTCCACGCAGTCCGAGTCGTGCGCCGACGGTGCGGCGACGCAGGCCCAGAAGGAGCAGGTCAAGAGCCAGCTGGACGGCATGAAACCGCTGGTCGAGCACGTCTATTACGAGAGCGAGCAGCAGGCCTACGACCGCTTCAAGAAGCAGTTCCGCAGCAGTCCCTACCTGTCGGACATCAGCAAGGACGCGATGCCCTCGTCATACCGGGTGAAGCTGTCCGACCCCGACAAGTACAACGAGATCGTCGCCTCGTTCGACGGCCAGCCCGGCGTCGAGGCGGTCAGCGACCAGAGCAGTGTGCTGAGCACGTTCTTCAAGTTGCTGCGGGTGATCAGTGTCGGTGCCGTCGCGCTCGCGGTGGTGATGGTGATCTGCGCAATCCTGTTGATCACCACCACGATTCGGCAGGTCGCCTACACGAGACGACGGCAGGTCAGCATCATGCGACTGGTCGGTGCGTCGTCGACGGTCATCTATCTGCCGTTCGTTATCGAGATCCTGCTGGCGACCGTCGTCGGTGCGGCGCTCGCGGTCGGGTTGCTCTGGGCCCTGGTGCATTACGGCGTCGAAGGCTTGTTCAACACCACCGGTTCATCGACCGGCAATCTGGTCAGCATGATCGGCACCGCGGACGTCTGGGACTTCGCGCCCTGGCTGTTCGCCGGGGCTGTCGTGATCGCGCTGGCCACGGCGTGGGTGACGCTGCGCCGTTATCTGAGGGTCTGAGGAGAGGCGAGGCGTATGTCGCACAACCACCGGGTGCTCCGGCAGGGACGGCTGATCGCGGGCGCGTGCGCGATCGCACTGCTGTCGACTGCGATCGCGGCACCCGCTTCGGCGGACGTCGACGACCAGAAGAAGAAGTCCGACCACAAGGTGGCCACCGCCCAGCGCAACCTGGACGACACCTCGGCCAAGCTGGTCAAGGTCAACAAGGCGCTGATCACGACCAACAAGAAGGTCACCAAGGCACAGTCGAAGCTGAAGTCGGCCAACAAGAAGGTCACCAAGGCCAACAACCACCTGCGCGACATGCGCTCGCAGCTGGCCATTGCCAAGGCGGACGAGAGCAAGAACAAGAACACCCTGAAGGTCAACAAGTCCAAGCAGGCCAAGTCCAAGGTGCTGGTCGGCGGCATCGCCCGGCAGAGTTACATGTCCGGTGGCCTGGGCAACCTGCAGCTGACCCTCAACATCCTGACCAGCCACGGGGACGTCACCTCCAAGCTGTCGGTCGCCGACATGGTGATGCGCCAGCAGGGCGGTGTGCTCAGCAAGCTCGCGAGCGAGCGCGCGAAGGGCACGGCGGCCAATGACCGGCTCAGCGCCGCGCGGCGGCGGATCGCCACCCTGACGGTGCAGGCGACCAACGCGCAGACGGCTGCGAAGAAGGCGCAGGGCAAGGCCAAGACTGCGCGCAACAAGGTCGTGTCGCTGCAGAAGACACAGACCAAGCAGCGCAACGCGCTGGCCAAGCAGAAGAAGACCGAGCTGGCCAACCTCAAGAAGCAGAAGAAGGAGTCGTCGCGGCTGGCCGCGATCATCCGCAAGCGCAACATCGCGGCGGCGAAGGCCGCCAAGCGCAAGCGGGAGACCGCGACCCGCAAGGCCACGCCACCGCCGGTGCGGCACTCCAGCAGCAGCAGCGGCAGCGGCACCAGTCGCCACAGCAGCGGGGGCGGCGGCATACTCGCGGCGCCCGGTTCACTCGGGTCGATCGTGTCCGGCTTCGGCAGCCGGGTGAACCCCGTGCTGGGCATCAGCATGCTGCACGCCGGCGACGACTTCCCCTACGCCTGCGGCACCCCGGTGCACGCGGCGCGGGGCGGCACCGTGGCCAGCACCGGCTGGGACAGCGCCGGCGGCAATTTCGTGCTGATCGATCACGGATACATCGGCGGCACTAACATCGCCAGCTACTACGCGCACTTCCAGCGGTCCGCCGTGGTGCACCGCGGTCAGCACGTCAGCAAGGGGCAGCTGATCGGGTATTCGGGCACCACCGGTCGGTCCACCGGCTGTCACATGCACTTCGGCGTGATGGCCAACGGTCGTTGGGTCAACCCGATCCCGTACATCAGCTAGGTCGCTCCCTCGATCGCTGTTGGCCGAGCCTGTCACATGAGGTGGCCGAGCTTGTCGAGGTCACGGTGTGGTTTCGACAAGCTCAACCATCTCGAGCGCAGCCCGTGGCCAAATCGGTTTGCGCTCGCTCCGTAGACTTGGCCGCATGGCCAAGAAAGCGAAGAAGTCCGCCAAGGACGAGCCGGCCAAGAAGGTCGTCGCCACCAACCGCAAGGCGCGGCACGACTACCTGATCGAGGACACCGTCGAGGCCGGCCTCGTGCTGACCGGCACCGAAGTGAAGAGCCTGCGCATGGGACGAGCCTCGCTCGTCGACGGGTATGCCGACGCGCGGCACGGTGAGTTGTGGCTGGAGAACGTCCACATCCCCGAGTACATCAACGGCAACTGGACCAACCACTCCACCAAGCGCCGTCGCAAGCTGCTCATGCACCGGCACGAGATCAACAAGTTGATCGGCAAGTCCCAGGAGGCGGGGCACACGCTGATCCCGTTGCAGCTCTATTTCGTCGACGGCCGGGTCAAGGTCGAGATCGCGCTGGCCAAGGGCAAGCGGCAGTACGACAAGCGGCAGGCGCTGCGTGAGCGCCAGGACAACCGCGAGGCCGAGCGCGCGATGTCGCGTGCGGTGCGTCGCGCACACAGCCAGATCGGCATCTGAGTCCCTCTCCGGGCCACTGCCGAATCACTCCTGTGGGGGATGTTCCTCGCCGATGAGCGAGCCTACGATCGAGAGATGAACGCGCCATTCACTCGTCGCCCCTTGCTGCGCTGGGCTGCACCCGGTGTCGCGCTCGCCACGATCATCGCCGGGTCCCAGGTCGCCGCACACTGGCCGGCGCAGGCCGACACAGATCTGCCGCCGCGCACCGCCGCGCAGTTGTTGACCGATGTGCAGCAGGCCAAGCCGGTCGCCATGTCGGGCACGGTCACCGCGACGATGGCGCTCGGCCTGCCCGAGTTGCCGACCAGCGGGAGCAACCCGACCGCTCCGCTCAACCTGCTGAGCGGCACGCACACGGCGAAGGTCTGGTATGACGGCGGCACTCAGTCCCGGATCGCCGTCCTCGGCAAGTCCGCCGAGACCGACGTCGTCACGAACGACTCCGGGCTGTGGGTCTGGCAGAGCGCCGATCGGTCCGTGCTGCACGTCGCCCCACCTGCCGGTGACCAGGGCCCCAAGGCGTATGCCGACCGGACAGGCCCGTCCCACTCGGGCATCCCGTCCGGTAAGAGCGCTGTGCCGGGCGGTCTGAGCACCCCGGAGGGCGTCGCGACGTGGGCGCTGAAGATGCTCGAGCCGACGACTTCCGTCACCACGACGAGCAACGAGCGGGTCGCGGGGTGCGCCGCCTATGAGCTGGTGCTGACGCCCAAGACGAGCAACACCAAGGTCGGCTCGATCCACGTGGCGATCGATGCCAAGCACCACATTCCTTTGCGCGCAGAGGTTTTCGCGCGCGGTGCCGACAAGCCGGCGATCAACGTCGGCTTCAGCTCGATCGACTTCGGCAAGCAGCCGGCGAGTCGTTTCGACTTCACGCCACCGCCGGGAGCGAAGGTCACCACCCCGAAGAAGTCCGCCAAGAGTCGCAACCACGCGAAGAGCCCGCGGGTGACGAGTCCGCGGGCGAAGGCCGACCTGCCGCAGGTTGTCGGCAAGGGCTGGTCCTCGGTCCTGGTCGGCACCATCCCGACGAAAACAACTGGGAAGAAGGCAAATCAAGACCTGCAGCGCGCCCTGAAGGTGCTGCCGAAGGTGTCGGGTTCCTGGGGCCAGGGGCATCTGCTCGACACCGCGCTGTTGAGTGCCGTGATCACCGACGACGGCCACTTCGCCGTCGGAGCCGTGCAGCCCAAGACCCTCTATGCCGCCCTCGGCTGATCCCAACGCTGGTCGAGTAGACCAGAGCGCCGGCGGAGGCACTGTCGAGACCGAGTCGCCATTCGCCATCGAAACCTCCGGTCTGACAAAGGTTTTCGGCTCGCAGCGCGCTGTCGACGGGATCGACATCAAGGTCCCCCGTGGCAGCGTCTACGGCTTCCTCGGCCCGAACGGATCGGGCAAGACGACGACGATCCGGATGCTGCTCGGGCTGATCACACCCTCGGCGGGTGAGCACCGGATCCTCGGGCATCCGATGCCGCAGGAGCTCACCACGGCACTGCACCGGGTCGGCTCACTCATCGAGGGCCCGGCGTTCCACGCGCACCTGTCCGGGGTGGCCAACCTGCGGCGCCTCGATGCCGCGGACGCGCGCTCGGATCCGTCGACCAGTGAGCGGCGCATCGACGAGGCGCTGGACCGGGTGGGCCTGCAACCGGCCGCGCGCAAGAGGTTTCGGGCATATTCACTCGGCATGAAGCAGCGTCTGGCCATCGCGGCGGCACTGCTCGCTCCGCGTGACCTGCTGGTGCTCGACGAGCCCACGAACGGGCTCGACCCGCAGGGGACCCGCGAGGTCCGGCATCTGGTGGGCACGCTCGCAGCGGACGGCATTACCGTGCTGATCTCCAGTCACCTGCTGGGGGAGATCCAGCAGATCTGCTCGCACATCGGTGTCATGCGCGCCGGGAATCTGGTGGCGCAGGGCAGCATCGACGACCTGCGAAGGTCGCAGACTGCGCAACTGGTGGTGCACACACCGGACCCGTTGCAAGCCGTGCGCACCCTGGAGCGCCTCGGAGTCACCGCGGTGCACCGTGACGGCGAAGTGGTGACCGGTCTGCCGGGCGACGAGCTGCCGGAACGCATCTCGGGTGCCCTGGCAGCGGCCGATGTCCGGCTGCGCAGGTTCGCGATCGAGCGACCCAGCCTGGAGGACCTCTACGTCTCGCTGACCGGTGAGGGATTCGAGGTTCGCGCATGATGACCACCCCACGAAGTTCTCCGCTCGTCCCTCGCTCCGATACTTCGCGGGGACCCCGGAAAATCGGGCGGTTCTTCCGTTCCGAGCTGCGGCTGATCATGGGCCGGCGACGCAACCAAGCGGGCCTGCTGGTGCTGGCCACGTTGCCGGTCATCCTCGGCGTTGCGGTGCGGCTGACCGAGAGCAACCCCCGCGGGGACGGCGGGCCGAGCTTCGTCGACGACATCGTCGAGAACGGCGTGTTCCTGGGTTTCGCCGCGCTCACCTTCGAGCTCACCCTCTTCTTCCCGCTCGCCATCGCGATGGTCTCCGGGGATGCGATCGCGGGGGAGGCCCACAGCGGCACGCTGCGCTACCTGCTGACCGTGCCGGCCGGGCGCACCCGGGTGCTGGTCGTGAAATACCTCGGCATCGTGGCCAGCTCGTTCCTCGCGGCACTGACGGTGACCGTGGTGGGCGCGCTGGCCGGCATACTCCTGTTCGGCACCGGACCGCTCACCACGTTGTCCGGCGACCGGATCTCGCTCGGCATCGGCCTGTGGCGACTCCTGCTCTCGGCGTTGTATGTCGCCGTCGGCCTGTGCGCTCTCGGTGCGCTGGGGCTCTTCGTCTCCACCCTGACCGAGCAGCCGATCGCCGCGACCGTCGCGGTCATGATCATCACGGCGACGATGTGGGTCCTGGACGCGATCCCGCAGATCGCCTGGCTGCACCCGTGGTTGCTCGTGCACCACTGGACCGATTTCGCCGAGCTGATGCGGAACCCGCCGGATTTCAGCGGGATTCGCGACGGGCTGCTGGTCGCGGCCGGCTACGCCGCCGTCTGCCTGCTCGCTGCGTGGGCGAGGTTCGACGGCAAGGACATCACCAGCTGAGGCGAGCAAGTATCCTCACGGCTCATGGGGCGCACCAGCAGCTGGCGGACGGCACTGATGAAGGACGGCACGGTCGAGGTGCTCGACCCGACCGGGCGCAGTCATCTGCGGATCAGCGTCACCGCCCACACCGACGGCGTGCGCGATCTGGCCACCAAGGGACGCATCCCACGTGACTCCGAGTGCCGGATCGAGACGCCCTGGGGCGAGAGCGTGGTCAGCATCACCGACAAGTCCGAGCCGATCCGTCGCAGCTCCGCCCGACGGGAGGTCGCTCTCGGCGGTCGGCGGTTCGTCTACCGGCATACCTCCGACCGGCGGTCGGTGGTGGAGCGCGACGGTCAGCAGATCGCCAAGCTGCACAAGAGCTGGCAGCACGTATGGCGCGGGCGTCGCCCGAGCTTCCGTGATCTGGGTTTCACCATGAAGGCGCCCGCAGTGCTCGACCCCTTCGACGAGGCGATGATCGTGGCGTTCGGCGCGGTGATCGGCACACCCGGTCACGAGGGCGGGTTCACCACCATCTGCCGCGTCCTTCCGTTGCTGGTGACTGAACTGCCGTGAGGCGGCTCAGCGCCCTGCCGCCTCTCGGACGATCGGGTTCGGCAGCGTGCCCACCAGCTGCAGCGCCCCCGACGGGTCGGCGAGGTCGACCATCTGCCGGTTGTTGCGCAGTTGCAGCCGATTGAGGCAGGAGAGCGCGAATTCGTCGGTGAACAGGTCGAATTGCGCGAACCGGTGCTGCAAGCTCGGCTCCGAGCGCTGGTAGTCGGATGCCGCCTCCGACACCGTCGCCCAGAACGTGCCGACATCAAGTAACTCCTCGGTGTCGAGGACCGCACTCAGATGCCGCAGGAAGCAGTCGAAGACGTCGGTGAAGATCGACAACAGCTGCATCTCCTCCGGCACGTCGGCGCGCACGCGCTCGACCTCGTCAGGCAGCGGGGTGTCAGGGGACATCACCGCGATCTCCTCGGCCAGATCCTTGAGCACCACCCGCTCGACCGCGCCGTCGTTGAGCACCAGGATGACGTTCTCCCCGTGCGGCATGAACGTCAGGCCGTAGCGGTAGAAGCAGTGCAGCAGCGGCACGAGGTATGCGTCGAGGTAGCAGCGCAACCACTGCCCGGCGGTGAGCCCGGAGCGCTCGATCAGGACACCGGCGAAGGACCGGCCGCTCCGATCGATGTGCAGCAGGGCAGCCATCGTCGACAACTGACGGCCGGGCTCGAGGTCGGCGACCGGGCTCTCGCGCCACAACGCAGCAAGCATCTTGCGGTAAGGGGAGTGCCGGTCGGTCGCGGCCTCGAACTGTGTCGGGTGATAGCCCACGGCCGCACGCTCGCGAATGATGCTCACTCCGGTGCGCTTCAGCGTGTCGTCACCGTCGATCAGGTCGGCGAGCCAGTCGTTGATCGCCGGGGTCGCCTTCATGTATGCCGCGGAGAGACCGCGCATAAATCCCATGTTGATCACTGAAAGCGCAGTCTTCACATAGTGTTTCGTCGGTGCGGTGGTGTTGAAGAATGTCCGCACCGACTGCTGCGCACGGTAGGAGTCCGCGCCGGCGCCCAGGAACACCAGGCGCTGCTGGGCGACCTCGGCGGCGAAGGTGACCGACAGCTTGTTCCACCACTGCCACGGGTGCACCGGGATCAGCGTGTAGTCGCGTGGTCGCAAGCCACGATCTCGCAGTCGCCGGTCGAAATCGTCCATCTGGTCGCCGAGCTCAGTGCGCAGGAACGTGTCGTATGACGTGTCGCGACAGCAGGTGACGGTCGTGCGATCGCGCCGAGCCGCGAGCCACACCAGCTGCATGTCTTGCGCGGATTCGGGTGCGAACGCGCGATATTCGTGCACGCCCCAGCCGACTCGTCCACTGTTGGCCAGGAAGCACGGGTGGCCGCCGAGCATGCCCTGCTCGATGTCCTGGAAGTCGCCGTCGAGCAGTTCGCGGCTGGTCGGGGCCGATCCGGACAGTTTGAAGGCCACCGCGGACGACGTCGCGGCGATCTCCTCCAGGTAGATCGGCAGCATGTCACCGGACAGCCCGAGCTCGCTGCGGAAGTCCAGCACGAACTGCAGCAGGTCGAGCGACCGATCGGCACCGGCGACGGTGCAGCGCACCGAGTCCGGGTCGATCTGCCAGTGGTCCAGCGGCAGCCGGCGGGCGGTGAAGGTGTAGGTCGCATCGTGTTGTCCATCGTGCTGTCCGGCGCTGAGCGACCACCGACCGTGGCCGATGTCGACCGGGGCCAGCAGCCGCTCGTGGCTGAACTCGGACAGCGCCTTGGCCAGCAGCAGCCGGTTCGCCGCCGACCAGTCGGTGGGGTTGAGGTGGGCGACTGCGGCGTCGGCATCGTCCGGGTAAGGGCAGGCGGTCACGTCGTGCTCCTGGAAGTTGTTGCGGGCTGGAAGGATTCGCGGGTGCAGACACTGAGCAGGGCGGTCTTGTCCGGGAGGGTGATCTCGCGCAACGGCACAAATCCGACCGCCGCATTGATCCGCTGGACCGCGGTGTTGCGGACGTCCGGTTCGACGACGACGCGTCGGACCGAGGCGTCGGCGAGTAGGGCGGTCAGCACCGCCGAGATGACCGACCGGGTGAAGCCGTGCCGCGGTGCCTGCGTGGGCGCGACGAGGAAGTGCATGCCGACATCGCCGGGCTCGGCGTCATACGCGCCGACGAGCTCGACGTGCGCAGGGTCATAACGCTCCATCAGGAATGCCGGTGATCCGTCGACGAAGCCGAGAAACGCCTCGTGGTGCGGGTCGGCCGCAATCCGCCGGTGCTCGGCTGCCACGTCTTCGACGGACGAGTTCGTCATCATCCAGAAGGTCGCCTTGGGGTGAGTCACCCACGAGCGCAGGATGTCGGCGTCGAGCTCGGGATCGACTGCTCGGAGGGCGAATTCGCCGTTGCCGTCGCGGAACACGGTGTCGAGCTGCACTGTCACGAGACCACACCGGCGGGCGCGCCGAACTCCTGGAAAGCGATGGACTTCTCGATCGGGTAGGGCTCGCGTCCGGTCAGCTCCCGCACGATGCACGAGTTGCGGTAAGCGCCCATCCCGAGGTCGGGGGACGAGACGCTGTGCACGTGGTCTCCAGCACTCTGCACAAATACGTTGCGACCGACATGATCCACCGAATAGTTGCGGGCGATGTCGAACCTGCCGTGGTCGTCGAAGCGCAACCGATCGCGGATCGGTGTCAGGAAGTCGGGCACCGGGTGGTGATAACCGGTCGCGAGGACCAGTCCCTCGGTCCCCAGGGAGAAGCACCGGTCCTGCTCGTGCTGACGCAAACCCACGGTGTACGAACCGGATTCGGCGTCATATCGCACGGTCTCCAGCGCCGTGTTGGTGAGCAACCGGGCGGCCGGAGCGGTCCGGAGGCTCTGCTCGTAGAGCTGGTCGAAGATCTCGTTGATCAGGTCGGCGTCGATGCCCTTGGACAACGACTTCTGCTGCCCCATCAGTCGATAGCGGTCCGCCTCGGGCAGCGCGCTGAAGTAGTCGATGTAGTCCGGCGACGTCATCTCGAGCGTCAGCTTGGTGTATTCCAGCGGGAAGAAGCGCGGTGACCGGGTCACCCAATTCAGTTGATAGCCAAGACTTTCCCGCTCACTGAGCAGATCGGCGAAGACCTCGGCGGCACTTTGCCCACTGCCGATGACGGTGATGCTGCGCTTGGCCTGCAGGGCGTCTTTGTGCTGCAGGTAGGCAGCGTTGTGCACCGCATCGCCCGGGAGGTCCCGCGCGGCGGGCGGCAGGTAGGGCACGCTGCCGGTGCCGAGCACCAGCTTCGGGGCGCGGTGCTCCACCAGATCGCCGGATGCTGAGCAGCGGGACGTCACGCGGTATGTCGAGTCGGTCTCGTCATACCGCACGGCGAGCACGTCGTGCCCGAATCTGACCGAGGTCAGTGAGTCCGCGGCCCAACGGCAATAGTCGTTGTATTCGCGGCGCAGCGGAAAGAACGATTCGCGGATGTAGAACGGGTAGATCCGGTTGTGCTGCTTCAGGAAGTTCAGGAAGCTAAAACGCGAGGTGGGATCGGCCAGGGTCACCAGGTCCGCCAGGAAGGGGACCTGCAATGTGACCCCGGGCAGCATCATGCCCGGATGCCAGTCGAACGCCGCGCTGCGCTCGAGGAAGACTCCGTCGACGTCGTCGAGCGGCTCGGTGAGGCAGGCCAGTCCGAGGTTGAAGGGACCCAGCCCGATCGCGATGAAATCGTGTGTGTTCACGGCGGCCCTCCCGATCACGAAGCGAGTGACGGACGGGCGGCCAAGTGCGCCGACGCATGTCCGGCGATGCGGTCGAGCACATCGGCGATGTCGTCGAGCGTGGTGCGTGGATTGAGCAGGGTGAACTTCAAGAACGTGCAGCCGTCCACTGTCGTGCTGGCGATCACTGCCTCGGCGTTCGCCGAAAGCGCAGCGCGCGCAGCAAGATTGGCGTCGTCGAGCGTCCCCGCGGCGCAGGTGTCCATCCTGGCGACCATCCTGGCCGGGGCGTAACGGAACACGACGGTGCTGAGGTCCGATGCGGTGACGACCTCGAAGCGCGGGTCGGTCCCGAGCAGCTCGTAGGCGGCTGCGGCCAGGTCGATGACGCGGTCGAAAAGCACCCCGACCGCATCGGCTCCCATCACACGCAGCGTCAGCCACAGCTTCAAGGCGTCGAAGCGGCGGGTCGTCTGCAGGCTCTTGTCGACCTGGTTCGGGATGCCGGCCTGCGCCATACGCATGGGGTTGAGGTAGTCGGCGTGATGCCGGGCGGCGTCCATCCACTCCGCCCGCCGGACGAGGATCGCGCTCGCGCTCACCGGCTGGAAGAAGGACTTGTGGAAGTCCACGGTCACCGAGTGGGCACGCTCGATGCCGTCCAGCAGCGCGCGGCGGCCGGGGGAGACCAACAACCCTCCGCCGTATGCCGCGTCGACGTGCATCCACACCGGATCCGGCTGCCGCTGCAGGATCTCTGCGATCTCCCGCAGCGGGTCGATCGCGCCGAAGTCGGTGGTGCCGGCTGTCGCCACGACCGCCATCGGGACGAGGCCGTCATCCCGAGCCGCGGCGATGGCTGCCTGCAGCGCGTCGGCACGCATCCGCCGGCGCTCGTCGACCGGCACGGTGACGACGGCATCCTCGGACAGGCCGAGCAGTCCGGTGGCGGTGCGAACGCTGAAATGGGCGTCGGCAGAGGCGAACACCCGCAGCCGGGCAAGGCCCTGGATGCGCCCGGCGTCCGGAGCACCGAGCGCGTGCTCGCGCGCAAGACAGAGCGCGTGCAGGTTGGACTGGGTGCCACCGCTGGTGAAGATGCCGTCGCTCGCCGTCGCATCGAACCCGAGTCGTGCGCACGTCCACGCGATGAGGCGTTGCTCGATCAGCGTGCCACCGGCGCTCTGGTCCCAGGTGTCCAGGGACGAATTGACCGCGCTCGCAACGGCGTCCGCGACGACGGCCGGGGTTGCCACCGGGCAGTTCAGGTGCGCGAGGTAGCGCGGGTGGTGGAAGTAGACCGCGTCGCGCAGGTAGAGGTGCTCAAGCTCGCGCAACGCACGCGAGGTGTCCCCGAGCGGGTGGTCGAGGTCGACCGCGGCGACCTCGAGCCGAAGGTCGGCGTGATCGACACCGGTGCTGGGTGCGGTGCAGCGGGCGAGACGGCTCGACACAGCGCGGACGGCGCGGGCCATGTCGTGTTCGTAGCGGGCTGGGGCAGCTGCGTCGAGCAGGAAGTCGGCCGGATCCGCCGGCAGGGGCGTCGAGGGCAGAAACTTCGCGGGCTGGGACATCGCGTCCTCTCGTCATTTACAAAGGCAAGCCTTACCTAATAACAAGACGCGTGACCAGTGCAATACCTCCCGGCGGTGGTCAACGCCACAGCCGAAAACGTCTGTCGGACAACCGGTTTGCGCACATCGCGTGGTACTCGCGCGCGGATGCATAGCGCACCGGGCCCCGGGAGCGTGCAGCTCCCGGGGCCCGGTGCGGTGGGTCGGATCAGCCGATCCGTCGGTCGATCACTCTCAGTCGATCACCTTGCGCGACAGCCGCCACTGGGTGACCGCGGCGAAGATTGCTGCCAGTACGAGCAGCATGAAGATCTCCAGCAGGAAGACGCCCGCCGAGTGCTTCCACAACGGGTCGGTCTGCGAGGCGAGGATGTTGCGGACGTCGGTAGTGGCCGCCGAGCCGGCATACCCCCAGCGCGCCGGTGTCAGCCAGGAGAACTGCTCCAGCCCGACCCGGCCGTTGACGGGGAAGAGCCCGCCGCACAGCGCCAGCTGCGCCATGATCGAGATGACCAAGGCCGGCATCGCCTGCTCGGAGGTCTTCACCACGCTCGACAGCAGCAGGCCGAGCGACGCCGCGGCGAAGGCCGTGAGCCAGCACGCCAGGATGATCTCCAGCATCGGCGACCCGAAGAGGATCGCGCCGTCCGGCATCGGCTTGCGGATGCTCACCAGCCCGACCATCAGGATCGACTGCAGCAGGGTGAGCACCCCGAAGATCGTCAGCTTGCCGGCGAGATAGGCCTGCGGCGACAAGCCGACGGCCTTCTCGCGTTGGTAGATCGCCCGCTCGCCCACCAGCTCGCGAATGGTCGCGGCGGTGCCCATGAAGACCGCGCCGATGATCAGGAACACCAACAGCTGCAACGGCTCGGTGGTGTGGATCTTGACCTGCCCCTCGCCGGTGCCGAAGGGAGGTTGTTGCTTCAACCCGTAACTGCCGGGCACCAGCATCGCCACCAGCGCCAGCGCGATCGGCAGCACGAGCATGAAGATCGAATACCCGCGGTCGGCGAGTATGACGCGCACGTGTCGCCGGGCCAGCGTCGACAGCTGCGAGGGGATGCTCTGCTGCCGCGGTGGCTTCTCCAGCGGCGGCGGCTCACGCCGCGGCGCGCTCAGCGGACCCTCGACCTGCTCGTCCTCCATCGGCGACTCCTTGAAGCGGCGCTGCGCGCCGTTCGGGTCGGCGGTGACGGAGGTGAAGACGTCGGCGAAGTCGGCCGCGCCGAAGAAGGACAGGATTTCGTTCGGCGGGCCGAAGTAGGCGACCTTGCCGCCCGGCGCCAGCAGCAGCACCTTGTCGCACACGTTGAGGTTGGCGACGCTGTGCGTGATGACACCGACCGTGCGGCCGCCGTCGGCCAGCTGCCGCAGGGTCTGCATGACCTGCTTGTCCAGGCCCGGGTCCAGCCCGGACGTCGGCTCGTCGAGGAAGAGCAGCGACGGCTGGGTCAGCAACTCCAGCGCGACCGAGGTGCGCTTGCGCTGGCCGCCGGAGAGGCGGTCGACCCGCGTATGTGCGTGTTCGCTCAACCCGAGCTCGGCCATCACCTCGTCGACCCGCCGCTCGCGCAGCTCGGCAGGCAGGTCGTCCGGGAAGCGCAGCTCCGCGGCGAAGCGCAACGCCTGCTGGACGGTCAGCTGCCGGTGAACCACGTCGTCCTGCGGGACGACGCCGATGCGGTGCCGCAGGTCCTGGAAGTTCTGGTAGAGGTCTCGGCCGTCGTAGTAGACCTCGCCCTCGGTGGCCGGCTGCGAGCCGATCAGTGCCTTGAGCATGGTCGACTTGCCGGCGCCGGACGGGCCGATGATCGCCAGCAGGCTGGAGCCCTCGAGCGCGAACGACACGTCGTCGAGCAGCTTCTTGCCCTCGGGCAGCGTGAAGCTGAGGTGGTTGGCGACGAAGTTGACGTCACCTTCGTCGACGCTGGCGACCAGTTGGCCGTGCCGGACGGTGAAGCGCGAGTGGCCGACCGCCAGCAGGTCACCCTCGCCGAGATAGCCGCTGGTGATGCGTTGACCGTTGACATACGTGCCGTTGCGGCTGCCGAGGTCCTGGACGGTGTAGCCGCCCTGCGCCTGCAGCAGTCGTGCGTGCTGGCGGGAAGCCAGCAGGTCGTCCACGACGATCTGGTTCTCCAGGCCGCGACCGATGGTGATCGCACCCTGCTGCCCGCCGGCCGGGCCGGGGTCGACCGACATCACCTGCGGCGTCGAACCGGTCACCGTGGCGTGGCCGGACGGTGTCACGGGTGCGCGCTGCTCGATCGGCCCGCTGGGCAGGGAGTAGCGGTCGAAGACCACACCGGTGTTGCTGGGCGCCGACGGCAGCGGCACGCGCTGCTTCTTCGCCCGCGTGGGCAACGGCTGGCCGGTGGCACGGTTGTGCTCGGGCAGGGACCGCTCGGCCGACGGCGCACTGGCGGCCGCCGTCTGCTGCGGGGCCTGTTGCCGGGCCTGTTGTGGCGCCTTCTGTGCGGCCGGCTGTGGGGTGCGTATGCCGCCCGACGGCGTGCGTGGTGTCCGCACGGCAGCACCGGTCGGGGCTGCCTCGAACTGCACCTGCGGTCCGGCGGCACCGCCGATGCGCAGCGCACTGCCGGGTCCCAGGACCATCGGCGCACTGATCCTTGCGCCGTCCAGGAACGTGCCGTTGGAGCTGCCCAGGTCGGTGACCGTCAGTTGTGTCCCGTCGAGGCGGAGCTCGGCGTGCCGGCGTGAGGCCAGGGCATCGGTGATGACCAGGTCACTGTCGAGTCCTCGGCCGACGACGAGCGTCTGCCCCGACTCCAACGGGATGGTCCTGCCCTCGCAGGACACTCTGATGGAGAAGTTGGTAGCGATGGCTGCTGCCCCCATGGTGTCGATACGGCGCAGCGAAGCTGCAGCCAACGTTCACATTGGACTGCACCCTATCGAGGAGATCGCTCAGACGTTCAACAACCAGCCGTCGCGGACCTCGAAGGTCGCCGCGCCGATGCCGATGCGGTCGCCCTCGGACAGGTGCGTGCTTTCGACGCGCCGTCCGTTGACATAGGTTCCGTTGCGGCTGCCGAGATCTTCCAACACCAGGCCCTGCGCGTCCGCGGTGATGCGCACGTGCTGCCGGGACACCAGCATGTCGTCGAGGACGATCGAGTTGTCGCGGCCACGGCCGATGGTCAGCGCCTCGGGCTCCGGCTCGGGTTCGGGCGCCCCGCCGCCGACCGCGGGCGTGGTCGCCGTCGCCGCCTCGTTGAACGACGGCTCGTGCTGCTGCGCCGGAGCGTCGTAGGACGGCCACTGCTGCTGCTCGGTCTGCTGCGGCTGCTGGGGTGGCGGCGACTGCTGGAAGTGATCCTGCTGCGTCTGCTGGTAGGGCTGCTGCGCGTGATCCTGCGAGTAGTCGGCCGCCGGCGGGCGCTGTGCCTCCTGGAAAGACTGCTGCGGCGGTGCCTGCAGCTGCGCCTCCTGGGCGGACTGCCAGTTGTCGGCGACCTCCTGGGCGGCGTGCCCGCCGCCGGACGGTGCTGCACCGGGTGCCCCACCCGCCCACGGCTGGTCGTGTCCGGTCGGGGGTGCGAACTGCTGCGGCTCACCGGCGGGTGGTCCCGCGGGAGCCGGCGGCGCGAACGCTGCTGGGCCGCGCCACGGCGCCTGCTCCTGCTGCGGCGGTGCGGAGTGCCAGTCGATCTGCGCGGGCTCGACCGGCTGCTGCCACTGCTGCTGGCCGCCCCACTGCTGCTGGGGCTGCTGCGGTTGTTGCCCGTATGCCGGAGGCTGCCCCCCACCCTGCGCGGAGCCCGCGTCATACCCCTGACCGGGCTGGCCCGGGTAGGCCGGCTGACCCCACTGCTGCTGATCCTGCTGCGGGGGGTCGTATGGGTTGCTCATTCGAAGCCTCCGTGCACGCGACGTCTGGTGATGGTGCGTGGCCGAGCAGGTTCCACGCACACGCTCATCCAGACTAACCCGCGATGCGGCCACTGCCGAACCGTTCGACTAGCCTGATGACCAGGAGCCATGCACACGACTTCATATAGCGCCCTGCGAAATGCTTCCGTGCGGAAGTTGGGGTCCCCGCGATGCATCGGAGCGAGGAACGAGCGGAGAACTTCGCGGGGCATTCGACTCAAGGCAGGTGCTGATGACCGACTCCACCGTCACTCCCACGGATACGCCCGCTGACCCGCCGGCTGACACGTCAACTGACAAGCCAACGGTGAGCCCGCGCCCCGCACACGGGCATCTCCCGACCGGGCGACACCGCGTGGTGATCATCGGCTCCGGCTTCGGCGGGCTCTTCGCGGCGCGCAAGTTCGGTGGGGAGGACGTCGACGTCACCCTGATCTCGGCGACCGCCTACCACCTCTTCCAGCCGCTGCTCTACCAGGTCGCGACCGGGATCCTGTCCGAGGGACTCATCGCGCCGACCACCCGTGAGGTGCTGGCCAAGCAGAAGAACGTCGAGGTCGCCTTCGGGAAGGTGACCGACATCGACCTCGAGTCGCGGACGGTCACCGCCAACGCCCTCGGCGTCGAGACCAGCTACGACTACGACTCGCTGATCGTGGCGGCCGGCGCCGGGCAGTCCTACTTCGGCAACGACCACTTCGGCGAATACGCACCGGGCATGAAGAGCATCGACGACGCGCTCGAGTTGCGCGCACGCATCTTCGGGGCGTTCGAGCTGGCCGAGCTGGCGGCCGCGTCCGGGCGCGAGGAGGACCTCGAGCGGCTGATGACCTTCGTGGTCGTCGGGGCCGGCCCGACCGGTGTGGAGATGGCCGGACAGATCGCGGAGCTGTCCCGGCGCACGCTGCCGCACGACTTCCGGCACATCGCCGCGGAGCGGGCACACGTCATCCTGCTGGACGGCGCCGACCAGGTGCTGGGCGGCTTCGGCTCCCGGCTGGGCAAGAAGGCCAAGAAGCGGCTGACCGAGATGGGCGTCGACGTCCGACTCAACGCGATGGTCACCAACGTCGATGCCGAAGGCATCGAATACCGCTCTCCCTCAGGCGAAACCGAGCGTGTCTCGGCGCTGACCAAGGTGTGGGCCGCCGGTGTGCAGGCCAACAGTCTCGGCAAGACGCTCAGCGAGCAGACCGGTGCCGAGCTGGACCGCGCAGGCCGCATCGCGGTCAACCCGGACCTCACGCTGCCCGGGCATCCGGAGGTCTTCGTCGTGGGCGACATGATCGCCCTGGACAACCTGCCCGGTGTCGCGCAGGTCGCCATACAGGGCGGGACGTTCGCGGCCAAGCAGATCCTGCACGGTCTGGAGGGCAAGTCGACCGACGCGAAGTTCCACTACTTCGACAAGGGGTCGATGGCGACCATCTCGCGGTTCAGCGCGGTGGCCAGCGTCGGCAAGATCCGCATGTCGGGCTTCCTGGCGTGGGTGATGTGGCTGGCCGTGCACCTCTGGTACATCATCGGATTCAAGAGTCAGATCGGCACCTTCTTCCACTGGGCCGTGTCCTTCCTCGGCAGCTCGCGCGGCGAGCGCACCGCGACCGAGCAGCAGATCTTTGCGCGCGGCGCGCTGGAGCAGCTCGGCGACCAGTTCGACCCCAAGGTGCGGTTGAGCGCCGGTCGACCGCTGCCGGAGCGGAAGAAGGACTCCGACGACGCGTCCTGACCCGAGGTGGCCGAGGAGCCGGGGGAGCGAAGCGGCGGAGGCGTCTCGAGGTCCCTCGCAACCAGTGACGGCTGAAACGGCCATTGACTCCCCAACAGGAGGGTCAATGGCCGTTTCGACCGTCAGTCGCAAGCGAGCCCGTGCCTCAGTTCGCCGGTTTGGCGAGCAGGCAGCCCTCGACGCTCAGGTCGAGCTTACGGTCGTCGGTCAGGCACGTGGTGATCCAGTAGGTCTGCTGGGCGTAACCCTCGCCCTCGGTCGCTGTCGTGGTGCCGTCCTCGTTGACCTCGCACGGATTGTTCATCGTGCAGTCCTCGCCGCCCTCGTTGATGGTGTTGTTCACCGCGACGACCTCACCCGAGGCGTCGTCGATGACCGGGGAGCCGGACGAGCCGCCGAGGATGTCGCAGCCGGGCATGCTGTAGCGAACCGAGTCGTGCATGGTCCAGTCGGCTTCCTTGAGGGTGTCGACGAAGCCGTTCACGTCGCAGTGCCAGGTGCGCTGCCAGTAGCCGGACGCGACGGTGATCGCGGTCTTGTCGGTCGGCTTGCTGCTGGCCAGGGTGAGCGGCTCGATGTCCGTGTCGGCCGTGATCTCGTCATACGTCGCGTCGAGCTGGTAGAGCGACACGTCGGTGCCGGTCATGGTCGAGTAGAGCAGGGTGTCCGCAGTGACCGTGCCGACCGGGTCGCCGGCGGTGTTCAGCAACTTGCCGGTGCGGCTGCTGGGCTGGTCGGTGATGACCTCGCCCGCCTCGGGCATCCCGCCCTCGTAGCAGTGCCCGTTGGTGAGCATCAGCGCCTTGTCACCGCCCTCGGACTGCGCGTAGCGCACCAGCGACCCGGAGCAGTTGTCCAAGGCGATCGTCCCGGCGAGGGAGTCGGACGCGACGGTCGTGCTCTGGGAGGTTGTTTGCGTCGCGGGCTCGGGCGCTGTTTGCGCGGAAGCCGGTGCGACACTTGCGAATCCGGCGCAGCTGAGGATGGCGGTGGCCAGTGCGGTGCGGCGGAGGACCTTCATGTGGTGACCTTTCACGGTTCGAATGTGACGGACTGCGAACGGTCATCGACTCTGCAGCCCGCGGCGTGGTCCCGTCCCGGAAGCCGACGAATGATTACCGCGTCTTGGGCAACTTCTGCACTCGTGCTGACCGGCCGCTGACACGCGGCACACGGTGGCCGGTCACCGGCGGGCGCTCCGCGGGTGCGGCGCGCCCGCGCAGCGCGGCATACGACAGGGTCCGTAGGGTGTGCCGATATGCGGCCCCAATACCCGATCGCCACGCACGTGCTCGACAACGGTCTGCGGGTGGTCGTGTCACCCGACCACTCCGTGCCGGCCGTCGCGGTCAACCTCTGGGTGGGCGTCGGCTCACGGCACGAGCAGCCGGGTCGCACCGGGCTGGCACACCTCTTCGAGCACCTGATGTTCCAGGGGTCGGAGAACGTCGCCGAGGGTGAGCACTTCTCGGCGCTGCTCGCGCAGGGCGCGCAGATGAACGCCACCACCTGGGTGGACCGCACCAACTACTTCGAGGTGGTGCCGACCGGCGCGCTGGAGCTCGCGCTCTGGCTCGAGGCCGACCGGCACGGCCGCCTGCTGCCGGCGCTGACCGAGGCCAACCTGGACAACCAGCGTGACGTGGTCAAGGAGGAGAAGCGCCAGCGCTACGACAACGTGCCCTATGGCACCGCGTTCGCTGAGCTGACCGCGCTGGTCTTCCCCGACGGGCACCCCTATCACCACACGACGATCGGCTCGATGGACGACCTCGACGCTGCGTCGCTGGCCGACGCCCGAGCCTTCTACAGCCGGCACTACCGGCCGAACAACACGGTGCTCACCCTCGTGGGCGATGTCCGGCCGGACGACGGATTTGCCCTGGTGGCAAAGTATTTCGACGAGCTGACCAACCCGGAGGTCCCGGCCGATCGGCCGCTGGCAGCACCGCTGCCGCCGCTGACCGACCCGCAACGGTTGGAGGTGACCGCCGACGTGCCGTCCGACCGCGTCTACCTCGGTTTCCGGTTGCCGGCCGGTGGCACCGACGACTTCGTGCGCGCCGAGCTCACCTTCGACCTCTTCGCCGGGCTGGCGACCTCGCGGCTCTACCGGCGGCTGGTGCGCCAGGACCAGATCGTCACCCACGCGTCGCGCAGCGCCGGCGCCCGGATCGACGGCACCTCGATGGGCGCGCTGATCCTCGACGTGGCCGACGGTGTGGCCGTTGAGCGCGTTGAGGAGAGCGTCGCCGAGGAGTTGCGGCGGCTGGCCACCGATCCACCGACCGATGTCGAGATGGCCGCTGCGCTCGCCGATGTCGAGCGGTGGTGGCTGCAGAGCCTCGCCCAGCCGGACGAGCGCGCCGACGTGATCAGCGGCAACACCTTGTTGTATGCCGACCCCGACCACCTCAACACCTACCTGGACAGGGTCGGGGCAGTGACCGCGCAGGACGTCGCGGAGACCGCAGCGACCTGGGCGCAGCCGGAGTCGGCCGCCGCCGTTGTCTACCGCAAGGAGGAGCACTGATGGTGCAGCCGCGTCCCACCGTGCCGCTCGCGCAGCCCTGGCAGTTCCCGGCGAGCACGCAGCACGTGCTCGACAACGGCATCCAGGTGCTGCTCTATAACCGTCCCGGGCAGCACATCACCTCCACGCGGTTGCTCGTGCCCACACCGATCGCGGTCGAACCGCGTGCGCTGGAGGGCGTCGCCACCATGGTGTCCCGCACGATGGACGAGGGCACCCAGAGTCACACGGCCGACGAGATGGCCGAGCTCTTCGAGTTGAGCGGGATCGCCTACGGCGCGGGCTACGGAGCACGCGGTCTGACGCTTGAGACCGACTCGACCGCGGCGAAGTCCGCACAGGCGTGGGCGCTGCTCACCGAGTGCCTGCGCGAGCCGGCGTTCCCCGAGCAGGAGGTGTCCCGGCACGTCCGGCAGCGGCTGTCCGAGATCGAGCACGAGGACGCCTCACCGGACATGCGCGCCGCCAAGGAATGCGTCGCGAACTTCTACGATCAACGCTCCCGGGCGTCGCGTCCCGCCGGCGGCACCGCCGACACCGTCAGCGCGATCACCGCCGAGGAGTGTGCCCGATTCCACGCGTCGTGGATCCGCCCCGAGGGTACGACGGTCGTCGTCGCCGGTGAGATCGACGAGCAGCAGGTGCTGCACGACCTGTCCGCCACGATCGGCTCCTGGCAGGTGGATTCCGCTGCGCCGCAGGATGATTCGCTCGCAGCCGAGGTTGCGCCGGGGGAGACCCGGGTGCGCTTCGTGCATCGCCCCGGTGCCGTGCAGACCGAGATCTATCTGGGCTCTTACGGACCCGACCGGCGGGTGGAGGGCGGTTGGGCGCCATACCCTGCACTGAGCTTCGTAATGGGCGGCTCACCCAACGCCCGGCTGGACGCGGTCCTGCGGGAGGAGAAGGGCTACACCTACGGCTTCCGCTCGGTCTTCCGGCCGCGGTCCGAGGGCGGCATGTTCATCGTGTCCGGCTCGGTGCGCAACGAGGTGACGGTGGAGGCGACCGCGCTGACGCTGGAGATCCTCGACAAGGCTGCCGAGGGATTCACCCAGGAGGAGACCCGCGCCGCCACTGACTTCATCGGCAAGACCGCACCGGCTCGTTATGCGACCGCGGACGCCGTCGCCGACGAGGCCGTGATGCTCCGATCCAATGGCCTGGGAACCGAATTCGTGTCGTCATACCTCGAGCAACTGGCCACCCTGCAGGCAGCCGACCTCGACGCCGCGTGGCGCCGGTGGGCCGACCAGCCGCGCACCATCGTGCTCGTCGGTGACGCGGAGGCGCACGCAGCCGGCATTCGTGACCTCGGCATCGGAGAGGTGACGGTGGTCTGAGGCACCGAGGTCCGGCCTCACTCCGGCTTGTGGTGCCTGCGCTTGCGCACGGACCGCACGGTGAGCGGGCCGACCAGGCGCGGACCGGACAGTCGCTGCTCCAGGCGGCGGCCCTCCCGGCGCAGCGGCTGCGCGATGTATTCACCGAAGATCACCCCGGCCGCCAGCGCGAGCAGGATGACGGAGGCGTTGATCAGCTCGACCAGACCGCCGGCATCGTTGGCGGACAGGTGCGCCAGCCCGCGGTAGACCGACAGACCGGGCAGCAGCGGCACCACTCCGGCGACGACCAGCACCAGCGTCGGCACGCGGATTCGCGACGCGATGGTGTAGCTGACCAGACCGACGATGACCGCCGCGATCGACGACGGCCAGGAGACGCCGAGCCCGAGGTGGTAGGCCCCGATGAAGGCCAGCGCCGAGACCATGCCGAGCAGCGCCGTCGGCAGCAGGGCGCGTCTGGGTGCGTATGACGCAAAGGCGAACGCGCCGGCACTGATCGCGCCGCCGAGAGCCATCTGCACCCAGGAGGGGTAGGCGATCGTGCCCGGCGTCAGGCTCGAGAGTTTGACCCCCAGTGCGGTGGCGATGGTCAGACCGGCGCTGACCCCCGCGATGACACCGGCCGTGGCGAGGGTGGCTTCCAGCGATCGGGCAGCCGCGGTCAGCGGGAAGCCGGTCAGGGCGTCCTGCACCGCGCCCATGTAACTCACGCCGGCGAGCAGCAGGATGATGCCCGCACTGACGATCCGGCTCGGGTGCTGACTCAGATCCGTGGCGAACATGAAGACTGCGACCAGTGTGGCCAGTAGTCCACCGGCGACCTGCTGGTAGAACATCGGCAACCGGCGACGGCCGAGGTAGCGCTGCACCAGGTCGATGCCGACCGCACCGAAGAACGCCGCCGCCAGCGCAGTGGGGCCCGCACCCAGCAACAGCCCGATGCCGAAACCCATAGCGCCCCAGCCGAACGTGATCACCCGACGGGAGCGGTCGTGTCCGGAGGACACGAGTTGCGCGAGCTGGGAGCGTGCCTCGTCACGGTCGATCCGGCCGGAGACCAGGTCGCGGACCAGCCAGTCGACCCGGGTCAGGTCCTCGTAGTCGATCTCGCGCTGCGTCACGTTGCGCACCTGGATCAGGGCCGGGTCCTCCGGCGACTGCTGGTGGGTCAGCTGCAGCTCGGTGAAGGTCACGCTGGCGCTGACCCCGCGCAGCCCGCAGGCGATGCAGACGTTCTGCATCTGCACACTCACGTCGGCTGCACCGGCTCCGGAGGAGAGCAACAACTCCCCGACGCGCAGCGCCAGGTCCAGGGTGCGGTAGGTCTCGTCCGTGGCCATCGTGGGTAAGTGTGACGGATTGCATGACCGAGGGTGCGCACACCCTCGGAGCACTGGCATCCCCGGCTTCTCCTACGCATTGTCGTATATCGACATACGACTCGATGAGTTGACGTGAATCCCGGCTCCTGACAACGTCGGAGGGCTGTTTTCGCCCGTCGAAAAGGAGTTGAGCCCACTCGTGCAGACCCTGGAACCGACCGAGACGCCACAGGATTGGCAAGTGAGCGACGTCGTCGTCACCGAGCCTGGCATCATCCGCAGAGCCATCGGAGCGGCCGCCATCGGGAACGTCACGGAGTGGTACGACTTCGGTGTCTACGCCTACTTCGAGCCCACCATCAAAGAGGTCTTCTTCGACGGGTTGAGCGACGCGGCCGGCACGATCGCGACCTTCGGCCTCTTCGCCGTGGCCTTCCTGGTCCGTCCCTTCGGCGGCATGTTCTTCGGGCCGTTGGCCGACCGCATCGGTCGCAACAAGGTCCTCGCGATGACGATGGTGCTGATGGCGCTCGGCACGTTCGCGATCGGCTGCATCCCCAGTCGCAGCTCGATCGGCTTCCTGGCGCCGGTGCTGCTGTTGCTCGCTCGGCTCGTCCAAGGCTTCTCCACCGGCGGTGAATACGGCAACGCGATGACGTTCATCGCCGAGTACGCGCCGGACCGCAAGCGTGGGTTCTGGGGCAGCTGGCTGGAGTTCGGCACCTTCACCGGTTACCTCTTCGGCGCGATCATGGTGACGGTCATGGACGGCCTGCTCTCGCACGACCAGCTGATCGCGTGGGGTTGGCGGATCCCGTTCTTCGTCGGCCTGCCGCTCGGCCTCGTCGGTGTCTACCTGCGGACCAAGCTGGCCGACACCCCGGCATACCTCGAGCTGGAGAAGGAGTCCGAGGAGCGCGAGAAGGCCAACAAGGCCGAGCAGAAGAAGGGCGGCGAGATCCGCGGCATCCTGCACCTGTGGCCTTACATGCTGGTCTGCATGGGTCTGGTGCTGGTCTGGAACGTCACCAATTACATGCTCACGTCCTACATGCCGACCTACGTGACCGACACCCTGCCGTCCGGCGGCCAGGTGTCGGACACGACCTCGCAAGTCATCCAGATCGCCGTGATGCTGCTCGCGCTGTTGACGATTCCGCTCCTCGGGATGCTCTCGGACCGGGTCGGTCGCAAGCCGATCTGCTGGTTCGGTGCGATCGGGTTGATCGTGCTCGCCATACCGATGATCGCGCTGGTGCGCTCGCAGACCACGGTGGGCATCTTCGCGGGGCTGCTGATCATGGCGATGCTGCTGATCTGCTTCTCGTCGACGATGCCGTCGACCCTGCCGACGCTCTTCCCGACCAAGGTCCGCGGTGGCGGGCTGTCGATTGCCTTCAACGTCTCGATCTCGCTCTTCGCCGGCACCACGTCGGTCGTCGTCGGGTCGCTGGTGTCGCTCACGGGCGACCTGAACTGGCCGGCCTACTACCTGATCATCGCCGGCGGCATCGGCGTGGTCTCGGTGCTCTTCCTGGCCGAGCCCAACGGCCGCAAGATGTGGGGCTCGCCGCCCGCCGCCGCGACCCGCGAGGAAGCGCGCGAGCTGGTGCGTGCGCTGCGCAAGAAGTTCAACGACGCCAAGGATCGCGCCGGGGGAGCTGTGCCCGGCAAGTCGCCCCAGCCGGACTGACCTCCGCCCCGCGCGCTCCTCACTCACCCCGCCCGGCCCCCATACCGAGCGGACACAAAACGCACCCAGCGGACACAAAATTCGGCCGGTCGACGGTCGGATTTCGTGTCCGCTGAGTGCTGTCGTGTCCGTTCGGTCAGGGGGATTGCAAATAATTGTTTGCAAAGAGGTCTTTGCGGTGTAGCTTCGTCGTATGGCGACAGGCGAGCGACACGAGATCAACCGGGTGCGGCCGGATCTGGACCAGCTGAAGGCGATGGCGCATCCGGTGCGCCTGACGATGCTCGGTCGACTGCGCACGGACGGGCCGGCCACCGCGTCGTCCCTGGCGCTGCAGCTCGGCCTCAACTCCGGCGCGACCAGCTACCACCTGCGGCAGTTGGCGCGTGCGGGGCTGATCGAGGAGGACACCACACGCGGCACGAAGCGCGACCGCTGGTGGAAGGCAGCGCACGAGGCCACGATGACCGAGCCGGCCGCGGCCGACGACGTCGAAGAGCGCGCGGTGCTGGGCGCGTACCACGGTGTCGTCGCGCACCAGGCGGCTGTGCAGATCGAGCAGGCTGCCGCAGAGCTCGCCGAACTGCCGAAGGACTGGGCCGATGTGGTCGGTGCCAGCGACTACAACGTCTACCTCACGCCGCAACAGGTGCGGCGGGTCAAGAACGCCGTGCACGAGGTGCTGCAGGAGGTTGCGGAGACCTCCCGCGATACCGAGCAGGCGCCCGAGGATGCGGCGCCGGTCGTCTTCCAGTTCCACACCTTCCCGCGCCCGGGTGTGCTCGCGACCGTGACGACTCAGCCGGCGAGGACTGAATCATGAGCAGCCGCAAGCCTTTCGCGTCGCTGGCCGTCGCCGAGGCATTCTCGATCTCCGGCACACGACTGTCCCAGATCGCGGTGCCGTGGTTGGTGCTCACGATGACCGGGTCGGCCGTCTGGACCGGTGTCGTCGGCTTCGCGGAGATGCTGCCGTATGTCGTGGCGAAGGCGCTCGGTGGTCCCATCGTGGACCGAGTGGGCGCGAAAGTCGTTGCAGTGACATCGGATTCGTGCAGTGTGCTGATTGTCGGACTGATCCCGATGCTGCACTGGTGCGGCATATTGCACCTGGCGTTGTTGGTGCCGATCTCGGCACTGATGGGCGTGGTGCGTGGTCCGTCGGACGGCGCGAAGTCCGCGATGGTGCCTCTCGTTGCCGAGCAGGGTGCCGTCCCGCTGGAGCGGATCACCGGCGTGATGGGCGCGATCGAGCGACTCGGCGGCACCGTCGGTGCGGCCGCTGCAGGTGCGGTCGTTGCGGTGCTCGGCGCACCGCAGGCGTTGCTGGTCAACGCGGTCACCTTCGCGGTTGCGGCAACCTGCATCTCGTATGGCGTGCCGCGCGTCAAACCTGTTGCAGGAGCGACTGATTCGGATGACGAGCCGATCTCGCCATACAAGGAACAGCTGGCGGAGGGTTGGCGCTTCCTGCGCAGCGACTCGGTGCTGGTCGGGATCACGGTGATGGTGGCGCTCACCAACGTGCTGGATCAGGCGTGGTCGGCGGTGCTGCTGCCGGTCTGGGCGCACGACACGGGTCGCGGTGCCGGCGCTGTCGGCCTGGTGCTCGCGGCACTCGCCGGGCCGTCCATCCTGGGTGCGCTCACGGCGGCCGCAATCGGGGAGCGGCTGCCGCGGCTGCCGATCTACGTCCTCGGCTTCCTTGTCGCAGGCCTGCCGCGCTTCGCGGTCTTCGCCTTCGACGTCCCGTTGTGGTCGCTGGTGACGGTGCTCGCGGTCGCGGGCTTCCTCTCCGGCTTCATCAACCCGATCCTGGGTGCGATCACCTTTGAGCGCATTCCTCGAGGACTCGTCGGGCGGGTGAGCGCGCTGAAGACCTCGCTGTGCTGGTCGCTGATCCCCTTCGGCGGTCTCGTCGGCGGCGTCCTGTCCGCACTCGTCGGCTGGCGTGCCGCCACCATGGCGGTCGGGGCGGCATACTTCGTGATCACGCTGATGCCGTTGGTGCGCAAGAGTTTCCGTGAGTTCAGCAAGCGCCCGCCCGAGGAGTCGCTCACTTCGAGCGCAGATATGCCGACCGCCCGCGACGTCGCCGTCACCTGATATGCCGAGAGGCTCAGAAACGTATCGAGAGGCTCAGAAAAATCGGCTTCTGGAGCGCGCTTATCTGAGCCTCTCGGCGGTTATGTGAGCCTTTCGGTCAGAAGGGGGCCGGGGCCTCGAGACGCGCGCTCGTCCCTCACGCGCTCCTCGACCACCTCACGGGACTGTCAGGCGGTCTCGGCGGCGAAGGCGTCGCCGAGAACCTGCAGACCCTCGGTCAGCAGTTCGTCGCTGATCACCAGCGGCGGGAGCAGTCGGATGACGTTGCCGAAGGTGCCGCAGGTGAGGATGACGACGCCCTGCTCGTGGCAGCGTTTGGCGACGGCTGCGGTCAGCGCAGCGTCCGGCTCCTTCGTGCCGGGCTTGACGATCTCGATCGCAAGCATGCCGCCGCGGCCCCGAATCTCACCGATGGCAGGGGTTTTCGTCTGTATGGCGCGCAGCGCGGACGTCGCCAGCTCCTCGATGTGCTTCGCGCGATCCAGCAGCCCGTCGGCCTCCATCGTCTCGATCGCACCCAGTGCTGCGGCGCAGGCGACGGGGTTGCCGCCATACGTGCCGCCGAGCCCACCGGGGTGCACCGCGTCCATCAGCTCTGCGCGACCGGTGACTGCGGACAGCGGCAGACCGCCTGCGATGCCCTTGGCGGTGGTGACCAGGTCGGGCACGACACCTTCGTGATCGACCGCGAACCACTCACCGGTGCGGGCGAATCCGCTCTGCACCTCGTCGGCGATGAAGACGATCCCGTTGTCGGTGCACCACTTCGCCATCGCAGCCAGGAAGCCCGGCGCCGGGACGATGAATCCGCCCTCGCCCTGGATCGGCTCCATGATGAACGCCGCGATCTGGTCGGCGCCAACTGCCTTCTCCGCCATGGTGATTGCGCGCTGTGCGGCTTCTTCGCCCGTCATACCCTCCGGGTCACGGAAGGGGTATGACGTGGGCACCCGGTAGACGTCCGACGCGAAGGGGCCGAAACCCTTCTTGTAGGGCATCGCTTTCGCGGTCAGCGCCATCGTCAGGTTCGTGCGCCCGTGGTAGGCGTGGTCGACCGCGACGACGGCCTGCCGATCGGTGGCGTAGCGCGCGATCTTCACGGCGTTCTCGACGGCCTCCGCGCCGGAGTTGAACAGGGCCGACTTCTTGGCGTGGTCGCCAGGGGTCAGCTCGGCGAGCTTCTCGGCGACAGCGACATACCCCTCGTAGGGGCTGATCATGAAGCAGGTGTGGGTGATGTCGGCGACCTGCTGCTGCACGTTCGCGACGACCCGCGGGTCGGAGCTGCCGACCGTGGTGACCGCGATCCCCGAGCCGAGGTCGATCAGCGTGTTGCCGTCGACGTCCTCGATCACGCCGCCGTGTGCGCGGGCGGCATACACCGGCATCGTGGAGGAGACGCCGGCCGCGACGACCGAGCTGCGACGTGCGGCCAACTCCTGCGAGCGCGGGCCGGGGATCGGCGTGCGCAGCTCGCGGCGTTGGGTGATGTCCGGTGCGGTCATGGTCATTTGGGGGCTCCTTCGCGTATGTCGATGCCCTTTCAGTGTGCCACGCAGAGTTTCGAAATCGAAGGAGTATGCCGATGTAGGACCTCTCTACGACCCGGTCGTAACTCCGCCCGTCTGGTCGTTTCGGGGCAACCCATCGACGACCCGGCACGTCGTAGTTCATATCCGGCCGACGCGGTCGGGCCGCCGGGCACACGAGGTGTCCGTTGCGGATGACGGCACGTATGACAATGCATACGACGAAGGGGGCCATCGTGAAGCGCACCAAACTCAACACCCTGGTCGTGGTGGCGATCGCAGGCAGTGCGACGCTGCTCGCCGGATGCCAGGCCAACGGGGACAGCACTGCCGGGCCGAGCACGGGGGACGGATCCACCAGCAGCAATCACGCGGCGCCGACGTCGGGTGCAGGGGAGACGCCCGACGGTGGCGCAGCCGGCGTCGGCGCGGCCGATGACTCGAACGGGGAGAAGGACGGGAAGGATGCCAAACCGGGCGAACCGGGGGCGTCGAAGAGCACTCGCCCTGCACAGTATTCGCAGACGGCCCGGGAGGCGGACCTGGAGCGGGCGACCGGCGACACCTCGCGCTCGGCGATGGTGCAGGTGTCCTCCGGGGTGTGGGAGGCCGCGAGCTGGGACGGCAAGGGGAACATCTGGTTCTGGCGCACCAGCGGACACGGCTGGCACAAGATCGGCAGCAGCCGCTACCCGACGTTGCCCGGCCAGCACGATGCGCAGGTCAAGGTGGCCAGCACGATCCTGCCGGGGATGCAGCACGCGGCATACCTGGCGGACGGTCCCTTCACCGGTGACAGCTCGGGCAACGACATCGCGTTCACGGCGACGGCCGACGGCAATTGGGGGACCGTCGCGCCGAAGGACGGCGGGTTGGCCCCGACCGGCAAGCCGGCGACGGACAACACCACGCCCGGCATCTGGCGGGACGCGCGATTCACCGGCGGCAAGCTGCGCACGACGATCGGCAACCCGTTCACGGCCAACGCCGGCGCGTCGGCATACCCGCTGATCAACGACTGGCAGTGGAAGTCGGGCAAGTTCGTCAACGCCAAGGACAACGCGTTCAAGTCGTGGACGGTCCAGCCGCCGAAGCAGGCGACCAAGTCCGTCACCACCTGTCCGGACAAGCTGTCGAAGGGCAGCTACAAGGCGCGGATCAAGGCGTCGCTGCCGGAGGAGGATGCGCCGTATTCGACTGTGGCACTGTCGGTTTGGTCCCCGAAGGGAGGCTCGCCGCTGTGCACCGTGCAGCTCGACGCCACCACGATCGTGCAGGCACCAGCAACCATCGACACCGGCAAGTCCTGGGTCGCGCTGCCCGCCTGGATGCTGCAGACGACCTTCCAGCCGGGTGGCGGTGTCACCAAGGTCTACCCGGATCAGGTGCGGGCCGGTGAGTCGCCGCTGATCGCGCCGCGGCTGCGCAGCCTGCAGCCGGACCTCGGCGGCAGCTCCGCGTCGTCGATCCCGGCGCAGCTGGAGGTGGACGGCGGCAAGATCACGGTCGTAGACCTGGCCGAACGCGGCTGACCCGACCGCCCATTGACGCAGTTACCGGTGAGTGACGCAGTTGCAAATGCGTCACTCACCGGTAAGTGCGTCACTCGGCGGTGGAGATCATCCACCGATCCGGCGCAGCACCTCGTCGTGCAGGATTCCGTTGCTGGACAACGCATTCCCGCTCCACGGGCCGTCCTTGCCGTCCAGCCCGGTGAAGCGCCCACCGGCCTCGGTCACGATCGGCGCCAGCGCCGCCATGTCGTGTATGGCGAGCTCCGGCTCCGGCGCGAAATCGATCGCTCCCTCGGCCACCAGCATGTGCGCCCAGAAGTCGCCGTAGCTGCGCACCCGCCATACGTCGTCCATCAGCTCGACGAGGGCATCACGCCGACCGAGCTCGTCCCAGGTGCGCCAACCGGCGACGGAGGTCGACGCATCAGAAATCTTCGAAACACCAGACACACCAATGTGTTTCGCGCCCGATAAGGACCGTCCGGTCCATGCCCCGGTGCCGAGACCGGCCCACCAGCGACGGCCGAGCGCGGGCGCCGCGACGAGCCCGACCACCGGCAGGTCGTCCTCGACCAGCGCGATCAGCGTCGCCCACACCGGGACACCGCGGACGAAATTCTTGGTGCCGTCGATCGGATCGACGATCCACCGCCGCGGCCCGCTGCCCTCGGTGCCCTGCTCCTCGCCCTGCACCGCGTCCCGCGGGCGGGCGCGCTTCAACTGGCCACGCAGGATCTCCTCGACCGCGATGTCGGCGTCGGTCACCGGGGTCAGGTCGGGCTTGGCGGTGACGTGCAGGTCCTCGGCCCGGAAGCGTGAGGTGCTCGTCGGCTCCACCGCGTCCGCGAGCACGTGGGCGAGGCGGAGGTCGTCGTCATACGTCGGCATGCCCCCGAACCTATCGGCCCGACGCTGCCTGGCGGTGGTCGACGCTCAGACCAGTGGCCAGCCCTTCTTCGCCAGCCGCTTGCGCACGCGGTCGATGTCGGCCTCGATCGGCACGACGCCGGCGACCTGCTGCATCAGCTCCTGCGCCTCCTCCTCGGAGATCGGCGTCTTGGGCTCGCCGGGGACCTTGTTGGTCGCGATGAGCTCCTTGGCGACCTTCTTGATCTCCTTCTTGGTGAGCCGGCGCTGCAGCAGCGCGAACAACGGCGGCAGGTCGGTCGGCGGCACGCCTTCGGGATAACCGGCCCGCAGCCAGTCGAGGATGCGGACGAAGAAGTTGAACCGCTCGGGGCTGTCGTCCTCCTCCTCGTCGTCGTCCTCGTCCTGCGGCATGCTGGCCGGCCAGCCGACGGCCTGCAGACGGGTGGCGACGGCCTGCACCTCGTCCTCGCTGGGCGGCGCGGACTTCAGCTGCTCCACCGCGTCGGCGACGGTCGCGGCCGAGATCTCCCCGTCGGGGTTGTCGGCGATGAGTTGCGCACACGCCGCCTGCACCTCCTCCGGCGCCAGGGTGCGCTGCAGCAGCGCCAGCAGCGGCGGGAAGTCCTTGGGCGGGATGCCTTCGGGGTAGCCCTTGCGCAGCCAGTCCACGACGGAGGTCAACAGTTGAGTAGCCATCAGAACAGCTCGATCCCGAGGTAGTGGTCGATGCTCTTGTGCGTGATGTAGAGAACGCCGACAGCGATCGCCGCGGTCACCACCGCGAAGATGGCGTATGCCGCCCAGCGCGCGACCACGTTGCCGGCGGCGACGGATCCGTCGGCCTGCTCGTGCTCGTCGCCGACGTCCCACAGCCGCATGCCGACAGTGAACAGCAGCGGCAGTCCGGCTCCGAAGAGCAGGCCCACGACCAGCACCTTGACGGTGCCGTCCACGATGCTCGTCCAGTCGATGTTCATTCGATGCCCTATTCCCCTTTGCCTGGCCGCCGGTCAGGCGGTCGGTACCTTCGACTTCTTGCCGCGCTTGCCGGGTTTACCGTCCTTGCCGTCCTTCTCCTGCGACTCCGGGCCCTGGGAGTCGTCCCAGTCCGCGTTGACGTTGTCCGCGCCGACCTTCTGCTGCTGCGCCCGGTAGTAGATGTAGGCCGCCAGGGCGACCAACACCAGGAAGATGACGCTGGCTCCTGCCGCGCCGCCGATGAGATGCCCGATGAAGAAGCTCACCGCGCCACCGATGGCCGCACACGGCAGGGTGATGATCCAGCCGGCCGCCATGCGCCCAGCGACCGACCAGCGCACGGTCGAGCCGGGCTTGCCGACGCCGCTACCGATGATCGAGCCGGTCGCGACGTGGGTGGTGGACAGCGCCATACCCAGGTTGCTGGAGGTGAGGATGATCGCGGCTGCGGACGCCTGCGCCGCCATACCCTGCGGGCCCTCGATCTCGACCAGGCCCTTGCCGAGGGTGCGGATGATGCGCCAGCCGCCGATGTAGGTGCCGAGCGCGATCGCTCCCGCACACACGACGATGATCCACACCGGCAGGCCGTGCTCCTCGATCTGCGCGTCGGACAGCGAGCCGTGTGCGATGAGGGCCAGCGCGATGACCCCCATGGTCTTCTGCGCGTCACCGGTGCCATGCGCCAGCGAGACCAGTGAGGCGGTCGCGACCTGACCCCAGCGGAAGCCGCGGTCCTGCTTGTCCTTGCTGACCTTGCGGCTGAGCACGTAGACACCGGCGGTGCCGACGGCTGCAACGCCTCCGGCGATGAGCGGCGACAGCAGCGCCGGGATGATCACCTTGACGACCAGGCCGTCCCAGTTGATGCCGCTGGTGCCGATCGCGGCCAGGCCGGCGCCGATGAGTCCGCCGAAGAGCGCGTGCGAGGAGCTGCTGGGCAGGCCGAGTAGCCAGGTCAACAGGTTCCACAGGATGCCGCCGATGAGCCCGGCGAAGATGATGAACATCGCTTCCTGTGCGTCGATGCCGGGGATCAGTCCGCCCGCGTCGTCCTGGATCTTCAGCACGGACGTGGTGACGGTGACTGCGACCTCCACGGACAGGAAGCCGCCGACGAGATTGAGGATCGCCGAGAGTGCGACGGCGGTCTTGGGCTTCAGTGCACCGGTGGCGATCGAGGTGGCCATCGCGTTGCCGGTGTCGTGGAAGCCGTTGGTGAAGTCGAATCCCACGGCGGTGATCACCAGCAGGATCAGAATGAAGAGTTCGGCACTCACAGAACCTGAGTATGACGCCGCCACCCAGGTGCGGTGCAAGTCGGGACCGGCACGTCCCGGAAATCGTCACTGCTCCGGCGCAGGCTGCTTTCCGATGTCCAGCATGCGTTGCAGGCCGCCGGCGATGACCCTGGCGTCGACCATCTTGGTGCCGACCGGCGGCAGCGCGGCGATCATCCGGGTCAGCACACCGGCCATCCGCTCGGCGTCGATCGCGTGCGGCGGGTCGGCCGTCCAGCACGCGGCGAGCACGACGTATGACGCCTCGTTCATCGACGTCTCGAGCAGGCTCCAGTCGGCGAGGGCGTCGGGCAGGTCGGTCTGTGCGAGCTGCAGGATTCGGCCGGATTGCAACTGTTCGTAGGCGAGGTCGCGGCGGGCGGCGTACCCGCGGGCGGTGCTCTGCTCGCCGTCGGCGATGAGCAGTAGGAGGCGTTCCAGTGCCCGCAGCGAGCGGCGGTATTGCCGTCGGACCAGCGCGATCGGTGCTCGCCGGCCGGCGACCCAGATGACGGCGACGGATGCCGCGGCGCCGATGAGCGTTTGCAGTAGGCGTTCGCCGACGATGTCGCCGACCGGCAGATAGGGACTGCCGGCGGTGCTGATCAGCAGCGCCATGGGTGTCACGAAGATCACGGCCAGCGCGTAGTTGCGGACGGCCAGCATCTGGATGAAGAAGATCAGCACCAGCGCAATCACGAGCAGCACCAGGCCGGTCGGTCTCGTCGCGTGGATGCCGAAGAACAGCAGGATCCCGGCGGCGGTCCCGGCCAGGCGGTGCAGCGCCCGGTGGGTCAGGGCGAGCCGGTCGGCGGTCACGGACATCACCAGCGCGGCGGTCATTGCGGCCCAGTAGGGATGGTCCAGGTGCAAGCCGTAGGAGATCACGCAGGCGATCAGCACCGCTGCCGCCATACGGCGTGCGGCCAGCCAGGGCAGCGAGGAGCGTGACAGCCCCCAGCGCAGCAGGTATGACGCGTCCGGGCGACCCAGGTAGCGACGGTGCTCGACGCCGCTGACGACGACTTCGCGGCCGGGCAGGTGCACTCGCACCACTTGCTGGATGATCGCCAGGTGCAGCCGTCGCAAGGTGGTGTTCATCCGGCGCCAGCGGTGCAGCCGCGGCTCTCGGCCGACGGCGTCCTCCAGGATCATCGACGCGCCGAAGACCGAAGCGAATGCCTGGTCGCGCAGTCGGGCCAACTCGTGGCGCGGGATGATGCTCCGGTCGGCGTCGAGGTAGGCACGGACGGCGTCCTCGGCGGTGTCGATCGCGTCCTGCTCGGCGTGCTGGTGCTGGGTGAGCAGTTGCAGCAGCAACGAGGTGGCCGAGGCGCTGACGCACCCGATCGCGCAGACGAGGATCACCTTGCCGGCCGGCACGCCGACGGTGGGCAGGTAGGACGCGATCGCCGGGCCCAGGATGAGGAACATCGCACCGGGAGGTTCGCCGACCAGGGTGTTGTAGCCGAGCACGGTGACCAGGGCGATGAGGCTCAGCAGGATGGTCAGCAGCACCGGTTCGCTGCCGACCAGGGCGCCGACGGCGACCCAGGCGATGTAGGTGGCGTTGAGGCAGCCCAGGATCACCAGGCGGGAGCGGATCGGCCGGGACTGCGCGATGAAGCCGAGGAAGGCGCCGGTGATGCCGATCAGGCCCATGCTCGGACCCAGCAGCACGCTGATGACGGTGACCGCGACGATCACGATCGTCAGCACGTGCAGCGCGAACTTCCATCTGCCCGGCGCGGACTTGATCTCCGCGAACGCGAGCAGTTGCCGGTTGATCGCTTCGGTCTCCAGGCGCACGGGGCTACTCGCTGTGGGGTATGTCGCCGTCGGGTATGACGCTCTGGGGCGGGTCGCCGGACGCGTCGGTGGTGGCTGCGTCGGTGTCCGACGTGTCGGTGTCGGTGTCGCCGCTGCGGGTGCGCAGCAGCCGGCGCAACGACGCCAGCCGGGTGACGCCGGAGGTGCCTGCGTGACCGTCGGCGACCCATGCGTCCAGCGCGCACTCCGGCTCGTCGTGGCTGCAGCCGCGTGGGCAGTCGGCGATGCCGTCGGCGAGATCGGGGAACGCGTGGATGATGTGGTCGGGCTCGATGTGGGCCAGCCCGAAGGAACGCACGCCGGGGGTGTCGATGACCCAGCCGCTGTCGTGCTGGTCGCCGTCGTCGTCGCCATTGCCGGGCAGCGGCAGTGCGATCGCCGAGGTGGAGGTATGCCGCCCGCGGCCGGTGACCGCGTTGACATGCCCGATGGTGCGGCCGACACCGGGCACGAGCGCGTTGACCAGGGTGGACTTGCCGACGCCGGAGTGGCCGACCAACACGGTGATCCGGCCCTCCAGCGCCGCCTGCACTTCCGCCAGGCCCTCGATCTCGGGCTCGGTACCGGCCGGGACCGTCGAGGTCACCACGTGCGGCACGTCGAGCCCGGCATACCCGGCGAGGAACTCCTCCGGGTCGGCGAGGTCGGACTTGGTGAGGATGAGCAGTGGCGACATGCCGGCGTCGTATGCCGCGACCAGGCACCGATCGACCATCCGCGGGCGCGGCTCGGGGTCGGCCAGTGCGGTGACGATCGCGAGCTGGTCTGCGTTGGCGACGATGACGCGCTCGTAGGGGTCGGTGTCGTCCGCGGTCCGGCGCAGCACGCTGGTGCGCGGCTCGACGCGGACGATGCGCGCGAGCGTGCCGGGGTCGCCGGATGTGTCGCCGACGAGGGCGACCCGGTCGCCGACGACGGTGCTGGTGCGGCCGAGCTCGCGGGCTCGCATCGCGACGACCTCGTGGCCGTCGACCAGGCAGGTCCAGCGGCCGCGGTCGACCGTGGTGACCTGACCGATGCGGGCGTCCTCGTGCTTGGGACGCTCCTTGGTGCGCGGCCGGCTGCCGCGCTTGCCCGGGCGCACGCGGACGTCGGACTCGTCGTAGTCACGACGTCCGCGGTTGGCCACGGGTCAGTCTCCGATCATGCGGGTCCAGCGGGCGGTGAAGTCCGGCATCGTCTTGGCGACGGTGCCGGCGTCCTGCACGACGAGGCCGGGCACGCGCAGGCCGAGCACGGCTGCAGCCATCACCATGCGGTGGTCGCCGTAGGTGTGGAAAGTGTTGCCCTGCAGTGGTTTCGGGCGTATGACGAGTCCGTCCTCGGTCTCCTCGACGTCGGATCCGAGGCGACCGAGCTCGGTGGCCAGCGCGGCCAGCCGGTCGGTCTCGTGGCCGCGGATGTGCCCGATGCCGCGCAGGTGGCTCGGCCCGTCGGCGAAGGCGGCGACGGCAGCGACGACGGGGGACAGCTCGCTGGCTTCGTGCAGGTCGAGGTCGACCGCATGGATGCTGCCGGTGCCGCGGACGGTGAGGCCGTCGCGGGTCAGCTCGACGTCGGCGCCGAACTGCTCCAGGATGTCGCGAGCATGGTCGCCCGCCTGGGTGGTGAAGTGCGGCCAGCCCGGCACGGTGACCTGACCGCCGGTGAGCAGCGCCGCTGCGAGGAACGGCAGGGCGTTGGACAGGTCGGGCTCGACCTCGACGTCGAGTGCGTGGATCTGGGAGGGCTCGACACGCCAGCGGTTGGCGTCGCCGTCGTCGACCATCACGCCGGCGTCGCGCAGCACCTCGACGGTCATTGCGATGTGGGGGAGGGACGGGACCTGCTTGCCGTCGTGGATGACGGTGATGCCGTCGTCATACCGAGCGCCCGCGAGCAGCAACGCGCTGACGAACTGCGACGAACCGGACGCGTCGATGTGCACGGTGCCACCGGCGACGCGGCCGGTGCCGGTCAGGGCGAAGGGCAGCCCGTCACCGTCGACGGCCACGCCCAGGGATCGCAGCGCCTCCAGCACGGGGCCGAGCGGGCGCACCCGCGCGGCAGGGTCACCGTCGAAGTCCACCCGGCCCTCGGCGAGCGCGGCGACCGGGGGCAGGAAACGCATCACGGTGCCGGCCAGGCCGCAGTCGATGAACGCCGGGCCGCGCAACGGCGCGGGCTCGACGATCCACTCGGTGTCGTCGCTGCGGCTGTCGATCCGGGCGCCGAGCGCCTGCAGCGCCTCGCACATCAGCGTGCTGTCGCGTGACCGCAGTGGGTTGGTCAATCGTGAGGTGTCCTGTGCGAGTGCTGCAAGCACGAGGAATCGGTTGGTCAGCGATTTGCTGCCGGGGACGGGCACGACGGCGTCCACCGCGCGGTCGACGGACGGGGCTGCCCAGTCTCCCGAAACGATCGTCGCGGTGGTGGTGGGACTCGGAGGTTCTGCGCTCATCGGGCCAAGATTACCGAGCGTTGCCGACATCGCAGCCCGCACCGGGCGCCGACGCTACTTCCCAGCCGACTTGCTCAGCTTGTCCAGTGTCGGCGTGATCTCGTCGATGAGCCACGGGATCGAATAGACGCCAGGGCTGTTCAGGGCCGTCGCGAAGTCCTGGTCCACGACCTGCAGCGTGCCGTTCTTGCTCGCCGGCAGCTGACGCACGCCGGGCGCTTGCTGCACGTCGGCGGCCGACTTGCCATATGCCCAGACGAAGACCGAGTCGCCGATCAGCTCCCGGGTGCGCTCGGTCGACAGAACCTTCCGGTTGGTGTTGTCCTGACCCTTGGCCGGCTGCAGGCCGAAGGAGTCCAGCAGTGAGCCGTTGCCGAATCCCCAGCCGTTGGCGTCATACCGCACCCAGTTGTAGGTCGAGCCCTTCGGCACGTCCTTGCTCACGGCGGACATCTGCTTCTTCAGCCCGGCGATCAGCTTGCTGCCCTGCTTCGGCTTGCCGAGCGCGTCGGCGGTCGAGGTGATCACCTTGTCCCAATCGGGGTTCACCGCGGAGCCGGCGACGTCGACGGTGGGCGCCAGGTTCTGCAGCTTGTTGGCCACGCCGGGCAGTCGCATCAGCCAGTTGGACACGATGATCAGGTCCGGGCGGTTTGCGGCGACGGCCTCGATCTTGACCGACTTGGAGTCGCTGAGCGTCTGGTGCTTGGCGCCGCGCGTCTTGCCCTTGAGCCATGGGGTGTATGGCGCGCCGTAGGTGTCTATCGCCACCGGTGTCACCCCGAGTGCCAGCACTGCCTCGGCCGGCTGTCCGCCCAACACGACCACACGCTGTGGAGCGGACTTGATGGTGACCTTGCCGTGGGTGGCCTGCACGGTGCGCGGGAAGGCGGAGTCGGCTCCGCCGCCCGGCGCCGAGCCGGAGGCCGGTGCGGCCGAGGTCGCGGTGGAGCCGGAGCCGCATGCGGTGAGCGTCAGCGGGACGGTGAGCAGAGCGGCGAGCAGCATCGTGCGGCGGCGAGCGGTGGTGTTCATCGGGGCCTTCCGGTGACAGTGGGGCGGATCGTGGAGTTAGGTTAGCCATGCCTAAATGAAATGTCATCGTGGGGTCCAGTACTTGGCTGTCGTCGTCGGCTCGGGCACGTAGGCTGGCCCCATGTGTGGCCGGTATGCCGCGAGCTTCGCGCCTGACGACCTCTTGCAGGACTTCGACATCGAGCAGGACCGCTCCGACGAACGCAGCCGGTCGTTGCTGGTCAACCCGCAGGATCCGCCGGTCGGCGCCCCGGACTGGAACATGGCGCCCTCCAAACAAGCACCCGTGGTGCTGACCCGCGCGCCGCGCGATGAGCCGGACGCGACACCGTTGCGACAGTTGCGGATGCTGACTTGGGGTCTGGTCCCGAGCTGGGCCAAGGACCCCAAGATCGGGCTGCGGATGATCAACGCGCGCTCGGAGACTCTGCTCGACAAGGGCGCCTATCGCAACGCCGCGCTGGCCCGGCGGTGCCTCGTGCCGGCGGACGGTTGGTACGAATGGCAGGCGTCGCCGACAGCGACGGATCGCAAGGGCAAGCCGCGCAAGCAGCCGTTCTTCGTTCGCCGTGGGGATGGCGAAAAGTGTGCATTCGCAGGGGTTTACGAGTTCTGGCGGGATCGCTCTGCGGGAGATGACGATCCCAACGCGTGGGTGGTCAGCTACACCATCGTCACGACAGCTGCCGAGGCCGGCATGGATCGCATCCACGACCGCCAACCGGTCGTGCTCGACCGCGACCAGTGGGCCAGCTGGATGGACCCGACGCTGACCGAGCCGGATGACGTGCGTGCGTTGCTGGAGCCTCGGGCGCTCGGCAGGTTCGAGGCCTGGCCGGTGGGCCGGGCGGTCGGGTCCAGCCGCAACAACGGGCCGTCGCTGTTGGAGCCGGCTCCGGCGGCCGATCTGGAAGGCGTCATCGACCCGATGACCGGCGAGGTGCTCTAACCCCGAGGAAAGGCATTGCGATGACGATCCGATCCCGACTGATCGAGACACCTCGCGGCCCCGGCCGCGTCCACATCGAGCGCCCTCCTACAAGCTGGTTGAGTAGCGGAGGAGCGAAGCGGGGGAGCGTATCGAAACCAGCGACCAGTGAGGGCGTATCGAAGCCCGGCCCCCGAGGCAGCGTCGTCCTCAGCCACGGCGCAGGGGGCGGCATCGACGCCGCCGACCTCGTCGCGCTGCGCGCACTGGTCGACGACGGCTGGACCTACGTCCGCGTCGAGCAGCCCTGGCGGGTGGCCGGCAAGAAGGTCGCGACCCCGCCGAAAACCCTTGATGCTGCGTGGATTCCGATCCTGGCAAGCCTCACCCGTGGCCGGTGGGCGCTGCCTCGCCCGCTGGTCGTCGGCGGTCGTTCGGCGGGCGCTCGCGTTGCCTGCCGGACCGCGTCGGAGGTCGGTGCCGACGCCGTGCTGGCGCTGTCCTTCCCGCTGCACCCGCCGAACAACCCGGATCGCTCGCGCGCGTTCGAGGCGCAGGCCGTGCTGGATGCGGGGTTGCCGCTTGCCGTCATACAAGGGGAGCGGGATCCGTTCGGCCGTCCGGCTGACGTGCGCGCCGCGCTCGGTGACGCCCCGACGATCACCGGGGTCCCCGGCGACCACAGTCTGGCCCGCGGTCGTGACCAGACGCTGGCCGCCGCCCGCGCGTGGCTCACCTCGCTGATCGAGTAGGGGAGGAGCACAGCGGGGGACCGTATCGAGATCAAGAGGCCGAGTAGCGTGGTCGTATGAGCCTGACGATCGGATACAAAGCATCCGCAGAGCAATTCGCGCCCCGTGAACTCGTCGACCTGGCCGTCGAGGCCGAACGCGCCGGGCTGGACAGCGTGTTCGCGTCCGATCACTTCCAGCCTTGGCGCCATGAGGGCGGCCACGCGCCGCACGCGCTGACCTGGCTCGCTGCGTCCGGCGCCCGCACCGAGCGCATCACGCTCGGCACGTCGGTCCTGACACCGACCTTCCGCTACAACCCGGCCGTGCTCGCGCAGACCTTCGCGACCTTGGGCTGTCTCTATCCGGGCCGGGTCATCCTCGGCGTCGGGACGGGGGAGGCCCTCAACGAGATCGCGGTCGGGCAGCAGGGCTGGCCGGAGTTCAAGGAGCGGTTCGCCCGGTTGCGCGAGTCGGTCCGGCTGATGCGCCGGTTGTGGACCCAGGACCGGGTGACCTTCGAGGGCGACTACTACCGCACGGTCGACGCGCATCTCTACGACCGGCCGGAGCAGCCGATCCCGGTCTACGTCGCGGCCGGCGGTCCCACCGTCGCGAAGTATGCCGGCCGGATGGGCGACGGCGTGATCGTCACCTCGGGCAAGGGCATGGAGTTGTATGCCGACAAGCTGGTCCCGGCGATGCAGGAGGGCGAGCGGCTCGGCAAGCGCGAATCCGGTGCTGTGGAGCGGCTGCTCGAGGTCAAGATCTCCTACGACCGTGACCCGCAGCGCGCCCTGGAGAACACCCGTTTCTGGGCACCGCTCGCGCTGACGCCGGAGCAGAAACACAGCATCGACGACCCGATCGAGATGGAGCGTGCGGCGGACGCGCTGCCGATCGAGCAGATCGCCTCCCGCTGGATCGTCGCCTCCGACGCGCAGACGGTGATCGACGGTGTGCGTCCTTATGTCGACCTCGGCTTCACCCACCTGGTGGTGCATGCGCCGGGCAATGACCAGCGGCGTTTCCTGCAGCAGTTCAGCGAGGATGTGCTGCCGGCGCTGCGCGCGGAGTTCTGACGGCGGACGCTGCAGCACACCCCAAAGTGAGCGGTCCGAGCGCGGCTCAGGCGGTGCGGGTCGCCGGGTGCGAGTCGGTGCCGGCCGAGCGCTCGATCGATCGGGACGACTGCGCTGATCCGCGCGCCGAGGCGACCGTGCTGAGGCGGGCAAGAGGTTCGCTGCGCTCCCGCCAGAGGACTCGAATGAGAAGTGTGCCCACACAACACAGTGACGCTGCGTAAATGACGCCGAGCGCCGCCACGATGTAAAAGGTCACCTGGCGAAACTTAGTGTCCGTCACTACAGCCGTCAACAGTGCGAGATCCCTGTGATGGCGCGGATCTGCGAGTCAGATGGTCGATCGTCCGCGTGTCCGACGCGTCGATTCGGCTATACCGCGGCTTTTTTCGGGCTTTACGTCTGCTTTACCTTCTCGCCTCGTCCTACGGCGCTCGTCCGATGTGGCTGTCCGCCTGTCGGACGGTCCGTCGGGACGGCATACCGGGCGGCATACGGGAATGCCACCGGAGGTGCCGTCGTTGAACACCTCAGTCCAGGCATCGTCTCTGTAGTGAGGAGTGCACTTTGTTGCACGCGCCATTGATGCTCTCGGAGTCCTCGGGCTCTGCGAGCGGCTCGACCCTCGTCGGCGCCACATCGGGGTCCGTCCACAAGCCGACCGGAGGACTAGGCTTGACGTCGATGACCACCGAAGAAGGCAGCGCTGCGCAGCCGAACTCCGCTGAGGATCCCACCCTCGACGTGGCGAGCGAGTCCGAGGCGGACCGTCTCGCGCGGTTCGAGCGTGATGCCATGCCCTACCTGGACCAGCTCTACAGCGCGGCGCTGCGCACCACGCGCAACCCGGCCGATGCCGAGGACCTGGTGCAGGAGACGTTCGCGAAGGCGTTCTCGGCCTTCCACCAGTACAAGCCCGGCACCAACCTCAAGGCCTGGCTCTACCGCATCCTGACCAACAGCTACATCAACACCTACCGCAAGAAGCAGCGGCAGCCGCAGCAGTCCGATGCCTCCGACATCGAGGACTACCAGCTCGCTCGTGCCGAGGCGCACACCTCGCGCGGCCTGCGCTCGGCCGAGACCGAGGCGTTGGACCACCTGCCCGACAGTGACGTCAAGCGTGCGCTGCAGGAGGTGCCCGAGGATTTCCGGATGGCCGTCTACCTGGCGGACGTCGAAGGCTTCTCCTACAAGGAGATCGCCGAAATCATGGACACGCCCATCGGCACGGTGATGTCGCGGCTGCACCGTGGCCGCCGGCAGTTGCGAGAGCTGCTGACCGACTATGCCCTCGAGCGTGGATTTATCAAGGAAGGGGCATCTTCCTGATGGGCGACGAATGTGGCGACTACCTGTCGCAGATCTACGAACTCATCGACGGCGAGCTCGATGACGCTGGTCGCGCGCGACTGCAGGCCCACCTCGACGAGTGCCCGCCGTGCCTGGACGAATACGAGCTCGACCGCATCCTCAAAGCGCTCGTCCAGCGCTCCTGCGCCTGCGAGCACGCCCCGGACACACTGCGCACGCAGATCCTGCAGCGCATCACGTCGGTGCGGGTCAACCAGACACAGGTGACCCAAGTGACCCAGGTGCGCATCCAGGAAGGCTGACCCACGCCTGCCGTATGACGACGAACGGCCCGGCCCACGCTTCTCGCGTGGGGCCGGGCCGTTTCGGTGTGCGGGGTGCGCCGACAGGTCGGGCAGTCGGGCCGACGGGTCGGCCGGTGCGCACTGCTCAGGCGTTGGGCTTCTTGCCGTGGTTGGCGGCCTTGCCCTTGCGGCTGCGGCGCTTGCGGGCGCGCTTGCTCATGGTGACTCCTCGATCGAGCGGAAGCTGAATGGGTATGCCGCAACGGCGGCGCGCCCATCATCTCACACACCTGAAAAGTAAAAAATTGGTCAAGAACCGGGGTTCCCATCCGTCTCGGCTTGCGAGATTCAGGTCACAGTATGGGATGATCAGACCGGATGGACCACGGTCGCCACCCTGGACGGCTGTGCTGAGATCTGCGTGCTCTCCCCCTGCTGAGCGCGCGGAAAGGATCTGGACATGGATCAGGCTTCATTGCTCGCGTTGCTGACGGCGCTGGCCGGCAACGGTGGCGGCATGTCGACCAACACTGTTAAGTGGGACCCAGACAACTGACGAAAGGCTTTCCCCGTCTAGGCGGAGGTGACGTCGTGGCGACCGGTGGGACGCCGCGAGCCAAATACATATGACACGTGCGTGGCGAGCAGTCCTCGCGATCTCGCTCGTATTCGCGGTCTCACTGTCTGGTTCTGTGCTGATTTCGTCAGCGCAGGACCTTTCCGTGTCTGCAGTGGTCATCCTCGCGGTGCTCTCCCTGCTCGCGTCTGCAGCGCAGTCGACGCGACTCGCGACGCCGAGCGCGAGCGTCTCGTTGACGTCCATCCTGCTGGGTGCGGCGATCCCGCTCACCGGCCCGCTCGGGGCTGGGATTGTCGGCTTTGTCTCCGCGGTCGATCCGCTGCAGAAGCGGTCGCTGGTCGTGCGTGTATTCAATGTCGCGATGACCGGACTTGTCGGTGTCGTTGGCGGGTTCGTCTACCTCGGGCTCGGCGGGATCGTGCACGCCGACGCGACCTTCGACCCGCTGGGCATCGTCGCCCGCCAGCTGCTCCCGCTCGCGGGAGCGACCGTGATCATGCTCTTGGTCAACACCGGGTGCGTGAGCCTGATGATCTCCGTGACGGGCGGCGCTCCGTGGTTGATCAACTGGCGCCGGATCGTCCGCCAGGTCGGACGCACCTACCTCGGATACGGCATCGTCGGTCTGCTGTTCGCCGTCCTCTGGGACCCGGTGGGCCTGGGGCCGGCCACCGTGCTGGTGATGTTCGTCCCGCTGGTCTTCGCGCAGTGGTCCTACGCCCAGCAACACGCTGAGGCCGTCGCGCACGAGCGCACCGTTGCCAGTCTGGTCGCTGCTGGCGAGGCGCGCGATCCGATCATGAAGGGTCGCATCGAGCGCGTCGCCAAGGTCAGTGAGCTCCTGGGCAATCAGTTGCGCTTGTCTCCGGCCGAAGCGGATGCGTTGCACTTCGCGGCGTTGTTGCACGACGTCGGCATGGTTGCGCCGATCGAGGGTCGGCATCGCAACAACGCCGACACCCGCGCGGACAATCTCGAGCGCATCCGCCGGCACCCCACTCGGGGCGTCGAGATGCTGCGATCCATCGAGTTCCTCGCAGACTCGATCACCGCCATACGCCACCATCACGAGCGGTGGGACGGCCGCGGCTACCCCGACGGGCTTGCCGGACCGCAGATCCCGCAACTGGCCAGGGCACTGGCGGTCGTGGACGCGTTCTGTGCGCTGGTGCCGCGAGTCGGCGAGGAGCGGGCGATGGAGCAGCTGCGCGAGCGGTCCAGCGTGCAGTTCGACCCAGAGTGTGTCGAGGCCATGGGCAAGGTCTCGTCCGCCGCGGCCACGATCGCGCAGGCGGACCACAGCGGACACGAGCCGGGCGAGGTCGTCGGCACCGAGCAAGCGGTGGACGAGCGCTGGCTGGACCACGATCTGCCCGAAGTGTCCGACCTGCTCATCGCCGATCGGAGCCGGCCATGACGCGCAATCGGACCGCAGCGGTCACGGCGTGGTCTGTGGTGCTCGTCCTGGTCTGCCTGGGTGCGGCCGTGTTGCAGGAGGAGCTGCAGACCGGGACGAGCGTGCTGGTGCTGGTGTGTTTCGCGTTGGCGATCGCGTGCGCGTCACTGTTGCACCTGTCGCTGCTCGGCGGTCGCGTGGCGACCCCTGTCGCCACGGCGGTCGCGCTGAGCGTCGCGCTCGCCGGTCCGCAACCTTTCGAGGGCAGTGGTCGCGCGCCGGACTCCACCTGGCAGGTCATCGTCACCGTCGTCGTCGGGCGCGTAGCCGGCGGACTGCTCAGCTGGCGCCTCTTCGGCATCCGGCCCGCGCCGAAGGAGCGCCTCGGCGCGCTGCTCGCCATCTTCATCGCGGCGGTGCTCTATCGCGATCTGCCGTTCTTCAACGGTGTCTCGGCACTCGACATGTATGGCGAATGGGGGCAGCATCGCTGGCGATCCGCCGCCGCCATGGCTGTGGCCGGCATCGTCGCGGGGATCGTGCTGCTGCTCACCTCGGTCTACCTGCACCGGCAGGGGAGGACCTTCCGGGCGGAGTTCGCGGAGGTCGCGCTGCTCCAGTCGACGCTCAATGCGGCAGTGGTCTCGACTGCCATCGCGATCGCGCTGGGCACGTCGGCGCTGGGTGTGCTCGCCATACCGCTGATGTCAGCACCGTTGGTGCTGTTGCGTTTTGCGCTGCAGCAGCAGTCTTCGGTGACCGACACGCGTCGGCAGACGATCGCTGCGTTGTCCCAGCTGACCGACATCGCTGGTTACACGCCGGACGGGCACTCGGCACGAGTTGCGAGCCTGGCCCGGCGGATCGGCACCGAGCTGCACATGAACGATCGCGAGCTCGACGAGCTGGAGGACGCGGCCCGGCTGCACGACATCGGGCAGGTGTCGCTCGACGCGCCGATTCCTGGCGGTGCGACCATCGACGTGGCGCCGGCCGATCAGCGGGGGATCGCCGACGAGGGTTCGCGCATCGTGCGGCGCACCGAGGTTCTGGACGGTGTCGCCGACATCATCGCGGCGCAGGTGGTGCAATTCCGGGAGGTGCAGGAGTATGGCGAGGCTGTCCCCATGAGTGCGCGGATAATCAAGGTCTGCAACGCATTCGAGGACCTGACCCGCGGTGACGGTGCGCTGCGGGAGGAAGCGATCGAGCGGCTGACTCTCGGCATCGGCTACGAATACGACCCGACCGTGCTCGACCTGCTGATCAACGTCACCGACCCGCACCGGCCACTGCACTGAGCCGGCCGAGCCACCAAGGCGACCGAGCTTGTCGAGGTCACGGTGTCATTTCGACAGGCTCAATGACCTCGAGGGGAGATGGCCGAGCTTGTTCCCCAAGGTGGCCGAGCCACTAAGACGGCCGAGCTTGTCGAGGTCACGGTGTCAGTTCGACACGCTCAATGACCTTGAGGGGAGGTGGCCGAGCATGTCGAGGTCACGGTGTCAGTTCGACAGGCTCAATGACCTCGAGGGGAGATGGCCGAGCGTGTTCCCCAAGGTGGCCGAGCCCCTCAGACGGCCGAGCTTGTCGAGGTCACGGTGTCAGTTCGACACGCTCAATGACCTTGAGGGGAGGTGGCCGAGCTTGTCGAGGTCACGGTGTCAGTTCGACACGCTCAATGACCTTGAGGGGAGATGGCCGAGCTTGTTCCCCCAGCTGGCCGAGCCACAAAGACGCCCGAGCTTGTCGCGGTCACGGTGTCAGTTCGTCACGCTCAAGGACCATGATGGGAGGAGCCCGAGCTTGTCGAGGTCACGGTGTCAGTTCGACACGCTCAATGACCTCGACAAGCTCAGCCGGCTTCGGCATACCTGATGATCAGGCTTTGCCGGGTGCCTCCTCGGCGGGCCCTTCGCTGGTCACGAGCTCCGTCGGGTCGAAGTCCTGGTCGACCCGAGGGTCGTCCGCCTCGACGAAGTAATCGGCGACTGCTGTTTCGTCGACACCGGCCGGCAGCTTCAACGCGTTGAAGGCGACCGTGAGCACGGCCGCGACCAGCACGTTGAGGATCACGGCTGTGAAGGCGATGTAACCGAGCTCGCCGATGACCGGGATGTTCGACAGCGAACCACCGAAGTGTTTGGTGGCCGGGCTGGCGACCTCGTAGGCCTTCCAGGTGCCGTAGACCATCGAGACCGCCCAGCCGGCGAGCAACGCCCAGCGATGCATCCACCGGGTGTAGAGGCCGATCACGATCGCCGGGAAGGTCTGCAGGATCCAAATGCCGCCGAGCAACTGCAGGTTGATGGCGTTCTGCTTGTCCATCGCCAGCACGAAGACCAGCGCGAAGACCTTCACGACCAGCGACGTCAGCTTGGAGACCTTGGCCTCCTCCTTGACGGTGGCATTCGGTCGCAGCCACTCCTTGTAGATGTTGCGGGTGAAGGTGTTGGCTGCCGCGATCGACATGATCGCCGCGGGCACCAGAGCGCCAATCGCTATGGCTGCGAACGCAACTCCGGCGAACCAGCTCGGGAACTGATCCTCGAAGAGTTGCGGGATGACCAGTTGCGGATTGGCCTTGCCGTTCAGGCCGATCGGTTTGGTGCCGGCAGCGATCGCGACCCAGCCGAGCAGCGCCAGGAGGGCGAGCACGAAGGAGTATGCCGGCAGCATCGACGCGTTCTTGCGGATCGTGTCGCGGCTCTTGGACGACAGCACCGCGGTGATCGAGTGCGGATACATGAACAGCGCCATCGCGGAGCCGAATGCCAGTGTCACGTAAGCCCATTGGGCCTTCGGGCCGACCGTGTCGGAGAACGCTGCGTCGGCAGGTGCTGTGGACTCGGACTTTGCGTGCGCCACGTCGAAGATGTGCGACCAGCCGCCGATCTTGGTCGGCAGGTAGATCACCGCGACGATGATGACCAGGTAGATCAGGATGTCCTTGACGAACGCGATGATCGCCGGTGCGCGCAAACCACTGGTGTAGGTGTATGCCGCGAGGATCACGAAGGCGACGAAGAGGGGTGCGTCGTTGGCGAACCAGTTGCCCTTGCCGCCGACCCCCGCGACTTCCAGCACGGCCTGAATACCCACCAACTGCAACGCAATATAGGGCAGCGTCGCCACGAAACCGGTGACCGAGATGGCCAGCGACAACTCCCGGGAGCCATAGCGCCCGCGGACGAAGTCACCTGCGGTGACGTAGCCGTGCCGGTGGCTGACCGACCACATCCGCGACATGAAGAAGAAGATGATCGGGTAGAGCACGATCGTGTAGGGCACGGCGAAGAAGCCGCTGACGGCGCCGGCGCTGAACATCGCCGCAGGGACTGCGACGAATGTGTATGCCGTGTAGAGGTCGCCGCCCAGCAGGAACCAGGTGATCCAGGTCCCGAAGCTGCGGCCGCCGAGGCCCCATTCGTCCAGTGACTCCAGGTCCTTGCCCTTCTTCCAGCGGGCCGCCATGAATCCCATGACGGTGACCAGCAGGAAGAGCAGGACCAGGACGATGGTCGCCGAGACATTGAGCCCACCGCCGGGATCCGACGGATTTGCTTTGAGCGGAAGGAGATTCGTCATGCCTCACCGCCTTGCCCGGTCGCCGCGTCCGCTGCCTCGAACGGCACGCGTGGCCGTGCCTTCTTGACCAGCACGTAGGCGATCGAGGTGCAGAACACGCAGAAGAAGACCAGCGCCATCTGATACCAGATGAAGAACGGGAAGGCGCCGAGCCTCGGTGTGATCCGCGAATACCAGCCGACCGGGACCAAGGCGATCATCGGCAGGAGCAGGAAGATGCCCGCGAGGACCTGTAGGCCGCGATTCGCAGGTGGTGCTTGGTCAGGGTGCTTGTGTTGTGCCATCCGGTGCAACCTCTCGTGGTGGAGTTGCTAACCGGAAAACGTTAGCGCCGGGACGACCGTCGCAGGTGGAAATTAAACGTGCTCATCTGTCCCCGAAGCTGGCCGCGCTTGTCTAGCTTGTCCCCGAAGCTGGCCGAGCTTGTCGAGGTCATACCCAGAGCTGGCCGAGCTTGTCGAGGTCATACCCAGAGCTGGCCGAGACTGTCACCGAAGCTGGCCGAGCTTGTCGAGGCCGATCATCCACATCCCCGGGAGTATGGCGCCGTCATACACAGGCGGCCAGACCCGAAGGGCGCTATGACGACTCGGGATGGATCTTTGCCGGATGGCTTGGACCTACATGCTGCGGTGCGCGGACGGCACCTACTACGTCGGCAGCACCCGCAACCTCGACGTTCGGATGGCGCAGCACTACTCCGGTTACGGCTCCAGTTACACGAGCAAGCGCATGCCCGTTGAACTCGTCTGGTGCGTCGAGTGCGACGACATCGGCACGGCGTGGGCCTTGGAGCGGAAGCTGCATGGCTGGAGTCGTGCGAAACGAGAAGCGTTGATAGCTGGTCGGTTTGACCTCTTGCCGGGGTTGTCGACGAACAGGATGGACGATTGACCTCGACAGGCTCGGCCACCTCAAGGACAGGCTGGGGTCGTTTCGTCTTGAGGACGTTGAGCTTGTCGAAGCGACGGTTGTGACCTCGACAGGCTCGGCCACTTCGAGGGCAGGCTTGGCGGGCTCGCGGGCAGGCTCGGGTCGCTTCCTCTTGTGGTCGTTGAGCTTGTCGAAACGACGGTTGTGACCTCGACAGGCTCGGCCACTTCGAGGGCAGGCTTGGCGGGCTCGCGGGCAGGCTCGGGTCGCTTCCTCTTGTGGTCGTTGAGCTTGTCGAAACGACGGTTGTGACCTCGACAGGCTCGGCCACCTCAAGGACAGGCTCGCCACATCGAGGGCAGACTGTGCGACCTCGAGGCAGACTGCGGGACTCAGTCGATCTTGAACTCGCCGAGCTCGTCCCAGTGGTCGCCTTCCATCTGCACGTTGCGGACGCGCGGAGTCTCCTGGACGTATTGCGGGAGCTCACGCTGCGCGGTCTTGAAGTGATCGGACGTCACGTGCGCCTCGGCGGCGTCGTCCTTGAAGGCCTCGATGAGGACATATTCGTTCGGGTCCTCGACACTGCGTGACCAGTCGAAGAAGAGGTTGCCAGGCTCGGCGCGAGTCGCCTCGGTGAAGGTCTTGCTGAGCTCGATCCACTCGTCGGCGTGCTCCGGCTTCACCTTCCACTTCACACAGATGAAGATCATGATGCTCTCCTCGCTCAGGTCGGCTGCGGTTGCTGACAACCACCCTGCCAGGTGGGTGCCGCGGCCGGGAGAGCGCTTCTCAATCAGTGACAACTCAGGGGCAACGCAGTGCCAACTCGGTGGCGACAAACCCCGTCGCCGGCCGTCATGAATCGGGCGCGCGGGCACGGCATACCGTCGTAGAGTCGGGAGCATGACCCCGGCGGATGATGGAGTCGCGTCCCGCGGCGGATCCGTGCGACGCACCCTGCAGATCCTGGAGCTCGTCGCGGCACGCGGCGGCGCCAGCGCGAAGGAGATCTCTGACGCGATGGACCTGCCGCTGCCGACGGTCTATCGACTGGTCCGCGAGTTGCTCGACTCCGACTACCTGGTGCACATCCGCTCGGAGCGACGGTTCGAGCTGGGTTACAAGTTGCACCAGCTCGCGCTCAGTCTCCATCAGCAGATCGGTGTCCCCCGGGCGGTCCGCAGCGAGATCGTTGCACTGCACCAGCGGCTGACCGCGGCGGCATACTTCGCGATCCACCGCGGCTCGCAGATCGTGGTCGTCCAGACAGTTGATTCCCCGGCGGCGCCCAGGTTGAAGCCGATCGACTTCGGCTTCCACGAGGCGGCGCATGCGACAGCGCTGGGCAAGATCCTGCTGGCCAACATGGATGCCGAGCAACGTGACCGGCACCTCGATCCGGAGCCGATGCCGCGATTCGGTCCGGGCACCATCACCACGCGGGGTGAGCTGGCCGATCACTTGTCGGTTGTCGCTGATCGTGGGATCGCCTGGGAAGTCGAGGAGTTCGAGCCCGGATCGTCGTGCTGCGCGGCCGCGGTCCGCAGCGCTTCCGGCAGCGTCGTCGGATCGGTGGCGGTGTCGGCGGCCAAGGAGCGATTCGCACAGCGGCGAGACGTGGTGGAGCGCGAGGTGCGGTGCACGGCGTCAGCGGTGAGCCGCTACTACCGGTCGGGACACACTGACTGAGAGCAGCGCGGGGTCTCGATACGGGCGCTCGTTCCTCACGCCCTACTCGACCACCTTGGTGGGGCTCGTTCCTCACGCCCTACACGACCACCTTGGTGGGGCTCGGTCCTCACGCCCTACTCGACCACCTGGGTGGGGCTCGTTCCTCACGCCCTACACGACCACCTTGGTGGGGCTCGGTCCTCACGCCCTACTCGACCACCTTGGTGGGGCTCGTTCCTCACGCCCTACTCGACCAGCTTGGTGGGGTTCGTCCTCGCGCCCTACTCGACCTGCTTGGTGGCGCTTATCGCGCCGCGAGAACGACTCTTGGGAGGGTCGCACCGGACTACCTAGTGTGCGGTAGATCACACCCGTAGGAGGTAGCGATGGCAACTCAGCCGAACATCGACGAAGTCTCGCTCGGCGCGGATGACCGGGCCAATCTGATCAAGCTGCTGCGCACGGCCTATCCGCACGCGCAGTTCCCGGACGGTCCCTACGAGCGCACGGCCGATGCGATCCTCCAACAAGTCGGCGAATCCACCTGGCATCGCACGGTGCTCAGCCGCGGACTGCGGACGCTCGACGGTGCGGCCGGCGGGAGTTTCCGTGACCTGGACGAGGCGGCCGCGACGGAGCTGCTGACCGGCATCGCGGACGCGGAGTTCTTCGTCTTCATCCGAGGCGCCGCAGTGCCGATCCTGTATGACGACCACGAGGTCTGGGACGCACTCGGTTACGAGGGGGAGTCGTTCTCCAAGGGCGGCTACCTGCACCGCGGGTTCGACGATCTGGACTGGCTGCCCGACCCGCGGATCGAGGAGTATGACGGCCCGGAGAAATTCGTCGAAGTCGCCGACGCCGACCAGCCGAAGGAGGCGTGAATCATGAGCACTGACAACGGATTCCAGATTTCACACGACGACGAGGCCGTGGTCATCGTCGGGTCCGGGGCAGGTGGCGGCACGCTCGCCTACGAGCTGACAGCTCGCGGCATACCGTGCGTCGTCCTGGAGGCCGGGGCCTACCTCAAGCCCGAGGACTACGAGAACGACGAGTGGGCGGCCTTCAACCAGATGGCCTGGCTCGACAAGCGCACGACGTCCGGGTCCTGGCGGGTCGCGCGTGACTTCCCGAACCTGCCGACCTGGATCGTGAAGGCTGTCGGTGGGTCGACGACGCACTGGTCAGGTGCGACGCCGCGTTTCAAGGAATACGAGTTCAAGACCAAGACCTACTATGGCGGAGTGCAGGGCGCGAACCTGCTGGACTGGCCGATCACGCTGGCCGAGCTCGAGCCCTACTACGACGCCGCCGAGAAGGCCGTGGGGTCGACGCATCGCCACGGTCGTCCGCCGCTGCCGGCGAACAACAACTACAAGGTCTTCGCCGGCGGTGCGGAGCAGGCGGGTTACCGGTTCTACGCGACGGGTCCCTATGCCACGAATGCCGAGCCGTATGACGGCCGGCCCGCCTCGATCCAGGACGGCTTCAACTTCCAGGGCGACAAGAACTCCTCGAAGTGGTCGACCGCGGTGCGGGAGATCCCGCGAGCGCTGGCGACCGGCAAGCTGGACCTGCGGACCCAGTCGCAAGCCGTGCAGATAACCCACGACCCGGCCGGTCATGTCGACGGTGTCCTCTACCTGGACAAGGACGGCAACCTGCATCGACAGCGCGCGAAAATCGTTTGTGTGGCGGGCAACTCGATCGAGTCACCGCGTCTGCTGCTGATGAGTTCGTCCTCGCTGCACCCCGACGGACTGGCCAACTCGTCAGGTCAGGTGGGACGCAACTACCTGCGGCATACGACCGGGTCGGTCTATGCCACGTTCGACAAGCCGGTGCGCATGTATCGCGGCGAGACCATGGCCGGGATCATCGCCGACGAAGCACGGCTGGACACCGCGCGTGGTTTCGCCGGCGGCTACTACCTGGAGACGCTCTCCCTCGGGCCGGCGTTCATGGGAGCGTTCGTCGAGCCCGGCGGATGGGGACGCGAATTCACCGCGCTGCTCGACGCCTACCTGAACACCGCTGGTTTGTGGATCGTGGGCGAGGACCTGCCACAGGAGACCAACCGGGTCACGCTGAACAGCGCGGAGCAGGACCAGTTCGGGCTGCCGGTGCCCAACGTGCACTTCGATGATCACCCCAACGACATCGCAATGCGCGAACACGCCTACGGAAGATCGGATCTGATCTACGAAGCCGTCGGCGCACGGAGCACGCACCACACGCCGCCATACCCGTCGACGCACAACCTCGGCACGTGCCGGATGAGTGCGCGCCCGGAGGACGGCGTCGTCGACTCGCACGGTCAGGCGCACGACGTGCCGGGGCTCTTCATCTCGGACGGCTCGCAGATGACCAGCGGTGCTGCCGCGAACCCGACCCTGACGATCGTCGCATTGGCGATCCGGCAGGCGGAGTTCATCGCCGACGGGCTGTCGAAGGGTGCACTCTAGTTCCGTGATGAGACCCTTGAGGAGCTCGTGAGGGACGAGCGAGCGTCTCGAAAGGGCGACGAAGTAGAAGAGGTGTATCGAGATCGACGTCGTGGCAGCCGATCGACTTAGAGGTGAACTCGCCGACGAGATCGAGGTACTGGGCCGGCAACTCGACCTGCGCGCTCGCGCACACGACGCGTCGCACTACCTGCTCGTGCCGTCGGCGGTTGCCGTGCCGCGGGACACGAGCCAGGTCGCCGAGGTGATGCGGGCGTGCGGACGGCTCGGCATACCGATGACCTTCCGCAGCGGTGGGACGTCGTTGTCCGGCCAGGGTGTGACCGACCAGGTCCTGGTCGACACGCGGGCGGGCTTCCGTGGCGTCGAGGTGCTCGACGACGGGGCACGGGTGCGGGTGCAGCCGGGCATCACGGTGCGGGCGGTCAACGCGCGACTGGCACGGCACGGGCGCCGGCTCGGTCCGGACCCCGCCAGTGAGATCGCCTGCACCATCGGCGGTGTCGTGGCCGACAATTCCTCGGGAATGCAGTGCGGGACGGAGTTCAACTCCTACCGCACGATCGAGTCGATGGTCTTTGTGCTGCCCTCCGGGACGGTCATCGACACGGCGCGACCCGACGCCGATGCACTGCTCAGGGAGCGCGAACCCACTGTGCACCAAGGGATTTCGGCGCTTCGTGATCGGGTGCGCTCCAACCGGGAGTCCGTGGCGACTATCGAGCGGCTCTTTGCGATCAAGAACACCATGGGCTACGGCGTCAATGCGTTCGTCGATCACGACGAGCCGGCGCAGATCCTCAGTCACCTGCTGATCGGCAGTGAGGGCACGCTCGGGTTCGTCGCATCCGTCGTGTTCCGGACGGTGCCGGTGCTGCCGCGGGCGGCCACCGGCCTGCTGGTCTTCGACGACCTGGTGACCGCGTCCGCCAGTGTGGACCAGATCGCGGCCGCCGGGGCTGTCACCGGAGAGCTGCTCGACGTGCGATCGCTGCGGGTGTCGCAGGCAGACCCGAAGTGCCCGGCGGAGATTGCCGACCTCCAATTGCGTGAGCAGGCAGCGGTGCTCGTCGAGTTGCAGGCGGCCGACGACCATGGACTGGCCGAGTTGCGGCGGACCGCGGAGGCGCAACTTGCCGATCTGCCGCTGCAGGTGCCGTTGCGGATGACGACCGACAGCGCAGCCCGGGCGGCGCTCTGGACGACCCGCAAGGGGCTCTTCAGCGCGGTGGCCGGAGCGCGCCCGTCGGGCACGAACGCACTGCTGGAGGACGTCGCGGTGCCGGTGCCACGACTCGGCGAGCTGTGCATCAGCCTGTCCGCGTTGTTCGCGGAGCACTCGTATGACGACTCGGTGGTCTTCGGCCACGCGCGCGACGGCAATCTGCACTTTCTGCTCGTCGAGCAGTTCGACGACGCGGCGAAACTGCAGCGGTACGACCGGTTTACGGCCGATTTGGTCGACCTGGTGTTGGGCCTGGACGGCACGCTGAAGGCGGAGCACGGGACCGGTCGGATCATGGCGCCCTTCGTGGAGCGGCAATACGGCACGGAGCTCTTCGAGGTGATGCGCGAGGTGAAGCGGCTGGCCGACCCGGGCGGTCTGCTCAACCCGGGCGCGGTGCTGACCGACGATCCGCAGGCGCACCTGAGGGACCTGAAGGTCGCGCCACGCGTGGAGGCAGAGGTCGATCGTTGCGTCGAGTGCGGCTACTGCGAGCCGGTCTGCCCCTCACGCTCCCTCACTCTCACGCCGCGTCAGCGGATCGTGCTGCGGCGCGAGCTCGAGGATGCCCGACGAGCCGGAAACGACGAGTTGGCACGTGAATTGGAGGCCGACTACGAGTATGACGGGCTGGAGACATGTGCCGCTGATGGCATGTGCGGCACAGTCTGCCCGGTCCACATCGACACCGGTGATCTGGTGCGCCGCCTTCGGGCGGAGACGACGTCACGGGCCGAGGATCGCGCCTGGCGGGTTGCCGCCAAGCATTGGGAAGCCGCCACGAGGGCCGGATCTGCAGCGTTGACAACGGCTTCCGTCATACCAGCTGCGGTACCGGAGGCACTGACGCGTGGGGCACGTGCGGTGGCCGGCGCCGACCGCGTGCCGCTGTATGACGAGGGTCTGCCGCGGGGCGGGAAGAAGCGGCCGCAAGTGGCGAGCGATAGTCCGGTGGCGGTCGTCTTCCCGTCGTGCATCGGTGCGATGTTCGGTCCGGCCCGAGGGGAGGGGGTGTCGGCAGCGTTGCTCCGGCTGTGCGAGGCCGCAGGCGTTGCGGTGCGCACGCCGGACGGCATCGACGGACTGTGCTGCGGCACCCCGTGGTCGTCGAAGGGGCACACGTCGGGACACCGCGAGATGCAGGAGCGAACGGCGAAGTCCTTGGCGGCCGCAACCGACGGCGGTCGGCTGCCGGTCGTCGTCGATGCGAGCTCGTGTGCGGAGGGTCTGGACAAGCTTCTGGACGCTGGTCGAGTAGGGCGAGCCCCCAAGGGCGAGTCCGTATCGAGACCAACGGCCACGGAGTTCACGGTCGTTGACGCCCTGGACTTCGTGGCGGAGTCGGTGCTGCCGAAACTCGCTGTCCGCAAAGAGGTTCCACGTGTCGTGGTGCATCCGACATGCGCCACGAACGTGCTCGGATCGACGCCGTCGCTGGTGCGTCTCGCGGAGGCGGTCACGGACTATGTCGAGGTGCCCAGCGACTGGGGTTGTTGTGCGTTCGCCGGTGACCGCGGTCTGCTGCACCCGGAGCTGACGGAGTCGGCCACGCAGCCGGAGGCGGCGCAGGTGGCGGCCCTGTCAGGCGTGCCCGGCACGGAATATGTCTCGGCGAACCGCACGTGTGAGATCGGCATGACGCGGGCCACCGACCGCACCTACCGTCACGTCCTGGAGGTCCTGGCCGAGCACGTCTGAGGTGGCCGAGGAACTGGAGGTGGCCGAGGAGGTCGTGAGGCACGAGCGACCGTCTCGAGGCCCCGATGCGAGGAGACCGTCTCGAGGCCCCGCCCCGTGTTGTGTGGTTGGTGGAGTGGGTTGTGGGGGCCGAGGAGGTCGTGAGGCACGAGCGACCGTCTCGAGGCCCCGATGCGAGGAGACCGTCTCGAGGCCCCGCCCCGTGATGTGAGGTTGGTGGAGAGGGTTGAGGTGGCCGAGGAGGTCGTGAGGCACGAGCGACCGTCTCGAGGCCCCGATGCGAGGAGACCGTCTCGAGGCCCCGCCCCGTGTTGTGTGGTTGGTGGAGTGGGTTGTGGGGGCCGAGGAGGTCGTGAGGCACGAGCGACCGTCTCGAGGCCCCGATGCGCGGGGAGACCGTCTCCGCTCCGCCCGAACGCTGTGTCCACATCCCGTCAGGCGACAACGGCTGGTCCACAGGCAGAGCATCAACTGCACGTCATTGCGCTCAGCCTTGCGCATGCTGCTGATATGCCCTGGACCTACATCCTCCGTTGCGGCGACGGCACGCTCTACGTCGGCAGCACGCGTGATCTTGACCTGCGTATGGAGCAGCACTGTGCGGGGAGAGGTGCGGCATACACCAGTCGACGTCTGCCGGTCGAACTTGTCTGGTGCTTCGAGACATCCGACGTCAGCACCGCGTGGGCACTGGAGCGTAAGCTGCACGGCTGGAGTCGCGCAAAGCGCGAGGCGTTGATCGACGGAAGGTTTGACCTGCTGCCGATGCTGGCCAGAAGACACGAGCAGCGCGGACGATTGACGTGGCGGGGCCTCGAGACGGTCGCTCGTGCCCCTTCGAGACGCCCGCTCGTCCCTCACGGGCTCCTCAGGGCGCAGCTCACGACCTCCTCGGCCAGCTTGGCGGGCTACCGCAGCGAAAAGCGCCGGACCCCAACGGGATCCGGCGCTCTGCGGTGCGACGTGCTCAGGCCTTCTTGGTCTCCCAGAAGATCTTGGCGATCTCGTCGATCTTGGCGAGCAGCTCGTCAGCGGTGGCGACGTCCCATGACGCCTTGGTGCCGCCGGCGCCGGCCAGCTTGGTGGCCTCGTTGACCAGCTGGTGCAGCTGCGGGTACTTCTCGAAGTGCGGCGGCTTGAAGTAGTCGGTCCACAGCACCCACAGGTGGTGCTTGACCAGCTCGGAGCGCTGCTCCTTGATGATCGCCGCGCGGATCTTGAAGTCGATGTCGTCGGCGTGGCCGGCGGCCTTCTCGATGATGGCCTTGACCGACTCGGCCTCGATGCGGGCCTGGGCGGGGTCGTAGACGCCACACGGCAGATCGCAGTGGGCACTGACCTCGATCGTGGGTGCGAAGATTCGGCGAAGCATGTGTGTCCTTCCATCGGTTGATCGGACGTATGGCGGAGCTTGACACCTCAAGCAGGCTTGAAGTCAATGGAAGACGTCGCTTTCACGGCGCTTCGTTTCACTCCTTGCTACGAACCTACTCGGGGGGTGACGTAAGACTGAACCCCCCTGTGTCATATGCGACTTCATCGCATATGGGGGTTGTGACGCGGCGTCTGGGCGAGTTGTCGGGCACCCTCTCCGGTCGGCCAGGCGGAGCTCGCCGGTCGGGTAGCCGAGCGTTCGGACGGTCGCTCCCGCCTCACGCCCCCTTCGGCCGCCGCACGCTCCGCGGCAACCTCAGCAGCACGACACCGAGCACGTCGGCGGTCGGTATGGCGCCGACCAGCCACGAGTCGACGCCCTCGGCGGGGTTGTCACGCTCCACCCACCAGCCGTCGCCGACGGTCCGGGTGATGCGCTTGACGGCGATGGGCCGCGGCCCGTCCGGAGCGTCCGGCAGCCGTATGACGTGCGCCCGGCCGATGCGAGGCCGCACGCCATACGCGACGAGCAGTCTGTCTCCGTCGACGTAGGTCGGCTCCATCGACCGACCCCGCACGATGGCGAACCCGAGTCTCATTCTTTGGTGGTTTCGACAGGCTCAACCAGCTGGCTGTTCACTCAACCACCGGACCGTTCAGTGGTTTCGCCAGGTCTGCCGCGGCCGCAGCTTGCTCCTCGTGCTCGGAGATGATCCGGCTGAGGAACGCCTTGGTCCGCTCGTGCTGCGGGTTGCGGATGACCTCGGCGGGCGGGCCCTGCTCCACCACGACGCCGCCGTCCATGAAGATGACACGGTCGGCGACGTCACGGGCGAACGCGATCTCGTGGGTGACGACGATCATCGTCATACCGTCGTCGGCGAGCTCGCGCATCACCGCGAGCACCTCGCCGACGAGCTCGGGGTCGAGTGCCGAGGTCGGCTCGTCAAAGAGCATCAGCTTCGGCTTCATCGCCAGCGCACGCGCGATCGCGACCCGCTGCTGCTGCCCGCCGGACAGCTGTGAGGGGTAGTGGTCGGCGCGCTCGCTCAGCCCGACCCGCTCCAGCAGCTCACGCGCATCGGCGACGGCCTGCTTCTTGCCGACACCACCGACCTGCACCGGCCCTTCGGTGACGTTCTCCAGGGCCGTCTTGTGCGGGAAGAGGTTGAACCGCTGGAAGACCATCCCGATCTGCCGACGCTGCCGGGCAATCTGCTTGTCCGGCAACCGATGCAGCGTGTCGCCGTTCTCGCGCAGGCCGAGCAACTCGCCGTCGACATACAGCCGGCCGCCGTTGAACACCTCGAGCTGGTTGATGCAGCGCAGGAAGGTCGTCTTGCCCGACCCCGACGGCCCGAGCAGCACCACGACCTCGCCCTCGGAGACTGTCAGGTCGATGCCCTTGAGCACCTCGACCCCGTGGAAGTCCTTGTGCAGGTTCACCGCTTCGACGAGCGGACTCTCAACCGAATTCACATTCCACCTCCGCCGGCGCGTAGCGACAGCATTCGTGAGCGCAGGGACGGCTTGGCGGCACCGGTCCGCACGCCGAAGCCTCGTCCGAAGTGGCGCTCGAGCATGGTCTGACCGATCATCAGGATCGAGCAGACGATGAGATACCAGATGACCGCTGCGACGAGCGCGGGCATCACCAGATACGTAGAGTTCGCAACGGCATTCGCCTGGAAGAACAACTCCGTGGTCACCGGCACGGCCGACAGCAGCGAGGTGTCCTTGACCATGGCGATGGTCTCGTTGCCGGTCGGCGGCACGATGACGCGCATCGCCTGCGGCAGGATGATCCGCCGCATCGCCTTGCCGCGGCTCATGCCGATGGCGCTGGCCGCTTCGTGCTGCCCGTCGTCCACCGACAGCAGGCCGGCACGCGCGATCTCCGCCATGTATGCCGCCTCGGACAACCCCAGGCCGAGCACACCGACGAGGATGCCGTTGCTGACCGACTTCACGTCGAGTGTGTAGAAGTGCACGTCCAGGAACGGCAGGCCGAAGTCGAGCTTCGGATAGAGGTAGAGCACGCCGACGCCGAGCACGACCAGCAGCACGTAACGCGGCACCGCCCGGAAGAACCAGGTGAAGACGAACGCCACGAACCGCAGCACCGGATTGGTCGACAGCCGCATGATCGCGAGGATCACGCCGAGCACGATGCCCAGGATCATCGCGCCGACGGTGCAGATGATGGTGCCTTTGACCAGGCCCTCCAGCACCGGGCGGTATTCCATCACCCGCCAGACGAAGTGCCAGTCCCACTTGGAGTTGGTGACGAACGAGTTGATCATCATCGCGCCGAGGATCACGATGACGACGACGCCGACCCACTGCCACGGGTGGGGCACCGGCCGGGCGTCGATCTTGCCGGGCTTCGCGCTCGCGGCCGGCTTCTCGGACACTGCCTGCTCAGCCATCGGCCACCGCCGGGTTCGCAGCGAACATCTCCACCGCTCCGCTCTGCTGGCCCCACTTGGCCAGGATCTTCTCGTAGCTACCGTTCGTCGCCATCTGCGCGAACGCCTGCGCCAGCGCCGTGCCCAGCTTGTCCTGGCCCTTCGGCAACACCACGCCGTATGGCGCGGAGCCGGTGATCTTGCCCAGCGGTTGCAGCTTGCTGCCGGTCTTCTTCACGGCATACAGCGCGACGGGTGAGTCGGCGGCCATGGCGTCGACCTTGCCGGCGAGCAGGTCGGTGGTGACCTTGGACTGCAGGTCCTCCACGACGGCCTTGACCGGGTGGCCCTTGCAGACGCCCTTGTTGATCGCCTTGAGCTCGTCGGCCTGCGTGGTGCCGGTCTGCACACCGACCGAATGCCCGCACGGTTTGGTCTGATTCACGTGTCTGGGGTTGCCCTTGCGGACGATCCACTGGGTGCCGGCGGAGAAGTAGCTGACCATCGTCACCTGCTTCAGCCGGGCAGTGGTGATGGTGAACGACGACGTCGCGATGTCATATTTCCCGCCGACGATGCCGGGCAGGATGTTGTCGAACTTGGCGTTCTGGAATTTGCCCTTGAGACCGAGGCACTGCAGTGCGCCCTTGAGCAGGTCGATGTCCATGCCGACGATGGTCTGGCCGTCGGAGGCGAGGAACTCGTTCGGTTGGTATGACGCGTCCGACGCCACCGTGAGGGTGGTGCCGGGTTTCACGTCCGGCGGCAGGACGTCCTTCAGTCCGCCCGATGCGCACCCGGCGGTGGCGGACTGCTGATCGGTCGAGCCGAGCCCGAGAGACGTTGCGCCACAACCGGATAACAACGAGGCGACCAGTCCGCCGGCGAGCACCATCGGCCCGCCGCGTGACCATGCTGACATGGAAGTCCTTTCGCCAGAGGAGGGTGCCCGAGCACCTCGTGCACGCCGAGCGACTCGGGGAAGGGAGCGTTGCGACGCTCCGGACTTCCGTGCCTTCGACCGGCCAAGTCTGGCAGCGCCGCGTCCTGCGCCGTAAGACACCCCGCGTGGTTTCCGTCAACAAGCTGATCGAGTAGCGGAGGAGCGCAGCGGGGGCCCACCCAAGCTGATCGAGTAGTGGAGGAGCGCAGCGGGGGCCCACCCAAGCTGATCGAGTAGCGGAGGAGCGCAGCGGGGGCCCACCCATGCTGATCGAGTAGTGGAGGAGCGCAGCGGAGGAGCGTATCGAGATCAACTGGCGTTGAAGTCCTACGGACCGGCCGAGCCGGACGTAGCGACCGTGGGGGTCACACCAGTCCGTCGATGAACTTCACGCAGTCGTCGTATGCTGGCAGCAGCCCCTGCTCGCGCGCGTCGGCAAAGGACGGGGCGGCGGTGTCCTTGGGGGAGAGGATCGGCTCGATGTCGTCCGGGAAGGTCAACGCGAGGTCGGGATCGAGCGGGTTGATCCCGTGCTCGCGCTCGGGGTTGTAGGTGGCCGAGCACAGGTAGATCGCGGTCGAGTTGTCCTCGCGAGACACCAGGCAATGACCGAGACCCTCGGAAAGGTAAACAGCACAACGTGTTTCGGTGTCGATCCGGACGCTGGACCACTGGCCGAAGGTCGGTGACCCGACCCGGATGTCTACCACGTAGTCGTCGAAGGAACCGCTGACCGCGGTGACGTACTTCGCCTGGCTGGGTGGCACGTCGGCGTAGTGGATGCCGCGCACGGCGCCCTTGCACGACACCGAAACGTTGGTCTGTATGACGTCGAGGCGGTGCCCGATGTGTTCGGCGAGCTTGTCGCCGCGGAAGCCCTCCATGAAAACCCCACGGTCGTCGGGGAATTGGCGAGGGGTGACGACATACGCACCGGCAATATCGAGTGGTTCGATCTGCATCAGCGGCCGTCCTCCAGCAGTTGCGTCAGGTAGTCGCCGTAGCCGCTCTTGGCGAGCTGCGCGGCGTGCTGTGCCAGGCCGTCGTCGTCCAACCAGCCGGCGCGCCAGGCCACCTCTTCGATGCAGCCGATCATGAGCCCCTGCCGGTCCTCGATGACCTGCACGAAATGAGCTGCATCCATCAGGCCTTCGAAGGTCCCCGTGTCGAACCACGCGGTCCCACGCGGGAGCACCGTCACGGTCAGTGCGTCGCGCTGCAGGTAGGTGTCGTTGACGGCCGTGATCTCCAGCTCGCCGCGCGCGCTCGGGGTGAGGCCGCGGGCGATCTCGACGACGTCGTTGTCGTAGAAGTAGAGACCGGGCACGGCGAAGCGCGACTTGGGCTCGTGCGGTTTCTCCTCGATGGAGAGCACCCTGCCGTCCTTATTGAATTCGACGACGCCGTAGGCCTCGGGATTCTTGACGTGGTAGGCGAATATCTGTCCGCCAGAAAGGGATCCGGTCGATCGGCGCAGTGCGGTGCCCAGCCCCGAGCCGTAGAAGATGTTGTCGCCGAGCACGAGCGCGACGGAGTCGTCGCCGATGAAATCGGCGCCGATGACGAACGCCTGGGCGAGTCCGTCGGGGGAGGGCTGTACGGCATACGTGATGTCGATGCCCCACTGGCTGCCGTCGCCGAGCAGCCGGACGAACTGCTCCCTGTCGTGCGGCGTGGTGATGATCAGGACCTCGCGGATGCCTGACATCAGCAGGGTCGACAGCGGGTAGTAGATCATCGGCTTGTCATAGACCGGCATGAGCTGCTTGCTGATGCCGCGCGTGATCGGGTGCAGCCGGGTGCCGGACCCGCCGGCCAGAATGATCCCCTTCATCGTGCCGACCTTAGCGGCAGGGCGTCCGACGACCCTGCAGCTAGTCGACTCCACCGGTGTGCCTGCAATATTCGCCGGTCCTGCGACCTCGCACCGTTAGTGTCCAGCGGCGACAGGAGGTGGGCCAGGATGGTGAGCGTTTCACCGATCACGGTCGACGACGTTCATGGTGTCGGCGCATTCCTGCACACGCACCTGAACCAGCGTGTGCAGGCCGCGGACTGGGAGCACGCACTGGACGTTCCCTGGGAAGTGGACCGTCCGAACTTCGGATTCAAGCTGATGGCGGAGGACTCAGCACTCGTCGGTGTCCTGCTCGCGTTCTACTCGGAGCGGCAGATCCGAGGCGTGACGGAGCGCTTCTGCAATCTCGGGGCATGGTGTGTGCTGCCCGAGCATCGCGCGCACAGCTTTCGGCTGTTGCGGGCTGCCCTCGCTCAGCCTGACTTCACGTTCACTGATCTGTCTCCGAGCGGGGCCGTGGTGCCGCTGGACGAGCGGCTCGGTTTCGTCCACCTCAACACAGCCACACAACTCGTCCCGTGCGTGCCATTGCCCTCTCTCCGCACTCAGGTGATCGATGACAGCGACGGCATCGAACGGCTCCTCGACGGCGTGGACCTGCAGGTCTATCGAGACCACCAGGGTGCGGCCGCGGCTCACCACGTTGTTCTGCGACGAGGCGGCCGGACGTGTTATGTGGTCTACCGGAAGGATCGCCGCCGCAACATTCCTGCCTTCGTGTCAGTCCTGTACGTCAGTGATGCGCACCAATTCCGTTGCTGCCTCAAGGCATTTGGTGGCTACGTGCTCCGTCGACGCCACGGTGTGGCGCTGTTGTTGGAGGAACGTGTCGTCGGCCGGCTGTTTATTGCACGACGTATGGCGGGTCGGCCAAAAATGTTCCGCAGCATGACGATCGGGCCCGAGGACGTCGACAATCTCTACAGCGAGCTGACCTGTTTGGCGTGGTAGTCAGATTGGCGGGCTGACCGAGAAGGGGTGTCGCCGAATGGCGCGGGCATTACACGAATTGGTGCGAGCCACCGCCGGCCGCACGCCATCTGCGGCTGCTGTGACGGACCGCTCCGGAACCACGAGCTACGCCGGTCTGTGGGATGCCGTCACGAGCTGTGCGGTCGGGCTCTCGTCACGCGGCGTCGGACGCGGAGACCGAGTCGCGGTGTTCCTCGACAAGCGCGTGGAGAACGTCGTCGCAATGTTGGCCGCGTCAGCTGTGGGTGCGATTTTCGTGCCGATCAACCCGGTGCTGAAGGCCAAACAGGTTGGATACATCCTGGCCGATTGCTCGGCGCGGTGCGTGGTGACCTCGTCGGAGCGGATGCCTGCCGTGGCGACGGCCGAGCTCGCCGGACTTGAGACCGTGGTGTTGGTCGACGACACGGTGGCGGTGGGCACAGTGCCTGCTGACACCGATGTCGTGCGATGGAGCGAACTCACGGCAGCGTCGGCTCCCGCGCCGGCATACCGGCCGGTTGACAGCGATCTTGCCGCCATCTTGTACACATCGGGCAGCACCGGCATGCCGAAGGGCGTGATGCTCAGTCACCGCAATCTGGTTGTCGGCGCGGAGAGTGTGAGCGAATACCTCGCGAACACCTCGGCGGACGTCATACTTGCTGCCCTTCCGTTGAGTTTCGATGCCGGTCTGAGCCAGGTCACGACGTCGCTCTACGTCGGAGCTCACGTGGTCCTGGTCAACTATCTGTTCCCGGCGGATGTGGTGCGGCTCTGCGCGCAATACGACGTCACCGGGCTGACCTGCGTTCCGCCGCTGTGGATCCAGTTGACCGCGGCCAACTGGCCAGCGGAGGCCACGCGGAAGATCCGCTATTTCGCGAACACCGGCGGCCGTATGCCGAAGTCCACGCTGTCGCGCCTCCGTGCGCTCTTCCCGGACGCTCAGCCGTTCCTCATGTACGGACTCACCGAGGCATTCCGCTCGACCTACCTCGATCCCGCCGAGGTGGACCGTCGGCCGGACTCGATCGGCAAGGCCATTCCGAACGCCGAGGTACTGGTGGTTCGTCCGGACGGATCTCGTTGTGAGCCGGGCGAACCCGGCGAGCTCGTGCACCGTGGACCGCTTGTCTCGCAGGGCTATTGGAACGACGCAGCGCGTACTGCCGAGCGGTTCCGGCCACTGCCGTCAGCGAGCGCAGGAGGCCGTGACGAAGTTGCGGTCTGGTCCGGTGACACCGTCATGTGTGACGAGGACGGGTTCCTCTACTTCGTCGGCCGTCGCGACGAGATGATCAAGACTTCGGGTTACCGCGTCAGCCCCAGCGAGGTCGAGGAGGCTGCCTACGACACCGGTCTCGTGCGGGATGCAGTGGTGCTCGGTGTTGAGGACGAGACGCTCGGACAGCAGATTGTTCTGATCGGTGCGGTCACACGTGCGGACTGTGACGAGGACGAGGTGCTCGCCGCAATGCGCTCGCGGCTCCCGCTGTTCATGGTGCCGCGACGTGTCCTGCTGCTCGACGACCTGCCGCGCTCACCGAACGGCAAGTTCGACCGGACCGCGTTGCAGGCATTGGTGACGGTGTGACTGCCACGGGGGCGTCGTTGCACAGCACGGTCGCTCGGTTCTCGACGGCCGGGGGACAGCTGGTCGTCGGCGGCGTCGAACTCCGCCGACTCGCAGCGCAGGTGGGCGAGACACCGTTCTTCGCCTATGAACGCGAGGCGATCGCGCAGCGGATCGATCTGCTGCACGGACTGCTCGGCCCGTCGATAGGCCTGTCCTATGCGATGAAGGCCAACCCCATGCCGGCGGTCGTGGAGTATGTCGCTGACCGTGTCGAACACCTCGACGTCGCTTCCTCGGGGGAGCTCAAGGTTGCGCTCGACGCCGGAATGCCAGCACGCAGAGTCAGTTTCGCGGGGCCGGGCAAGAAACCTGCCGAGCTGCGTCGCGCTGTCGCAGCCGGTATCACTGTGGAGGTCGAGTCGTCACTCGAGGCCGATCGACTTGTGACGATCGGGCACGAGTTGGGTGTCCGTCCGCGGGTCGCCGTGCGGGTCAACCCCGACTTCTCGGTGAGAGGGTCTGGCATGCGGATGGGCGGAGGTCCGCAACAGTTCGGCATGGACGCCGAGATCGTTCCGGCCTTCCTCGGGGACTTGGCGAGCTACGACGTCGATTTCGTGGGACTGCACGTCTTCTCGGGCTCACAGAATTTGCACCCTGAGATCCTGATGGAGGCGCAGGATCGCACGGCCGATCTGATCCTCCGTCTCTCGGACTTCGCTCCCGGACCTATCAGCGAGGTCAACCTCGGTGGTGGGTTCGGGATCCCCTACCACGACAGGGACGAGCCGCTCGACGTCGCTGCTGTCTGTGAGCACCTGAGTGCGGTGGTGGCGGATCGAATTGTCCCTTCCCTCCCGGGCGCGGCACTGTCACTGGAGCTGGGGCGATTCCTCGTCGGGGAGGCCGGGGTCTACGTCACCGAGATCGTCGATCGAAAAGTCTCCCGAGGACGGACGTATCTCGTGGTTGACGGTGGACTGCAGCACCAACTCGCTGCCACAGGCAACCTCGGTGCGGCTATTCGGCGTAACTACCCCCTCGTGATCGGAACCAGGATGTCCGACACCTCGCTCGAGTCGATGCCGGCAACAGTGGTTGGTTGCCTCTGCACACCACTGGACGTCTTGGGCGACGACGTAGAAGTCCCGACGGCGACCGACGTCGGCGACCTCGTGGTGATCTTCCAGGCGGGGGCCTACGGGAAGACCGCCAGCCCAGCCGACTTCCTCGGACACCCCCCTGCACCCGAGGTGCTCATCGGATCTGACCAGCGAAAGGTGGATAACCATGCATGAGACAACTTTTGACCACGTGAAGGAGATCGTCGTCGAAGCCCTTGGTATTCAAGGACGTTCAGCGACCTTGACTCCTGAGACCCCGCTTCTCGACAGCATGCCCGAGTTGGACTCGATGGCAGTGGTCGATCTGCTGGTGCGCTTGGAGAACCACTTCGACATACGCATCGACGACAGTGCCGTGAGCGGCGAGGTGTTCGGCACTCTGGGTTCGCTCGCAGAGTTCGTCGACTCCGAGCGCGCGCTCTCCGACGCTTGAGGTAACTACCGTGTCGTCGAGCAAACCGGCCGTCACTGTTCGCCCGATCGAGACATCTGACCTTGCACAAGTGAGCCGATTCCTCGCCCAGAACTTTCCGCCCAACAGTTCGGCGGAGGACTGGGTCACTGGATGGGCTGAGATCAACAGCCGACCCGAGGCGGAGGCTCCGAACCACGGCATGGCGTTGTGGTCCGGACAGGACCTCGTTGGCGTGTATGCCGCGATCTACTCGACGCGCATCATCGACGGTCGCCGAGAACACTTCTGCAACCTCGCGGTCTGGTGCGTCTGCGCCGAATTCAGGGCCAGTAGCGTGCGCATGCTGAGGGCCCTGCTGGCGCAGGACGGATATCACTTCACCGACTTGTCGCCGAACCCTGACGTGCAACGGCTCAATCTTCGACTCGGCTTCCGTTACCTGGAACCGAGCTGGCATCTCACGTTGAACCTTCCGTGGCCGACCTGGCCGCGTCGCATGACGGTGAGCTCAGAGCCGGAGGACGTTGCCCGCGCCCTGACCGGGGAGCCGCTGCGTTTCTACGAAGACCATCGGCGGTGTCCTTGGGCACGGCACGCCGTCATCGAGACCGACACCGAGGCGTGCTACGTCCAGTGGCGTTTCGAGCGACGCAAGCGCCTGAGGTGGTTCGCTGCGATCCAGTACGTCAGCGACCCGGTCTTGTTTCGAGCAGGCTGGCGCCATCTGTCACGACATCTCGGCTTGCGACACCAGGCCGTTGCGACACTCGTCGACGCGCACGTGGCCGGCGGAGCCGTGACGCCGTCGATGCCCCTGTCCGGCGAGCCGCATCGGATGTTCCGGAGCATGACGCTGAGACCCGATGACATCGACTACCTGTACTCCGAGATCACGGCCGCACCGTGAAAACCGCACCATGAAGAACCGAGTCTTGATCGCCTTGCTGCGCACAGCCGTCGGCGGAGCAAAAACTCCGGGTCGGGTCCGCCGATCTTGCTAATTTCCACGTACTTTCCGCGACAGCCGAGCATCCGCAATGTGACGGTCTCCGGCACGCGTCCGTCGTAGCACTACTGGGGAGCATGATGAAGATCGCCGTATTCGGACTCGGGTATGTCGGGGCGGTGACAGCCGCCGGTCTCGCTGCCCAAGGGCACACAGTCGTCGGCGTCGACGTCGATCCGGTGAAGGTCGATCTGATCGCCGGCGGCCACAGTCCGGTCGTCGAACCGGGGATCGACGACCTGATGCGCGAAGGGGTTGCCTCCGGCCGGCTCTCGGCGACCCTCGATTGCCGTGAGGCCATGGACTCGACCGACGTCTCGTTACTGTGCGTTGGCACTCCGTCGACCTCGCACGGTGCCACGGATCTGACCTACATCCGACGGGCGGTCCAGGACGTGCGCGATGCGATGGACCACGTGCGGCCACCGCGGTCGGGTCATCACAGCGTCGTCGTACGCAGCACCGTCCCGCCCCGGACCGGCAGGGACATCGTTGCGCCAGTCTTTGCAACAGACCCTCCGGAGGGCTGGCGGGTGGGAACCGCCATGTGCCCGGAGTTCCTGCGTGAAGGGGCCGGCGTAGCTGACTTCTTCGACCCGCCGTTCGTCGTGGTCGGGTCGGTCGACGACGACACACACCGCACGATGGCGTCGATGTTCGACTTCCTCGACGTCCCGATCCAACACGTCAGTGTCGAGACGGCTGAGGCATTGAAATACGCCTGCAACGCGTTCCATGCGACGAAGGTCAGTTTCGCCAACGAGATCGGCCGGGTGTTCCGACCGTACGGCGTCGACTCGCGCGAAATGATGGAGATCTTCTGCGCAGACACGAAGCTCAACATCGCGCCGACCTACCTCCGGCCAGGCTTCGCATTCGGTGGGTCATGCCTCCCGAAGGACCTGCGGTCGCTGCAGCACATGGCCAGGATCAACGGAGTCGACGCCCCGCAACTGTTGGGCACGGCGACGAGCAACGAGATCTCCGTCCGCGATGTGATCGACCGCGTCCTGTCCGTGGGTGGACGGCACGTTGCTCTGCTGGGGTTGAGCTTCAAGTCCAACACGGACGACCTGCGCGAGAGCCCGAACGTCGAGTTGGCCGAGCGGCTGATCGGGAAGGGCTTCGACGTGCGGATCTACGATCCGATCCTCAACCCGCAGCAGCTGATGGGCTCCAACCGCGCCCATGTGATGGCTCGTCTGCCGCACCTGGACCGACTGCTCATGACAACGCCCCAGGACGCACTCGTCGGAGCCGACATCGCCCTGGTGTCGGCCGGTGGCGAGCAGGTTGTCGAGGCGTTGCAGGACGCGCAACCGCGCCTGCTCATCGATCTCACGGGACGGCTCGGCCTCGAGGTGGAGCGTTGCGCCGGATACGAAGGAGTCGGCTGGTGAACCACTCCGGCGCACAGCGCGTGCTGATCATCGTCCAGAACCTGCCGGTGCCGTTCGACCGCCGTGTCTGGTTGGAGAGCCTCGCGCTGAGGGACGCCGGGTATGACGTCACGGTTGTTTGCCCGCAGGGTCGGGGCACGCGTGCCCGCCAGGTGATCGACGGTGTGACGATCCTCGCTTACCGACCGTATGCGCCGGGTGGAAGCGCGCTCGGTTACGTTGCGGAATACGCATATTCGTTCGCTGCCACTGCTCTGAAGGTCGCTCGCGCTCGCTCGGCCGGGCGGTTCACGGTGATGCAGGCGTGCAACCCGCCGGAGATCTTCTGGCCCCTCGCTCGCCTGCTGCGCCTGGTGGATGGCACACACTTCGTCTTCGACCATCACGACCTGTCGCCGGAGCTCTATCAGTCGCGCTTTCCCAGTGGTTCACGCGCGGCGTTGCGCGGTCTGCGGGCTCTCGAAAGATGGACCTTCCGGGCTGCCGACAAGGTGACTTCCACGAACGAGTCGTACGCCGCCGTGGCGAGAACCCGCGGGGGCAAGGCCGCCGACGATGTCACCGTGGTGCGCACAGGACCCGACCCCGAGCGGCTGAAACCCGGTGAGCCGCACCCCGATCGGCGTCGTGGCCGCTCCCATCTCGTCGCGTACATCGGTGTCATGGGGCCGCAGGACGGCGTCGATCTGGCGCTGCGTGCCGCCGAACTGGTGGTGCACCGTTATGGCCGTCACGACGTGGCCTTCACGTTCATCGGTAGTGGCGACTGTTGGGCCGACCTGGTCGCCGAACGCGATCGACTGGGCCTGCAGGACAACGTGGAGATGCCGGGGCGGCTGTCGGACGAGGATGTCATCGAGGTGCTGTCGACCGCGGACGTCGGATTGTCGCCGGATCCGAAGAACCCGCTGAACGACGTGTCGACGATGAACAAGACGATGGAGTACATGGCGTTCGGGATGCCGGTCCTGGCGTTCGACCTCCGAGAGACCCGCGTGTCGGCGGAGGGCGCAGCTCACTACGTGCCGGCGAACGACGTTGATCTCTATGCGAAGGAACTGATCGAGTTGCTCGATGACCCCGAGTCTCGCCGGGTGATGGGCAAGCGCGGTCGTCAACGCGTCGAGGACGAGCTGGCGTGGCACTACCAGCGTGATGGCTATGTGCGGGTGTTCGACGCGCTCGCACAGATGGAGCGGCGATGACGACGGTGCTCATCGCGGCATACAACGAGGAAGCGGTGATCGGCCGCACCCTCGACCGGCTGCTCGTCGGCGGCTCGGCCGATCCGCTCCACATCATCGTTGCGGCGAACGGCTGCAACGACGCGACGGTATCGGTTGCCAGTCGCAGACCGGTCGAGGTCGTGGAGGTCGACGAGGCCGGCAAGGCTGCAGCGTTGAACGCTGCAGAACGCGCTGCCGATGAATATCCGCGCATCTACCTCGATGCCGATGTGCAACTGGACAAACCGGCTGTTGAGCGCTTGTCCGATGCGGTGCGGGGGATGGACGACGAGGGCCGGCCGTCGTCGCTCGCGGCCGTTCCGTCACGGTTCGTCGATACCTCTGCGAGCTCTCGGTTGGTCCGCATGTACTACCGCATCAACGCACTGCACCCCAGCTACTCGTCCGGTCTGTTCGGCCGGGGCGCGGTTGCCATCTCGGCCGCTGGCCGCGGTCGCTTCGGAAAGTTTCCCGAGGTCATCGCGGACGATCTGTTCCTGGACTCGTTGTTCGAGCCGTCCGAGATCGCACACGTCGACGACGTGGTGAGCGTCGTGGCAGCCGCACCGTCGGCCCGCTCGTTGCTGCGAAGGTTGGCTCGGGTGCGGCGAGGTAATGCCCAGTTGCGTGCGACGCACCCGGGCAGCGGCGTTCGCGAGTCGGTCGGACTCGGCTGGCTGCGCGCGGCAGTGGGTGAGCGCCCAACACTCATTCCGTCCGCGACTGTGTATGTCGCACTCACTGTTCTCGCCGAGGCCAGAGCCCGATGGGGCCAGGTGCCTTGGGACGATCGGCGATCGATCCGCGCGCGGGCCGGGACGGTGACGACATGATCGTCGCGCCGGCGACCTCCCGACGGACTGCGAACATCTGCTTCCACGGCGTGGGTCGGCCTAGCCGTGAGCTCGAGCCCGGTGAGGACCGCTTCTGGCTCGACGAAGCCGAGTTCCTGCCTCTGCTGGACGAATTGGCGGACGCTGGTGACGCGGTGTCACTCAGCGTGGATGACGGCAACGCTTCGGATGTCGAGATCGTGCTTCCGGCGCTGCGTGAGCGAGGGCTTCGCGCGACGTTCTTCGTGATCGTCGATCGACTGGATCAGCCGGGCAGCTTGAGCACGTCGGATCTGGGCGCGTTGTCGGCCGCCGGTATGACGATCGGCAGCCACGGGTGGACGCATGCCCCGTGGAATGCGTTGGCTGCCGGGGAACTCCATCGTGAGGTCGTCGAAGCTCGAGATGTCCTGAGCGCGCTTGTGGGACAAGAGGTTTCAACTGCTGCGCTACCCCTCGGGCAATACAGCCGCCAGGTGCTGAGGGCATCTCGGCAGGCGGGCTACGCGCGCCTCTTCAGCAGCGACCGACAGCGCGCCGGCTCGCACCAGTGGCTGCAGGCGCGATTCAGCGTCGAACACGGCGTGACGCCGGAGTCGCTTCGCGACACGGTGCGGCGCTCCGATCGCAAGCCGAGCAGGCTCTACTCGGCTGCCAAGTGTCTCGGCAAGCGACTGCGGTGACCGTCCGGAGCACCACTCACAACAACCACCTGTACCGTCCGCGATGGAAAAGCAGGGGGTGTTTCCCAGGTCCGACGTGTGCCAGGGACTTGACCTCGCCGATCACGATGTCGTGGTCTCCGGCCGGGTGGACGGCATTCGTGAGGCATTCGAGTTGGGCCACCGAGCTGGTCAGCAGTGCGACGTCGGTCTCCGGACCACGATCGAACCGCACGTTTGCGAGCTGGTCCGCCGCGTCGCGCCCCGGAACCGCGAATGCGGTTGACAACTCGTGCGATCCGGCGTCCAGGATGCTGATGCCCCAGCGCCCCGACTGCAGGATCGCCTCGTGAAACCGTGCGGTCTTGGCGATGCAGACCAGGACGAGCGGCGGATCCAGGGACACCGAGGTCACGGAGTTGGCAGTCATCGCGACGTCGTGCCCGGCCGAGAACGTGGTGATGACACACACCCCTGTGGCAAGACAGCCCATTGCGTCACGAAGGGCTCGCGGGGTGACCGATTGGGTGAGCTCGGAGCGCTGAGCCTCGCTGGCATCCACTGCGGTGGATGCGAAGCGGAGCGCAACCGTCGCGGCGTCGACGTAGTTGGGTGCGACGTCGTCCGCGAAATCATCCGCGGCTGGCACGTCGGACCGCCAGCCCTCCGTCACCGGTGGCTTCGTCATGTTGTGCATTCTAGGTCTCTGCACGAGGCGGAGGGCAGAGCTTGATCCGGGCTGTGCGCACCGTCCGCCACGGTGCTCCCGAGCAGCTCGAGAGCGTCGTTCCGCTTCAGCACGGCCGACGGAACGCCGGGCGGTCGCGGTTGGTGGGCATCGACGTCGCTCGCTGTCTCGCGCTGCTCGGCATGATGGTGGCGCACATCGTGCCGAAGGCGGTCGGCGGCAGGGTGCCAGTTGCGCAGCGGCTGACGACAGGCACATCGGCTGCGTTGTTCGCCGTGCTGGCGGGGGTGTCGCTCGCACTCTTGACCGGTGGTCACGCACCGCACCGCGGGCACACCCGACTCACCGACTCGGTCGCGATCGGCGTCCGAGCGCTGATGATCCTCATGATCGGCTTCCTGCTGGAGCAGCTGCACCCTGCAGGCATCGCCGTGATCCTGCCCTACTACGCGCTTCTCTTCGTGCTCGGACTCCCGCTGCTCTGGCTGCGGCCACCGCAACTTTTCTTGCTCGGTGGCATCTGGATCTGTGCGGCTCCTGTTGTCTCACAAGCGTTTCGGTTGCTTCACCCGACCTCGGTCGCGGGTGGTTTCGGCGGCCTCGGTCCCGTGGCTGTGCTGTTACGACTGCTCGTCACGGGGGAGTATCCGGCGTTCACCTGGCTGAGCTATCTGTGTTTCGGACTCGCCATCGGACGCATGGATCTCCGACGAACGCGCAGCGCCGTCCACCTGTTGTGCGGCGGGGCAGTTCTCATAGCCGGCGCGACCTTCATGTCCGGGGCCATCACCTCGCGCGGCGAGGTTCGCTCCCGTCTGATGCAGAGCTGGCCGGGACCGCCCGTGTCGACCTGGGATGTGTTGCAGCCGCACTTGCAGGTCGGTCTCGAAGGAGTCACCCCAACGCACAGCTGGTGGTGGCTCGCGGTCAATGCCCCGCACTCGGGGTCCGTGGCGGACCTGGCCTTCACCACCGGGACTGCCTTGCTGATCATCGGAGCTGCGCTTGTCCTCACCCGGGTGGCGACCCGCTGGTGGCAAGTGGCGTTCGGGGCGGGCTCGATGACGCTCTCGTTGTACAGCCTGCACCTGGTCATGGTGTTGCCGCAGACATGGCCCGACTACGGGCCACGGCGACTGCTGCCGGAAGTGTTGGTGGTGTGTGTCATCGGTGCGGTGTTTGCCGGGCTACGACGGAAGGGTCCGCTCGAGAGCCTTGTGACATTCATATCGCGGACCTGTGCCCGATGGACCACGCGATTGCTGCGTTTGGGGGTGAGCTTCATCGGCTCCGCTGAGCGATGTGAGCCAGCACGCCGCGATGATCCGCCCCTTTCACATGCACCGTGCTCGCGCTGGAGGCTGCCAGTGTGTCCGAGAGCAGGATGTGATCGATCGTGACCAGACGTGGCACCGGGATGCCCAGGTATCGCCTCGTTGCGGAGTCCGGCCAGGTCGGTTGGAAACCGTGGCGCCGCTGGGTCATCGCGTCGGAGTAGCCCATGTCGAGGACGGAACGGAAAGGCACGTTGTCCGTGGTCGCGTTGAAGTCTCCCGCGATGATCGTCGGTTGTTGGTCGGGCCGGGGGATCGCACGGCGCAGGTATGACGTCAGGGCGTGGTAGTCGGGCCGCCAGCGCGTGGTGTACGGCGGCTGCGGGTGCACCGCGACCAGGTCGACGTCGCCGAGCGACGGAGCGTGCAGGCGAACGAGATCGGCATGCGACGAGTGTGGACCGCGCCGGACCGAGTCGATGGGAAGGCGGCTGAAGAACACCGAGGAGATGGTCTGACCCGGTTTGGTTCCAACGGAATACGGCAGGTCCCGAAGAACTCCCGTCGCAGCCAGGGCCCGCACCCGCCCTGCGTCGATGTCCGTCAACACGAGCACGTCGACATGCTGGGTACGGATCACCTGTGCCAGGGATGCAGGGTCGCCGTACTCGAAGTTCTGACTGAGCACGATCACGGGACGGCCGGTCGTCCCGGGCTGGGAGCCGACATACAAGGGAGCGAGCCACGCGATGTGGAACCCGAGCAGAATTGCGCTCAAACCGGCGAGTGCTGCGGCGGCGCGTTGCTGCGTCCGGTGGACGAAGACCAGCACGAGACCGCCGAGGAGCGCGATGAGTGCGAAAGGCGTGCCCAGGGGAGTGAAGGCTGCCAGTTGGGTCAGCCGGGGCACCGACGTGTCGATCCAATGCATCGGAGTCAGGGTCAACGCTGCCAGCAGACAGCCGATTACCAGTGCCCATAGGCAGATTCGCACCCACGACAATGGAGTGTCCCTGATCCCGGGTTGGCAGCTCACCATCCTGATGATGATGGAATTTCCGGCAGTGTGCCGAGTAGTTTCGCACCGGCCGCGAATCATGCCGAACGACTGACTCTTCCTTGCGGTAGCAGTGGAATTCCGCGTCGCGCACAACCCTGAAATAACCGGCTGCACTCCTGGCGCCGAGCCTATAGTTCGTAGCGCTCGGGACGGGCGACATCGACAAAGCCCGCTCGGTCCACACCGGCTCTGCCGGTGAATTCGCATCCATGGCTGCGCGGGAGGCGTCGTGCCCGATTCGCTCGCCGGCCGAGTGGCCAAGGCAGCTGTCTGGAGCGGTGTGAACACAGTCGCAATGCGACTGTCCGGTGTCGTGATCACCATGGTGATGCTGCGGATCGTCACCCCCTCGGAGTTCGGTAACTACGCAGTCGCGCTCGCGGTCTTCACCGTCGTCAGCTCGTTCTCCGAGTTGGGCCTCACCGCCTGTCTGGCGCAAGCCGACATGGATCCTGCGGAGGTCGGTCCGACCGTGTCGTTCTTGTCGATCGTCATCGGCGTCGGACTCGCAGCGGTGATGCTGATCAGTGCGCCGCAATTGGCGGTGCTGCTCGGGGCGCCGGACAGCGCCAACGCGTTGCGCATTCTTGCGCTGTGCATCGCGATGGTCGGCCTCTTCACGATCCCGTGCGGCCTCCTCGCCCGCGAGTTCCGTCAGGACGCGATGTTCTTCGGGGCGGCCGCCGCGTTCGTGCCGGGCAATGTGCTGATGATCCTTCTCGCTCTGAACGGCCCCGGCGACATCGCCTTCGCCTGGTCACGCGTGTTCGGGCAACTGGTCACCGGTTGTGTGTTGCTCTGGTTCGCCAAGAAGTTCTACCGGCCGCGCTTCGACAGGAAGCAGGCCATGCGGGTGCTGCGATTCGGCGTGCCTATCGCTGCAGCGAACCTGGTCGGCTTCATGTTGCTCAACGCCGACTTCCTGTTCGTGAGCAAGGTCCTGGGTCCGGTTCGGCTGGGCATCTACACGCTGGCGTTCAACGTCAGCTCGTGGGCGACCGCGACGTTGAGTTCCATGGTGATGAATGTCGCCATGCCGATGTTCAGCCACGCCAAGAGCGACCCGGGACGACTCAGCCGGGCGCTTCGCAGCTCGCTGAGTCTCATCTGCCTGGTCGCGTTTCCGATCTCCGGTTTCACCCTGGTGCTCTCGGGCGAGATCGTTGACACGCTCTACGGTCACCGCTGGATAGCTGCGGCGCCGGTCATCGTCGTGCTCGGCGTCTACGGCAGCTTGTTCGTGGCGTCGCTGTTGCTGAGCAACCTTCTGGTCGGGGTTGGCCTGCCGAGCCGCAACCTGATCGTGCAGATCATCTGGCTCGTTGTCCTGGTGCCTGCGATGTTCCTCGGAGTCGAGTTGGACGGAATGCGGGGCGCCGCCTTTGCACATATCGCGGTCATCGTGCTGGTCGTCCTGCCGGCCTACTTCGTGCTGACACGCGGTTTCGTCGAGCACCTGGCCAGGATCCTGCTCGTGTCGACGATGCCGGCACTCGGGCTGACAGTGGTCAGCGCGCTGGCTGCCTGGGCGACCAAGCAGGTGACTGACGTGACCGTCCTCCGGCTCGCGATCGGGCTCACCGTCGGCGGGGTCGTCTACCTGGGTTTCGGGCTCCCTGTGATGGGGCGCTACCTTCCGGGCCGGGTCATGCGCCTGCTCGGCAGAGTCGGCCTGGACGACTGGGCCCGCTATCCCCTTTACAGTCGCCTGCGGCGTCCGGCGGCGGCGATGGTCCGCGACTGACGGCCCTTCGTCAGTGCGTCAGTTTGCCGGAGCGAGCGCAACCAGGCTCGCCAGCAGTGCGGTCGTCGACGGATCGGCGTCGCCACCTGCAAGCAGTGCGTCGATCCATTCGTTGTCGAAGATCTGGGTTCCGCGAACTGGATCGAGCAGCTCCGGATTGCGACGCCAGTGCTCGGCCAAGAGGGCGGAGAGAGTGTCGCCTCCCGCTGGGGGGCGTCGATCCCTGCGTATCCGTTGGATGACCTTGCGGCGCGCTTTCTGTGCCATCGGAACGCTGTTCGCCATCCGTTGACGCAGTCCGGGCGAGGCGTATGCCGAGGGTGCGAGTCGTCCGTCGAGCGGGATCTCCGCCAGGTCCGTGTCCAGCCGGCATACGAGCTGCGCCAGGAAGCGGGCGTGCGCCTTGGCTGCCGGTGGCAACGAGTTCGCGATCGCGATGAATCGGGGATCGAGCATCGGATTGACCGTCGCCCGGCCGAGGCAGACGGCGCTGTCGGTCACTCCAGCCCATCGCTGCATGCGCTCGTAGAGGTAGAGCTCATCGGTCGCTTGGAGCCAGGGCATGCCCGACTCGAGCAGGACGCGGTGGATCTCCTTTGTGGCGAATTCCCTTGCCCAGGAGGAAAATTCGGGATTGAGCGCCGCGGGTGCCACTGAGTCGTTGGCATACATCCGCCACCCTGCAAGGGTGCGGGTGAACGGCTTTGACACGGGGTAGTCGAAAGCCGGGCCGACATAGTAGAAGCCGCGCGCGACCTCGCCGCCCAGCCCGGAGATCCGGTCGCCCTGGGGGAAGCTCGACTCGACACAGAGCAGCGCCGCGTGAGCGACCGGGTCGGCCATGCCGTTCAGGTCCTTGGCGGCAGACATGACCAGGGCGTGTGCTTCTGCGGGATCGAAGCCGTCCAGCCCGGACAGACCTTGCACGAGGTGGCGCATGCCATATCGCTCGGCGATCCGACCCGCGATGCGGACGTCTTCGGAGCCCGGTCCGCTCTCCAGGGTCAGCACCCGGAGGCCACGACGTCGCTCCGGTGGAATTGCCGCAAGAAGGATGCGCGAGTCGATGCCACCCGTCAGCTGCAAGATCGCATCCGGATGTTCATCGAGGTAGTCGACCAAATACTCCCGAAGCAAGGTGGCCGCCTCGTTGACGGCGTCGCGAGCTGCGACGCCGGCACGCGACGGCTCTGGCGCGTAGTGGTCCGTGAGCGATCGACCGCCGGTCATCGTCACGCGCTCGCGCTGTCTCAGTTTCGTGACTCCCTCGAAGAGAGTGCGATCGCCCAGTTGCCAACCCAGCATTGCCTGCACGGCGATTGCGTTGCGGTCCATGCGTGGTGTGTCGAGATGTGCGAGGACGAGGCTCGACGTCGAGACTGCGCTCCAGCCGTCGCATCGGCGCTGGTAGAGATGCCGGTAACCGAGCGCGTCGGTCACAGCCAGGGCGGTGTCCCCGGTGATCTGGACGGCCCCGAACGGCGGCATCAGGTCGGCGATCGAGTGGGCACCGGCTGTGCCCTTCGTGAGGTCGATCTGTCCGGGCGAGATGCTGGAACGGGGACCGCGCGCGAGCCCGCTCAGCACGATCGACGAGTCGTTGTTCGGTGTGGCAAGGCGGCCCCAGGTTCGCACTGCGATGTGCCCCTGCTGGCCGCACGTCGGCTCCGCGGTGCCCGCAGACCGAAGCGCGGCATCGGGATCCGGGTGATGCTCTTGCTGCTCATCCCAGGACAGGACCAGGGCGCCTCCGCTGTAGCGGTCCAGGTCGATCATGCGGCGAGTATGGCGCCAACCAGAATCGCCTGCGGCTATTGTGCAGACGGCGACCCGATGTGGTGACTACTTGGCGTATTCCACCGGTCGTGCGCCGATCCGGAGTCGATCCTCTCGCCCTCTCAAGAGCTGCACCATCGCCGCGATCGTGAGTGCGGTCACCAGCGCCATCCCGCCGAGGGCACGCACTCGGCTTCCCGACTCGAAGTAGACCGGCGGAGGGCCTGAGCTGACGAGGATCCTCACTCGTCGGCTCGACGGGACCTGCTTGGAGTCCTCACGGGCAGTCACGCTTGCCCGGATGCGATCCACCAGGTTGTCGATCTTCGTCGTGACGGACTCGGCGGTCGGTCCGGTGGCCTGCACTTCCATGCCGGCTTCGCTGAAGGCGTATGACCATTGGCCTCCGACGTTGGGCTGGATCACCCTCGACCCGTCATACACCCCGCTGTCCAGCAGCGTGACGTCTCCGGACACCGCCTGCGGCGGCGTGTGCAGGCCGGTAACCTCCCGAACCGTGATGGCTGCGAGGTCGATCAGGCTGTGCCGCGACGAGGAAGTGAGCGGATTGATCGCCTTGGTGAAGGGGTCGCGGGCGTCCTGTGGGTTGGGCGACGCGAACGTCACTTGGATGGTGCCTTGGTATGCACCGTGGGTCTGCGCGGCCCACAGCCAACCGCCGCAGAGGCCGATGACGACCACGAGCACAACTGCACGGGTCCATATCAACTGCGTCCGGCGTTTGGGGGGTTCTTCTTGCCTGGGCGGTGTCACGAACAAAACCTGCCTTCCGCCGATGCCGTCATTAAAGTAACAACGGTCGTCAGCGGGAAGGGACTTATTTTCAGGCGGCGCACGAGTGGAGGGGATCCGGTTGAAGGTCGACCTTGCAGGAGCCTTACGGCGGCGTTGGTACGTCGTGCTGATCGGTTTGCTGATCACGCCTGCCTTGTGCTTCGGTGCGACCCGGCTCGTGGGGGAGACCTACGAGGCCAAAGCGATGCTGGTGCTGTTGCCACCTGGAGCGAGCATCCCCAAGGCCGGCAACCCCTATCTCAACCTGGGCAGCATGCAACCGGTCGTCGGTGTTCTGTCCGACTCGATGCTGAGCCAGCAGACCGCGCGGTCGGTGCGCGACGTCAGCCCGACAGCCAGCTTCACCGTCGCACCCGACCCGGCGACCAGCGGCGCAGTCCTCATCATCGATGTCAAGGACACGACATCGGCGGGTGCTGCACGGGTGCTGAAGATGCTGACAAGCTCGGCGCCGCAGGAGCTGGAGAAGTTGCAGGACGCGGCGAAGACTCCCGCGAAGGGACGCATCACCACCGACTTGGTTGCCCAGGACACCAAACCGGTGGCGAGCCACAAGAAGCAGCAACGCGCCGGCCTGCTCATTGCGGCGATGGGGATCGCGCTGACAGTCCTGGTTGCGGCATTCGTCGACGGGTTCGCGAGCCGGCGGAGCCGTCGACGGGGGGCCGACTCCTCACGCGGGGCGCGGCATGCGAGTGAATCAGCCGAAATTGAATCAGTCGAAATTGACGACGTCCCGACGTCTGGAGTTGCGGATGCGGCGAGCACCCCTGAGCCCGGTCGCGAGGCGCGTGGTGAGCGGGAGCACCCTTCAGACAGTGACGGTTTCAACCTCGAAGACGACCGTGACGCTGCCCTCGCCGAATTCGACATGCAACGTCTCAGCCCTCGAGGCTGACCGCTTCAGCGTCCGGGACAATCATGACGGATCTGGGGGTGCGCCGGCAGACGGCCGATCCGGTTGCACCGGGGCCAGACCCGGGCGGTGCGGCCGATTGGCGGATCTGGCGTTTCGACGCCAGCGCCGTGCTTTCGCTCTATGTGTGGATGTTCGCGTTCATCCCATCGGTGCTCGTGTTTGCGCCGCTCGGGGCGGCCGGAACTCCCGCCCAGATGTTGGCCCTGCTCATTTTTCTCTGGTGGGGCTCGGAGCGATTGCGGCGCGGAGAGCGCGCGCATCGTCAGGGAGCTGTGATCCGATTCGCCCTCACCCTCTACGCGTTGGGAATGGTTGTCAGCTACGTTGCGGCCGCGACTCGGCCCATCGCGACGTTGGAGATCAACAGCACGGACCGCTCGCTGATCAGTCTGACGGCGTGGAGCGGGGTCCTGCTGCTCGCGCTCGACGGCATAGCCAGCCGTGAGCGGCTCGAACGGCTTGTTCATCGCATTGCTGTGTCCGGTGGAGCAGTCGGTGCGCTCGGACTGATCCAGTTTGCAACGAAGCGGCAGTGGATCGACTTGATTCAGATCCCCGGGCTGGGATTCAACTCCGACCTGGAGGCGGTGAGCCGCAGCGGGTTCGACCGGCCGGCGGGCACTGCCACGCATCCCATCGAGTTCGGCGTCGTCATCGCAATGTGCCTGCCGATAGCGATCCACGACGCGATGCACGGCCGGCCGGGACGCTCGCTGCTCCGCCGCTGGTGGCCTGTGGCGGCGCTCGCGATGGCGTGCCCGGTGAGCATCTCCCGGACCACCATCATGTGCCTCGTACTCTCGCTGCCGATCGTCGTCGCAGCCTGGCCGCCGGCCCGTCGGCGCCTGATGTATCTCATGACCCTGGTCGTTCTGGCAGTGTTCTACGAACTCGTTCCTGGGATGCTCGGCACGTTGGCGGGCATGTTCACCGGGATCAGCACCGATGGCAGTGCGAAATCACGCACCGACAGTTACGCCTACGCACTCGAATTCATCGAGCGGTGGCCGGTTTTCGGCAGAGGCTACGGAACGTTCCTGCCGGAATACCGAATCCTCGACAACATGGTGTTGGGCGTGCTGATCGGCGGCGGCATCGTGGGGCTGTTGCTGACCGTGTGGTTCGCACGCGGCGCGTTCGTCACCGGCATTCGAGTCATGCGCCGGTCCGTGTGCGGGTCCTGGTCCGACTCGTTGGCGAGATCGCTTGTGGCAGCGGTGATTTCGGCATTCGCGAGTTACGCGACGTTCGACACATTGGGATTTCCCATGGTGCCGTGCCTGCTCTTCCTCGTCGTCGGCATGCTCGGTGCTCTGGCGCGCATCAAGGCAGCTGAAAGCGGGTCGCAGACCATAGATATTGACCGGCATGTCGCACGAAAGCAGGACGAGCATGATGCCTGATGATCCGCCTCGGCGCGGCAACCGCCCTGCGGCGGCTGACGTCGCAATCATCTGCGTGACACATAACAGCGCCGACCTCATCGCCGAATTCATTCACACAGCGGCAGCCGGAGTATCGCTGAAGGCACAGCGGATCGTCGTGGTGGACAACGCATCCACCGACGGAACCCCCGAGGCCGCGCGAGCTGCTGCGGCCGATGTCGACGTGTGCGTGCTGGCGGAGAATCGCGGATACGCAGCCGGCATCAATGTCGGCATTGATCATGTCCGCCGCACCGGTGGAGCAGCCGCCTTCATCGTCGCCAACCCGGACGTGCGGCTCGGATCCGAAACCGTTGCACGACTGACCGATGCCCTGAAGCTGCCGGAAGTCGGGGTCACCTGCCCGATGATCGTCGACCAGCACGGAGTTCGCGACGACTCGCTCAGTCGACTGCCCAACGTCTGGGCCGGCCTGGTGTCCGCGTTCGTCGGAGCGCGATGGTCGGCTGCACTCGGGCTGCCGGTCGAGGTGCTACGGGATGAGGCCGCCTACCAACGGGCGCATGCCGTCGGGTGGGCATGCGGTGGCCTCCTCGCGATCTCCGATGAGTGCTCGACCAGCGTCGGACCATGGAACGAGGAGTACTTCATGTACGAGGAGGAGGTCGAATTCTGTGAGCGGGTGCAACACGACGGTCGGCTGGTCTGGTACGTCCCCGACGCGGTGGTCACACGCATCGTGTCCTCCGACGCCAACGCGCCGTGGCGGCACGCTCTGTCACAGATCAACCGGATCCGTCGGGACGACCGTGCCGGCCGGGGGTCGCTGCGCAGAGCGCAATTCGTTGTCGAGAACGTCTTGCGGCTGCGTCGTGCTCGTTCGCGCGCTGCCTTGTGGGCGATCCTGACCGGTGCATCGCCGGCCGCGGTGATGCACCGCTATCACCCGGACGCGAGCATCGAGGTCGGAGCAGTGCGCCCGCTGGGGACCGCCACGTTTCGGCTGCTGCCGCCGAGCCGGCAGGTCGACGATCCTGTCGATGGTGCCGACTCGTGCCGCACCCCTGCTGAGGACGGAGCGTTGTCATGACGACCGGGCAAGCCAAAGAGGCGGCACTCGCGATCGTCACGCCGACCTACTCGGTCGACTACGACGTATTCACCCAACTCCGGCGATCTGTCGAGCGATTCGCGCCACCGGACACCATTCATTACCTGATCGTCCCCGAGGAGGATGTCGCACTCTTCTCGTCGTTCCGTGGTCCCAACTGCGTCGTCTGGTCGGCCCGTGAGCTGCTCGTTTCGAGGATCCGGTTGACGCCTTGGCTGTCCCGGCTCAGTGATCGTCTGCCTCGAGTGCCCTCGTCCGCGCGTGTGGTGGCGATCGAGCCACGGCATCCGCTGCCGCCCGTTCGGGGCTGGATCCTGCAGCAGGTCTTGAAGCTCGCGGCGGCCGATCGGTTGTCGGCCGACACCATCCTCGTCGCGGACTCGGACGTGGAGCTGATCCGCCCGTTGCAGGCAGAGACGTTCCGGCATGACGGGCACAGCGTCCTGCTTCGCCGTGAGAATGCAGTGACCGAGGAGTTGCCCGACCACGTTCGCTGGCACCGATCTGCCCGGGCCCTGCTCGGGCTGCCGGCACAGGCGCCGCCGTTCCACGACTACATCAGTGCATTCGTGGCTTTGGACGGAGACGTCGTGCGGCGACTACGCGACCACCTTGAGCAGCGGCACGGCATGTCATGGCAACAAGTGATGGCACGACAGCTGAATCTGTCCGAATGGACGCTGTACGGCGTGTTTGCCGACGAGGTGTTGGGATGGCGGGACCAACCCGAACGGCACCGCGCTCAGTCGCTGTGCCACGAGTATTGGGGCACTGTGCCGATGCGGACAGCTGCCGTCTCCGACTTCGCGGAAGCCTGTCGACCGGATGACGTCGCAATGATGATCTCGGCCAAGTCACGCACCTCGATGCCGGTGCGGCGAGCAGTCTCGGACCTGCTCGCACCGCCCGGCACCTCCTGACGGCCGGTCCGTCGATCGGCGGACCGGGTTGTCAGCCCTCGGCGTGGTGCCGGGCGAGGACATAGAACCAGGCTGTGTCCACACCCGCTTCCGAGTCCTCGATCGGCAGGCCGTACTGGTCGAGCAGAGTCGTCGCCCCGAAGCCGTGCTCTGTGACCTCGGCGCGCGCACCTCGAGTCGTGATGTAGTGCACGACCAGTGACCAGTCGTGCGTCGGCATGGTGTCGATCGCCCAATCCCCGTGGTCCTCGAACTGGTCGGCGTGCTGCCGCACATGTCGGAAGCCAGACAGGTGTGCGCCTGGATGGAGCATTGCTCGAGCGGCGAATCTGCCCACGCGGTATGGCGTCGGCAGCTTCCCGGGTGCGTGGAGCGGACCCGGGTGGGCGCCGAAGAACGGCCCCGAACGGTTGAGCGTCGAGTAGAGCAGGATCCCGTCGGGCCGAAGTACCCGTGCGAATTCGCTGAGCGCCCGCGACCGTTGCGCGTGATTCATCGAGTCGATGCCCGCATTACTGAAGAAGACCAGGTCGAAGGACTCGTCGGCGAAGTCGAGCGCGCTGGCGTCGCCGAGGCGAATGTCGGCCCACGGGCAGTTCCGGGCGGCGGCCGAGACCATGGCGGGCGTGGAGTCGACCCCGGTGTATTGGTGCGTGAGCAGACCGAGCAGCCAACTGGTGCGTCCTGCCCCGACACCCACGTCTAGAACGCGGCCGCCGCGCACCGCGTCGGCGACCTGCTGCACCGCGACGCGTTCTCCTGCGTCGTTCCAGTTGAAGTGCGTCTCGTATGCCGGGGCAGACTGTGTCCAGGTCGAGAGATTAGGGTCCGTCCTGTCTGTTCGTGGCGAGGAGTCGGTCACTGCTGATTGCTCGCTCATGCTGCGCTCCTAGGGCGGCACGACGACTCCTCCGGTGGAAAGCGGTCGCGCAGGTCATTCTTGATGAGGGTGGCAACGAGTTGCTGGCCGTCCTGAGTCATCAGCGGATGGTCGATTCGCTCGTCGACGGACAGTCGGAACAAGCCCGCACGTCGCCACCGCCAGGTGTGCAGCCCGGACCAGAACACCGACTCCCAGAAGTGTCGTCCGTCCTCCGGGCTCATCAGCAACACGACTGCCGTGCCTCGTCGGACCAGGTTGTGAACCGCGGAGAGCGGGGCGTGCCAGACGGCGATCTGGCGGTAGAGCCGCCACGCAATTCCGCGCCGGCGCACGGCGGCCGAGTCACTCACCGACCTGGGAAGGAAGGCCCGGGTGACCGGGCGGGCGATCTGCCGCGAGCCGTTGTAGAGCCGTTGGCCACGGCTGGTTCCGTACATCGTCAGGATGACGTTGATGGGGTAGACGACTGCGACTGGTATGCGCATCGCGGCTTCGAGCGCGCTGTATGCGCCCGAGCACAGCGAGATGAGAGCAGTCCGCTCGGCGCCGGTCGCTTGTTCATCGCGGAGAACGGGATCCGCGAGCGCATCGGGCAGGTCGGTGAGCCACTCCGGGCAGTAGAGATCCCCGAAGGTCTGACCTGGCAACGTGATGCTGTCGCCGGTGCCCGATTGGCTCAACCGCACACAGTAGAACCCCTCCTCGGCCAGCTGTCGTGCCATGTCGACCCAGCGACGTCCAGGACCGGTCTGCCGGTCGTTGGCGACGTTGACGAAGACAACTGTCGCGCGACGCTTGCAGCCCACGGGTTCCGTGCAGATGCCGAACAGTCCGGCGTCTCCGAGGCGGACTGGAGACTCTCGGATCGTGAGTGATCCGTGCGGTGTTCGCGGCCGGCTGATGACGACGGGCGCGTGTGGGATCGCCAGCGTCGCCTGCTCCTGCTGGGCAGGTTGGGCATGGTGTTGTGCGACCCACTCGACGACCTGCTCGACGGCGTCGACCGGCACGGAATTCTTGTCCATCGGGACGTCGAGCATGTCGGACAGACCGACACAGGTCTCCCACGCGACTGACTCCGATGCGGGGAGTTTGCGACGGAGTCCGCGTGGGGGAGGACGGTCATCGCGATTCAGGACAAGGATGGTGCCGGCGGTGATGTTGCCTTGCACGGTCGCCACATCGAGACGCCGCAGGTCTGCCACCGTTTGGGGGCTGTAGAGGTAGCCGGGGGTCTCGATGGATCCGTCACTTCGCTCGGTCGTGCTGGGACTGCGCGCCAGACCTTCGCGCAGCATGCTCTTGCCGCTGCATGGGTCCCAGAGGACGAGAAGCTCCAAGTCGAGTGCACGTCGAGCGGACGCTTCGGCGAGAAGTGTTGCGCCCAAACGCATTCCGATCCCAGCGATGCGTCGGACGCCCGTTGCTCGGAGGACATCGTATGCATCGGAGAGGCTCGAACGCCACGCTGCGAGCCGGTCGCTGTCGGACCAAGCACCCATCGAGTCACCGGTGCCGTGGTAGTCGAATCTGAGGGATGCCACTCCGATTTGCGCGAGGCCCCAGGCCGTTCGCCGCATCGTCTCGTGTGCATTGTGTTCTTCTTCGCCTATCGGTGGGCACAGCAGGACTCCGAGGTCCGCGCGGCCGGAGTCGGGCGTGCAGAACCAGCCGAACAACGCACGGTCGGCGGGTCCGAACCAGCTAGGTGTGTCGATCACATCGCCACCGCGATCCTGGTCGGATGGGCCGCGTTGATCGCGGTGACGTCGCCGCGAGGGGGCCCGGGCAGGGCGTCGGCACGTCGTGTCAGCCGCATGGATCGTTCGGTGCCGGGCAGCAGGTGGAACCAGCTGTCCTCCGGCTGCCAGCCGTCGATGCAGATCTGCACCCACTGTGCGAATCGAGCCGTGGACACCTTCAGACGCCAGGTCTCTTCGTCCTCCTCGTGGGCGACCGCCTCAAGGCTGAGCCCGTGGTCGATCGGTCGGATGCGTTCTCCGGCAAGGAAACTCGCCTGGGAGATGGCCATGCCTTCGGGTACGACCAGGCTGACCGTGACGACGTCGTATGCCGGCGGCCCGAACCGATGGACGTAGCTGATGTCGCGGAACTCACCGAGAACTGCCGCCATCTCGATGCTGACCCCGGGCGGCGGCACGTGCAGAGCATGCGTCGTCGATTCCGTGATCGAACCGCCTTCGCGCACGAGGTCGATCCGCAGTTCGCCGTCCCATGTTCCGGGCCCATCGTTCGCGATGTGGATGCCGAGTCCGTTGACGCCTTCGTCGGTCAACATGACCGCGACGGGCTGCATGAGCCGGCGCATGACGTACCACGGTGCCTTGGGCCTGCCGTGCCCGTCGACGATGCCGATGCCGCCACCGAATCCGACGTCGTGACCGTCGAAGACGATGGCTCCGGCGCACCCGGATCCGGGCCGACGCCACTCGGACAACACGTCCTCGAAGACGGTCGCCACAGTTGCTCTGGCCACAGCAGACGCGCGCTCACTGTCGGCCCGGCGGAGCTCTATGGGGTCGAGTCCGAAGAGGTGCTGCGTGTACCACTCGCGGATGTCCTCCAGGTCCCAAGAGGACTGAGCGTCCCTGTGGATCAACGACTTCCAAGCGGGATGGTGTCCGAGGCGGCGTTGCGCCAACACTCCCTCGATGCTGTCCTCGGTCTCGGCAGGGCACGCCATACACAGACACTCGGACGCGAAGCGAACGCTTGCGCGTCGCGCGTCAGTCGTCGGCTGCAGGTAGGCACCGACACCGTAGTAGTGCGACGGTCCGGCATTGACCATGCTCGGCAGCGGACTCTCGCCGGGCGAGCTGCGGACGTATGGCGTGCCGGGGGCAAGCTGCTCCACCAGATGGGGGATGAGTTCGGCGGCGACCGGAGCAACCCACTTCTCCGGCGGCAGGCCCAAGTAGGCGGCCTGTTCCTCGGCGTCGCTGCTGCCGCAGACGACGGCCAGGCACGGTCTGCCCGCGAAGGAATCCAGGAGCTCTTCGACCTCAGCTCGCAAGTCCGCCGCGAACTCCTCGTCGTCGGGTGCGTCGAAGAAGGCCAGCATGCAGTCCTGCCAGACGAGGAGACCCAGCTCGTCGCAGAGGTCGAGGAACTCGGAGGTCGGGTAGACGCCCGTCCCGCTGAGTCGCACGATGTTGTGACCGCCGTCGCGCCGGATCGTGAGGTGTTGTCGGAGCCGATCATCCTGGAGCGAGATCGGGTCGGTCGGTGACCAGCAGGCTCCGCGAGCGAAAATGCGGACGCCGTTGACCAGCAAGGCGAATGCGCCGTCCGTGCGATCGACGGAGATCGTGCGGAAGCCCACATGACCGAGTGCGTGCTCGGTGCCGTCGACCGTCACGGCTACCTCGTACAACGGCTGGGGGCCGTGCGTGTGTGGCCACCACCGCTCGACGCCGCCGAGCTCGACCCTCGCGGTCGCCGTGGTGCCCTCGCGGTGCTGCGTGGTCCGACACGTCGCAGTGGTGTCACCCACGCGCACGAGGACCGGTCGCGTGTTGTCGACGTTGCGGAGCTCAACAGCGATCTCGACAATCCCGGTCCCGTCGGTGGCGCACTCGCTGTGCAATCTGGTCCGCCGTACGAGCGGGACGTCGGCGGGGCACAGAGTTATCGGGCGCCACGGTCCGACGGGAGCGGGGGCAGCTACGCCACCGATCTGCCGACCCTGCAGGGTGGTGCGGATCCAGCGCAGGTTCTGGTGCACCAGGTCAGGACTCTTCCACCGCGGCCGCGGGCGCCGACGTTCCAGGATCGGTTGCAAGGAACGGCAGTGGATCTCGATGGTGTGTACACCCGCGGGGAGTTCGACTCGTGCCTGGTGGCTGACGAACATGTTGCAGGTCTCGATGAGAGGGATGTCGTCAACGAGGACTTCGGCATACGTCGCGATCCCGCGAGTGGTCAGTGTGTGGGGTCCTGCCTTGGCGACCGTGAATTCGCAACGCCACCACCAGTCTTCGCCGTCATAGTCATGCCCCAACGCCTCTGGGTTGCCTGCCTGCTGCTGCGCTTGCGCGGCCGTCCCCGGCACCCAGGCAGGGATCCACCCCGTCCGCGGTGCAGCCGTTGACCCGACGGCTGCTGTCGCACACAGCCAGCGAGCGTCGGCGAGCAGATCGGTTGTGGTGTTCACAGCGTGGTCAACTCAGCCGTGAGTGTTCGCGCTCGGTCCCACTCTCGTGCCAGTTGCCGCATGCTGGTGCGTAGGTCGATGGATCGGCCACGAGCGGCCCGGGCGAGTGCAAACTGCAGGGCTTTGGACTGGTCCGCGATGTTCAGCCACGGTTCGGCAGCGGCGTGCGCTCTCTGTGGCCCGCCGTGGGAGCCGAGCCAGGACAGGAAGGACGCCGCGGTCTCGGCGCATGCACCGCACTGCCGCACGGTGCCGAACGCCCACGCGTGAAACATCTCGGGCGGTTGATCCCGCAGCCAGGTCAGGTCGGTCGTCATCCGGTCGGCCATTCGGATCACCGGGTTTTCCACCGGTGCGCGAGCTATATGTTCTGTGAGTAGGCCCATGGCCAGGGATACGGCGTCGGTGCCCAGCAGCCGGTGCATCTTCTCGAGGCGGATGATCTCGACGTATGGCGGCAGTGTCGGCTCGTCACCGTGTGGGCCGAGGCGAAAGACTCCGTCGAAGTCGTCACCGGTCAGTTCGAAATAGCCGGCGTTGTGGAAGTAGCTGAGCGTTCGGCCGCTCACATCGACCGCGTTCGGAACGATCGTCGACTTCGTATGGTCGAGTTGATAGCTGATGCCTCGGGTGTCCGGTAGGTAGAACGAGTCCGCCTCGACCGTCATCAGCCGACCCAGGGTCAGCTGCTCGACGACGTGCTCCAGGACGCCTCGCCAGGGGTTCATCTCGTGCACGTCGATGCCGTATGCGCGCCGCAGATCTGCCTCGGGGTACTTGAAGAAGGTCCACTGATCGCCTTCGAAGTCGGCGCTCACCGCGAAGGCCGCAGCGATCATCGGGTCCAGTCCCAGGCTGTGCAGGACCTCTATCCAGACATCGACGTAGCAGTTGGTCTCGGTCCAAACACGTTGTGTCGAGTGCAGTGGATGCGTGTGATATCTGTCTGCACGAAGCGGCAGCAACTGGGCCGTCACGGTTGACGGCTCAGCAGCAGTCGTGGGGATGCGCTGGACCGTCATATTTCCAGCTGTGCTCGCACCGCGCTCGGCCAGGCATGAGGGTCGAGACCGTGAGTCTTCAACAAGGCGAGGGTGATTCGCTCCATGCCGAATCCGATGCAGGCCGAGTGCGCAGTCTGTCCGTCCGTTGTGCGGATCGCGAAGGGGTTGCCGAAATGGTCGATGTGGTAGTTCCCCGAGGTGATCGCGGTCGGAGACTCGACCGACGTGATCGGGCAGACGATCTCGTATTTCAGCGTGGTCTCGCGCTGGTTGGCTGCGAGCATGCGCCCCGCCCGACCGAAGAACGGATCGTTGGCCACGACCTTGCTGACCGGCAGCCCGAGACCGCTGAGGATCTCAAGTGCTCGCTCGAGCCACTCGTCCCGATGCGCAATGCAGTGCTCCGGGTCGCCGACCGCGACGAACTCGTGCTGACGGAAGACCTGCATTCGGGCAGGGTCGACGCTCGGCTCGTGTCGGAAGCAGAATCCCTGCACCTCCATCTGCCTGCCCCCGGCCGGCAGGGTTCCCGTCAAGCTCGGATAGAGCGGGTGGCACGCAGCCGAGCAGAGCATCACCTCTGCCGGCACGAGGTGTTGCGTCCAGTCCTCACCGTTGTCGAGCGCGCGGAGCAGATCGGCATGGTCCCGGTCGTCACCCACGAAGGTGTCGACCGAACCGGTCAGGTCGGGGAAGGACCGCAGGTAGTCGCTGCGAATGAACACTTCCCGTGGCAGCACCGGCGGGAAGTAGAGCAGAGGCTCGTATCTGCCGCCACCTTCGGCGGAGATGCGCCGCTCGAGGCCACGGACGACGGACTCGAAGGTCGCAGAACGCTGGTAAAGCCCGTCGACAGAGGTCGCGACAAGCACTCCGGCGTCGATCAATTCGGCACGGAACTCCGCCTGAGCGGACTCAGGCGCAATGGCTGTTTGCTGGACCATGGCCGTCAGCCCCGTGACACGAGCAGTAGCTGAGCGTTGTTGGCGTTGATGCGGTCGTTGTTGACCATCAACTGCGCGCCGTACGCGTCGCGGAGAAGGCGACCGAGCGTGAAAGGTCCGTGGTTGGCGTAGCCCGCCATACCGCAGATCAGCAGCGCACGCTGGACGACATCGACAACCAGTGTGGACGCGGAGACCTTCAACGAGTTCATGTTGATCGCGAAGCCGATCGAGGTCGTCTGTGACTGGTCTTCGCAGATCGCGGTGTAGCGGTCCCGTGCCGCGATGACCAGGTCCTGGAACTGTTGGAGCACTGTGGTCAGCTCGGCCAGACGTAACGCGTTCGGTGGCGTTACGTCCGGGTTCTTGCGAGCGGCGGCCTGGACGAACCGACGAGCCTTGTCGCTCGCGGCGCTCGCCATTCCGAACCACAGTGAGGACCAGAGGATGTGCGACACCGGGAGCATCGTCTGTGACGAGATGTCCCCGTATGGCGCAGGCAACACGTCTTCCGGAGCCCCAGCTGCAGAGAGCACGAAACCGAGGCTGCAGGTCCCGCGGAAACCGAGCGCGTCCCAACCGGATTTCGGGTCGAGCGTGAGGTTTTCACGGCGACAGAGGACGAGGACCTGGTCGTTCGGCGGGCTCGTTCGGTTGCGCCGGGCGGTGGCGAGGATGGCATCGGCGTATTCGCCGTAGGAGATCACCGGTGCCTGCTTCTTCAGCGTGAAGCCGGTCGCGGTGGCGTCGACTGCGCAGCTGCTGTTGCGGACGTTGCCGCCGATCCCGACCTCGGTCGTGGCCGAGGCGAGCAGGAGGCCCTCGGAGGCAACGCGCCGGGTGAATTCGCGCAGCGCGTCGTTGGTGCCGTGACGCACCAGGCATGCGACCTGGATCTGGTGCATCGCATAGACCATTGCGGCGGACGAGCAGGCCTTGGCGAGCTCGGTCACGGAGTGTGCGACGTCTTCGAGCGACCACCCGAGTCCACCGTCCGCGACCGGCACGAGCGCGCCGAGCATCCCAGCTTCCCGCAGCGCGTTGATCGCCTCCGTCGGGAAACGAGACTCCGTGTCGACCGATTCCGCATTGGGCGCCGCGATGTTCTCGGCGATGCGGGCCGCGAGCTGCGTCGGTGACTGTGCGGACAGGCCCTCATCAGGGGCGGCCGCGACGATGCTGGTCATGCGATTCTCCTACGTCAAGCGGGCAGCCGTGACTCATCGGCGAGCTGCTGCAGCGCCGATTCGATGGCCGCGATTGATTCGAACGTGCTCTTGCGCAACATGGAGTCCGGAAACTCGACGTCGAACTCGTCCTCCAGGCCGAGCATCACGTTGACGCTCGCGTGAGACGTGAGGCCGGCCCGGTAGAGATCGTCGTTGACGCCGATCTCGCCGACCGGGCCCGGAAGTCGGCCGTAGTTGTCGAGCACCCCTCTGATTCGTTCTTCCATTTCCGTTCCTTTCTGGTCCGGATGCCTAAGCATTCGGTGCGGCTGTTGGTGAGACGGCGATCCCGACGACGGTCGCGACCGCAATGGCGCCGTCGTGCGACAGCGACAGCTCGAGATCGTGCAGCCCGCACTCGTCGGCGAGTTGACTCGCACCTCCGGTGAGCTGGATCCGCACCCAGCCGCCCGGCATCCGAACGACCTCGATGTCGCGCCACTCGGGGATGATGTTGTGTGGGCGTAGCGCTTTGAGCGTTGCCTCCTTCGCGCAGAAGCGAGCAGTGAGTCCTGGTGCGAGAGTGCGTGATTCAGCGTCATACCCACCGCACGCCTCGACCTCGTGTGCGGTGAAGATTCGGTCCAGGTAGCGGCGGCCGTGCCGCTCGATGGAGTCGGCGATGCTGCGGATGTATTGCACGTCCGTGCCGACGCGAAGTCCTCCCGGCTGGTTGGCGCCCGGCCGGTCGGCGGCAGCCCGCCCCGGCCCGGAAGGAGTGCCTGTCGCGATGGCCATCAGTACGCGCCGTTCGAGGTCACCACTGCACGCGCAGTCCGCCAGAGGATCTGCAGGTCGAGGATGACGGACCAGTTGTCGACGTAGTTGAGGTCCAGCCGCACGGAGTCCTCCCAGGACAGGTCGCTGCGTCCGCTGACCTGCCAGAGTCCGGTGAGCCCGGGCTTCACGTGCAGCCTGCGGATCACGTCGGTCTCGTATTCGTCGACTTCGCTCTGCAGCGGCGGGCGAGGCCCGACCAGTGACATCTCGCCGCGCAGGACGTTCAGCAGCTGCGGCAACTCGTCCACCGAATACTTGCGCAGGAACCGGCCCACGCGCGTGATCCGAGGGTCGGCATGACTCTTGAAGAGGTGGCCGTTGCCGTCGTCATGCTGCTTGACCTCGTCCAGCAGGCGTTCGGCATCGGGCACCATGGAGCGGAACTTCAACATCTCGAACGACTGACCGTGCTCACCGATCCTGCGTTGCCGGAAGAGGGCAGGCCCCGCCGAGTCCACGCGTATGACGATGGCGATCGCGATCAGAGCCGGCAGCGAGATCGTCAGTAGTGCAGCGGCTGCGACGCGGTCGAATACCGACTTGTACCTCGCCCGCATTCCATGAATCCCGGGGCGTTCCAGGTGAAGCAGGGGTAGGCCGGCCGCAGGGCGCACCGACACCCTCGGACCGACGACGTCGAGAAGCCCCGGCGACATCATCAGCTCGATCTCTTGCTCTTCCAGCAGCCAGGACAGCCGGCGCACGGAACTTGGTGCGAGTCCTGAAGGCGAAGTCACGAGGACAACCTCGGGCCGCGTCCGGGCGACCTCGGCCATGACCTGCGCGACAGGATCGGACGTCGAGGTTCGTGGCAGGGCACAGAAGGCCGTGGGTAGCAGGCCATGCGCAGGGTCGCGTCGCAACTCGGTGACCAGATGGTCGATCGCATCGTCCGGCCCGACGACCAACGCAGGGCTGACAGCCTGTCCACGGTTGCGTCGGCGGTAGAGCGCGCGACGTTGTTGTCGCCGTAGGAGGAGTGAGAGCAGCGGCAGAACAGTGAAGAAGGCCAGCACGGCATACCTCGACAGCAGCGGCCTACCGCTGTAGGCCGCATAGGACACCAGCCCGGTCATCGCGAGCAAGCGAACCGCAGCCGTGACGATCGCTCGGAATTCGTTCGTGCCCGTCCCCAGGTGTCGGCGGTCGTAACCACGTGAGAGGCCGATCATCAGCGGCCACAGGATGGGCGCGGCGACGGTGGTGAGGACGTAAACCGCAGGGAGTGGCCGGTTCGCTGCCGGTGCAACACCTGCGACCCGGATCGCCAGCACCGCAACGCACGCCGCCGCAGCGGCATCGGCCAACACCGCGCGTGTGCGGTAGTGAGCGGCCCACTCGCCCTCATGCGTGTCACTGGGCAAGGCTGTCGCGGCGCCGGGTGCTGTGTCCGGCGCGGCCGAGTCGACGACAGATCCGCGGTATCCGGTTGCCGGGAGCTCGACCTCGGCCGGGCCTGGAGCGACGAAGCTCAAGGCTTCACGCGGTGCTTCACTGATCTCAGTCATGGCAGCCGCCGATGGTCAAGGGTTTGGCGATGACCCGAGGGCTCCGGGTGAAGGGATCTGTCCGACGCCTTGTGGTCGAGGATGTCCTTCGCAAACGGGCGTCCTGTGGTCGTGACATCGTCGACGCTCCTTCCCCCGCTCACCTAGGTCGGCCGCCCATGCCGGGCTCAACTCGAGGAACGGTAGGGACGCCGGCGGCTGCCACGACGATGTTTTGCAGACTCCGACAAAGGCGGAAATAAGTCGTCGGGCCACGCCGGGCTGTGAGCGCGGGTCCGGTTACAGGCGACTTGCAGGCGACACGCAGATGACTTGCGACGCCTACGAGTCTTCGCAAGAAGCGCGACATCCATGCAGCCGCCGAGGAAGATCAGCGGTGGGGAGGGCAGAGTGAACCACAAATAAAGTAAAGTTTCAGTAAAGCCTTGTTCTGGAAACGGTAAAGTAGTACGTTGCCTAAACGTTACAAGTAGTACCCACGAGGTTGGCCAGCGGCGACGCTGGCCACACATAAGACTGCGGCGCACCCCTGTTATCGCGACGTGGTCTGCTTGTCCGCCCCCTGTCATTGGGCTTGCGGCGTTTTTGGATTCGTCAGCACAGCCGCCAGGGGAAGTAAATGTCATCCAAAGCTCAGCAAGATCGTTCATTCGGGGAGTCGGGGAGGCGCGGCCGCAGGACGGTTCTCGTCACCGGTGCCGCAGGAGACTCGGGGAGGTCGCTCGCGCACCAACTGCTCGCCCGCGGCCTGCACGTGCACTGCGTGGACACTCGCCCCGTGGATGTCCCGTCCGCGACCTGCCACGTGATCGCCGGTGTGCCGGGCGTGCTTCCGGCGCTCACCCGGCTCGTGCGGACCGAACACATCGATCTCGTCATACCCGCGAATTCGCCTGCAATGTCTGTCGTTTCGTCCGGACGCGCAGCCTTCGGCACCGACGTCGACGTGGTCGTCCCCGGCCCCGGGCCGACGGCAGCCGCCCAGGACCGCCTGGTGACCGCATGGGGGTTGTGGTCGCGCGGCATCGCGGTGCCCGACTTCGGCGTCCCGAGCGATTTCGCCGCCGCCGAAACCACTCCGTCGTTGCTGCGCCGCGCCCTGATGCTGCGGCCACGCTGGGCCGACGGTGAGCAGACAACTGTCCTGGTCGACCATCCGGCCGAGGTCGACTGGGCCTCGTTGGCCGACGACATTCTGGTGCAGGAATTCATTCCAGGCACGACATACAAGGTTGTTCTCTATCGCCCGCTGGACGGAAAAGGCCGCTTGACGACTGTCCTGGAGGAAACAATCCTCGACGACGGCGAGATCAGTGCGGCATACGCGGTCGGCGACAACAAGTTGCCGGATGTGGAGCGCGCGGCGCAGGCAGCGGTGCGGGCGCTCGGAGTCACCGGGCCGGCCGAGGTCTCCCTGCGCAGCCGTGCAGGAGGCGCCCCGGTCGTCCTGGACGTGCGCGTCGGCTTCGGCCCGCACAGCCACCTGGTCCCCGAGCTGCTGGACGCAGTGCTGCGCGACCACCCGCCGAGGGCGAGCGTGCAACGACCACGAGATCGGCTCAACGGCGCCCCTGCCGGCGGCTTCAGCGCGCGCACCGCACGCTCCCTCCCGAACGGAGCGCAGCTGTGACCTGGGTGCCCGGCCGCGGGCGACCAGTGGTTATCCCGGAGGACGCGACACCGCTGCGCGGCGCCCGGATCGACGCGCGTGGGCGCATCGCCTGGCTGTTGCGACTGAGCCGGCTGGCGGCCGCGCCCGGCCCGGCAGGACGCTTCGTGGAGATGCTGCGTGCGCAGGGTTGCGAGCTCGGGCCGAGCACGCTGTGCCGCTATGAGACCGGTGTCGAAGCGATCCCGAAGCAGGTCGTGCGAGCCTACGAGAAGGCGCTGGGCGCGCCCGCCGGCAGCCTGCTCGGCGCCAGCCTGGGCATCGACCGCGCATTCGGCCCGGCCCTGGCAGCCGACGGTCCGCAGAGCGTGTCCCGGACCGCGCTGAGCGACGCGCTCGGCGACTGGGAAACCATGATGGCCGCCGGGTCGATGGCGGGCACGGACTGGATCCACCTGGCCGACGCGATCACCCGACCGACCGGACCATTGCTGCCACCGTCGATGCTGCACGGCTGGATCCAGCAACTGGTCGGCGAGACGATGCGGGCCGTGCGACACGGTTACACCACCCGAGTGCACGCGCTCAACTGTCTGCTCAGTGACGCGTCCACGGGGCGCATCGTGCTCGACAGCATCGCCGACACGGTCGCCCAGCCCGGTGCGCAGTCGGTCTCCAAGGTGCTGCCGGTGCTCGGCAACAGCCGGGACCCGGAGGTGCTGCGCTGGCTGATCGACCACTTCGACAACTCCACGGGCGAGCAGATGTGGGGAGCGGCATACGGCATGCTCAGCCAGATCTGCAACGGCCGGATGCCCGGCCAGCTGGTCCCGACGGTTGCGCAGGCCGTGCTGAATGCCGCGGCGGACGGCCCGGGACGTGGCGAGCCGGCATTCCATGTGGCACAACGTATTTCGGCTGATCTGACCCGCCAGGTGGTTGCCCGTCTCGGCTTCTATCCCGCACCGACCGCGGCAGGTGCCCGGGTGCAGAGCCCGACGGCGCTGAGCAACTATCGAGCAGCCGGGTTGCGCGTCTCCGGCTTGGACGACCCGATGCTCGATCGGCTGTTGCGCGAGGCTCTTTCGCCGGACTTCCTCGAGCGGCAGCACCACTCCTCGACCCTGCTGGGCGTCAGCCCCTATCGCAGGACGATCGTCGAGGTCGCGATCGAGCAGGTCCGGCAGCCGGCCGGCCCCTATGCGAGGGACGCCGCCGCGCACCTGCTCGGCTACCTGGCGGTCCCTGAGGAGCAGGACCTGCTGGTCGATCTGCTCGAGACCGTGCCCGAGGCCCGCGGCGCGATGCTGGTCGCGCTCGCGCGCATCGGCGGTGTCCCTGGCGACATCGACCTGGCGGCGATGGCGACGGACCCGATGCTGGCCGCCACGGTGGTCGAGGTCGCCGGGATGAGCCGCCACCCCGACCTGGACCTGCTGGCAAGCAGCCCGCAGGTGGCCGGGGAGCAGGTGCAGCGCAACGCGATCTGGTGGCAGCAGATGGGCGGAGCGATCACGGACGTGCCAGCTGGTATGCCGAGCGACTGCCTCTCCCTGGCGGGCTGAGCGCACGGTGAGGTGGCCGAGGAGCGACGAAGGAGCGTCTCGAGGTGCGAGCCGTTCCTCGCCGACTTCTCGGCACGCGCCGATCGGTCGGGTCCCGTGGAACACCTGGATTCGCCCGGTCGGTGTGACCGTCGCAGCGGCTGCATCACACGGTTAGCATCACGGACATGCGCGTATTGGTCACCGGCGGAGCCGGTTTCATCGGCAGCAACTTCGTGCACCTCACGGTGGCCACGCGACCCGACGTGCAGGTGACGGTGCTGGACGCCTTCACCTACGCCGGAGACCGGGCCTCGCTCGCAGGCCTCGAGGACGCGGTCGACATCGTCGAGGGCGACATCAGCGATGCCGCGCTCGTGGACCGTCTGGTCGCCGGCACCGATGCCGTCATACATTTCGCCGCCGAGTCGCACAACGACAACTCCCTGGCCGATCCGTCGCCCTTCGTGCAGACCAACCTGGTCGGCACCTTCACCTTGCTGGAGGCCGTCCGCCGGCACGACGTGCGCTACCACCACATCTCCACCGACGAGGTGTATGGCGACCTCGAGCTGGACGATCCGCAGCGTTTCACCGAGAGCACGCCATACAACCCGAGCAGTCCCTACTCCTCGACCAAGGCGGGCAGCGACCTGCTGGTGCGTGCGTGGGTGCGGTCCTTCGGGGTGCGCGCGACGATCAGCAACTGCTCCAACAACTACGGCCCGCGCCAGCACGTGGAGAAGTTCATCCCGCGGCAGATCACCAACATCATCGACGGCGTCCGCCCCAAGCTGTATGGCGACGGGCTCAACGTCCGCGACTGGATCCACGTGGACGATCACAATCGCGCGGTGTGGACGATCCTGGAGCGCGGCGAGCTCGGCCAGACCTACCTCATCGGCGCGGACGGGGAGTGCAACAACAAGGATGTCGTCGAGCAGATCCTGACCGGCATGGGCAAGGACCCGCACGACTACGACCACGTGACCGACCGGGCCGGGCACGACCGACGCTACGCGATCGACTCCACACGGCTGCGCACCGAGCTGGGATGGCAGCCCGAATTCGGTGATTTCGCAACGGGACTCGCGGCCACCATCGACTGGTACCGCGACAACGAAGCCTGGTGGCGCCCGCAGAAGGCCGCAGCGGAGGAGCGCTACGCCGGTCAGTCGGTGATCAGCTGATGCGCTGGCTGGTCACCGGCGGTCGGGGCATGTTCGGCACCGACCTGGTCGAGCTGTTGCACGAATGCGGGCAGGAGGTCGTAGCGGTCGGCTCGGCCGAGTGCGACATCCGGTCCCTGGACTCCGTGCGCGCGACGGTGGACGGCTTCGACGTGGTCGTCAACGGCGCCGCGTGGACGGCCGTTGATGACGCGGAAACCCATGAGGCAGAAGCCTTTTCGGTCAACGCGGTGGGCGCTCGCAATGTCGCGCTGGTCGCCGCCGAGACCGGCACCCGGATGGTGCACATCTCCACCGACTACGTCTTCGACGGACAGGCGTGCGCCCCTTACGAGCCTGATCACCCGCAGAATCCGCGGTCGGCATACGGCCGGACGAAAGCAGCGGGGGAGTGGGCGATCCGCGCCACGAACCCGGACGCGCTGATCGTCCGCACTGCCTGGCTGTATGGCGCGCACGGCCCCAACTTCGTCACGACCATGCGTCGGTTGGCGGGCGAGCGCGACACCCTCAGCGTCGTCGACGACCAGCTCGGCCAGCCCACCTGGACTCGCGACCTGGCGGCATACGTGATCGCACTCGTCGAGGGAGGTGAGCAGGGCGGCTACCACCACGGCACATCAGACGGACAGGTCACCTGGTGCGGCTTCACCCGGGAGATCTTCCGACTGTCCGGTTGGGATCCGGGGCGCGTGCAGCCTTGCACGACAAGGGAATTCCCGCGGCCTGCCCCGCGCCCGGCATACAGCGTGTTGGGACACGACCATGCGAGCCTCGGCCCGTGGGAGGAGCGGCTGGCGGCCTACTTGGAGCGCGCGCGAGCGACCGCGACCGGCGGCCGCTAGGGCTGCCGAGCCTCCGCGGGCGGCTCACTCGGACGATGCCGAGTGCGGTGGGGGCCGCCCGCTGCCGACACCGACGACCGTCGCCACCGCAACGGATTCCTCGAAGGAGATTGACACCTGCAGGTCGACGAGCCCACGCTGCTCGGCCAGCTCGGCAGCGATGCCGCTCAGTTTCAGACGGAGCCAGCCGCCCGGCATGTTGATGATCTCCATGTCGGTCCACTCCGGCAAGATCCCGGCCGGCCGCAGCACCTTGAGTGCTGCTTCCTTCGCGCAGAAGCGGGCCGCGAGTCCGGGCGCGAGCAGATGCGGCTCGGCCGTGTATCCGCCGCACGACTGCACCTCTTGCGAGGTGAAGGTGCGGTCGAGATAACGGCGGCCGTGCCGTCTGATCAGCCCTTCGATCCTGGCGATGTCGTGCACATCCGTGCCGACCCGCACGGTGACAGGCGGAGTCGGCGGAGCGGTCGGCTCCGGGGCGTCCGGCGTCGATGGTGCCTCGGGCATTTCGTGTTCTCCGCTGTCGTGACCGCACGTGCAACCTGCCAGGGACGGCTGGTCACTCCTCGAAAGGTAAAGAAACAGTAAGGCCAGCCACGCCAACCGCTGAACAAAATGCGGGAGTGTCGCCGGCCCGCACAAAATCGGCACACCACGTCAGGCGGACGGGCCGGCGCGGCCCGGCGAGCCCTGCTGGAGGCTCATCCGACGCCGGACACCGGAGCAAATGCGGAGCGACGATCGCTCCGGAATTTGTCCTGTAAGTCGACAGCGGCTGCCTAGGGTCGACCGCACGGGTCGAGGAACGGGCAGAGCCGGAGGGCGACCATGGAGTTGGCAACACGGACGCAGGGCACGCACGCGCAAGCTGCCACAGAGCGGGTGGACGCCGATGAGATGCGCCGCCTGCGGCACGCACTCGGTGGTGCAGCACGGCCCCTGGCGACGCTCGACTTCTGGCAGGACGACCACTCCTGGTCGATGTTCTCCGGCGTCGACAACGTGGACTACAACGTCGCGATGCTGAGCGGTCCGAACGCGTCGCAAAGCGTGGAGCGGGTGCTGGACACGGCTGCCCGGCACGGCCTGCCGGCGATGGTCTTTCTTCCGCCGGGCGGAGAGAGCGCGCGGCCCGTCCTCGCGGCAGCCGGATGGTCGCACGTCAAGGACGTGCCGTTCATGCGACAACGACCGCGACACCGGCCGGCAGACCCGGGCATCCGCGAGTTGGGTCCCGCAGACATCGCCGCAGCGCGTGACTGCGTGATGGATGCATTCTCCGGACCGGAGAGCCTCGGGCGCGCGCTGTTCAACGACACCGTGCTCGCCAGGCCGGACGCGTCGGCCTGGGGGCTGTTCCTCCCGGACGGCGAGTTGGTCGGCTGTGGTCTGCTGACCGTCGGTCCCGAGGCGCTCTGCGCGTGGGGCATGGGTGTGCGTCACTCGGCGAGGCGGAGCCGCGCCGCGTTGTCGTTGGTGTTCTACGGCGTCAATCTCGCGGCGCAATGCGATCCGCCGCGTCCGTTCCTGTTCAACGCCACGGAGGACGGCGAGCGTCTGCATCTCGGGCTCGGCGGCGAGCTGTTGGAGCGGTGGGAGTTGTGGACCCGCCGGCGGTGGGTGCTCGGCTGAGTGTCTTGCGGTGCATCTTCGACTACGTCGTCGCCCGCGCGGTGAGCCGGTTACATTGAGCGGGTGAGTCCCGAGCTGAGCCGCACCACCGACGCCGGGCACGGATTGCTGGTCCACGAGTGGATCGAGCAGATCGGCGGCTCCGAGAACGTCCTGGACGAATTCGCCAGGATCTTCCCCGGCACCGACATCCTCAGCCTGTGGAACAACGCACCGGAGCGTTACACCGGCCACCGGGTGCTGCAGTCGCGGCTGGCTCGCACCCCGATCCGGCGCAGCAAGGCACTCGCACTGCCCGCCTCCGCTGTCGTATGGCGCACGCTCGGCCTGCACGCGTCATACGACTGGATGCTGGTGTCCTCACACGCTTTTGCGCATCACGCGCGGGTCCGGTCGGTGCCGGCCGACCGCAAATTCGTCTATGTGCATTCGCCGGCGCGCTACCTGTGGGTGCCGGACCTGGACGAGCGCGGCCAGTCGCGGGCGGTGCGTGCGGTCGCGCCGGCCTTCCGGGCGCTGGACCGGCACCGGGCGCAAGAGACCGTGCACTTCGCCGCCAACAGTGCGTATGTCGCCAGGCGCATCGAGGACAGCTGGCAGCGGCCGGCGCGAGTCATCCACCCGCCGGTGCGGGTGGCGGAGCTGCAGCAGCCCGCCTCCTGGCGTGGCGAGATCAGCGCTGACGAAGCCCGGGTGCTCGACGGGCTGCCGGACGAATTCCTTTTGGGCGCATCACGATTCATCCCCTACAAGCAGCTCGACCTGGTGATCCGGGCGGGGGAGGCAAGCGGTCTGCCGGTCGTGCTCGCCGGGCGGGGTCCGCTCGAGGCGGAGCTGCGGGCGCTCGCGGCGGACGCCTCGATCCCGGTGCACTTCGTCATCTCGCCGAGCGACGAGATGCTCTTCGCGCTCTACGAGTCCGCCGCGGCGCTGGTCTTCCCGGCGCTGGAGGACTTCGGCATCATGCCGGTCGAGGCGATGGCCCTGGGCACCCCGGTCGTGTCGCGCAACGAGGGCGGGGTCGTCGAGTCGGTCCGCGACGGGGTCTCCGGCACCCACGTGGAGGAGTGGACGCCCACCGTGCTGAAGGCAGCCGTGCAGCGTGCGGTCGGTCTCGACCGAGCGCAGGTGCGTGCGAGCGTGCAGCGCTTCGACAGCAGCCGATTCCGCGACCAGATCAGCACGTGGGTGCTCGGCACCTGACCGGGGCCTCAAGACGGGCTTCCCCCGCTTCGCTCCGCCGCCCTCCTCGGCCACCTTGTCTGCCGGATCAGGCGGATTGCTGATCGAGGATGATCTGCACCGTCTCGGCATACCACCGGCCGGCGCGCTGTGCCATGGCTGCGGTCGACCCGGCCAGCTCGGCGGAATAGTCCGCGGACGGCATCGTCAGCGCCTCGCGGATCGCGTCGGTCGCGCCGTCGGTGTCCCCGACCGCGAAGGTGCGCATGCCCTGCCGGGTGGGTGACAGATAGGGCATCAGGCCGAGCCGGGAGGCGACCACGAAAGCACCGTTGGACAACGCCTCCTGAGCCGACAGGCAGGCCGCCTCGCCACCGATGGACGGCACGACGAAGATGTCGCCGGGGTCGATCCAGGCAGGCGTGCGCGGCCCGTCGGTCAGCCACGGCGCCAGGTCGGTGGCCAGCCGCGTGCGATAGGACTCCTGCTCCTGCAGCGCGTTGCCGAGCGCGACCTCGCAGCTGAACCCCTCGGCCTGCAGGCGGGAGAAGACCGCCGGCAGCAGGTGCAGCCCCTTGGACTTGTCCGGCCGACCGTAGGACTTCACCCGGCCAGTGCGCCCGATCGTGGTGCGGCTCAACGTAGCCGCCCGCGTGCCGTCCTGCACCGACAGCCAGCTGGGAGTGAGTATGTCGGCGCGCAGCGCCCGCAGCCCGGGCTCGACCGCGACGGTCACGTCGACGAAGCGCAGCACGCCCTTGGTCACCGCACCCTTCGCCACAGACAGGGGGTAGTTGTGCACGATCGCGACCGTGCGCACGGCGTTGCCGGCAGCACGCAACCGGCGTGCGGTGCGCACGAGGTCGGGGAAAGCGGAGTTGGCGTTCGCGACGAGCGTGACCGACTCGCCACGCGGGGTCAGCTCCGCCGAGGTCGTCAGGTGCTGCACGGCGGCGGGAGCGGTGATGGCGGCATACCCGTCCTGCGGCATCACCAGCCGTATGTCGGGCTCGGCGGACAGCAGCTCCAGCAGGCGCTCCAGGACCACCTGTCCACCGCCGCGATCATGCTTGGGGTCGAAGAAGACGATCACGCCTCGACCTCGCCTGCGGGCTCGTCGGTGCGAGCGGTGGACTCCGCGGCATCGGGCTCGTCACGGGTGCTGACGATGCCGAGCTCGCGCAGTGAAGTGACGAATTCACGCACGCCTGCTGCGATTTCGTCCGGAGGTGGTGCCTGCTCGCTGTTGAACCTCGCCACCAGGTCGTCGAGCGAAACCCACGACCGCAGCGCCTCGCAGATCTCGACACCTGACTCGCGGATGACGACGGGGTCGGGGTCGAGTCGCCCGTCGAGCGGGAGCAACCCGACCTCGTGCGGGCGTCGGACGAAGGCGGTGCCGGGGGACAGGCGATATTGGGTGCTCATTGCGGCTCGCGGGGTGGTCGGCCGGCGCGGATGTCGGCGGTGATGGAGGGTGCCAGCGCGCGTAGCCCGCGGCCCAGCCGAGCGAGTCGGGCCCGGGTGCGAGCGACAGGACTGTCGCCGACCTCCGGGTGCAACTGGTCGAGCAGGTCACCGGGCAGGGTGAGCGCCCGCCAGGCGATCGCCGGCCGGGAGCGCCACGGTGAGCGGCGGATGGTGTAGAGCCAGCGGGAGGTGGGGGTGTTGTTGCTCGAGCGCATCCGCCAGTCGTGCAGCCGCTTGTCGTAGGAGCGGGTTGTCGGCCCGGCGGGCGGCTCGACGTCGAGGTCGGCGAAGAACTTCTGCAGGCTGTCCATCGTCTCGGTCGCACCGGCCAGGACACGCAGGTCGGCTCGCATATCGAGTTGGTTGAGCTTGTCGAAACCATGTGGCGCATCAAGGTGGTTGAGCTTGTCGAAACCAGGGTTCTTGGCCTCGACAGGCTCGGCCATCTCAGGGGCGGGCTCGGCCACCTTGGAGGTGACCTCGACAGGCTCGGCCATCTTCCGGAGCCGGTCCAGCAGCCAGCGGTATTCGTTCTTGTTGCGGTCGACGTCGAAGTCGCGCAACTGGTGCGCCGCGAGCACCAGTGCGGCGGCCAACCGGTCGCAGGCGGGGATGGAAACACCTGCGAGCTCTACGGTTTCGTGTCGGTCCCAGAGGAAGTCGAAGACTGCGCGCGGCTCGGCGAGCAGGCCGGGGAAGTAGCGGTGGACGTCGATGTCGCACGGCCAGTCGTCGTGCAGCAGCGTCACCGAGTGGCTCTCCAGGATGCGGGGGCCGTCCGGCAGGACCCGTCGACGCCAGCCGTGCTCGGCCAGCGCCCGGATCAGCGTCCCGTGCTTCTCCGGTTCGACCCAGACGTCGACATCGGTCGACGTGCGTGCCGGACGCAGGTCCTGGACGGTGGCAACCGGACCTTTGATGAACAGCACGCGGCAGTCGTGCCGCGCCGCCACGTCCGCGGTGAGAGCGTGCGCGAGTTCGACACCGACGTCGATCGGGAGCGTGGTGCGCTCATGCACGTCGGTCGTCCTCCCTACTTCTCGCATGTGCTCCGGATCCTGCATGCGACCCTGGCCGTACGATAGCCGCCGCCCCGGGCCTACCGTGGCGGTTCTCGACAGGTGGAGGTCGCACGGTGCTCGCGAGAGTTTATCGACTGATCGCGCTGGCTATTCGGCTGCTGCCGCCCTTGCCGATCGTCGTGGTCCACGGCTTCGCCGACGACGAGGAGAACTCGTTGCGACTGGCGGCCGCGATGGCTGCTCGCCGGCCCGGGCGGTGGCCGGTGGTGCTGTTGTGTGCGAATCCCGCACACGCCCGGCAACTGCTGCAGATCGCCAACCGGCACGCGGCATACCCGACGGCCGTGCCCCGCTTCGTGCGCAAGGACTCACCGCAGGGCGTGCTGCTCTTCGTGCTGGCCCGCGTCTTCTGCTACACGCACCACATGTTCGGCGCACCGGACCCGGGCCCGCGGCGGGTGCACGTCAACGTCGGGCACGGGCACGGGCCGAAATGGGCTGAGTCCAAAGGCGCTTCGGCGACGCACCGCGCAGACCTGGCGATGATCAACAACGCCGAGTGGGGCGGGGACGTCGTCGAGGTGCAGGGTCTGGCGCGCGGCGGCGAGACCGTCGTCCTGCCCAACCCGCGCGAGGACGCGCTGCGCGAGCCGGCCGACCGACACCTGCTGCGCTCGCTCGGTGTGGACCCGGAACGGCCCGTGGTGATGTGGCTGCCGACCTATAGGCGGACGATCGCGATGCGCAAGGCGCAGTGGCAGGACGGGTCGACGCTGCACGACGACCCGACGATGATCGCCGCGCTGGAGCGGATGTCCGCGTCGGCGCACGAGCACGGCATACAGCTGCTGACGAAGTTCCACAAGCTGGACTCCGAGGCCCGCACTGTCGTCGACTTCGGGATGCCGGTGGTGACCCAGGAGCAGTTGGACGAGGCGGGACTGAGCTTCTATCAGCTGCTGACCTGCATCGACGGCATGATCTCCGACTACTCCAGCGTCTACGTCGACTACCTGAGCAAGGACAACCCGGTCGCGTTGTTCTTCCTGGACTACGCGGCGATGGAGGGCAGTCGGGGGTTCAACTCGCCCGACTTCCGCGATGCCGCACGCGAGCTGATCCTGACAGGCGACGCGTCGGTGGCGTCGTTCTTCGCGGCGATCGCCGCCGGCGAGGGGTGGCGTGACGAGGCGCGGCACAGCTTCGCCGACGCCATCGGATTTGCCGAACCTGTTTATCCCGCAACGCTGGCCGCGCTCGCCAGGATCCGGCAGGTGGCGCAACGCAAGGGTGTGCGCGTGCCGGCTTCCTGGTCGTATGACGGCCGGTATGACGAAACCGGTGAATCGCCCGCTGTCAGTTGAACATCCGCTGTCGACCGAAGATCTTCCGGAAGCGCAACGCGCCGGCCAGCTCGCGAGGCGACGTCAGGGCCAGCTGGGCAGCGGAGTGGTAGACCCGCAACGCGAGTGCGCTGTCGGGACCGCGCAGCGCCGAGTGCATCACTCGGCGCATCTGCCGATGCTGTGCGCGTGACATCCGCTCGCCGTAGATGTCGAGGTAGAGCTGCAGCCCGTCATACCGGGCACGGCCGCTGCCGGTGAGGTGCCCCAGGTCGTGCGAGTGCCGGTCGACCAGCGAGATCGGCACGACTGCGTAGATGTGTCCGGCGTCGAGGAAGCGGACCATGAAGTCGTTGTCGTTCTTGACCCGCAGGCGCGGGTCGAAGCCGTCGATCGCGTGGAACGCATCGGCGCGCACCACGAAGTTGGAGCCACTGATCTGCGCGTTGTAGAGCACGTCGTCGGCCGTGTTGCCCTCGGCCGGCCGCAGCCAGAGCGACCGCAGGTCGCCGCGGACGTTGGACAGCCAGCTGGCGACGAGATCGGTGGACCGGTCAATCCGGGCCAGGGTCAGCTCGAGGAAGCGCGGATCCCACACATCGTCGTCGTCGAGGAACGCCAGGAAATCCCCTGTGGCGACCGCGGCGCCGCCGTTGCGGTTGCGGCCCGCGGTCGATCGGCCGTGGTCGGGCCGGGTGTCGACATACGCCAGAGTTATGCCGAGGTCGGCCGCCAGCCGGGCGACATCCTCGCGGGTCCGGGCCAGGCCGAGGTCGTCGGCCACGATGATCTGTGTCGGCGCGGTCGTCTGCGCGGCGACCGACCGCAGCGCGCGCTCCAGCAGCTCGGGGCGGTCGTGGGTCGGGATGATGCAACTGACATCTGCCGACGGCAGCGGGGGAGTGGACGCGGACAATCGGGGCTCCGTCGGCTGGGTGAGGTGAGCACAGCGTACTTCGGTCGCGACGCGATCCCCGGCATCGCCTGCTGTCTACACTGACGCCAGAAGTGACGATGCCGGTCGGATCGTCAGATGCGGGAGGGCGGTCCATTGTCGGTCATCGACACGGTGAAGCGATTCGCCGTGCGCAGCGCACTGCCTCGTGTTTTGCGGGTCGTCCGCAGAGTCGCTCCAGTGACGAACACCGCTCTGGTTGCCGGATATCCGAGCAGCGAGGGCAACGCCGTCGAGACCGTGCGTGCGCTCACCCGCAGGTTCTCCGGCACCGTGGTGTGGGTCGACGCTCCGCCGGCGGCATACCTGCGGGCCATCGGTTTCGGCGACGAGCAGCTCGAGCGGATCCGCCCGGTCGCCAAGACCGACCCGCGCACCTTGTGGGACTTCGCCACCGCGTCCGCGGTTTTCTTCACCCATGGCCTGTATGGCGACCCCGGCGTCGACCCGCGCAAGCTGACCGTCAACCTGTGGCACGGCGCGGGGATGAAGCGCAGCAAGTCGCTCTTCCCGGATCGGTCGTTGCGGTCCAAGCCATCCGACGTCATCGTCGGAGGGTCGGCTCTGTGGGGGCACTACACCGCAGCGCTGTCGGGGCTGCGTCCGGACGAGACGATCCTGTCGGGTTATCCGAGGAACGACCAATTCTTCCGAGACCTGGACGATCAGCAGCTGACCGCGATCGGCATCGATCCGTTGGCGCCGTTCGTGGTGTGGTTGCCGAGCTATCGCACCGCGCGAGACGCGGGCACGATGGCGGCGTTCTCGGACTCTGCGAGCATCCACGTGGATGCAGCACTCGCCGACCGCTTCGCCGCGGTTGTGCGTGTGTTGTCCGTCCAGGGTGTGCAGGTCGTGGTCAAGCCACATCCGCTGGACGCGGTCGCGCGCGACATCCGTGGCGGCATCACCGTCAGCGACACCGAGTTGCTGGACGCCGGAGTGCCGCTCTACTCGCTGCTGGGGCGCTCCTCCGGGCTGATCACGGACACCTCGAGTGTCTGCATCGACTATCTGGTGACGGACAAGCCCATCGGCTATTTCTTCCCCGACCGGGCGGACTACGCGGCCGGTCGGGGCTTCTTCCCGGCGGACATGCTCGACCGGTTGCCCGGCCCGTTGCTCGACACCGCTGACGACTTCGCGGCCTTCGCGCGCGACGTCATCGACGGGGGCACTGGCTGCCGTGATCGGCGAGCAGCGCTGCGACGCAGTGGTGGCGTTGTGCAGACACAGACCGCAGCGGATCGCTTGTTGGACGCGTTATCCTCCGGATCGACCGATTTCGCAACGGCCCTGCGCCATGGCCGGACTGGGTCCGGGGCGTTGCCCCGCGGTGACTCGGACACCCGTTGATCGTGAGCAAAGCAACCCACCCCGAACACGTTGAGAGTTGGAAAGGTGGCACCGTGCTGAACGGAGTTGCTGGCGCAGTTGTCCGCAGGCAACCGTGGACCAAAGTAATGCCTGCTGTCCGATCAGTGCGACCACGTCGCTACCTGCAGGTTGGACCGGGGGCACGGATCGGCAGGAACGTCACGTTCAGTCGTGCGGACGTCACTTGTGGGGCGCGGGTCAGGATCTTTCGGTATGGCGAGTTCGTCGGCCCTATCCGGGTAGGCGACGACGTCTTCTTCAACCGCAACGCTTACGTCCGGCCGATGACGACCATCGGTTCGCGCGTTGATGTGGGGCCGTTTGTCCGGATCATTACCGACACTCACGTCCTTGGAAGCCATGAGCGACGTGCTGGTGAACCTGTCTTTGAGCCTGTGACGATAGGTGACGGAGTGTGGATAGGAGCCGACGCGACAATCCTCCCGGGCGTCACGATCGGAGATGGAGCGGTCATTGCGGCGGGTGCGGTCGTTCATGCCGACGTGCCAGCTGACACGCTCGTCGCCGGTGTGCCCGCAACGATCCGCCGAAAGCTGCCGTAGCCAGCGATGCTCGGGCACGATGCGCAGGAGCTGGCGGTTGGGGCTCCATTAACCTTTGCTGATAGCACTCAAGGCCGCACCCTGCGCGCCACCGCGTCTTCGGGAGTGACTGAGAGTGAGGGACTGACGCGTTGACCACAATGCTGTGTGTGATCCCGACGCATCTGCGCCCGTCGCTGCTCGTGGCCGCCCTCGACTCAGTGCTTGCGCAGACGCTGCAGCCGACTCGGATCGTCGTCTCGGACGATGCCGACGACGCTGCGACTCGCGAGGTGGTGAGCGCCGCGGCTGCTCGCGCTGATGTCCCGATCGAATATCGCCCGCACCGGGGCGGCCCTGGCACAGCCGGCAGCTCCCGCAATGCCGGAGCTGCCGGTGCCGGCGAGGATCTCATCGGCTTCTTGGACGACGACGACCTGTGGGAGCCGACCTTCCTCGAGCGCAGTTGCGCTCGACTGGAAGATGCCGGCGCCGACTTTGCCGTGGCGTGGCTCGATCACGTCGTGGACGAGCACCGGTCGCCCGGAATGCGTATGCCGCAAGGTCTTTCGGCCGGTGACTGCTATTACCCGAACCACGGCATGTCGGGCAGCAACGCTCTTTATCGGCGGAGCGCGTTGGAGACCGTCGGTGGGTTCGACCCGGCGCTACCCGTCGCGAATGACATGGATCTATTGGTCCGATTACTGGGAGCTGGACTCCGCTACGTCGTTGTGGAGGAGCCGTTGGTGCAGCAGGTCGGCCACCCGGGCGAGCACCTGACGACCCGCAGCGAACGTCGGGCGCTGGGCCTGATCGCGTATGGCGAGAAGCACCAGGTCCAGATGTCCCCGGCGCAGCGACGCGACATCAAGCGTGTGGTGCACGCAGCGCGTCGTGGGCGCGACCGTGCGCTGCACGAGCGTGCTTGGCACCTGGCCGGTCAGCTCTGGCACACGTCGCCGACGCGTTTCGTCCAGGGCGCTCGCAGCAGGTTGGCGCGCAACCCTGACATGTTCAATCGGGCTGGGCGGTCTTCACGGTGAGTAGGTCCGCGGCGTCGGTCCCCGTCGCTGCGTCAGATATTGCGATCCCACGTGATCGTGCGGCCCGCTGGCGACAGCTCCAGTTCAGCTGGATCCTTGGCGCGGCGCTGCTCTATGCAACAGGAGGCGACTTCGTCGACATAGTGACGGGAGGCGGTCGGCTTCCGCCGGCTGCGGGTGTGACCGGAGGCATTGCCAGCACTCACCTGGGCACGGAGGTGAGCCAGTACTCCCGATATCTCCTGCTGCTCGTGCCGATCGTGATTGCGGTGATCAACTCCCGAACGAAACACGCGAACGGCCGCGCTCTACTCGCGGTCCTGATCATGGTGGCCGGTCTGCAGTGCGTCAATGCGCTGAGCCTGGGTTTGGTCCATCTGAGTGGCCGGTGGTACATCCTTCCGCTCATCGCCATCGGCCTGTGGTCCATCGGACTGCATTGGAACGACCTCAAGGTCGTCGGTTACTTCTGCGCCGGGGTCTCCGTGTTGAGTCTGCTGATGGCGGCGACAACGTCGCGGGCCTGGATGGTGAACGCGGTCGACGCCTCATCGCTCAACGAGACCAAGGCGCTCATCGGATCGCGTCTGCTGGCCGGGCCCTTCGCACAGATGAACAACCTCGGCATGTCGGTCGCCGTCGGTGTTCCGTTCTGCATGTTGATCACCCACAAGTGGCGTCGCCGCCTCGCGATCGTGGCGATCCTCGCGACGGCCACACTGGCTTCTTCACGTACATCGCTGCTCGCGGTCCTGGCCACAGTGGGCTGCATGTTCTTGTTCCGAGTGGTCAAGTCTGATCGGGCGCGTCGAGCTTGGTCGACAGTCTTGTTGCTGGGCATATCTGCCGTGATCGTGTGGCTGCCGTTGCACACGAGCGATCCGCACTCCTTCACCAACCGCGGCCGAATCTGGTTGGCATCACGCGAGATGTGGACTGACAACTGGCAGATTGGGCTATCAACCTGGGCCTACGTCAGGCAGGGACCGCTACTGGACGTGCTGCAACACCCCTCGTATCACGGGCACAATCTCTTCGTCACGGTGTTCACCTGCGGCGGTGTCGTGCTGATTGCGTGCATGACGCCGGTCGCAGTCTCACTGATCGGGCGTGCCAGGTCCGTCCTGCCGTATTCATACGCGCCAGTGCTTTTCACCGTGATCATCCTGACGATGTCCATCGCCGAGATGCCGTTGCGGATCGACTCCTTCGAGGGAGCGTCGTGGGTCACCTGGACCGCCTTGCTGGCGCTAGTGCTGTTCGACCGAGACTCGGTCACGGAGACTGCGCGGGAAGAAGCGGATGCGAAGCCCGACGCGGACGAGCCACGACTCGTCGGTGCAGTGTGATCCGGTCAAGAGGTCGACGACGAGACATCGTCATAGATGTCTTCCAGCTGAGCGGTGCATGCTGCCACGTCGAACTCTCGCTTCACGCGGGCCAGGGCTGCGCGGCCCATCTCGTCGCGCAGGGCGGAGTCGGACAACAACCGCTCGAGGTGCTCTGACAGAGCTCGGACGTCTGCCTCCGGCGCGAGGAGGCCGGTGAACCCGTCGACCACTGCTTCCGGCACGCCACCGTGCTGGTAAGCAACCACCGGTAGCGCGTGGGCAGCGGCCTCGAGGAAGACGATGCCGAATCCTTCGGTGTCTCCGGCAGCCGCAGTGCGGGACGGACCGCAGAAGACTGCGGCCTCGGACAACGCCTCGAAGACCTGCGCCTGCGGCTGGGCTCCTCGGAAGTCGACGGTGACGTCAAGACTGTCGGCCAGTTGCTCGAGCTCCGACCGGAGCGGACCATCCCCGACGACCGTCAGCGGATGCTCGTCCCGGAGTGCATGTGGCAGGGCGGCCCACGCCTGCAGGAGGTCGGCGACACCCTTCACCTCGACGAGACGACCGACGAAGACGACACCGCTGCGGTCTCGCTGACGGCGTGGGTCGGTCTGCGGCACCTCGACGCCAATCGGCAGGATGCTCGTGCGCGACGGGTATCCACCGAAGGACATGACGCGGCTTCGCAGCATCTCGGAGACAGCGATGACTCGGTCGGCGCCGCGCAGCGTCCGCCGAGCTGCCCGTCGCCGCCGCCAGCGCAGCATCGGCTGCACAACTTCCGGGAATGCCCGGGCCTTTGGCCATCTGGTGATGTCGAACCCGTGCACCGTCACGATGGTCGGGATGTCACAACGTATGGCGACAGGCACCACTCGCAGGGCATCGCGCAAGAAGTGGACGTGGATCACGTCGGGCTGGTGTGCCCGGATCGCTGCACGGACTGCTCGTCCGGTGCACAGATCCTCGCGGATCCGGGAGCCGAGCCGGGACTTCAGCATGTGGTCGAAGTAGACGTCGTCCGCCGGACTCGACAGTGGCGACTCATGACGGTAGAGACCGGCGGCAACCGGGCGCCAGCGCGTCATGGACTTCATCTGTTGACGGATGAACGTCTCCGATGCCGGGAGCCACGTCCTGCGCCAGATGAGAACAGTACGCCGCTCGGCGGAGGACGTCGGATCCGGCGTTGTCACGACGGCGTCCACGGGCAGGGCGGCATACGGCACAGAGTAATGCAGCCAAGTTGTCCCGGCGCTGCATGGCTATGAGCCTTTGGTCAGTACGATGCACCAGACGTGGACCCGAAGTTCGGTCGGCGAGGTAGCGGGGGTGGACCGGCCTCCTCCGTGGTGTGAGCGAAGATGCAGGTTCTCAATGATTCTGACGATGGTCATCGTGGTCGTTGGGCTCGTCACACTCGGCATCAACCGCAGACTGTGGCTCTGGCTGCTCTCGGTCCTATGGATCGTGTCGCCGGTCGGCGTCGCGGCAGCGATGAAGTTCTCGCCATACACCTGGTTTCAGCTCACCGGTGTGTTCTGCGAGCGCCGGCGGTCCTCGGTCATCACCAAGACCGTCTTCTTCCGAGCGATGCTCGCCGTTGCGGGGCTCTACGTCCTGGCTGCGTGGTGGTCTCCGGAGTCGGTCCAGTCGCTGAAAACCGCGTTCGGTGTCCTGGTGATTGCTCTGGCTTTCGTCACCGTGTGCGAACTCGCCGGTGGTGTCTCGGCGATCGCCTCGATGCTTGGTGCGCTGAGTCTGCCGGTCCTCGTGCAAGTGGCGTCCACGGTCTACTTCTACTTCGACGGCGCGGCGAAGGCTGACTATTACGGCTCGCGCATCGGCAAGTTCTTCATCGGCAGTGTTGGCCAGGAGGCAGTCTATGGAGATGCGCAGATCAATGGTCTGAGCATCGGCAAGTCGGCCGGCATGTTCTTCACCAACGGAAACCGCGCGTCGATGGTGATGGGTGTCGCGGGGATGGTCTATCTGGCCGCAGCGATCGCCAGTCGACGCCGGTGGCCCGCGGTGGTGGCGTTGCTCTGCGGTGTCGGTGTCTGGGCGAGCGGCTCCAAGACCGGCATCGCGCTCCTCATCGTGCTGCCGATCTTTGCCATCCTGCAGGCGTCCATTGCCAACCGGTCAGCCGGAGTCAACCGGCTCGTCGTGCTTCCGTTGTCCGCGATCCTGATCGCTGTCGGCGGTGCGTCGGTGTGGAAGTTCGGACAGTCGTACTTGGCGGAGTCCGATCAGTCGTTGTCTCCGCGTCGCGCTCTGTGGGAGACGGCATTTAACGGCATCAAGGACAATCCGCTGACGGGGTGGGGAGTCGGAGGTTGGGAGATCCATTGGCCACAGGTCGCCGGCTCTTTCGGTGTCCGGCCGACGTTGCCACCACACAACTTTCTGCTGTATGCCGGAACGCAGGGCGGGCTGCCGATGCTGGTGGCTCAGCTCGTCGTCACCGTTGGCATCGCCGGCTTCTGCATGCGCGGCATCACGCGGGTGGTCGATCGGCGGCAGCGCATGGCGATCGCATTCGCGGCCGGTGCGCCGTTGTGGGCGCTTTTTCACGGCCAGGGCGACAACACCGCCTTCTACGGGGCGTCCAACACAGTTCCGCTGCTGGCATTCGCCGTCGTTCTCTGTGCCACCATTCGCGGTGAGTTTCCTGACGACGACACGATGGATGCAGATGTGAGGCAGTCCGTGACGACTGCTGACTCGACTGCGCAGCTGACGGTCTGAGGCATTTAGATGTCTGTGCCGACGCCTCCGAGCGACGAGTTCGGTGCCGAATCCTACGGTGAAGATCCGCGCTCGCAGCCTGGCCGGAGCTACGGCGTCAATCTGGTCATCACAGCGTCGTCCAACCTTGCGCTTCCGATGGCGGCGCTCATCACCTCGCCGTTCTTGGCCCGTGGCTTGGGAGTCGCCGATCGTGGACACCTGGCAGCCGCTACCGCTCCTATGCTCCTCGCCGGCACTGCCGCAACGTTTGGATTGCCGGAGGCACTGACCTATTTCACTGCGCGTCGACCGCAAGCGGCACGGGCGATGCTCTATCGCGCGCTGCGGGTGCTTCTCGTCGGTGCGGTGCTGGTCGCGCTGTTGGCAATCGGCGCCGCTGACTGGCTTGCCGGAGGCAATCCCGAGGTACGCGACCTGATCATCGGTCTCTCGATCCTGATCCCACCAGCCATTGCAGTCGGCGCTGCACGCGGCGTGGCGATGGGTTTGCACCGGTGGAGACTCGTGGCGCTCGAGCGCATCACTTCTGCTGTCCTGCGCGTCGTCGCAGTCTTCGCGTTGTTCTTCACAGGCCAGCTCACGGTGGTGACGGCCGCGCTGGCGATCACCGGACCGACGGCGGTGACCCTGCTGGTCTATCTGCCGATCTTCCGGCTGCGAGCAGCGCCGGCGGTGCTCACGGAGACTCAGGACACTTCGTCCGAAGCGTCAGCGGCGAGTGTCTCGGAGCTCAGCCGTTTCGGACTCCGCGCTTGGGCGGGATCGGTTTCAGGGATTCTGCTCAGTCGACTGGACCAGGCGATCATGGTGCCGATTGCCGGCAGCACGCAGCTTGGTCTCTACACGGTCGCAACGAATATTGCCGACGTCACGGTGCTCGCGAACAACGCAATGCGCGACGTCACGCTCGCCGCCGATGCTGCCGAACGCAAGGACGCTCGGCTATTTCGGACCGCACGGGTGTCATTGCTGGTTGCACTGGCGGTTGCGTTGGTCGTGTGCGCCACAGTTTGGTGGTGGATCGACCTTGTTTTCGGTAGCGAGTTCCACGACGCCACTTCTGCGGTGCTGATCCTGATCGCTTCTGCAGCGATTGCGACGCCCGGCTCCGTGATGGGTGCTGCTCTCACCGCACGGGGGCTGCCCGGACTCCGCAGCATCAGTCTCTTCGGGGCATTTATCGCCGACATCGTCGCCTTGGTACTGCTCGGTCCGGCGTTGGGCGCTGTCGGCGCAGCGATTGCCACTGCGATCGGCAATCAAGTGGCAGCAAATATGAATGTGTTCTTCTACGCGCGTCGCTTTCCGCTGCGCCGCCGCGACATCTACTTCTTCGGCGCCGATGACGTCAGAACAGTCCTCGCCGGTTTGGCGGCTGTGCGCAGTCGCCTGTGGCAACAACTGCGGGTGCAACGCTGACGGGAGTCGTCAGCTGTCGAGTTGCAGCCAGGTCTGCCAGCCGGCGTGCAGCACCAGCCAGGCGATGAGTCCGTAGCCGGCCTGGCCTGGGTGCATGCCGTCACCGGACGCGAGGTCGGCGTGCCACTGGTCGTGGCCGAGCAGCGGGCGGAATGTGTCGACGTAGGTGATGCCCCGACGCGAGCAGACGTCGGACTGCGCGTCGACGAGAGTCTGCAGGCGATCGTTGGTCTCGGCGTCGATCGTGGGGGATGGTCCGACCACGAACGTGGAGATCGCCGCTGACGAGGCGTCGTCCAGAATGTTGGCCAGGTTGAGCCGGGACCGGGCAGTGGTCAGGCCCTGTGCGATGTCGTTGAGGCCGACACCGACGACCAGGCGCCGCTCGTTGCCCATCGCCCAGCGCGGCTCACACTCGGCCTGCCAACGGGCGAGCACGTCGGTCGAGCTCTGCCCGCGGATGCCGAGGTTGTAGCTGGCCAGATCGATGCCCGAGTGCGGCGTGCGGGCCACCACTCGCGAGACCCAGCCCAGCGCCTTGGGGTCGCCCAGGCCCGCGACGAAAGAGTCGCCGACGAAGCACAAGCCCACGTGCCGGTCACCTTCGGTCACGTGAAAACGCGCGGTGGGGCTGAACTCGGGTTCGCTGCCATCGTGGAGGGTGCTCACGGGGGACATTCTCGCGCATGTGGCGCGCGGAGTCGCGAAGGGGACCGGCGCGAGTCGCGGGCGGACTGACCACCTCAGCAGGAGGCCGACAGCAAATCGCACCGATGCAGGCAAAGGCGATGGCTGGGAGGTGGACTTGTGCTTACATTGCGGCGCAAGCGTCAGCGCAGGTGGGAGTGATCAATGAGTGGGCAAGAGGCCGAGTCCGAGCACTACTGGACGCGAGGCGGCGAGCACTTCGCCCTGCACGCTGGGCCGACGGGCAATCCAATCCTGCACATGGAGTACGACGCCGTCGCCGAGCGCGTCGCGCAGGACGGCAACACCGACGTGCTCGACTGGGGTTGCGGCGTCGGCTACGTCGCGCAGTTCATGCGGGACCGTGGACTGCAGGTCTCGCTCTACGACTTCGACCCGGGCGCAGAAGCCGTCGAAGAGCGGGTGTTGCCGAACTTCGACGGCATGACGGCCAAGTTCAGCGCCGACCCCGTGCGCCTGCCATACGCAGACGAGTCCTTCGACGCGGTCCTGTCGCTCGGAACCTTGGAGCACGTGCAGTTCCCTGAGCACTCTCTGGCCGAGATCCGGCGAGTGTTGCGTCCGCGCGGATACTTCTACTGCTACAAGCTGCCGAATCGTTGGTCGTATGTCGAATACGCAGCGCGTCGGAAGGGGAAGAACTATCACGGCGCGCAACCGCATGACCGCTTGTACTCCCTGCACTCGGGTCGGCAGATGATCGCGAAGTCCGGCTTCGACGTGCTCGAGGCGCAATACCGCAACATGCTTCCTGCCAGCGCTACCAGCCGGATCATTCCGCAGAAGTTTCACCACACGGCACGAGCATTCAGCGACGTGCTGTCTCGGGTGCCGATTGCCAACCTGATCGCCACCAACGTCGAAGTCATCGCACGCAAGCAGGACGAGTTCACCGAGCCGCGCTGACTGCTTGGGGAGCACGGTGCGGTATGACGAGCGCTGGAAGTCACCTGGCGCGAGATCTGAGGAGATCTGAATGCACGTCTCGGACAAGCAGATGCGGGCACTCCCTGGGAGTGCGAGCTTCTCGGGCGGACTGTGGAACCCGGACCTCGGAATCTTCCGATTCCTGTTGGAGGACACCGGGACTCGCGTCCCGGGTGGCGGTGACCTCGCGGAGATCGGGGCGGCGTGGGGGCACACTTCGGTGCTGATCGGGTCCTATTTGCAGGCCGGTGAGACGTTCACCGTGGTTGACCTGTGGGAGAAAGGAGCCACCGACGCAGAGAATGCGCGTGAGAATGCCCAGTCCTACACCGGCCTCACCAAGGCGAAGTTCCTCAGCAACTATCTTTCCGTGCTGCCGGAGCCGCCGACCGTCATACAAGATTTCAGCAGTGCCATCACGGGTGTTGCTTCTCATCGGAGCCATCGCTTCATCCATGTCGACGCGTCGCACCTCTACGAGCACGTCCGGCAGGACGTCGAATCGTCACGGGTGTTGGTCAAGCCGGGTGGCGTGGTCGTCTTCGACGATTACCGAGCCGAGCACTGTCCGGGTGTCGCTGCTGCTGTTTGGGAAGCCGTCACGCAGGACGGCTTGAGACCTTTCATGGTGACACCGTTCAAGTTGTATGCCACGTGGGATGACTCGATCGACTGGCGCGAAGTGATGCGTGGGTGGTTGCCGACCTTCGGGTGCGGCATCGATCCCCACTATGTCGGCGAGCACGAGATCCTGCGCGTGAAGGTGCCGAGTGCGTGGGGCAAGCACCCTGCGAAGCAGTTCCTACCGCCGGCGGCGATCCCAGCGCTGAAGGCTGTTCGCAACCGGGCGAAGGCCGCACTGCACCACGCCCGTAACCGCGGCTGACCGCTTGCGGAGTCTCAGTCGTCCTCGTCCTCATCGTCCAGTCGCGCCAGCCAGGTAGCTAGGCGCTCGACCGGCGTCTCGAACTCCGGGTTCAGGTCGACGAAGGTGCGCAGCTGATCCGACAGCCAGCCCAGGGTGACGTCCTCGTCGCCGCGTCGGGCAGCGAGCTCTTCAATTCCTCGGTCGGTGAAATACATGCGTCCTACTTGGCCTCATCTGCGGCGGGCTTCCGTGCGACCCCGACCGTGTCGACGGCGTACTTGCTCTCGAAGGCACCCCACGGCCAGGCCGGTCGCCCGAGGGCGCGCTTGACGAAGACCCGTGCGTCCCGTTTGCGCATCTCCCAGGTGGTCTGCGTGCTTTCGTGGCCATCGTCGATGCCATCGAACTCGGCCAGCACAGTCTCCAAGCCGGCGTCGTCATACAGCGCTCGGAGGCCATCGGGGTAGATACGCCAACAATCGTAGGGAGAGGCGTGATAGGGCCAGTTGAGAGGAACGACCGTGATGAGGATGCCGCCCGGGCGCAACACTCGAGCGAGCTCAGGCACCCAACGCCAGGGTTTCCGCACGTGCTCCATCACATTGGTGGACACGACGACGTCGAACGAGTCGTCGTCGATCGGCAACGTGTATTCGTCCGGCATCAGGTAGTCGTGATCAGACGCTACGTTGAACGCTTCGAGATCTGCGGTCTTCCAACTGGCGACTCGGTCTCCCACCAACTTCCGAACGGTGCTCGGTTGGGAGTCCGGACCAACTTCGAGGATGTCTTGACCGGCCTCGAAGAATGGCGCTGCATGCTTCTCGAACATGTAACGACTGTTGTGGTGCACGACGCTGATCCGCCTTTACCTGGACGATGATGCGGTAACGATACGGCGAGGGCAAGGATTATGGGAACGTCATGGTCGACCTGCCACAGATTGCGAAATCGACGTGGTGGCAGGCGAACTCGAACGGTCAGCCTGGATCCGTTTGGTGAAGAAAACGTGTGCGCGTCATACCCGACAGTTGTCGTGCATGGCGGGGAGGCGCCGGGCGCGGTACCTCGCTGACGGTCAGGAGCGCAACGTTGCCGCAGTGCGGCGGATGGAAGCCACGATGTCGGCTTCGCGATGCAGCAGGCCGACCAGGTCGGGGTGCAGCGCCTGCTGGGTCGGCGCGTCGACGCTTTGCTGTGAGGTGCGCAGCTGCCGGACCTGGTCCTCGACGTCGGCGAGTTCAGCGATCAACTCACGCACGGACTTGGATGCGACAGGGATCGTCTGAGTGGTCATTGGTGCCTCCAGCTTTCGTCGCCCGCGTCCCACCGCGAGCACCACGCCCCCCTGAACGAGGCGTCGACCCAAGGTCAGCGTTACTGCTCGGTATGTCAAAGCAGTGCTCGCAGTGAGGAGCAGTTGGTTGCTGCCGACCTCGTGAATCACGCTAGGCCGGCGACATACGAACCAGCTGTGGAGAGGGTTAGCGAAGGGGCCGCACACCGGGTGGTGTGCGCCCCCTTCGGTCTCGGGTCTCGATACGCCTCGCCTAGCGGCTCGGCTACTCGACCGGCGTTGGTGTGTCGCCTCGACCCTTCGAGACGCCCGCTCGTTCCTCACGGGCTCCTCAGGGATCTCGGGTGAGACGCCCGCTCGTTCCTCACGGGCTCCTCAGGGATCTCGGGTCAGCGGGCGAAGGCCTCCTGGATGAGCTGCTCGCGCTGCTCGTCGTGACGCTTGTGCGAGCCGGTGGCCGGTGCGGCCGTCGCCGGGCGGGAGACCAACCGCATCGGACGGGTCTCGCCGAGCGGGGCGAGCATCTCCGGCAGGTTGAGCGCCATGAAGGGCCAGGCACCCTGGTTCTTCGGCTCGTCCTGCGTCCAGACGATCTCGGCGGTGGGGTATTTGGCCAGCTCGTCGGCGATCTCCTTGGCCGGGATCGGGGCGAGCTGCTCCACGCGCACGATCGCGGTCTGGGTGTCGCCACGCTTCTCGCGCTCGGCCTCCAGGTCGTAGACCACCCGCGACGAGGCCAGCAGCACGCGGGTCACGTCCTCCGGCTTCGGCGACTTGTGGTCCGACATCACCGGACGGAAGCGACCGTTGGTGAAGTCCTCGGTGTCGGAGGTCGCGGCCTTCAGGCGCAGCAACTGCTTCGGCGTGAAGACGATCAACGGCTTGCGCGGGCGAGCCGCCGCCTGCCGACGCAGCAGGTGGAAGTATGACGCCGGCGTCGACGGGTAGGCGATCGTCATGTTGTCCTCGGCGAAGAGCTGCAGGAAGCGCTCGATGCGCGCCGACGAGTGGTCGGCACCCTGGCCCTCGTATCCGTGCGGCAGCAGCAGCACGACCGACGAACGCTGCGTCCACTTCTGCTCACCGGAGCTGATGAACTCGTCGATGATCGTCTGCGCGCCGTCGACGAAGTCGCCGAACTGCGCCTCCCACAACACGAGGGCGTCCGGGCGCTCCACGGAGTAGCCGTATTCGAAACCGAGGGCGGCATACTCGCTCAGCAGCGAGTCGTAGACCCAGAACCACGCCTGGTCGGGGGAGAGGTAACGCAGCGGCGTCCACTCGTTGCCGTTGGTGTGGTCGATCAGCACCGAGTGCCGCTGCACGAAGGTGCCGCGGCGGCTGTCCTGGCCGGCCAGGCGCACCGGGGTGCCCTCCATCATCAGTGACCCGAATGCGAGCAACTCGCCCATCGCCCAGTCGATGTTGCCGCTGGTCGTCATGTCCGCGCGGCGCTGCATCAGCTTGGCCAGCTTCGGGTGGATCGTGAAGCCCTCCGGCGGGTTGGCCCACGTCTTGCCGATCGTCAGCAGCTCCTCGGAGCTGATGGCCGTGTCGAAGAAACTGCGGTCCGCGCGAGTGTCGTCCTCCTCCTGGGCGGACGGACGCTCCAGGCCGCCGTGGCCCTCGGCGTCGGTGCCGACCGAGCTGTCCGCGGCGGGAGCCGACTGCTCCTGCTTGGCGGCCTTGGTCTCGGTGAAGACCCGCTCCAGCTGCTTCTGGTAGTCCTTCAGCGCTGCCTCGGCCTCGTCCGGCGTGATGTCGCCGCGGCCGATCAGGGCCTCGGTGTAGAGCTTGCGGACGCTGCGCTTGGCCTCGATGAGCTTGTACATCATCGGCTGCGTCATCGACGGGTCGTCGCCCTCGTTGTGACCGCGGCGGCGGTAGCAGACCATGTCGATCACGACGTCGCGGTTGAACTTCTGGCGGTATTCGTAGGCCAGCTCGGCCACCCCGACACACGCCTCCGGGTCGTCACCGTTGACGTGGAAGATCGGCGCCTGCACCATCCGCGCCACGTCCGTGCTGTATGTCGAGCTGCGGCTCTGCGACGGCGCGGTGGTGAAGCCGACCTGGTTGTTGACCACGATGTGGATCGTGCCGCCGGTGCGGTAACCGCGCAGCTGCGACAGGTTGAGCGTCTCGGCGACGATGCCCTGACCGGCGAACGCCGCGTCACCGTGCATCAGGATCGGCAGCACCGTGAACGCGGCACCGGCCAGGTTGATGCGGTCCTGCTTGGCACGGGCGATGCCCTCCAGCACCGGGTTGACCGCCTCCAGGTGCGACGGGTTGGCCGCGAGATAGACGCTGGTGCTGTTGCCCGCGTCGGAGGTGAAGGTGCCCTCGGTGCCCAGGTGGTATTTGACGTCACCGGACCCCTGGACCGACTTCGGCCGGGTGTTGTCCTCGAACTCGCGGAAGATCTGCCCCGGCGACTTGCCGGCGATGTTGGCCAGCACGTTGAGCCGGCCGCGGTGCGGCATACCGATGCAGACCTCGTCCATCGAGTCGTCGGCCGCCTCGGAGATGATCCGGTCGAGCATCGCGATGACCGACTCGCCGCCCTCCAGGGAGAAGCGCTTCTGGCCGACATACTTGGTCTGCAGGAAGGTCTCGAACGCCTCCGCCGCGTTGAGCCGGCGCAGGATGCGCAACTGCTCGGCGCTGGACTGCTTCTCGTAGCCCTTCTCGACCTTGCTCTGGATCCAGGCCCGCTGCTCGGGGTCCTGGATGTGCATGTATTCGATGCCGATCGAGCGGCAGTAGGCGTCGCGCAGGATGCCGAGGATGTCGCGCAGCTTCAGGAACGGCTTGCCGCCGAAGCCACCCGTCGGGAAGGTGCGGTCCAGGTCCCACAGGGTCAGGCCGTGCGTGGTGACGTCGAGGTCGGTGTGCCGGCGCTGCTTGTATTCGAGCGGGTCGGTGTCGGCCATCAGGTGACCGCGGACGCGGTAGGCGTGGATCAGCTCTTGGACACGCGCGACCTTGTTGATGTCGTCGTCGTGGCCGGCGTCGATGTCCTGGACCCAGCGGATCGGCTCGTAGGGGATCTTCAGCGACTGGAAGATGTCGTCGTAGAAGTTGTCCTCGCCCAGCAGCAGCTGGTGCACCACGCGCAGGAACTCGCCGGACACCGCACCCTGGATGACACGGTGGTCGTAGGTGGAGGTCAGCGTGATGATCTTGCTGACGGCCGCCTCGTTGAGGGTGTCGGTGCTCGCGCCCTGCCACTCGGCCGGGTACTCGAGCGCGCCGACGCCGATGATCGCGCCCGCGCCCTTCATCAGCCGCGGGATCGAGTGCACCGTGCCGATGCCGCCGGGGTTGGTCAGGCTGATCGTGGTGCCGGCGTAGTCGTCGATCGTCAGCTTGTTGCCGCGCGCCTTGCGGACCATCTCCTCGTATGCCGCCCAGAACTGCGCGAAGTCCATCTCCTCCGCGCCCTTGATGCTGGGCACGACGAGAGTGCGGGAGCCGTCGTCCTTCTGCAGGTCGATGGCCAGGCCGAAGCCGACGTGACCGGGCTTGATCAGGGTCGGCTTGCCCTTGTCGTCGGTGCCGAGCGCGTAGTTCATCTCCGGGATGAGCCGCAGCGCCTTGATCAGGGCGTAGCCGATGATGTGGGTGAAGCTGACCTTGCCGCCGCGGCTGCGGGACAGGTGGTTGTTGATGACGATGCGGTTGTCGATCAGCAGCTTGGCCGGGATCGCGCGCACGCTGGTCGCGGTCGGGACCTCGAGGCTGGCCTCCATGTTGGAGACGATGCGCGCCGCGACGCCCTTCAGCGGTGTCTTGGTGTCCTCGGCCGGGTCGACGTCGGGGACCTTCGGGGTGGCCGCGTCACGGGCGATGACCTTGGCGTTCTTCAGCTCCCAGTCCCGCGGGTTGGGGCGCGGGCCGTCCTTGGGGAGCTTCCGGGCTGCGCCCTTGGGCGGCTCGGCGGTCGGGCTGGTGCGCTTGGGCCGGGCCGGGGAGGCGGTGAACTCGGGGACCGCCGGGGTGTCGGCCGGCTGTGCTGCCTGCTGTGCTTGCTGGGCCGGTGCGGCCTTCGCGGCGGCGCCGGACGTGTTGTCGCTCGTGTTGCTGCTCGTGCCGTCGGAGGTGCCGTCGGTCGTGCCGTCGGAGGTGGCCGAGCCGTTGCCGGCCGCCGGTGTCTCGGAGGTCCTGGGCGTGTAATCCTCGAAGAAGCTCCACCACGCCTTGTCGACGGAGTTCTTGTCCTGCTTGTACTGCTCGTAGAGTTCGTCAACGAGCCATTCATTGGGTCCGAATGTCGCGAGTGGGTCAGGCGACTGGGATGACACGCGAATGCGCCTCTTTCGTCAAGGTCGGCACGGCCATGCTGAGGATGTCCGGCTATGCGGGTTTTCAGTTGTATGACGACGGTCGCCATACAGGCTCCAGCGTAACGCTCAGGTCACGATTGACCACACCAGGCCCAAGGCGTGTGGCGGCCCGATTTTCCGCGAACTTCGCGGCGTGTCGGGACGCCGCGGCTCAGTAGGCGCCGTCCTTGGCGGCGACCGCGCGGACCGTCTTCAGCATGATCGCGAGATCCCCTGTCAGAGACCAGTTCTCGACGTAGTAGAGGTCCTTCTGGATGGTCTGCTCCCAGGTCAGGTTGGAGCGTCCGCCGACCTGCCACGGGCCAGTCACGCCCGGCTTGACGTTGAGCCGGCGGTGCACGTGCTCCTCGTAGGTCTCGACCTCGCTCGGCTGCTGCGGCCGCGGACCGACCAGCGACATGTGGCCGATCAGCACGTCGAACAGCTGCGGGAGCTCGTCCAGCGAGTAGGTCCGGATGAATTTGCCGATGCGGGTGATCCGCGGGTCGTCCTTGAGCTTCCACACCGGTGTGCCCGACCCCTCGAACTCCGCCAGCCGGGCCTCCGCGTCGATGCACATCGAGCGGAACTTGGTGATCCGGAAGAGCGCGCCGCCCGCGCCCACCCGGATCTGCCGGAAGAGCACCGGGCCGCGATCCTCCAGGTAGATCAGCACCGAGACGATCAGGAAGACGGGGGAGAGGAGCAGCAGCGCCATACCGCTGAGGACGATGTCGACGACGCGCTTGACGATGAATTTGGTCCCCGAGTATGTCGGTGACTCCACGCTCATCAGCGGCAGGCCCTCGATCGGCCGGCGGTGGATGCGCGGGCCGGCGACGTCGGTCATCTGGCTGGCCAGGGCGAGTTGTATGTCGCTCTCCTCCAGCTGCCAGCCGATGCTGCGCAGCTGGGTGCGGGAGATGGCGCTCTGGCCGGCGATGATCAACGTGTCGATGCGACCGTCGAGCCGTCGCACGTCGTCGATCGCGGGCAGGTTGTCGACCTCGGTGCCGTCCGACAGCTCGAAGACCGGGTCCGGCTCGCCGATCACCGACACTGCCGCCGTGCGGTAGCCGGCCGACGGGTTCTGCGCGATGCCGGCGGCGACGTGCCGCACCTCGACCGGAGTGCCGACGATCAGCGCACGATCACACAGGACGCCGCCGAGCCGCTGGCGGACCACCCACCGGCGCACCAGCAGGCGCTCCAGCAGCAGTGCGGCCAGGCCGAGCGGGAACGCGATGGCCAGGTATCCGCGGGCGATGTCGACCCGGAAGAGCAGCGCCGCGATGGCGATCGCGCCGAAGACGCCGAACGTCGCACGGGCCACCCGCCGGTATTCCTCGGACCCGAGGCCGAAGAGCTCGTGGTGGTAGCACTGCGCGATGTGCAGGCCGGCGATCCAGCAGATGCCGAGCACCACGGAGAAGTAGACGTAGTCGACGGTCCCGGCTCCGGCCACGGTCCGGTCGACCGTGTCGCCGAAGCGCAGGATGGCGGCCAGGACGATCGCGAGCAGGATGACGACGACGTCGAGCAGGCCGACCAGGGTTGCAACCGGTTTGCGACGGCCGGTGGCCTCGCTGGTCACTCCCTCGAGCGTCGGGACGAGATTCACGTGGTTCTCCTGCGCGCCGTGACAGCGGGGTGCGATGCTGCCTTCCTCCCCGCTGGGGATGATAACCGCTGCAGGCAGAACGCGTGACCAGTTCCTGAACGCACGGTAACGTTGCCTGTTGCGACATATCGTGTTTACCATGAACGCGATATGTCGTGATCAACTGAACGCGACCTACCGGACATGACCTACCGAACGTGACCTACCGAACGTGAACTACCGAAGGAGCAGCGGCATGGCGCAGCAGTGGGAGCTCGACGGGCCCAAGGTGCTCGACATCGGCGGCGAGGGCGAGCGCGTCGACGCACTGACGGTGGCGCTGGTCGGCGGTCATGTCGACGTCGTCACGCACGACGCACCGACCGCCCAGGTCGAGGTGCAGGAAGTCGTCGGTCAGCCACTGAAGGTCACCTGGAACGGCCACAAGCTGAAGATCAGCCACGTCAATGCCGAGGGCAAGGACATCTGGACGACGCTGAAGGCCTTCGGCGGGCCCGGACACACCCGGGCGGTCGTGTCCGTGGCGATCCCGCGGGACGCCAAGACCGACATCAACACCGTCAGTGCCGGAGCGGTGGTGAGCGGCATACATGCCAAGACATCGCTCAACACCGTCAGCGGCGACGTCACGGCCGACGACATCGACGGCAAGATCGAGATCAACGGCGTCTCAGGCACTTTCGAGGGGCGGCGGCTGTGCGGGCGGCTCGAGGCAAACACCGTCTCGGGGTCGATGACGGTGCACGACAGCACCCTCGACCCGATCGAGCTCAACGGCGTCTCCGGCGACATCACCCTCGACCTGAACGAAGGCGAGACCAAGGTCGAGTCCAACACCGTCTCCGGTGACGTGACCGTGCGGGTGCCGGCCGGTGGCGGATACCGCGTCAAGGTGTCGACCATGAGCGGCGCCGCTGTCGTGGACGGGATGAAGCTCGGCGGCAAGTGGTTCCGCGGCGGCGAAGCACGCGACGGCGACGAGGCGCTCCGGCTGGAGGCGACCTCGGTGTCCGGTGACGTCGTGGTGTTGCGTGCGAAACCTGCGGCTGGGGGGCCGAGCTTGGCCAAGGAGTCCTGATGGCACCGGTTTTCGCCCATGGGCAGTTGCGCCTCTATCTGCTGTCGTTGCTCAACGAAGGGCCGCGGCACGGCTACGAGATCATGCGTGACCTGGAGCAGCGGTTCAACGGCCTCTACACCCCGAGCGCGGGCACCGTCTATCCACGGCTGGCCAAGCTGGAGGAGGAGGGCCTGGTCAGTCGCAGCGACGACGGACGCAAGGCGACATACACGATCACGGCCGCAGGCCGGGACGAGGTTGCCAGGCGGCAGCTGGACCTGGGCGACCTCCAGTCCGACCTGGACCGGTCGGCCAGCCAACTGGCCGAGGAGGTGCGCTCGCGGGTCAAGGGCGAGGCCGCCGACCTGCGCGCCGAGCTGAAGGCCGCCGCCCGCGAGGCGCGACGTGTCGCCCGCCCCGCCGGCGAGCCGATGTCCGGCCGCGCCGGCAGCGAGTTCGAGCGGCAAATCAACGAACTGCGTTCCAGTGCGCGCAAATTGGTGCGCTCGCGACGGACCAGCGAGGCCGTGCGTGCCGAAGCACTGCGGATCGTGCGCGAGGCCCAGCAGCGGATCGACGACTTGTCGTAGTTCGAGGTGGCCGAGCCTGTCGAGGTCCGAGGCGGCCGAGCCTGCCGGAGGAGCGCCTCCCCTCAAGCTGATCGAGTGCCGGAGGAGCGCCTCCCCCCAAGCTGATCGAGTGCCGGAGGAGCGCCTCCCCCCAAGCTGATCGAGTGCCGGAGGAGCGCAGCGGGGGAGGTGTATCGAGATCAGCGGCGGCCTCGATACGGGCTCGCCTTTGGGCTCGCCCTACTCGACCACCTTGGCAGCGTGAAACTATGTCGCCAACATGTTGGTCGAATGGCTGCTCATCCTCGCCGGGGTCGTATTGACCGTCGGCACTGCTCTCTTCGTTGCCGCCGAATTCAGCCTGGTCGCGCTGGACCGCCCGACGGTGCAGCGCGCTGTCGACGAGGGTGACTCCCGGGCCGGCGTCGTGCTCGGCTCGCTGCGCCGGCTGTCGACGCAGTTGTCGGCCGCCCAGGTCGGCATCACGATCACCACCCTGGTGCTCGGTTATCTCGTCGAGCCGTCGCTCGGCTCGCTGCTGGAGAGCCCGCTGGACTCGATCGGGGTCTCCGGGGCCGCGGCGGTTGCGGTGGCGACCGTGCTCGCGCTGGTCATCGCATCGTTCTTCTCGATGATCTTCGGCGAGCTGATCCCGCAGTTCCTCGGCATCTCGGCACCGCTGCAGGTCGCCAAGGTCGTCGCCGGCCCGGTGCGGGTCTTCGCGACGGTGACCAAGCCGTTGATCGTCATCCTCAACGGATCGGCCAACGGGGTGCTGCGGCGCATGGGGATTGAGCCGCAGGAGGAGCTGAGCGCGGCCCGCACACCACAGGAGTTGTCGTCGATGGTGCGGCGTTCGGCGGAGGCCGGGACGCTCGAGGAGGGCACGGCGCGGTTGCTGACCAAGTCGCTCGATTTCGGCGAGCGCACCGCGTCCGACGTGATGAGCCCGCGCGTGCGCTGTGTCTATGTCGAACGCGACGCCAGCGCCTCCGACGTGGTGGATCTGGCTCGTAGCACTGGACATTCGCGATTCCCGGTGATCGGCAACGACTGGGACGACGTCGTGGGCGTGGTCCACGTCAAGAAGGCCATCGCCGTGCCACAGGACCGGCGCGAGGACGTGCCGGTGACGGCGCTGATGATCAAGCCGGTGCTGGTGCCGGAGACGATGCTGCTGGACCCGCTGCTGCTCCTGCTGCGTGCCGGTGGCTTCCAGCTCGCGATCGTGGTCGACGAGTACGGCGGCACCTCGGGGGTCGTCACCCTCGAGGACGTCATCGAGGAGATCGTCGGTGAGGTCAGCGACGAGCACGACCCGCGGGTCGACGTCAGCCGGGTGCTGCCGGACGGGTCCTGGACGGTCCCGGGTCTGTGGCGGCCCGACGAGGTGCAGGACCGGATCGGCGCGACGATCCCCGAGGGCGCCTACTACGAGACGGTCGGCGGCTTCGTGATGGCCGCGGTCGGTCGCGTGCCGCAGGTGGGTGACGAGGTCGCGCTCGACGGTTGGACGCTGCGAGTCGTCGTCATGGACGGCCGGCGCGTGGATCGGGTGCGGCTGGCGCCCGTCATACCGGCGGACGATGCGGAGGTGGACCCCGCATGAAACTCGCACTCGGACTCCTCTTCCTGCTCGGCAACGCGTTCTTCGTCGGCGCGGAATTCGCCGTGATGGCCGCTCGGCGCTCGCAGCTGGAGCCGCTCGCGGCATCCGGCTCGAAGCGCGCGAAGCTGAGTCTTCAAGCGCTGGAGAACGTTTCGTCGTTGCTCGCCTGCGCGCAACTCGGCATCACCGTGTGCTCGGTGCTGTTGGGTGCGGTCGCCGAGGACGCGTTGCATCACCTGATCGAGCCGATCTTCACCGGGCTCGGCGCCCCGCACGGTATGTCGACCGTCGTCGCCCTGTTGTTGGCGCTGCTGATCGTCGCCTATCTGCACGTGGTGCTCGGCGAGATGGTCCCCAAGAACCTCGCGATCGCCGGCCCCGACCGGGCGGCGTTGCTGCTCGCGCCTGCGCTGCTGTGGGTGACCAAAGTGCTGCGGCCGATCATCCGGGCACTCGAGGCGATCGCGAAGTGGGCGGTGCGCCGCCTCGGCATCGAGCCGAAAGACGAAGCGACGTCGGCGTTCTCGGCCGAGGAGGTCGAGCTCATCGTCGCCGAGTCGCAGCGCGAGGGCACTCTCGCCGAGCGGCAGTCCGAGCGGGTCCAGGGTGCTTTGGAATTCACCGACCGGGTGGCGGCCGACGTCGCGGTCCCGGTCGACGAACTCGTCACCGTGCAGGTCGGCGCCACCCCGGAGGACATCGAGCGCCTGGTCGCCAAGCACGGGTTCTCGCGGTTCCCGGTCGTCGACCGCCGCGGCGTCATCGCCGGATACGTGCACCTCAAGGACGTGCTCTATGCCACGGACGAGGCGTATGCCGAGCCCGTCCCGCCACGGCGCATCCGCCCGCTCGCGACGGTCGCACCGTCCGACGAGGTCGACGACATGCTCGTCACGATGCAGCGCAGCGGTGCCCACCTGGCGCGGGTCGTCGACAAGTCCGCCCAGCGGGTGCTCGGTGTGGTGTTCCTCGAGGATGTGCTGGAGGAGCTCGTCGGTGAGGTCGACGACGCCACCCAGCGGTAGGTGCGCACCCAAGGTGGTCGAGTAGCGGGTGAGGAACGAGCCCGCGTATCCAGACCCAAGCTGGTCGAGTAGCGAGACCAAGGTGGTCGAGTGCCGCGAGGGACGAGCGGTGTATCGAGACCCGCCCTGTCCTCACGCCGTACTAGCGTGACAAGGACTTCCGATCGAGGAGAAGCCCATGTCGGCATACCCCGTCCTGTTGCACACGGCGATCGATGCGCGCGACTGTCGGGCGCTCGCGGAGTTCTACCGGCAATTGCTCGGTCTGCGTTATCGCGACGGTGAGGAGCCGCCGACCGACGGCACACCGGACGATGCGGACTGGCTCGTGCTGGTGAACGACGCGGGGGAGCGCGTGCTGACTGTGGAGGAGAAGACGGACACAACGCCTCCGACGTGGCCGGCCGAGGACGTCCCGATGCAGATGCACATGGATTTCAGGGTGTCCACTGTCGAAGAGCTCGAGCATCACCGTGATCGCGCGATCGAGCTCGGCGCCACTGTCCGCTATGACCGTTCGGCCGACGACGGTGAACCGCTCTACGTGCTGGCCGATCCGGCCGGGCATCCGTTCTGCTTCCTGGTGCAGTGACCACTCGTTGGCGCCTGCCGCGTTGACCCGCTCAGTGGGTCAACGATGCAGGCAGCCCCGAGTGACATCCGTCGCCGTGTTCGGGGTCGCACCGCGATCGAACGTCAATCGAGCCATGCCTGCAACGACTCGGCCTCGCGTGGCAAGACGGCCGGGTCGTCCTCGGGCACGAACTCGAGCAACAGATCCAAAGGCTCCACACGCTCCCGCAGCAGTGTGATCACGCCCTGCCAGAGCCCGGCACGATCGGCCAGCGGTAGTCGATCGGCGAACGGCCACCACGAGAACACGTGCACCGCACAGACCCGATCCACCATCCGTCGCAGTCCCTCGACCGCATCGGCCGCGGGCTCGTCGACGCGGGGCTGCCAATAGGTCGCCAGGTTGTCGTGCCCGACCTCGTCCAGCAGTTGCAGCGTCGAGTCGACCGTGTCGGTGAGCGTGAGCCGGTGAAACTCCAGTCCGATCTGTATGCCGTTCGCGGCGCCCACCTCGGTAGCGTGCCGCAGGTCCGTGACAACTCGATCCCGTTCGCCCGCAGGGCAGTCCGCTGATCCCACCGAGCCCGCCCACACCCGGATGCGGGGCGCGCCGAGGCGTGCTGCGGCATCGACCAACTGCTCGATGGTCGGGCTCGCACCCGCTCCGGACGCGCTCTCATCCCCACCCGCACGCCAGTAGCTGCCGTAGGAGCTCACTGTCAGGCCTGCCGCGGCGGTCGTCTCGCGCACAGCATCGAGTGCGCCCGGGTCGTCGGCCGGAGCGTGCACGTCCGACCCCCACTCGATGCGGCGCAGCCCGGCCGCGGCGACGTGGTCGACGACTTCGGCCGGCTGCAGCTGCCGGAACGTTACCGAGCAGATGCCGGTGTGCTCGATCCAGCTGTTGGTCGCGGCATCGTTGGCGGGCACAACAGGCATGCACCTCAGCGTAGGTGTCCGCTCGCCCGTCGCGGGTTCAGCCGGCCTGTGCCTGGGCGTCAACGGCGTCCGCCGCTTCCTCGAGGGCCAGCTCGGCGTTGATCTGGGCGCCGGCCATCGAACCGGCTGCCGCGGCAGCGCCCACCTGTGCGGCCAGGTCGGTGACATTGCCGGCCGCCCAGACACCGGGCACGTCGGTGCGTCCTGCAGCGTCGGTCGGCACGTGCATCCCCATCCCCGATGGGTGCTCGACGGGTTCCAGCCCGAGAGTTGCCACGACACCGGCACGGGCGACCATGCGGGTGCCGGCCGTGATCACCTCGCACGGGACGACCTGGCCGTCGGCCATCGCGACACCGGTGATGGCGTCGTCAGTCGTGACGACCGACTGCACCCGGCCCTCGGCGATGCGCACACCACGCGCGGTGACTTGCGCCAGTTGCTCCGCGGTGAAGTCGATCCCGTTGCGCAGCAACACAACTCGGTCGGACAGCTGTCGCCACAGCAGCGTGGAGTGGAACGTCATCGGGCCGGTCGCCAGCACGGCGATCGCCCGGTCGCGCACCTCCCAGCCGTGGCAGTAGGGGCAGTGCACCAGGTCGCGTCCCCAGCGTTCGGCGAGGCCGTCGATGTCGGGGATCTCGTCGACCAGGCCGGTGGCGAGCAGGATCCGACGTGCGTGGGTGTTGCGACCATCGGCCAGCGTGACAGCGAATCCGGTTGTGTCCCGGGAGATTTCGGAGACCTCGCCGTCGATGACGAGGCCGCCGTAGCGGCGGACGTTCTCGGTGCCGCGTGCGAGGTATTCAGCCGGTGGCATCCCGTCATACCCGAGCAGTCCGTGTATGCCGTCGGCCGGTGCGTTCCGAGGGGCGCCGGCGTCGATCACGGCGACGGATCTCCGGGAGCGGGCGAGCATCAGCGCGCCGCTCAGTCCGGCGGCGCCACCGCCGATCACCACAACGTCGAGTTCTTTGCGAAGCATGTCTGTCGTCATACCCAGCAGCCTGCGGCGTGCATGTCGTCCTGGCAAACAGTGTTGCTGTTATGGCAAACTGCTCGTATGGCGACCGAAGATCTCGACACCGCACTCGAAGCCGTCGGACCGCGACTTCGGCGGCTGCGGGAGCAACGCGGACTGACCCTGGCCGACGTCGGGCGCGCGACCGGCGTCGCGGTGAGCACGCTGTCCCGACTGGAGTCCGGCGGCCGGCGACCGACCCTGGAGCTGCTGCTGCCGCTGGCCAGGACCTACCACGTCACGCTCGACGAACTCGTCGATGCGCCGCCGACCGGTGATCCGCGGGTCAACCTGCGGCCGATCAAGGCGCACGGGATGACGATGCTGCCGCTGAGCCAGCGGCCCGGCGGCATACAGGCCTACAAGATCGTCGTGCCCCGCAAGCGTGGCCGGCATGTCGAGCCCGAGCTGAAGACTCACGAGGGATACGACTGGCTGTATGTGCTCAGCGGCAAACTGCGGCTGGTCCTCGGCGAGCACGACCTGGTGCTGCAGCCGGGGGAGGTCGCCGAGTTCGACACCCGCACGCCGCACTGGTTCGGCGCGGCCGGGGAGGAGCCGGTGGAGTGCCTGAGCCTCTTCGGGACGCAGGGCGAGAAGGCGCACGTGCGGGCGCAACCGCGCCGTGGCGGCTGAGCCCAAGATGGCTGAGCTCAAGAGATGGTTGAGCTCAAGAGATGGTTGGCTTGTCGAAACCATCCGGCTCATCGGGAGGTGGCCTCGACAGGCTCGGCCATCTTCGTGTCGAGGTCATTGAGCTTGTCGAAATGACGCCGTGACCTCGACAGGCTCGGCCGTCTTCGTGTCGAGGTCATTGAGCTTGTCGAAATGACGCCGTGACCTCGACAGGCTCGGCCGTCTTCGTGTCGAGGTCATTGAGCTTGTCGAAATGACGCCGTGACCTCGACAGGCTCGGCCGTCTTCGTGTCGAGGTCATTGAGCTTGTCGAAATGACGCCGTGACCTCGACAGGCTCGGCCGTCTTCGTGTCGAGGTCATTGAGCTTGTCGAAATGACGCCGTGACCTCGACAGGCTCGGCCGTCTTCGTGTCGAGGTCATTGAGCTTGTCGAAATGACGCCGTGACCTCGACAGGCTCGGCCGTCTTCGTGTCGAGGTCATTGAGCTTGTCGAAATGACGCCGTGACCTCGACAGGCTCGGCCGTCTTCGTGTCGAGGTCATTGAGCTTGTCGAAATGACGCCGTGACCTCGACAGGCTCGGCCGTCTTCGTGTCGAGGTCATTGAGCTTGTCGAAATGACGCCGTGACCTCGACAGGCTCGGCCGTCTTCGTGTCGAGGTCATTGAGCTTGTCGAAATGACGCCGTGACCTCGACAGGCTCGGCCGTCTTCGTGTCGAGGTCATTGAGCTTGTCGAAATGACGCCGTGACCTCGACAGGCTCGGCCGTCTTCGTGTCGAGGTCATTGAGCTTGTCGAAATGACGCCGTGACCTCGACAGGCTCGGCCGTCTTCGTGTCGAGGTCATTGAGCTTGTCGAAATGACGCCGTGACCTCGACAGGCTCGGCCGTCTTCGTGTCGAGGTCATTGAGCTTGTCGAAATGACGCCGTGACCTCGACAGGCTCGGCCATCTCCGCGGCCACAAAAAAACCAGCAGCAAGCTGCTGGAATTTTGTACCCCCGGCAGGATTCGAACCTGCGCTCCCGCCTCCGGAGGGCGGTGCTCTATCCCCTGAGCTACGGGGGCGTGGCGCGAAGATGATCGCTCATCATCGCATCAAACGCCTGTGCCATTTTGTCCGTCCTGCGGATGGCACCTCGCCACATTATCAGCCTCGCGGGGGTCGCTCCGAATCGGCGGCGCACCTCGTCGGCATACCGCTGCGGTGTTCATCCGCCGGACGGGGAAGTATGCCGTGACCGCCCCCCGTATCGTGTCGCCCGTGAACTCCACCGAAACCCGCATGGCTGATCACATCTGGCCGTCCGGTCTCACCGAGACCGTGGACGGAGGACTCGCGCTGCACGGACACGCGTTGCGTGACCTGGCAGCGGCATACGGCACGCCGGCATACCTCGTCGACGTGCCGGATCTGATCGCGCGAGCCCGCGCGTTCCGGGACGAATTTGCGACGGCGTTCGAGGCGATCGGGACGACCTGCGACGTCTTCTACGCGGGCAAGGCCTTCCTCTGCACGGCGCTGGCGCGGCTGCTCGACGCCGAAGGGTTGAGCCTGGACGTGTGCACCAGCGGCGAACTCGCGGTGGCGACTCGCGCCGGATTCCCCAGCGAGCGCACCGGCATGCACGGCAACAACAAATCGGTCGCCGAGATCGAGGCCGCCGTCGAGCACGGTGTCGGCCGCATCATCGTCGACTCGATGGTCGAGATCGAGCGCGTTGTGGCTACTGCCCGCCGGCGCGGTGTCCGCGTGGGCGTCATGCTGCGTGTCAAGACCGGGGTCGAGGCGCACACGCACGAATTCATCGCCACGGCGCACGAGGACCAGAAGTTCGGCTTCTCCCTCGCCGGCGGCCAGGTGCGCGAGGCGGCCGCGGAGGTGCTGCGGCACCCCGACGAGTTGCACCTGCTCGGCTTCCACTCCCACATCGGCTCGCAGATCTTCGACTCCGACGGTTTCCGCGTCGCGGCCGAGCGACTCATCGCGATGCAGTTGCAGATCGCCCAGGAGCACGGCGTCGTGCTGCCCGAGTTGGACCTCGGCGGCGGCTTCGGCATCGCCTACGTGCCCGAGGACGAGCCGCTGACGCCGCGGGAGATGGCCACCCAACTGGCCGCGATCTTGCGGGCCGCGTGCGAGGAGGCCGGGACTCCAGTGCCCCGGGTGTCGATCGAGCCGGGCCGGGCCATCATCGGACCCGCCGGCATCACGCTCTACGAGGTCGGCACTGTCAAGCCGGTGCAGGTCGACGAGGACCTCACCCGCAGCTACATCTCGGTCGACGGCGGCATGAGCGACAACCCGCGACCGGCGCTCTATGAAGCGGATTACGTTGCCACGCTTGCCAATCGGCTCGGTGACGACAAGACCACCCAGTCCCGCGTCGTCGGCAAGCACTGCGAGTCCGGAGACATCGTGGTGCGCGACCAGCAGCTCCCGGTCGACGTGCGGCCGGGTGACCTGCTCGCCGTCGCCGCGACCGGCGCCTACTGCCGTGCGCTGTCCAGCCAGTACAACCACGTCACGCGCCCGCCGGTCCTCGCGATCACGCGTGACGGTGTGCGGACCTGGCTGCGCCGCGAGACCATTGACGACCTGTTGGCCCTCGAAGGGGAGTAGAACCTGATGTCGAAACCACTGCGGGTTGCCCTGCTCGGCTGTGGCGTGGTCGGCACCGCCGTCGCCCGACAGCTGACCGACGACGCCGCCGACCTCGCCGCGCGAGTCGGCGCACCGCTGGAGCTGATCGGTGTCGCCGTGCGTGACGCGAAGAAGCCGAGGCCCGAATCCGGTGTGCCACCAGAGCTTTTCACCACTGACGCCGACGCACTTGTCGCCAACGCTGACCTGGTCGTGGAGCTGATGGGCGGCATCGAACCGGCGCGCACGCTGCTGCTGCGTGCCATCGATCACGGCGCCGCTGTCATCACCGCCAACAAGGAGCTGCTCGGCGCCGACGGTCCCCGCCTGTATGCCGCGGCGGATGCGCGCAACGTCGACCTGTCCTTCGAGGCGTCGGTGGCCGGCGCCATACCGCTGCTGCGTCCGCTGCGTGAGTCGCTGGCCGGTGACGACGTGCACCGGGTGATGGGCATCGTCAACGGGACCACCAACTACATCCTGGACAAGATGGACCGCACCGGCGCCGCGCTGCCGGACGTGCTGGCCGAAGCACAGGAGCTCGGCTACGCCGAGTCGGACCCGACGGCCGATGTCGAGGGGTATGACGCGCAGGCGAAGGCCGCCATCCTGGCCTCGCTCGCCTTCCACACCCGCGTCTCGAGCCGTGACGTGCACTGCGAAGGGATCATGGCCGTCACCGACGCGGACATCCGCGATGCCCGCAAAATCGGTTGTGTCGTCAAGCTTCTCGCGATTTGTGAGCGGACGGAAGACGGTGTCAGCGCCCGGGTGCACCCCGCTCTGGTGCCGCGCTCGCACCCCCTGGCGACGGTGCACGACGCGTTCAACGCGGTGTTCCTGGAGACCGCGCTGGCCGGCGAGTTGATGTTCTACGGGCAGGGTGCCGGTTCGAACCCGACGGCGTCGGCCGTGCTCGGCGACCTGGTCCAGGCGGGCCGGCACCGGGTGGTCGGCGGGCACGGGCCGCGGGAGTCGGCATACGCCGAGCTGCCGGTGCTGCCGATCGCGCAGACACAGACCAGCTACTTCATCCGGCTCGACGTGATCGACCAGCCCGGCGTGCTCGCCCGTGTCGCGAATGTCTTTGGCGCACATGATGTTTCGATCGAAAGCATGCGTCAGGGCGTGCGACGATCCGAGGAAGGACTGGCGCTGTTGCAGCTGGTCACCAACCAGGCGGCTGACGCCTCGCTCGTCGCGACGGTCGACGCGCTCCGCGAACTCGACGATGTGCACGAAGTCAGCTCCGTGCTGCGTGTGGAAGGAATGTAACTGTGGCCAACCAGTGGCGAGGCGTCATTCGCGAATACGCCGACCGGCTGCCGAGTCTCGAGGGTGCGCCCGTGGTCACGCTCGGTGAGGGAGGCACGCCGCTGATCCACGCCGAGTGGCTCAGCAACCACGTCGGTGCCGACGTCCACGTGAAATACGAGGGTCTCAACCCGACGGGCTCCTTCAAGGACCGCGGGATGACGGCAGCGATCTCGGCAGCCGCGAAGGCCGGTGCCAAAGCAGTGATTTGCGCCTCCACCGGCAACACCTCGGCGTCAGCCGCGGCATACGCGACCAAGGCCGGGATGACGTGCGGCGTCCTCGTGCCCGAGGGCAAGATCGCGATGGGCAAGCTCGCCCAGGCCATCGCGCACGGCGCGCAGCTGCTGCAGGTCGAGGGCAACTTCGACGACTGCCTGACCCTCGCGCGCAAGTTGGCCGAGGCCTATCCCGTCGAGCTGGTCAACTCGGTCAACCCGGCGCGCATCGAAGGCCAGAAGACTGCTGCCTTCGAGGTCATCGACGTCCTCGGTGAGGCCCCCGACATCCACTGCCTGCCGGTCGGCAACGCCGGCAACATCACGGCATACTGGAAGGGCTATCGCGAATCCGCTGCATTGCCAATAGGTTCCGAGGGCGCGACGGTCAAGACTCCGAAGATGTGGGGTTTCCAGGCAGCGGGTGCTGCGCCCATCGTCAAGGGACATCCGGTGGACGAGCCGGAGACGGTCGCCACCGCGATCCGGATCGGCAACCCCGCGTCCTGGCAGCAGGCGCTCGCTGCGCGGGACGAGTCAGGCGGCGTGATCGACGCGGTCACCGACGAGCAGATCCTGCACGCACACCGCACGATTTCCAGCAAGGAAGGCATCTTCGTCGAGCCGGGCTCGGCGGCCAGCATCGCCGGCCTGCTGATGATGCACGAGCGCGGCGAGATCCCGGCCGGTGCGACGATCGTGTGCACCGTCACCGGACACGGGCTGAAGGATCCGCAGTGGGCGCTACAGGGTCCCGACGGCGAGCAGGTCCAGCCCACGAAGGTCCCGGTCGACGCGGTCAGCGCCGCGCGGGCGCTCGGCCTGGAAGGCTGACCGGGGCCCGATCCGATGGATTCTGAAGTGTTTTCGCCGGGGACCTCCGTCACCGTGGAGGTGCCGGCGTCCAGTGCCAACCTCGGCCCCGGGTTCGACTCGATCGGCCTCGGGCTCGCGATCACCGACACGGTGCAGGCGACGGTCGGCGGCGACGGCGTCCAGATCTCCGTCGACGGATGCGGTGCCGGCGAGGTGCCGACGGACGGCACACATCTGGTCTGGCGGTCGGCTCTGACGATGTGGGAGCAGCTCGGTGTCGAGCCGCCCACCGGTCTGATCCTCCACTGCCGCAACGGGATTCCGCATTCGCGTGGGCTCGGATCCTCGGCCGCAGCGATCGTGGCCGGGATGGCCACGGCGCTCGCGCTGGTGCGCGGGCACATCGACAGCCCCGCGTCGCTGGCGATGCTCAGCAACCTCGCCGGCCGGGTCGAGGGACACCCCGACAACGCCTCCGCCAGCGTGTATGGCGGACTGACCGTCTCCTGGGCCGACGACGACGGGCACGGCTTCCGCACCGTGCGCCCCACTCTGCATCGCGATGTCACCGCGGCGCTGCTGCTGCCGGAGACCACGCTGTCCACCGACACGGCGCGCGAGGTGCTCGGTGACACCGTCTCACTGTCGGCCGCGGCCTCGACCGCGGGACGTGCTGCCCTGCTGGTGCACGCGCTGACCCAGGAGCCGGAGCTGCTGCTGCCCGCCACGCGGGACTGGTTGCACCAGGAGCCCCGCAGGGCGTCATACAAGGAGAGCATGGAGGTCGTCGACCTGCTGCGCTCGCGCGGCATCGCGGCGACCATTTCAGGCGCCGGCCCGGCCGTGCTCGCCTTGGGCACAGGGGAATTGGCGCTCGACGAGGATTCGCTGCCCGACGGCTGGCAACTGCTGCGATCGGGAATTGCCGACACGGGTGTGCGGGTCGTTTAGCATTCCGCACCGCGGACGGTGTAAGTTTGGTTCTGCATCGACGGCCCAAGCCGACCGCGTGACAGTTTCGTCCCGGATGTCGATGCCTCACCGCAACGTTCTTCGCCGAGTGCTTCGGCAGTGCGCAAGCCGGTGATGAGTGTTACTTCACTGCAGTTAATTCTGGAGAGGCACAGGGGGCTCGCAGAGCAGGCCTCGATGTGCAGAAGCAAATTTTTGGCATACCCCACACCGGTCTCAGAGCCGGACGAACGAGGGGGAAGGAACCTTCGTGACCGACACCACCGAACTCTCCGCGCCGACGGCGTCAGCTTCGGGCTCCAAGGGCAACCTGAGCACGATGAAGCTGGACGAGCTCAAGCAGCTCGCGGTGACCATGGGCATCAGTGGCACGTCCAAGATGCGCAAGAGCGACGTGCTCGCGGCGATCCGTGAGCGCGGGGGCGAGGGCCGCGCAGCCGGCTCGGACGGCGCGCAGACTGCGCCGCGCCGCGCGCGCCGGGCGACCTCTGCCGCGGCAGCCGCCGACAGTGCGAGCACCGACAAGACCGACAAGAGCGCTGACAAGAGCACCGAGAAGAAGGCCGACAAGGGCGCCGACGCCCAGCCGGCCGCAGACACTCCTGCCGAGCAGGGTGCCACGGACAAGCGTGGCGACGACCGTGCGCAGTCCGACAAGGGCGCGGCGACGTCCGATCCGTCGTCGGGCAACGCGCCGGAGAAGTCCGCTGACAACAGCACGGACGACAACTCCGCCAAGAGCTCCGACGACCGCGGCGACAACCGCCAGGGGAGTGGCGACCGCTCGAACGACCGTGGCAACAACGACCGGGGCAACGACCGTGGCGGCCGCTCGAACGACCGCGGCAACCGCGACCAGCAGCACGGCGGCAACGACCAGCACGACCGCGACAACCGTCAGGGTGGTCGTGGCGGCCGGCAGGGCGGCAACAACGACGGTGACCGTCAGGGCGGCAACGACAACAACCGCCAGGACAACCGCCAGGGCGGCAACAACAACCGCAACGGCCGCAACAACGACCGCTGGAACGACGACGGTGGCGGCAACAGCCGCAGCCGCCGGCGGCAGCGCGGCCGGGACCGCAAGCGCGGCCGTGGCCGTGGCGACGACTTCGGTGACGTCGACACGCAGGTGCGCGAGGACGACGTCCTGGTGCCCGTGGCCGGCATCGTCGACGTCCTCGACAACTACGCGTTCGTCCGCACCAGCGGCTACCTGCCCGGACCCAACGACGTCTACGTGCCGATGGGCATGGTCAAGAAGAACGGCATGCGCAAGGGTGACGCCGTCACCGGCGCGATCCGTGCGCTGCGCGAGGGTGAGCAGCTGCCGAGCCGGCAGAAGTTCAACGCGCTGGTCCGGGTCGACACCGTCAACGGGATGACCCCCGAGCAGGCCAAGGCCCGCGTCGAGTTCGGCAAGCTGACCCCGCTCTACCCGCAGGAGCGGCTGCGCCTGGAGGACGACCCGAAGCACATCACCAACCGGGTCATCGACCTGGTTGCACCGATCGGTAAGGGCCAGCGTGGTCTGATCGTGGCGCCGGCCAAGGCCGGTAAGACGATGATCATGCAGTCGATCGCCAACGCGATCACCACCAACAACCCCGAGTGCCACCTGATGGTCGTCCTGGTCGACGAGCGTCCGGAGGAAGTCACGGACATGGAGCGCTCGGTCAAGGGCGAGGTCATCTCCTCGACCTTCGACCGTCCGGCGACCGACCACACCCAGGTCGCCGAGCTCGCCATCGAGCGTGCTCGTCGCCTGGTGGAGCTGGGTCAGGACGTCGTGGTGCTGCTGGACTCGATCACCAAGCTCGGCCGCGCCTACAACCTGGCGGCCCCGGCGAGCGGCCGGATCATGTCCGGTGGTGTCGACTCGGCTGCGCTCTACCCGCCGAAGAAGTTCTTCGGTGCCGCCCGCAACATCGAGAACGGCGGCTCGCTGACCATCATCGCGACCGCGCTGATCGAGACCGGCTCCCGGATGGACGAGGTCATCTTCGAGGAGTTCAAGGGCACCGGCAACATGGAGCTCAAGCTCGACCGTCAGCTGGCCAACCGCCGCATCTTCCCGGCCGTCGACGTCAACAACTCCAGCACCCGTCGCGAGGAGATCCTCCTCGGCAGCGACGAGCTGAAGATCATGTGGAAGCTGCGTCGGGTGCTCGCCGCGCTCGACTCGCAGCAGGGCATCGAGTTGCTGCTCGACCGGTTGAAGAAGACGCACTCCAACACCGAGTTCCTGGTGCAGGTGCAGCAGACCTCTTCGATCAAGCTCGACGACGAGGACTGAGCGAGCACCGACCCCGGCATACTCAGACCGGCAACGAAAGCGCCCCACGAGCACAGTGCTCGCGGGGCGCTTTCGTTTGTTGCCGGCTACCTCCGGGCCGGCCGGATGAGCGTCAGCTCAGCTCGACGTCGTCGGCCATGACGTACATGACGCGGTGACCGAAGTAGACCAGGTAGTACTTCGTCTTGCCGACGATGTCCATGTGGTCGTGCGGGGTCGTGACGTCATACGTCCACGCCTTGTAGTAGTCGGTGGGCACGTCCTGGTCGGCGATGACGTATTCCTGTCCCGCGGACCAGGTGTAGCTGGTGTATGGCGACACCGGCTGCACGTCGCCCGGGTCGGTGTATGCCGACTCCTCCGGGTAGGCGCGGCCGTAGACCTGGATGTCACGACCGTCCTTCGGCGACGCCTTGACGCCCTTCTTGACCAACCGCGCGGTCGGCTTCTTGGCCGGGTTGTGGAACCACGCCTTCTGCCCGAGATACCAGATCGCCGTCCAGTCGCCGAAGGTCCCGGCAACCACGAAGTCGGTGCCGGCAGCGGCACGCGCGCCGACGTCGTCGGGTGCGGTCGTGGAAGCGTCGGCACCGGGGTGCAGGCCCTCGTCCTTGACCAGCGGGGCACCGCCGTCGGGCTGGATGTGCAGCGCGACGAAGTTGGTCGCCGGCTGCGGTCCGTCGACGACACAGATCGGCGGCTTGTTGGTGTCACACCCGGTGACGACCTGCTCGTTGCCGTCGAAGCCGGGCAGGATGCGGATGACATCGCCGAGGGCGAGCTTCTTCTTCACCCGGGTGCCCTGGTGCAGCGGCGCCTTGAGCAGCTCGAAGTAGTGCTCCCAGTCCCAGAAGGGGCCCGGGTCCCAGTGCATCGACTTGATCCCGGCCGTGGTCGTCGCCGGCACCTGGTCGTGGCCGATGATGTGTGCCCGGTCCAGCGGGATCTTGTATTCCTTGGCGAGGTAGCGGATCAGTCGCGCGGACTTGCGATACATCGGCTCGGAGAACCAGGTCGGGCCGGACACGGCGTAGCCCTCGTGCTCCACACCGATGGAGTGCGCGTTGACATACCAGTTGCCGGCGTGCCAGCCGACGTCCGCGGCCTGGAGGTGCTGGGCGATCAGTCCGTCGCTGGCACGGACCGAGTAGTTCCACGCCAGGTAGGTCGGGTCCTCGACCAGCTTGATGCTGCCTTCGTAGGAACCCTCCATGTCGTGGATGACGACGGTGTTGAGCGCGGGGGAGGCGGGACGACGGGCCAGGTCGTGGTTGCCGTAGTCGCCCGGGTCCTCGCTGAGCTGCTCGTATGGCGCCGGCACCCAGTCGACCGGGAGGTTCTTCGGGGCGTCGATCGGGTATGGCGCCGGCTTGGCCTTCTTGGCGGCGATGTCGACACGCTTGGTGAGGACCGCGCGCTGGGGCGAGACACTGCCGACCTTGCCCGCCTTGAGCTCCAGCCGCACACCGGAGGCCTTCTTGGCGACGCCGGAGCGCAGGTCGCCGATGACGTCGTCGGCGAAGCCGCGCTGGGTCGCCGCGGTGGTGAATCCACAACTGGCAGCGATGGATTCGTACCAGGTCGCCGGATCCGTGTGGGTGCCGACAGCGTGGCCGAGGGACTTCTGGGCGTTGGCGAGCAGCGCGGCGGCGCCCATGATGTTTGCTGCGGTGTCGGTGCGCAGCGTGTCCTTGCTCAGCCCGGTCAGCTTGGCGGCCTTGCCCAGGGTGTCGATGACGCCGGCGGACGTCCTGCCGGTGTCCTTGCCGACAGCCGCGTCGCGCTGTGCCTGCGCGGCGGCACCGTCGATCAGGTGCATCGGGCCGTAGCCCAGGCTGGTGCTCGGTGCGCCGGCGTGATCCTCCCAGCGGGTCTGCCCGTAGGAGATGGCGGCGAGCACCGCGGCCGGGACGCCATACTTGGTCGCTGCGGTGGTGAACTGGTCGTGCTTGTCCACCGCGAGAGCTGGTGACGCGGCGGCCGTTGCGGTGACGGGTACGGCCAATGCGGCAACGAGGAAGTTGCGTCTGGAAAGCGGATGACTCATCGTGACTCCGTTGCTCTTTCAGGGTGATGATCAGCCCAGGGGAGAGCTGACACTTTCACCTTGTCACGTTGGAGACCGTAAATGGTTTTCAACGGCCGAAGACTTCACAGCCAATGTTTCGTCGGATGACTGTCGGTCAGCGCGGCGGGCCGGCGGCGACCCGGCGGCGCAACTCCTCGACTCCCTGCGGACCTTCGGGCAGGTCCCACCAGGACTCGATCCACCACGTCGCACCGGCTGCCTCCCAGTCGGCGGGGCCGCCGTCGACGTCGGCGAAACCGCGATAGGAGTCGCCCTCGATGACGAAGTCGTAGGGCCGGTCGGCCGGCCCGTCGGAATGGCCGTCGGCGTCGCGGAAGTCGTGGACCTGCCGCACGATCTCGGCGAACGAGTCGGGTGTGATGCCCGACTGCCCCTCGATGGCGCGGGCGACGGCGGGGAAGATCCCGTCATACCGCGCGGCGCGAGCCAGCGACGGCTGACGCTGCCGGCCGGGCACGAGCGCCCCGACCACCCAGATCGGCGGGTGCGGTCGTTGCACGGGCGGTGGCGGCGCGAGCTCGGTGACCGGGGCGGCGCTGAAGTGTCGACCTTCGTAGCTGAACGGCTGCCCGCCCAGCAGTCCGGTGAGTATGTCGAGCCCTTCGTCCAGCTTCTGCGCGCGCACCTTGCGACCCTCGTCCGGCTCGAACGCCAGCCAGTTGTCGTTGGGCGCGCCGAGACCGACCCCGAGGATCACCCGGCCGTTCGAGAGCCGGTCGACCGAGCCGACCCGGGCCGCGAGGTCCCACGGCCGGTATCGCGGCACCGGCGTGATGAGAGTGCCCAGTCGGATCCGCTCGGTGACGACCGCGGCCGCCGCGAGCGTGGCCCACGCGTCGTGCCGGAAGACCGCCTCCCAGCTGAACACCGCATCCCAGCCGTGCTCCTCGCCGAGCTTGGCCAGCTCGACGAACTCCAGCTCGGTCGTGAACGGGACGACATACGCGAATTTCATCTTCAGCAAGCTAGCGGTGATCTCCGACGGCCGCTTGATCTCGCTTGCTTGAACCCGCACATGGCGATGCCTACTGTTTGTCGCCACGGCGCGACCGAGGGGGAAGCCATGGGGCAAAGCAGCTGGAATGGCAGCGACTGGCAGGTCAACGGGCAGGGCAACGAGCAGGGGACCTCGCTGGATGAGGTGCGGGTGCCGTTCGGCGGGGTCCGCGAGGGACTCAAGCTCGGGGTGGTCGGCGTGTTCTGCCTGGCTGTGGGCCTCGCCGCCATCCTCGTCGCCGTATTCGGGGACAACTCGAGCACCGGCGCCGCGGTCATGGGTGGCATCGTCGGCGGCTTCTTTGCACTGATGGGTGCCTTCATCATCGTCGGCGCCACGGCTGCGTCCAGAACGCGCTGGCTGGTCCTGGACGCGAAGGGGCTGCGCTGGCAGGACCGCGGCGATCGCGCCTGGGCCACGACCTGGGCGGACCTGGCGTCGGTGCGAGTGACCTGCGGCTATCACCGGACCCGGTTGGGGATGCGACGCAGCCGGGTGCGACTGGTGGTCGCACCGCAACGGCCGGCCGACTTCCCCGCCGGGCGGCGGGACCTGTCGCAGTTGCGTGGGCGGTATGGCGCGGGCCCGGACGAGTTCGGCGTGCCGCTCGGTCCGGTGCAGAAGAAGGTCCCGGTCATTGCTGAGGGGCTCCGCCGGTTTGCGGGTCCGGTCGACGGCGGTGTCGTGGACGAAGGACGCGTCCACGGCGTGGGATACCTCTGAGCGACCGGCGGGAATGAATCGGGAATCGTTCTCGTTTGGACTGTTCGTCTGCCAACTGGCAGAATCATCGGTTGGTTCACCGGTTCACGCTCGCGCACTCAGCGCCGGCGACCCGGGGACAGAACATCGCGAGGAGATCCCATGAAGAAGGACATTCACCCGTCCTACACCGAGACCCAGGTGACCTGCACCTGCGGCGCCACCTTCACCACTCGCAGCACCGCGCAGGGCGGCACCATCGCCGCCGACGTGTGCTCGCAGTGCCACCCGTTCTACACCGGTAAGCAGAAGATTCTGGACACCGGTGGTCGTGTCGCCCGCTTCCAGGAGCGCTACGGCAAGAAGACGGCCAAGTAGCTTCGACGCACCGCCGGTCCCGACCTCGTCTCAGAGGGTTCGGGGCCGGCGGTTCGCTTTGCCCAGAGCATTGGCACGACAGTCGGAAGGCACACCATGATCGAGTCAGCAGCCGCAGTCGCGGACGAATACGCCGACCTGGAGCGGCAGTTGGCCGATCCTGCCGTCCACGGTGACCCCAAGACGTTGCGCAAGCTCAACAAGCGGTATGCCGCGCTGGCGCCTACCGTCGCGGCATACCGCGCATGGACCGCTGCACGTGACGATCTCGCGGCTGCACAGGAGCTCGCGGCCGAGGACGAGACGTTCGCCGAGGAGATCCCGGCGCTGGAGGAGACGGTCACCGACACCGAGGACAAGCTGCGCAAGCTGCTGTTGCCGCGGGACGAGGACGACGACCGCGACGTCATCCTCGAGGTGAAGGCAGGTGCCGGTGGCGCCGAGTCTGCTTTGTTCGCAGCGGATCTGGTCCGGATGTATCTGCGGTATGCCGAGCACTCCGGCTGGCGCGCCGAGATCACCGACGGCACCGAGTCCGACCTCGGTGGCTACACCGACGTGCGCCTGACCATCCGCGCGAAGGGTCATCCGGAGCCGGGCGAGGCACCGTGGGCGAAGCTGAAATATGAAGGCGGTGTGCACCGCGTGCAGCGCGTGCCGGTCACCGAGAGCCAGGGTCGCATCCACACCTCCGCTGCCGGCGTGATGGTGATGCCCGACCTAGACGACGGTGACGACGACGAGATCGAGTTCGGTCCCAACGACCTGAAGGTCGATGTCTACCGCTCCTCCGGCCCCGGCGGGCAGTCGGTCAACACCACCGACTCCGCAGTCCGGATCACCCACCTGCCAACGGGTTTGGTGGTGTCGTGCCAGAACGAGAAGTCCCAGCTGCAGAACAAGGAAGCGGCGATGCGCGTGCTGAAGGCGCGGCTGCGACAGATCGCGCAGGAGGAGCGCGAGGCCGAGGCGTCGGCTGCCCGGCGCTCGCAGGTGCGCACCGTCGACCGCAGCGAGCGCATTCGCACCTACAACTTCCCGGAGAACCGCATCGCCGACCACCGCACCGGCTACAAGGCGCACAACCTGGACTCGGTGCTCGACGGCGACTTGAGCGCTGTCATCCAGTCCGCGATCGACGCCGACGAAGCAGCGAAAATGGCTGCGGTTGCAGAGGGTTCGACCGCGTGACCGGAGTTCGTGCGCTGCTGACGTCAGCCGCGCAGCGGTTGTCGACGGCCGGCGTGCCGAGTGCCGCGTCGGACGCCCGACTGTTGCTGGCGCATGCCTGGGACGTCCCGGTGGGAGAGGTGCAGCGTCGGCAGGTGCTCGGGCAGGAGCCGGAGGCGGGGGTCGAGCAACGCTTCGACGAGCTGGTCGAACAACGCTCGACGCGCGTGCCGCTGCAGCACCTGACCGGCGCTGCGCCGTTCCGATCACTCGAACTCCATGTCGGGCCAGGGGTTTTCGTGCCTCGCCCGGAGACCGAGCTGCTGGTGGATCTGGTGCTCGCTGAGGTCGGCGACCGGCCGGCTGCCCAGGTCGTTGACCTGTGCACCGGATCGGGCGCGATCGCACTCGCGATCAAGTCCGAGACGCCGTCGGCTTCGGTCGCAGCGGTGGAGCTGGACCCGATGGCGCATGCCTGGGCGGTGCGCAACGCGGAGCTGTTGGGCCTCGACGTCCGGATCGATTGCGGCCCGGCCGAGTCCGCGTTCGCCGGCCGCGAGGGGACGCTGGACGTGGTGGTGAGCAACCCGCCATACATCCCGGTCGGGATGGTGCCGATCGACCCCGAGGTGCGTGACCACGACCCCGAGGCCGCCCTGTATGGCGGCAGCGACGACGGCCTGCGCATCCCGCTGGAGGTGGCGCGCCGAGCACATCAGCTGCTGTGCCCCGGCGGCCTGCTGGTGATGGAACACGCTGACAGTCAAGGTGATTCGCTCCCTGCAGCGCTGGCCCGCGAGGGCTGGACCGACGTCGCCGACCACGCTGACCTCGCCGGCCGCCCCCGCGCCGTCACCGCCCGGCGCTGACGTTGAGCCGGCCGAGCGTTTCGACAGGCTCAACGATCTCAGCCTGAGGTGGCCGAGCGCTATTTGAGGTGGCCGAGCTTGTCGAGGTCACACACCGAGGTGGCCGAGCGTTTCGACAAGCTCAACGAGCTCAGCCTGAGGTGGCCGAGGAGCGCGTGAGGGACGAGCGCGCGTCTCGAGGCCCCGCCAGGCCCGTCCTACCCTGGACCGCATGACCGGACGCTGGGCTGTGTGGGCAGTGCTTCTCGGGGCGATCGTGTTGGAGGTGGCGGCGACACTCAGCCTGCGAGCGTCCGACGGCCTGCGACAGGTGGTCTGGCTGATCCCGATCGTCGTCGGCTACGGCGGGTCCTTCGTGTTGCTCGCCCAGGTGCTCAAGGACGGTATGCCGGTCGGCGTCGCCTACGGCATCTGGTCCGCGATCGGTGTGGCGCTGACCGCCCTGCTCGGGAAGGCGATCTTCAGCGATCCGCTGACCGCGAAGATGGGTCTGGGCATCGTGCTGGTCATCGGAGGCGTTGCGCTGCTGGAGAGCGAGTCCGCGCACTGACAAGAGCAAGGTGATCGAGTAGCGACGAAGGAGCGTATCGAGATCACCTGCCGCGGAGGCACATCGTGATCGTCACTCCACGACCGTCACACCGGACAACTCGACAACGATCTCCTGGGCCTGCTGTGCCGTGATGATGGCGCCCTTCATCGCGCGCAGACGGTCCAGGTCACACGGGCCGAGCGTGGCGCCGCGCAGATCGGCGTTCTCGAGCTTGGCGTCGTAGAGATCGGCGTGCAGCAACTCGCACCCGTCGAGCACCGACGAGCGCAGGTCGGCGCCGCGCAGCACCGCCTCGGTGAAGCGGCAGCCGGTCAGGTCCGTGTGCGAGATGATCGCGCCGGCAAGGTTGGCAGCAAAGAGATTCGAGCGCTGCAGGGTGAAGCCGAGACCTCGCGTCTGCGGCAGCGATGCACCCATGAGCCGGCAACCGGTGAACGTCGCACCTCCCAACGACGCGCCGTCCAGGCGGACCTCGTCGAGGACGCAATCGGTGAACGTCACCTCGGTCAGATCGACGTCGCGCAAGTCGGATCCGCGCAGGTCACACCGCAACAGCGACACGGCATCGGTGGCGCTCGCCAGCACGGCCGGCAGCTCCTTGCCGACATACGTCTCGTCGGTCAGCTCCATGGGCGCCGAGTCTGCCGGAGTGAGAAGTCGGTTGCCGCGTCGGGGCGCTTCGCCTTGTATGGCGGGCATGGTGGTGCAGATTCGACAACTCGGGGCCGACGATCCCGCGCTGGGGCAGTGGCGGGACAGCATCCGGCTGGCGCATCTGGCCGGTCGCGAGGCCGCCTGGTGGGAGTCGCTGGAGTCGTTGCGGGTCTATCTCGGGCGTGACTCCGAGCGGGTGGCGCGCTGGGCGATCGCGGCGTTCGAGGGCGACACCTGCGTCGGCGGGGCCGAGGTGACGATGCCGCTGCAGCACGACACCCAGACCGTCGCCGTCGAGCTCGGTGTGCTGCCGGAGCATCGTGGACGCGGAGTGGGCACGGCCCTGCTGTCGTATGTCGAAGACCTTGCGACACAACGAGATCGGACCGTGCTGCAAGCGGAGTTGCACGTGCCGGCAGGCCAACAGCCGGCCGACACCGACGGCGGCCGCTTCGCGATGCGGCGTGGCCTGCGGTCGGTCAGCAAGGAGGACCGCTTCCTGCTCGAGCTGCCGGTGCAGGAGTCCACCATGGCCGCGTTGCGCAGCAATCGGGACGGTGGACAGCAGCCGAGCGGAGCCGACTACGAGATCCGCTCCTTCGTCGACCGGGTGCCCGAGGAGTATGTCGCCGAGTGGGCGCGCATGGTCACGCACATGGGGCAGGACGTGCCGATCGGAGACCTCACCTACACCCCGCAGCAGATCGACGTGGACCACATCCGCGAGGCCGAACGCAATTTCGCCGAGCAGGGCTGGACGCGACTGCGCTCGCTGGCGCTCACCCCGTCCGGCGGCGGCGCGGGCTACACCGAGATGTTCGTGTCGCGGTATGACGCCGACTTCGTCATACAGGACGACACGTTCGTGGACCGGTCGCACCGCGGCCACCGCCTCGGGGCACGTCTGAAGGTGGCCAACCTGCTCAACCTGGACGCGCACGCGCGCCGGGCGGGTGGCAAGTGGCGGTGGGTGCAGACCTACACCGAGCGGCACAACACCGCGATGCAGCGGACCAACGAGGCGTTCGGCTTCCGCAGGGTCGATGTGTTGCACGAGTTCGAGGGTCCTGTCGGCGGTCTGACCTAGCGTTGTCTCATGGCTATCGCACGCACTCCCAATGTCGTGATCGACTGCCCCGACCCCGGGCAGTTGGCCACGTTCTACGGCAAGCTGCTCGACTACGAGGTGAAGATCGACGACGACAACAGTTGGGCCGAGATCTACTCCGACAACTGGCCACCGATCAGCTTCCAACAGGTCGCCGACTACCAGCCACCGAGCTGGCCGGGTCAGGAGCACCCACAGCAGATGCATCTCGACGTCGTGGTCGACGACCTCGATGCGGCCGAGGGCCCGACGATCGAGCTCGGTGCGACCAAGCACGAGCAACAGCCCGGTGAGTCCTTCCGGGTGTTCCTCGATCCGGCGGGGCATCCCTTCTGCCTCTGCAACTGCTGACTGCCGCATCTGACAGACTTGGCCGGGTGAGCCCAGTCTTCGATTGCACCGTTCCCGAGTCGCGCGACGAAGGCATCAGCACGGCAGCCGAGGCGATCTTCCGTGGCGAGTGTGTGGTCATGCCGACCGACACCGTCTATGGCATCGCCGCAGACGCCTTCAACCCGACCGCTGTCGGTCAGTTGCTGGAGGCGAAGGGCCGCGGTCGCGACATGCCGCCGCCGGTGCTCATCCCCTCACGCCAGACGGTCGACGGCCTGGCGATGTCGGTGCCGTCATACGCCGCGCGGCTGATGGACGCGTTCTGGCCGGGCGGGCTCACCCTGGTCTTCCGGGCGCAGCAGTCACTCGCCTGGGACCTTGGCGACACCAACGGCACCGTCGGGCTGCGGATGCCCGACGACAAGGTTGCGCTCGCGCTGCTGGAGAGCACCGGGCCGCTCGCCGTCAGCTCCGCCAACCGCACCGGCAAGCCCTCAGCCACCACGGTCACCGAGGCCGGCTTCATGCTCGGCCACTTCGTCGACACCTACCTCGACGGTGGCACGCGCGGCTCCGACACCTCCTCGACCATCCTCGACTGCACCAAGGCCGACCCGGTCGTGCTGCGCGAGGGCGCGATCAGCAACGAGGAGCTGCAGAAGGTCCTCGGTGACGTCGAACTGATCACCGGTCGCGCCATCAACTCCGAGCCCGACGAGCCGGACGCAGAGCAGGCCATCGCACCGGACACCGAGTCGGCCGCGGCACCGGACGAGGACGACAACTCACCCGTCGACCTCGCCAAGTCCGACGCCACCGAGACCGGGCCCGACGAGATCGAGCCTGACGAGATCGAGCCTGACGACATCGAGCCCGACGACATCCAGCCCGACGACATCCAGCCCGACGACGCCGAGTCCAACGACTCGGCAGCGCCAATCGGCCCGCCCGCCAACGAGATTCACTCCTCTGCCGACGTTCCCAGTGCTCCGCCGACGCTCGGCAAGCAGTGGGACGAGGCATCCACGACCACGACCAGCGACGACGAATAAGGTGTCCGACATGACCACGCCCTTCTACGGTTCTGACTTCGACGCGCTGCAGCAGTTCGACCCCGACATCGCCGGTGTCCTGGTGTCCGAGCTGGACCGCATCCGCGGCGGCCTGCAGTTGATCGCCAGCGAAAACATGTCGAGCCCCGCGGTGATCACCGCTCTCGGTTCGACGCTGACCAACAAATACGCCGAGGGCTACCCGGGCCGCCGCTACTACGGCGGCTGCTCGGAGGTCGACAAGGCCGAGACACTGGCGATCGAGCGCTGCAAGGCGCTCTTCGGTGCCGACCATGCCAACGTCCAGCCGCACTCCGGCGCCAGCGCCAACCAGGCTGTCTACGGCGCTTTCGCCAAGCCGGGCGACACCATCCTGGCGATGGCGCTGCCGATGGGCGGTCACCTCACCCACGGCGCGAAGGTCAGCTTCTCCGGCAAGTGGTTCAACGCTGTCCACTACGGCGTCGACAAGGAGACCGAGGACATCGACTACGCCGAGGTCGAGCGGCTGGCCAAGGAGCACAAGCCGAAGATCATCCTCGCCGGCGGCTCGGCGATCCCGCGGCTGATCGACTTCGAGTTCTTCCGCAACCTGGCCGACGAGGTCGGCGCGATCTTCTGGGTCGACGCCGCGCACTTCATCGGCCTGGTCGCCGGCAAGGCGATCCCCAGCCCCGTCCCGTATGCCGACGTCGTCTCGTTCACCACCCACAAGGTGCTGCGCGGCCCGCGCGCCGGCGCGATCGTCTGCAAGGAGGAGCACGCCAAGGCGATTGACAAGGCGGTCTTCCCGATGATGCAGGGCGGCCCGCAGATGCACTCGGTCGCCGCCAAGGCGGTCAACTTCAAGGAGTGCGCGACGCCGGAGTATGCCGCCTACGCCAAGCAGGTCATCGCCAACGCGCAGCAGCTGGCGACCTCCCTCGGTGAGCACGGCATTCGCCCGACCACCGGTGGCACCGACACCCACCTGTCGCTGCACGACCTGCAGGGCATCGGCGTCACCGGCGCCGACGCCGAGAAGCGGGCCGACGCCGCGGGCATCGTGCTCAACAAGAACGCCATCCCCTTCGACCCGGCCAAGCCCAACATCGCGTCCGGCATCCGCGTCGGCTCGCCGTGCGTCACCACGCAGGGCATGGGCACCGAAGAGATGAAGCTCATCGCCGACCTGATCCACACCGCGATCACCGAGGGCGACGGCGAGCCCGACCACGCTGCCGCGCAGAAGGTGCGCGCGCAGGTTTCCGAGCTGGTGGAGCGCTTCCCGGCGTACCCTCGCCCGTAGCCTGTTCCTCTCGGTGTGGGTCGCTGGGAGGGTCTCGATACGGCCTCGCCCAGCGGCTCGGCCTACTCGACCACCTTGGGTGGGCCTCGCCTGCTCGACCATCTCGATCCTGAAGGACTTCGCCCGCCGTGCGTGAATACCTGCTCATCGCGATCGTTGCGGCGGCGATCACCTTCATCACGACGCCCGGCATCCGCTGGGCGGCCGTGCGCTGGAATGCCGTCACGCCTGTGCGTGGCAGGGACGTCCACACGGTGCCGATCCCTCGGCTCGGCGGGGTGGGCCTGCTGCTCGGCTTCGCAGCGGCCATCCTGGTCGCCAGGCAGTTGCCCTATCTGGGCACCCGGATCGACTACTCGTCCGCGTTGTGGGTGCTCGCGGCTGCCGGCATCGCCACCGCACTGGGCGCTATCGACGACCTGCGCGAGCTCGACCCACTGACCAAGGTCGCCGGCACCATCGTGGCGGCCCTGGTCATGTCGGTCTTCGGGGGAGTGCAGTTGCTCTTCCTGCCGATCCTCGGCACACAGACCTACTTCCCGCAGTCGGTGCTCTTCGCACTGACGGTGCTGGTGGTGATCGCGACGACCCAGGCCGTCAACTTCGCCGACGGCCTGGACGGTCTGGCGGCCGGCACCACGGCCATCGCGGCTGCGACGTTCTTCATCTGGAGCTACGCGACCCGGCAGAATTACGACACCGACGTCTTCACCCTGGCCACCTTCATCTCGGCGGCGATCGTCGGCTGTTGCCTGGGCTTCCTGCCGCACAACTTCCATCCGGCCAAGCTCTTCATGGGCGATGCCGGCTCGCTGCTGCTCGGCCTGTTGATGTCGGCTGCACTGATCTCCTTCACCGGCAACTTCGACCCGGCAGGTGATCAGGCACAGACCTCCAAGGTCGCGATCCTGCTGCCGATCGCTTTGCCGGTGCTGGTCCTCGCGCTTCCGGTGCTGGACGTGCTGCTCGCCTTCGTCCGTCGCGGTGGCAAGTTCTGGCACCCCGACAAGAAGCACCTGCACCACCGGCTGATGCGGATGGGTCACCCGCACCGTCAGGCGGTGCTGCTGCTCTATCTGTGGTCCGCCTCGGTGTCCGGGGGAGTGCTGCTGTTCAACTTCCTGTCCACCCAGGTCGCGACCTCACTGCTGGTCGCCATGATCCTGATCTGCCTGGCGCTCACCATCGGCCTGCCGCGCATCTCCCGCCGCTGAACGCCTTCGGGCACCTCGAGACGCCCGTTCGTTCCTCGCGGGCTCCTCGGTGACCTCGGGGCGGGCACCTTGGGACGCCCGTTCGTTCCTCGCGGGCTCCTCGGCGACCTCGGGACGGGCTTCTCGGCCACCTCGCCATGACCTGTGCGGTCATCCGCGGATTTCCCACTGCGGAAGAGCTTGTGATAACTTTCACAAGCAGCAGGACGGAGTGGTTGACCGCTCCGAACACCCGCAGTGAACGCCTATACCCCAGGCAGATTGGTACGAGCCCATGACGGACTCCCGACCGGAAGTGGCCCCGGATCCTCCGGCCGTTCCGTTCGCGACGATGCTGCGTTCCGGCATCGCGGCCAATGCCGTCTGCTTCCCGGTCCTGACGATCATCTTCTGGATCACCAGTGGCCCGAAGGGCGGCGGCAGCGCCGCGATCGGGGTCCTCGTCGCGCTGATCTTCTTCGCCGGCGGGCTCGGCATCCTGCAACGCGTCCCGGATGACAACACCATGTTGCTTCTGGCGAGCGCCCTGGCGGTCTACCTTGGACAGGTCATCTTTCTCGGCATCATCATCCTGGCGCTGTCGGGCCAGGACTGGGTCGACGGCTGGGCCTTCGGGCTGTCCGTCCTCGTGACCGCGCTCGCCTGGCAGGTCGCGCAGGTGACGGCATACGTCCGGGCACCCAAACCGGTCTACTCGCAACTGCCCGACGAGCAGCAGTCCGACGACCGGGCAACCGACATTGCCGAGGGGAGTGCGCGATGAGTGGAGTCGTTATGCCGCAACAGAATTCGGATGTTCCGGGCACGCCGGGTCCGGGCAAGAACGCGGACGCGCGACCGAGCAGTCGGCCGAGCAAGTATGACGAGCACGGTGGCTTCCTCGGAGGCTTCCTGGCCAGCTCGTCCGACTGGAAGACCGAGCGTCCGGGCATGACCGAGTCCGTCGGGGTGAGTGCCCTGAGCTACCTGCTGAGCGGACCGGTAGTATTCGCCTTGATCGGCTTCGGACTGGACCGCTGGTTGCACACCGGCTTCCTGGTCCTTGTCGGCCTCCTTGCGGGGATGGCCTTGTCGATCTACCTGATCTGGTTTCGGTACGGTGCGGAATGACAGCCACGTTTCCGCTGCTTTCGCGCGTCGTCGCCGGGCGACATACGTCACCCGATGAAGCCAGCATCAACCAAGAGTCACTGACCAACCTGAAAGAAGACTGAGGAGCGCCTGTGAGCTTCAGCCCACTAGCTGCGGTGAAGACGGAATCGTTCACGCCGCCGGCCCCGGACGAGTTCTACCAGCGGTTCTTCGGCCATGGTGACTGGTCGTTCACCCGTCCGATGGTGCTCTTCCTCATCGTCGGCGTCGCGGTGTGCACCTTCCTGGTGATGACCACCCGCAAGGCGGCGATCGTGCCCAGTCGTGGTCAGTGGATCACCGAGCAGGTCTACGCGCCGATCCGCAACGGCATCGCGCAGGACATCATCGGCACCAAGGAGTTCCTGCGCTACGTGCCCCTGCTCTTCGCGGTGTTCTGCACCTTGCTGCTGAGCAACCTGATGAGCGTCATCCCGTTCTTCCAGTTCCCGCCGACGGGCCGTGTCGCCTTCCCGATCGCGCTGACGCTCTTCGTCTACGTGATCTACCAGGCCATCGCCTTCAAGCGGAAGGGCGTCATCGGCTACCTCAAGAGTCTCGTCCCGCCGGGACTGCCCGCCTGGATCCGGCCGATCATCCTGGTGCTGGAGATCATCACCTACTTCATCACCCGCCCGGTCACGCTGGCACTGCGACTCTTCGGCAACATGTTCGCCGGCCACATGCTCCTGCTGCTGTTCGTCACCGGTGGCGAGTTCATGATGCTCCACCAGGACGGCTTCCAGTACAAGATCTTCGGCGCCGGTTCGTTCGTCATGGCGGCCGCGATGACGGTCTTCGAGATCCTGATCGAGTTCCTGCAGGCCTACATCTTCACGCTGCTGGCGGCGACCTACATCGCCGACTCGATCGCGACGGAGCACTGAGCGCGCCCGGCGTGCCGTGAGTCGTCACCGACATACAACCGAATAGCCCACAACACAAAAGACTTCCGGGCGGTCCAGCCGACCGGATCAATGAAAGACAAACTCAGAAAGAGAGACCATCGTGTCAGGCAACATTGCGATTCTCGGCTACGGCCTCTCCGCTATCGGCCCCGGTGTCGGTATCGGTCTGATCTTCGCCGCCTACATCAACGGCGTTGCTCGCCAGCCCGAGGCCCGCGGCATGCTGCAGTCGATCGCCATCCTCGGCTTCGCGCTCGCAGAGGCGCTGGCCATCTTCGGTCTGGTCCTCGCGTTCGTCTTCAAGTCGTAATCGCGAACCCACACCACTTCACCAGCACCGTCTCGTAGGAGAAAGTCATGCACAGTGTCGCCCTAGTGGGGCTCGCCGCCTCCAGCGACCACGACGTTGCCGAGAGGGCGCCGATCCTGCCGCAGTGGTCGGAGCTCATCTTCGGTCTCGTCATCTTCGCGGTGATCCTGTTCGTCGTCTGGAAGAAGGTCGTCCCCAACCTGGAGAAGGCCTACCAGGAGCGGACAGCCGCGATCGAAGGCGGCATGCAGCAGGCTGCCGAGGTCCAGAAGCAGGCGGAGGAGGCCAAGTCGCAGTACGAAGCTCAGCTTGCTGAGGCTCGTGCCGAGGCCGCCAACATCCGTGAGGAGGCCCGCACCCAGGGCACCCAGATCATCACGGAGATGCGAGCACAGGCCAACGCCGAGTCGGACCGCATCATCGACAGCGCGCACAAGCAGACCGAGGCCGAGCGGCAGCAGGCCCAGGTCGAGCTGCGCAGCCATGTGGGTCGCCTGTCGACCGACCTGGCCGGCAAGATCGTCGGTGAGTCGCTGGAGGACGAGACGCGTCAGCGCGGCATCGTCGAGCGGTTCCTCTCCGATCTGGAGGCCGGTGACGTGAAGCCGCAGAAGGTCGGCACCACGCCGAGCGAGGGTGCCTGATGCAGGGCGCTTCGCGCAGTTCGTTGCTGACGCTCCGGCAGGAGTTGAACTCGTCGTTGCAGTCGGGTGCCGACGCGACGGCGTTGGGCGATGAGTTGTTCGCCGTCTCCGAGGTGCTCGGTTCCAGCGCTTCACTGCGGCGTGCGCTGACCGACCCGACGTCCGAGGAGTCCGCGAAGGGCTCGCTGTCGGACCGCCTCTTCGGCGGCAAGGTCAGCGAAGCAGTGCAGCAGTTGCTGCGTCGGGCCGTCGGCCAGCGCTGGACCGACGAGCGTGATCTCGGTGACGCACTGGAGCAGCTCGGCGTCGAAGCGACGCTGACCTCTGCCGAGCGCGCCGGCCGGATCGACGGCGTCGAGGACGAGCTCTTCCGCTTCGAGCGGACCGTCGCCGGCGACGCCGGACTGCGGGACGCGCTGAGTGACCGTCGCCGCTCCGGCAAGGACAAGGCGGACCTGGTCGGCAAACTGCTGGAGGGCAAGGCGGCGCCGGAGACGGTGCGTCTGGCACGCCAGGCCGCTGCCAACCCGGGTGGACGTCGCGTCGAGCGGGTGCTCGAGTCGTATGTCGCAGTCGCCGCGCAGCTGCGCGACCGGCTCGCTGCGACCGTGACCTCGGCACGTGAGCTGAACGAGGCCGATCGGTCCCGTTTGGGCCAGGCACTGGCCAGGATCTACGGCCGTCCCGTCCAGCTCAACGTCATCGTCGACCCACAGATCGTCGGAGGCCTGCGCGTGCAGGTCGGCGACGAGGTCATCGACGGCACCATCGCAACCCGACTGGAGGACGCTCGCCGCACCATGGCGGGCTGAATCCCTCACCAGACCTTCCGGCATACGACGCTGGAGATAGACCGAGGAGATACATCATGACGGAGCTTTCGATCCGTCCGGACGAGATCCGGGAAGCACTGGACGGTTACGTCCGGTCGTACGAGCCGGGTGCCGCCAGCCGTGAGGAAGTCGGCACCGTCGTGGATGCCGCTGACGGCATCGCCCACGTCGAGGGCCTGCCCTCGGCCATGACCAACGAGCTGCTGGAGTTCGAGGACGGCACGCTCGGCATCGCCCTCAACCTGGACGTGCACGACATCGGTGTCGTCGTCCTGGGTGAGTTCGGCGGCATCGAGGAGGGCCAGCAGGTCAAGCGCACCGGCGAGGTGCTCTCCGTGCCCGTCGGCGACAAGTTCCTCGGCCGTGTGGTCGACCCGTTGGGTCACCCGGTCGACGGCCTCGGCGACATCGAGTCCGAGACCCGCCGTGAGCTGGAGCTGCAGGCCCCCAACGTCGTGTCCCGTAAGTCGGTCCACGAGCCGATGATGACCGGCATCAAGGCCATCGACTCGATGACCCCGATCGGCCGCGGCCAGCGCCAGCTGATCATCGGTGACCGCAAGACCGGCAAGACCACGATCGCCACCGACACGATCATCAACCAGAAGGCCAACTGGGAGACCGGCGACCCGGACAAGCAGGTCCGCTGCATCTACGTCGCCATCGGTCAGAAGAACTCCACCGTCGCCGAGGTCCGCGCGACCCTCGAGGCCGCCGGCGCGATGGAATACACCACCATCGTCAACGCCCCGGCCGGCGAGGCAGCAGGCTTCAAGTACCTCGCCCCGTTCACCGGCTCGGCCATCGGCCAGCACTGGATGTATGACGGCAAGCACGTCCTGATCGTCTTCGACGACCTGACCAAGCAGGCCGAGGCCTACCGCGCGATGTCGCTGCTGCTGCGCCGCCCGCCGGGTCGTGAGGCCTACCCGGGTGACGTCTTCTACCTGCACAGCCGTCTGCTCGAGCGCTGCGCGAAGCTCTCCGACGAGCTCGGTGCCGGCTCGATGACCGGTCTGCCGATCATCGAGACCAAGGCGGGCGACGTCTCGGCATACATCCCGACCAACGTCATCTCGATCACCGACGGTCAGATCTACCTGCAGGCCGACCTCTTCAACGCCAACCAGCGCCCGGCGGTCGACGTCGGTGTGTCGGTGTCGCGTGTCGGTGGTGCGGCCATGACCAAGGCGCTCAAGGCCGTCACCGGTTCGATCAAGGTCGACCTCGCGCAGTACCGCGAGATGCAGGCGTTCGCGATGTTCGCGTCCGACCTGGACGCCGCGTCCCGCCAGCAGTTGGCGCGTGGTGACCGACTGATGGCGCTGTTCAAGCAGCCGCAGAACAGCCCGTTCTCGCTGTCGTCGCAGGTTGCGTCGCTGTGGGCAGGCACGACCGGTCAGCTGGACGACGTCGCTGCCTCGGACGTCGGCCGCTTCGAGGCGGAGTTCCTCGACCTGCTGCGTCGCGAGCACAAGGACACCCTCGACGCGATCGACGAGACCACCAAGCTGGACGACGGTGGCAAGCAGGTCTTCGAGGAGGCCATGAAGAAGCTGAAGTCGCAGTTCCAGGGCGGTCCGGACCACGGTGGCGAAGGCGCCGAGTCCCACGACGAGATCGCTCAGGACCAGATCGACCAGGCCAAGATCGTCAAGCAGCAGAGCTGACGTCGACGGCATGACGCTCACCGCGCGCCCGGGTGTCGGACTCCTCGTCCGACACCCCGGCGCGGCCGGGGAGCAGCTGGCCGGCACACGGACCCAGCACTGAACCTCACTTCTCACAGCAGGAAGGGGACACCATGGGCGCGCAGATGCGGATCTACCGCCAGCGCATCCGGTCTGTCCAGGCCACCAAGAAGATCACGCGCGCGATGGAGCTCATCGCGGCATCGCGCGTGGTCAAGGCGCGCCAGCGGGTCGAGCAGTCGACGCCATACGCGATCGCGCTGACCCGTGCGTGCTCCGCAGTGGCGACGCACAGCAACACCGACCACGCCCTGACCACCGAGCGGGAGCAGCCCAAGCGCGCCGCCGTGCTGATCTGCACGAGCGACCGCGGTCTGGCAGGCGCCTACTCGGTCAACGCCATCAAGAAGTCGGCCGAGCTCATCGAGCGGCTGCAGGGCGAGGGCAAGGAGGTCGTCCCCTACCTGGTCGGTCGCAAGGCGGTCAGCTACTACAAGTTCCGCCGGCGCGAATTCGCCCAGGAATGGACCGGATTCACCGACAACCCCGACTTCGAGGTTGCCAAGGAGGTGGGCGACGTCCTCACCGAGCAGTTCGTCGACGGCAGCGACGAGGGTGGCGTCGACGAGGTCCACATCGTCTACACGCGCTTCGTCAGCATGGTCAACCAGGAGCCGCAGGTCGTGCGCCTGCTGCCGCTGGAGGTCGTCGAGGGCGAGGTGGACGCCGACGGTGACGGCGAGCCGGACGGTCCGCTGCCGCTCTACGAGTTCGAGCCCAGCGCCGACGACGTGCTCGACGCGCTGCTGCCGAAATACGTCAATGCCCGCATCTACAACGCGTTCCTGCAGTCGGCCGCGTCGGAGCTCGCCGCGCGACAGCGCGCGATGAAGTCCGCGACCGACAACGCCGAGGAACTCATCAAGACCTACACCCGCCTCGCCAACCAGGCGCGGCAGGCCGAGATCACCCAAGAGATCAGCGAGATCGTTGGTGGCGCCAGCGCTCTCGCGGACGCCTCCTGAACGTCTGACGAGAAAGAGATAGCCAATGAGTGAGACCAACGTTCTCGACACGAAGGCGGAGGAGACCACGCCGGGCGCCGTTGGGCGCGTGGCGCGGGTCATCGGTCCGGTCATCGACGTCGAGTTCCCGACCGACGGTATGCCGGACATCTACAACCTGCTGACCCTCGAGGTCGACCTGTCCGCGGAGGGCGAGGAGACCGAGGGCAAGAAGCAGATCAAGCTCGAGGTCGAGCAGCACATCGGCGACAACATGGTGCGCGCGATCTCGCTGCAGCCGACCGACGGTGTCGTCCGCGGCCAGGCCGTGCAGGACACCGGCGGCCCGATCACGGTGCCGGTCGGCGAGTCGACCCTCGGCAAGGTCTTCAACGCGACCGGTGAGTGCCTCAACCTCGAAGAGGGCGAGAAGCTCGAGGTCAACGAGCGCTGGGGCATCCACCGCAAGGCGCCGGCGTTCGACCAGCTGGAGTCCAAGACCCAGATGTTCGAGACCGGCATCAAGGTCATCGACCTGCTGACGCCATACGTGCAGGGTGGCAAGATCGGCCTGTTCGGTGGTGCCGGTGTCGGCAAGACCGTGCTCATCCAGGAAATGATCGCCCGTGTGGCACGCGACCACGGTGGTGTGTCGGTGTTCGCCGGTGTCGGTGAGCGCACCCGTGAGGGCAACGACCTGATGGTCGAGATGGAGGAGGCCGGCGTGCTCGGCCAGACCTCCCTTGTCTTCGGTCAGATGGACGAGCCGCCGGGCACGCGTCTGCGGGTGGCGCTGTCGGCGCTGACCATGGCGGAGTACTTCCGCGATGTCCAGAACCAGGACGTGCTGCTCTTCATCGACAACATCTTCCGGTTCACCCAGGCGGGTTCGGAGGTGTCGACCCTGCTCGGTCGTATGCCGTCGGCCGTGGGTTACCAGCCGACGCTGGCCGACGAGATGGGTGAGCTGCAGGAGCGGATCACCTCGACGCGTGGTCACTCGATCACCTCGATGCAGGCGATCTACGTCCCCGCCGACGACTACACCGACCCGGCGCCGGCGACTACGTTCGCGCACCTGGACGCCACGACCGAGCTCTCGCGTGACATCGCCTCGATGGGTATTTACCCCGCGGTGGACCCGCTGACCTCGACCTCGCGCATCCTGGACCCGCGCTACATCTCCACCGAGCACTACGACACCGCGGTCCGCGTGAAGCAGATCCTGCAGCGCAACAAGGAGCTGCAGGACATCATCGCGATCCTCGGCATCGACGAGCTCTCCGAAGAGGACAAGATCCTCGTCAACCGCGCTCGCCGCATCCAGCGCTTCCTGTCGCAGAACACCTACGTGGCCAAGCAGTTCACCGGCCTCGAGGGCTCGACCGTGCCGCTCGCCGACACGATCGAGGCGTTCAACAAGATCGCCGACGGCGACTACGACCAGACGCCGGAGCAGGCGTTCTTCATGTGCGGTGGCCTCGACGACGTCGAGCAGAAGGCCGCCGAGTTGGCGAAGAACGACTGAGGCGCCATACGCGGTCGTCATACGAAGTGTGACGCGGCCCGCAGTAGTTGGATGACTGCTGGTCGCTGAGAACCCCCGGATCACGTTGTGGTCCGGGGGTTTTCGTGTGTGGGTGTGCCGGTGGCAGTTCACGTCCCGAAGTGCCGACGGTCGGTGTGTCGGGACCGGTGGTGGCGGATGGCGCACATAACCCTCAACAGTCGCGGGTTGTGTGCGGGATCTCGCTGTTTCGTGCGCATAACCCTCAACAGTCGCGGGTTGTGGGCGCCGGTAATCTGCGGCGTATGTCGCAGCCGGAAAGCATTGACGATTACTACGCGCGCATCCGGGCAGCCACCGACGACGAGGGACGGCTGCCTGTCGCCGCGGAAGAGATGCCGGGATGGGACATCTTCCCGTTCGAGATCGACAGCCTGCGGGTCAAGCCGTTGCAACCGCTGGCCGACGCGGAGCCGGACCGGCGTGGCGAGGACCCGGCGCAGTGCCACTGCACCGGTCCCGAGCGTCCCGACGACGGCACCCTCGTGTGGAGCAACGACCGTTGGCGGCTGACCGTCATCGTCGACACCGGTCTGCCGATCGCCGTGTCGTTGGGCCCGAAGCAGCACATGGACCTGCCGACGATGCCGGCGGACTGGGCTGCTGAGTTCGGACAGCTGACCGCGGTCATCAGTGCCGCGATCGAGTCGCTGCCGAGTGTCGGTCGAGCACAGCTCGCGAAGTATGGCGACGGCGGCGCTCACCTGCACGTGTGGTTCTTCGGCCGCCCCGCGCGGATGCTGCAGCTGCGTGGTTCGCCACTGCTGGACTGGGAGGAGAACCTCCCGCGTATGCCGCTCGAAGTGCTGCAGGCCAACGCGAAGCCGATCGGTGACGCTCTCGTTGCGGCATACGGGGGAGAGGTCGGCCGGCTGGGCTGAGGTCCCAACCTTCGACGGTCGAGGTTTGGGCCGCGAGGTCGGGCGCCTCAGCGTGCCTAACCTTCGACGGTCGAGGTTTGGGCCGCGTCGGCTGGGCGATCGACGTGCACAACCTTCCACGGTCGGGAGTAAGGGCACCGCGCTGGACGCCATATGCTGACCTCCCGTGAGTCTTCTTCCCTCGTGGACCCTGCACGGTGACGGAAAATCGGTGTCCGCGGGAGGTGTCGTTGCACCCGACGAGAGACTGACCTGGCCGCGGACGGCAGGTATCGGCCTGCAGCACATCGTGGCGATGTTCGGGGCGACGTTCCTCGTGCCGCTGCTGACCGGCTTCCCGCCGTCGACAACGCTGTTCTTCTCCGGCGTCGGCACAATGATCTTCCTGCTGCTGACAGCCGGCCGGGTGCCGAGCTACCTGGGCTCGTCGTTCGCTTTCATCGCGCCGATCGCGGCGGCCAAGGCCGAACACGGTATGGCGGGCGCGCTCGGCGGCATTGTGCTGACGGGCCTGGCGCTGGCCGTGGTGGGTCTCATCGTGCAGGTTGCCGGGGCGGGCTGGATCCGGGCGCTGATGCCGCCACTGGTTACCGGTGCGATCGTCGCGGTGATCGGCCTCAACCTCGCGGGCGCCGCGAAGGACAACTACGTCAAGGCACCAGTCACCGCGACGGTGACGGTCGCGGTGATCTGCCTGGTCACGGTCCTCGGCCGGGGGCTGCTCGGACGGCTGGCGATCCTCGGTGGTGTGGTCGCGGGCTACGTCACCGCCTGCGTGCGCGGCGAGGTGAAGTTCGACGCCGTGGGCAAGGCGGACTGGCTCGGCCTGCCGACCTTCCACAGCCCGCACTTCGACACCGGGGTCATCGCCCTCTTCGTGCCGGTCGTCCTGGTACTGGTGGCCGAGAACATCGGCCACGTGAAGTCGGTCGCCCAGATGACCGAGCGGGACCTGGACGACGTGCAGGGTCGCGCCCTCATCGCCGACGGGATCTCGACCGCGCTGGCCGGAGCCGGCGGCGGCTCGGGCACCACCACGTATGCCGAGAACATCGGGGTCATGGCGGCGACCAAGGTCTACTCGACCGCGGCCTACTGGTTCGCGGCACTCGGCGCGTTGGTGCTGAGCTTCTGCCCGAAGTTCGGCGAGGCGATCGCCACGATCCCGATCGGCGTACTCGGGGGAGCGGGCGTGGTGCTCTACGGCATGATCGGCCTGCTCGGCGCCCGGATCTGGATCGAGGCGCGCATCGACTTCGGCAACGCCATCAACCTGACACCAGCGGCGATCGGCCTGATCATCGGTATTGCCGACTTCACCTGGACGATCGGCGACGTGCAGCTCGCCGGTATCGCGCTCGGCACCATGGCGGTGCTGGTCTCCTACCACCTGATGCGTGCGATCAACCGGGTCAGCAAGGTGCTGCCGGATCCGATGACGCCGGCGCCGGCCGTCGACCTCAAGCACGAGCAGGGGTATGACGCGACCGTTGATCTCGCCAAGTGAGCTGACCGGTCAGCGGGCAGCCGGGCGCCCGCGACGCACCGTCTCGACCAGCCAGACCAGCAACCCGAGGATCGGGAAGACAGCACCGAGCAGGCAGACGGCGTCCCAGCCGTGGGCGGCATACACAGTCGCCGAGAGCGCACTGCCGCACGATCCGGCCGCGAAGTATGCCGTCATGTATGCCGTGTTGAGCCGGCTGCGTGCATCTGGCCGGAGTGGATAGAACATGGCCTGATTCGTGATGTGCGTGCCCTGGATGCCCAGCTCGAGCAACGCGGTCCCGACCGCGAGCGCGATGACCTGGTCGTGCCCGAGCGCGAGCAGGCCGAAGCTGACCGCCGTGAGCGCGACGAGCACCCCGATCTGCCGATGCGCCCAGCCCCGGTCGGCGAGGCGACCGGCGACCTTGCCGGCCAACGCGCCGGCCACCCCGAGCAGCGAGAAGACGCCGATCGTCCCGTCAGACCAGTTGTATGGCGCCCCGGCGAGCAGGAAGCCGATGCTGGTCCAGAAGACGCCGAACGACGCGAAGGTGACCGCGCCGTACAGCATCCGCCGCCTCAGCACCGGCTCCTCGCGGATCAGGGTGACGACCGAGGCCAGGGCCCGGCGGTAGGTGAGCTTCGCGGACGGCGGGACGACAGGGAGTTCACGGCGCAGCAGGACCAGGGTGAAGAGCATGAGTGCCGCGGCGAGCCAGAAAACGCTCCGCCAGCCGGCGACCTCCGCCACCAGGCCGGCGACGACCCGGGACAGCAGGATGCCGAGCAACAGCCCGGTCATGACGTCGCCGATGACCTTGCCACGCTCGTCCTCTCCGGCGAGGCCGGCCGCGAACGGCACGAGGATCTGACCGACGACCGAGGACACTCCCGCGAGCAGCGCGGCACCGGCGAGCAGCTGCCAGGTCGGAGCCATCGCCATGGCCGCGAGGCACACGGTGGTGATTGCCAGCACGCCGGTCAGCAGTCGTCGCCGCTCGACCAGGTCACCGGCCGGCAGCAGGAAGGCCAGACCGAGGGCGTAGCCGACCTGGCTCGCGGTCACGACCAGCCCGACACTGCCGGTCGAGGCGTGCAACGAGTCGGCGATCTGCGCGACGACGGGCTGCGCGTAGTAGCTGTTCGCGACGACCAGGCCCGAGGCGAGGGCCATCACCAGCACGAGCCGGTGGTCCATCCGATGGTGGACGACGGGAGCTGTCCGGGTTGTCATGGCGGACACCATCGCGGCTTTTCAATCCATCTGTCCAACAAGACGTACCCAGAGGATTGATAGCTACCATTTATAGATGGAGTTGAGGCAGCTGGAACACTTCGCCGCGGTCGCCGAAACACACAGCTTCACCAGGGCCGCCGAGCGACTGCGCATCTCGCAGCCGGGGTTGAGCGCGTCGATCCGCAGCCTCGAGCGCGATCTCGGCACTGCGTTACTCGAGCGCACGACCCGCCGCACGATCCTCACACCTGCTGGCGCAGCGCTGCTGGGGTCGGCCCGGCGGGTGCTGGACGAGGTCGACGCGGTGCGGCGCCGGCTGGCCGACATCGCCGGGCTCAGCGCCGGCAGCCTCGCGTTGGGGGTGGTGCAGACCTTCACCTCGGTCGACGTGCCGGCGCTGCTGGCCGAGCTGTCCCGGCGTCATCCCGGCATACAGGTGACGCTGCGCGAGGAGCCGACGGCCGAGCTGCTGCGATCGGTGCTTGCCGGCGATCTGGACCTCGCGTTCGCGGCCCTCGACAACACGCCGCTGCCCGACGGTCTGATGGTGGCGCGCTCCTACCCGGAGAAGATCGTGGTCATCACCGGCCACGATCACCCGCTCGCCGGCCGCACCCGGGTCCGGTTGGAGTCGCTGGGTGCCGAGCGGTTCATCGACTTCCGAGCCGGCCAAGGGCTGCAGACGGTGATCGACGACGTCTGCGCCGCGGCCGGTCTGCATCGGCGGATCGGCTTCGCCGTGAGCGACATGGAGCAGGTGCTCTCGCTGGTCTCCCACGGCCTCGGTGTCGCGCTCGTGCCGGAGCCGCTCGCTCGCAACAGCGGTCTGCCGGTGATCGCGATCTCGCCGCATCCGCCCGCGCGCACGCTGGCCCTGGTGAGCCGGGCGGCGCCGCCGGCCAACCCGGCAGCGCGTGAACTACTCGACCTGGTGCCGCCGACCGGCAGTGACGCTGTCGGTGGCAGGTGAGAGGTTGGCCGTATGACGAAGAGTGCGACGCCGGGCCGCATGGGCGGCACACCGGAGAAGCCTGCGCGCTTCTTCGCCGATGCCGCGGAGTTCGGTGCCTGGTTGGCGGCACACCACGACACCGAGACCGAGCTGTGGATGGGCCTGGCCAAGAAGCACGTCCCCGACCGCGGGCTGACCTGGGCCGAGGCCGTCCCGGAGGCGTTGTGCTGGGGCTGGATCGACTCCGTCTCGCAACGCATCGACGATGACTTCGTCCGGCAGCGATGGACTCCCCGCAAGCGCACCAGTCACTGGAGCAAGGTCAACCTCGCGCTGGTCGAGCAGCTGCGGGCCGAGGGCCGGATGCAACCCGCGGGCCTGGCGATCTGGCGGGCCCGCAAGCGGGAGGACGCGCCATACACCCATGAGCGGGAGGGCCCGCTGGAGTTGCCCGTCGCGTATGCCGAAAGACTCGCGGATTCGCTTGCCGCACAGGCTTTCTGGGATGCCGCGACCAAGACCTACCGCCGGGTGTGCACCAACTGGGTGCTGTCCGCCAAGCAGGAGTCGACCCGTGACCGACGGATGGCGCAACTGGTCGAGGACAGCGCCGCCGGCCGATTGATCCCGAGCCAGCGCTACGGCACGGTGCCGACGTGGGTCACACGTGCCGCTGCCGCAGCGAAGGCGGCGAAGGCGCGCGAGGCGGCGAAGGAAGGGGACGCAGCAGACTGAGCAGCTAGGTCTCGATCTCGACGTGCCCGGCGTCAGCCCGGGCTCACAGTGACTTGAAGTCGATCTTCTCGGCCAGCACAGGACGCAACCGCTCGGCATACGTCGTGGTGAGGTGGTGATCGTCGCGATAGACGATCGTGCCGTCGACGACGATCGGGCAGACGTCGTCGTGACACTCCCACGGCATCATGTTGATGTAGTCGGCGCCGCTGTCCTTGGCGGTGTCGCGCCAGGCGGCGTCGCGAGCGACCGTCACATCGTCGGGCGCAGTGGCGCAGGTGCTCAGGTCGGCGCTGCGCGAGCCGAGGCAGGTGCCGGCGTCCTTGGACAGCCGGGACTGGTCGGAGATGATGTCGACCTCGTCGGTGAGGCCGTGCAGTTTCTCCAGGGTGCGCTCCGAGCCCTCCCGGAAGAGTTTCGTGCCCTCCTTCGCCGAGACCTCCTTGTTGGTCTTCGGGTCCAGGATCGGGGTGTCGAGCAGGCCGCTGATGATCACCAGGTCCGGCTTGAGCTGCTTGATCTGCTGCAACGCCCACTCCCGGTAGGTGTCGCACTGCGTGTAGGGGACGCCCTTGAGACGCACCCGCACGTCGGCCGGCAGGCAGCCCGCCTTGGTCAGCGGGATCAGCTTCAGGTGGTGCTTCTTGGCCAGACCGCTCAGTGGCTTCAGCCACTGCGCGGCGTGCGAGTCACCCCAGAGCACCACGGTGTGCTCGGCCTTGGTGTCACCCTTCGGGCACAGCTTGTGCGAGGTCTTGTCCCGGGTGCCCGCCCAGCAGGCGCTGCTGGGTTCGGTCTTGTCGTCGGGCAGGTGCAGCAGGCTCGGCACCAGCTTGCTGGGCAACGCGGCACCGTCCTGTGCCTTGTCGCTCGCGGACTCCACCTGGCCACGCAGCGACGACACCGCAGAGGGCTTCTCGGCCTTCTTCACCGCAACCCTCTGCGCGGCGTCCGCGGTCGTGGAGGACTGCGCCATCGTCGACTGATAGATCACGGCGGCAGGGGCGAGCACCATCACCAGCGCGGCGGGCCAGAGCGCCAGCGAGCGCACGTTGGTGTGCCGTCCGCGCTTCTTGCTCGTGCGCAGCGGGGTCTCGACGTAGCGGTAGCTGAGCCAGGACAACCCGATCGCCACCACGATGAGCACCAGCTTGTGCCGGATGCGCAGGTGCCCGCCGGCATACGCGGTGGTGAGGATGAGCACCGGCCAGTGGACGAGGTAGATCGAGTAGGAGATGTCTCCGATGAAGCGCATCGGCCGGACGCCGAGCACCATCGTCGCGCCGTAGCGCGGCCCGTCGATGCCACCGGCGAGGATCAGCACGGCGCCCAGCACGGGCACCAGTGCGGCACTGCCGGGGAAGGGTGTCGACGGTGTGTAGGCAATGGCGGCATACAGCACCATCCCCAGGCCGGTCCAGGACATCACTGCCTTCAGCCGGTCCGGCAGGTGCGCGACCCGGTGGGCGACGAGCGCGAGCAGCGCGCCGAGTCCGAGCTCCCAACCGCGGGTGAATGTCGAGAAGTATGCCGAGTGCGGCGACACCCCGGTGTCGTGGATCGACCAGGCCAGAGACAGCACGCTCAGCAGTGCGATGAGCACCGCGGCGCGGCGCAGCGCCTGCACCCGGCCGAGCGTGATGCGGGCGCGAGTGGCGCGCGGTCCGCGACGGATCTTGCGCTCGCGTCGCCGCCACGGCAGGAGGAGCATGAGGGCGATGATCACCGGCCAGGCCAGGTAGAACTGCTCCTCGACGGCGAGCGACCAGAAGTGCTGCACCGGTGTCTCGAAGGTCGCGGCGGCGAAGTAGTCGGTGCCGCCCTGTGCGAAGTGCAGGTTGGCTGCGAAGAACGCGGCCCACTTCACGTCGGTGGCGACCTTGCTGAGGTCACCGTCGGTGTAGACGAAGGTGGATGCCACCAGGGTGAGCAGCAGAGTCACCGACGCGGCCGGCAGGATGCGGCGGGCACGCTTGGCATAGAAGCCCGTGAACGACACCCGTCCGGTGGAGCGAACCTCGCGGGCCAGCAGGCCGGTGATCAGGAACCCGGAGACCACGAAGAAGACGTCGACGCCGATGTAGCCGCCGGCGAAAATGTGCTTGATCTCGGCGTGGCTGACCACGACCAGGAGCACTGCGATCGCTCGCATGCCCTGGATGTCGGGGCGCTGGGCGTGCGCCTTCGGCTGCTTGCCGGTCTCCTCGCGCGAGTCGTGTGCGGCGGAGTCCGTGCCGTGAGCACGGTGTGCTGCCCTCTGGCCGCGTGGGCCGGAGGAGTCCTTGGCCGGGAGCACCGTGGCCACCATGTCACCCTTTGCTCAGATCGACGACACGTCACTGCCATTGAGGATGGTGCTGTCAATGGATCATTTATTACGTTTTCATAACTCCGCGCAGATGGCCAGTCGGGGAATCACGATCGCGTGTCGTCCGACCACCGATGATGCCCGATCCCGCACGGCGATGGTGGGACGTGGATCGGCGGATCTCATTGTCGCGATCCGGCCGGGCCCGACGGGTGTCGGTGAGGCGCGGTGGCAGGTCATGATGGGTCCATGGCGACTATCGCGGACTCCATCATCCGAACCTTGAAGGCGAGCGGCGTTCGCCGGCTGTATGGCGTGCCGGGCGACTCCCTCAACGGTCTGACCGATGCGTTGCGACGCGACGGAGACCTGCAATGGGCGCACGTGCGCAACGAGGAGGTCGGTGCGTTCGCAGCCGGTGCCGAGGCGCAGCTGACCGACGAACTCGCGGTCTGTGTCGGCAGTTGCGGCCCGGGCAACGTCCACCTCATCAACGGCCTGTATGACGCCGGGCGCAGCCACGCCCCGGTCCTGGCGATCGCCGCACAGATCCCGCGGGAGGAGATCGGCAGCGGCTACTTCCAGGAGACCCATCCGACGCAGATATTCAACGAGTGCAGTGTGTATGCCGAGCTGGTGTCCTGCGCCGATCAGTTCCCGGTGGTCTTCCAGCAGGCCCTGCAGGCAGCGATCTCCCGCCGCGGTGTGGCCGTGATGGTCGTGCCGGGGGAGATCTTCATGGAGGAGTGGTCCGCGGCCGACGTGCTGCCGGTGCACACCCGCGAGACGGTCGTGCTCCCGCCGGTCGAGGACCTGGACGCGGCCGCCGAGGTCATCAGCGGGTCGGCGCGGCCCGCCATACTCGCCGGGGCCGGGTGTGCCGGTGCCCACGACGAGCTGATCGGTTTCGCCGACGCGATCAAGGCACCGATCGTGCACTCGCTGCGTGGCAAGGAATGGGTCGAGTGGGACAACCCCTATGACGTCGGACTGACCGGACTGATCGGCTACGACTCCGGCTACCGCGCGATGGAGCACTGCGACGTGCTGATCATGGCCGGCACTGACTTTCCCTACCGGCCGTTCCTGCCCGACGACGTGCCCGTCATCCAGATCGACGTGCGCGGCGAGCGCATCGGACGACGCGTCAAGGTGTCACACCCGTTGGTCGGCACGGTGCGAGACACGTTGCCGCAGTTGCAAACTCGCCTGAAGGGCAAGCGGGACGGCGGCTTCGCGGACACGATCGTCAAGCACCACCGCAAGCGCCGGGCGAGGCTGGACGAGCTTGCCGAGCCCGGCAAGCCGAAGGAGACGCCGCTGCACCCGCAGTTCGTCACCGACGCGATCAACCGGCACGCGAGCGACGACGCCGTCTTCACCTGTGACGTCGGCACACCGACGGTGTGGGCTGCCCGATACCTGCGGATGAACGGCAAGCGCCGGCTGCTCGGATCGTTCAGCCACGGGTCGATGGCCAATGCACTCGCGCAGGCGATCGGCGCCTCGGCGGCATACCCGAAGCGTCAGGTCGTGGCGCTTGCGGGCGACGGCGGCCTGGCCATGCTGCTCGGTGACCTGATCACCCTGAAGCAGCTGAATCTGCCGGTGAAGGTCATGGTCTACAACAACAGCGCGTTGAGCTTCGTGGAGCTGGAGATGAAGCAGGCGGGGCTGATCAACTTCGGCACCGGTCTGGACAACCCCGACTTCGCGGCGATCGCCGACGCGATGGGGATCCGCGGCTTCCGGGCCGAGCGCACCCAGGACGTCGAGGACTGCGTGCGTGACGCGTTGGAGCACGACGGTCCGGCGCTGGTCGACCTGCGGGTCGCCCGGCAGGAGCTGTCGCTGCCGCCGAAGATCACGCTGGCGCAGGTGAAGGGCTTCACGCTCTACGCCACCCGCACCGTGCTGTCCGGTCGCGGCAGCGAGATCGTCGAGCTGGCGCGGACCAACCTGTCGCAGCTCTGACCCCGAGCGGGTCGAGTGCCGGAGGAGCGCATCTTCAAGCTGGTCGAGTGCCGGAGGCCGAAGGTGGTCGAGTGCCGGAGGAGCGGAGCGGGGGAGGTGTATCGAGACCGAGCGCGCGACGCATATGTGGTCTCGATACGGCTCGCCCTATGGGGCTCGCCTACTCGACCAGCTTGAGTGAGTGCCCGGAGGAGCGGAGCCTCCAAGCGGGTCGAGTGCCGCAGCGGGGGAGGTGTATCGAGACCGATTGGGTCGCCACCGCTCCGGCCAAATAAGCTGGCCCGCATGTGTGGAATCGTCGGGTACTACGGCCCAGGTGGCAACGCAGCGCTGCTGCAACGGATGAACGACTGCCAGGCGCACCGCGGCCCCGACGGTGAGGGCACCTTCGAGGACGGCCCGGTCGGCCTCGGCCACCGCCGGTTGTCGATCATCGATGTGGCGCACGGCCAGCAGCCGATGGCCACCGCCGACGGGCGCTACACCATCGCCTACAACGGTGAGGTCTACAACTACCTGCCGCTGCGCGAGGAGCTGAAGGCACTCGGCCACGAGTTCACCACCGACTCCGACACCGAGGTCGTGCTGGCGGCGTTCGCGCAGTGGGGCAACGAGGCGTTCGACCGCTTCAACGGCATGTGGGGCCTGGCGATCTGGGACGCGGTCGACCAGCGGCTCACGCTCAGCCGCGACCACTTCGGCATCAAGCCGGTGTATGTCGCCAAGGTCGGCGACACCGTGCTGTTCTCCTCGGAGATCAAGGGCATCCTGTCCTCCGGTCTCTACGACCCGAAACCCAATGACCGCACCGTTTTCCGCTACCTGCGCTTCCGCATCCACGAGGACGGTCGCGAGACGTTCTTCGACGGCATCGAGCGGCTGGAGCCGGGCGAGGCCATGACGATCGACGCGAGCGGGACCACGCGGGCGCCATACACCCGACTGCGCGAGGAGCTCGCCGAGCTGGCCACGGAGCAGCGCCCGTATGACGAGGCGGCTGCCGCCGACTACAAGGCCAGGCTGATCGAGGCGGTCCGGCTGCGGCTGCAGTCCGAGGTGCCGGTCGGCACGTCGTTGTCCGGTGGTCTCGACTCGAGTGCGGTCGCGGTGATCATCAACCAGCTGCTCAACTCCGGCGACGAGACGACCGCGGAATCCGTTGGGGCGGAGCAAAACACGTTCTCTGCCGTCTTCCCCGGGTCGCTCAATGACGAGGAGAAGTATGTCGACGCTGTGCTCGACATCTGCCGCGGCCACGTCGACGCGCACAAGATCAAGCCGACGGCCGACGAGTTCAAGGCCGACATGCGCGACTTCATCCGCGCACAGGAGGAGCCGCTGATCTCCTCCGGCCCCTACGCGCAATATCAGGTGATGCGCGAGGCGACCGAGCACGTGACGGTGCTGCTCGACGGCCAGGGCGCCGACGAGATGATGGCCGGCTACATCCCCTATTACTTCGTCTACCTGCGGCAGCTGAAGGCGCAGGGCGCCAAGCAGGCGGCAGCGGAGCTGTCCAAGAGCCTGGACGTGATCTACCGGCTCGGCCGCTTCAAGTTGCAGGCAAAGCTCAAGGGCCGCAAGGGGATTCCGATGACCCAGTTGCTCGCCGACGACTTCGTGTCGGCGCACTCTGGGGAGACCTATTCGGTCGAGGGCACCAACCTCAAGAAGCGGCTCATCGAGGACCTCTTCATCGGGTCGCTGCCGTCGCTGCTGCGCTACGAGGACAAGAACACCATGCGCTTCTCGCTCGAGGGGCGCGTGCCGTTCCTCGACAAGGAGGTCGTGAAGTTCATCTTCAGCCTGTCCGATGAGGCGATCATCAAGGGCGGCTGGAACAAACGGATCCTGCGTGACGCCACCCGCGGCCTGCTGCCGGAGTCGATCAACCGGCGTCGCAACAAGATCGGTTTCACCACCCCGCAGGGTGAGTGGTTCATGCGGCTGAAGAACCACTTCTACAACATCTTCCTGTCCGAATCCTTCGCAAACAGACCGTATTTCGACCAGGCCGAGGTGTTGCACGCCTTCGAGGGCTGGATCAAGGGCACCAACGACGTCGACTCGATGGTCTTCTGGCGGATGCTCAACGTGGAGATCTGGCTGCAGGAGTTCTTCGACGAGAAGCAGCCGGAGGACGACACTCCGGTGCGCATCAAGACCGACCTGGAGCCCAACGCGGGCAAGGAGCTCGACCTGGTCACCAGCCTCGGCGAGCAGGTGCGCCGCTACCCGTTGCGCACCGAGCTGTTCAGCCGGGACGACGACCTCGACTCCCGGGTGCTGGCTCAGGTCGACCGGTTCTTCGAGCAGCTCGACGCCGACTCCGACCATGCCGCGGAGATGGCCGGAAAGCGTTGGTACTACTTCATTTCCGAGAAGATCGTCGCCATCACTCAAGGCCGGTCCTACTTCATCTGGGACATCAACGTCGGTCGGCCGGCGCGGGTGCTGTCCAAGTACGTCACCCGCACACCCGCCGGCATCGGCCTCGGGTCACCGTTCACCATGCAGCTGGCCATCCAGGAGGCCGGTCTGCCGCGCGTGCTCTATGCCAGCGCCGGGGGAGCGGTCGGCAAGTTGATCGGCAAGCGCGGCATGTTCTACGAGCTGGTCGGTGGAGACATCCGGGCCATCGACGGCCCGACCGAGTACTCCGCCTACCCGTCCAACGTCTCGGCCAAACTGGCACCGAAGGACCCGAACGACGTCGCAGCCCGACTGACGGCCGCGATCCGCGAGCGCGTGCCGGCGGCATACAAGGAGACGTTCGGGGGCACGATCGTCATGGACGCCAACGACATCGGCCGCAACGTGCTGGGCAGCGACATCCCCGGTGACTGGACCCGCTTCGAGGAGATGTTCGCCGACAACCCGCTGGGTCAGGGTGGCGAGCAGACCCCGATGGCGATCGTCGTCGAGCGCCCGACAAGCTGATCGAGCGTCGTCCTGAGTAGCCCGTGAGGAACGAGCGGGCGTATCGAAGGGTAGTGCTGAGCACCCACACAAGGTGATCGAGTAGCGACGAAGGAGCGTATCGAGATCACCGCGTCCCGGCGGTCTCGCGGTCGACCTGTCGCTTGCTGGAGATGAGGTTCAGCGCCTCGACGGCCATCGCGAACGCGATCGGCCCGTAGATCACCGGCTTGTCGATGTGTATGTCGAACCCCTCCGCGATCAGCGTCGAACCGATGAGCACCAGGAAGCTGAGCGCCAGCATCTTCACCGTGGGGTGACGGTTGACGAAGTCGCTGATGCGGCCTGCGAAAACCATCATCAGCCCGATCGAGAGTGTCACCGCGGCGATCATGATCGCCAGCTCGTCGACCATGCCGACCGCGGTGATGACCGAGTCGAGCGAGAAGACCGCGTCCAGCAGCAGGATCTGCACGATGACGCCGGTGAAGGTCGCGGTGCCCGCCGACACGGCCGTCGGGTCCTCGCCGGCGCCGTCCAGCTTGTGGTGGATCTCGGTGACCGCCTTGTAGATGAGGAACAACCCGCCGAGCAGCAGGATCAGGTCACGTCCGGACAGGTCCAGGGCGTCTGCATCGCCGATCGAGATGATGGTTGATTTCAGCCCGATGATCCACGACGCGACCGCCAGTAGCGCGATCCGCATCAGCAGTGCGAGCGCGAGACCGACCCTGCGTGCCTTGGCGCGCTGCCGCTCCGGCAGCCGGCCGGTGAGGATCGAGATGAAGACGATGTTGTCGATGCCGAGCACGAGCTCGAGGGCGAAGAGGGTCAGGAACGCGACCCACAGGTCGGGGCTGGTCAGAAAGGCCATGGGGTCGGTTCAACGGCGCACCGGGGGCACCGGTTCCCGGGCGCGTGGCTCAACTCGGGGGATCGTGCACAGAGCACCCTCTGGCGCCCGGTACGCTGTACTACAAGGTCCACCCCAGCCCGTCGGTGGATCCTTCGCCGTACATCTCAAGGAGCTGACTCTTCGTGAGCCTGCAGGTCGAAATCGTCGCCCCGGACCGCATCGTGTGGTCCGGTGACGCCAGCCAGCTGTCCGCCCGCACCGTCGAGGGTGAGATCGGCATCCTGCCCGGCCACGAGCCGATGCTCGCGGTGCTCGGCAACGGTGACGTCCTGGTCGACCCGGTCGGCGGATCGCGCGAGACCGTGACCGTCGACGGCGGGTTCATGTCGGTCGACAACGACAAGGTCACGCTCGTCGCCGAGCGCGTCGACGCAGCCGGCCTCGGAGCCTGAAGGAGCAAGGATGATCGCGACGATCGACTGGGCAGCAGTCGGTCTCGCGTGCCTGCTCCTGCTCGTCGTCCTCGGCCTGGCGGCCCTGATCGTTCGTCGCCGGCTGATCGCGCGGGGCGAGCCCCTCGCGATGGTCGCGGTCGAGCGCGGTGAAGGCTGGAAGCTGCGGATGACGCGCTTCAGCACCGACTCGGTCCAGGGGTTCTCCGTGATCGGCATCGGCCTGCGGCCCCGTTTCGTATGGCGTCGCGGTGATCTCGACCTCGGCGCCCCGACCCAGCTCACCCGCAACCGCCCCATTGCGATCACCGACCCCATTCAGGTGGAGTGCACCGTGGGCAACGACGTTTTCCTCATCGCGATCGCGCCTGGTGACTACACCGCGCTGCGCTCCTGGTCGGAGTCCGCTCCGCCCGGGCTCAACGCCAACGTCGCGTAGCCCGCCCATCGCCCGCACCGACTGACGCATTTGACGCCGAGTGACGCACTTGCAAATGCGTCACTCGGCGTCAAATGCGTCACTCGCCGAAGCGGGGGCGTCGTGGCTGCCGGATCGGATCCCACCGACGCCACTCCTGGGCATCGGCGGGCCGCAGGCCGGCGGCACAAAGGATACGGCGGAGGGGCTCGGTGCGCAGCGCCTCCTGCCATCCCCACCGCTCGACTCCGACGCCGGTCCGTCGCGCACGGTCCTCGCGCTGCTTCTCGTCCCAAACTGTTTCTCGCGCAACGTATTTCACCTTGCCGTCGAACTCGCCGATCAGGCCCGGCCAGCCGAAATCAGCCCACCCGAAGACCCCGATCCGGTCCTCCAGCCGGACCTGCAGGTCCGGCTGCGGGAGGCTCAGCTCATACATTCGGGCACGACTGAGCGACTCTCCCGGAGACTCGGACCGCCCGTCGGCGAGATGTATGGCGAGAGCGGCACGCCGCCGTCCGCGCCCGCCGCGCGGGATCCGGTCGACCTCGGCGTCCAGGTCTGCTTGGGAGCATCGGTCCCAGTGCAGTGCGGCGTCGGCGATGACCAGCCCCTGCGCCAGCGTCCCGATCCTGGCCAGGTCGACGACGGTCCGAGGCACAGGCGTCACCGGGATGCCGTGACAGGTCACCGGCTCCGGCCGGTCGTCGACCCGATGCCGGCGGATCAGACCGTTGCTCCCCGCTGCTGCAGCCTCGGCCAGCACCTCGACCCGGTCGGGCCACCCGCCGAGCGTCGGCAGCTCGAGCAGGACCGCAGCGGAATGTCGGCACGCCATCAGCGGTGGATCGCAGCGCATGTGGGCGTAGGTGCTGAGCACCAGCCCGCGGTAGCGATCCTCGTCGAGGAGCTCCGACCAGCGTGCCGCGGCGACATACCCGCCACGGCGCACCCTGGCCAGTCGTGCTCGCGTGCCGTGAGCCTCCTGCCAGGCCGAGATGCCGCGACGGGCCAGATCGCGTGCGCGCAGGACTTCCTGCGGACCCAGTCGTTGGTGCTCCATCGCCATACATCGATCGTGGCGGTTCGTGCAGCGCCGTGGGCGTTGTCCACAGGGCCCCGCGCCGACTGACGCATTTGACGCCGACTGACGCACTTGCAAATGCGTCACTCGCTGCCACCTGCGTCAGTCGGCGAGCGGGGCTACTTCTCCGGGCGGTCCTCGCGGCCGCCGCCGGGCTGCCACAGCACGTCGCCACCGGGCAGGTTGGCCACGCGGGCGGCGAGGAAGAGCAGATCCGACAGTCGGTTGAGGTATTGCGCGGTCAGCGGATTGACGCCTCCGGTGCCCTTCTCACTGCCGGCGGGGGCTTCGGCGTCGCCATACGTCTCCAGCGCCAGCCAGGCGGACCGCTCGGCGCGACGTGCGACGGTCCGGGCCACGTGCAGGTGCGCCGCGCCCGCGGTGCCGCCGGGCAGGATGAAGGACCGCAGCGTCTCCACCTCGTCGTTCAATCGGTCGCAGTCGGCCTCCAGATCGTCGATCCACGGCTGCTTGACCCGCAGCGGCGGGAACTCCGGCTCGGCGGCCAGTGGCGTGCACAGATCTGCGCCGACGTCGAAGAGTTCGTTCTGGATGCGGTGCAGCATCGTCACCAGGTCCTCGCGGAGTCCGCCTGCGGCCACCGCGACGCCGATGACGCTGTTGGTCTCGTCGGTGTCGGCATACGCGATCAGCCGCGGGTCGTTCTTGCCTGTCCTGCTGAAGTCGCCGAGTGCGGTGGTGCCGGCGTCGCCGGTGCGGGTGTAGATGCGGCTGAGGATGACCATGCGGACATCGTCGCAGATGTGTATTGCGGCGCTTTCCATCGTGGGCAGCAGCCGGATCGCTACCACGATTTACCGAACCGTGACCTGATCCGTGGCAACAAAATCACGTTGTCATGCGTCAATGTTTCCGGAAGCATTTACTGCAAGAGCTTTCGAGGGACGTTCAGACACCCTGACGGGGAAGGTGGCGGAACGATGACGCGGTTCGGAAACGGCGCGAGGATCGACATTCAGCGGCGAGGCACGGAGATTTTCGTGACCGGCGAGCTCAACGTGCACACGGTCGCCGACGTGCGACTCGCACTCGGGCAGGCGATCGACGGTGGCGTCGGCGATCTGGTGGTGCATCTCGGTGACGCCGAGATCGGTGATGCGACCGGGCTGGGCGTCATTGTCGGCGCGCACCATCGCGCGATGCGCGCAGGGCGTCGGCTGGTGCTGGCGGATGCGTCGATGCGGCTGGAGCGCCTCATGCGCGCCACCGGTCTGCACCGCGTGATCCCGCTGTCGGTGCAGCGGCTGCCGCAGCCGATGATCCTGCCGGCCTGACACCAGGCCCGCTGCCCTGCGGTTTGCTCAACTGATGGCGGTCGCGGCGGCTCGTCGTGGATCCGCGGCTGCACCGAGTTCGCCGGCGTCCGTGCCGTATGCCGCACCGACGCCACCGAAATACATGTCGAGTTGCTCGTGCGCGACCGCCGTGGCGCCGGCACGAGCGATCCCGTCGGCGAGGTCGTCGTCCGGCTCGTGATGCACGCGCGGGCGGTCGGCAGTCAGCTCGACGTGCAACCGCGGCGCCTCGATGGCCACTGTGAGATCCGTGCCCTGCAGGCAGTGCCTGCCGAGGACCTGCGCCAGCGCGGTGGTGATGCGGTCGGCCCCCGGTGTGCCGATCGCGAGTGTGACACCGGAGGCACTGCGTGCCGTCACCGGCGACATGTTGGAAGCAAGGCGAGTGCCCGGCGGAAGTGCGTGCAGTCCGCGCCGGTTCAGCTCCGGCTCGCCGAGGCAGTTGTTGAGCACCAGGCCGGTGCCGGGGACCGTCACACCGGAGGAGTAGCCGGCGGACGTCGTGATCGCGCACGCGTTGCCGTCGCTGTCGACGACCGAGACGTGCGCCGTGTCGGTGCTGGTGGGCAGCGACTCCAGGCCGGTGGTCTCCAGCGCCAGCAGCAGCTCCGTGCCGGCCGCGTGCAGGTCCGGTGCCAGGTCGAGGTGCTGCGCGCGGTAGCCGAGCACGAGGGACTGGATGACTATCAGGTCGGCGGGGTCCATCCCGCGCTCGGCGACTAGCCGGAGCATGGCGGTCAGCACGGGCCCGCCGATGGACGGTGGGGGATTGAGCGCGACGTCCCAGTCACCGACCCGGGCCCGACTCGCGGGACGACCGATCGGTTCGTAGCTCGCGAGGTCGTCCGGCCCGATGAGGCCACCGGTCGCAGCCATGTGTGTGGTGATCGCCGCGCCGATGGACCCTGTGTAGAGCTCCGAGATGCCTTGCTGCGCAACGGTTTCCAGTGTCGCAGCGAGGTCCGGATTGACCATCCTGGTGCCGGGGCCGGCCGGGTCGTCGCCGGCGAAGTGCTGCGCGTGAGTCTCGGGGTCGAAGGACCACAGGTGATGGCCGGTGAGCTGCAGGTAGTGTCCCGCCGCCTGTCCCAGCACGAAGCCCTCGCGCGCCGCCGAGATCGCGGGAGTGAGGATGTCGCGCCAGGTGGCCCGACCGAAACGTTCATGTGCCTGCTGGTATGCCGCGAAAGATCCTGGGGTTGCAGCGGATCCGGAGCCGGCGTTGATGGTGATGCCACCCCCGTAGTCCAGATGTATGGCGCGCAGGCCCGCGCCGAACCGCTCCGGCGCGGCGCCACGGCCCGGCATCTCGCAGTTGCCGTCGATCACCTGGGGATCGCCGCCAGCCGCCCACACGTTGACGTAGGCACCGCCCAGGGCACTGACGATCCCCGGCTCGGTCACGTAGGTCACGGCCTGCGCGGCAATGGCCGCGTCGACCGCGGTGCCGCCCATCGCGACGACGTCGAGTCCGGCCTGCGCGGCCAGCGCGTTGGGTGCGGCGATGGCCGCGCGCGTCATACCCGATGGTTCGCTCATGTCCCGACCTCGATCGTTGTCGCGTTATGGGTCGAGTGTGCCAAAGAACCGGGGTGACGGAGCAGTGGCGAACTCCGTGTGGGTGATCAGAAGAGTCGGGACTCGGCGTCGTCCATGCCCTTGAGGGCTTCGTAATCCAACGTGACGCAACGGATCCCGCGGTCCTCGGCGAGCACTCGTGCCTGCGGCTTGATCAGCTGCGCGGCGAAGACTCCGCTCACCGGTGCGAGGTGCGGGTCGCGGTTGAGCAGCTCCAGATAGCGGGTCAGCTGCTCGACGCCGTCGATGTCGCCGCGGCGCTTGAGCTCGACCGCCACCGTCGCGCCGTCGGCGTCGCGGCACATGATGTCGACCGGCCCGATCGCGGTCATGTATTCGCGGCGGATCAGTGAGTAGCCGTCGCCGAGTGTGGTGATGTTCGCGGCGAGCAGCGCCTGCAGCTGCGCCTCGACGCCGTCCTTGATCAGGCCGGGATCCACTCCGAGGTCGTGGCTGGTGTCGTGCAGGATCTCGTGGATGCGCACGTGCAGCCGGTCCTCGGACTTGGCGTGCTGGACCGACCAGACAGCGGCCACGCCCTCTGCGGCCTCGTCCTCGGTCGGCTCGATCTCGGCCATCGCGCACGGTGGCGACATCCAGTTCAGCGGCTTGTAGGACCCGCCGTCACTGTGGATCAGCACCGACCCGTCGGCCTTGACCATCAACAGCCGGGTCGCCAGCGGCAGGTGGGCGGTCAGCCTGCCGACGTAGTCGACGCTGCACCGGGCAATCACAACACGCACGGGACCCGACCCTAACCTGCTCGGGAAGCGACCGGGGACCGCGCAGCGCGTCCAGAGCACCCTGCGACACTGACCGCATGGTTTCAGTCGCAAAGGTCGCGGTCATCGGGCTCGGCACCATGGGTGCCGGCATCGTGGAAGTCTTCGCCAAGGGCGGGTTCGCGGTGTATGCCGTCGACGGCTCCGCCGAGCTCGCCGAGCGCGGTCGCGGGTTCGTCACCAAGTCGCTCGATCGCGCCGTGGGCAAGGGCAAGCTGTCCGAGCAGGATCGCGATGCGACGCTGGAGCGCATCACCTTCACTGCGGAGCTGACCGACCTGGCCGACGCCGATCTGGTCGTCGAGGCCGTGCCCGAACGGATGGAGATCAAGCACTCGATCTTCACCGCGCTGGACGACATCGTCCGGCCCGAGGCGATCCTGGCCTCCAACACCTCCAGCCTCTCGCTGACCGAGATCGCCGCGGGCACCCGCCACCCGGAGCGCGTGGTTGGCATGCATTTCTTCAACCCGGCGCCGGTGCTCAAGCTCGTCGAGGTCATCACGACGGTGCTGCAGGACCAGCAGGTCACGGACACGGTGCGCGAGCTGGCCCTGCAGCTGGGCAAGAAGCCGGTCGTCGTCGGTGACCGCGCCGGTTTCGTCGCGAACGCGCTGTTGATCCCCTACCTCGCCCGCGCGGTCGCGCTGCACGAGACCGGCAAGGTCGGGCGGGTAGATCTGGACAACGCCGGACGTGTGGGCATCGGCCTGCCGATGGGTCCGCTGACGTTGTCCGACCTCGTCGGCCTCGACGTGGTCAAGGAGGTCTGCGACGTCATGTATGCCGCCACCAAGCGCCCGTCCGACGCGGCGCCGTCGTTGCTGCGACAGCTGGTGCTCGCCGGACGATTGGGCCGCAAGACCGGACAGGGCTTCTACGACTACTCCGCGGACGCGGGTGCCGAGGAGGACGGCGGCTCTGACGCGATGACCGCGGCCGCTGCGATCGTCGGAAAGGGCGAGCTGGCAACACAGCTCGCCGATGCATTCGCCAAGGCGGGTGTCACGGTGATTGCCGTCGACGACCCGAAGGCCGACGTCAAGGCGCTCGCCGGCGCGCCTCTGGTCGTGCTGAGCGGTGGCGCCGAGGCGGACTGTGCTGACTGCAACGCCGGCGCGTGCATGATCGAGGACGACGGCGACCCGACCGACTGTGAGTGCTGTGGTGGAGCGGCGCCCGGCAACTGGTTCTCCGAGGTCGCCGAGGTGCTCGACGCTCGCACGGTCGTGCTCGCTGCCGACGAGGCGAGCGAATTCGCCGTGGCCGGTGTGCTCGACGACGACGTCGCGGTGCTGCCACTGCGGCTGCACCAGGAGACCAAGGCCGGGCAGGTCGCCGAGTTCGGCGAGGCGTTGGGCAGCACTCCGGAGCAGCGCCGAATGGTGCGGGCGACACTTGCTGCGGCCGGTTACGTGCCTGTCGCGGGCCCGGCACGCCCCGGGCTGGTCGTCGACGGACTGCTCTTCCAGCACCTGAACGACGCGGTCGCGATGGTGGACGCCGGCTACGCGACCCCGCAGGACATCGACACCGCGATGATGGCCGGATGCGGTTATCCACGAGGTCTTTTCGAGATCCTCGACGACCTCGGCGCGGACGTCGTCGCAGACGGCCTGGTCGAGCAGTCCGCACTCGACCCGACGGTCGTGCCGAGCCCGCTCCTGCTGGAGCACGCCGCGCGTGACCTGCGCTTCCTGAGCTGATCGGCTCAGCTTCCGTGCCGCGCCGCAATCGTCGTCCGAGCCGGCGGTCGGGTCAGCCCGACCGCCGGCCGGACGTCTCGCGGTTGTTGGACGGCGGCATACGGCGTGAGTCGTATGCCGGCCGGACCTACGCAGTGCGGCCGGTGCGTGGCAACGCGGCCGGTCGCAGTTATGTCTGCCCCGGATGCCAGCAATCGCTCTCGTCCGCCATCGGACACGTCGTCGTGTGGCCGGAGGACGGCCTGGGGGACGTGTCCGATCGCCGACACTGGCACACCGGCTGCTGGTCGGCCCGGGACCGGCGCCCGCCGCGCGGCTCCTGGCACTGACCGACGGCAGCCTCGGCAGACGCTCGCGCTGAGTTCCCTTATTGAGCAGGAGATTTCGTCCTGCAATAAGTCACTTTCGATGCGGACTTGTACGAGCGTCCGGCTTAATCTCCCGGCATCCGATCCGGATCGCCGACAGGGGAGAACCGATGTCTCAGCAGTCACCGCGCCACATTGTTTCGCGCCGTTCCGTCGCGAAGGGGGCTGCCTGGACCCTTCCGGTGGTCGCGTTCGCAGCCTCGGCCCCCGCCGCGAGTGCGTCGACCGCCACGACGTGCTCGGTGACGATCACCGGCAACGGAGTGAAGCAGAACGATCAGGGTGACAAGACCGTCACGTTCTCCTTCACCGTGGTCAACAACGGGAGCACCGCGCAGGCGGTCACCCTCGTGTCGATCGTCGGCCCGGCGAACGCCACCTGGTCCGGCATCACGCCGACGTCCTGGCAGGCCGCCCCCGGGACTTCCACCCAGGACGTGCTGGTCACCCGCGGCAACAACGCCAACGGCGATGCAACGATCACCTTCCACGTCTGTGACGGCGACCAGACGGTGACGGCATACGTCTCGCTCTGATCCCGCTGAGCACGTCGAGCCGCCCCGATTACAGTGGATGGCATGACTTCGTCTGACAACAACACCGCCGTCATCGTCGCCGGAGCGCGCACGCCGATGGGCAAACTGCAGGGCTCGCTCGCCGGATTCTCCGGGGCGGAGCTCGGTGGCTTCGCGATCAAGGGCGCCCTGGACAAGGCCGGTGTGACCGGTGACCAGATCGACTACGTGATCATGGGCCAGGTGCTCACCGCCGGGGCCGGGCAGATGCCGGCCCGGCAGGCCGCAGCCAAGGGCGGCATCCCGATGGATGTGCCGTCGTTGACGATCAACAAGGTGTGCCTGTCCGGCATGGACGCGATCGCGCTCGCAGCACAGCTGATCCGCGCCGGGGAGTTCGACACGGTGGTGGCGGGTGGTCAGGAGTCGATGAGCCAGGCGCCGCACCTGCTGCCCGGCAGCCGCAAGGGCTTCAAGTACGGCGACGTCACGATGAAGGACCACATGGCGCTCGACGGCCTGTGGGACGCCTACACCGACCAGGCGATGGGTGCGCTGACCGAGCAGGCCAACACCGGTGAGAAGCAGGTCAGCCGCGAGGAGCAGGACGCCTTCGGCGCTCGCAGCCACCAGCTCGCGGCCCGTGCCTGGAAGGACGGCATCTTCGACGACGAGGTCGTCAGCATCCAGATCCCGCAGCGCAAGGGCGACCCGATCGAGTTCAAGGCAGATGAGGGCATCCGTCCGGAGACGACGGCGGAGAGCCTCGCCGGGTTGCGCCCCGCGTTCGCCAAGGACGGCACGATCACCGCCGGGTCGAGTTCACCGATCTCAGACGGCGCGTGCGCGGTCGTGGTGATGAGCAAGGCCAAGGCGAAGGAGCTCGGCCTGGAGTGGCTGGCCGAGGTCGGTGCGCACGGCGTCGTCGCCGGGCCGGACTCCTCGCTGCAGTCGCAGCCGGCCAACGCGATCAATGCCGCCTGCGCCAAGGAAGGCATCGCGGCCACCGACCTGAGCCTCGTGGAGATCAACGAGGCGTTCGCCGCGGTCGGCATCGTGTCGACCAAGGAGATGGGCATCGATCCCGAGATCGTCAATGTCAACGGCGGTGCGATCGCGATGGGGCACCCGATCGGTATGTCGGGCGCGCGCCTCGTGCTGCACCTCGCACTCGAGCTGAAGCGTCGCGGCGGCGGTGTCGGAGCTGCCGGCCTGTGCGGTGGTGGCGGCCAGGGCGACGCGCTCATCGTCCGTGTGCCGCAGCGTGTGGAGCTGGACTCGCAGGCACGCAGCTGACGCTATTGACGCCGCTGGGCGAATAACTCGCGACAGTCGTGAGTGTGTCGTGGGTCCGGGGTGGATCGGGCGAATAACTCGCGACAGTCGCGAGTATGTCGTCGGTCTTGGGCCTTTCGGCTGTCGATGCCCGCTCCCACCCGGCATAGACTTGCCCGAGTGAAGCCCCTTCAGCCGGCGATCGTGCTCGTCGGGGACAGCCACGCCGACCAGCTGCAACACGAGTTTCAGCGGTACGCCGCCGACTACCGCGTCGAGTTCGCGCGCGGTCTTGGACAAGCGATGTCGCTGGTCCAGTCACTGCTGGCCCAGCATGTCGAGATCGCACTGTTCGCAGTCGAATTCACCCAGCCGGATGCCCCCGGGCTGGTCACCGTGGACTGCCTGCACGCGGTCAGCTCGGTCACCAAGCGCGCCCTGGTGTATGGCGCCGAGGAGTTCCGCGTCCACCGCGAGACGCTGCGCGAGGCACAGGTCGAAGGCCGGATCGAGGCAGGTCTCGGCATACCGCGTGGGGAGCGGGACGAGGAGTTCCACACCGCGATCACCGAGCTGCTTTCCGACTGGGGCTGGAGCTCCAGCAAGCCGGTCTTCGAGGCGGTGCAACTCATCGCCCCATCGGGCAACGCCGAGGCCGGCCGGCTGCGCGACTTCCTGGACCGGCTCGGTGTGCCGGCGCGCAGTTACTCCCCGGAGACTCCGGTGGCGCAGCAGCTGCTGGCGGACGTCGAGTGGCCGGACGGCGCGCCGGCATACCCGGTCCTCACGTCACCGCTGACCGACACTCTCGTCCGACCGACGATCGCCGAGTTGGGGCGCCGCTTCTACGCTTTCGACGACTTCGAGGACGACGAGATCTTCGACCTGGCGATCATCGGCGCGGGGCCGGCCGGTCTCGCGGCCGCGGTGTATGGCGCCTCCGAAGGCCTCTCGACGGTGGTGTTCGACTCCGAGGCCATCGGCGGACAGGCGGGCACCAGCTCGATGATTCGCAACTACCTCGGTTTCCCGCGTGGCATCTCCGGCATGCGGCTGGCGCAACGCGCGCGTGCCCAGGCGTCCCGCTTCGGTGCGAAGCTCTACTCCGCTCGCCCGGTCGTCGGCATGGAGCTGGCTGCCGAGGCCGGTGGCCCGCACGCCTTGCGGCTCGAGGACCGCGTCGTGCACGCGCGGACCCTGATCGTCGCGGCAGGTGTCGCATACCGCCGGATCGGTGTCGAGCAGATCGAGAAGTTCGTCGGGCTGGGTGTGCACTACGGCGCGGCGACGAGCTCGGCCCGTGAGTGTGAGGGCAAGGACGTGATCGTCGTCGGTGGCGGCAACTCGGCCGGGCAGGCGGCGGTGCACCTGTCCCGCTTCGCGCGGTCGGTGAAGATCGTCATCCGCCGACCGGATCTGTCGCAGACGATGTCGGACTATCTGATCCGCGAGATCGAGATCAACCCGCGCATCGGCGTGAAGCCGTGTTGCGAGGTTGTCGACGCGGGCGGCGCCACGCGTCTGGAGTGGGTCACGTTGCGCGACAACCGCACGGGTGCGGAGTTGCAGAAGCCCTGCGCCGGTCTCTTCCTGCTGCTCGGTGCGGACCCGTGCTGTGACTGGTTGCCGCGCGAGATCGCCCAGGACACAAAGGGTTTCGTGCTCACTGGCCGTGACGTTCCACGGGAGAGCTGGATCGGCGACTGTCCACCGGAGCCGCTCGGCACCACGGTGCCGGGGATCTTCGCAGCCGGCGACATACGAGCCGGGTCGATGAAGCGTGTTGCGTCGGCCAGTGGCGAGGGCGCTGCCGCCATACCGTCCGTGCACGACTACCTGGCGTCCCTCACCCCGGCGGCCGAGGGTCTCGAGGCGCCGTCGGCGTGACGCCGGGGTGAACTAGCCTGGAGGCATGCTTTTCGCCTTCTCCATCGCACCCGGCAGCAGCGACGACCCGGACGGTTCGGTCAGCGCCGCCGTCGCCGAGGCGATCCGCGTGGTGCGCGCCTCAGGCCTGCCCAACGAGACCACGTCGATGTTCACGACGATCGAAGGTGACTGGGACGAGTGCATGGCCGTCATCAAGGCCGCCTGCGAGGCGGTCGCGGCCACAAGCCCGCGGGTCAGCCTGGTGCTGAAGGCCGACATGCGTGCCGGCTTCACCGGCCAGCTCACCGAGAAGGTCGAGCGGGTCGAGGAGCGGCTCAAGTCCCAGCCATGAGCGGGGCGTTCCGCGTCGAGCCATTCGCCGACGCAGACGCGCCCGAGCTCGCCGCGATGCACATGCAGGTATGGCGGGACACCTATGCCGGCATGCTGTCGCAGAGCTACCTCGACGGCATGCAGCTCGAGCCGCGGATCGCGCACTGGCGCAAACGGATCGGCGTGACCAACGCACGCGAGCACGCAGCTGCGGGACAGGCTGCCGATGACGGCATAAAACACCGGTCGCGTCTGGCGCGACACTTCGCGACCGGGCGGATTGCCGGATTCTGCATGGTCGGCGGCCCGCGGGACGACGACGCGCCGGTGCCCCAGGAACTCGGCGCGCTGAATGTCCTTGCGCAATTCCACGGCACGGGTGTCGCACGGCTACTGGTCGACGCGACGCTGGGCGACCTTCCGGCATACCTGTGGGTCGTCCGGCAGAACCTGCGTGCGCAGGCGTTCTATCGCAAGCTCGGTTTCAGCGCCGATGGCGGCACCAAACGCGACGACACCCTGGAGTGCGACGAGATTCGCATGGTGCGTCACCGGTAGAGCAACGGCTTGATCTTCGCACTGCCCATGTTGGTCTTGTCATACCAGTAGAACCCGGTGTCGATCGTCTTCGGCAGCGGCTTGCAGTGCAGCGCCTTGATCGCGGCGGAGACCGTTTTCTCGCCGATGGCGATCGGGTTCTGCGTGATCGCCCCTGCTTCCAGGCCGGACCGGATCGCGTCCAATTGCGCTCCGCCGGAGTCGAATCCGACGATCACGACCTTCTTGTTGCCACTCTCCTTGGCACCCTGGACCACGCCGCCGGCCGACCCCTCGTTGGAGCCGTAGATGCCGGCCAGGTGCGGGTGCGCGGCGAGCATCGCCTTGGTGATGTTCGCCGACTTCGAGACGTCGCCGCCGCCGTACTGCGGGGTGAGCAGCTTGACCTTCGGGGCGTGCTTCTTCATCCACTCCACGAAGCCGTCCCGCCGCTGGATGCCCGACACACTCGTCTGGTCGTGTATGACGAGACCGACCGTCCCCTTGTAGTGGATGCGCTCGGCCAGGTTCTTCGCGGCTGCAGCGGCGGCGGCCTTGTTGTCGGTCGCGGCAGTGGTGAGCGGCACGGGGGAGTCCACGCCGGAGTCGAAGGCGATGACCGGCGTCTTGTTCTGCTGCAACTGCTTCATCATCGGGGCGGAGGCCTTGGAGTCCAGTGCCGCGAAGCCCAGGGCGTCCGGCTTCTTGGCGAGTGCGGTCTTGAGCATGTTGATCTGGCCCTCGACGTCGGACTCGGTCGCCGGACCGTTGAAGGTGATCCGAGCGCCCTCCTTCTTGGCCTGCTTCTTCGCGCCCTTGTAGACCGCCTGCCAGTACTGCTGCTGAAAACCCTTGGAAATTATGGCGATATAGGGCTTCTTGCCGGACTTGATCGGCGTGCAACCGGCCTGCACCCCGTGCGACGGCGCCGACCCGGCGAGGTCGTCCTTGTAGTCGCTGGCGCGCATGCACCCGGTGGTGGTCATCGCGATCAGCGCCGCCCCGACGGCGGCTGCCGGCAAGGTGCGGCGCCGCCGGCGCATGGTGTCCCGTGCAGTCACTTCAGACCACCTCCGCGCTGCGCTTGCGCAGCATGTCGACATAGACGGCGGCCAGGATCACGACGCCGAGGATGACGTACTGCCACTCCTGCGGGACGCCCATGATCTGCAGGCCGTTGTTGAGGACTCCGATGATGAGAGCGCCGATCACCGAGCCGATGATCGTGCCCTTGCCGCCCGCAAGTGATGTGCCGCCGATCACCACGGCGGCGATCGCCTGCAACTCCATCCCGCCGCCCGCGGTGGGACTCGCGCCGATGCGGGCGGACGAGAGGATGCCGGCGCAGGCGGTGAAGACCCCGGCGACCCCGTAGATGACCAGCTTCCACGTGCGTACGTTGATGCCGGACAGCGCGGTGGCTTCCTCGTTGCTGCCGATCGAGACGGCATACCGCCCGAAGACGGTGCGGTTCAACAGGATCCACGCGATGACCGCGAGCGCGAGGAAGATCAGCACCGCGTTGGGGAAGTTCGGGATGAGCTCACCGCCGGACAGGTCGGCATACGGCGGGAACTGGGTGTTGGTGTAGATCGTGGCGCCGCCGGCGCTGATCACCAGGGGTAGTCCCTGGCAGACCAGCATCATGGCCAGGGTTGCGATGAACGGCGGCATACCCAGGATCGACACGTTGAAGCCGTTGACCAGCCCGATCACCAGGCCGACCAGCAGCGTGAGCAGGAGACCGAGGCCGAGCGGCAGGTCCCAGGTGATCAGGAAGGTTCCCGCGCACATGCCGGTCAGTGCGATGCCCCAGCCGATCGACAGGTCGATGCCGCCGGTGACGATCACGAAGGTCGTGCCGAGCGCGAGCACGCCGATCAGCACCGACGACAGGAGCACGTTGTTGACCAGGTTGTCGTAGGTGAAGAAGTTGTCACCCGCGACAGCGAAGAAGATCGTGATGATGACCAGGCCCGCGAACGCGGCGAGTTGCTGCAGCCGCATGCGCACCTGGGGGCTCATCCCACGTGCGGCCGGTGGCACGTCCTCGGGTGGCGTGTTGTCCAGCAACGCGCTGGCGGTCTGGCTCGGCATGTCGTCCTCCTCGTGGCGGGCTTGAGATCCGAATGTCGTATGGCGACAGGGCTTTCCGGATGTCAGGCAGGTGCGTACCGCGCAGGTGTCTCGGTGGTGGCTAGCTGCATGACCGACTCCGGCGTGGCGTCCTGCGCGGCAAGCTCGCCGGTGATGCGGCCCCGCGCCATCACGACGACGCGGTGGCTGAGACGCAACACCTCGGGCAGCTCGGAGGAGATCACCACGACGGCCTTGCCCTCGGCGGCGAGGCGACCGATCAGCGCGTAGATCTCCTCCTTGGCGCCGACGTCGATGCCGCGGGTCGGCTCGTCGAAGATCAGCACGTCGCAGTCCTTCAGCAGCCACTTGGCGATGACCACCTTCTGCTGGTTGCCGCCGGACAGGTTGCCGACCACGGCGCGGATCGACGGTGTCTTGATCCGCAGCTCGTCGACCAGCCGTCGCGCGTCGGAGGCGGCCGGGCCCTCGTGGAGGAATCCGCCTCGGGAGAACTTGCTACCGACCGACGGCAGTGCGATGTTCTGGGTGACCGTCTGCTGCAGCAGCAGACCGAGGCCCTTGCGGTCCTCGGACAGATAGCCGATGCCTGCTGCTCCCGCCTGAGCAGGGTTGCGTGGTGACACCGCTTTGCCGTGCACGCTGATCTCGCCGGCTGTTCGGCGGTCGGCTCCGACAATCGCGCGGGCGACTTCTGTCCGGCCGGCGCCCATCAGCCCGGCGAAGCCGAGGATCTCTCCTGCGCGAACGTCGAAAGTAATGTCGCGCAACAGTTTCGGGGTCTCGACACCGCGCACCGCCAGCGCGACGGGAGCATCATCGGCGGGAGCATCTGCGCGCGCATGCTGCACCGGGGCGCTGTCTCGTCCGACCATCAGCGAGATGACTTCTCGCATCGTGGTCTGTTCCGCGTCCAGGGTCTCGATGAACCTGCCGTCCCGGATCACGGTGATGCGCTCCGAGATCGCTTTGAGCTCGTCCATCTTGTGCGAGATGTAGATGACGCCGGTGTCGTCGCTGACGAATCGCCGGATGAGATCGTGCAGCGTCGAGACCTCGGAGTCGTTCAGCGCTGCGGTCGGCTCGTCCATGATCAGCACCCGCGCGTCGAGCGACAGGGCCTTGGCGATCTCGACCATCTGCTGCCCGGCCACCGAGAGCCGGCCGACCGCGGTGTGGGGATCCAGGGGTAGCCGCAGTCGGTCCAGTAGCTCGGCGGCGCGGCGCTCGAGAGCGCGCGGGCGCAGCAGGAAGCGCCCCTGTGCCTGCTCGCGACCGATGAAGATGTTCTGCGCGACCGTGAGGTCCGGCATCAGGTTGAACTCCTGGAAGATGATGCCGATGCCGGCTTGTTGCGCTTCCTTGGGTGTTGCGAATTTCACTGGTGCGCCGTCGATCCGGAGCTGTCCGGAGTCGGGTTGATAGACACCGGAGAGGATCTTCATCAGCGTCGACTTGCCGGCGCCGTTCTCGCCGACCAGCGACAGGACTTCCCCGCGTCGCAGGTCCAGGTGCATGTCGTCCAGTGCGCGGACTCCGGGGAACGTCTTGCTGATCCCGGACACCGCGAGGAGCTCCTCCCGTGACGTGCTCGTGTCAGGTGTGGACATCGGTCCTCCAGCTGCTGTCGGTGGTGCCGGTGGGCGCACTGGTGCGGACACGCGTCGGACGAACGCTCGCACGCACGATCCGGCAGCAGATCGGCTGAATGAGAGTCGGCATTCGATCTGATCCCTCGTTCTGACCTCTGGTCGAGAAAACGATTACTTACTCATGGTGACACGGAGGATCGGCCGATGGGGCGGAAATGGCCGAGCGATGCGCCAGGGTGACGCGACGGCCGGTCACCGGACGCGTAAGAATGGGGCAATGACTGACCAGCCCATCACTCCGGCGTCGCTGCGCGGTGCCGTCGACCTGTCCGCTCTCTCGCGTCCGGCGACACCGGCCGGCGGCGCGCCCGGCACCGGAGCGCCGGGCGGTGGCTCCGACGCCCTGGTGATCGCCGTCGACGACGCCACTTTCGGCGACGCGATGCAGACCTCCGCCACTGTGCCGGTCATCCTCGCGCTCTGGTCGGGCGCACGCGCGGACAGCAAGACGCACATCGACGCGCTCGCCGAGGAAGTGCGCTCCTATGCAGGCCGCCTGCAGCTGGCGACCGTCGACATCGACGTTTCTCTGCAGATCCGCCAGGCCCTGCAGGTGCAGCAGGTGCCGATGGTGCTCGCCGTTCTCGCCGGCCAGCCGGTGCCGCTGTATGTCGGCGACCAGCCCGCCGACGCCATACGCCAGGTGCTGGACAAGGTGCTGGAGGCGGCCGCGGCCAACGGCGTCACCGGCACGCTGGACGCCGCGCCGCAGGAGTCGGGCGACCAGGAGACAGCGGCCGAGCCGGAGTTGCCCGCGACCCACCAGCAGGCGTTCGACGCGATCGAGCGGGGCGACTACGACGCCGCGACGGCGGCATACGAGCAGGCGCTGAAGGACAACCCGGCCGACGACGAGGCCCGGCTCGGGCTCGGGCAGGTCGGGCTGCTCAAGCGCACCTCGGGTGTCGACCTCAACACCGCGCGGGAGGAGGCGGCCGCGGCGCCGACGGATGTCGCGAAGCAGACACTGGTCGCCGACCTCGACGTGCTCGGCGGCCACATCGAGGACGCGTTCACGCGGCTGATCGATCTGGTCAAGGCGACTACCGGTGACGAGCGCAACGCCGCTCGCGAGCACCTCGTGCAGCTCTTCGACGTCGTCGGCCCGGCCGACGAGCGCGTCAAGAAGGCCCGCACCGCCCTCATGTCGGCCCTCTACTGACCCGACCCCGATATTCGCCAGTGACGGCTCCCTCGCCGAGTGACGGTCGTATGACGCCGTCACTCGGCAAATGAACCGTCACTCGGCGACGTCCCGCGGAGGATGCTCGTATGACGATCGCAGGCTCGGTGCGTCCACTCGCGAAACATGACGCCGAGGCGGTGCTCGCCGCCTTCCGCTCGGACCCGCAGATGCGTCGCCAGGGCACGGTGCGCGACGTGAGCGAGGCCCATCGGTATGTCGCGGCTCTCCTCGACCCCGACGCACATCGCCTGAGCTGGGCGATCACGGACGAAACCGATGTGCTCGTCGGGCTGGTGGCGGTGAATGTCGACACTGCTAACCGGAACGGCTGGTTCTGGTACTGGATGAACGCAGCGCATCGCGGGCGCGGATGGTCGAGTCGAGCCGCGATCGCCGTGGCGAACCAGGCGCTCGGGCCGGACGGGTTGGAGCGACTCGAGCTGGGGCACCGTGCGAATAACCCCGCTTCCGCACGGGTCGCCGAAGCGGCGGGATTCGTGCAGGAGGGCATCGAGCGGGCGAAATTCTTGATCGACGGCGAGCGGATCGACGTGCTGACCTACGGGCGGCTGCGCACGGATCCGTGGCCGACGGGCGAGGCTGCCATCATTCGACCCTGACCGCGGCGGCGTGCTCTGTCCCGTGAAGCCCGCGGGCGTCATACGCACCGAGTGACGGCGAGTTCGCCGAGCGACGGTGAAATGGAGCCGTCGTTCGGCGAGGAAGCCGTCACTGGCGATTGGGGGGGGTGCGTCGGGTGTGGCGGGTGCTTTCGGTGTGGCGGGTGGGGTCAGCGGGGACCGGTGATCTCGTCGAGTATGACGAGGTCCTCCGCGGTCGGCTCCCAGCCCAGCGCGCCGGCGTTGGTGCGGACCTGGTCGCCCGACGTCGCACCGGAGATCACCGAGGCGACCGCGGGCTGGGCGGCCAGCCCGGCGATGGCGACGTCGAGGACGGTGAGGTCGCGGTCCGCGGCATACGACTCGAGCGCCTCGATCCGGTCCCAGTCGGCGTCGTCCAGCCAGGGGGCCGGAGCTGACGTCGCGCGGGACCCGGCCGGCGGTTGCTCGCCACGGCGATATTTGCCGGTGAGCAGGCCACGCTCGAGTGGGAAGAACGGCAGCACGCCGAGGCCGAAGCTCTCCGCTGCCGGCACGACCTCGTCCTCGATGGCGCGGTCCAGTAACGAGTAGCGGTTCTGCACCGACACGAAACGCTCCAGGCCGGCGGTGCGGGCGGTCCAGTCGGCGTCGGCGATCTGCCAACCGGCGAAGTTGGAGCAGCCGAGGTAGCCGATCTTGCCCTCGTGCACCAGATCGGTCAGCACCGACAGGGTCTCCTCGATCGGTGTCACCTCGTCGGGTGCGTGCAGTTGGTAGAGGTCGATGTGGTCGGTGCGCAGTCGTCGCAGCGAACCCTCGACGGCCCGCCGGACGTATCTGCGCGCGCCGCGCACACCGTGGTCAGCTCCGTTGAGTCCACCGGTGTCCATGCCGAATTTCGTTGCCACGACGAAGTTTTCGCGGCGGCCCTGCAACGCGTCGCCGAGTAACTCCTCGCTGGCGCCGTTGCCGCCATACGTGTCGGCGGTGTCGAGCAGGGTGACGCCGACGTCCTGCGCAGCGTCGAGGATGTCGCGGACGCCGTCCTCGTCCACCCGTCGCCCGAAGGCGTTGCAGCCGATCCCGACCGCGCTGACCATCAATCCGGAGTCGCCCAACGGGCGGTATGTCATCGTCACGGTTCCGACGATACGACGCGTCCGAATTCATCCGCCGAAACCTCTTGCGTAACGGCGCGAGTGCGTCAGGATGAGCGAGTGGGTGATCGCATCGAACTGCCCGTGCCCGGGACGGACCTGTCGCTGGGCGTGGTTCGGCACGGCCACTGGGGCAGGCCGGTCCTGGTGTTCCCCAGCGAGGCGGGCAGCGCCGACGACTTCGCGAGCAACGGCATGGTCGAGGCGGTGCAGGACCTGGTGGAAGCCGGCCGGGTCAGCTTCTTCTGCGTCGACTCCGCCGACGGCTGGACCTGGTCGGACAACGACGCCACCACCGAGGAGCGCGCCACGCGCCACCGCAGCTATATCCGCTGGCTGGAGGGCGCGGTGCTGCCGTGGATCGCCGAACAGGTCGGTGGCGAGCGGCCGCTGATCACCCTCGGCGTCTCGATGGGCGCCTACCACGCGGTCAACTTCACGCTGACTCACGCGCATCAGGCGCCACTAGCGATCGGGATGTCGGGCAGTTATGACGTCACCGCCTGGCACGGGCACGGCGAGCACGGCGACGCCACCTACTTCGCCAACCCGATGGCGTATGTCGCAGGCATGCACGGGGAACACCTGGAGTGGTTGCGCAACACGGCGAGTGTGCTGCTCGTGGTGGGGGAGGGGCCTTTCGAAGTGTCGCCCACCCAGGCCCTGCCGTCGACACGAGCCTTCGCAGAGTTGTTGTCCGAGAAGGGGATTCCGCACCAACTGGACGTGTGGGGGCACGACAGTGCGCATGACTGGCCGTGGTGGCGCAAGCAACTGGCGCATCACCTGCCGCGGTTCTGCTGATGGATCGGCGAGTGGAAGGGAGCACACGATGAGCGAGCACCTGATCGGCCTGCTGCTGGGAGCCGAGGAGGACTGGCCGCGCGCCTTCGAGGAGTTGGTCCGGCGGGTCGGGCCGATCACGGCGCCGGACGGGTCGCAGCACGACATACGCACCGAACGTATGACGATCGAGCCCTTCAACCTGCGGGACAAACCGCGCACCGACCTGGTCATCGACCGGCTGGCGCACTGGTACTACCACCCCCGCGAGTGGCTGAAGAAAGCCGCGCTGATGGACGACGTCTACCTGCTCAACTCGCCGTTCACGTTCCAGTCGATGGAGAAGCACTCGGCATACTGCGCACTCATGCGGCTCGGGATGAACGTCCCCGAGACGGTGCTCGTGCCCTACAAGAACCCGGTCGACAACGTGCGCTGGGCCTACACCTCCTCGAAGTACAACCGGTCCTTCGACCTGCCGTCGGTCGCCGCGGAGTTGGGCTATCCGATGTTCATGAAGCCCTTCGACGGCGGTGCGTGGCGCGGTGTGTCGTCGATACGCAACGAAGCCGAATTGCGGCGCAGTTACGACGAATCCGGTGAGATGCTGATGCACCTGCAGCGGGCGGTGGACGGCTTCGAGGTCTTCGCCCGGGCGCTGACGATCGGCCCCGAGACGATGGTGATGAAGTTCCGTCCGGACGAGCCGATGCACGACCGCTACGAGGTCGCCTACGACTTCCTGACCCCGCAGATCGGTGCCGAGACGAGCACCATCGCCCAGACGGTCAACGCGTTCTTCCGGTGGGAGTTCAACAGTTGCGAGATGTTGGTCAAGGACGGCGTGGTCTACCCGATCGACTACGCCAACGCCTGCCCCGACGTGGCGGTCACGTCCCTGCACTACTACTTCCCGTGGGCGATCAAGTCGCTGCTGAAGTGGTCGATCTTCTGCGTGGTGACGGGGCGTGAAGGGCACACCCAGGTGGACCCGAAACCGTGGTTCGAGATCGCCGACCGGGACGACGACTATCAGGCGAAACTCGATGCATATCAACGACTTTCGGATCAATACTTCGAGACCGAGCGCTATCGGGAGTTCGTCGACACGTCGCTCTCGCACGTGGACGAGATGGTGCTCGACTGGGTGCTCTCCGACGACTTCGACCGGCTGCTGGTCGAGACGGTGCAATCGACCTACCCGCAGCACGAGCACGAGCGCTTCCTCGGGCACTTCCGTGGGCTGACCGGGCTGTGGGCCAAGGACGAGGAGAAGCTGCTCGGCTAGCCCGCCGGCCGGGTCAGAGCAGCGTGGCCAGTGACGCGATCGCGCCGTCGAACTCGCCGAGGACCTGCTCCCGGGCCGGTTGCCGGTCGCTGAGCACCCAGTCCACCGCGATCTGGATGCCGGCGCCCACCAGTGCGTCACCGACGAATCTCCGCTGACCCGAGGTGGTTTCGAGGCTAGGGGCCGTGGCGACCAACCGGTCGAAGAGCTCATCGCCCACCGATCGCGCATGCCCTCGGTAGAGCTCGTCGACGCGTGCGCTGACGCCGAGCACCTCGAAGAGGTGTACTCGTGAGCGGAGCGGATTCTCCTCGACCCAGCGCAGGAACCCGTCGACGAAGCCGCGGATGACGGTGACCGGATCTTCGCCCCCGCCCGCGAGCACGGCCTGCCGCAGGTCGGCCACGACGATCTCGTAGACCGCACACAGCAGGTCCTCCAGCGTGGCGAACGACTCGTAGAAGTAGCGCTTGTTGAGTCCGGCCGCCTCGCAGACGCCACCGACGGTGGCGTCGCGGAATCCGGTCGTGCCGAAGACGGTGATCGCCACGTCGATCAGCCGCTCGCGGCGAGCGGCCTCGCGGCTCTCGCGACTGGCTCCGGCATACGGGCGGGACGGTGCGGACATGAGGAGATCTTGACAACTTCTGGCCCTCCTCGCAAACTGGTACGGCTCTGTACCAGAAGGGATGAGATGCCTGCTTCTCTGCCGGTCGACGCGAGTCTGAACGTCGCGCGCCGCAGTCGCGAGCTCGCTGAGTTGTCCGGCGGCGACGCGGTCGACCTGCTGGTGATCGGCGGTGGGGTGACCGGTGTCGGCATCGCGCTCGACGCCGCCAGTCGCGGGCTGAGCGTCGCACTCGTCGAGCGTCGGGACCTCGCGTTCGGCACCAGCCGCTGGAGCTCGAAGCTCGCGCACGGCGGACTGCGATACCTGGCCAAGGGCGACGTCGCGATCGCCTGGGCGTCGGCCCGTGAGCGCGGCCACCTGATGACGGACATCGCTCCACACCTCGTGCGTCCGCTTCCGATGGTGCTGCCCCTGCACGAGGCCATCGGCCGCCGAACGGCTGCGATGCTCACCTCCGGTTTCGTTGCCGGGGATGTGTTGCGGATGGCGGCGCGCACACCGAAGGCGACCTTGCCGCACCCCAGCCGCATCGCGGCGCATCGGGTGCATGACATGGTGCCGGCGACCGCTCGGACCGGCCTGCGCGGCGGTCTGCTCAGCTGGGACGGTCAGCTGATCGACGATGCGCGCCTGGTCGTCACCATCGCGCGGACCGCAGCCTCGTATGGCGCACGCATCCTCACCTACGTCTCGGCGGCGACGATCGAGCGCGGTCGCGTCGAGGTCACCGACGAGCTCACCGGTGCGCAACATGTGCTCCGTGCTCGTCAGGTCGTCAATGCCGCGGGGGTCTGGGCCGACACGCTGTCGGACGACGTCCAGTTGTCGCCGAGCAAGGGCTCGCATCTGCTGGTGCGCGCCGAGCGCCTGGGCAACCCGACCGCGGCCCTCACCGCACCCGTGCCCGGCCATTTCGGTCGGTTCGTCTTCGCCGTGCCGTGGCACGACGGTCTGGTGATGATCGGCCTGACCGACGACCCGCACCGCGGCGCCATACCCGAGCGTGCGCGGCCGGACGACACCGAGCGGTCCTTCCTGCTCGACACGCTCAATGCGGTGCTCGACGAGCCGCTGACAGCGGACGACATCGTGGGCAGCTACGCCGGTTTCCGTCCGCTGCTCAGGGGCGAGGGCGGTCCCAGCGCGGACCTGTCCCGCAAGCACGCGATCGTGCCGGATCACCGCACCGGTGCGCTCACCATCGTCGGCGGCAAGCTGACCGAATATCGCCGGATGGCGCATGACGTCGTCGACGCCGCGATCGAGGCCGCCGGCCTGACCGCAGGACCGTGCCGGACAACCCACCTGCCGCTGGTCGGTGCCGGTGCCGTCGACCCGGGCCTGCCCGAGAGGCTGGTCGCGCGATACGGCACCGACGCGACGATCGTTGCGGCATACACCGCCGGCGATGCCGGTCTCGCCGAGCGGGTGACGGACCGAATCCCATTGACCGGAGCCGAGATCCGCTTCGCCGTCGACCACGAGCTCGCCGTGACCGTCGACGATGTCGTCGACCGTAGGACACGCTGGGGGTTGGTCGACGCCGACCGCGAGGACCTTGTCGCTGCCGTCCGCGAGCACGCGCCCGAACTCATCGCAGGACCCAGCTCAGCAGCCACGTCACACCTCGGCGGCGCCGAGCGGGAAGCCAATCAGGGAGAAGGATGACCACGATGGACAAAACGCAACCGCGCATGCGCTGGTGGGGCTGGGGTGAGGACGGCAACCACGGCCCGGTCAAGCCGGGGGCGCGCGCCATCCTGGCCGAGGTCTGCGGCTGGCCCGACGGCGTCGACAACCCGCCTGGCGCGCTTGCGGACGTGCACCTGCCGAGCGCCGAGTTGCCGGCATCGGTGCGTGGACGGTTCGCGGCTGTCATCGGCGCCGACCACGTGCGTGACGACCACGCGACCCTGGTGTCGCACGCCGCCGGTCGCAGCTATCCCGATCTGGTTCGCCTGCGCAGCGGTGACGTGCCGTTCGCACCTGACGCTGTGCTCTACCCGGCCGCGTCGGACGACGTCGACCGGTTGCTCGCGATCTGCCACGAGGAGCACATCGCGGTCGTGCCCTTCGGCGGCGGCACCAGCGTCGTCGGTGGCATTGACGCGTTCCGACCCGGGTTCGAGCACTGCGTGTGCATCAGCCTCGCTCGGCTCGACCGGATCGTCGAGGTCGACGAGGAGTCGCTGACCGCGACCGTGCAGGCCGGTGTGTTCGGGCCGGACCTCGAAAACGACCTGCAGGCAAAGGGATTCACGCTCGGACACTTTCCGCAGTCGTTCGAGTTCAGCACTGTCGGTGGCTGGGTGGCGACCCGGTCGGCCGGCCAGCAGTCGACCGGCTACGGCCGCATCGACGAGAACGTCTTCGGCCTGCGTTGCTCGACTCCGACCGGGGTCGTGGAGCTTCGCCCACTTCCCGCGACCGCCGCCGGACCCAACCCGCGCCAGGTGTTCGTCGGCAGCGAAGGCACGCTCGGCATCATCACCGAGGTGACCCTGCGCATCAAGCGGATGCCCGAGCACACCGCGCCGGACGCGTGGTTCTTCCCCGAGTTCGCCTCCGGTGCCAAGGCACTGCGGTTGTTCGAGCAGGAGGGCCTGCACCCGGACATCGCGCGACTTTCGGACGTCAACGAGACGGCCTTCGGGCTCGCCCAGCTGGGCAGCGAGCTGCAGCGCAAGGGCATGCTCAGCTACCTGCGGCTGCGCGGCATCAGCACGCCCTGCCTGATGGTCCTGCGGTATGACGGCACGTCGAGCGACAGCAGACTGCGCCGCTCGCGAGGCCGTGCGATCGCCAAGGAGCTGGGCGGCGTCACGATCGGCGGTGTCCCCGAGGTCATGTGGGAGAAGCACCGCTTCTCGACGCCATACCTGCGGGACACGCTGCTGACGCACGGCGTCATGGTCGACACGATGGAGACCGCCGCGCCGTGGAGCACAATCGAGGCGTTGCACGACTCGATCAAGCACGAGATCGAGCGGGCGCTCGCAGGCCGGGGGACTCCGGCATACGTGCTGTGCCACGTCTCGCACCTCTACACCGCCGGATGCTCGCTCTACTACACGGTTTTCGCTCGCCAGGAGACGGGCGTGGAGCTGGATCAGTGGCGTGCGATGAAGAACGCCGCCGGCGACGCCATTGTCGGCGGCGGTGGCACGATCACCCACCACCACGGGTGCGGCGCCGACCATGCTCCCTGGCTGCCGAAGGAGACCGGCGAGCTGTGGCCGCGCATGTTGCGCGCAGCGAAGGCCGAGGTCGACCCGGCCGGGATCATGAACCCCGGCAAGCTGATGAACGGTCCGACGGAGTTGTGACCGGCTCGTCGTCCGGTGGCAGACCGGAGCATGTCCCGGTCATCCTGAACCCGTCGGCGCGCAACGGCGCCGTGTTGGAACGGGTGGCGACGCTGCGCTCTTCGCTCGCCGCGCACGGAGTGGCCGCCGGGGTGGTCGAGAGCACGAGCGAGCAACACGCCACCGAACTCGCGAACGGTTTTGCCAACGAAGGACATCCGGTCGTCGTGTCACTCGGTGGCGACGGGATGGTCCGCGCGGTCGCAGCCGGGTTGGTCGGCACCGACGCAGCCCTCGGCATCGTTGCGGGCGGCCGTGGCAACGACTTCATCGGCAAGCTCGGCATACCCAAGAACATCGGCGAAGCGGCGGCGATCATCGCGTCGGGGGACGACCGCACGATCGACGTCCTCGACCTCGACGGTCGGATCTGCGTCGGCAATGTGAGCGCGGGGATGGACGCCGCGGTGCAGCATTACGCCGACACGGCGCGCCGCATCAAGGGCCACTGGGTCTACACGTACGGCCTCGTCCGCGCACTCCTGCAGCCGCGACGGATCGACCTGGCGCTCACGATCGACGGAGAGCGTGTCGAATTCCGGGGCTACTCAGCGGGATTCGCGAACTCCGGGAGGTATGGCGGTGGCCTCAAGCTCTCGCCGTCGGCACGGTTGGACGACGGTCTGATCGATGTGGTGCTGCTTCGTGATGTCTTCCTGCCGAAGCTCGGCGCGCAGCTCGTGCCGTTCAATCTGGGCAAGCACGACCGGCACCCCGACATCGACTTCCGGCACGCGACGGAGGTGCGCATCGAGACCCCCGCCGGTAGTGATCCGATGCAGCTCTTCGCCGACGGCGACGCCGTCGCAACCACACCGGCGACCCTGCGCGTCCGTCCGTCCGTGCTCAAGGTCCGTGTGCCGCGGTAGCGCTCTGCACCGACTGACGCAGTTGCCGCCGACTGACGCATTTGCAAATGCGTCACTCGATGCCAATTGCGTCACTCGGCGATGGGAGTGGGGAGCTCGAGGTCGCGGGTGATGCGCGAGAGCAGTTCCGCATGCGGCAGGTTCGCGTCCAGGACCTGCTCGCCCGGTATGCCGAGCGGGTCGTGGCCGCTCCACCACGAGCGCATGTCGTCACCCGTCCAGTCGGCCGCGTCCGGGCTCGACGCATGCCGGACGATGCTGTCCTCGAGCCCGATGCTCAGGTAGTAGACGTGGTTGTTGCCGCGGTGGTCCGTCAGGAGCCGGCGGATCATCTCGCCATACTTCTGTGACCACAGGATCCCTTCCAGGACAACGTCTTTGCCGTGATCGAGGCAGAAGCGCGCGGTCAGATCGATCAGCTCGACGGCGGCGGTCAGCTCCAGATGGTCACGGTCCTTGAGGATGATCCGACGGAGGTGATCCTGGCCGACGACGGACATCGGCCGCTGCCGCAGCGCCATCGAGAGCGTCGTCTTGCCGGCTCGGGACGGACCGCGCAGCACCACGAGTCGGGTTGTCGGACTGCCGACCGGCGAGCTCACGGGGCAGGCGTGTCGTCGAACCCGTCGAGCCCTTCGGCTTCGTCGGTTTCGGCGCTTTCAAAGGGGCGCGTGTCGACCAGCGCCTCACCGGTGCGACGCAGGATCTGCAGCACCGTCTGCCCGACGGACATCGTGGTGTTGTCGAGCCACAGGCCGACGCGGGTGGTCTCGTGCTCGATGGACCGCACCAGACCCTCGACGGTGAAGCCGTCCCGATAGGCGTTCTTGCCGCGGCCGGCCTCCCGCGACTCGATGATGGCGGCCGACGGCGTGAGCATCACGAAGTGCACCGGCTCCGGCGCGGCGATCATCAGGTAGTCGTCGAGGAACGTGCCGAAGATGTTGTCGGCGATCACCGCGTCGAACCCGGCCGAGCGATAGACGTCGGCGACGGTCAGTGCCCCGGCATACCGCAGGAAGAGCTGCTCGACGGCCTCGACCGACGGTGGCTCCGTCATCAACGCCTTGTCGGACACCACGAAATTGCCGATGGAGTCGCCGTCGATGAAGACCGACCGCGGGAGGGCGTCGGCCAGCGCCTGGCCGACGGTGCTCTTGCCGGCCGCCTGCGCACCGGAGATGACGAAGAGGCGGCCGATCTGGGTCGAAGTCATGCGCGCCAGGGTATGCCGAACCCCCGCCCCGTCTCAGCCGAGGGCAGCGGACACGATCTCCTTCGCCTCGGCCTGCACCTGCGCCAAGTGGTCGGCGCCCTGGAACGACTCGGCATAGATCTTGTAGACGTCCTCGGTGCCGGACGGACGCGCCGCGAACCACGCGTCCTCCGTCGTCACCTTCAGCCCGCCGACGGCTGCGTCGTTGCCGGGCGCACGGGTGAGCTTGGCGGTGATCGGCTGGCCGGCGAGCGAGGTGGACGCGACGTCGTCGGGGGAGAGGGCCGCGAGCTTTGCCTTCTGCTCGCGATCCGCCGGGGCGTCGATGCGGGCGTATGCCGGATCTCCGTGCTGGCGGACGAGTTTCGCGTAGTGCTGACTCGGTGTCTCCCCGGTGCGCGCCAGGATCTCCGAGGCCAGCAGGGCGAGCGCGATGCCATCTTTGTCCGTGGTCCACGCCGTGCCGTCGGTGCGCAGGAACGACGCCCCGGCAGACTCCTCACCGCCGAATCCGACACTGCCGTCGAGCAATCCCGGCACGAACCACTTGAACCCGACCGGCACCTCCCACAGCTGTGCGCCGATGGAGGTGACGACCCGGTCGATCATCGACGACGACACCAGGGTCTTGCCGACGCGGCGCGACGTCCAGCCCGGGCGAGCCCCGCCGTAGAGGTACTGGATCGCCACTGCCAGATAGTGATTGGGGTTCATCAGCCCGGCGTCGGGCGTGACGATGCCGTGCCGGTCGGAGTCCGCGTCGTTGCCCGTCGCGATGTCGTAGTCGGCGCGCTTGTCGATCAGCGATGCCATTGCGTATGGCGACGAGCAGTCCATCCGGATCTTCTCGTCCCAGTCCAGGGTCATGAAGCGCCACGTCGGGTCCACCAACGGGTTGACCACCGTGAGGTCGATATTGAAGCGGTCCGCGATCGCGCCCCAGTAGGCGACCGACGCGCCGCCCAGCGGGTCCGCACCGATGCGGACACCGGCCGACCGGATCGCCTCGAGATCAACGAGGTTCGGCAAGTCGTCGACATACGAGGTCATGAAGTCATAGCTGCCGGCGGCCTTGCGGGCCTTCCCGAAGGGCACCCGCGCCACGCCCTGCAGACCGGCACGCAGGTAGTCGTTGGCGGTGCCGGCGATGACCTTCGTCGCCTCGCTGTCGGCGGGTCCGCCGTGCGGCGGGTTGTATTTGAAACCGCCGTCCGCCGGAGGGTTGTGCGAGGGGGTGACCACGATGCCGTCGGCGAGACCGGGCCCGGCAGTGCGCCCCTTGTTGGCGCGCAGGATGGCGTGCGAGACCGCAGGGGTCGGCGTGTAGCCGCCGCCGCTGTCGACGAGCACCTGCACATCGTTGGCCGCCAGCACCTGCAGAGCGGACGCCCAGGCCGGCTCGGACAGCGCGTGTGTGTCGCGACCGATGAAGAGCGGCCCGTCATACCCCTGCTCGCGGCGGTAGTCCACGATGGCCTGCGTCGTGGCCAGGATGTGGGCCTCGTTGAACGCGGCTCGGAGCGATGACCCGCGATGCCCCGAGGTGCCGAAAACAACTTGCTGGTCGACGTTTTCGGGGTCCGGCTCGATCTCGTAGTAGCTGGTGACCAGGTGCGAGATGTCGACCAGGTCGCTCGACTCCGCCGGTTGTCCGGCACGACTGACGCTCATCGCACCAGGGTGCCACGGCGCGGGTCGACAGGACAGTCGCGCGCCCGGTCGTCGCAGCATCTGGACAACTGGATGAACGCGATCTCCCCGCGGGTCCGGCCAAGTCGCTAGTTTCGAATTATCCACTTTAGGAAGGGAAGCTATATGCGCTCACATATCGCCTTGCTCGGTGCGGTCACCCTCGCTGCCGGAGCTATCGGCGGGCCCGCTTTCGCGGCCGGCAACAACAATCACGATCGCAAGGTCGTCGCTCAGAGCGTCCATGCCCCGGGGAAGTCCTTGGGTGCGGCCTCGACGGCTGCCACCGAGCACTTCATCGTCACTTTCAAGTTGCGAGATCAGGCCGGCGCCGAAGCCTTCGTGAAGGCGGTCTCCGACCCCTCCAGCCGGCAGCACGGCAAATTCATCTCGCCGGCACAGTTCACCAAGCGTTTCGCAGCATCCAAGTCCGATGTCGACAAGGCGATCGCCTGGCTGCACAGCCAGGGCCTGAAGACCGGCAAGGTGTCCAAGAGCCGCAGCTACGTCCAGGTGAGTGGATCGGTCTCCCAGGTCAACAAGGCCTTCGGGACCAAGATGCAGAAGTACACCAAGAACGGTCGCACCTTCTCGGCCCCCGCGAAGGCCGTGACGATGCCCACCAGCATCGCCGGCGTCGTCGGCGGTGTTGTCGGACTCGACCACTCTCGGATCCTGCACACGACCAACGTGCGCACCAACGAGGCATCCAGCCAGCAGCGCAAGTCCGCGCGCACCCTGTCGGCGCTCGGCGCGAAGCCCAACGCGAAGTCGGGTGCCAGTGACGCCTGCTCGTCCTACTACGGGCAATACCACCTGCCCTACGCACCGAAGGCGGCCGCGCCGCTGAAGGGTGTGCAGCCGGGCAGCCTGTGCGGCTACACGCCGCAACAGATGCGTGCTGCTCGTGGCATGAAGGCCAAGAACACCGGCAAGGGTATGACGGTCGGCATCACGCTGTGGTGCAACGATCCTCGCATCGAGGCCGACACCAACACCTGGGCCAAGACCCTCGGCTTCCAGCCGCTGAAGAAGAACCAGCTGAAGGTGATCGAGCCCGACGGAGGCTACGACCCGCTCTACTGCGACGACCAGGACTCCGGCGGTGTCAACGCCGAGCAGGCCCTGGATGCACAGTCGATCCACGGTGCCGCGCCCGACGCGAAGATCATCTACTCCGCTGCGTCCCGGCCCTTCGACGACGCGTTGATGATGTCGATGCACAAGCTGATCGACGACAACAAGGTCGACTCCTTCACCAACTCCTGGGGCGGCGGCGAGGTCGACGACCCCGCGACCAACGACGCCTACTCGGCGATCTTCATGCAGGCGGCTGCGCAGGGCATCTCGGTGCTGTTCTCCTCCGGTGACTACGGCGACAACACCTACGGCGACCAGAAGTCCATGCCGCCGTCTCCGGACTACCCGGCGGCCAACCCGTGGGTGACCGCGGTGGGTGGCACGTCACTGGCCACCGCCAACGCCAAGGGCTCGAAGGTGAAGTTCGAGGAGGCGTGGAACACCTCCTACAACCTCCAGCAGGACGACGCGTGGAGCGGTTGGCAGTACCGCTACGGCGGTGGCGGCGGTGTGAGCCAGTTCCACGAGGAGCCCTACTACCAGAAGGGTGTCGTGCCGACCCGGTTCACCGGTGTCGACCCGCACCGCGCCTACCCGGACCTGGCTGGTGCAGGTGACCCCTACACCGGTTACCTGATCGGCTTCCACGACGCCGACGCGGGCAACAACTTCTCGCTGGAGAAGATCGGTGGGACCAGCTGGTCGTCGCCGTGGACCGCAGGCACGCTGGCGTTGGTCGGCAAGCGCGTCGGGTTCCTGAACCCGGCGATCTACGCGAAGGGCCACGCCGGCCTGACCGACGTGAAGGGCAACGCACTCAAGCACGGCTTCGAGTACAAGACGTCCGGCACGCTCGCGACCGTCGGCATCAACTCGCAGCAGGTGCAGGACCAGACACTGGTCTCGGACAAGGGTTACGACAACCTGACCGGCTTCGGTGTGCCGAGCTCGACGAAGGCGTTCATCAAGGCACTGAAGAAGTACTGAGCGAAGAAGTACTGAACGAAGAAGGACTGAACGCGGACGTCATACCGACGAGGCGAGGTCGTTCGCCTGACAGTGTTGGTTGACAGGCAAATGGCGGTCGACGGCCGTGACAGCAGAGGGCGCCACCCGGGAGATCCCGGGTGGCGCCTTCGTTGCTGATGGCTTCGGTACGCCTGGTCACGCCGCGCTGAGCTGCTCTCGTGCACTCTGCGGCTCCCGCCCGAGAAGGGACTCCAGCAGCGGGTCCGTTCCCGCGAAGAGGCCGCCTGCCGCTGCGTCATACATCCCGAGGTTGAAGCGGGCCAGGTACTCGCTGTTGCCGCTCGCGACCTGGGAGCGGACCCATTCCTCGGGGTCGACCACTTCGAATCCGACCTCGCGCCCGGTCACCGCCGATGCCTGCCGCGCGAGGTCCGCGAAGGTGGGTGCCGCACGGCCGGTGAGCGTCACCGGCCCGTCGTATGGCGTGTCCGACGCGATGATCACCGCCGCGGCTTCGGCAGCATCGGCGCGGGACGTCCAGGACACCGGGCCGTCGGCGGGCACCGAGACGACACCGGTCTCCCGCCAGGGACCGAGCAGCCAATCCAGCGAATGCAGGTAGAAGCCGTTGCGCAGTGCTGTCCACGGCGTCCCCGATGCGGCCAGTAGCGCCTCGGTGGCGGCGTGGTCACGTGCTGGTCCGAAGGGCGAGTCCGATGCCGCGCCCTGATGGCTCGTGTAGAGGATGCGCCCGACGCCTGCCGTGACTGCCGCCTCGATCGCGGTCCGATGCAGCTTCATGGCATCGGCGGTCGGGTCGCTCGACGAGACGAGAAGGAGTTGGTCCGCGCCGGCGAAGGCTGCGGGCAGTGAACTCGGGTCGGCGTAGTCGCCGTAGCGGACCTCGACGCCGAGTTCGGCGAAGCGGGCTGCCTTCGAGACGTCGCGTGCCACGACGGCGATGTCGGCTGCGGGTGTGGTGCGCAGCAGGTGATCCGTGGTGGCGCCGTTGAGGGCTCCGGTGGCTCCGGTGATGACGATCATGACGTACTCCTGTTATCAATGAATGGATGAACACGTTATCACTGATTACATATGCGATAACAGAGATCCGTTATCGTTGATACATGCCGAAGCAACGCAGCGCAGATCCACGCACGCGCATCATCGACGTGGCGTCCACCCTCCTGAGCGAAGAGGGTCGAGCGGGGGTCACCACTCGACGGGTGGCCGAGCTGGCCGGTGTGCAGGCGCCGGTGATCTACCGCTTGTTCGGCGACAAGGACGGATTGCTTGACGCAGTCGCCGAGCACGTGATGGCGGACTTCGCGGCCACCAAGTCAGCCGCCGTGGCCGGGTCCGCAACCCGCGGGGTCGACCCGGTCGCCGGTCTGCGCGCGGGCTGGGACATGACCATCGGCTTCGGGTTGGCCAACCCGGAGCTCTTCGTCCTGATCAACGACCCTGCTCGGGGCCCGTCGCCGAGCACCGAAGCCGGCATCCGGATCCTGGCCGACCGCGTGCATCAGGTGGCGATGGCCGGACGACTGCGGGTCAGCGAGGCGGAAGCGGTCGAGTTGATCCACGCCGCCGGCACCGGAGCAGTGCTGGCGATCCTGCGCAGGCCCGAGTCCGAGCGAGACACTGGCCCGGCCGACGTTCTCTACGAAGGTCTTTGCCAGCGCATCCTGACCGCGTCGGACTCGACGGGACGCGCGCCGGCCGACCCGGTGATCGCGCCGGCCGTCACGCTACGTGCCGCCGTGAGTGACCTGGCCGTGCTCAGCCCCGCAGAGCGGGCCATGCTCGGGGAGTGGCTCGAACGGATCATCGCGCAGGGCTGAACGACCCACCGGTCGCACAGGTAAAGGTTCAGGTCAATCGGGCTGGATCTCACTCTCGCCGCGCAGAATTCGCAGGGTCCAGTCCTTTTGGCGGGTATAGATGGCCCGCACGTGCTGACGGTCGAGCGCGCCCTGCCAGAACTCGACACGCTCCGGCTGCACCCACCACAGTCGCCAGTCCGCCGGGTCGACTTCAGCTCGGGCCTGGGGGCTGCGCGCAGCCAGATCCGCTCGACATTCTTCCGGTGTCGCGCTCGTGACCGCTCCGCGCACCCGCACCGCGCGCAGGATCGGCTGCCACCAGAAGTTCAGCGCCGCGGAGGGGCTCGCCGCGAGTTGTTCTCCCTTGCGGGACGATGCCGTGCTGGCGAAGGCGAATCCGCGGGAGCCGAGATCCTTGAGGATCAGCGTCCGACTGTCCGGGACACCGTCGGCGTCGGCCGTGGACAGCGTCATCGCGGTGGGCTCAGGGACATCCAGGGTGCGGGCCGTCTCGAGCCAGTCGCGGAACAACTCCACCGGATCATCCGGCAGGTGGTTGAGATCGAGCTGTGGCGCGGTCCCGGTCAGCGTCGGTATGGCGCGCAGCGTGTGCGCCATACCGTCGAGCGCGGCAGTTGATCGCGAGACAGCTCCCTCGCTCCGCTCCTCCGGCACGCGGTCAGCCTGCGTCATGCGTCTCCGGGACGAACCAGATCGCCGACAACGGCGGGATCGTCACGAGTGCGGAGAATTGCTGGTCGTTGTATGGCGTGTTCGTCGCCTCGACCCCGCCCAGGTTGCCCCGGTTGGAGCCGCCATACCGCTCGGCGTCGGTGTTGAGCACCTCCAGCCAGCGACCCTCGCGCGGCAGTCCGACGCGCACGTCGCGCACCTCTACACCACTGAAGTTCAGCACGGCGGCAACGACGTCACCGTCGCGCTCCGCGGTGTCGAAACGTAGATAGGAGAAGAGGTTTGCGTCCGCGGCGTTGGCGTCGATCCACTGGAATCCGTGCGGGTCGTGGTCGAGCCGCCAGAGAGCGGGGTGCGCGGTGTAGAGCCGGTTGAGGTCCGACACCAGGTGCGCGACGCCGAGATGCGCCGGTTGGTCCAGCAGCCACCAGTCGAGGCTGCGGCCGTCGGCCCACTCCGCCTCCTGGGCGAACTCGCAGCCCATGAAGAGCAGCTGCTTGCCGGGATGGCTCCACATGTCAGCCAGCAGCGATCGGACACCGGCGAGCTGCTGCCGGCGGTCGCCGGGCATCTTGCGCAGCAGCGACCCCTTGCCGTGCACGACCTCGTCGTGGCTGATCGGCAGGATGAACTGCTCGTCCCACGCGTAGACGAACGAGAACGTCAGCTTGTTGTGGTGGTATTTGCGGTGAATCGGTTGCTGCGCAACGTAATCCAGCGTGTCGTGCATCCAGCCCATGTTCCACTTGAAGCCGAAGCCGAGACCGTCGCTGCTGGTCGGCTTGGTGACTCCTGGCCACGAAGTCGACTCCTCGGCGATCATCACCGTGCCGGGCATCCGGCGGTATGCCGTGGCGTTGGTCTCCTGCAGCAACTGCATGGCCTCGAGGTTCTCCCGGCCGCCGTGCTTGTTGGGCAGCCACTCGCCGTCGTTGCGCGAGTAGTCGAGGTAGAGCATGGAGGCGACACCGTCGACCCGCAGCCCGTCGGCGTGGAACTCCTGCAGCCAGTAGATGGCGTTCGCGACCAGGAAGTTGCGCACCTGAGGGCGGCCGAAATCGAAGATGTAGGAACCCCATTCGGGGTGCCAGCCGCGCCTTGGGTCCGGGTGCTCGTAGAGCGCGGTGCCGTCGAAACGGGCCAGCGCCCACTCGTCGGTGGCGAAGTGTCCGGGCACCCAGTCGAGGATGACGCCCACGCCTGCCTGGTGCAGCTTGTCGACCAGGAAGCGGAAGTCGTCGGGGTCGCCGAGTCGCGAGTTCGGTGCGTAATAGCCCGTGACGTGGTAGCCCCAGGACGGTGGGTAAGGGTGCTCCATGACCGGCATGAACTCGACGTGGGTGAAGCCGAGTTCCGTGACATACGAGACCAGTTCGTCCGCCAGGTCGCGCCACGACTTGCCCTGCCGCCAGGACGTCGGATGCACCTCGTAGATGCTCATTGGGCGCTGGTGCGCTTGTGTCTCTGCGCGCTGCTGCAGCCAAGCACCGTCGCCCCATTCGTAGGTCGACGCAGTCACCACTGATGCCGTGGCGGGGGACGTCTCGGTGTAACGGGCAAGCGGATCCGACTTCTCTCGCCAGACACCGTCGGGGCCGAGAACGTCGAATTTGTAACGGTTTCCGACGCCAACACCGGGCACGAAGAGCTCCCAGACGCCACCGTCCAGCCGCCGCATCGGATGGCCCTGGCCGTCCCACGTGTTGAAGTCACCGATCAGCCGCACGCCACGGGCGTTGGGCGCCCACACCGCGAATGCCGTGCCGTCCACGGCACCTTGCGGGCTGTCATAGCGGTGCACGCGTGCCCCGAGCACGGTCCACAGCTGCTCGTGGCGCCCTTCACCGATCAGGTGCAGGTCCATGTCACCGAGCGTCGGGAGGAAACGGTAGGGGTCGTCCGCGACGTGCTCGACACCGTCGGAGTAGGTGGTCACGACGCGGTAGTCGGGGACCTCCGACGTCGACAGCGAGCCGCTCCACAGCCCCTCGTAGTCGTGCTGAAGGTCTGTCCGTGTGCCGTCCGGCAACTGCACCTGCACGGTGCTGGCCAGCGGCCGGAAAACCCTGACCAATGCACCGGATTCGCCGACGTGCGGGCCGAGCAGGTGATGGGGGTCGCCATACCGTCCGGTGAGCAGTTCGTGCGCCGTCTCCTGCGGGATCGCAGTCCGGTCGCCACCGTGGTCGTCGCTCATGCCTGCGGTCGCGCCTCTGCCCTCGGCTCCGGGCCTCACTGCGTTCGTGTCCTCGCCTCGGTCGTCGCTCATGTCGGTCCTCCTCGTCGGCAGCAGCCGCAGGATCGCGCTGCGTGGGATGTCCAGCCAGTCCGGTCGGTTGCGGGCCTCGTAGACGACTTCGTAGCTCGCCTTGTCGATCTCGAAGAGTTCGATCAGGCGGCGGTATGGCGCAAGGTCGATCCCGCTGCTCGCGGCATACCCGTCGAGGAACGCCGCGCGTGCCTCATCCGCCCACTCGCGACGGCTCTCGGCCGGATCGCGATGCTCGACCGAACCTGCCGCGTAGTCGAAGGACCGGAGCATGCCGGCGATGTCGCGCAACGGGACGTCGAGCTGGTTGCGCTCGTCCAGCGAGCGCAACGGCTCGCCCTCGAAGTCCAGCAGCACCCAGCCGCGCTCAGGGACATCGAGCACCTGCCCGAGATGTAGGTCGCCGTGAATCCGTTGCAGCGCAGGCCATTCCGCATCCTTGGCTGCGTCGAGCAGCGCATCGAACTCGCTCTGTCGATCCTGCAGCTCAGGCACCAAACCCGCGGCGACGGCGAAGCGGCGTCGCATGGCGTCCAGCTGCCGACTGATCGAGTCCGATGTGCTCGGGCCGGTCGGCAGCGCCTCGCTCAACTGGTGATGCACCTCCGCGGTCGCAGCGCCGAGGGCGTAGGCCGACGCAGCCACGGACTCGCTATGGGTGGCCGCGTCCAGCGCCACCCGCCATGCGTCCCGGACGCCGGGGAAGAACTCTTGCGCGAACGCGAGATCTCCCTGCACGCGCCGACCGGCCGCGGTCGCCCACTCACCGCGCAGTGACGCGATCATCTCGGGCACCCGCTCACTGCCGACGCGGCTGAGCGCCGTCTGCAGCGTGACGTCGGGGTTGTCGCCCGGGTGCAGCACCCGGAACACCTTGACTATCAGCGGCTGCTCGTCATCGGTCTGCACGATGATCGACGTGTTGGACTGCTCGCCGGCAAGCACCTCGGACGACGTCACCCGCGGCATCGCCGCGTGCCGAAAACCGCTGCCGCGCACCGTGATCGACGGCTCACGCGTGCCGACACTGCCGTCCACGACACTGTGCGTCTCCAGCACCGCCTGTCGGCCGCCGGTGACCATCACCCGCAGCAGCGCTCGGACGAAGGCCGGGTCGTGGCAGCCGTCATAGACCCAACGCCGACCCAGAGCCGAGTGCTCCATCTCGCCGATGAGCGAGGACGCAGCACCCTCCAGCGGTGCGTCGCGATAGGTGACCGGCACCTGGTAGATCACCGGCTCCGGGCCGGACGAGTCGGCCACCACGAGGACCTCGATGCCGACGGCACCGTCCGGGTCGTCGAACCGGTAGGAGCCGACGTTCGTCAGCGCCGGGTCGGTGCCCTTGCCGGCATACCAACGACGGTCACCGATCCAGGCGTGCAGCAGCTCCAGCTTGGTCGGGGTCAGCGAGGCGCCCGCGTGGATGATCGCCATCGCTCAGTCGCTCTCCGGCAGCTGCAACCCGAGCCAGAAGAAGTCGCGTGACCCGAGCGTCAGCGTGAGCGATCCGTCGGCGCCGACCGGGGTGAAGTAGACGCCCCCGAACAGGTCGCGCAGGCGGGCGCCGGCGAAGCGCTCCGGCAGGTTCAGCGTCACCGACTGCGGCCGGCCGGAGACGTTGTTGACACACAACACCGACCGGGTCTCGATCTCGTCGTCCGGGTCGTCGTCGGCGTGCACCGTCCGGGTGAAGGCCAGGATCGTGTCGTTCTCGGTATCGACGGCTTCGTAGTCGCCGAGCCCGAAGACGGGGTACTGCTTGCGGATCGCCAGCATCTCCCGGACCCAGTGCAGCAACGACGACGTCGACTCCATCTGCGCCTCGACGTTCACGTTGTTGTAGTGATAGACGAGGCTGGAAATGATTGGCAGATAAAGCTTTCCGGGGTCTGCGGTGGAGAAGCCGGCGTTGCGGTCCGGGGTCCACTGCATCGGCGTGCGCACCGCGTCGCGATCCTGCAGCCAGATGTTGTCGCCCATGCCGATCTCGTCGCCGTAGTAGAGGCACGGCGACCCGGGCAGCGACAACAGCAGTGCGTGGATCAGCTCGGTCTCGGCGCGCGAGTTGTCCAGCAACGTCGCGAGCCGGCGCCGGATGCCGACGTTGGCACGCATCCGCGGGTCGGGGGCGTACCAGCCGTACATCGCCGCGCGCTCGTCCGGCGTGACCATCTCCAGGGTCAGCTCGTCGTGGTTGCGCAGGAAGGTGCCCCACTGACCGCCACGCGGGATCTGGGGTGTCTCGGCCATCACCTCGTGGATGCGGGTCGCCTTCTCGTCACGCAGCGCGTAGTAGAGCCGCGGCATGATCGGGAAGTGGAAGCACATGTGGCACTCGGGGTCGGCCTCGGTGCCGAAGTAGTCCACCACCTCGTCGGGCATCTGGTTTGCCTCGGCGAGCAGCATCCGGCCGGGGTATTCATCGTCGACCATCGCGCGCAGCTTGGCGATAAATTCGTGTGTCTTGGGGTGGTTTTCGCCGCTGTGGCCCTCCTCGATGTAGAGGTAGGGGATCGCGTCCAGCCGGAACCCGTCGATGCCCAGGTCCATCCAGAAGCGCACGATGTCGAAGATCTCCTCGTGCACCGCTTCGTTCTCGAAGTTGAGGTCGGGCTGGTGGGAGAAGAAGCGGTGCCAGAAGAACTCGCGTCGCACCGGGTCGAAGGTCCAGTTGGAGACCTCGGTGTCGACGAAGATGATGCGCGCGTCGGCATACTTCTCGTCGGTGTCGGACCACATGTAGTAGTCGCCGTAGGGCCCGTCCGGCTCCGAGCGCGACGCCTGGAACCACGGGTGCTGGTCGCTGGTGTGGTTGATGACCAGGTCGGTCAGGATGCGTATGCCGCGGGCGTGTGCCTGCGAGACCAGCTCGGTGAACTCCGGCAGCGTGCCGAACTCCGGCAGCACCGCCTTGTAGTCGGCGATGTCGTAACCGCCGTCGCGCAGCGGCGAGGCGTAGAACGGCGGGATCCACAGGCAGTCGACGCCGAGCCACTGCAGGTAGTCGAGCCGGTTGATCAGCCCGGTGAAGTCACCGGAGCCGTTGCCGGTCGTGTCGCCGAAGGCGCGGACCAGCACTTCGTAGAAGACCGCCTTGCGGAACCACTGCGGGTCGTGCCGCAGGCCGGGCTGCGGGAGGTTGAAACCTGTTGCGGGCACGGTGGATCAAAACCTCCTGAGGTGGACGATGTGCAGTGGCTCGGTGTCGGGCCCGAGGCGGACGTAGTTGTCGGCGCCCCACTGCCAGCTGGCGTCGCTGAGCAGGTCGTGTGCGACGAAACGGTCGCCCGACTCGAGCCCGAGGGCACCCATGTCGAGGCGCACCGTCGACTCCCGCGTCGCGTGCGGGTCGGTGTTGGCGACGACGATGACGACGTCGTCGCCGTGCTTCTTGGAGAACGCCAGCATCTGCTGGTCGTCGACATGGTGGAAGGTGATGTTGCGCAACCAGTGCAACGCCGGGTGCTGGTGACGAATCTCGTTGAGCCGCTTGAGGAACGGCGCGAGCGACTGCCCCTCGCGGTCGCCGCCTTCCTCGTAACGGGACCACTCACGGTCCTTGTACTGGTATTTCTCGTTGTCGATCTGCTCCTCGGCGCCGGGCCGCGCGACGTGCTCGATCAGCTCGTAGCCGGCGTAGATGCCGTAGGTGGGGGAGAGCGTCGCCGCCAGCGCAGCGCGCAGCTTCCACGCGGTCGGCCCGCCATACTGCATGTATGGCGTGAGGATGTCGTGCGTCGTCGGCCAGAAGCTGGGCCGCATGTATGCCGCGGACTCGCGCGCCAATTCCTCGACATACTCACGCAATTCGGCTGCTTCGTTGCGCCAGGCGTAGTAGGTGTAGCTCTGCTGGAAGCCGACCTTGGCCAGGGTCGCCATCATCGCCGGACGGGTGAACGCCTCGGCCAGCCAGATGACGTCCGGGTGGTCCTTCGCGACATCGCTGATCAGCCACTGCCAGAACTCCACCGGCTTGGTGTGCGGGTTGTCGACGCGGAAGATCGTCACGCCGTGGTCGATCCAGACCTGCACGACGCGGCGCACCTCGGCGTAGATGCCGTCCGGGTCGTTGTCGAAATTGACCGGGTAGATGTCCTGGTATTTCTTCGGCGGGTTCTCGGCATACGCGATCGAGCCGTCGGCGCGGGTGGTGAACCACTCCGGGTGCTCGGCGACCCAGGGGTGGTCGGGGGAGCACTGCAGCGCCAGGTCGAGCGCGACCTCCAGCCCCTGCTTGCGGGCAGCCGCGACGAACGCGTCGAAGTCCTCGAACGTGCCGAGGTCCGGATGGATCGCGTCGTGCCCGCCGTCCGCATCGCCGATCGCGTATGGCGAGCCGGGGTCGTCCGGGCCTGCGGTGAGGGTGTTGTTGGGACCCTTGCGATTGGTCTCACCGATGGGATGCACCGGTGTCAGGTAGACCACGTCGAAACCCATGTCGGAGATCGCGGGCAGGCGTTTGGCGGCGGTCCGCAGCGTGCCGGTCGTCCATGTGCCGGTCTTCTCGTCGAAGTGGGCGCCCTCGCTGCGCGGGAAGATCTCGTACCACGCGCCATACAGCGCACGCTCCCGCTCCACCAGCCAGGTGTATGCCGGGCTCGGGCTGACCCAGTCACGCAACGGGGCCGAGAGCATCACTCGTCGCACCTCGTCCGAGGTGCCCGCCGAGATCCGCGCGCCGGGCGGTTGCTCGGCGTCACGCAGTCCGGTGATGGCGGCGGTCAGCGTCTTCCGGCCTGCGGCGTCGTGTTCCACCTCGCGCACTGCTCGTTCGAGTAGGCGCGCGCCCTCCTCCAGCATGACCTCGGTGTCGACGTCCGCTGCGATCTTGATCACGGCGTCATGGGTCCAGGTGGCGTAGGGATCGGACCAGCCCTCGACGCAGTAGGACCAGCTTCCGGGGCGATCCGCGCTCACGACACAACGCCAGGCGTCCAGCCCGGGGTTGGTGCAGGTCATCGGGACGTGGTGCACGACACCGTCCGGGTCGGTGAGGGCCGCGGTCGCGTTCACCGCGTCGTGTCCCTCCCGGAAGACCGTCGCGGTGACCGGAAACGACTCTCCGACAACGGATTTCGTCGCGAACTGGCCGCCGTTGACCGCCGGCTGGACGTCGACGACAGGGATCCGGCCGACATCCCGCAGGGGTCGGTCGAGCGAGCTCGGGTCACGCTGGGTGGTCGGCCGCGCCGCAGCGGCCGGCTGCTGATCAGTCACCTGAGCGACGCTACACAATCGACGGGTGCCACGGACAGCACTCTCGCCGGTGCGATCTGTCGGCCCGGAGAGGTCGGTGGAACGAACTTCGCGAGGGCGCCCGGCGCCCTTACCATCGGTGCCGTGAGAGCCATTCGTCGTTTCAATGTCCGCACCGCACTGCCCGAGCAGTTGGCCCCGCTGTCGGATCTCGCGACCAACCTGCGTTGGTCCTGGCACGCCCGCACCCGCGACCTGTTCCGGGACATGGACCCGGTCGTCTGGGACCGCGTGCACGGTGACCCGGTCGCGCTGCTGGCCGGGCTGACCCCGCAGCGGCTGGCCGCGCTCGCCGCCGACGAGGAGTTCGTCGCCCGGGTCCGCGCTGCCGCCGAGGGTTTGTCGGCATACCTGACGACGCCGTCCTGGTATGACGGCTTCGCGAAAGAGCGTCCCGCCTCGATCGCCTACTTCAGTGCCGAGTTCGGCATCACGCACGTGCTGCCGCAGTATTCCGGCGGCTTGGGCATCCTGGCCGGCGATCACCTGAAGTCGGCCAGTGACCTCGGCGTGCCGATCGTCGGTGTCGGGCTCTTCTACAAGGAGGGCTACTTCACCCAGCAGCTGTCCGGTGACGGCTGGCAGCTGGAGACCTACCCGCTGCTCGACCCGGACGGACTCCCGCTGACGCTGCTGCGCGAGGCCGACGGCACGCCGGTCGACATCACCCTGGCGTTGCCGGAGGACCGCACGCTGCATGCGCGAGTATGGCGCGCGCAGGTCGGCCGGGTGCCGCTGCTGCTGCTCGACTCCGACGTCGAAGCCAACGATGCGTCGGCCCGCGAGCTGACCTCGCGACTGTATGGCGGCGGCGGTGACCAGCGCCTGCAGCAGGAGCTGCTGCTGGGCGTCGGTGGCGTGCGTGCGCTGCGTGCCTGGAGTCGGCTGACTGACGCCCCGGCGCCGGAGGTCTACCACTGCAACGAGGGCCACGCCGGGTTCCTGTCCGTGGAGCGGATGCGCGAGCTGGTGACCGAGACCGGACTGGACTTCGAGCAGGCCCGTCGCGCCGTGCGCGCCAGCAACGTCTTCACCACACACACCCCGGTGCCGGCCGGCATCGACCGGTTCGACGCCGAGCGGGTGCAGGCGCACTTCAGCGGCAGCGCCGCGCTGCAGGGTGTGCCCGCCGAGCAGATCCTGCACCTGGGTGCCGAGGACTACGAGGGCGGCCAGGACGGCATCTTCAACATGGCGGTGATGGGCCTGCGGATGGCGCAGCGCAGCAACGGCGTGTCCGAGTTGCACGGCGCGGTCAGCCGCTCGATGTTCGATCAGCTATGGCCCGGTTTCGATGACGATGAGGTGCCGATCACCAGCATCACCAACGGTGTTCACGCTCCGACCTGGATGGACCCGCGGGTGATCGAGCTGGGGCGCAAATACCTCGGGGAGTCCGACGTGCGGACCGCCATCGGCTGGGACCGGGTGGGCCGCGTCCCGCGCGCCGAGCTGTGGGCGGTCAAGCGCGAGTTGCGCCGGCAGCTGGTCCTGGACGTGCGCGAGCGGGTGCGCGACTCGGCACACGTCCGTGGCGCCAGCGACGCCGAGCTCGGCTGGCTGGACAATCTGCTCGACCCGGACGTGCTGACCATCGGGTTCGCGCGACGGGTGCCGACATACAAGCGACTCACGCTGATGCTGCGCGACCCCGAGCGGCTCACGAAGCTGCTGCTGGACCCGGAGCGTCCGGTGCAGCTGGTCATCGCCGGCAAGTCGCACCCCGCGGACGAGACGGGCAAGCGGCTCATCCAGGAGATGGTGCAGTTCACCGACGACCCGAAGCTGCGGCAGCGGATCGTCTTCCTGCCCAACTACGACATGCAGATGGCACAGACCCTGATGCCCGGTGTCGACGTGTGGCTCAACAACCCGCTGCGGCCCTACGAGGCGTCCGGGACCTCCGGGATGAAGGCCGCGCTCAACGGCGCCCTGAACCTGTCGATCCTCGACGGCTGGTGGGACGAGTGGTTCGACGGCAGCAACGGCTGGGCGATCCCGTCCGCGGACCCGGCGCACGACACCGAGAGCTCGACGATGGACCCCGAGCGGCGGGACGACCTCGAGGCCGCCGCGCTCTACGACCTCATCGAGACACAGGTGGCCGCGCGGTTCTACGACCTGGACACGCAGGGCATCCCGCAGCGCTGGCTCGAGATGGTCGAGCACACCATGGCGGTGCTCGGCCCGAAGGTGCTGGCAACACGGATGGTCCGTGACTACACGACCAAGCTCTACACGCCGGCTGCCGTCGCCGGACGGGCCGCCGCCGGTGACGACTTCGCAGTCGCGAAGGACCTTGCGGCATACAGCGAGCAGGCGCGGGAAGCCTTCTCGCAGTTGCGGATCGAGCATGTCGAGGCCGACGGCGTCACCGACGTGCCGCTGCTCGGCGAGCGTTTGTCGGTGCGGGCGTATGTCGCACTGGCCGGCCTGCGGCCCGACCAGGTGCTGGTGCAGGTCGTGCACGGTCGCGCGAGCGACAGCGACGAGCTGCACGACATCGACACCACCGAGCTCTACCCGGTCGAGGATCTCGGTGACGGCCGCGCGCGTTTCGAGGGCGCCGTGACCCTCGGCCGGACCGGCGCGTTCGGCTACACCGTCCGCGTGCTCCCGCGGCACCCCGGTCTGGCGAATGTCGCCGAGCTCGGCCTGGTCGTCAACGCCTCCTGACCGAGAGGCGCACGAAACGACCGAGGGGAGTACGAAAACGGGTGGTTTTCGTACTCCCCTCGGTCGACAAGTACTCCTCGGCCAGGTAGGGGTGCTACCTGCTCTCGAGGAATTCCTTCGACTTGGCGATCGCGAATCCCCACGCCTGTGCGGTCGTCGGCTTCGGCGGCAGTGCGATCTCGTCGGGATTGGTCAGGAAATCCAGCAGGAACGGTCCGTCGTGCGCCAGGGCCTCCTGGACGGCGGCATCCACGTCGTTCGCGTCGGCGACCCGGCGTGATTCCAGTCCGAGCGATGCTGCGACCCCGGCCAGGTCCGGGTTGTCCAGCTGCGTGCCGAACTCCGGCAGACCGCCCTCCTCCTGCTCGAGCTTGACCATGCCGAGCCGTCCGTTGTCGTAGACGACGAACGTCACCGGTAGCCGATAGCTCACGGCGGTCCGCAGATCGCCGAGCAGCATCATCAGCCCGCCGTCGCCGCAGTTGGCGATCACCTGACGGCTCCGGTCCACCGCCTGTATGCCGAGTGCCTGCGGCATCGCATTCGCCATCGAACCCAGGTTGTAGGAGCCGATCAGCTTGCGGTCACCCCGCATCTGCACGAAGCGGCTGATCCAGACCGACGACATACCCGTGTCGCTGGTGAAGACCGCGTCGTCGGACGCATGCCGGTTCAGGGCGGCCGCGACGAGCTCCGGCCGGATGCGTTCATCCGGGTTGTCTGCCTTGCTGCGCAGCTTGCCGAGGAACTTCCGGTCGTGACGTGGATCGGTCAGCCGAGCCTGGTCCTCGAGCCATCCGGCATACGCGCTGGTTGCAGTCTTCAGGTGCTTGTCACTGCGCTTGGCCGTCAGTAACGGCTCCAGCGCGCGCAGAGTCGGCCCTGCATGCCCGACCAGACCGTGGTCGACCGGGGTACGACGACCGATGTGGCCGGCGCGGGAGTTGAGCGCGATGACCGTCTTGCCCTCCGGATACCAGTCCCGGTAGGGAAAGTCGGTGCCGATCAGGAAGAGGGTGTCGCAGTCGTCGAAGGCCTTCTTGGTGGACGGATTGCCGATCAGACCGGACTGGCCGATCTGGTAGGGGTTGTCCGCATCGAGGCCGGCCTTCGCCTTGAGGGTCAACACCATGGGGGCTTTCAACGTCTCGGCGAGTGACAACACCTCGTCGCGGTCCTGTGCGGCTCCACAACCGACGAGCAGGGTGACCTTGTCGGCATCGTTGAGCACCTCGGCAGCAGCGCGGACCTCGTCCGCCGGAGCGGCGACCTCCGCGGACCGGGGAGCGAACTGCGGGTCCCTGCTGTCCTCGACCTCCAGCGAGCCGACGTCCCCGGGCAGCGTCAGCACCGCCACCCCCTGCTCGGCGTATGCCGTGTTGACCGCCTGCTCGAGCAGTTGCGGCAGCTGCCCGGAGCTGGTGACAGTTTGCGCGAAGTCGCTGACGTCGGCGAAGAGGACGTCGTTGTTGACCTCCTGGAAGAAGTCGGTGCCGATGTCGGGCGTCGGCACCTGTCCGCAGATCGCCAACACCGGGGCGTGAGATTTCTTCGCGTCATACAGACCGTTGAGCAGGTGGATCGAGCCGGGGCCGACGGTGCCCATACAGACCCCGATGCGACCGGTGAGCTGTGCCTGCGCGCCGGCCGCGAACGCGGCGGCTTCCTCGTGACGCACCCCGATCCACTCGATGCCGTCCTGTCGCCGGATGGCGTCGGTCACCGGGTTGAGTGCATCGCCCACCACGCCCCACACCTGGGTGACGCCGTGGTCGGCCAGTGCCGCGACGATGAGTTCGGCGACGGTGCTCATGCGGTCCTCCCCTCTCCGGCCCGGTAGACCGACAGTTGCGGGCTGAAGCTGTCGGCGCTCGCGGCCTGCCAGTCCGCCACCCACTCGTGCGGTGCGCCCTGCAGCAGCTCACCAGGTTGCAACCAGGTGAACAGCTCGGCGTAGCTACGACTTTCATTGGGCGAGATGTTGTGCCGGAGCATGTGCGGGCTGAGCTCGTGCGGCGCCCGGGCACCCAGCGTGGCCATGATCTGTGCTGCCTGCTCGACCGTTGCCTTGTGATAGCGATGCACTCGCTCGCTCTTGCTGGGCACGTCGAGCGCCCGGGCACGCCGCTTGTTCTGCGTGGCCACACCGACAGGGCACTTGCCGGTGTGGCATTCCTGTGCCTGGATGCAGCCGATCGCCATCATCATGGCGCGCGCGGAGTTGGTGTAGTCGGCCCCTTGGATCAGGCGCTTGACGATGTCGGCGCCGCCCGCGACCTTGCCGCTGGCGCCCAGCTTGATGCTGTCCCGCAGGCCGGTCCCGACCAGCGCGTTGTGCACCGTCATCAGGCCGTGGGTGAGCGACATACCCACGTGGTCCTCGTATTCCAGCGGTGCCGCGCCAGTGCCGCCCTCCGAGCCGTCGACGATGATGAAGTCAGGTGCGGTGCCGACCTCGCGGATCGCCTTGCAGATCGCCAGCACGTCGCGCCGGGATCCGACGCAGAGTTTGAAGCCGGCCGGTTTGCCGCCGCTGAGCTCCCGCATCTTCGCGATGAATTCGATGAGTTCGACCGGCGTGGAGAAGACCCTGTGTCGTGCTGGGCTGACGCACTTCTCGCCCTCCGGGACGCCGCGGAACTTCGCGATCTCGGCGGTGACCTTGGCGGCCGGCAGTACGCCGCCGATACCGGGCTTGGCGCCCTGGCTGAGCTTGAGCGACACACACTTGACCTGGTCCTCGGATGCTTTGTCCTGGAAGAGTTCCGGGTCGAAGTCGCCGTCCTTGGTGCGGGTGCCGAAGTAGCCCGAGCCGATCTCCCAGACCAGATCGCCGCCATGCTCCTGGTGGTATGGCGTCAGCCCGCCCTCGCCGGTGTCGTGCGCGAAGCCGCCGAGCTTCGCACCCTTGTTGAGTGCACGGATCGCGTTGGCGGACAGGGCGCCGAAGCTCATCGCGGAGACGTTGAGCAGTGACATGTCGTAGGGCTGTGAGCAGTCGGGTCCGCCGATGCGGACCCGCGGCGGAGTGTCGGGTGCTTCCAAGGGTGCGGTCGAGTGGACCAGGGCTTCGTAACCTGCTCGCTCGACGTCCCGCTCGGTCCCGAACGGCTGCTCGCCGTGAGTGCCCTTGGCGCGCTGGTAGATGACCGAGCGGGTGTCACGGTCGAACGGCCGGCCGTCCCAGTTGCGCTCGATGAAGTACTGCTGGATCTCGGGCCGGATGTCCTCCAGCAGATACCGCATGTGACCGAGCACCGGGTAGTTGCGCAGCACCGAGTGCTGGCGCTGCACCACGTCGCGCACTGCCAGGCCGACGATCGATCCTGCCGCGGCGGCCGTCGTCACTTGCTGCCATCGCACCATGCGTTTGCTCCTCTTCGTCATCGTCCGACCCGGCCGGACCGTCGGGCCGAGGGGTAGTGGCTTGCCCGGTCATGGTGCGTGTCGCGGCTGCGTGGAAGCTGAGTCGGCCGTGTCCGTACGATGTTCGGGTGCTGCTGCCCCTCACCACCGTGCTTATCGCATTGCTTGCGGTGTTGGCCATCTATGCAGCGATATTGACCCTGCGCGGCCGTCCGGTCGACAACCCGATGTTCTACCTCGCCTGCGCAGCGGAGATTGCCGTCATCGCGCAGCTGGTCGTCGGCTTCGTGCGTCTGGAGGATGCCGACTCGCACATGTCCAAGGGGCTGTTCATCGCCTATCTCGCCGGTCTGGTGTGTGTCCTGCCGGTCGCCGGGTTCTGGGGTGTCGCGGAGCGTGAATCCCGTTGGGGGACAGGCGTTCTGCTGGTAGCGACGCTCGGTCTGCTGGTGATGGTCGCCCGCCTCCTACAGCTCTGGAACGGACAATGACAGCATGCGAGGTTTCTTCCGATGATGCTCGGCCAGGAATGACATGACGTCCAAGAACACAACAGCGGCACGGATCAACAGCGGCCCGGGTCGCATGCTGGTGGCCGTCTACGGCCTGCTCGGCCTGGCCGCGACCGGGCGGTCGATCATGCAGATCGCGCAGACCTGGCCCGACCAGCACCTTCCGTACTGGCTGTCGGCAGTGGCGGCAGTGGTCTATCTGGTCGCGACCGTCGCGCTCGCTCGCGGCGACCGGGCCAGCGCGCGAGTCGCCCTGGCAACCATCAGTTTCGAGCTCTTCGGCGTCATCGCGGTCGGCATCTGGTCGTATGCCGACAAGGCTGCGTTCGTCGCCCAGGGCAGCGCCGGTGACACGACGGTCTGGTCAAAATTCGGTCAGGGCTACGGCTACGTCCCGCTGATCCTGCCGATCCTCGGGCTCTGGTGGTTGCGACACAACCTGAATCGTCCTGGCCGAGCCTGAACGATTTCACGACGTCACCTCGGGGGCGTGCACGAGTCTCCCCAGTGTCGGGGTGTGTGCGGGTATGCCGGGTCCGGGCGTGCACAACTCTCCCCAGGGGAGGCGCGTGACCGGGGCACCGGCGTGCATCAGCCCTTGGCCGGCCCGCCGACTCCGAGGATCGCCCGGGTGGACACCCGCACAGCGTCATCCAGCCAGGCGGGCACCGCGGCGGTCTGGTCACGCCGACCGACATACGGCCGGACCAGCCCGTAAGGGCTCTGCTGGCAGGCCGTGCGGACGACGTCCAGCCGATGTTGCGTGGCCCGGCCGTAATAGCTCCTCGTCAGGTGGGTCATCGTCTCGAGGACATCGTCGTTGAGGTGCCGCACCTCGTCGGCCACCTCTGCAGGAGCCTGCGCCGCCGCGACCTTCTGTCGGTAGAGCGTCAGTGCGAATGCCTGCGCGGGGTGCTCGCGGCAGTAGCGGACCACGTGGACTGCCGCGGATTCGAGTGCGTGCGCGGCATCGGGCGACCCGTCCGGCTTGAACAGTCCGCGCTGGAAGGTCCGGATCTCGCGGATCCACAGGCGGATCAGCAACTCTTCACGCGATCCGAAGCGGTGGTAGATCGAGCCGACCGGCGCCCCCGCGGACGCTGCGATCTGGCCGATCGTCGCATCACGACCGTGCGTGTGGACGCTGCTGCATGCGGCGTCGAGTAGATCATCGTCGGTGAATTTTGCGGGTCTTGCCATGGCAGGCAGCCTAGCGTAATTTACGAGTATGAATTCTAGAAGGCATATTCTAAAAACTCCGTCCAGGGACATCACCCCGTGGTCACGCCGGGACGGCGACTGGCTGGTCAGCGTGCACCGCCGGCGGGTGGATGCCGAGCTGGCGGACCGGCTCCTGCTGGCGTTGCTCGATCCGTCGGCGCGGATCTGGCCCGGCGACGTGTGGCCGCAGCTGGTGCTCGACGACGGGCTGAACGTCGGCTCGACAGGCGGGCACGGGCCGATTCGCTACCACGTGATCGAGTCCGAGCCGGACCGCGTGCGCTTCCAATTCGACGAACTCGACGGCTGGCACGAGTTTCGTCTCGAGGCCGACGCCGTCGTCCACGAGGCGCGGATCCGGCGGCCGTCAGCGCAGGTTCGGCTCTTCGTGATCCAGTTGCACGACGCTCTGCTGGAGCACCTCCTGGACGACGTCGCGCACGGTGGCGGCCACTACCCGGCGAGACGATGGCCGCAGGGCACCCGATGGCGGTATGTCGTTGCGTCCGCCGGCCGGCGCCGCAAGCGCGTGCCCGCGGCCCGCACGATCGGGGCGGCGGCTGCCCGCCGTTCGTGGCCGGTGGCGCGCTGATCCCGAGTACGTTGGCCAGGTCGAGTATCGGACGGGCCGATGGAGGGCTGATGGCGCACAAGGCGACGATGGCCGACATCGCCCATCGGTTGGGCATCTCGCGCGCCGCGGTCTCCTACGCGCTCAACGGACAACCGGGCGTCGCGGAGGACACCAGAGCCCGCGTCCTCGACCTCGCGGTCGAGCTCGGCTGGCACCCCAGCGCCAGCGCGAAGGCCCTGGGCGGCTCCGCCATCAAGGTGATCGGGCTGGCTCTCTCCCGGCCGACGGACACCTTCGCCGTCGATTCCTTCTTCTTCGAGTTCCTGGCAGGGGTCGAGAGTGTGCTCGAGGAGCGGGGCTGGAGCCTGCTCCTGCGTGTCATCGGTGACAAGCCCGCGGTCGAGATCGAGACCTACCGACGCTGGTGGGGGGAGGGTCGGATCGACGGCGTCATCCTGGTCGACGAGCGCCATCGGGACGAACGCGTCGCTGCAGTCGAGGAGATCGGGTTGCCCGCCGTGCTCTGCGGTGGCCCGCGCGACAACAGCACGTTGCCGTGCATCTGGACCGACCAGGCTGCCGATGCGGCGTTGATCGTCGATCACCTTGCGGGTCTCGGCCACACGCGGATCGCGCACGTGACCGGGCCGCAGGCTTTCGTCCACGAGCGGGCCCGTCGGGGCGGTCTGCAGGCGGCGGCCGGCGTGCACGGTATGTCGGTGACCTCGCTGGAAGGCAGTTACGGCCCCGAGAGTGCCCGACGGGCGGTCTGTCAGCTGCTCGACCGGCTGGATCGGCCGACCGCGATGGTCTTCGCCAACGACCACATGTCCGTCGCCGCGCTGCGGGCGCTGCGGGCGGCGGGAGTTGCCGTCCCAGGCGAGATTTCCGTTGTGAGCTGGGACGATTCGCCGCTGACGCGCGCGGTCGATCCTGAGCTCACTGCGCTGAGTCGCGACAACGTGGCCTACGGCCGGAAGGCCGCCGCAGCGCTGCTCGACCTGGTCGCGGGCGCCCACCCCGGGCATGTCGCCGTGCCGGGCTCGCAGTTGCAGGTGCGGGAGAGCTCGGGTCGGCCGGCCTGAGTCGTCGCCGCGCACGGCAGTTTGCGGCAACACCTTCACTTAATCGCGTAAGTATGATCGGATGCCCGCATCCGATCTTTCCCGCCCACGCCCCAGGAGCCCCTGGAGAGGAGCACCACCGTGACAGCTCAGTTCCCGCCCGACTTCGTCTTCGGCGCAGCGACGGCGTCATACCAGATCGAAGGCGCAGTGGCTGAGGACGGCCGACGGCCTTCGATCTGGGACACGTTCAGCCACACGCCCGGCAAGGTGGTGGCGGACGAGAACGGCGACATCGCCTGCGATCACTACCACCGGTTCGGCGAGGACATCGAGCTCATGCGGCAGCTCGGCCTCGACAGCTATCGCTTCTCGCTCGCGTGGCCCCGGATCAAGCCCGACGACGGACCGGTCAACGCCGCAGGCCTGGCGTTCTACGACAAGCTCGTCGACGAGCTGCTCGCGGCCGGCATCGAGCCTGCGGCCACGCTCTATCACTGGGACCTGCCGCAGGCGCTGGAGGACCGCGGCGGCTGGCGGGAGCGCTCGACCGCCGAGCAGTTCGCGGAGTATGCCGCGGTGGCGGCCGAGCACCTGGGAGACCGGGTGAAGCGGTGGATCACCCTCAACGAGCCCTTCTGCTCCTCGATCCTCGGTTACTCCGAGGGCGTCCACGCGCCGGGAGTGCAGGAGGGTGAGGGCGCGCTCAAGGCCGCCCACCATCTGATGCTCGCTCACGGCCTGGCCGCTCAGCGGGTCCGCGCTGCTGTGCCGGACGCTGAGGTCGGCATCACGCTGAATCTTGCTTCGGTGCAACAGGTCTCGGACTCACAGGCCGACGCGGACGCAGCGCGCCGCAGCATGTTGATCGACAACCTGATCTTCACCGAGCCGGTGCTGAAGGGGACATACCCGGCCCTCGCACGCGAGGTCTGGGCAGGCATCACCGACTTCTCCTGGATCCAGGACTGCGACCTGGCGACCGCCCACCAGCCGCTGGACTTCCTTGGGGTCAACTTCTACTTCCCGACCCGTCCCAAGGCGGTCGCGCACGACGAGCCCGACCCGGCGAAGCGGGTGGCTTCCGACCTCGGCACCGAGCAGGTCATCCATGAGGGGGAGTACCTCACCGAGATGGGCTGGCCGGTCGACGCCGACGCGTTCACCGCACTGTTCACCTGGCTGCGTGACGAGTACGGCGACGCGTTGCCCCCGATCTACGTCACCGAGAACGGCATCGCCTGCCCCGATGTGGTCGGCCCGGACGGCACCGTCGACGACCAGGACCGGATCCGGTATGTGGGCGACCATCTCGCGGCGGTCCGGTCGGCGATGGACCAGGGCGTCGATATACGCGGTTATTACCTGTGGTCGCTGATGGACAACTTCGAGTGGGCGCGTGGCTATCAGCCCCGCTTCGGCCTGGTGCACGTCGATTACGAGACGCAGCAGCGCACTCCCAAGGCCAGCTTCGGCTGGTATCGCGACGTCATCGCCACCCACGAAGTGGAGTAGCAATGCTGGTCGAGTGCCGGAGGAGCGCAGCGGGGGAGGTGTATCGAGACCACATTCGGTGGTCTCGATACGCGATTCCCCCGCTGCGCTCCTCCATCGCTACTCGACCAGCATGACGGTGCTACGCGCCCAGGAGTATGGCGAAAGACCCGGCCCGGACCGGCAGCTCGTCACCGACCGGCACCGTCATGCTGGGCAGCTCGTCCGGCCGCTCGCACGCGCTGTCCCAGGCCAACTGCCACGCGTCGACCCCGCGTTGCTCGGGCACCCGGACGGCGGTGTCTCGCGCACTTCCGTTGAGTACCAACAGGATTCGGTCGTCGTCGACGTCCGACCCGTCGAAGACCACCTGGAGGATCCGGGTGCCGGGGTCGTTCCACTGGTCCGCGGTGAGGATCGACCCGTCTGCGCCGTGCCAGTGCAGCGCGGCGAGCGCGTCCCCGTCGATGGGGTCGCCGGGGAAGAACGTGCGCTGTCGCAGCACGGGGTGCGCAGTGCGGAACTCGGACAGGAACGCCGTGGTGTCGATCAGGTCTCGCTGCCGGTCGGTCAACTCCCAGTCGTACCAACTGATCTCGTTGTCCTGGCAGTAGGCGTTGTTGTTGCCGTGCTGGGTGCGGCCGAACTCGTCACCGCCCAGCAGCATCGGCACCCCGGCCGACACGAGCATCGTCGCCAGCAGGTTGCGGATCGCGCGGCGGCGGAGCGCCTCGATGTCGTCACCGGCCGACTCGTGCCCTTCGACGCCGAAGTTCCACGACCGGTTGTCGCTGCTGCCGTCGCGGTTGTCCTCGCCGTTCGCCTCGTTGTGTTTCTCGTCGTATGCCGTCAGGTCGGCGGCTGTGAAGCCGTCGTGCGTCGTGACGATGTTGATCGACGCCAGCGGCGAGCGTGACCCGAAGAGGTCACGCGACCCGGCGATGCGCGTCCCGAGATCGCTGACGCCGTGGCCTCCGTGACCGGCGGAGTCGGCGGCCAGATCGGTCAGCCAGAAGCTACGCACCGTGTCACGGAAGCGGTCGTTCCAGTCCGCGAACGGACTCGGAAACTGTCCGGTGCGCCACCCGTGCGAGCCGACGTCCCACGGCTCGGCGATCAGCTTCACCCGCGACAGCACCGGGTCGGTGCGCAGCGCCATCAGGAAGGGATGATCGGGGTGGAAGGCGTCGTCCAGCCCGCGCGCGAGTGCCGGCGCGAGGTCGAAGCGGAAGCCGTCGACACGCATCTCGGCCGCCCAGTAGCGGAGCGAATCCAGCACCATACGAACGGTTTCCGGGTGTCGCATGTCGAGGGTGTTGCCGCAGCCCGTGACGTCCACGTCGTTGCCGCGCTCGTCGAGCCGGTAGTAGGACTGTGACGACAGGCCACGCCACGACAACGTCGCACCACTGCCGCTGCCCTGCTCGCAGGTGTGGTTGTAGACGACGTCGAGGATCACCTCGATGCCGGCCGCGTGCAGCAGCTTCACCATGCCCTTGAACTCGTGGATGGCCTCCTGCGGGGACTGCGCCGACGCATACGCGGGGTGCGGCGCGAAGAAGCCGAGCGTGTTGTAGCCCCAGTAGTTCGTCAGGCCCCGCTGCACCAGCTGCGGCTCGGAGGTGAAGGCGTGCACCGGCAGCAGCTCGACGGCGGTCACCCCGAGTCGGGTGAGGTGCGCGATCGTCGCGGGGTGCGCGACACCGGCATACGTCCCGCGCAGGTGCTCCGGCACTTCGGGCAGCTGCTCGGTCAATCCGCGCACGTGCGTCTCGTAGATCAGCGTGCGATCCCACGGGGTGTGCGGCGGCCGGTCGTCTCCCCAGTCGAAACCGTTGCCGATGACCACGCTGCGGGCGGTGTATGGCGCGCTGTCCCTGCCGTCCTGCACGCCACCGTCGCCGCTCAGACTGTCGTCGACCGTGTGCCCGAAAACCTCCGGGCACCAGTCGATTTCGCCCACGACACCGCGCGCGTACGGGTCGAGCAACAGCTTCGCGGCGTTGTAGCGGTGCCCGTGCGTCGGATCCCACGGGCCGTGTGCGCGGTAGCCGTAGAGCTGGCCGACGCCGATGCCGGGAACGTGCCCGGCCCAGACCCCGTGCGCGTGCTCGTGCAACGCGACCCGGCGTTCGGTGCTGGTCTCGTCGGTGCCGGCCCCGTCGAAGAGGCAGACCTCGACAGCGGTCGCGCTCCCGGCATACACACTGAATTCGACGCCCTCGGCGTCCGCAGTCGCGCCGAACGCCGGGGGAGCGTCGGGTGAGGTGCGGGCGATGGCGGTCTCGTTCGTGGGTTCGGGCACCCACCGGAGGGTAGTCATCTCCGGGCTGTCGGCCCGGGAAGTGCCGCTCACCGGCCCGGTGAACCCGGGAAGTGCCGCCCGGTGCCACGGTGAAGTAGCGTGGCCCACATGACAGATCCGACTTCCTTGCCCAACTTCTCCCCGCCCGCGCCCGAGTCTGCCGGTGGGTCCGGTGCACCGGCCGCAGACGGCCAGTTGCAGAAGCGCGTGCTGGACGCGTTGCAGGGGGAGGGCTTCCGTCCCGAGGTCGACGCCGACGGCGACGTCAGCTACAAGGTCGAGGGCCAGCAGCTCTTCGTGCGCTGCGTCGACGGCGAGCCCGCGATGATGCGCGTCTTCGGCCAGTGGCAGATCACCGACGACCTGCCGCAGGACATCACCAAGCAGTTGCTCGCTGCCAACGACGTGTCGCTGAGCCTCAACATCGTCAAGACCGGCCTGGCCAACGGCAACCTCATCGTCACCGGTGAGCATCTGGTCGCAGCCGGCGACGACGTGGCCGCGCTGGTCCAGTCGACCACGCAGATGGTGTTGACCGCCGTCCAGCTGTGGCACCAGGCCGTCACCAGCGACGGTCCGCACGCCGCGAACTCCGACCAGCCGCCGGCGGTCGCGCAGACGATGGCGCAGGCTGCTCAGGGCGACGCCGAGGACGGCCAGCAGCAGTAGGACCGCAACAAGAGTTCGTCCCGATCACCTACACCGAGGCCGGTGGTGGCGCTAGTCTCTGCGTCACCACCGGCCTCGGTGGCGTTCAGACCGAAAGGCGGAGATGAGCACCGATCAGATCCCGGTCAGCCCGGGTAGCGCGGCGGCCGACCGCAGTCGGCTGGTGGCGATCACGGTCGCGGTCGTCGGACTGGTCGGCATGTTCGTGGCGCTGCTGGGATGGACCGGCATCGCCAAGGAGGTCGACAGCACCGCCGGCGTGCCGCCGTGGCTGATCTTCGTCGTCGGCGCGGTGATCGTCGTCGGCGCGGCCGTCTTCGACCTGGCGGCCGGGACGCGCTCCGACGTCTTCGTCGTGGCTCCCGGTCAGCGGCTGAGCACCCTGCAATTCGTGCTCAACAAGCTCGCCCCGTGGATCATCGTCGCGCTGACGGTCGTCGGCATGATCATCATCTGGATCCGCCAGCGCTGAGCCGGCACCGAGCCGGGGGCGTTTCTCGAGCGTTGTTACTCGCGGGTAGCATGCTGTCGGCGACGGTCCGCCGGACCCGGCATACCATCGCCGCAGCGAAGGCGCCGCTCAGGCTCCAATCGTGACCGCTGACTGACGTCAGACACTCGCACCCGTGAGAAGAAGAGGACAAAAGACGCATGAACATCGTGGTCTGTGTCAAGTACGTGCCGGATGCGCAAGCCGACCGCACGTTCAATGAAGACAACACGACGGATCGTTCGAACGTGGATGGTCTGTTGTCCGAGCTCGACGAGTATGCCGTTGAGGAAGCTCTGAAGATCGTCGAAGCCGGGGAGGGCGAGGTGACGGTCGTGACCGTCGGCCCGGAGGCCGCCTCGGACGCGATCAAGAAGGCGTTGCAGATGGGTGCGCACAAGGGCGTGCACGTGCTGGACGACGCGATCCACGGCTCGGATGCGCCGGCGACCTCGCTGGTGCTGGCCGAGGCGATCAAGAAGGCCACCGACGGCAAGCCGGAGCTGGTGCTGATGGGCCTGGCGTCCACCGACGGCACGATGAGCGTGGTCCCGGCGATGCTGGCCGAGCGCCTGGGCCTGCCGCAGGTGACGCAGCTGTCGACCCTCGAGGTCGCCGACGGAGTGGTGAAGGGCCGCCGCGACTCCGATGTCGCGTCCGACTCCTTCGAGTCGCCGCTGCCGGCGGTCGTCTCGGTGACCGACCAGATCAGCGAGCCGCGCTACCCCTCCTTCAAGGGCATCATGGCGGCCAAGAAGAAGCCGGTCGAGACCTGGTCGCTGGCCGACCTGGGCGTCGACACCGGGCAGGTCGGGCTGGACAACGCCGCGACCAAGGTCCTGTCCTTCCAGGCCCGTCCGCCGCGTGAGCAGGGCGAGATCGTCACCGATGAGGGCGACGGCGGCACCAAGCTGGCCGAGTTCCTCGCCAAGGCAAAACTGATCTAGTCGCCCTTGGCAGGCACTCCTCCTCCGGGTGGGCTCGCAGGCTCGCCCGACCGGCATCGTCGTACCTGCGATCCCGACTGACTTACAGAAATTGCAAGGAGATTCATCATGGCTGAAGTCCTGGTTCTGGTCGATCACACCGACGGACAGGTCAAGAAGAACACCGCCGAGCTGCTGACGCTCGCGCGTGCGCTGGGTGAGCCGGCAGCGGTCTTCATCGGCGGCAACGTCGAGGCCGCCCGCCCGCGGCTGGCGCAGTTCGGCGCCGGCAAGGTCTACGTGGTGGACAACCCCGACGTCACCGGTGCCATCGCGGCGCCGTTGGCCGAGGCGCTGGCCGCGGTTGCCGAGCAGGCGAGCCCGGCCGCGGTCCTGCTGCCGACCAGCGGTGTCAACAAGGAGGCCGGTGCGCGCCTCGCGATCAAGACCGGCGGCGGTGTCATCACCGACGCCACCAATGTCGAGGCCGGTGACGGTGGCGTGCAGACCACGCAGTCGGCGTTCGCCTCCAACTACACGGTGACGTCCCTGGTCACCAAGTCCCCGGCGATCGTGACCGTCAAGGCCAACGCGACCGCGCCGAAGGCCGAGCAGGCCGGCGCCACCGTGGTCCCGGTCGAGGTCACCGTCTCCGACGTGGCCAAGGCAGCGAAGATCACCGGCACCGAGGCCAAGGAGAAGTCCGGCCGTCCCGAGCTGACCGACGCCCAGATCGTGGTGTCCGGCGGTCGTGGCACCGGCGGCGACTTCGGTCCGGTCGAGGCCTTCGCCGACACGCTGGGTGCCGCCGTCGGTGCGTCGCGCGCCGCGGTCGACGCCGGCTGGTACCCCCACTCCAACCAGGTGGGTCAGACCGGCAAGCAGGTCAGCCCGCAGCTGTATGTCGCCGCCGGCATCTCCGGTGCGATCCAGCACCGCGCCGGGATGCAGACGTCCAAGACGATCGTCGCGGTCAACAAGGACGAGGAAGCCCCGATCTTCGAGTTGGTCGACTTCGGCGTGGTCGGTGACCTGTTCACCGTGCTGCCGCAGGCCGACGAGGCGGTGAAGGCCGCCAAGAGCTGAGGCGTCACCCCCGTGCCCGCTCCTGACCGAGCGGACACGCAATTACCGAGCGGACCGGATAATCAACCCGATTATCCGGTCCGCTCGGTGTGTTTCCGGTCCCCTCGATGTGCGGGGGACCGGCCGACAGACCTACGTCAGCGGCTTCAGCGTGAGTTTCGGGTCCGACCACACCGACTCGGCCTTCGAGCCACCGGGTTTGGTCAGCTGCAGCAGTTTCAGACCGTGTATGGCGCTGTCCTTCGGCACCCAGAACACGATCGTGTAGTCCTTCGAGTGCCCCTTCTTCACCAGCGCGCTGGTCAGCGTCTGGCCGGCGCTGGTGTCGGAGCTGCGACACAGCCGGCCCGACCCGTCGACCAGGGCGAAGGAGCGCCGGTCGACATACGCATCGGCGCCGTCGGCGCTCACCCGCAGCTTCACGTCGATCGCGTCGACGTTGTTGGGCTGGGTCGGACCGGGGTCGAAGGCGCGGCGGTGCGGCGTGCCGGCGCGCACCGACATCGAGACGACGTCGTCACCGTGCCGGATGGTCTTGCCGAACGATCCCTTGTCGGCCCCGGACGTCTTCAGCGCGGACTTCTCACCGTCGCAGGAGTCCGTCGACCGACTCGGCGCGGGAGTCTTGGCGTCCGCGCGCCACGCGAGGCTGGCGGAGTCGGCCCCCGTCGCGGGCAGGTAGCGCACCATGAGCAGGTTCGACGCCACCGACTTCGGGACGAGGAAGGCGACATATCCGGAGCCGGACTTCGCCTCGTCGACGGTGAGCGCGACGAAGCCGCCGGCGAGTGGGTTGATGGACGGCTGCTTGCAGCTGTGCCCCGCGCGGTCCACGAGCTCGAACTGGCCGTGGTCGATCGCGAAGGTGCCGTTGGTGCGGACGGCGGCCTTGACCGGCACCTGCACCAGCCGATATCCGTCGCGGCCCGAGGGCACGCTGCTCACCCGTGGCCGGCCGGCGCTGATCTCCAGCGCGGACGAGGACCCGGTCGGCGCAGCGGTGCCGAACGGCAGGGGCGTGCCGGTGAAGTTCGCCGCCGACGTACTCGAGCACTTGCTCGGCCCGGTCGACCCGGTCGATGCGCCGCTCCCGTTCGGGGAGGCGGCGCTCCCGCCGGACGAACCGCAGCCCGCCAGTCCGAACGTCGCCGCGCACGCGACGGCTGCGACGGCTGTGCGTGACCGAGTCAGAGAACGACCTGCGTGAAGTGACACACGGCATAGTCTGGCAAACCCCGCTGCCGCACCGGTTCACCGGACGCCGTTGCCCGCTGCGGTCGCGCGTACGCTTGACGGGTGAATTCCTCGGCATACCTCGACCACGCGGCGACGACCCCGACCCGCCCGGAGGTCGTCGCAGCGATCAGCGAGCAACTCGTCGCAGGCGGGAACGCCTCGTCGTTGCACACCGTGGGCCGGGCGGCCCGCAAGGTCGTCGAGGAGTCCCGTGAGGCCGTCGCGCGGGCCCTGGGGTGCGGCCCCTCGGAGGTCGTCTTCACCTCCGGAGGCACCGAGTCGGACAACCTGGCGGTCAAGGGCACCTTCTGGCACCGCCGCGCGCAGGACCCGCGCCGCACTCGGGTGCTGGTCGGCACCACCGAGCACCACGCGGTCCTGGACGCCGTGGAGCACCTCGTGGATCACGACGGGGCCACCGTCGACTGGATCGAGGTCGACCGCCTCGGCCGCAGCGACCCCGCACAGGTGCGTGAGCTGATCGAGCGGGACCCGGCGTCGGTCGCGCTGGTGTCGATGATGTGGGCCAACAATGAGGTGGGCACGATCCAGCCGGTGGCCGACGTCGCGGCTGTGGCGCACGAGCACGGCATACCGATGCACACCGACGCGGTGCAGGCAGTCGGTCAGGTCCCGGTCGACTTCACCGCGTCGGGCGCGGACCTGCTCACCGCGAGCGCGCACAAGTTCGGCGGACCGCTGGGCGCCGGTGTGCTCCTCGCCCGCCGGGACGCCGCACTGACGCCGATCACCCACGGTGGTGGCCAGGAGCGCCAGTTGCGCAGCGGCACCCTCAACACCCCGGGCATCAGGGGTATGGCGCTCGCGGCGTCGCTCGCGACACAGGATCTCCCGGGGGAGCAGGACCGGCTCGCTGCGTTGCGGGACAAGCTGATTCGCGGTGCGCTCGACCTCGGGCTGGACATCGAGGTGACCGGTGCCCACGAGGTCGGCAACGTGTCCGCGCGACTGGCCGGCAACGCACACCTGCGGGTGCCCGGCTGCGACGGTGACTCGCTGCTCTACCTGCTGGACGCCGCGGGCATCGAGTGTTCGACCGGCTCGGCATGTCAGGCGGGCGTGCCGCAACCCAGCCACGTCCTGCTGGCGATGGGCATCAGCGAGGACGATGCACGCGGCGCGCTGCGCCTCACGCTGGGGCACACCTCGACCGACGCCGACGTGGCGGCGTTCCTCGAAGCGCTGCCGGCCGCCGTCGAGCGGGCCCGCCGCGCTCGGTCGGCGAGCAGGGGTGGTCGCTGATGCGGGTGGTCGCTGCGATGAGCGGCGGGGTCGACTCGGCAGTCGCCGCCGCCCGGATGGTCGACGCCGGTCACGAGGTGGTCGGTGTGCACCTGGCACTGTCCCAATCCGCAGCAACACTGCGCGAATCCGCGCGCGGCTGCTGCACGATCGAGGACGCTGGCGACGCCCGCCGGGTGGCCGACCGGGTCGGCATACCTTTCTATGTCTGGGACATGGCACAGCGGTTCAAGGAGGACGTGGTCGAGGACTTCGTCGCCGAATACACCGCCGGGCGCACGCCCAACCCGTGCCTGCGCTGCAACGAGCGGATCAAGTTCGCGGCCCTGCTGGACAAGGCACTCGCGCTCGGATTCGACGCGGTCGCGACCGGTCACTACGCGCAGATCGTCGACGGCCCGAACGGCCGTGAGCTGCACCGCGCGGTCGACATGGCCAAGGACCAGTCCTACGTGCTCGGCGTTCTGGATGCCGACCAGCTGGCCCGGTCGTTCTTCCCGCTGGGCGACACGACCAAGCCGCAGATCCGCGAGGAGGCCGCAGCGCGTGGCTTCTCGGTCGCGAAGAAGCCCGACAGCCACGACATCTGCTTCATCGCCGACGGCGACACCAAGGGCTGGTTGACCAAGCGGCTCGGCGAGCAGCCGGGTGACATCGTCGACAGCGACGGTGAGGTGGTGGGGCAGCACCAGGGTGCCTTCGCCTACACCGTCGGGCAGCGCCGCGGACTCGGTCTGCAGGTGCCGCGCGAGGACGGCGCGAAGCGTTACGTCGTCGACGTGCAGCCCAGCACCAACACCGTCGTGGTGGGCACGCAGGACCTGCTCGGCATCGACGTCGTCATCGGAGAGCACGCCCGGTGGTGCGGTTCCGCACCGACCGGTGAGCTGCAGGTGGGCGCCCAATTGCGAGCGCACGGAGAGGAATTCCCGGCCACGGCCGTCGCCGACGGTGACCGGGTGACGGTGCGGCTCGACCAGCGGGCACGCGGGGTCGCGCCCGGCCAGTCCGTCGTCCTGTATGACGGCACCCGGGTCGTCGGGTCCGCGACGATCACCGCCACCGACCGCGCCTGAGCGGCTCGGCCCCGCCCGCTCGGGCGCGTCTGGGAGCACTGCTCCGCAGCGGCCACTAGGTGAGACGTGCAACCGTTTCCGCGCCCGAATCGTCAAGGCTGGAGGAGGGGTGACGCGCCACCGGCTATCGTTACCGCGGATCGACGGGAACAAAAGGAAAATTCTCATGGCTCTGACCGACCACCGCACGACTCGACCGCTGCTCGCCGTGGCGACCCTCAGCACGTTGTGCCTCGGGCTGGCTGCCTGTGGCGGCAGCGACTCCGGGGTCACGGTGACCCCCGGCAAGACGACGGCGGCTTCCGCCCCGACGGCGGCCACGTCCTCGGAGTCCTCGCCGTCGGAGTCGTCCTCGTCGTCATCGGAATCGTCGGCGCCGTCCTCCGAGTCCGCGGATCCGAGCGCGAGCAGCAGCGCAGCGCCGGCCGCTTTCAAGGCCGGACAATGCCTCAACGACACGACCAATTGGGAGTCCACGCCGTGCGACCAGCAGCACAAGCTGGAGGTCATCTCGGTGGTCAAGACCGGCAAGTACGCCGACGACCTGGTCAAGCGCGGCATCCTGCGCAACTGGACGTGCAACAACGAGTTGGCTGCCTACATCGGTAACAAGGACGCCGGCTTCGCGCGGATCCTCGCCCAGCCGGTGCCGACGGCGACCGACCCCAACGCCTCGAAGCAGATCGTGTGTGCGGCCGCGGTCACCAAGCCGGACGACACCGGTTATGAGCAGATCACCTACCGGTTGAAGAACCGCATCAAGACCAAGGGCTACACCGACTACCGCATCTGCACCAGCGACCGCCCCAGCAAGACCGACTCTCCGCACATCGTGCCCTGCGATGAGGCGCACAAGGCCGAGACCATCGGCGGCTACGTCATCGGCAAGCCGGACGGCAAATACCCCGGCAGCAACACCGTCGACAAGCGGGCGCTGAAGAAGTGCGTGCCGCTGGCCAAGAAGTACCTCGGCACCACCCGCGGTGACGTGATCGCCGCGGTGAACAGCACCGGTGAGTCCGGGTGGAAGCGCGGCACGACGATGACGGCCTGCTTCGTCGAGGCCACCAACGGCACGTTCACCAAGCCGCTCAAGGGCATGAAGAACAAGCCGCTGTCCAGTTACAAATAACGGATAGACGTGACGATGGCTCGCCGTCCGTTGCAGTTGGCCGCCGTCGGCGCGGCAGTGTGCACTCTCACTGCCTGCGGCTCCGACGGCGGTGTCGTGGTCTCGCCCCGGACCGAGGCCAGCGGAGCGCCGAGCTCCGCGCCGTCCGCGACCGCCAGTGCCTCATCCACGTCTGACCAGCTGCCCGACTACCTGCGGGACATCGCGGTCGGTGACTGCTTGGACAACAACCCTGGTGGGGAGTGGAAGACCGCAGACTGCGCGACCGGGCACGACTTCGAGGTGTCCGCGATCGTGCCGAGCAAGTGGGACAAGCACGACCTGGCAGCCCGCAGCGCGTTGCGGATCTGGACCTGCAACGACGTCGCGGCGGCATACCTCGGCGGCCCGCCGTTGGCGACCTTCTTCATGGCGGCGACGCTGCCCACGGCGGCCGATCCGCAGTCGGACGAGCGGATCATCTGCCTGACCACGCAGAGCGGCCCGGGCGGCAACTCCGTGCAGACGGTCGGCCCGATGCGCGGGGCGTTGGCCGATCCGCAGAAGCTGGCCGAGCACCGGACCTGCCTGCGCAGCCGCACCACCGAGGGTGCGCCGCAATTCGTGTCCTGTTCTGAAAAGCACGCGGCGGAGGCGGTCACCACCATCTCGCTGGGCAACGCGACCGACCCGTTCCCCGGCGACTCGGCCGTGCGCGCGAAGACCCGCAAGGTGTGCGACCAGAAGGTCCGTGCCTATCTCGGCGGCGTGACACGCAAGGACCTGGTGACCGGAGCTCTGACCTCGAGCAAGTCCAACTGGCAGCGGGGCGATCGCCACGCGACGTGCTTCGTCAACATCGACGGACCCAAGCTGACCGCTTCGGTCAAGAACATCAAGAACAAACCATTGGAGGACCTCAAGTGACCACGATCCTGGCCAGCGGTGTCGGATCCCTGCCCGGCGACGACGTCGAGGGCGCGGCGCGGGCGGTGCGCGAGACGTATGGCGACGGCGGCATCCCCTACCTGGTGGAGCTGCCGGAGCGCGGCCCGGGCGCCGACCTGATCGGGCGCACCGCCGCGCAGCTGAGCGGCCTGGCCGTGGAGTTGCAACCGACCGGGTGGCATCTGACCGACTCGCCCGGCCACGAGGCCGCTCAGGCGCGTGGCTACGTGCAGCAGGACCTCGACGTGCTGGCCGAGGTGTATGACGGCTACGCCGGTCCGCTCAAACTGCAGTTCTGCGGCCCGTGGACGCTGGCCGCGGCGCTGTCGTTGCCAAAGGGGGAGCGCGCCGTCAGTGACACCGGTGCCCTGCGCGACATCGCACAGTCGCTGGCCGACACCGTCGTCGAGCAGCTGACCGCAGTGAAGCGGCTGGTGCCCGGTGCCGAGCTCGTCGTGCAGTGGGACGAGCCCGGTCTGCCGGCCGTGCTGGAGGGGCGGCTGCCCACGGCTTCCGGTTTGGGCAAGCTGGCGGCGATCGACACCGACGTGGCGCGAGACGGACTGCGAGACATCACCGAAGCCGTTGCGCCGCAGGTGGATTCGCAGGTGCTGCACTGTTGTGCTCCGGGTGTCCCGGTGCCGTTGGTGCGCCAGGTCGACGGACTGGGGCTCTCGCTGGACACGGCGCGGCTTCGCACGGCGCAGTGGGACGGGATCGCCGAGTTCGTCGAGTCCGGCCGGAGCCTCTGGGCAGGACTGATTCCGACCGACACGACGGCGCAGCACCCGCGCGAGTTCGTGGACCCGTTTGCCGAGCAGTGGCACCGGGTCGGGCTGGAGTCGGCATTGCTGGAGCGTCTCGTCGTGACGCCTGCATGCGGGCTGGCCGGCAGCACCACTGCCGAAGCGTCCCGGCTGTCCCGCCTCACCGTCGACACCGCCAAGGCTCTCGAGGATGCCGCCGTGCGCTGATCGCAGCCCAAGGTGATCGAGTAGCGCCGCCGCCACTCCAAGGTGATCGAGTAGCGACGAGGCCTCTCCAAGGTGATCGAGTAGCGACGAAGGAGCGTATCGAGATCAAGCGCGCTCTCCGCTGTCAGCGCCATACGGCAGGATTGATCAGGTGAGCGAGCGCAGCGAACGACCAATGATGCAGGGGAACGACGACACCCGAGGGACGAGGGTGTCGTCGTGAGCGAGATCGAATCCGACGGCATACCGGCAGAAGTGCGGCACGAGTGGGGCGAGCTCGCGGAGGAGGCACGCGGCCACCAGTTCGCCTACCACGTGCGTGACGCCCCGACGATCAGTGACGGCGCCTATGACGAGCTGATGCGCAAGCTCAACGCGCTCGAGGAGCAGCACCCCGCGCTGCGCACCCCGGACAGCCCCACCCAGCAGGTCGGCGGCGCGATCTTCAACACCGACTTCACCGCGGTCAAGCACGCCGAGCGGATGCTCAGCCTGGACAACGTGTTCAGCGCCGAGGAGCTGGCGACCTGGATCGCGCGGGTGCAGCGCGAGGTCGGCGACCAATCGCTGCACTTCCTGTGCGAGCTGAAGATCGACGGCCTGGCGATCAACCTCACCTACGAGCACGGTCGTCTGGTGCGAGGAGTGACCCGCGGCGACGGCACCACAGGTGAGGACGTCACCTCCAATGTCCGCACGGTGCAAGGCATTCCGCACAAGCTCGCCGGTGACAACATCCCCGAGCTGGTCGAGATCCGCGGCGAGATCTTCATGAGCATGTCCGACTTCGAGCAGCTCAACGCCGACCTCGTCGAGTCGGGCAAGCCGCCGTTCGCCAACCCGCGCAACACCGCGGCCGGCTCGCTGCGCCAGAAGGATCCGCGCGTCACCGCACGTCGTGCGCTGCGGATGCTGGTGCACGGCATCGGTGCGCGGCGCGGCTTCGACATCGAGCGTCAGTCGCAGGCATACGACCTGCTGCGGGAGTGGGGGCTGCCGGTCTCGACGCACTACAAGGTCGTCGACACCGCCGCCAAGGTCCAGAAGTATGTCGAGTGGGCCGGCGCCAACCGGCATTCCGTCGAGCACGAGTTGGACGGCGTCGTGGTCAAGGTCGACGAGGTGCCGGTCCAGCGAGCACTGGGCTCGACGTCGCGGGCGCCGCGGTGGGCGATCGCCTACAAGTACCCGCCCGAAGAGGTCAACACCAAGCTGCTCGACATCGAGGTCAACGTCGGCCGCACCGGCCGGGTCACGCCGTTCGGTGTGATGGAGCCGGTGGTGGTCGCCGGCTCGACGGTCGCGAATGCCACGCTGCACAACGCTTTCGAGGTCAAGCGCAAGGGCGTGCTGATCGGCGACACGGTGGTGCTGCGCAAGGCCGGTGACGTCATACCCGAGATCCTGGGCCCGGTCGTTGACCTGCGCGACGGCAGCGAGCGGGAGTTCGTGATGCCGACGCACTGTCCGTCGTGCGGCACCGAACTGGCCTACGAGAAGGAGGGCGACAAGGACATCCGGTGCCCCAACTCACGCACGTGTCCGTCGCAGCTGCGCGAGCGACTCTTCAGCCTCGCCGGGCGCAGCGCCTTCGACATCGACGCGCTCGGCTGGGAGGGTGCGGTCGCGCTGCTGGAGTCCGACGTGATCACCGACGAGTCGACCCTCTTCCGACTGACTCGTGAGCAGCTCGTGCAGGTGCCGATCTACACCCGCGCCGCCAAGAAGTCCGACCCCGAGGACGAGATCGTCGACGGGAAGGTGTTGTCAGCCAACGGTATTCGGCTGCTCGACAACCTCGTCAGCGCCAAGGAGCAGCCGCTGTGGCGGGTGATCGTCGGCCTGTCGATCCGCCACGTCGGCCCGACCGCGGCGCGTGCGCTCGCGACCGAGTTCGGCTCCATCGAGGCGATCCGATCGGCGAGCGTCGAGGAGCTGGCGGCCGCCGACGGGGTCGGGGGCATCATCGCCCAGGCGGTGATCGACTGGTTCGAGGTCGACTGGCACCGGCAGATCGTGGATCGCTGGGCGCAGGACGGCGTGCGGATGGCCGATGAACGCGACGAGTCGATCGTGCAGACCCTGTCGGGCCTCACAGTCGTGGTGACCGGCTCGCTGGAGCGATACACCCGCGACTCGGCCAAGGAGGCGATCATCGCCCGCGGCGGCAAGGCGGCCGGCTCGGTCTCCAAGAAGACTTCGTATGTCGTCCTCGGCGCCAACGCCGGCTCCAAGGCCGACAAGGCCGAGCAACTCGGCGTGCCGACCCTCGACGAGGACGGCTTCGACGACCTGCTCGAGAACGGCCCGGAAGTTGGCGACGGCGCACGCTGATCGAGTGCCGGAGGAGCGGAGCGGAGGAGGCGTATCGAGATCAAGTGCTCCGGTCGCTTTGGTGGGGCGACGGCTACGCCGCCGTGCCTGACTCACTCCACTGCACTCCGCTAGCGCTCCGTTCCGTTGCATAGGCCAGGCCCGACGACGCAGCCGCCGCCGATGTACCCCGCCTTCGCGGCTGGTCGGTTGAAGTCCCGTGGTCACCATTTCTCGTTGCTCACCCAGGAAACAAGGAGTCTGACATGAGCGAAGCAGTCCCACTGGACGTCGTCATGATCCACGTCGACCGCGCACTCGACGGTATGTCGGCAACCCTGCGTGACCTGGGTGACGACCTGGTCAACGCCGGCACCGACCTACCGGGCGGCAACACGGCATACCAGATCGTGCGGCACTGTTGCGGCGTCCTGGAGTTCTGGGGCGGCAAGGTGCTCGCCGACCGGCCGATCACCCGCGACCGACCCGCGGAGTTCACCTCCTCTGGCACGGTCGACGAGATCGTGGCGATCGTGGCGGAGCAGCGCGCGAAGTTCCGTGCAGACCTGCAGCGCTTCGACGGCGAAGCCGACACTCCTGGCGAGATGAACGCGTGGAGCATGGACCCCGACGAGTCCCGCACGCAGGCCGGCGTGCTGATGCATGTCTACGAGGAGCTGGCGCAGCACCGCGGCCACCTGGAGATCACCGCCGACATCGTCCGCGCCCGCTGACGCGCGTTCATCAATGACCAAGGAGGTCCGCCCATGACTGTGAGACACGCCGACGGCAGCGCCGGGGACGCTGACTACGGGCAGATCGGTGGCGCGTATTCGTCCTATCGACAACCGGATCCGCGCATCGCGGGCCGCATCGAGGATGCCCTCGGCAACGCACGGACCGTGCTGAATGTCGGGGCCGGCGCCGGGTCCTACGAGCCGACCGGCCGCGACGTGACCGCGGTCGAGCCGTCGGGCTCGATGCGCGCGCAACGACCGCCGCACCTGCCGGAGGCGATCGACGCGACGGCGGAGTCGTTGCCGTTCGCCGACTACTCGTTCGATGCCGCCATGACGACGTTCAGCATTCACCAGTGGAGCGACCTCGCTGCCGGGCTGCGCGAACTGCGTCGTGTCACCACCGGTCCGATCGTGATCATGACCTGCGACCCGGAGTTGCTCGACCGCTTCTGGCTGGCCGAATACGCGCCGGAGGTCATCGGCACCGAAGCGCGCCGGTATCCGTCCATCGCTGCGATCCGGGAGGTGCTGGGCGACGTCGAGGTGCTCGACGTGCCGGTGCCGCTCGACTGCTCCGACGGCTTCAACGAGGCCTACTACGGGCGGCCGGAGATGTTGCTCGATCCCGCGGCGCGGGCGTCCTGCTCGGCGTGGAGTTTCGTGGACGAGGCGACCGTTTCGTCATACAGCGCGCGGTTGCGGGCGGATCTGGCCGACGGTGCCTGGGACCGAGCGCACGGCGAGCTGCGCACCCAGCCGACCTTCGACGGCTCGCTCGTCCTCGTCGTGAGTCCGGGCCGCACACCCTGACCGAGGCGCGTCAGGAACGTGTCCTAGGTTCGAAGGCGTGAGCACGCCTGATATCTGGCCCCATTCACAGACCGCACGGGCAGCGTCACCGTTCGTCATCCTCGGACTCGTGCTGGTGGTCGTCGGAGGTCTGGTGTCCGCCGCAGCAGCACCGAACGCGAGCTATCACAGCAGTTGGGCCGTCGCCTACATCGTGTTGGTCGCCGGCGCGGCACAGGGAGTGCTCGGCCTGGCGCAGGCTGCGTTGACCGGCGGTGACGTGTCCGGTGCTGTCCGGCAAGCCGAGCTGTGGTGCTGGAACGTCGGCAATGCGCTGGTCGTCGCCGGGACACTGGCCGACGTGCCGGTCGTGCTCTACCTCGGGTGCGTGCCGCTGATCATCACGCTCGTGCTGATGCTCCGGGCGATCGCACACGTCCCGTCGAACTGGCTGGTCTGGCTGATGCGCATCGTCGTGGTCGTGTTGTTGGTCAGTATGCCGACCGGCATTGTGCTGCAAGCCGTTTCGCACTGAGGGCGTCGTTAGAGTTCCGCCATGGGCGGGGGAGATCGACGCACGCGAGTCGTCACCGAGTTGCTGACCCGGTTGCAGAACGTGCGGCCCGGCGGCCGGGCCCTGGTCGCGCTGGACGGCTTCGACGGTGTCGGCAAGACACATCTCGCGGCGGAACTGGTCGCGTTGGCTTCCACCGCAGGTCGCCCGGTGGTCGGCGTGAGCATCGACGGTTTCCACCGGCCGAAGGCGGAGCGCGTCGCGGCCGGCACGGGTGCTGAGGGTTTCTACCGCGGTTCTTATCGGTATGACGCCTTCCGCGCCTGCGTGGTGGACGCCGTCCGGACGGGCAAACCGATCACGCCCGCCGTCTGGGACGTCGCCGTCGACCGGCCGGTCAAGGTCGATCCGCTCGAAATCCCTTCGGACACAATCGTGTTGGTGGACGGCATCTTCTTGCAACGTCCGGAGCTGGTCGATGTCTGGGACGCCACGGTCTGGGTCGACGCACCATTCGCAGTGACCGTCCCGAGAGGCAATGCGCGCTTCCCAGGCGATCACGACAACGACCCGAGCGCCCCGGTCAATCAGCGGTATGTCGGTGGTCAGCAGCTGTACCTCGCCGAAGCGGACCCTCGCACACGGAGCACGTGGGTGTTCGACAACACCGATCTGGTGCGGCCTTCGCTCACCGGGACCGCCTGAGCACCGGATGTCGCCGGGTCCAGCCCGCCCTCAGCCTGGTTACTCGGGTTCGACCAGCTTCCCGCTCTTGGCGACCTCCGGGTCTGTGCACGACGCCAGGTCGAAGCAACACGGCCGGCGCTTGCCCGATCGCAGCTTGGAGATGCCGACCTCGACCCGGCGGTCGCGGGTCACCGGGTTCTTTGTCGCATTGATCCACCGGACCCACTCCCAGCGAGCCATCGGCGTGATGTCCTGCCAGGTGTCGGCAAGGTCGGTCGCGTCGGCCAGAGCGGACGAAAAGTCCTCGGGGACTTCGGGTTCCGGCCAGTCCTTCGTCGGCTCGATCGTCAGCTGCACGGTCGCGCCGACCCGCAGATCGAGCTCACTGCGCAGCCCGTCGTCGATCGCGATCCAGTGCCCCTTCCGCCCGTCCGGCTCGATCACGGTCGGGTATGGCGCACCGTCAACGGTGACCGTGGCCGCGACCTGACCGCGGGACGGCAGCTCGGCGCTTGCTTCCGTGGGTAGTCGGACGATCATCCGGTCCCCGATGGTTTCGATCGGTGCGGAGCATTCGACGGTCGTGGGTGTCGCCTTGGTCGCCATACCGCAAAGGTTAGAAGAAGGCCGGAGTGCACGCGTCCTGCAGATCGTGCGCACGCAGCCCGCACGATCGGCAGGTCCGGCGCGGCATACCGGTGACGGTGACTTTTGGGCCGGCAGGAGGTGCGCTCCGGCGCACGTCTTGCGGGTCCGAGGTTGTGGAGGCCTCGAGACGCCTCCTCGGCTGCGCTCCTCCGGCTCCTCGGCCACCTCAGCCGGGCTTGCGGGCCAGCACGACCAATGCGTCGTTCTCGAGGTGGACGCCGTCGGGCCCGGCGAGCGCAGTGAGGTCTGCGCGGACGGCGGCTCGGCGCTCGTCGTCGAGCACGACGTAGCGCGAGTAGGTGAAGACCAGGTTCAACCAAGCCTCCGTCGTCATCACCCGGTCGCTTCGGAAGGTATGACGCTCAACGGTGAACCCCATCCCACGCAGCAACTCGTCGACCGACTCCTCGCGGTCCTCCGACGGTCGGGCGCTGGGCGTGACCGCCAGGTGCCGTTCGTCGATCGCAGTGATCGCATCGCGTGGCGGATCGAGCTCGGTGTAGCGATTCCACATCAGCGCCAGCGCGCCACCGGGGCGCAGCACGTCCCACGCCTTCCGGGCCGCGGACGTGGGCTCCACCCAGTGGAACGACTGCGCGAAGGTCACGGCATCGAAGCTGCGACCGGCCGGCTCCCAGGCCTCGAAGGTCGCAACCTCCACCGCGAGCCCGGTGCTCTCGGCAATTGCGGCCATGTCCGGATCGGGTTCGACAGCGTGCACTTCCGCGCCGGCCCCACGCAGCTGCCGGGCGGCGATGCCGGTGCCTGATCCGACGTCGAGCACCTCGAGGGGCCGCCGGCCCGTCGCCGGAGCGTTCAACACCGTCTCGATCAGCGCGGTCGGGTAGGTCGGCCGGTGCTCGTCATACGCAGCGGCGACCGCCCCGAACGACTCGGCACGCGCCCTGTCCAGGTGCAGGTCGTCTCCGCCGTGGTCGGTGTCTGTCGGCACCCGCGTCAGTCCGCGTCCGGAGCGTAGGTCGGCCGCTCCTCGGAGCCGGGCGTCCCGCTGAACGCGCGGTAGGCGTCGATGATCATGGCGACGCACTGGTCGAGTTCGAGCAGTGGCGTGTTGAGCTGCAGGTGATAGAGCGCGGGGTCGTCGATGTCGCGGCAGTAGAGGTGCTGCACGTACTTCGCCCGGGCGGCGTCGACCTTCTCGAGGTTCGCCTCCGCCTGCTCGGGGGTGACGCCGCCCTCGCCGAATTTCTCGGCTGCCTTGATGCGCTCCTCGGCCGTGCCGTAGAGACGGATCCGCAGCACATCGGTGCGGTCGTGCAGCGCTGCGGCGCCGCCGCGGCCGAGGATCACCGCACCGTCGGTGAGTGCCTCGCGCATGATCTTGTCGGCCTCGGTGCGGAACTCCTCGGCGGCCGCACCGTCCGCGGCGGCAATGGCCGAGCCGCCGCTGATCGTGTCGGCCAGGGGAGCGAGGTTGCGGAAGAAGCGGTCGGCGAAGCTGAGCTTGCGCTCGCCCTCGGCCGCCTCTTCGACCGACACGTCGAGTTCATGGGCGACCCGTGCACTGATGGCACGGTCCAGCATGGCGAAACCGAGTCTTTCGGCGACACGCGGCGCAACGATCCCGCCCCCTGCGCCATACGCGGACGAAATGGTGATGCCTGGCATGAGTGCCTCCTCGGCGTCGTTTTCGGGGATGCTCCACACATACTTCGTTCTGCTATCAAGTTGTATCACTGCATGTGACCAGTGTGACGCCTGAACGTATCCCGCGCTGCAGGGAAGCCGGGCGAATTGCGCCGAGCGCGGCGAAATAGACTGATCAGCATGTCTGACCTCTCCCGCGACGAGGTGGCGCACGTCGCCATGCTCGCCCGCATACAGCTCACCGATGACGAACTCGACCGGTTGGCCGACCAGTTGGACCAGATCGTCGGATTCGTGGCTACCGTCGGCGATCTCGCGACCGACGACATCACCCCGATGTCGCACCCGCTGCCGCTGGAGAACATCACCCGCCCGGACGAGGTCCGGCAGAGCCTGACGCCCGAGGAGGCGCTGGCCGCCGCACCGAAGGCACAGGCCGAGCGATTCGCCGTGCCCCGCATCCTGGACGAGGACTGAGACATCGATGACTGACTACACCCGGCTCACGGCTGCCGAGATCGCCGACGCACTCGCCACTGGATCGACCACCTCCGTCGAGGTCACCCAGGCACACCTGGACCGCATCGCAGAGGTCGACGGCGACATACACGCCTTCCTGCAGGTCGACGCCGACGGCGCCCTCGCCACCGCCAAGTCGGTCGACGAGGCGCGCACCGCGGGGGAGAAGCTCGGCCCGCTCGCCGGCGTCCCCATCGCCGTCAAGGACGTCCTGGCGACCAAGGGTCTGGAGACCACGGCCGGCAGCAAGATCCTCGCCGGCTGGATCCCGCCGTATGACGCAACGGTCGTCACCAAGCTGCGCGCCGCCGGCATGCCCATCCTCGGCAAGACCAACATGGACGAGTTCGCGATGGGCAGCTCGACCGAGCACTCGGCATACGGCCCGACCCACAACCCGTGGGACCTCGACCGCACGCCCGGCGGATCCGGTGGCGGCTCGTCCGCTGCAGTCGCCGCGTTCGAGGCGCCGCTCGCGATCGGCACCGACACCGGCGGCTCGATCCGCCAGCCCGCGTCGGTCACCGGCACCGTCGGCACCAAGCCGACGTATGGCGGCGTTTCGCGCTACGGCCTCATCGCGATGGCCAGCTCGCTGGACCAGGCCGGGCCGTGCACGCGCTCCGTGCTCGACGCGGCGCTGCTGCACGAGGTGATCGGCGGCCACGACCGGATGGACTCGACGTCCATCGACGCGCCCGTCCCGCCGGTGGTCGAGGCTGCCCGCAACGGCGACGTATCGGGCATGAAGATCGGTGTCATCAAAGGCATTTCGGGCGACGGCTTCCAGCCGGGCGTCAAGCAGCTCTTCGACGAGTCGGTGCAGCTGCTGGTCGACCGTGGCGCCGAGGTCGTCGAGGTCGAGTGCCCCAGCTTCGAGAAGGGCTTGGCGGCCTACTACCTGATCATGCCCAGCGAGGCCAGCTCCAACCTGGCGCGCTTCGACGCGATGCGCTACGGCCTGCGCGTCGGCCCGGAGGGTGTCGACAGCCCGAGCGCGGAGCAGGTCATGGCCGCCACGCGTGAGGCAGGCTTCGGCGACGAGGTGAAGCGCCGGATCATCCTGGGCACCTACGCACTGTCCGCCGGCTACTACGACGCCTACTACGGCCAGGCCCAGAAGGTCCGCACGCTGATCGCGCGCGACTTCGCGGCGGCATACGAAAAGGTCGACGTGCTGGTCACCCCGACTGCGCCGACCACGGCGTTCAAGCTCGGCGAGAAGCTCGACGACCCGATGGCGATGTACCTCAACGACGTCGCCACCATCCCGGCCAATCTCGCTGGCGTTCCTGGCATTTCGATCCCCAACGGCCTCGCGGCCGAGGACGGTCTGCCCAGCGGTTTCCAGATCCTCGCGCCGGCTACGAAGGACGAGCGGCTCTACCGTGCCGCGGCGGTCCTCGAGGCGGCGCTGCACGAGAAGTGGGGCGGGCCGATCCTGGCGCAAGCCCCGGCACTGACAGCAAAGGCGGGCAACTGATGACTGACGCAGTCGTCGACTACGACGAGGCTCTCGCGACATACGACCCGGTGATGGGTTTCGAGGTGCACGTCGAGCTCAACACCGCGACCAAGATGTTCTGCGGGTGCGCGACCGTCTTCGGGGCGGAGCCCAACTCGCACACCTGCCCGACCTGCCTCGGCCTGCCCGGCGCGCTGCCGGTCGTCAACCACCAGGCGGTCGAGTCGGCGATCCGGCTCGGGCTCGCGCTCAACTGCAGCATCGCCGACTGGTGCCGCTTCGCCCGGAAGAACTACTTCTACCCGGACATGCCCAAGAACTTCCAGACCAGCCAGTACGACGAGCCGATCTGCTTCGAGGGCTACCTCGACGTCGAGGTCCCGGCCGCATCCGGCAAGGGCACCGAGACCTTCCGCGTGGAGATCGAGCGCGCGCACATGGAGGAGGACACCGGCAAGTCGCTGCACGTCGGCGGCGCCACCGGTCGCATCCAGGGCGCCGAATACTCGCTCGTCGACTTCAACCGCGCCGGCATCCCGCTGATCGAGATCGTCACCAAACCCATTGAGGGTGCAGGAGATCGGGCCCCGGAGATCGCTCGTGCGTATGTCGCCACGCTGCGCGACCTGGTCAAGGCGCTGGACATCAGCGACGTGAAGATGGAGCAGGGCTCGGTGCGCTGCGACGCCAACGTGTCGTTGCGGCCCAAGGGCGCCGAGAAGCTCGGCACCCGCACCGAGACCAAGAACGTCAACTCGCTGCGCTCCATCGAGCGTGCGGTGCGCTACGAGATCAGCCGGCAGGCTGCGATCCTCGAAGAGGGCGGGTCGATCCTGCAGGAGACCCGTCACTGGCACGAGGACACCGGCGTCACGACGTCCGGTCGTCCCAAGTCCGACGCCGACGACTACCGCTACTTCCCCGAGCCCGACCTGGTGCCTGTCGCACCTCCGGCGGACCGGGTCGAGCAGCTGCGCTCCACGCTGCCCGAGCCGCCGGCCCAGCGCCGCAAGCGGCTCCAATCCGACTGGGGTTACAGCGATCTGGAGATGCGCGACGTGATCAACGCCGGCGCGATCGACCTCATCGAGGCAAGCGTTGCCGAAGGCGCCACACCCGCGGGTGCCCGCAAGTGGTGGACCGGTGAGCTCGCCCGCCGGGCCAACGTCGAGGAGAAGTCCGTCGACGAGTTCAACGTCACCCCGGCGTATGTCGCCGAGCTCGACGGCCTGGTCAAGGGCGGCCGGCTCAACGACTCGATGGCGCGCCAGGTGCTGGAAGGCGTCATCGACGGTGAAGGCTCGCCGACGGCGGTTGCCGACGCCCGCGGCCTCGAGCTGGTCCAGGACGACGGTGCGCTCGAGGCAGCGGTCGACAAGGTCATCGCCGCCAACGAGCCGATCGCTGCCAAGGTCCGTGACGGCAAGCTCAACGCCGCCGGCGCGCTCATCGGCCAGGTCATGAAGGAGCTGAACGGTCAGGCTGACGCCGCCAAGGCGCGCGAGCTGATCCTGTCGAAGCTCACCAGCTGACCATGCTGATCGAGGGCCCGCCCAAGCTGGTCGAGTAGGTCGAGCCGCTAGGCGAGGCCGTATCGAGACCCTGCCCAAGCTGGTTGAGTAGGTCGAGCCGCTAGGCGAGGCCGTATCGAGGCCTCTTGCCGTTGTTGCGTTTTCGTGCGCCCTCGGTCACCTGGGTAGCGGTGTCGAGGCAGCCGCCCGCCCGAACGCACTCCACTGCACTCCGCTAGCGCTCCGTTCCGCTCCATAGGTTCGTTCGGACGACCACCTCGACACCTACGGATCTCACCTGCCGCTGCCTTGTCGTTGTGCCGGCACCCGGAGCCAGCCGATAGCGGTGCCCCGATTAGGTTCTGACGCATGAGCGTTGTGTCGTTGCCGGAGGAACACTGGGTCACTGCACTGGCGGACGTCGAGGGCGTCGAGCCGGTGCTGTGGGACATGAAGGACGCGCCGCCGCGGGACGACATCGAGTTGGTCGTGCCGCCATACCTCGGCAATCCCAAGCGGCTCGCGCGGTTGGCGGAGCTGCCGCGGCTGCGTGCGGTGCAGCTGGTGACGGCCGGCTTCGAGCACGCGGTGCCCTACCTCCCCGACGGGGTCGAGCTGGCCAACGGACGCGGTATCCACGACACCTCGACCGCGGAGCTCGCCGTCGGTCTGGCGATCGCCGCGCAGCGCGGCATACCGCAGGCCGTGCGGGCGCAGGGTGACGGTGAGTGGCTGCGGATGGCCGGCCTGCCGTCGCTCGCGGACCGGCGTGCGCTGATCATCGGCTATGGCGCGATCGGTGTCGCCATCGCGAAACGGCTGCTGCCGATGGAGGTTTCGGTCACCGCCGTGGCGTCCAAGGCACGCGGGGGAGACGACCTGGTCGATCAGGTCCACGGCATCGACGAGCTGTCCACGCTCCTGCCGGACCACGACGTCGTCTTCCTGATCCTCCCGCTCACCGACGAGACCCGGCATCTCGTGGACGCCGACTTCTTGGCTCGTATGCCGCGAAACGCCTTGCTGGTCAACGTTGCTCGCGGGGGCGTCGTCGACACCGATGCGCTCGTCGAGGCGTGCGCTGCCGGCCGGGTGCGCGCCGCGCTCGACGTGACCGACCCGGAGCCGCTGCCGCAGGACCACCCGCTGTGGCACACCGAGGGAGTGTTGATCACGCCGCACGTCGGCGGCGCGTCGACGGCCTTTGAGCCACGCGCGCTCCGCCTGCTGCGTTCCGAACTCGCGCGATTCGGCGGCGGCGCTCCGTTGCGGAATGTCGTCGCTACCGGGCACAGGTGACATGCTCTCGGGTATGAGCCCAGCCACCCGTCAGCTGATCCTCGTCCGTCACGCCAAGGCCGCCGACCCGGGCGCGGCCACGCGCGATCACGACCGCCCGCTCACCGAGCGCGGCCATGCTGATGCCGAGGCGCTCGGGCACTGGTTCAAGGAGCAGGCACTGCGGGCCGACCTGGTGCTGTGCTCGACCGCCGTCCGCACTCGGGAGACGTGGGCCGACGTCGTGGCGAGCAGCGGACTCGGTGCGCTGGTCGCTAACGATCAGCGCGTCTACAACGCCTCCGTCGAGCGACTGATCGAGCTGGTCCGTGAGGAGGGCGGCCCGTCCCGCTCGGTGGTTGTCGTCGGACACGCACCGGGTATGCCGGGCCTCGCGGCCACGCTCACCGAGGGCGTGACGTCCGAACCGGACGGGCCGACCCTCGACGCGGGTTTCCCCACCTGCACCGTGGCCGTCCTGCAGGTCGACACGAAGTGGAAGGACCTCGCGGCCGGCACGGGTCGGTTGACGGCGGTGCACACCGCCCGCGCGTCCGACTGATGGGATCGCCGTCCCAGTCCGTGGACGTGGGGCGTAGCCTGACGGCATGCCAGATCTGAGGTCACGGACAACCACATTCGGTCGTGCGGCGTCGGGCGCTCGCTCGCTCTGGCGCGCGACGGGTATGACGGACAGCGACTTCGGCAAGCCGATCGTCGCGATCGCCAACTCCTACACGCAGTTCGTTCCCGGCCACGTCCACCTCAAGGACGTCGGCGAGATCGTCGCCGAGGGCGTGCGCGCAGCCGGCGGCGTGCCGCGTGAGTTCAACACCATCGCGGTCGACGACGGCATCGCGATGGGACACGGCGGCATGCTCTACTCGCTGCCCAGCCGCGAGATCATCGCCGACTCGGTCGAATACATGGTCAACGCGCACACCGCGGACGCGCTGGTGTGCATCTCCAACTGCGACAAGATCACCCCCGGCATGCTCAATGCCGCGATGCGGCTCAACATCCCGGTGGTCTTCGTCTCCGGCGGTCCGATGGAGGCCGGCAAGTCCGTCGTCGTCGACGGCGTCGTGCACCCGTCCTCGGACCTGATCACCTCGATCTCGGCCTCCGCCGACGACAAGATCGACGACGACAAGCTCAGCGAGATCGAGCTGTCCGCCTGCCCGACCTGCGGCAGCTGCTCGGGTATGTTCACCGCCAACTCGATGAACTGCCTGACCGAGGCGCTCGGTCTTGCGCTGCCCGGCAATGGCTCGACGCTCGCCACCCACTCGGCACGTCGCGCGCTCTTCGAGCGGGCCGGCGAGACCGTGGTCGAGCTGGCCAAGCGCTACTACGAGCAGGACGACCACTCGGCGCTGCCGCGCAACATCGCGACGTCGGCAGCGTTCCGCAACGCCATGGCGCTCGACGTCGCCATGGGCGGATCGACCAACACCGTGCTGCACATCCTGGCCGCCGCTCAGGAGGGCGAGGTCAAGGACTTCGACCTGGCCACGATCGACGAGATCAGCAAGCGGGTGCCGTGCCTGTCGAAGGTCGCGCCCAACTCCTTCTTCCACATGGAGGATGTGCACCGGGCAGGCGGCATACCCGCGATCCTGGGCGAGTTGCGTCGTGCCGGGATGCTCGAGCGGGACGTGACCACGGTCCACACGCCGACCATGGAGCAGTGGCTGGACGACTGGGACATCCGCTCCGGCAAGACGACCGACGAGGCGATCGAGCTCTTCCACGCCGCACCCGGGGGAGTGCGCACCACCACGCCGTTCTCCACCGACAACCGGTGGGCCGACCTGGACACCGACGCCGAGAACGGCTGCGTCCACGACGCGGAGCACGCCTACACCTCCGAGGGCGGGCTGGCCATCCTGCGCGGCAACCTCGCGCCCAACGGGGCTGTCATCAAGACTGCCGGTGTCGACGAGGAGCAGTGGCACTTCGAGGGGCCGGCGCGCGTCGTGGAGTCCCAGGAGGAGGCCGTCGACGTCATCCTGAGCAAGACCATCCAGCCCGGTGAGGTCCTCGTGGTGCGCTACGAAGGCCCGGCCGGCGGCCCGGGGATGCAGGAGATGCTGCACCCGACCGCCTTCATGAAGGGCACCGGCATGGGCAAGAAGTGCGCCTTGGTCACCGACGGCCGCTTCTCCGGCGGGTCCAGCGGCCTGTCGATCGGGCACGTTTCGCCCGAGGCTGCGGCCGGCGGTGAGATCGGCCTGGTCTGTGACGGCGACCCGATCCTCATCGACGTGATCGAGCGCAGGCTCGAGTTGCACGTCGACGACGCCGAGCTGGAGCGGCGCCGCGCCGAGGTGGAGTCCTCGGAGGCCGGCTGGCAGCCGAAGTCGCGCGACCGGGTGGTCACCAAGGCACTGCAGGCGTATGCCGCCATGGCGACCTCGGCCGACCGCGGCGCTGTCCGTGAGGTGCCGACGCGCCGCTGACGGCGGTCAGTGGGTGCCGGTCATCCCGCCATCGACCGGGATGTCGGCGCCGTTGACATAGCCGGCGTCGTCGCCGGTCAGGAACGCCACGACCGCAGCGACATCCTCCGAACGCCCTAGTCGTTGTTGAGGATTCGGCGCATAGTCGGTCGTGATCGATGCTTCGATCTCGGCCCAGGAGCGACCCTGCGATCGCGATGAACTCGCACCGCTCTCCAGGTCATGCCCTGCAGCGTCGGCGCGCGCCAGGAACATCTGCTGCATCGCCGGGGTGAGGATGACACCCGGGCTGACCATGTTGAGGGTGACGCCGGGAGCGACGGCGCTGCGTGCCAGGCTGATCGTCGCGCTCGCGAGGGCCGCCTTGGCAGCGGAGTATTCGATCATCGTCGGGATCGGCGTCCGCGTCGCGCGCGTGCCGATCAGGATCACCCGACCGAAGCCACGCTCCCGCATCGGCGCGAGCGCGGCGGTCGCCAGCTGCACCGCCGAGACGACGTTCGTCCGGTAGGCCGACTCCCAATCCGCAGGCGTCGCAGTGTCATATGTGTGTTCGGCATACGGGCCGGCGCAGTGCACGAATATGTCGAAGCCTGCAGCGCCGATGCGGTCGGCGAGTGTCTGCACCTGCTCGGGGTCGCCCATGTCGCCATAGACGAAGCTCACTGTGTCGCCGATCGACCGGGCAGCCTCGGCCGCAGAGTCCGCACTCCTGCCATGCACGGTGACCGACATGCCGCGCCGGTGCAGCAGCTCGGCGACCGCTCGACCGATGCCCGCGGTGCTTGCGGTGACCAGGGCGCTACGGGGTGACTGCGTCATGCCGAGGACGATAGGCGCCGCCGGTGACAGGCCCTAGTCAAAGGCCGGTCAGAGCTCGAGCTTCATCATCACGTCGGTGGTGATGAAACCGAGTGACCGGTAGAGATTGATGGCGATGTCGTTGCCGCCGAAGACGTGCAGCGCCAAGGTCTGGTAGCCGTTGTCGCGCGACCACTTCTCGGCTTCGCGCATGAGCGCTCGCCCGTAGCCCTTGCCGCGCTGGTCCGCCTGCACCTCGATGTCGTAGATGAACGCGGTGTCCTTGTCGACTCCCCGCGGCGCCATCCACAGTCGACCGACGCGTGCACCGGCGTCGTCGGTGGCGATGAACACAGCGTGCCCTTCGCTCAGCCGACCGCCGGGGAAGTACTGCTCACTCTCGGCCTCGGACTCGGCGACAGCCTGCTCGAGCGGCACGCCACCCATCCGATGCTTCTGGTCGGCGTACTCGCGCATGGTGGTGGAAATGAAGTCGGGGAGCTCGGCATCGGTGACCGGTCGGACGCGCATGACCTGCACAGTAACCGGTGTCCGGCGCGAGTGGCGGTCGTCGGATCCGCGCAATAAGTGCCGGTTTTGTCTCAAACTCGTAACGAAGATTTCGTGATCGGTGGTGCGGGTGTGACGGCCTTCGCGACCGCGCTCAGGGTGGTGTTTCCGCAGGTCAGCGGTATGTCGCGGGACTTTGACATCGCTTGACCTGTCCATGACGCGCCCAAAACCTGTGATTGAGATGTGCCCGCCCCCGACATAGTGTCCAGTGGACCGATTCTCCCCGGAGGTGCGTTCGGCGCGGCTCCCGTGTGTCGAAAGGCTCGATGAAGATGACACTGCGTACACCACGTACGACCAGCGCCGCTGCTGTGCTGGCTGCAGGCGCGCTCGCGCTCTCCCTGGCCGGGTGCGGCGGATCGAGCGGCGGCTCGGGCGGGGGCGACGACACGCTCGCCTCGCTGCAGAAGGCCGGCAAGGTCACCGTCGGCATCAACGGCGAGAACCCCTACAGCTACTTCGACAAGGACGGCAAGCTGGACGGTGCGACCATCGCGCTCGACCGCGCCGTCTACAAGAAGCTCGGCATCAACAAGGTCGAGGGCAAGAAGGTCGAGTGGGACGCCTTGATCCCCGGCCTCAACTCCGGTCAGTACGACGAGGTCAGCGCCGGTATGTCGATCCTCCCGGACCGTTGCAAGAAGGCCGCCTTCAGCTACCCGGAGATCACCTACGAAACGGCCTTCCTGGTGCCCAAGGGCAACCCGAAGGACCTGCACACGATGCAGGACCTGAAGAAGAAGAAGGTCAACCTGGTCACCGAGAACGGCGCCATCGAGCAGGGCTACGCCAAGACGATGGGCATCAAGACACAGACGGTCGGCTCGCCGCAGGACGGTCTGCGGGCCGTTGAGAACGGCCAGGCAGATGTCTTCGCGCTGACCGCGATCTCGCTGCGCACCCTGGTCAAGACCCAGAAGGCCGAGAGCAAGGTCGAGGTCACCAAGGCGTTCACCGCCACGGTCGACGGCAAGCTGCAGATCGGCGCCGGCGCCGCTGTCTTCCGCAAGGGCGACACCAAGCTCCTGAAGGCTTACAACAAGGAGCTGAAGAAGATCATCGACGACCCGAAGCAGTTCAACAAGATCGTCGGCAAGTACGGCTTCACCGAGGCGGAGCGTCCCAAGGGCAAGACCACGGACACCAAGTACCTCTGCTCGGGCAAGCTGCCGGACGCGAAGTAAGTGACTGCGCGGCGAAAAGACGCTGATTGTGGTTGATTTTCTGTCCACTGCCCCGGCGGGCGTGGTCGATACCGTCAAGGACAACTGGCACACACTGCTCGACGGGCTTCGCGTCACTATGGAGCTGTCGGTCTTCGGCGGCGCGCTCGCGTTCGTCGTGGCCGTCGTGCTGGGACTGGCCGCGATCTCCCGGTTCGCGGTGCTGCGGACGATCTCACGCATCATTGTGGAGTTCTTCCGCGGTACGTCGCTGGTCGTGCAGTTGTTCGTGCTCGTCTACGTCGTACCGCAGGTCTCGAGCTCGGGCTCACACCCGTTGTTGTTCGCGATCATCGCGCTCGGGCTCAACTACGGCGCCTACGGCTCCGAGGTGGTCCGTGGCTCGTTGGCTGCGGTCCCGCCAGGGCAGTGGGAGACCACCACCGCTTTGTCGATGTCGTGGCTGACCAAGATCCGGCGCATCATCTGGCCGCAGGCCTGGGCACTGATGCTGCCTGGCCTCAACAACCTGATGGTCATGCTGGTGAAGGGCACCGCGATCGCATTGTTCATCGGCCTGCCCGACCTCACCTCGGTGGGCGACGACCTGCGCAAGAGCGGCGTGAATGCCTGGACCGTCTACACGATCTCCTTCGTCCTGTACTACCTCGCGGCACTGCTCTTCTCCGCGTTCCTGCGGCACCTGGAGGTCCGCGCTCAGCGCCGGCTGGGGCAGAGGCCGCACCGTGACCTGAAGGTCGACCGCGCCGTCGCGCTGACGCCGGCCGGCGGATGAGGGGGCTGACCATGCAATCATCCGTGAAGTGGGACTGGGGCATCGCCAACGAGGCGTTCCCGGAGATCCTCAAGGCGTTCCTCGAGGTCACACTCCTCGTCACCGTCGCGGCGTCGATCCTGTCGGCGCTCCTCGGCCTGGTCTGGGCTGTTGCGTTGCGGGAACTGCCGGGTCCGCTCAGCAAGGTGCTGGCCTGGCTGCTCGGCGTCATCCGGATGACGCCGCTTCCGCTGCAGTTGCTGATCGTGACCTACGGGATCGTCACGCCACAGGGCTGGCTGGCACACCTGGACGGCCCGGACCAGCTGAACCACCGGCTGACGATGATCGGCATCGTGGTGTTCGCCGTGCACTACTCGACCTACATGGCCGAGTCCTACCGTGCCGGCATCGAGTCACTGCCCAAGGGCCAATGGGAGGCAGCCACTGCGTTGTCGCTGCCGCAGAGCCGCACGTGGCGCGCCGTCATCATTCCGCAGGCATTGCGCGCGACGCTACCGTCCCTGGGTAACTGGGCGATCGCGATGTTCAAGGACACGCCCTATCTGCTGGCTATCGGCGTCCTGGAGATGGTGACCGTGGCCAGAGGGATCGGGGGTGACCACTTCGACTACATCGAGGTATTCACCATCGCCGGTTTGATCTTCCTGGCGGCCAGTTATCCCACCGCCATCCTCATGCGCCGATTGGAGAAGAAGCTTGCCTACTGAGCAGACCGAGGGCCCCGACCTGTCCAAGAACGCGGACAAGGCCGCCGCCCCCGCATGGCAGCCCGCCCGGAACGGCACACCGCGGATCACCTTCGAGGACGTCTCGAAGCAGTTCGGCAAGAACGTCGTCCTCAACGACCTCAACTTCAACGTTGCCAAGGGCGAGCGGGTCACGCTCATCGGGCCGAGCGGCTCGGGCAAGACCACGATCCTGCGGCTGCTGATGACGCTGGAGGAGTTGTCCGGCGGATTCATCTACGTCGACGGCGACCCGCTCACGCACCGGAAGAACGACGCCGGCAAGCGTGTGGCGATGAAGCCCAAGGAAGTGTCGGCGATCCGTAAGCGGATCGGTATGGTCTTCCAGCAGTTCAACCTCTTCCCGAACATGTCGGTGATCGACAACATCACCGAGGCGCCGGTGCACGTGCTCGGCAAATCGAAGGAGGAGGCCCGGACCCAGGCCAAGGGGCTGCTCGACCAGGTCGGCCTCGGCGACAAGGCGGAGGAGCACCCGACGCGGTTGTCCGGCGGTCAGCAGCAGCGGGTCGCGATCGCCCGCGCGCTCGCGATGGAGCCGGAGATCCTGCTGCTCGACGAGGTCACCTCGGCGCTCGACCCCGAGCTGGTCGGTGACGTCCTCGGCGTCCTGCGGGACATCGCCGACAGCACCGACATCACCATGCTGCTGGTGACGCACGAGATGCAGTTCGCCCGGGACGTCTCGCACCGCGTGATGATGTTCGACTCCGGTCACATCATCGAGGAGGCCAAGCCCGACGCGATGTTCTCCGACCCACAGCACGAGCGCACCAAGAAGTTCCTGCAGGCAATTTTGTAGGTCCTCGGCGCATCGTCTCTCGTTCCGCCCATGTCAGGCGGGAGCCATCGCTCCCGCCTGACATGGGCGGAAGTCGTCTCGGCGTGTCCTACATCACTGCCCGCATGTTGAGACGCCCATCTCAGAATGTTGACGCTTTACGTCGTCCGCACGAAACTGAAGCGGTGGCACGAATTCTCGTACTTCCCAGGCGCGCAAGCTGATCCACTCGGCTCGCGCGCTAACCCTCACTGCCCGTAATCCGGGATGGGGGTTTTTTTTATGTGAGGTTCACGAGCCAGTTGCTGATGCGCGAGCGTGCTGTCGAAGAGTTAAGGACGACAAGGTGACAACGCAAAGTCAGATCCCGACCCCGGCCGAGGTGGCGCCGACGGTGAAGAAGCCGGCGGTGGTTCCCGACGTGACAGGCGCGCAGAGTCTCGTGCTCTCGCTCGAGGCCGCCGGGGTCGAAGTCGTCTTCGGCCTGCCCGGCGGGGCGATCCTGCCGGCATACGACCCGTTGCTGGACTCCACCAAGCTCCGGCACATCCTGGTCCGCCACGAGCAGGGTGCCGGACACGCCGCCGAGGGTTACGCGTCGGCCACCGGCAAGGTCGGCGTCTGTATGGCGACGAGCGGCCCGGGCGCGACCAACCTGGTCACCGCGATCGCGGATGCCTACATGGACTCGGTCCCGTTGGTCGCGATCACCGGCCAGGTCAACTCCAAGACCATCGGCACGGACGCGTTCCAGGAAGCCGACATCCGCGGCATCACGATGCCGATCACCAAGCACAGCTACCTGGTCACCGAGGCGGGCGACATACCGACCGCGATCCAGCAGGCGTTCCACATCGCCTCGACCGGCCGGCCAGGCCCGGTGCTGGTCGACGTCACCAAGGACGCGATGACCGGCAAGACCGCATTCGAGTGGCCTGCCGAGGTCGGGCTGCCGGGCTATCGCCCGGTCACGCGACCGCACCACAAGCAGATCCGCGCCGCGGCCAAGCTGATCCGCGAGGCCAAGCGCCCGGTCTTCTACCTGGGCGGCGGCATCGTGCGCTCGGGGGCGACCGAGGAGCTGCGCGAGTTGGTCGATCTGGCCGGAATCCCTTTGGTGACAACGCTGATGGCGCGCGGCGTCGTCCCCGACAGCCACCCGCTGCACCTGGGCATGCCCGGTATGCACGGCTCGGTCTCCGCGGTCACCGCGTTGCAGAAGTCGGACCTGCTGATCGCGATCGGCACCCGCTTCGACGACCGGGTCACCGGGCACCTGCCGTCATTCGCGCCCGGCGCCAAGGTGATCCACGCCGACATCGACCCGGCCGAGATCTCCAAGAACCGCGTCGCCGACGTCCCGATCGTCGGTGACGCCAAGGCGGTCATCGCCGACCTGATCTCCGCACTGCGATCGGACCGCGACGCCGGCCGAGCAGGCGACTTCTCCGAGTGGCAACAGCGCACACACGGCTGGACGGAGACCTACCCCTTGGGCTACAGCCCTGCCGAGGATGCGACGGCGATCCCGCCGCAGTACGTCATCGAGCGGATCGGCGCGCTCACCGGCCCGGAAGCGGTGTATGCCGCGGGCGTCGGCCAGCACCAGATGTGGGCTGCGCAGTTCGTGCAGTACGAACGCCCCAACGCCTGGCTGAACTCCGGCGGGCTCGGCACGATGGGCTACTCGGTGCCCGCCGCGATGGGTGCGAAGGTCGGCGAACCCGACCGCACCGTCTGGGCGATCGACGGGGACGGCTGCTTCCAGATGACCAATCAGGAGCTGGCCACCTGCATGATCAACAAGATCCCGATCAAGGTCGCGATCATCAACAACTCCAGCCTCGGGATGGTGCGGCAGTGGCAGACGCTCTTCTACAACGAGCGTTACTCCAACACCGACCTGCACACCTCGGCTGCCGGCTCGCGGATCCCGGACTTCGTCAAGCTCGCCGAGGCCTACGGCTGCGTGGGACTGCGCTGCGACAAGACCGAGGACGTCGACGCGACGATCGCAAAGGCGTTGGAGATCAACGACGTTCCGGTGGTCATCGACTTCGTGGTCGAGCGGGACGCCATGGTCTGGCCGATGGTGCCGGCCGGGGTGAGCAATGACCTGGTCACCACAGCGCGGGCGATGACACCCGTGTGGGACCGCGACGACGATGCAGAAGGAGACCGCTGATGGCACGCCATACCTTGTCGGTGCTGGTGGAGGACAAGCCCGGTGTGCTGGCGCGCATCTCGGGGCTGATCTCCCGCCGCGGCTTCAACATCGACTCGCTCGCGGTCGGCCCGACCGAGAACGACGAGGTCTCCCGCATGACGATCGTCGTCGACGTCGACGAGACCGCCCTGGAGCAGGTGACCAAGCAGCTCAACAAGCTCATCGAGGTGCTCAAGGTCGTGGAGCTGGACGAGGACGCCTCGGTCCAGCGCGAGCTGGTCCTGATCAAGGTCCGGTGCGACGCGGTGTCCCGGGCCGAGATCGTGCAGATCACCCAGATGTTCCGCTGCAACGTGGTCGACGTCGGCCTGGACGCGGTGGTCATCGAGGCGACCGGCACGCCCGGCAAGCTGGCCGCGCTGCTCGAAGTGCTCGACCCGTATGGCGTCCGGGAGATCGTGCAGTCCGGTCTGGTCGGCGTGGGCCGCGGTGGCAAGTCGATCACCGACCGCGGACGGCGCAGCGCCTGACGGCGGCGAGTTCCTTGAGGAGCTCGTGAGGGACGAGCGAGCGTCTCGAAAGGACGCCAGCCTTGCGCCATACAAATTGAATTGCCTTACAGACCAACAGAATTCACATTTCAATCAAGGAGATACCAGTGGCCGAGATGTATTACGACGACGATGCCGACCTGTCGGTGATCCAGGGGCGCAAGGTCGCCGTGATCGGCTACGGCAGCCAGGGGCACGCGCACGCGTTGAACCTGCGTGACTCGGGCGTCGACGTCCGCATCGGCCTGCGCGACGGCTCGAAGTCCAAGGAGAAGGCGGAGAACGAAGGGCTGCGCGTGCTGCCCGTCGCCGACGCGGTGAAGGAGGCCGACGTCGTCGTCATCCTCGCGCCCGACCAGGTGCAGCGCACCCTGTATGCCGAGGAGATCGAGCCGAACCTCAACCCGGGTTCCGCGCTCGTCTTCGGGCACGGCTTCAACATCCGCTACGACTACATCAAGCCCAAGTCCGACGCCGACGTGCTGATGGTCGCGCCGAAGGGCCCGGGGCACATCGTGCGCCGCGAGTATGTCGACGGTCGTGGCGTCCCGGTGGTCGTCGCGGTCGAGCAGGACGCGTCGGGCAGCACCTGGGACCTGGCGAAGTCCTACGCCAAGGGGATCGGCGGCCTGCGTGCCGGCGGCATCAAGACGACCTTCACCGAGGAGACCGAGACCGACCTGTTCGGTGAGCAGACCGTGCTGTGCGGTGGCGCGTCGCAGCTGGTGCAGTACGGCTTCGAGGTGCTGACCGAGGCCGGTTACCAGCCGGAGGTCGCCTACTTCGAGTGCCTGCACGAGCTGAAGCTGATCGTCGACCTGATGATCGAGGGCGGCATCGCCAAGCAGCGCTGGTCGATCTCGGACACTGCCGAGTTCGGTGACTACGTCTCCGGCCCGCGCGTGATCGACCCGCACGTGAAGGAGAACATGAAGGCGGTCCTGGCCGACATCCAGGACGGTTCTTTCGCCAAGCGGTTCATCGATGACCAGGACGCCGGCGCGCCGGAGTTCAACGCGTTCCGTGAGAAGGCCGCCCAGCACCCGATCGAGTCCACCGGCAAGAAGCTGCGTGGCCTGATGAGCTGGCTGAAGGACAACGACACCGACACGGACTACGTCGAGGGTTCCGCCGCGCGCTGACCCTTATTCGCCAGTGACGGCTTCCTCGGCGAGAGACGGCGAAACTTCACCGTCTCTCGACGAAGGGGCCGTCACTCGGCGTTTCAGGGTTTGTCGCCCGGTCACCGGCGTCAGTCGCCGGACCCCAGCCGACCCAGCGCGTTGCGCACGCGGCTCGGCACGCGGACCGCGCGTTGTGACCGGTCGTCGGCCCGTTCGGCCTCGGCGGAGACGGCGCGCAACCGCTTGTCGAGGTCGGCCGCCTTCTTGGCGGCGCGTCCGGCGCGCTGCTCGGCAGCCCGTGCGCGTTCTTCGGCAGCGGCCGCTCGCTTCTCGGCCTCGTCCAGCCGGCGACTCAGCTTGGCCAGCTCGTCCTTGCTCGTGCTCTGCAGCCGACCGAGGTCACGTCGCAACGCCGCCTGTTGCTTCTTCTGCTTGTTGCTGCGCTCCTGCAGCACCGCGTGCCGGTGCGCCACGTCGGCAGGGCGGTCCTGCCAGGTCGGGCGGACCGGCGGCGGGAACTGCACGGCGGCGATCCGGGCCTCGTAGTCGGCGCGGGCAGCCTCCTGCCCGGGGTCGTAGATGTGCTCGAATCCGTTCTCGTGGATGAAGTCGCTCAGCCGGTCGAAGCGCTCGCCGTGGCCACGGTTGAACTCGTCGTAGTCGGCCAGTGCGTAGAGGTCTTGCACCGTGTCCGGCATAGTTCCCTCGCCGCGCACCACGCACGGAATCCCGTGGTAGCGCGCGAGTTCGAGCGTGCGTGAGTCGTGCGCGAGCATGACGCTGGGCGTGCCGCCGAGGATGGCGGCGATGTTGCCGTGGGCGCGGGCGCCGAAGGAGAAATCCATCTCGCTGAGCCGGGTGATCCACGGGTAGGCGTCCAGGTAGAACTCCGCCATACCGGCGGCGAACTGTTGGTGCGATGCGTCGAGCGGCAGCCGCAGGTCTGCGTCGTCGTATGGCGCTGTCGCCCACAGCATCAGCTCGAGGGTGCCGTGCTCTTGCGGTAGGTATGTCGCCCGGTAGTGCCGCTCGGCGTCCTGGATGAGTTCGCCCCCGAAGGGGTCCTTCGTCTCCAGGTTGTAGGCGACGGCCGACCCGAGGGCGAGCGTCTCCGGAACCTCGACCCGGTGCCCGCGACCGTGCAATGTCATCGAGGGACAGCCGATGACCACGACGTCGTCGAACCCCAGCGAGCGCAGGTAGTCGGCGCTCAGCTCGCCGCGGACCGACAACCGGCTGGAACCCTGCAGCACCGCCCGGGCGAAACGCTTGACGGTCGGCTCCATCTTCTGCAGCGCGGCGGGGTCACCGTCGAGCGGCAACTGCGCGCCGCCGGACAGCATCAGGAACGGGATCTTCAGGCGTTCGAGGAACTGCGCGGTCCGGAGCAGTTCGTTCTCGAACTCCGGCCGGAACGCGTTGGCCAACGGCAGGATGAACCCGTCGTACTCCTCGTTGACCCGATCGGCCATCGCAGCGTTCATCGTGTAGTGCGTGGCATCGACGACGGTGCCCTCGGTGGAGAAGAGCTTGTGCGCGGCGGCACCGTAGACGAGGTTGCCGTTGTTGGTGCCGAGAGTGTTGCGGTCGAGGGTGTGGAAAGCGTCGACGACGTCGAACGGCGTCTTGCCGAGTCGCATGAGGAACCGCTTGGTCATTGTTTGTCGCTCATTGTCTCCGGCCCGCCCCGATCTGAGCGTGACAGTCGCGGGCCGTCGACTGCACGTGTTTGGTTCCAGCAGCCTAGTCAGCGGTGCGCGATGTCAGGTTCGAACGCATGAAACCGATGTGAAACCGCCAGGAATCCGACCTCGGGTGAAGTGGTTCCCACGCCGGCAGAGTGCCGGCAGGGTCCGATGAGGACCTCGACGATCTCGAGTGGGGGCAACCACCATGACTCGACCTGCTGTCGACGCCACTGGCCTGGTCAAGCGATTCGACACCGTGCACGCCGTCGACGGCATCGACCTGTGGGTCGAGCCGGGTGAGGTGTATGGCGTGCTCGGCCCGAACGGCGCCGGTAAGACGACGACGTTGAGCATGCTCGCGACACTGCTGCGGATAGACGCGGGCTCGGCGCGCATCTTCGGCGTCGATGTGCACGACGAACCGCACAAGGTGCGGCAACTGATCGGCCTGACCGGGCAGTATGCCTCGGTCGACGAAAAGCTCACTGCCCGTGAGAATCTCGTGCTTTTCGCACGCATCCACGGGCAGCACAAGCAACGGGCGCGAGCGACTGCGGGGGACCTGCTCGACCGCTTCGGCCTCACCGAGGCGGGGGACCGCTTGCTGGAGAAGTTCTCCGGCGGGATGCGGCGCCGGCTCGACCTGGCGGCAAGCCTCATCGCGTCGCCGCCGTTGATCTTCCTGGACGAGCCGACCACCGGTCTCGATCCGCGCACCCGCGGTCAGATGTGGGACACGATCCGCGACCTCGTCCGGCAGGGTTCGACGATCCTGCTGACCACGCAGTATCTCGACGAGGCCGACCAGCTCGCCGACCGGATCGCCGTGATCGACAAGGGCCGCAAGGTCGCTGAGGGCACCTCGGGGGAGCTCAAGGCGTCCGTCGGCCGGTCGACACTGGCGGTCCGGCTGGCGGACCCGGCGGACATGGACGCCGCCGCCCGCGCGGTCGGGCAGGTCCTCGGCCGTCCGGCCAGTCGCACGCCGGAGGCGGCGCGGCTCACGGTGCCGATGGAGCGCGCCGACGAGGCCGCCGATGCGCTGATCGCGTTGCGGCGCAACGAGATCAGCGTGCGCGAGGTGAAGGTCGAGGAGCCGACCCTGGACGAGGTCTTCCTCGCCCTGACCGGCGCGCCGGCCACCTCTGACTCCGACCGCTCCGAGGACCGCTCCGATGACGGCACCCACTCCGCTGCGCCCTCGCAGCTCGACACGATGGAGGTTTGGCGATGACCGCACTCACCGCACCCGAACGTATGCCGCTGCCCGAGCTCCGCTCGCGGGTCAGTCCACGGGAGACGCTGCGACAGATCCTGCTGATGACCGGGCGTGCCGTGCAGAAGATGCGCCGCAACCCGGAGCAGTTCTTCGACGTGACGCTCCAACCTCTTTTGTTCACACCGATGTTCGGGCTGATCTTCGGCGGCGCGATCGCCGGCGACGTGTCGGACTACCTGCCGTTGCTGGTGCCGGGCATCCTCGTGCAGACCTCACTCACGACCTGTATGGCGACAGGCGTGACCCTGCGGGAGGATATGGAGAAGGGCGTCTTCGACAGGTTCAAGTCGCTGCCGATGTCACGCGTTGCGGCGCTGGCCGGCCCGGCCGTCGCGGACACGCTCCGCTACACGATTGCCACGACGCTGACGTTCCTTGTCGGCATCGCGATGGGGTATCGGCCAGGTGGTGGTGTCCTCGGTGTCGTCGCCGCGGGCCTGCTGATGATCGTCGCGGCGTGGTCGCTGTCGTGGGTGTTCACCTTCCTCGGCACGATCATGAAGTCGGCACAGGGGCTGCAGGGCATCTCGATGATGGTGCTCTTCCCGCTGACCTTCCTGTCCAACGCCTACGTGCCGACGTCGACACTGCCGGACTGGCTGGAGAGCTTCGTGCAGGTCAACCCGGTCTCGCACGTGGTGTCGGCGCTGCGTTCGCTGGCGAACGACGGCACGGTCAACGGTGAGGTCGGTTGGGCACTGCTCGCGTGCGCAGCGGTCGTGGCGGTCTTCCTCCCGCTCGCGGTCCGCGGTTATCGACGACAGCTCTGACGACAGCTCTGACGACAGCTCTGACTTCAGCTCTGTCGTCAGCTCTGCGGCAGGCCGCCCAGCCAGTCGCTGAGGTGCTGCAGCGACTCGTCGCGATCGGCGTCGGCATACAGCTTCCCCGCGGAGGCGTATGCCGACGCATCGGTCTGTATGGCGAGTTGCTGCGCGCGTTCCCGGGACATCGTCGGGGGAGTGCGTGACACACCCAGTGCGTCGGACAGTGCGACGCCGCGTGCCGCGTGTGCGCGTTCCGCGGCGGTGGTCGCAGAGGCGGAGAGTGCATAGCTGAGCCCGAGCACGGCGCAGCCGCAGACCGGCAGATCGACCCGGATGACCAGCGACGCGGGGTGCGAGACGTTGTCGGCGACGCTGTGCAACGACGTCGCGAGTGTCTGGGCCAGGTCGGGAACGTCGGCCAGCCGGTCGTGCGTCGCGTGCGCGGCGAGGCTGCCGGCGCGCGCAATGGTCACCCACGGAGTCGTGGTCTCCTCGCCGATGAACGGCGCCAGGTGCGAGCGCGTCTCGGCGTGCTCGACCGCGGCACGGTAGCGGCGCAGCCCCGAGGTGATCTCGCCGCGGGCCAGGTCGAGCTCGGCACGGATTGTCAGCCCGGTCGTGCCCTCACCGAACGAGTCGTCGGTTGCTTCCTGGCCGGCGGCCCGCAACTGATCCGCCGCCGCGTCGACGTCACCGCGGTGCAGGTGCAGCATCGCGAGGATCCAGCGCATCGAGGTGATGTCGCCCTGCGCGCCGAAGCGCTCCAGCAGCGGCAGGATCTGCTCGGCAGCCGTGGCGGCTTCGGCGTATTCGCCCATCGATGCTGCCAATTCGGCGATCCGGGAACGCAGCACCAAGCTGCCCCACACACTGGAGGCGGAGGCTTCCTCGTGCACTGCGCTGCGAGCGACCTTCAGTGCCTGACGGACGCGCCCGTCGTTCTCCAGGATGTGCGAACCGAGCAACAACGCCGTGACACGCAGCATCGGGTCCGCCGACTCGGCGAGCGCGAGCGCACGGTCGGCGTCGAGGAGTTTGGCGGCCTTCGGCAGCCGCGCACCGTTGTCGGTGATCAGCCGCCCGAGCGCCTCGATCATGCCGCGCTCCTGCGCGGGAGGCAGTCGCTGCAGCAGCACGATGGCGCGCAGGCCGGTGGGATTGCCGACGATGTTGAGGCTGACCGCGCCGAGCACGAGCGCCTGCCGGGTGATCTCGACGTCGTCCGGCCCGGGCCGGTAGTGGCTGATGGCGCGTATGGCGTCGGCCGCCGGCCCGAAGACCTGCTCGTGCCGTGATTGGAGCGACCACACACCGGCGAGTGCACCGAAGATCGCGGCCGCAGCTGCCACGTCGTCGGTGGCCAGCGCGGATCGCAGTGCGGCAGAGAGGTTGTCCTCCTCCGCCAGCAGTGTCTGCAGCGCGGCGTCGGGCTCTCGGCCGAAGATGACCTGACCGTTGGCGCGGGCGACATCGGCAGCCCATCCGGTGACCGCCTGCACGGCATCCGCGGTGCATCCGGCACGGTCCAGTTGCTCGGCGCCGAACTCGCGCACGGTCTCCAGCATCCGGAAGCGCGGTCGCCCGTCGCGGTCCACCCGGCGCAGCAGCGACTGGTCGACCAGGTGCTCCACCACGTCGACCGGATCGGACGCCGGCGCCGAGCCGGCCGCGGAGAGCACCACCTCGGCAGCGTCGAGGTCGAAGCCGTCGGCGAAGACGGAGAGGATCGCCAGGGCCTGCTGCTCGGGCGTGCCGAGCAGCTGCCAGCTCCAGTCGATGACGGCCTGCAGGGTGCGGTGCCGATCCGGCGCGTCGCGTGCGCCCCTGTTGAGCAACGCGAAGCGGTCACCCAGCCGTTGCTCGATCTGCTCCACCGACAGCACATTGGTGCGTGCCGCGGCCAGTTCGAGGGCGAGCGGCAGACCGTCCAGGCGGGTGCACAGGCGGCGTACGACGTCATCGGGAAGGTCGATCTCCGGGCGCACCGCGCGAGCGCGCTGGGTGAACAGCTCGACGGCAGTGTCCGACGCGAGTTCGGCGAGGGGGTAGACCGTCTCGGAGGACAGCCCGAGCGGCGCGCGGCTCGTGGTCAGAATGTGCAGCTCGGGCACCTGCGCGACGAGGCTGCGCACCAGCTCGACAACGCCGGGCAGCACGTGCTCGCAGTTGTCCAGCACGAGCAGGGCCGAGCTGCCGGACAGGTTCCGGGCGATCGAGGTGGCAACGTCGGTCGGGACCTCGGTGGTGAGCGCAGTGCGCGAGCTCACGCCCGTGACGCCCAGCGCCGACGCGACCTCCGTGGCGACGTTGACCGGATCGGTCACGCCGGCCAGACCGACGAACTGCACCGTGCGGTGCAGCGCGCCACGGCTCACCGCGTGCGCCAGGCGGGTCTTGCCGAGCCCGCCGGGGCCGATGATCGAGGTGACCCGGGACGTGCCGGTCAATGCAGTCACTGCTTCGACGTCGCGGTCGCGGCCGAGCAACGGGTTGGGATCGTGCTCGACGCCGACCCGGATCTGTGGGCGGTCATGGTCGAGCAACTGTCGGTGGACGGACTGCAGCGCGGGCCCGGGGTCGGTGCCGAGTTGGTCACGCAGCGCGCGGCGATGGCGTTCGTAGCGCTCCAGTGCGGCCGCGGCGGATCCGGTCGCGGCCTCGGCGCGCAGCAGTGCAGCGAGCACGGTTTCATCGCCGGGGAAGTCGGCCATGCACGTCTCGAGCGGCGCCCGCGCCTCCTCGTGGCGGCCCAGCGCGGCAAGCGCCAGTGCTCGTTCGCGGTGCAGGTTGGCCAGCACCGGCAATATGTCGAGGCGCAGTCGGTCCAGCGGGTCGTCCGGGTCGAGGCCGTCACGGGTCGCGTCCGGCCAGAGCGCGAGACCGGCATCGGCGTGAGCGAGCGCGGACGTGGCGTCATTGTCGCGAGCGGCTCGGCGGGCTGCTGTCAGGCGCAGCCCGATCGCCGCCGCGTCGGTCTCGTCGTCGCCGAGGGTGAGGCGGTAACCGGTGGGGGTGTTGGCGATGGTGTCGTGGCCGAGCGTCGAGCGGGCGCGGGAGACCAGGACCTGCAGTGCCTTGGCCGGGTGTTCGGGCCGCTGTTGCGGCCAGAGTTCGTCGATCAGGCGGCTGCTGCTGACGCCCGCATGCAGATCGCCGCAGAGCGTGGCAGCCAGGCGGCCGATGGCGACGCTCCGGATGACGGTGCCGTCGAAGGAGATCTCGGGCAGCACGATCAACCGGAGGCTCACACCGAGAGCGTAGTCCGCGCGCGACATCGGTGTGATATTGCACCGTGTTCATATGGTGAGATTCGGGTATCGCAGAGCGGACGCGGCGGCGTACCTTTGACGACATGAAGCGGAGCCTCATCCTCATCGGCTGCCGCGGCGAGTTCTAGGTCAGCCTCTCGTCGCGGAGATCCCGCGTTGCCGCTGACCACTCGCCAATCTTTTTCGAACTTTCGCCCGGCTTCGTTCCAACGGGGGAGCACCGTGGCCGCGTTTGACCAGAAGGACCGCATCATGACCGAAGAACAGCTGGAAACCCGTCGCGCACTGCAGGAGTCCATGGACCTGCGCGACTGACGTCGCTGCTTCGACTCCTGCATCGGCAGGAGCGCAGAGCTGCGAGGGAGTTGTCGGGTGTTGGCGACTCTCGCGCATCGCATCGTGTTCAGCGCGCGATGCATTCTCCTAGAAAGAGGGGCCCCGACCGGATTCCGGTCGGGGCCCTTTTCTGTGTGGGGCGGGTGCGGGGTCGTGCGTCCGGGTGTCCGTCGTGGGCCGGCGGTCGCTGTGCCCGTCCGACATACAAGATTTGAATATCGTATGGCGAGACGTGTGATTACTCTGGCGGTATGACGACAGCTCCCACGCAGAACATCAATCTCGCCGTCATCGGCGGTGACGGCATCGGTCCGGAGGTTGTCGCAGAAGGGCTGAAGGTCCTCGACGCGGTGACTGACGCCAAGGTGGACCGCACTGAGTACGACCTCGGCGCGCGGCGCTGGCACGAGACCGGTGAGACTCTCCCGGACGGCGTGCTCGACGAGCTCCGCGGGCACGACGCGATCCTGCTGGGGGCTATCGGTGATCCGTCGGTGCCCAGCGGCGTGCTGGAGCGAAACCTCCTGCTGCGGCTGCGCTTCGAGCTCGATCACTACATCAACCTGCGTCCGTCGAAGCTCTTCCCGGGCACCTCGTCCCCGCTCGACGTCGCGAAGGTCGCACCGGACGGTATCGACTTCGTCGTCGTGCGCGAGGGCACCGAGGGGCCCTACACCGGCAACGGCGGGGCGCTGCGGGTCGGCACGCCGCACGAGCTGGCGACCGAGGTCAGCGTCAACACCCGCTTCGGTGCCGAGCGGACGGTGCGGGACGCGTTCGCTCGTGCCCAGGCGCGCGAGCGCAAGAAGCTGACGCTGGTGCACAAGCACAACGTGCTCACCCACGCCGGCCACCTGTGGCGCCGCACCGTCGAGGAGGTCGGCGCCGAGTTCCCCGACGTGACAACGGATTACACCCACGTCGACGCTGCGACGATCTATCTGGCGACCGACCCCGGCCGCTTCGACGTCATCGTCACCGACAACCTCTTCGGCGACATCATCACCGACCTCGCAGCCGCTGTGACTGGTGGCATCGGCCTGGCCGCGTCGGGGAACATCAACCCCGACCGCACCGCGCCGAGCATGTTCGAGCCGGTGCACGGCTCCGCGCCGGACATCGCCGGCAAGGGCATCGCTGACCCCACCGCGGCCATCCTGTCGGTGGGTCTACTGCTGGCGCACTTGGGCCACGACGCTGCGGCGCAGCGCGTGCAGGACGCAGTGTCCGCAGATCTCGCCGCCCGCGGCGACGCACCGCGGTCGACGACAGAGGTCGGCGACGCGATCGCTGCGCGCCTGGGGTAGTCGCCGCCGCGGCATACCGCCCAGCGCATGTGGCCCACGTCACCGACCGCTTCCACGTGGTCGGCGCCGTGGGCCTACGCTATTGCTTGGAAGTCCAACCAACGAGCACGAAGCCACCCGGAGGAAGTCATGGGCCTGCAGTTCACGGTCACCGAGCGCACCGACCGCGCGAGCGAAGCCGACCGCGAGAAGGTCCTCGCCGACCCGGGCTTCGGCAACTACTTCACCGACCACATGGCCCGCATCGAGTGGGACGCGGACGGTGGTTGGCATGACGCGAGCGTCACGGCATACGCGCCGTTCCAGCTCGACCCGGCCGCGGCCGTCCTTCACTACGCGCAGGAGATCTTCGAGGGGATGAAGGCCTACCGGCACGCCGACGGTTCGGTGTGGACCTTCCGTCCGGAAGCCAACGCGGCCCGGTTTGCCCGCAGCGCAACGCGATTGGCGCTTCCGGTGCTGCCCGAGGAGGACTTCATCCAGTCCCTCAAGGAGCTCGTCGCGATCGACAAGGTGTGGGTGCCCGAGGCCGGTGACGGCGGCGAGGCGTCGCTCTACCTGCGGCCCTTCATGTTCGCCTCCGAGGCATTCCTCGGTGTCCGTCCGGCGAAGCGGGTGACCTACTCGGTGATCGCATCCCCGGCCGGCGCCTACTTCGGCGGCGACGGCATCAAGCCGGTCAACCTGTGGATCTCGACCGACTACGCGCGAGCCGGTGAGGGTGGCACCGGTGGCGCAAAGTGCGGCGGCAACTACGCGTCCTCGCTCGCCGGGCAGCTGGAGGGCATCGCCGCCGGATGTGACCAGGCGGTCTTCCTGGACTCCTCGACGCACACCTACATCGAAGAGCTCGGCGGCATGAACCTCTTCCTGGTCTACAAGGACGGCCGGATCGTCACGCCCGAGCTGACCGGATCGATCCTCGAGGGCGTCACCCGCAGCTCGATCCTGGAGATGGCCAAGGAGCTCGGACTGTCGCCGGAGGAGCGCCGCATCCCGATCCAGGAGTGGAAGGACGCCGCCGACAGCGGCGAGCTCGCCGAGGTCTTCGCCTGCGGCACCGCAGCCGTCGTCACACCGGTCGGTGAGCTGCGCTGGGAGGGTGGCTCGTGCGACCACCGGCGCGACGGGCACGTCGACGAGATCGCGACCAAGATCCGGGAGACGCTGCTGGACATCCAGTACGGCCGGGTCGAGGACACCCACGGCTGGCTGACCCGACTCGCATGAGTCGCAACGCTCTTCGCGCTCGATGACGGGGCGTCCCCGGCTGGTGGCCAGCGACCTGGACGGCACGTTGCTCGGTCCGGACGCGACGGTCTCCGCCCGAACAGCTGCTGCGTGGCACCGGTTGCCCGAGCTGGGCATCGAGTCGGTCGTGGTGACCGCGCGCCCGCCGCGCTGGCTGCGGTCCCTGGAGTCGCTCGTCGGCGAGCACGGCACGGCGATCTGCGCCAACGGCGCTTTCGTGTATGACGTGCCGACCCAGACCGTGCGCCAATCCCATGCAATGCCAAGGGATCTCGTGCTGGAGTTGGAAGCAACTCTGCGCGAGCGCTTCCCAGGGGTCGGCTTCCTGGCCGAACTCGCCGCCGGCGTGCACGTCAGCCCCGACTATCCCGGCATCCCGCTGGAGTGGACACCCGCGGAGAAGTCGGACTGGTTCCCGCAGGGCGCGACGGTGCACGCTCCGCTGGCCGAGCTCGCTCCCGACGCCGCCGTCGGCAAGCTGCTTGCCCGTCGCGGGGAGACCGACGACGCCGGTTTCGTCGCGGCAGTGGCCGAGGCGTTGGGGGACCGGGCGACCGTCGCCCAGTCACACCACGGCGGCCCGGCCGAGATCGCCGCACCGGGGGTCACGAAGGCCAGCGGTCTGCAGCACTGGTGCGACACGCTCGGCATCGACGCGGCCGAGGTGTGGGCGTTCGGGGACATGCCCAACGACCTGCCGATGCTGCGCTGGGCCGGCACGTCATACGCGATGGCCAATGGGCACCCCGACGTGATCGCCGCGGCCGACCACACCTGTGCCAGCAATGTCGACGACGGTGTCGCACAGGTGCTGGAGCGCCTGTAGCTCAGTCGCGCGACGGTCGCTCTATCGGAGGTTGATGATGCCGGGCCGCACGCGCAGCTGGCGGCACAACTGCTCGGGGCGGGGTGCGCGGGGTCCGACCATCGACATCTCGCCGCGCAGCACGTTGATCAGCTGCGGCAATGCGTCGAGAGCCGGCCGCCGCCGACGGGTGCGGAAGGCCAACTGCCGGAAGACCGTGCCGTTGACGCCGATTCGGCGCTGACTGCGCAGCAGTTGTCGACCCGGCCGGCGGCGGGCCAGTAGCGCCATACCGACGAAGACCGGGCTCGCGATCACGAGAGCGAGCACGGCCAGCACCTTGTCGAGTGCGTGGGTGCAGGCGGCGACGAACCGGCCGACGGGTCCAGCGGACGCGCGGCGTCGTATCGGGTGCAAGCGAGGTAGGGCGGCGGGCTCAGGCATGGACACGAGGACCTGCGTTCGTTGCGCGCCGGGCGCTGCGCGGGCGCGTGTCGAACCACTCGTCACGGACGGCCTGCACCTCGTCGGCGCCGCCGTTCGCGGCCAGCCGGTCGATCGAGGCGCGCAACCAGGCGACATAACGTTCGACGCCCGGTGCGTCCGCGGTGGAGGCGAGTGCCCGGGTCAGCTCGCGCTGCAGCTGCCCGGAGAGCTCGGCCGCCGAGGTGCCGGAGTCGTGCTGGTCCATGGGTGATTGCTCCTGTCTGCGGATGTATGCCGTCACCGGGTAGGACACGGCAGCTCCGAAAAAGTGACGCGGAGGCCTCGCGTCACACTTTCGCCGGTCGCGAGTCCTTCCTGATGACGGCAGAAATCAGGGAGGTATGACGTGGCCGGTGAACACCCCGCGGAGCTGGACCATGGGTCCGAGGAGTTCCGCACGCTTGCTGCTGCCGTGCGCACCTACAGCCGGTTGGTGGAGGAGTCGCGCCTGCGGCCGACACAGATCGACCCGGTGGACCTGTTGCATGCCCTGTCCGACGTGGGGGAGGCGTCGGTCGCGATGGTGCGCAGTGCGGGAGCGCTCTGAGGTGCCTGGGGGCTGCTTGCTCCGACAACTCACCCCTGAGCGACCTACTGTGGGACAATCTGGCCGCTGCCGACCACACCCGAGAGACGTGACATGACCCTGTGCGCTGCGCGGACGGCGAGGCTGCGATGAGCATCCTCGCCGAGACCGACGACGCAGATCTGCTGACCCTCGTCCGCGATGGTGACCAGAGTGCGATGGCCGAGCTGTGGTCGCGCCACTACCCGGCGACCCTGGCCGCGGCCCGAAGGGTCAGCCGCCAGCCCCGTGATGCCGAGGAATTCGCCTCCGACGCGTTCGCCGGGATGCTGCATGCTGTCAGCAACAACGGCGGTCCGTCGGCGTCCGTGCGCGGCTACCTGCTGGTCGCGGTCCGCAACCAGGCGGCCAACCGCGCCCGTCGGTCCTCCTCCGCCGACGTGCTGACCGACGAGATCTCCGACTACGAAGGCGTGCAGCACGGAGCACTCGACCCGGTCGCGCACCACGCGGAGCTCGGCCTCGTGCGCGAGGCATTCGGCTCCTTGCCGCGTCGTTGGCAACACGTGCTGTGGCGCACCGCCGTCGACCACGACAAGAACACCGCCATAGCGGCGGACCTGGACATGTCCCCGAACGCCGTCGCGGCGCTGGCCCGGCGCGCGCGGGCCGGCTTCCGGACGGCCTACATCCAGGTGCACACCTCTACACACGGCATCGCGCCCGAGTGCGAGCCGTTCGTGCCCCGACTGGTGGAGCTGCTGGCGGACGACGGCGCGGCCGGCGCGCCGGAGGTGCGCGACCACGTCGAGGACTGCTCGGCGTGTGCCCGACGGCTGGCCGATCTGCGCATCCTCGACCGCGACCTGCGGGGTGTGTTGTTGCCGGCGCTGCTCGCACTCGGACCGGGCATCGCCTGGGCGACAGCCGGTCACGCGACCCATGCCGCCGGCGGTGCACTGTGGCTGAAGTTCGGCGGGCACGGGGCCGGGCAGTCGCGCAAACTCGCGGTGCTCGGCACGGCGACAGCAGTGACGGTCGCCGGAGCGTGCTCGGCCTTCGCGCTGACCCGCAGCGGGGACACCCCGCCGCCGCAAGCCGCGACCAGTACCTCGGTGCACAGCTCGGTGCACAGCTCGGTGCACAGCTCGATGGACAACTCGGTGAACAGCTCGATGGCGCCCGGCAGCAGCCGGGCGTCCGACGACGCGACTCGCACCTCGGCAACCCGCGGCAGCTCGGCGGCCGACCGTGCCGCCCGATCGGCGACTGCGCTGCCGCCGGTCAGCACGCAGGTTGGCCGGACCAGCAGCACGCGTCCGGCCCCGACGTCCGCGCCCTCATCCGTGCAGTCATCGGTGCCGGTCGCGCCGGTTACCTCGACCCGCAAGCGGACCTCTCCGCCGCAGCGACGCACCACGACGGCCCCGCGCACCACCTCGACCACGTCGCCGCGGCCCTCCTCGACGACGTCGCCACGACCGTCGTCCACCTCGACCAGCACCCGGACGATGCCGCCGACCTCACCACCCAGCCGGACGAAGACCCCGCCGCCGAAACCGACGCCGACGGGCAGCCCGACGACCCCGCCGCCGCGGTGCACGCCGTGGTGGTTGTGCTGGATCTTCGGCTGAGCCGCGCCGCCCCGCACAGGATTCACCCGGGCAGTCATCACCTGCGCATGCATTCCTGCACGCATCCATGCGCGCACTCCGCGTCACGGATCGCGGGCTCGGGACTCTTCACTGGTGATGGCGGCGGTTCAGGGGGCCGCCGCCCCAACTTCAGCTCGTCATCTTGTCCGTATGGCAAGACGCCGGTGTCACGCATCGGACCTCTGGTGGCATCATGTGCGCGTGGCTTCACTCGTGACCGCGGTCATCCCCGCACAGGTCATTATCAGCTAGCGCGTCGGACCCGGTCCGACGCGCAACCTCCCGTTACCCCGGGAGGTTTTTTCGTGTCCGGGCCACCCACACCCGACGCGAGCGAAGGACCGGCCGACGCGGCCACGCAGGACCAGGCAACGCAAGGCCACCAAAAGGCCCGAAAGGCGCACTCGCCATGACCGACTTCCACGTCTACGACACCACCCTGCGCGACGGTGCCCAGCAAGAGGGGCTCAACCTGTCGGTGGGCGACAAGCTCGCGATCGCGGCATACCTGGACGAGCTCGGCGTGGGATTCATCGAAGGCGGCTGGCCCGGTGCCAACCCCAAGGACACCGAGTTCTTCGCCCGCGCTCGCACCGAGTTGCAGTTGCAGCACGCCACCCTTGCTGCCTTCGGCTCCACCCGGCGAGCCGGGAGCAACGCGGCCGACGACCCGCAGGTGCGCGCACTGCTCGACGCGCAGACCCAGGTCGTCACGCTCGTCGCCAAGTCGCACTCGCGGCACGTCACCGAGGCGCTGCACACGACACCGGCCGAGAACCTCGCGATGATCGCCGACACGGTGAGTTTCCTGACCGGAGAAGGGCGTTCGGTCTTCCTGGACGCCGAGCACTTCTTCGACGGCTACCGCACCGACCCGGCATACGCGCTGGAGGTGGTGCAGACCGCGGCCGCTGCCGGCGCCGAGGTGATCGCGCTGTGCGACACCAACGGCGGGATGCTGCCGCCGCAGGTCACCGATGTCGTCGGCGACGTGCTGACCCGCACGCAGGCACGGCTCGGCATCCACTGCCACAACGACACCGGTTGCGCGGTGGCCAATTCGCTGGCCGCAGTCGAGGCTGGCGCCGACCACGTGCAGGGCACCATCAACGGATATGGCGAACGCACCGGCAACGCCGACCTGATCACCGTCGTCAGCAATCTGCAGCTCAAGCTCGGCCGCGAGGTCATCGACCCGGACCGGCTGCGCCGCGCCCTGCACCTGAGTCACGCCATCAGCGAGGTCACCAACGTCGTGCCCTACGGGCGTCAGCCGTATGTCGGAGCGAGTGCCTTCGCGCACAAGGCCGGCCTGCACGCGTCGGCTCTGAAGGTCGACCCCGACCTCTACCAACACACCGATCCGGCACTGGTCGGCAACTCGATGCGCACGCTCGTCTCGGACATGGCCGGTCGCGCGAGCATCGAGCTGAAGGCCAAGGAGCTCGGCTACGACCTGACGCATGACCCAGGACTGGCGGCGCGAATCGTCAAGCGGGTCAAGGAATACGAGCAGCAAGGCTGGACCTTCGACGCCGCCGACGCGTCCTTCGAGCTGCTGCTGCGTGAGGAGGTCACTGGGGAGCCGCTGGACTACTTCGCGGCGGAGTCCTGGCGGATCATCACCGACTCGAACGGCGCCGACCAGCCGTCCCTGTCGGAGGCGACGGTCAAGCTGCGCGCCGCGGGCAAGCGGGTCGTCGCGACCGGCGAGGGCAACGGCCCGGTCAACGCACTCGACCACGCGCTGCGCGAGGCGCTCGCCGATGCCTACCCGGAGCTGGCGGCATTCGAGCTGATCGACTTCCGGGTGCGCATCCTGGACGCCTCGCACGGCACCGACGCCACGACCCGCGTGCTGATCGAGACCAGCGACGAGGCGGGCAGCTGGCAGACCCTGGGCGTTGCGCCGAACATCGTGCACGCCAGCTGGACCGCGCTGGTCGACTCGTTCACCTACGGACTGCTCAAGCGCGGTGTGCAGCCCCGGACCTGATGTCACTCGGCGGAGTTGATGGTGAGGGCGTGAGGATCGTGTCGCAGACCGTGAGCAGCCGCTGCCGGAGCGCCTGACCCCGGTCGGCGAATTCCCTTTGCCGGCGCACGTATTCAGCCTTGCCTTCCGGCGTCTCGATCGGCACGGCGCGATAACCCAGCTCACTCAGGTCATATGGCGACGCCTGCATGTCGAGCGTCCGGATGTCCCTGGCCAGCTCGAAGCAGTCCACCACCAGCTCACCGGGTATGGCGGGCGTCAGCTTGTAGGCCCACTTGTAGAGATCCATGCCGGCATGCAAACAGCCGGGCTGCTCCATGGCGACCTGCCGCTCGCGCGTCGGCTGGAGCGTGTTGCGCGGCCGGGCATCGTCGGTGAAGAAGCGGAACGCGTCGTAGTGCGAGCACCGGATCGTATGCCGCTCCACGACCTCGTCGGTGCCTGCACCGCCCAGTCGCAACGGCCAGTCCTCGTGCCGGACGTCCCCGGCGCGGTAGACCATCGCCCACTCGTGCAGCCCGAAGCAGCCCAGCATCGGCGTGCGCTCCGCGGTCGCCGACAGCAGCGATCTGATGAATCGCACTGTCGAACCACGCTTTTCGAGGAAGAGCGGCAGGTCGACCTCGACGGCGCCGTCGACCTGTCGGTAGAGCGGCCAGTCCGCACGTGCGTCGGCGTCCTCGAGCCCGACGCCGACTCCCGGGTGCCAGCGGCGCAACCGGCTGGGGCGGTGCGAGTAGTAGGTGAACAGGAAGTCCTCGACCGGGTGCGCGCGCCCGCCGCGGCGGCGTTGCCGGTGTGCCGCGGTCAGTTCGTCGACCCGGCGCTCGTGCGCGGCGGCGAGCGGCGCCCAGGCGGCATACGACAGGCGAGTGGACATCTGCGCGAGTCTAACTTTTCCGAAGCGAGTGGCCCGGGTCACATCGCTGGCTAGAGTGAACGTGCTCAGGTCATCTGCGAAAAGGAGCGCACCGTCATGCGCCGTCAGCTCGCCCTCGTCACGGCCACCGCGATCGCCGCCGCCACCGCGTCACTACCGATGACCGCAGCTGATGCGGCCCCGCACCGGTCACCGGCAAGCGGGAGCTTGACGCGCTCGGCCACCTCGACCGCGCCGCAGTGGTATCTCGCGCTCGGTGACTCACTGGCGGCCGGCTACCAGCCGGGCAAGGGCGACAACAAGACCGGCGGGTATGTCGGGGGCGCCCTGCAGATGCTGAAGCTGCAGAACCCGAACATCACGCTGACGAACTACGCGTGCTCGGGGGAGGACACCAACACCTTCACCAACGGTGCGATCTGCGGTGGCGGGGACCCTGCGCAGAGCCAGCAGACCAAGGCACTGGCCTTCCTCAAGGCGCATGCCAAGACCAAGGGTGTCGTCACGATCGACTTGGGAGCCAACGACATTCAGCGTTGTGTCGAGGGCTCCGACATCGACTTCGGTTGCCTGACCAAGGGGTTGTCCGACGTGGCGACCAACCTGCCGACGATCCTGCAGAAGCTGCACGCGGCGGCGCCGAACGCGAAGATCGTCGTGCTCAACTACTACAACCCGTTCCTGGCGGCCTACCTGACCGGGCCGGACGGGCAGAAGCTGGCAAAGCTGTCCGAGACGCTCGCGCACACCTTCAACGGCTCGATCGCGACGGCGGCCAAGACCATCGACGCGCCGGTCGCCGACATCGCCAAGGCGTTCCTCAGCGACGCGGACACCCCGATGGTCAAGACGTCGTTCGGCGAGATCCCCACCAACGTCGCCCGCATCTGCACCTGGACGTGGATGTGCAGCCTGCAGAACATCCACGCCAACGACGCCGGCTACACGCTGATGTGGTGGGCGCTCGCGCCATACCTGAAAGCCTGAGTGACCTTGCGTCGGTAGTCTTAGCCGGTGCGCATCGCGAGATACACCACTGGTGAGGATCCGACATTCGGGCTGGTCGACGGAGCCGGCGAGAAGATCGCCGAGATCTCCGGCGACCCGCTCTACACCAAGATCGAGCTGACCGGAGTCACGACCACGGTCGACGAGGTGCGGCTGCTAGCTCCCGTCATCCCGCGCTCCAAGGTGATCGGCATCGGCCGCAACTACGCCGAGCATGCTGCCGAGCTCGGCCACGACGTGCCGGCGGAGCCGTTGATGTTCCTCATCCCCAACACCGCTGTCGCCGGTCCGGGCGACCCGGTTGTCATGCCGCCGCAGTCCGAGCGCGTCGACTACGAGGGCGAGCTCGCCGTCGTCATCGGCCGCATGTGCAAGGACATCGAGCCGGAGGAAGCCCGGTCGGTGATCTTCGGCTACACCTGCGCCAACGACGTCACCGCCCGCGACCTGCAGAAGTCCGACGGCCAGTGGTCGCGTGCCAAGGGCTTCGACACCTTCTGCCCGCTCGGGCCGTGGATCGAGACCGACCTCGACCCGACGCAGCAGCACGTCGTCACCCGCCTCGACGGCGACGCCGTGCAGGACGGCACCAGCGCCGACATGATCTTCGACGTCGCGACGCTGGTGTCCTACGCGTCCAAGGCGTTCACCCTCCTTCCCGGCGACGTCATCCTGACCGGCACCCCCGAAGGCGTGGGTCCCGTGCAGCCCGGGCAGCGAGTGACCGTGGAGATCGGCGACATCGGCGTCCTCGACAACCCGTTCGTGCGGCATACCGACGACGAGGACTGACCGAGGTTTGCCCGAGCACTGACCGAGGCGTCCGCTGCATGTCTCATGGCTGTCTCACCTGTGACTGAGGTGTGACCGAGGTGTGACGTGATCGACGCGCGAACAGGTCGAAGTGGCACGGGCGAGACCTTAGGCTGGAGATCGTGTCCGCAGCGCCGCCCCGTAGCCCCCGAGAGCCCCAAAAGCCTCGGACACCGCTGCCCGAAGACACCCCCGCGGAGCGCCGCGATGCACCGATCGGCATCTTCGACAGCGGGTATGGCGGACTGACCGTCGCCCGCGCGGTGCTCGACCAGCTGCCGCACGAGTCGATCGCCTACCTCGGCGACACCGCCCATGCGCCATACGGCCCGCGACGGATCGGTGAGGTGCGGGCCCTCGCGCTGGAGTGCCTGGACCGGCTCGTCGACCACGGTGTCAAGGCGCTGGTGATCGCCTGCAACACCGCGTCGGCCGCCGTGTTGCACGACGCTCGGGAGCGGTATGACGTCCCCGTCGTCGAGGTGATTCGCCCGGCTGTGCGGCGAGCGGTGCGCGCCACCAGCAACGGCCGGGTCGGCGTCATCTCCACCCGCGGCACCTGCCAGTCCCGTGCCTACCCGGACGCGTTCGCGGCGGCCCCCGACCTGCACGTCGTCAACGTCCCGTGCCCGCGGTTCGTGGAGTTCGTCGAAGCCGGCGTCACCGGCGGCCCAGAGCTGCTGGCGTGCGCGCGGACCTACCTGGAACCGCTGAAGGCGGACGACGTCGACACCCTGGTGCTCGGGTGCACGCACTACCCGCTGCTGACCGGCGTCATCGCCTACGTCATGGGCGACGGCGTCACGCTCGTGTCGTCGGCGGAGGAGACGGCCAAGGATCTCTACCGCGTCCTCGCTGACACCGACATGCTCCGCGCGGACAGCACAGCGCCCGGGCACTCGTTCACCACGACCGGCGACCCCGACGAATTCCGAAGGTTGGCAAGGCGATTCCTCGGTCTCGGTCCCGAATTCGACCACGTCTTCACCGGCAACTTCCGACACGGAAGTCATTCACGAGAACGGCAGGAGGCTTGAGGTCCGTCGCGTCGCGGGGAGTCCGCACCCCGCTACCCGGACGCACCCCGAGCCGCATTGCGACAGACAAGGAAATTTCATGAAGCTGACGGTCGTGGGCTGTTCCGGCTCGTTCGCCGGACCCGACTCGCCTGCCTCCTGCTACCTGGTGCAGGCCGAGCACGAGGGCCGCACCTGGAACATCGCGCTCGACATGGGCAACGGTGCGCTCGGCACGCTGCAGCGGTTCATCGACCCGCTGGAGCTCGACGCGGTCGTGCTCTCGCACCTGCACCCGGACCACTGCGCCGACCTGTCCGGCCTGCACGTCGTGCTGCGCTATCACCCGGTGCACCCGCAGTCGGTGACAGTGCCGGTGTGGGGTCCGCGCGGCACCGGCCTGCGGGTCGCACGTGCCGCCGGAGTCACCGACGAGGAAGCCAACGACCCGTCGGTGCTGGAGCCGGAGTTCGACTTCCGCGACCTCGGCGACGGTGCATCGTTCACCGTCGGTCCGTTCACCGTGACGGCATACCGCGTCAATCACCCGGTGGAGGCGTTCGGCCTGCGGGTCGAGGCCGGCGGCAAGGTGCTGGCCTACACCGGTGACACCGACAGCACCCCGGCCCTGACGCCGTTGCTCACCGGCGCCGACATCGCGCTCGCGGACTCGGCGTTCTGTGACGAGCGGGACGACGCGGAGGGGATCCACCTGTCCGGCCGGCGGGCTGCCGAGGCCGCTGTCGCTGCCGGTGGCGTGCGCCGGTTGATGCTCACGCACATCCCGGCGTGGAACGACCCCGAGGTGTGCTGCAAGCAGGCCGCGTCGGTCTGGCCGGGCGAGGTCGAGCTGGCCGAGCCGTTTGCGACATACGACCTCTGAGGCGGCCGGCGAGCGTCCCGAAGTGCCGACGGTCGGTTGGTCGGGACGGGTTGTGGGGGTGAGTCGGTCCCGAAGTGCCGACGGTCGTCAGTGCGGGACGTATGCCGCGATGACCGCGGCCTCGTCTCGCAACTGCTGTGCCCACTCCGGCGCGGAGGCGGCACATTCTGCGGCTGCGGTCTCCCACTCGTCGACCTCGGCCTGCAGGACTCGGTGCAGGTCGGCTGCCGACAGCTCCTGACGGGCAGCTTCGGTGCTGCCCACGCCGACGGACGCGTCCTCGATGGCACCGGCACGGGCCATGGTCGGCGTTGCTTCGGCGTTGTCGATCGCACCGAGCGCCGACCGCAGCGCACGCACCCGCGACTCCTCGCGCTCCCGCATCGCCGGCAGCAGGTCGGCGCGGATGCGGTCTCGGATCGTCGCGGCGTCGCTCATCGGACCATCTTGACAACAACGGCGACGATGGTGATAACGATTATTGCGGCCACGATCGCGAACGCGATCTTGACCTTGCTCCACGGGCGTCGGCCCTGCACCTCACCGGTCACACCGTTGATGAAGACCTGGAAGGGCTTGCCCTCGTAGGTCACGGTGAGCAACCACACCGGCAACAGCAACTGCGCGAAGGTGAGCATCTTGTATGAGGTCTGCACGTTTTCCACCCGCTGCTCGTCGCCGCCGATGTCCCGGCGCACCGTGCTCTCGATGACCGCATCCATCTGACCGCGTGCGCCGTGCTTGAAGCGTTGGTTGGCGTCCTCGTCGTAGGTGCGGCTGAGGTGACCGGCGACATACTGCGGTGAATACGGCTGCGCGGCCGGGATCGGCCAGGGCTCGAGCTCCATGATCTTCTTGTGGTCCAAGCCGGTGTTCGCCGGCTGGAGCACGTCACGGAAGCTGTTGGACACCTTGCCCGAGACGCGGTGCCATCGCGTGCGGATCTCCGTGTGCCGATCCTTGCCGCTGCCGACCGTGACGGTGTAGTGCTGCCCGCGCTTCCCGGTGTAGTGGCTGACGGTCTGGGCGTCATACGCGAAGTAGCTCAGGTAGATGCTGGTGAATGAACCCACCTGGCGGTAGGTCTTGAACTCGGTGGGTGCGAACCAGCGGCTGTTGATCCACTTCTTGACGTTGGCGTGTGCGGTCTGCTGGTCGATCTGGAAGGGCAGCACACCGTCGATCGGCAACCGCTCGGGTGCCTTCTGCAGGTCGTTGCGTTGGATCGGCGTGGCGCAGTAGGGGCACCTGGTCGCGGTCAAGGTGCCTTCGAATGACGTTCTGCCACCACAGTTCTGGCAGACGACCTCACGCGTGAGCGACTGGCGCTGTCCGTGGTTGCTCTCGTCGATCCGGTGCGCGAGCTCGCGCATCGCCTGCCGGAGATCACGCTTGCCGACGGTGCCGGTCGGTGCGGTCAGCGCCTCGGCGTGCCCGCAGGCGCGGCACAGCAACCGGTGGTGCCCGGGCTCGTAGAACAGGTTCGCCCCGCACTGCGGGCACGGGTAGGTGCGGGTGCGCTCGGTCCGCTGGATCTGTCCCGGGTCCTGGAGCGCGCCCGGATCGGGGAGCCGGGCAGGTTGGGGCAGCGGCGGAGGTGTCGGGAGCGGCGGCGGCTGGTCGGGGTCCCTCGGCTGGTCGGTCATCGGTATGGCGTCAGGCCTGCGGAGCGTCCGGACCGTCTGCCGGCGGAGCGGGTGGCGCCGGCGGGGTCGCGTTCGGCAGCGGCGGCGGGGTCGGGGCGAAGAGAGCGGCCAACTCCGGCACACCGGAGGCGGGCGCCCATTGCGGCATACCCGCGGCCCAGACCAGCGACTGCGGTGTCACCTGCCCGGACGCACGCAACTGGTCGACGGTGAACGGTCCCTGCTGCTGTCCGTTCACGGCGACGTAGAAGGTCTTCCCACCGGGCAACGGCGGGGGAGTGCCGGCAGGCTGGCCAGCCAACGAACCCGTCGTCTGGCCGGCCATCTGCGCGCCCATGGCGGCGCCCATCCCGGCCGCCATCATCTGGCCCATCGCGCCGCCGCCCTCGTTGCCGGCGGCGGTCGTCATCGCCTCTGCTGCCATTGCCTGCTGGTAGCGCTGCATGTCACCGAGGTTGTTCGTCCAACCGGCGGCTTCGACACCCTTGGCGACGCCGCGCGTCATGGCATTGGTGATCTCGTCCGGCAGCGAGATGTTCATCGTGATCGAGTCGATGCCCAGGCCGTATTCGTCGTCGACGCGTTCGGCGACGAAGTCGCGCAGCTTCGCGGAGAGTTCGACCTGCCTACCCTGCAGGTCGATGACGCCGAGCTTGGTCTCCATCACCATGTCGGAGAACGCCAGGGTGATCACCCGGCGCAGCAGCTCGCCGATCTCGTCGATGTCGACACGGCTGTCGGTGCCGATGACCTCGCGCAGGAAGATCGCCGGGTCGACGACCCGCACGACGCACAGGCCGTTGGCGCGCAGTTGCACCATCTTGAAGTCGGGGTCGCGCACGGTCACGGGATTGGCTGTGCCCCACCGGAAGTCGGTGACCGGGCGGGTGTTGATGAAGTAGACCTCGCTGCGGAAGGGGCTGTTGAAGCCGTGCTGCCAACCCTGCAGGGTCGCCATGATCGGCAGGTTCTCGGTGGTCAGCTCGTACATCCCCGGGCCGAAGCGGTCGGCCAGCTTGCCGGTGTGCACGAAGACCGCTTCCTGCCCCTCCCGGACGATCAGTTTCGCGCCGTTCTTGATCTCGTTGTTGTAGCGGGGGAAGCGCCACGCCAGCGCCGAGTGTGAGTCGTCGACCCACTCGATGATGTCGACGAGTTCGCCCCTGAGCTTGTCCATGAGTCCCATGACGGACAGCTTAGGTATGGCGCGCGCCCCGCGCAGCCGGGTCCGCTGCACCACACCGTGTCCACACCGCCCGGAGGGCGACCCCTGATCGAGCGGCATACCTGCGCATCGACCGTCATATGGATCCCGCCCGATTCGGTGCGCCGCTCAATCACGAGGTATGCCGCTCGATCGAAACGACGCCCGCCTCTTACGCTGGCACGCATGACTGATGACGTGACCCGACATGACGGGCGTGCCCAGGACCAGCTGCGCGAGGTGCGCATCACCCGCAACTGGCTGGACCACGCCGAGGGCAGTGTGCTGGTGGAGTTCGGCAAGACTCGGGTGCTGGTCGCGGCATCGTTCACCGCCGGCGTGCCGCGCTGGCTGGCCGGGCAGGGCACCGGCTGGGTGACGGCTGAATACGAAATGCTGCCGCGCTCGACCAACACCCGCTCCAGCCGCGAGTCGCGCAAGGGCAAGGTCGGCGGGCGCACCCACGAGATCTCCCGGCTGATCGGCCGCTCGCTGCGCGCCATCATCGACACCAAGGCGCTGGGCGAGAACACCATCGTGCTCGACTGCGACGTCCTGCAGGCCGACGGCGGCACCCGCACCGCCTCGATCACCGGCGCGTATGTCGCCCTGGTCGACGCGATCGCGGACGCCCGTGAGAAGGGCCTCATCGCCGCGAAGGCCAAGCCGCTGACCGGCTCGATCGCCGCTGTCAGCGTCGGCATCGTCAAGGGACAGCCCGTGCTGGACCTGGACTACCCCGAGGACTCCACGGCCGAGACGGACATGAACGTCGTGATGACCGGTGCAGGCGGGTTCGTCGAGGTGCAGGGCACCGCCGAGGGCGCACCCTTCGACCGCAAGGAGCTCGACGCGCTGCTTGCCTTGGCGGAGAAGGGGATCGGCGACCTGACCGCCCTGCAGCAGGAGGCGCTCGACGCTCCTGCCCGGGAGCGCGACCAGTGACCACCCTGGTGCTTGCCACCCGCAACGAGGGCAAGTTGCGGGAGATGCGCCAGCTGATCGCGGAAGTGCCCGAGCTGGCCGACGTCGAGGTCGTGTCCGTCGGGTCGTTCCCCGAGTTGGAGGACGTCGTCGAGACCGGCGTGACCTTCCTGGAGAACTCCTCGCTCAAGGCACACGCGGTCGCCAAGGCGACGGGCCTGCCTGCCATTGCTGATGATTCGGGCCTCGCGGTGGATGTGCTGGGCGGTTGTCCCGGTGTCTTCTCGGCGCGCTGGTCCGGGACACACGGTGCCGACCAAGCCAACATCGACCTCTTGCTCGCGCAGACCGGTGACGTGCCGGCCGATCGGCTGACCGCGCACTTCGTGTGCTGCGTGGTGCTGGCGTTGCCGGACGGCACCGAGCGGTCACGCGTGGGTCAACTGCACGGAGTCATCTCCCGGACCCAGCGCGGCGACAACGGTTTCGGCTACGACCCGATCTTCGAGTTGCCGGATGGTCGGTCGCTCGCCGAGGTGTCGCCGGAGGAGAAGAACTCCATCTCGCACCGTGGCAAGGCACTGCGTGCACTGCGGGCGGACATTACGGAGTTGTTAGGACGATAGGTCCTCCCAGTCTCGGATGGGACGATCGGAGCGTGCTCAACCAAGACCTCCCAGCAGCGTCCGCGTCGTCATCCGAGGCGCCATCGAAGTCGCCCTCCAAGACTTTGTGGGCGCGTCGATCGCTCGCGGCCGCAGGCGGATTCGTCGCGGGGGTCGTCACGGTCGGCATTGCGGAGTTCCTCGCCGGCATCCTGCTGCGACAGGGGTGGAGCGACGGCACCCCGTCGCCCGTGCTGGCCGTCGGCGGCGCGTTCATCGACCGCACACCCGCCTGGCTGAAGACCTGGGCAATCGACACCTTTGGCACCAACGACAAGAACGTGCTGCTGGGCGGGATCGCCGCGGTGCTCGTCCTGCTCAGCCTGCTGATCGGCACGCTGCTGCGCCGCGCATTCACGGCGTCGCTGGTCGTCTTCGTCGTGCTCATCGGCGTCGCCGCGGCTGCCGTCACGTCCCGGCCGCACGCCGGCGCTGCGGACCTGCTGCCACTGCTCATCGGAGCGGCTGCCGGGCTGGTCACCCTGCAACTGTGGCGGGAGCATGTTGTGCTGCGCGCGTCGCGGGAGCGAGCGGCAGCCGAGGACGAGGACAACGCGCGGCACGCAGCGCCTTCGCCGGTGCAGAGCGGTCGGCGGCCGGTGCTGCTGGGCGCCGGAGCGTCGGTCGTGGCCGTACTGCTCGGGTCGGTCGGTCGTGCCTGGGGGAATGGCGCCCGGGCCGTGCAGTCTGCGCGCGAGTCGTTCGTCGTGCCCCGGGTCGGTAAGAAGGTCAAGCCGCCCGCAGGTGCGTCCGTGGGGGTGCCGGGCGTGACGCCATACATCGTGCCGAACGGCGACTTCTATCGGATCGACACGGCGCTCGTGGTCCCGCAGGTCGACCCCACGACGTGGAAGCTGCGGGTGACCGGCATGGTCGAGCACGAGATCGAGATCGACTGGCAGACCTTGCTTTCCAAGCCGATGCAGGAGTCGATGGTCACGCTGATGTGCGTCTCGAACGAGGTCGGCGGACATCTGAACGGCAACGCCGTCTGGACCGGCTGGCCGGTGCGGGAGCTGCTCAAGGAGGCGGGGGTGAAGCCCGAAGCCGACATGGTGCTGTCGCGCAGCGTCGACGGATTCACCGCCGGCACCCCGTTGGAGGCGATGACCGACGACCGCAACTCACTGATCGCGGTGGCGATGAACGGCGAGGCGCTGCCGGCCGAGCACGGCTTCCCGGTGCGGCTCGTGGTGCCTGGGCTCTACGGCTACGTGTCGGCGACGAAGTGGCTGACCGAGCTGAAGCTGACGACGTTCCAACAGGACCAGGGTTATTGGACCCCGCGTGGCTGGTCCGCACGCGGTCCGGTGAAGACATCCTCGCGGATCGAAGTCCCGAGGAATGGCGCGAAGGTCGACGCGGGCACCGTCGCTGTCGCCGGCGTCGCCTGGCGTCAGCACACCGGCATCGCGAAGGTGCAGGTCAAGGTCGACGACGGTGACTGGCACGACGCGAAGCTCGGCGCCGCTGCGAACTCGGACGTATGGCGCCAGTGGGTCTACCCGTGGAAGGCGACCTCCGGGCACCACACGCTGACCGTGCGGGCCATCGACGCGCACGGCGACGTGCAGATCGCGGCATTCGCGCCGCCTGCGCCGAACGGTTCGTCCGGATATCACTCGATCTCGGTGACCGTCCGCTGAGCGGAGGTCATTGAGCCCTCACGGGGCGGCTCGTGCGGTCGTGAAAAACCAGGCGACGTGTGGTTCGGCAATGGTTAGCGTTCTGGGGATGACACTGGAATTCACCGCAGTGACGTTCGACGTGAGCGATGTGCAGCCGGCCGCCCGATTCTGGGGCCGCTTGCTCGAACGCCGACCGAGGGCGGATCGCGGTGGCATCCTCCTCGTGGGTGACGAGACCCAGGTCGGCCTGCGGTTCGGCCCGCCGACGACGAATGAGGCCGGGCAGGACTACCTGCATCTGCACGTGACCAGCGAAGGTGTCGGGAGCCAGGACCGGGTCGTCGAGCGAGCCGTCGAGCTCGGTGCGGTGCACGCCGACGTCGGCCAGCTGCCCGAGGAGGATCACGTTGTCGTGGCCGACCCGGCCGGGAACGCGTTCTGCGTCATACCGCCCGGCAACAACTTCCTCGCCGGCTGCGGCTTGCTCGGTGAGGTCACCTGTGACGGCAGTCGTGAAGTCGGGATCTTCTGGCGCGACGCGCTCGGCTGGGACCTGGTGTGGGACGAGGACGGGGAGACCGCGGTCCAGGCGCCGCAAGGCGGCACGAAGCTCTCCTGGGGCGGTCCGCCGATCGAGCCGAAGACCGGGCGCTGCAGCCAGCGGTTCCTGCTGTCGGCCGCCGACCCTTCCGCCGAGGCGCAGCGGTTGACCGCGTTGGGCGCGACCGTCCTCCACGGGATGGACGACGAGACGGATGACGAGATCGAACTCGCCGACCCGGACGGACACGAGTTCTCGATCCGCCGACGCTGACCTCTCGGCGGCACGTGGCGGGAGCGGTCATCCCGACCAGGACGCGAGATCGAAACGCGCAGTGGGCAATTCGAGGTCACGCAGCGTTGCGCCGAGCGTGTCGACCGACCCCGTGCCGACGCGATCGCGCCATACCTGGACGCACTGCTCGAACGCTGCCTCCGACAGTGCCAGGAGGCCGGTGCCGCGGGCGGTCCGACGCACGATGACGCGTCGCGCGTCGGCCGTGTCACCGGATCGTTCGACGTAGCCCTCCCGCTCGAGCGACGCGATCGTCTTTGCGGCGGCCTGCTTCGTGACGCCGAGCCGCGTCGCGAGCTCGGCGTTCGTCGCGCCTTCGCCGATCGCCTGCAATGCGAACCCGTGCGCCGGTCGCGCTCCGGCATGCCCCTGCTCCGCGAGCCTGCGGTGTGTCTCGTCGACTAGCTCGCGGAAACCGGCGAGCAGCAGCAGCGCCAACTGCCAGCCGGGCACTTGATCGTCAACCGGGTTGTCTATAACGTCAACCATGTTGTCTATCTTAGGAGATGTCATGCAGATCGTGCGAGCAGCGCAGCGCCGGACGGCCACCACGCCGAACGCGACGATGACCACCCTTGCCTCGCCGACCCTCGGTGCCGCCGGGACCAGCCTGTGGCTGGTCGAGATGCCGGCCGGCATACAGGGCCCGGAGCATGCGTTCGCGGGGGAAGTCGTCTGGGCGATCACCGAGGGCTCGGCGAGCGTCCGAGTCGGTGAGTCCGAGCACTCGCTGGAAGCCGGGGACACCGTCGTGATCCCTGCGGGGGTGATGCGCCAATTCACCGCCGGTGCAACGGGTTTCACCGGGGTCGTGACGGTCGGAGAGGGTGAGGTGACGCGCGGGGACGGTGCGTCGGCCGGCGTGCCGCCGTGGGTGGCGTGAGTGCTCAGCCGCGCAGCACGTCGGTGAAGTGGTCGACCGTCGGCACGGGGTCGTAGAAGTGATGCAGGGCGGCCCGCCAGAGCTGATAGTCGTCCGACTCACGGAAGCCGACCGTGTGGTCGGTCAGCTGCTCCCACTGCACCTGGAGGAGATATTCGTTCGGTCTCTCGACACACCGAGTGAGTCGTAGGTCGCGAAAACCCTTCTGCCGGCTGATGATCGGTATGGCGCCGGCGAACGCCTCCTCGAATTCGCGCTCCTGCCCGGGGCGCACGGGCAACACCACGGACTCGAGGGCTGGCGTCGCCGCACGATCATCGTCGACCCGGGCGGTCATCAGCAGGGCGTCCTCCGGCGCGCCGTCGACTTGCCGGGCGGCGCGTCGTCGGCCGGTCACCCGGAAGCCTGCCTTCTCGTAAGCCCTCCGTGCACGGTCGTTGCCGATGAACACCTCGAGCTCGACCTGTTCGATGCCCACCGTGAACGCGTGCTCGATGATCAGTCGCGTCGCCTCCGAGCCCAGCCCTCGGCTGCGCCCGCCCGGGCCGATCAGCGTCCGGAAGTTGCACGAGCTCGCATCCGGGTCGAAGTCGTTGAGCACGACCTCGCCGACACACTCGCCGGACGCTCGGTCGACGATCGCCAGGTCGAGTCGATCGGTCTGCGCGTGCCGGCTGAGATACCAATCGCGCAGCCGGTCGTCGACCTCCGCAGGTGCATCAGCGGCCGGGAGAGTGCGGGTGTCGAGGTCGTACTCTGTCCACCGGCTGACCTCCGGGTCCCGAATCGCGGACGCCATCCGGGCAAGGTCGGCCTCGACGAACGGTCGGAGCACCACGCGCTCGCCGGTCAGGGTGGGCTTGTCGCGCAGGGCGTGGGGAGCGGTCATGGGATCGGACTGTACGTGTCCGCCGGTTTCCGTTCGACCGCTTTCCGTTCCGTGGCACGCTGACGACATGACTTCGCTCTCGCTGCCCGACGGACGCGCCCTCGACCTCCGCATCAACGGCCCCGAGGACGGGCCGGTGCTCGTCTTCCATCACGGGACGCCGGGCTCGGTGCTGCCGCGGAGCAAGATGGTGGAGCAGGCCACCGAGCGGGGCATCCGCTTGGTGACGTATTCCCGTGCGGGGTATGGCGATTCGGCTCGTCGCGAAGGTCGCACGGTGGCCGACATTGCCGACGACGTGACCGCGATCCTGGACCATCTCGGCGTCGAGAAGGCGATGACCGCCGGCTGGTCCGGCGGTGGTCCCCACGCGCTGGCCACGGGCGCGCTGCTGCCCGACCGCATCACCGGGGTGCTGTGCATCGCGGGGGTGGCGCCATACGACGTCGACGACCTGGACTTCCTCGGCGGCATGGGTGAGGGCAACGTCGAGGAGTTCGGCGCTGCGCTCAAGGGCGAGGACACGTTGCGCCCGCTGCTGGACGGCATGCGCGAAGAATTGAAGGAGGCCACGCCCGAGGCAATCCTCGGTGAGCTCAGCACGCTGCTGCCGGACGTCGACCGAGCGCAGATCACCGACGAGGCGGGTGAGGAGATGGCCGCCAACTTCCGCGAGGCGCTGAAGAACGGCGTCGACGGCTGGCTCGACGACGACTTGGCGTTCACCCGGCCATGGGGCTTCGACCTGGCGTCGATCAGCGTGCCGACATTCGTCTGGCAGGGGAGTGCGGACCTGATGGTGCCCTTCGCCCACGGCGAGTGGCTCGCCGCGCACGTGCCGGGCGTGACTCCGCACCTGCTGGACGGCGAAGGTCACCTGTCGGTCGGCGTCGGCGCGATGCCGCAGATGCTGGAGGAACTGCACGCGACTTACTGAGCCGGCTGGTGCGCGAGGCGGGACTCGAACCCGCACACCCGAAGGCACCAGAACCTAAATCTGGCGCGTCTACCTGTTCCGCCACTCGCGCGCGCCGAAGAGTCTACGTCCTGATCTCGGTGCGGTGATCGTCCCGTGCAAGTGCTCGATCACACAGCGCGGAAGATCCCGACGAAGAACATGTCCTCGCCCGGCTCCGGGCGCAGGTCGTAGGTCGCGAAGCGCGACTCAAGCTGCCAACCGCTCGCCTCGGCGTCGGCGATGAACTCCTCCGCGGGGTAGCTGCGCCGCCCGGAGCCGCCGTCCTGATGGAAGCCCGCGAGCAGCCGACCCTCGGGCGTCACGACCGTGCGCAGCGCGCTGAGAGCAGGACGCTCGGCCTCCTCGGCGAGGAAAGTCAGGACATTGCCGACGCACACGATCAGGTCGTATGACGTCGGGAACTCCTGTGCGGCAAGCGAATCCGGACTGACGTCCTCCAAACGGACCTGCGCGACCGGCAGGGCCGGGTAGGTCCTGCCCGCCTGTGCGAGCAGGTCTGCGTCGAGGTCCACGCCATACGCATCGTGCCCGGCCTCCTCGAGCGCGGCGGCGATGCGCCCCATGCCGCAGCCCGCGTCGAGAACGCGACTGTTGCGGGGGAGAAGTGCGTCCGCCAGCCGGGCCTCACCGGTGATGTCGACGCCGTCCTTGAGCAGCTGCGCGAACCGCGCGCCGTAGCCGTGGTGGCCCTGCTCCCAACGCGAGAGGTTGCTCATGCGACGTCCAGCTTCAGCGCCTTGGACAGCGACGCGACGTGCCCGGTGGCCTTGACGTTGTAGCGAGCCAGCTCCACCGTGCCGTCCGGGCTCACCACGATGGTGGAGCGGATCACGCCGACGACGGTCTTGCCGTAGAGCTTCTTCTCGCCATACGCACCGTAGGTCTCCAGGACCTCCTTGTCGGGGTCGGCGAGCAGGGGATAGGTCAGCGACTCCTTCTCGACGAACTTCGCCAGCTTCTCCGGCTTGTCCGGCGAGATGCCGATGACCTCGTAGCCCGCGTCCCGCAAGGTCGTCAGCGAGTCACGGAAGTCGCACGCTTCCTTGGTGCAGCCCGGGGTCATCGCAGCGGGGTAGAAGAAGATCACCAGGTGCTTGCCGGCGAAGTCGGACAGCGAGACCTGCTTGCCGGTGTCCGAGGTGAGCGTGAAGTCCGGTGCCTGGTCGCCGATCTCGAGTCGAGCCATCCGAATAAACCTCCTGGTCGGTCTGCGGCGACCGGACCGGCCGCTGCGAATGTCGTTCGTCATCCGTTATCGTCTCAGGCGAGCCACACGCGGCATGAGCCGTGTCGGCGAGACACGTCACACACTGCGTGTTCCGCCGCCGCGTCTCGGGCCTCGCGACTGCAGTGAACGAAATCCGAGCCGAGGAGAGACCATGGCTGACAAGGCCCCCGCGAAACCTGCCACGCGTTCCGCCAAGGACATCGAGGCGGATCTGGCAGCGACGCGTGAGCGCCTGGCCGGGACCATCGACGAGCTGGCGTTCCGGGCGCAGCCCAAGGAGCTGGCCAAGCGCCAGGTCGAGGACGTCAAGCTGAAGGTCGGCGGCTTCACACACACCCCGGACGGTGAGCTCAACAACCAGAAGCTGGCGATCGCGCTCGGCGGTGTCGCCGCTGTGCTGCTGACGCTTGGGCTTCTGCGTCGCGCACGTGCCTGAGACCGCCCCGGGCAACCTGCCCATCAAGATGCTGCACGACCGCGTGCTGGTGTCCGCCGACAGCGAGAGCGGTGAACGCAAGTCCGGCGGCGGCATCGTCATACCGGCGACGGCTTCGGTCGGCAAGCGCCTCGCCTGGGCCGAAGTCGTGGCGATCGGTGCGCACGTGCGCCAGGTGAAGGTCGGCGACCGGGTGCTCTTCGACCCCGACGACCGGGCCGAGGTCGAGCTGCAGACCCGCAACTACATCCTGCTGCGCGAGCGTGACCTGCACGCCGTCGCCGCGCAGCGCGTCGAGACGGGTAGCACCGGGCTGTATCTCTGAGCGTTGCTTGGTCTCGATACGGGCTCGCCTAGCGGCTCGCCCTACTCGACCAGCTTGCGTGAGCTACTCGACCACCGTGTGGGGGTCTCGATACGGGCTCGCCTAGCGGCTCGCCCTACTCGACCAGCTTGCGTGAGCTACTCGACCACCTTGTGGGGGTCTCGATACGGGCTCGACCAGCTTGTTGGGCTACTCGACCAGCTTTAGTTGAGCACCTCGGCGCGGGCTTCCTCGAAGGCCTTGACGCAGGCACGCACGTCGTCCTCGCTGTGTGCGGCGGACAACTGCACGCGGATGCGCGCCTTGCCCTGCGGCACGACGGGGTAGGAGAACGCGATGACGTAGACCCCGCGGGCCAGCATTGCGTCGGCGATCTGCGCCGCCTGCCGGGCGCCGTCCTCGCCGGGGAACATGATCGGGGTGATCGGGTGGCTGCCCGGCAGCACCTCGAAGCCGGCCTCGCTCATCATCGTCCGGAAGAGCACCGTGTTGGCGTTGAGCTTCTCGCGCTGCTCGCGTGAGTTGCCCGCGATCTCAAGGGCTTTCATTGATCCGGCGACAACCGAGGGAGCGACGGCGTTGGAGAAGAGGTAGGGCCGGGAGCGCTGCCGCAGCAGGTCGACGATCTCCTGGTGCGCGGCGACGTAGCCGCCGGACGCGCCGCCCAGTGCCTTGCCCAGCGTGCCGGTGACGATATCGACCCGGTCGACGACGCCGCAGTGCTCCGGTGTGCCGCCGCCGTGCTCGCCGATGAAGCCGACCGCATGCGAGTCATCGACCATCACCAGGGCGCCGAACTCCTCTGCCAGATCACAGATCTCGGCCAGCGGGGCGAAGTAGCCGTCCATCGAGAAGACGCCGTCCGTCACGATCACCGTATGCCGCGCGTCGGCCGCCTTCGCTGCCTCCAGCTGGGCGCGCAGGTCGGTCATGTCGGCGTTCTTGTAGCGGAACCGCTTCGCTTTCGACAGGCGTATGCCGTCGATCAGCGACGCGTGGTTCAGCTCGTCGGAGATGATCGCGTCGTCCGCGCCGAAGAGCACCTCGAAGATGCCGCCGTTGGCGTCGAAGCACGAGGAGTAGAGGATCGCGTCCTGTGTCCCGACGAAGTCCGCGATCGCGTGCTCGAGGTCGCGGTGCTGCGTCTGCGTGCCGCAGATGAAGCGCACGCTCGCCATACCGAATCCCCACTGGTCCAACGCGTCTCGCGCGGCGGAGACGACGTCGGGATGGTCGGCCAGCCCGAGGTAGTTGTTGGCGCAGAAGTTCAGCGCCTCGGCGCCACCGGTCTGCACCCTCGCCGCCTGCGGGCCGGACAGCTCGCGCTCGTGTTTGGTCAGGCCGGCATCGTCGATCTCCTGCAGTGTGGCGACGAGCGCTTCCTTGTTGGCATACATGACGGTCAGCTCCAATCCATGACGACTTTGCCGCACTCACCCGAGCGTGCCGCATTGAACGCGTCCTGCCACTGCTCGGCGGGGAAGCGGTGCGTGATGACCGAGTGCACCGCGTTCGCGAGAGCGGGTGACGACTGCAGCATGGCGCTCATGGCATACCAGGTGTCGTACATCTCCCGGCCGTAGATGCCCTTGATCGTCAGCATGTGGGTGATGACCCGGCCCCAGTCGATCGCGTACGCGTCGCCGGGCAGGCCGAGCATTGCGATGCGCCCGCCGTGGTTCATGTTGTCAATGAGTTCGCTGACCGCAGAAGGGTTTCCGGACATCTCGAGAGCGATGTCGAATCCTTCGCGCATGCCCAGGTCGTGCTGAGCGTCGGCGATGCGTTCCTTCGCGACGTTGACGACGCGGTCGGCACCGGCGGCTTTGGCCAGTTCCAGTCGGTAGTCGCTGACGTCGGTGACCACGACGTAGCGGGCACCGACGTGCTTGGCGATGGCCGCACCCATGACACCGATGGGTCCGGCGCCGGTCACCAGCACGTCCTCGCCGGCGATCGGGAAGGACAACGCGGTGTGGGTGGCGTTGCCGAAAGGGTCGAAGACGGCACCCACATCGGGGTCCATGTCTTCCGGCTGCACCCAGACGTTCGAGGCGGGTATGACGACGTAGTCGGCGAAGGCACCGTTGCGGTTGACGCCGACCGAGCTGGTCCGGATGCACAGGTGCCGTCGGCCGGCGCGGCAGTTGCGGCACTCACCGCACACGACGTGCCCCTCGCCGGAGACGCGTTGACCGACCTCGACACTGGTCACGCCCGGGCCGATGTCGACGACCTCACCGAAGAATTCGTGACCGATGATCAGCGGCGGGCGGACGGTGGCCGCGGCCCAGTCGTCCCAACCCTCCAGGTGCAGGTCGGTGCCGCAGAGCCCCGCCCGCCATACCTTGATCTTGACCTCGCCCGGCCCTGCGGTCGGCTCCGGAGCGTCGATCAGCTCCAGGCCCGGCTGGGCACCTGTCTTCGCCAGTGCACGCACGTCGGACAGTCTGCTACGCGAACGTGTCCAGCATGTGGGCGGGGTCGCAGGCAACTGAAAAGCTCCGAACCGCAGTGCGATCCGGAGCTTCGGAAGTTGACTGTAAACAAAAACAGGAGGTTCGATTCGCGTCTGTGTTGCCAGGAGCTTGCTCCTTGCAACACAGACGCAGATCCAACCTCAGAGTGCGCCATCAGGGACTCGAACCCCGAACCCGCTGATTAAGAGTCAGCTGCTCTGCCAATTGAGCTAATGGCGCGCTGTGCAGGAGGCGTGAGCGCCTCGGTGCGTGGAAAAACATAGCAGGCTGGCGCGGCAGAAATGAAATCGAGGTTCGCGCCCTACGCTGCGGTGCCGTGTCCCGGGGCGTTCCCCGGCGGGCACTGCGCTAGGTTGCGAAGTCGAGCCTGCATGTGACCCCGACCCGAAGGGCCCCCTCCGATGTCGATGCTGCTGTTGGATGAGGAAGAAGTCGAACGTCCGAGAGACACCCCGGACACCTACGCCAAGAACGACTGGAAGGTCGCGCTGAAGCGCGCGGTCGGCAAGTTCGGCGCGGATGGGTGCACGGACCTGGCCGCGGCGCTGACCTACCGGTCGATGCAGTCGCTCTTCCCCGGGCTCATCGCGGTGCTGTCGCTGCTGAACATCTTCGGCAACGGCAAGGAGACCGCCGGGGACGTCGTCGACAAGCTGGCGGCGATCGTCGGGAAGGACCCGGGCGACAAGTCGCTGGACACCATCAAGACGTTCATCGAGAACATCACGACCCAAGGTGGCGGCGCTATCGCGTTCGTCGTCGGCATCCTGCTCGCCCTGAACTCCGCGTCCGGGTATGTCGCGGCGTTCAGCAAGGCCACGAACAGGATGTACGACATCCGCGAGGGCCGCTCCACGATCAGCCTCAAGTTGTCGCTGATCGCGGTGACCGCCGTCGAGGTCGTGCTGATGCTGGTGGTGATCTTCGCGATCGTCACGACCGGCTCCGTCGCCAAGGAGCTCGGCGACTCGGTCGGTCTCGGTCAGACCGCGGTGACCGTGTGGGACTGGGCGAAGTGGCCGTTCGTCATCTTCATCGTCGTGCTGATCATCGGGATGCTCTATTGGGCGGCCCCCAACGTGCAGAAGACGAAGAAGGACATCTTCACCTGGGGCGCGCTGATCGGCTTCGTCGTGTGGCTGCTCGCGTCGATCGCCCTCGGGGTCTACATCACCCTCAGCCACGGAGCGAGCTACCAGAAGACCTACGGTCTGTTCGCGAACGCGATCATCTTCCTGCTGTGGCTGTGGATCACCAACCTTGCCGTGCTCTTCGGCGCGGAGGTCGATGCAGAGCTGCTGCGCACCCGGCAGCTGAAGTCCGGGTTGCCGGCCGAGGAGATGATCCTGCTGCCGCCCAAGAGCGACGCGAAGTTCGCCAAGCTGGACCTCAAGGCGGCCCAGGAGTATGACGCCGCGCACGAGTTGCGCCTGAGCGCGATGAGGGAGGCGGCCGGTGATCCCCACGTCTACGGGCGGGCCGGCCTGGCTGCCGGCCAGGCGGCGCAGATCGTCGGCGAGTCGAGCATGTCGCAGCGATCGGGTAAGACTGGTCTGGTGGGTCCTCGCGACGCGACCGCGCCGCGAGCCGAGACGATGAGTGACGACGAGGTGGGCATGGTGGCCGTGGGTCCCGAGGAGATGGCTGCGATCGAGGAGGCCCGACTGCGGCGACGCGACTCCTTCCTGGTGCAGTCGCAGAAGGCCCGGTTGGTGAGGGACCGCCTGGACCGCCAGCGCGCCAAGGCCGAGAAGAAGGCCAAGGAGCGCCGGGCGAAGGCCGAGAAGGAACTCAAGATCAAGGAGTCCTACGTCACCCGCGAGCAGCGATGGGAGTCGGTGGCGAAGGTGCGCGCGGAGTTCGATCCGCCGCAGACCCCGGACCGGGAGCACGTGCGCGCCGAGCGGGACGCGCGGCGAGCGGCATACGATGTGGAGCAGGCGGAGAAGCAGGCCGAGCGCGCGCAGCAGCCGCCCAAACCGAAGAAGCCCGAGAAGTCGAAGGAGCCGGCGCACGAGGAGCCGGAGCCGCCGTCGGTGCTGCGTTCGGAGATCGAGCAGGAGCAGCAGAGCCGACGCGACGAGTGGTTCGCCGCGCACCCGAAGCGCACCGCCCGCTGATACTCGTCGGTCACTACCCCTTTTTGCCTCGCGCTTCGTGGGGTAGACAGGACGTAGCGATGCTGACGGGCATCGTCGCGAGCTCTGCTCGCCAGCACACGGCCCGCACGGGCCGATGAGATTCGCAGGAGGACGCATGACTGATTCCACGCAGGATCCTTACGGCCAGGAAGGCCCCGCTGACGGTGGTGCCGCGGGTACGCCGGGTGTGCAGGACGGTGGAGCCGATGGCGGTGCGGGCCAGGAGGGCCCGGCTGACGGTGGTGCCGCGGGTACGCCGGGTGGGCAGGACGGTGGCGCCGACGGTGGTGCGGGCCAGGAGGGCCCGGCGGACGGTGGTGCCGCGGGTACGCCGGGTGTGCAGGACGGTGGAGCCGACGGTGGTGCGGGCCAGGAGGGCCCGGCCGACGGTGGTGCCGCGGGTACGCCGGGTGTGCAGGACGGTGGAGCCGACGGTGGGGCGGGCCAGGCGGGCCCGGCCGACGGTGGTGCCGCGGGTCCGCCGGGTGTGCAGGACGGGGGAGCCGATGGCGGTGCGGGCCAGGAGGGCCCGGCTGACGGGGGTGCCGCGGGTCCGCCGGGTGTGCAGGACGGTGGAGCCGACGGTGGGGCGGGCCAGGCGGGCCCGGCCGACGGTGGTGCCGCGGGTACGCCGGGTGGGCAGGACGGTGGCGCCGACGGTGGTGCGGGCCAGGAGGGCCCGGCCGCCGGTGGTGCCGCGGGTACGCCGGGTGTGCAGGACGGTGGAGCCGATGGCGGTGCGGGCCAGGAGGGCCCGGCTGACGGTGGTGCCGCGGGTACGCCGGGTGTGCAGGACGGTGGAGCCGATGGCGGTGCAGGCCAGGAGGGCCCGGCTGACGGGGGTGCCGCGGGTACGCCGGGTGTGCAGGCCGGTGGAGCCGATGGCGGTGCGGGACCGGAGGGCCCGGCTGACGGTGGTGCCGCGGGTTCGCCGGGTGTGCAGGACGGTGGAGCCGAGGGCGGTGCGGGCCAGGAGGGCCCGGCCGCCGGTGGTGCCGCGGGTACGCCGGGTGTGCAGGACGGTGGAGCCGACGGCGGAGCGGGCTACAACAATTGAGTGCATTTCACGCTGAGCCGGGTGGCCCCGACACCGTTCGCGGTGCCGGGGCCGCCTCGGCGCGGCTGCTCGACCGACCGTGGGACGAGTTCGGCGAACGCTTCTGGGCCAAGCGCGCGCTGCTGACCCGCGGTGCCGGCGACTACTCGGACCTCTTCTCGTCCGCAGCCGTCGACGAGTTGCTCTCCCGTCGCGGCCTGCGCACGCCCTTTCTGCGTATGGCGAAGAACGGCGCCACACTCCCGAGCGGCAGTTTCACGGCGCCCGCGGGGGTCGGCGCCGAGATCGGCGACCAGCTGAACGACACCACCGTCTGGCGGCAGTTCGCCGACGGGGCCACGATCGTGCTGCAGGCGTTGCATCGCACCTGGGACCCGATCGGCACCTTCACGTCGGCGCTGGCCGCCGAGCTCGGCCACCCGGTCCAGGCCAACGCCTACATCACGCCGCGCGCCAACCGCGGTTTCGACGACCACTACGACGTCCATGACGTCTTCGTGTTGCAGATCGAGGGCAGCAAGCGCTGGATCATTCACGAGCCGGTGCACCCGGCGCCGTTGCGGTCCCAGCCGTGGACCGACCGTCGTGCCGAGGTCGCCGCAGAGGCGCGCCGCGAGCCGGTGATCGACACGGTGCTGCAGCCGGGCGACTGCCTCTACCTACCGCGCGGCTGGCTGCACGCCGCGCAGGCGCAGGACGAGCTGTCGATCCACCTCACGCTGGGCGTGCACGTGTGGACCCGATACGCCGTCGCCGAACAACTCATGCAGGACGCGCTGGACCGGTTGCGGCAGGACCCGCAGGCCCGGCAGTCCCTCCCACTCGGAGTGGACGGACCCGACGACGTCGTCGAGGAGGTCCGCGAGCAGCTGCTCAAGGCACTCGACCTGGCCGACCCGACGCCCACCTTCCGGCGCCTGCGCAACAGCCAGAGCCGTCCCGCCCCACTCGGGCCGCTGGCGCAACAGGCCGCGCTCGACGGACTGGACGAACGATCAGCACTCGGGCTGCGTGACGGGTTGCAGGCTCGCCTCGACGGCCGTCGGCTGCACTCGCGTGTCGGCTGGCTCGACTTCGCGGCGGACGAGCTTCCCGTCATACAACGGTTCATCGACGAGAAGCACTGTGCCGCAGGAGATCTCGGTGTCGAGATGGCCCGGAGGTTGCTGCGGGCGGGGGTCGCAGTTCCCGCCGAGTCGTGAGCCGCCCGGCAGCGTTCCGGTGCGCCACGGAGGCCAGGAGCCGGGACGATCAACTGGCGGGCACAGCCTCCCGCGCGCACGGCTGGGTGGTCATCGAGCACCCGGGGCCGTGGCCCTTCGCCGGGTTCGCGGAGCTCTACCTCGCCGACGACCTCAAGCATGCCGTTCGGCAGGCCGCGCTCACCGCCGGGATGCGGATCCTGTTGATTCGCAGGCATGGTCGCCAGCCACGGCGGGCGTCGCGATCCTGGGGTGTGCTGCGGTATGACGCCCGGGGCGACCACCGGCAGGAGTGGGGCACCTGGTCGCAGGAGTCGGACCTGGCGGAGATCATCGCCGCCATCGACCGCCCCGGCGAGACCGGGCACCCGCCCCTCTACTTGGCGTGCACGCACGGCATACACGACGCATGCTGCGCCATCCGCGGCCGTCCGATTGCCGGTGCGCTGAGTCAGCATTGGCCCGAAAACACCTGGGAATGCAGCCATGTCGGCGGCGACCGCTACGCCGGGAACCTGCTGGTCGTCCCGGACGGCATCTATTTCGGCGACGTCGCCGCGCCGACCGCGGTGACGGTGGTCCAGCAGTTGCGGGAGGGACTGGTGGCGGCCGATCATCTGCGCGGCTACGCCGATCTGCAGCCGGCGCAGCAGTATGCCGTCGCCGAGGTGTTGCGCCGCTTCGGCCCGGCCGGACGGCACGCGATCCGGGTGGTGGCGACCAAGCGGAGCGGTGACGCGTGGTCGGTCTCCCTGGCGTGCGATGCGCCGCTGCCCTCGCGGGTGCACGTGCAACTGAAGGTGGTTGCGTTGCCGGCGGCGCGGTTGACCTGCTTGGCACCGGCCGAGACACGTGCGATCGAGCACCAGACGCTGGAGTTCGTCGCCGAGACCTGATCATCGCGAATTCTCTTGCTGGCGTTGCAGTTTCGCGATCTCCTTGCGCAACGCACGGATCTCGAGCAGCAGGGTGTCGTCCTCGCCGCGCTTGACTTGCTCGGTGATCCAGGACGCCAGCGTCGCGGTCACCGTGCCGAGCAGCGCGATCCCGGAGACCATCAGTGCGGCACCGATGAAGCGCCCCTCGGTGGTGACCGGATAGTGGTCGCCATACCCGACGGTCGTCATCGTGGCGATCGTCCACCACGCCGCGTCGCCGAAGGTGTGGATGTTGCTGCCCGGTGCGTTGCGTTCGACATCCAGGCAGGTGAGTGCGGCGGTGCAGCCGACCAGGAACGTCGCAGCCACGATGTATGCCGCCACCCGCCCGCGCAGCGACGCCACCGTCATCCGGTTGAGCACGCGCAGCATCGGCACGATCCGCAACAGTCGCAACGGGTGCAGCATCGCGAGGAGCAGCGCCACGAAGTCGACGACGTGCCGGACCAGCCACCTGGGCTTGTTGCTCGACTTGCGGAACTCGACCACGTAGTCGGCGACGAACATGCCCCAGGTGATCCAGTCGATGCCGTTGCACAGGGCCCGCGCCGAAGGCGACAGGCCGGTGTCCAGGATCGGCATCGCGTAGGCGGTCAGGAACGCCGCAGCCGCCACGAGGAGTGCGAGCTCCCATCGAGACATCGATCGCATCCGCTCATCGTGTGGGGGAGCGCTGGGTGTTTGCCCGGGGCTGTCCGACAGCACGCTGGGAGAGGTCTGGGGTGAGCGCGGGGCGTGCATAACCCTCAACGGTCGCGGGTCGCGTGCGGGATGTGGGGTGCGGCGCGTGAATAGGCCTCAACGGTCGCGGGTTGTGCGCGCCGCGCCATACCGCCGGCCGAGGACAAGAGAAACCCCCGGTCAACCGTGACCGGGGGCTCTCATCGAGTGGGGTGAGTGACGGGACTTGAACCCGCGACATTCGCGACCACAACGCGACGCTCTACCAGCTGAGCTACACCCACCATGACTGTCTCCATCGGATCTCTACCGGAGGCAGCGCGGACCATCGTACCTGCTCCGAAGGGGTGCTCCTAACCGGGTTGTTCGACGGCCAACTCGCGCGTCAACGCGCCGGTCAACCCGGGGATCACCAGGAGGTCAACTCTGCTGGCCGAACTGCGCCGCGACCTTCTTGGCGGTGTTGCTGTCCGGGCCGGGCTGCGGCACGAAAACGGCCTCCCGGTAGTAGCGCAGCTCGTTGATCGAGTCGCGTATGTCGGCAAGCGCCCGGTGCCCGCCGTTCTTCGCGGGCGCGTTGAAGTAGACCCGCGGGTACCACCGGCGGGACAACTCCTTGACCGACGACACGTCGATGATCCGGTAGTGCAGGTGCGACTCGAGCGTCGGCATGTCGCGGGCGAGGAAGCCGCGGTCGGTGCTGACGGTGTTGCCACCCAGCGGCCACTTACCCTCTTCGGGAGCGAACTCGCGCACGTAGTCCATGACCTGTTGCTCGGCCTGGTCCATCGTCAGCCCCTCGGCGAGCTCGTCGAGCAGTCCGCTGCGGGTGTGCATGTCCCGGACGAAGTCGTTCATCTGGTCCAGGGCTTCCTGCGACGGCTTGATCAGCACGTCGACGCCGTCACCGAGCTGGTTCAGCTCGAAGTCGGTGACCAGCACGGCCACCTCGATCAGCGCGTCGTCGGTCAGGCTCAAGCCGGTCATCTCGCAGTCGATCCAGACGATGCGGTCAGTGCGTGCCTTGTCTTCGCTCACCCGATCACTGTAGGGATCACAAGCGCGTATCGGTGCGTGAGGTTCGGTTGGTCTGCCGCGCAGCGGCGTCATACTCTGCCCGGGTGCTGCCGCCGCCCCGTCCCGATCGGCGCCCCACGCTCCGCAGGTGGTTGCTGGTCGCGTTGACCACCATCGCGTTCACGCTCGGTGGGCTGAGCATGCTGGTGCTGATCGACAATCAGTCCGGCCTGGTCGCCACCGTGGTGGGATTCGTCCTGTCGCTGGTGGTCATCGGTGTCGTCGTGCCGGTCTTCCTGTGGCTGGACCGTTTCGAGCGCGAGCCGACCTGGATGCTGGTCTTCGCCCTGCTGTGGGGCGCATGCATCGCGACGTTCAGCGCCTCGGTGCTGAACAACCTGGGCACGGTGCTGCTCGATCCGGTGCACGGCGCCAACGACCCGCCCGCGGTGTGGCTCGCCCCGGTCATCGAGGAGACGATGAAGGGCCTCGGCCCGCTGCTGTTGCTGATCTTCCGGCGCCGGGAGATCGACGGTGTGCTGGACGGCATCGTGTATGCCGGTCTCGCCGCCGCAGGCTTCGCCGCGGTCGAGGACATCGTCTATCTGGCGGCCGGATATGCGAACGCTGGTGATCAGGGGCTGTTCTCGACCTTCCTCGTGCGCGTGGTGATGAGCCCCTTCGCGCATCCGATGTTCACGGTCTGCACCGGCATCGGGCTCGGCATCGCCGCGACGAGCCCGCACCGGTGGCAGCGCGTGACCGCACCGCTGACCGGATGGTGTTGCGCGGTGGCACTGCACTGCTTGTGGAATGTCGGCGCCGTGCTGTCCGACGACGGATGGCTGATGTTCTACCTGCTGCTGCAGCTGCCGCTCTTCGTGGCGTTCCTGACGCTGATCGTGCTGGCCCACCGACACGAGGCGAAGCTGATATCCCGCAAGCTCGGCGGTTATGTGAGCGCCGGGACGCTGTCGACCCCCGAGGTCGTGATGCTGTCCTCGATCAAGGAGCGCCGCTATGCGCTGGCGTGGGCCGAGCGGCACGGCGGTGCCGAAGCGGTCGCGGAGATGCGCGAGTTGCAGGACGCCGCGAGCGAGCTGGCGATGGTGCGTGCTCGGCTGGATCGTGGCGACTCCGGACCGCAGACCGTGCACGCCGAGCAGCATCTGCTGGAGATCGTGCGGCAGCTGCGCGTGCGCTTCCTCGACTCCGCGCTCTACCGTTATTACGACGACCGGAAGATGACGATCGGGTAGCTGAGGTGCGGTCATGGGCGGCGTGAGCGGACGATCGCGGTATGCCGACCGTGCCGACGCCGGTGCAGCCCTCGCCGCGGCATTGGAGAGGTATGCCGGGCGGCGCGACGTGATCGCGCTCGGCCTGCCGCGTGGCGGGGTGCCCGTCGCTGCAGTGATCGCCGACCGGCTGCGGGTGCCGCTGGACGCCTTCGTGGTCCGCAAGCTCGGTTTACCCCGTCACCCGGAGGTCGCGATGGGCGCGGTGGCCGGCGCAGCCGGTGGGATCGCCACCGTGCGCAACGAGTCCGTGATCGCCTCCGCACATGTCCGCGGGGCCGATTTCGCACGGGTCCTCGAGCGTGAGACCGCCGAGCTGCGGCGTCGGGAGCGGCTCTATCGGGGCGGCCGGGTTGCTGTCGACGTGCGCGATCGCGTGGTGTTGGTGATCGATGACGGCCTCGCGACGGGCGCGTCGATGCGGGTGGCCCTGAGCGTCATACAGGAGCAGCGGCCGGCACGGATTGTCGTGGCGGCACCGGTCGGGCCGCCGGACGTCTGCGCGGCGCTTGCCGAGCAGGTCGATGAGGTGGTCGTCCCGTGGCAACCGGCGGAGTTCGTCGCCGTCGGTGCGGCATACCGCGACTTCGACCCGACCTCAAGCGACGAGGTGCGCGAGTTGCTCCGTGGGCGCAGGATGTGACCGAGGCGTCCGGTAACCTGCCAACTCTTGCCCCCGTAGCTCAGCTGGATAGAGCAAGAGCCTTCTAATCTCTAGGTCGCAGGTTCGAGTCCTGCCGGGGGTGCAAACAGACGGCTTGCTGGTTGTTTACGGCGGGCCAAGTTGAGTCGCGGCGGTCGACCCTGGATCATGTCGGTGTGTCGGACGACGTCGATGGTGCGCGATTGCTGGCCGCGATGCAGTCTTTGCGGCGAGGCGTCGAGGCGACGACATACCCACTGCAGTTGACCGACGTCGACGAGGCACGGCGCGAGCGCGGCGAGCTGCTCGCGCAACTGGACGACTACATCCTGCCGCGCGTCGAGTCGCTGGATGCTCCGCTGCTCGCGGTCGTCGGCGGGTCGACGGGTGCGGGGAAGTCGACGCTGGTCAATTCGCTGGTCGGCGAGCCGGTCACCAAGAGCGGCGTGCTGCGGCCGACGACACGTGCGTCCACGTTGATCCACCATCCGGCCGACGCCGAGTGGTTCACTGGCGATCGGGTGTTGCCCGGGCTCGCGCGGCTGACCGGCGGCGAGCAGGAGGACAGCGATCCCGGCACGCTGCGACTGGTCGCGGGCAACGTGCCGCAGGGGCTCGCGCTGCTCGACGCACCCGACATCGACTCGGTCGTGTCCGCCAACCGTGACCTGGCGCGGCAGTTGCTGTCCGCGGCGGACCTGTGGATCTTCGTCACCACTGCCATGCGGTATGCCGATGCCGTGCCGTGGAACCTCTTGCAACAGGCGATCGAGCGCGGCACCTCGGTGGCCGTCGTGCTCGACCGGGTGCCGCTGGACGCCATGGAGGAGGTCCGCGCCGACTTCTCGACCATGCTGATGGAGCAGGGCCTGGGCCAGTCGCCGGTCTTCGCGATCGCCGAGTCCGAGTTGGACGCCACCGGTCTGCTGCCCGGCGTCGAGGTCGAGCGGATCAACGGCTGGTTGGCTTCGCTGGCGGCCGATCAGCACGCGCGCAGCATCGTCATCCGGCGCACGCTGCAGGGCGCGATCGACTCGCTGGACGGGCGGGCCCAGATGCTGCAGTCGGCCCTGGAGCAGCAGGACGCAGCGCGCACGGAGCTGACCACGATCGCCGCCGAGGCGTATGCCGCGGCGTTGGACGGAGTCACCGAGGGCATGCGAGACGGCACGTTGCTGCGCGGTGAGGTGCTGGCCCGTTGGCAGGAGTTCGTCGGCACCGGCGAGGTCTTCCGTCAGCTGGAGGCCGGTGTCAGCAAGCTGCGCGACCGGGTCGGTGCCGCGCTGCGCACTCGTGCCCGGCAGCAGCCGGCCGACGACCTCGGTGCGGCGCTGCAGTCCGGGGTGGCCGCGCTCCTGCAGGCGCACGGGGAGACCGCCGCGATCACGGTCGCGCGGCAGTGGCGCCATACAGCCGGGGGAGCGGAGCTCGTCGGGGCGCATCCTGAATTGTCTTCTGTGTCAGACGGATTCGCCGAGAAGTCAGAGAAGCTGGTGCGTGCATGGCAGGACGACGTCCTGGCCATGGTGCGCGAAGAAGCCGGCGGCAAACGCACCACAGCGCGCTTCCTGGCCTTCGGTGTCAACGGCATCGCGGTCCTGCTGATGCTGGTCGTATTCTCCGCGACGGCCGGTCTGACCGGTGCCGAGGTCGGCATCGCCGGCGGCTCGGCGATCCTTGCGCAACGCTTGTTGGAGGCCGTTTTCGGCGACCAGGCCGTGCGCACTCTGGCGGCCAAGGCCCGCACTCAGTTGTTGACCCGCACCGAGGAGTTGTATGACGCCGAACGCACCCGCTTCGACGACGTGGTGACCGCGACGACCTCCGCCGAGGGCACGGCTGCGCAGCTGCGCACGGCGATCGACCAGGTCCGGGCGGCGCGATGAGGAGCGACACCGGGCAGGGCAGGAAGCCGGAGCAGAAGGTCGGTTGGGCGGACGTGACTGCACGTGCCGAGGCACTCGGGGAGGCGCTGCGCGTCGGCGGGGAGCAGTTGCCCACTGACGACGTGACGCACGCGCAGCAGGTGCTGCAGAAGATCCCCGCACGTCAGCAGATCGTCGGCGGACGCACGGTTGTCGTCCTGGCGGGCGCGACCGGCAGTGGCAAGTCGAGCTTGTTCAACGCGCTTGTGGCAGAGCCGGTTTCGCGGATCGGCGCTCGCCGGCCGACGACGTCCGTGCCCACGGCTGCCATGTGGGGCGACGAGCCCAGCGGCGAGCTGCTCGACTGGCTCGGGGTCGGCACGCGGCATCAGGTGCCGCCGACGACCCGACGCGCGGAGAGCCTCGACGGGCTGGTGTTGCTGGACCTGCCGGACTTCGACTCACGGGTCGCGCAGCACCGCGCCGAGGCGGACCGGGTGCTCGAGCTCGCCGACGTCTTCATCTGGGTCACCGACCCGCAGAAGTATGCCGACGCCGTGCTGCACGACGACTACGTCAAGCGCCTGTCCGGTCACTCCGCGGTCTCCCTGGTGGTGCTCAACCAGATCGACCGGCTGGACCGGGCGCAGATCTCCGAGTGTGTGGAGGACCTGCAACGGTTGCTCGCCGCCGACGGGCTGGCCGATGTGCCGGTGCTGCCGACCTCGGCCGTGCGCGGATTCGGCGTCGACGACCTGGCCGGCACCATCGGCTCGGTCGTGCACGAGCGCAATGCCGCCGAGCAGCGGCTGCTCGCCGACGTCCGGGGTGCTGCCACGGCGCTGAGCAGTGGTGTGGCAGCGACGGAGGCCAACCTCAGTGTTCAGGACGACTCCGAGCTGACCGATGCGCTCTGTCGCGCGGCCGGTGTGCCGGCAGTCGTCGACGCGGTGCGCCGCGACTACCAGCGACAGGCCGAGCACCACGGTGGCTGGCCGTTCACCCGGTGGGTCCACCGGTTGCGCCCGGAGCCGTTGCGCCGGCTGCGGCTGGACGAGGCGCACACGATGAACCGCTCGGGCGCCAAACTCGCGCTGGGCCGGTCCTCGTTGCCACCGGCGGGCCCGGCTGCCCGGGCGGCCGTCGATGTCGCGACCCGCAAGCTCGGTCGGCGCGCGGCCGAGGGGTTGCCGGCGCTGTGGGCGGAAGCGGCGCAGGAAGCCGCGACGCCTGCGGACGAACACCTGCACGACACCTTGGACCAAGCGGTCATCGGGACAGACCTGCACGAGCAGCGCCCGGCCTGGTGGTCCGTGGTGTCGGTGCTGCAGTGGGTGTTCGCGGCGATCGCCATCGCCGGACTGGCGTGGCTCGCCCTGCTGATCGCACTCGGCACGCTCCACGTGGACGCGTCCTCGCCGAAGTGGATCGGACTGCCGATCCCGTTGCTGTTGCTCGTTTTCGGGCTTCTCGCGGGTCTGCTGCTGGCGCTGTTGTCCCGCTGGGCCGCCGCGCGTGGGGCGCAACGTCGAGCAGAGCGGGTCCGTGCCCGGCTACGGTCGGCGATCGCGACGGTCGGCATGGAGCAGATCGTCAACCCGGTGGCCCGGGTGCTCGACGCGCACCGGCAGACCCGGGAGTCACTGACTGCCGCGGCCCGCTGAGCGACCGTCCACATCCCCCGAGACCGTCCACAACCTGGCCCGATGGCTCTCGCGCGGAGCCGTTGTCCGGCCCAGCCTGAAGGTCCACGCGGCACACGCGAAGGACGGGTGTCGCTTCGAGAGGGCAAGGGGTTCGACATGAACGAGACACACGTGACCATCCGCGGCAACGTGGTCGCCGACCCGGAGCGGATCGGCAGCGCCAAGGGCGACTTCACGACCTTCCGGGTGGCGGTCAACGAGTTCTACCGCGATCAGGCCGGCGGCGGTTTCGTCGACGGCCGCAGCTCCTTCTACAAGGTCGTGGCCTACCGCGCCGTCGGGTCCAACGTCCAGCAGTCGTTGAAGAAGGGCATGCCGGTGCTGGTCCACGGCGTCCTGCGGATGAGCCAGTGGCAGACCTCCACGGGGGAGAACCGGTCGGCTCCGGAGATCGAGGCGCACAACGTCGGCCCCGACCTGCGGTTCGGCATCGCGACCTACCAGAAGGTCCCGGCACAGGCCCAGCGCGCAGGTGGCTTCGGGTCGGGGTCCGGCGCGCGCCCCAGCTGGCATGCGGACGTGACCGCGCCGGCCCACGACCCGTGGGGCAATGCGGCCGACGGCTCGGCGCCGGCACCCGACTTCGCCGGAGCGGGCGGCGACGCCTCGCAACAGGAGCCCGACTTCGCCGAGGCGAGCAACGCGGACCAGCCTGCATCCACGGGGCCGTTGGTCGACCAGCAAGCGAGCTGATCGGCCCTTCGCAGCGCGTTGCGTCCCGACGGGTCGAGGACCGGATGACCGCGCCGCGCGGGCCCACCACGGACCACGATTTCGGTGGCACGGCATCGCCCCGATAGCCTGATGCGCATGCCCGAGTTCATCTACACCATGACCAAGGCGCGCAAGGCTGTCGGGGACAAACTGATCCTCGATGACGTCAGCATGTCCTTCTACCCAGGCGCCAAGATCGGCGTCGTCGGGCCCAACGGCGCCGGCAAGTCCACGATCCTGAAGATCATGGCCGGCCTAGACCAGCCGTCCAACGGCGAGGCCCGCCTGTCGCCCGGCTACAGCGTGGGGATCCTGCTACAGGAGCCGCCGCTCAACGACGAGAAGGACGTTCGCGGCAACGTCGAGGAAGGCCTCGGGCAGATCAAGGCCGACCTCGACCGCTTCAACGCGATCTCCGAGGAGATGTCCCAGCCGGACGCCGACTTCGACGCGTTGATGGCCGAGATGGGCAAGCTGCAGGAGAAGATCGACGCCGCCGACGCCTGGGACCTCGACTCCCAGCTGGAGCAGGCGATGGACGCGCTGCAGTGCCCGCCCGGAGACGCCGACGTCACCGTGCTGTCCGGTGGTGAGCGCCGCCGTGTCGCGCTGTGCAAGCTGCTGCTGTCCAAGCCCGACCTGCTGCTTCTCGACGAGCCGACCAACCACCTGGACGCCGAGTCGGTCAACTGGCTCGAGCAGCACCTGGCGTCATACCCCGGCGCCGTGCTCGCCGTGACGCACGATCGCTACTTCCTCGACCACGTAGCCGGCTGGATCTGTGAGGTCGACCGCGGTCGGCTCTACCCCTACGAAGGCAACTACTCCACCTACCTGGAGAAGAAGCAGGAGCGCCTGCAGGTCCAGGGCAAGAAGGACGCCAAGCTGGCCAAGCGGCTGAAGTCCGAGCTGGAGTGGGTGCGGTCCAACGCCAAGGCACGCCAGACCAAGAGCAAGTCGCGTCTGGCCCGCTACGAGGAGATGGCTGCCGAGGCGGAGCGCACCAAGAAGCTGGACTTCGAGGAGATCCAGATCCCGCCGGGCCCGCGCCTGGGTGCCCAGGTCATCGAGGTCAAGGACCTCAAGAAGGGCTTCGGCGACCGCGTGCTGATCGACGGGTTGTCGTTCACCCTGCCGCGCAACGGCATCGTCGGCGTCATCGGCCCCAACGGTGTCGGCAAGACCACACTCTTCAAGACCATCGTCGGCCTGGAGGAGCCCGACGAGGGCTCGGTCAAGGTCGGCGAGACCGTCGAGATCTCGTATGTCGACCAGGGTCGCGGCGGCATCGACTCGGAGAAGAACGTCTGGGAGGTCGTCTCCGACGGGCTCGACCACATCCAGGTCGGCCAGGTCGAGATCCCCTCGCGCGCCTACGTTTCACAGTTCGGCTTCAAGGGCCCGGACCAGCAGAAGAAGTCCGGCGTGCTCTCCGGCGGTGAGCGCAACCGGCTCAACCTGGCGCTCACCCTGAAGCAGGGCGGCAACCTGCTGTTGCTCGACGAGCCCACCAACGACCTCGACGTCGAAACCCTCGGCTCGCTGGAGAACGCCCTGCTGGAGTTCCCCGGCTGTGCAGTGGTCATCAGCCACGACCGGTGGTTCCTGGACCGGGTTGCGACACACATCCTGGCCTACGAGGGCACCGACGAGAACCCGGCCAATTGGTATTGGTTCGAGGGCAACTACGCGTCATACGAGGAGAACAAGATCGAGCGGCTCGGCGTCGAAGCCGCCCGCCCGCACCGCGTGACGCACCGTCGCCTGACGCGCGACTGACCGCGCACCACTGCACGTCGAAGGGCCGGGTCCATTCGTGGACCCGGCCCTTCGCGTTGCCTGTCGGCAAACGGCGGTTCGGCCCGAGAGGGGGCGCGGCTCAGGCGTTGGCGGTCTCGCGGGCAGCGAGCTCGGCGTCGGACATCAGCACGCAGAACTCGTTGCCCTCGGGGTCGGCGAGCACGGCCCAGCCGCGGTCCGGCTTGCGGCGGTCGTCAACCATCGTCGCGCCGAGCCCGACAATGCGATCGACCTCCTCGTCGCGGGTCAGGTCGGTGGAGCGCAGGCAGAAGTGCATGCGGTTCTTGACCGTCTTGGGCTCGGGGACCTTCAGGAAGAGCAGGAAGGTGTCGTTCGGGCCGATCAGCCCGGCCTCCTCGTCACCGGGGCGTGGCGGGTCGTCCTCCTCGAGCTGGTAGTCACCCAGGACCTGGCTCCACCACATCGTCTGCGCGTAGGGGTCGGCGGCGTCGAAACAGAAATTCGCGGCTCGTGAAGTCATAGCGCACATCGTTGCGGCTGGTACCGACAGCGGGCAACGTCATTTGCGGTGCGGGAGCTCAACCCACGCGGTGCCGCAGCCGGTGCCGCAGATTGGCCTTCACCATCGGCCAGGTGCGGGCGACGATGCTGTATTGCGCCGTGTCACGCACGACGCCATACGTGTCCATCGAATCGGCGCGCAGGATGCCCTCGAGTTCGGCGCCGAGCCGCTCGATCGCAGTGCGGGACTGCAGGTTCATCTTGTGTGTGCGGAAGCGGACCGCCTCGACTTGCCAGGTCTCGAACGCGTGCGTCATCAGCAGCAGCTTGCTCTCGGGGTTGGTGCCGGTGCCGTGGGTCGATTCGCGATTCCAGGTGGAGCCGATCTCCACGCGGGGGACCGACGGCACGATGTCCATGAACGTGGTCATCCCGAGCACCGCCTCGTCGGCGATCCGGATCGCGGTGAACGGCAGCATCGTGCCGGCCTCCTGCAGGGTGAGCCGCCGGTCGATCTCAGCCCGCATGCCCTCTGGTCGCGGGACCGAGGTGTACCACCGGTCCCACAGTTCCCCGTCCGAGGCTGCCTCGACGAGCCGATCGTGGTGGTCGTGATGCAGCGGCTCAAGACGGACCAGCCGGCCGGTGAGGGTGACCGGTGTCAGGGGGAGGGGGATCGACATACCCCGATCTCAGCACACGAATGGCGTGGCCGCGGCTGCGGGAGCGGGTGGGCGCGAAGTCAGTCCGCGGTCGCTGTCGCCGTCGGCATGGACGACGGTGCGGACGCGCCACCCGACGCAGGACCCGTCGGCGAGCTCGTGTCGCCGGGTTCCGTGTCGCCGGATTTCGTGTCGTCGAAGATCAGCATGCTGCCGCCGTAGCAGGCCACCCAGACCTGGTGAGTGGCGTCGTCATACGTGATGCCGATGGGAGCGGGGTCGGTCGGGACGCGCTGGACGACCTTCATATCGGCCGTGGTGATCTTGCTCGCCGACTTGCCGAAGTAGTTGACGACATACAGCGCAGTGCCGTCCTCGGAGATGGCCATGCTGCGCGGCTCAGGCCCCGAAATCACCTGGGAGACAACCTTGTCCGTGCTCGTGTCGATCTTGTAGACGCGGTTGGTGCCGCTCGCGGCGAGGTAGAGCGTCTTGCTGTCCGGTGACAGCACGAGGTGCCGCGGCCGGTTGACCTCCATGATCACGTGGTGCTCGCCGGTGTCGAGGTTGACGCGGAAGACCTTGTTGCCGTACATCGCCGCGACGTATGCCGTCTTGTTGTCGGGCATGATCACGATGCCGCGCGGTTGTGCGGCCAGCTTGATCGTCTTGACCTCCTTGGCCTTCGCACGGTCGATGATGCTGATCGTGAAGTCACACCAGTTGCTGATCACGACCTTCTTCTGGTCGGGGGTGATCGCCACGAACTTTGGCACTGCGCCGACCTCGATCGCCTGATCCCAGTCCTGCCGCTCAGCGTTGTAGCGATAGACGAACCCGCGGTCGTAGCCGCTCTTGGGCGAGCACTCGTCCTGTGCCGAACCCTTGAAACCCGGACCGGACATCACGTAGTTGGACACGTAGGCGTATTTGGCGTCCTTGGTCCACGCCGCTTCCACCGGGCCGCCCTTGGAGATGCCCTTGTGCTTGGGGAAGCCGAACTTCGACAGGTCGACAGCGTCCGAGAGCCGCTTGACCAGCTTGTGGGTGGTGCTGTCGTAGACGGTGATCGAGTGGCTGTAGATCATGTTGTTGGCCAGCACCAGGCCGTGCCCGCTCGCGTCGACCGACTTGGGCGTGATGCCGCCGGTGAAGCGGTCGATCTGCTGCAGGCGGGTCTGGTCCGATCGCCCCTGCTGCGGGACCTTCTTCGGAGACGGAGTGTTGTGCGGCGCCGTCGCTGTCGGGGCGCCCGGGCTGAATGTCGCCAGGCCCTGCGCCGTCGCACCGTCCGGCTTCACCGTCTGCCACAGCCCGATCGCGGCTGTCACCAGCACGAGACACAGCAACGCCGCAAGCGCAACCGCGATGCGCCTGCGCCGGACGTAGATCTGCCCCTGCTTCCAGTGGGTCCGCTCACCCATGCGGTCGAGCGTATGGTGCGATCGCCCGGATTTCCTACTTATAAGCGGCGTGCCGCGCAGCGCGTCATACAGCTGACTGGCGGGCGTGCAACCAGAATCGCCTGCGGGTCGCGAGCAGCGGGCGCCCCGTGTCCGGACCCGACGCGTGCAGGTCGAGCAGCACGTCGGCATAGCGCTCGACGCTGAAGTCCTCGGGGACGTCCCACGGCACGAGCTGCACGTAGGCGACCAGCGCTGCGACGTCGGGGAAGACATAGTGGCCGGTGCTCTCCGCACCGTCGATGATCTCGAGTCCGGCAGCCTGCAGATCGGTGCGCGATCGCGCGTAGGTGACGTCCGGAGCGTTGATGCCGAGGCCGAAAGCCTCTCGTATCTCACCGAATTCGTCGCCGCCGACCTGCTGCGTCAGGAAGCTTCCGCCGGGCGCCAACACCCGGGCGACCTCGTCTGAGCGGTATCCCTCGTGGCGGTTGAGGACCAGATCGAACGACGCGTCCGCGAAGGGCAGCAGGTCACCGGCGCTGCCCGGGTCGTTGTCGGCACCCACCACACTCACGTTGTATGGCGCGAGCCGCTCACCGGCCACGGCGACGTTGGGCCGCCAGCCCTCCATCGCGACGGTGTGCGCCGGCAGATCGTCGGCGAAGCTGCTGAGGAACTCACCGCCACCGGTGCCCATGTCCAGCACGGCCGAGGCGGAGGCCAGCGCGGCGCGCCATACGGCTGGCAGGTCCCACGGCACGGTGGACTCGCTCATCCGGCCCTGCAGCGAGCTGAAGTCCCACCCCTCGGGCTGGGTGCGCTCCTCGGCCGCCCAGGACGCCAGCAGCTCCCTGTGCCGGACCTGCTGGTCCTCCTGCCGGCCGCTCATGAGTCCTTCACGCGCACCATGCCCTCCTGGGCGACGGAGCAGATGAGCTTGCCGTCGAGGGAGTAGATCTTGCCCAGTCCCAGGCCGCGACCACCGGAGGCGGACGGCGACTCCTGCTCGTAGAGCACCCACTCGTCGATGCGGCCGGGGCGGTGGAACCACATGGCGTGGTCCAGGCTCGCCGGACGCAACCGGGGATCGGCCCAGACCAGGCCGTGCCGGCGCAGCACGGACTCCAGCAGGGAGTAGTCGGAGGAGTAGGCGAGCACGGCGGCGTGCAGCAACGGGTCGTCGGGCAGGTCGTCGACTGCCTTCATCCAGACGTTCTGGTGCGCGGCGTGCTGTCGGCCGGGCACCAGATAGATGGCGCCCTCGACGGTGCGGACATCGAGCGCCCGACGCTTCCAGTGCTCGACGGCCGGGTGGTCGATGCCGGCGAGCTCCTCGGCGGTGGTGCGCACCCGGTCGGGGTCGGGCACCGACGGCATCGCCGACTGGTGGTCCAGGCCCTCGGCAGGCTCCTGGAACGACAGCGTCGCGGACAGCAGGGTCTTGCCGTATTGCATCGCGTAGACCCGACGGACCGAGAACGAGTTGCCGTCCCGCAGGTTTTCGACACCGAACTCGATCGGGTGGGTCGAGTCGCCGGGACGGATGAAGTAGGCGTGCAGCGAGTGGATCGGGCGGGTCGGGAAGCCGGCCGATGCAACGGTGCGTCCGGCCGCGATCACGCTCTGCGCGAGCACCTGGCCACCGAAGGCGCGCCCGTGCGGAGTCTCCTGGCTGCGTCCGCTGAACAACTCCAGCGAACGCTCGCTCAGGTCCATCTCGGGGGCGCCGTCCGGAGCGGTGATGACGGAGTTCGACCGCGCCTCACCCACCGGGCGGAGGTCCAGGACGTCGAGTAGGTCGGCGACGGGCGGAAGCTGCGGGGCGGAGTCGTCGGAGGTCACCCGGTGAGCGTAACGATGCGGCTGGGACGATGTCGGCATGGCTGCCCGTCCTCGCCCCTATTACGTCGACGTCCCGCTGCGCTGGTCCGATATGGACGCGCTCGGTCACGTCAACAACGTGCAATACCTCCGGCTGCTCGAGGAGGCGCGGGTGATCGCCTTCGCCGACTGGTTCGAGGGGGTCGACGTCGGCCCCGAGGGCCGGCCGCCGCTGGTCATCGCCCGCGCCGAGATCGAATACCTGCGCCAGCTGCACTGGCGCAGCGAGCCGGTTGTCGTGGCGATCTGGGTGTCGCACCTGTCGGGAGGGTCCTTCGACACCAGCTACGAGGTGCGCTCCTCGCGCGATGCGGATGCCGAGATCTTCGCCACGGCCGAGACGACGCAGGTGGTCTTCGACATGACGACCCAGCGCCCCGTGCGGATCGCCGACGCGCACCGTCAGCTGCTGGAAGCACGCTCGGGCCCGCCGGTGGCGATGCGTCGGCGGCGGAAGGAGCGGCGATGATCCTGCAGTTCGCGGACACACAGACGCGGGCCGACCTGGTGACGTATGTCGGTCGCGCACGGCAACTCGACTCCGACGGTGCGATCCGCCTGCAGGCCGTCGGCACTGCCCTGGCTGCATGGGTCGGCGTGCTGCCCGGGGAGGGGCTGACCCGGTCGGGGACGACCCTCGGGCTGCGGGTCCTGCCACTGGCCGAGCCGGCCCAGCTGGATGTCGTGGTGCCACTGGCCGGCCTCGCCGACCGGTTCGCACGAGACCCCGCTGGTGCGCAGCTGCCCGTGCCGCCCACGGAGGTTCGTGCCGCCTGGGCGTCGCTGTCGCCGCCGCAGGGTGGCTGGCAACTGGTTGGTGAGATCCCCGTGCAGCCGCTCAATGACGTTGCTGCACAAGGCATCTCCGACATCACTGCAGGTGCGCCGGAAGGCTCGGGTGCGCACGCGGTCGACGGCCTGCGGCGGGCGGTCTGGTCACGACCGATGCCCGTGCTCGGCGACGTCGAGGGACTGCCGACAGGGGTCGCCTTCGCGGCATACACACTGGGTTTCCTGGTCGGCTCCACCGCCAAGGTGTATGCCGCCGGCCGGTGGCACCGCGTCACGACGCCTGCGGGGCATGTGCTGGTGCGCTGATCAGACCTGCAGCCACACCGCGGCGTCGGTCGGGAGCACTCCGGCGATCTCGGGCGCACTGCTGACGAGAACCGTTGCGTCAGAAGGCAGCTCGTAGTCTGCCTCGCCCAGGTTGAGGATCACTCGCACCGTGGCGTCCGCGGCCGCGATGTCATATCCGACGATGTCCGGACCGAGGTCGAGCTGAGTGGTCGAACCCTCGCCGAGTCGCAGGTCGCGACGGGTCTGCAGCAGCGTGCGGTAGAGCTCCAGGGTTGACCCCGGCACATCGTCCTGCTGGTCCACGGCCAGGGCGCCATACGACTCGGGCTGGGGGAGCCAGGTGTGCTCGCCGGGGCCGAAACCGTAAGAGGCAGAGTCCTTTTCCCACGGCATGGGGATGCGGCAACCGTCGCGGCCGGCCTCCTTGTGCTCGGTGCGCTGATAGGTCGGGTCCTGGCGCACCTCGTCCGGGAGTGTGGTGTGCTCGGGCAGGCCGAGCTCCTCGCCGTAGTAGACGTAGGCGCCGCCGGGCAGTGCGAGCATCAGGGTGGTGGCGGCGCGTGCACGGCGCAGGCCGAGCTCTGCGTCGGGTTGCGGGTCGGTCGCGAAGATCCCGTTGGGGCGTGGCTCGCCGACCGGCAACGCCAGGCGGGTCGCATGCCGCACGACGTCGTGGTTGGACAACACCCAGGTCGTCGGTGCACCGACCGCGTCGTTGGCCCGGTAGGACTGCGCGATCGCGGCGCGCAGATCGTCGGCCCGCCACGGGGTCACCAGGAAGTCGAAGTTGAAGGCCTGCTGGAACTCGTCGTCGCGCACGTAGCGCGCCAGCCGCTCCGGCGGCTCGACCCATGCCTCGGCACACATGGCGCGTTCGCCCGGGTAGGAGTCCAGGATCTTGCGCCAGTCGCGGTAGATGTCGTGGACGCCGTCCTGGTCCCACATGGGCGGCCGAGTGTCGGCCTCGGTCAGGTCGATCATGTTCATCGGGCCGGTCCAGTCGGGCAGCCCGGGCGCCTTCACCAGTCCGTGCGCGACGTCGACGCGGAAACCGTCGACCCCGCGATCCAGCCAGAAGCGCAGGATGTCTTCGAATTCGCTTCGTACGACGGGGTTTTCCCAGTTGAGGTCGGGCTGCTTGCGGTCGAAGAGGTGGAGGTACCACTGGCCCGGCGTGCCGTCGGCCTCGGTGATGCGGGTCCAGGCGTCGCCGCCGAAGACGCTCTGCCAGTCGTTCGGCGGCTCGCCGCCGTCGGCGCCGCGCCCGTCGCGGAAGATGTAGCGATCGCGCTCGGGCGATCCCGGTGCCGCGGTCAGCGCGGCTCGGAACCATGCGTGCTCGTCCGAGGTGTGGTTGGGCACGAGATCGACGACGACGCGAAGGTCGTTCGCGTGCGCGGCGCGGATCAGTTCGTCGGCGTCGGCCAGCGTGCCGAAGAGCGGATCGATGTCGCGGTAGTCGGCGACGTCATACCCTGCATCAGCCTGCGGCGAGGTGTAGAAGGGCGACAGCCAGACTGCGTCGACGCCCAGCGCCTTGAGGTAGGGGAGTCGGGCGGTGATGCCCGGCAGGTCGCCGATGCCGTCGCCGTCGGAGTCGGCCCAGGAGCGCGGGTAGATCTGGTAGATCACGGCACTGCGCCACCACTCGCGGTCGCCGCTTGTGGGGTGGACCAGGTGTGCGGTCGCGTCGTTCGAAGCAGTCACCTGATCCAGTGTGCCGAGCCGTATGGCGGGGGCCAAACCGACGCAGCGTGACGCTGCACACACACTCTCCGCTGCTACGTGAGCAGTTCGCGGCCACGGTGATCGGTTGTCACCGAGCTGCGGGTTATTGCTGGGGTTATTCGTCCCAGGCGTTGACCATCGAGTATGCCGCGCGGGTCAGGTAGTCGCGCAGCAAACCGTCGTGCCGGGCGTCCAGGTCCAGGGTGTCGACGGCGTTCATCATGTGCAGCAGCCAGCGGTCGCGCTGGGTGGGTGTGACGGCATACGGGACGTGCCGCATGCGCAGCCGGGGGTGCCCGCGTTGCTCGCTGTATGTCGTGGGCCCGCCCCAATACTGCTCGAGGAACATCCGCAGCCGGTCCTCGGCGGGGCCGAGGTCCTCCTCGGGATACATCGCCTTCAAGGGTTCGTCCTTGGCGACGCCGAGGTAGAACTCGTGCACCAGCTTCCGGAAGGTCTCGTGCCCCCCGACTTCCTCATAGAACGTGCTCACAGCTCCTGATCCTCTCAGGTGCCGATCGACGGGCCGTACGGCGGCAGCTGCGGCCCACGCACACCGGCCTCGTCCAGCGCCATCTTGGCGCGCTCACGGATCTCGCGGGCGACGCCGTACTGCTCGTTCGGCACGCAGGTGGCCACGATCCGCAGGGTGACCGATCCGTTGGACATCTCCTGGACACCGGCCACCACCGGCTCCTCCAACAGCCGCTCCTTCCAAGGGGATTCGTCGTCGACATCGGCCGCGACCGTGCGCAGCACGCGCAGCGCCTTCTCCACCGGCTGGTCGACGGCGATGGGTATGTCGATGTAGGTGGTCGCATAGCCCTGGGACTTGTTGCCGATCCGCAGGATCTCGCCGTTGCGGATATACCAGACCACACCCTCGAAGTCGCGGATCCGGGTGACCCGCAGGGTGACCTCCTCCACCGTGCCGACCGTCTCGCCGGTGTCGACGACATCTCCGACGCCGTACTGGTCCTCCATGATCATGAAGATGCCGGACAGGAAGTCCTTGACCAGGCTCTGCGCGCCGAAACCGAGGGCGACACCGCCGACACCGGCCGAGGCGAGCAGCGGCGCCAGGGGCACGCCGAGCCGGGCCATCACGGTCAGCGCCGCGACGCCGAAGATGATGATGGTCGCCACGGAGCGCAGCACCGAGCCCATGGTGGCCGCACGTTGCTTGCGGCGCTGGGAGTCGAGGCCGGTCGCCTGGCGCAGCACGCGTCCGGCGCGTCCCGAGCGCTCCGGGCGGGAGCGATGCTCCATTGCCTGCACGGCCCGGTCGATGGCGCGGACGACGAGCCAGCGCAGCACGACGGCGCCGATGATGATGCACAGGATCATCAGCGGTGCACCGACGGCCCACTCGAGTGTCGATTGCTGCTGGTCGGTCGCGGCAAGTCGGATCGGCATGTGCTCATCATTACGGCCCGGCCTCGCGACGGTGCAAATCGCCTCTGACACACTGAGCCCTATGCCCGAAGCCCCCTCCGAGAATCTCGCTCGGCTCGCGCGCGCCCACGGTGTCGCGACCGAATATTGGGACTGGCGTGGCAATCACGTCACAGTCGGCACGGACACCATCCGCTCCGTGCTGGCGGCGCTCGACGTCGACGCCGCGGACGAGCCGTCGGCCGAGCGGGCGCTGGCCGACAAAGAGCTCGAGGGATGGCGCCGCGTGCTGCCGCCGGTGATCGTGATGCGCGAGAGCTGGACCCCGTGGGTGCCGGTGCACGTCCCCGAAGGTGACAGCATCGAGGCGCGGATCACGTTGGAGGACAGCGCGATTCGTGACCTGACGGTCATGGACCCGTCGGAGATCAGGGAGGTCGACGGGCTGCCGACGAGCGAGTCCACCATCGAGCTGCCGGGGGATCTGCCGCTCGGCTATCACTCGTTGCAGGTGTCGTATGGCGCCGGCAGCGTCGCCACCGCGACCGTCATCGTGACACCGGAGCGGTTGGTACTGCCCGCCGCGCTGGAGCACGACCGGGCATGGGGGCTGGCCGCCCAGCTCTACTCCGTCCGGTCGGAGCGTTCCTGGGGGCTGGGTGATGCCGCCGACCTGGCCGAGCTGGGCACCTGGGCGGTGCGCCAGGGCGCCGACTTCGTGCTGATCAACCCGGTCCATGCCGCCGAGCCGGTGTCGCCGATGGAGCCCTCGCCATACCTGCCGACCACCCGACGTTTCGTCAACCCGCTCTACATCCGGGTCGAGGAGGTCCCCGAGCTGGGCTATCTGTCCGCCGCGCAGCACCAGCTCGTGGAGTGGCACAGCGACGACGCCCGACGGCTCAACAAGCTGGATCACCTTGACAGGGACGGCAGTTGGCAGTCCAAGCAGGCCGCCCTGCGGATGATCTTCCGCACCGAGAGCACTCATCGCCGGCGGCGTGACCTGGAGAGTTTCGTCGAGCGGGAGGGTCAGCCGCTGATCGATTTCGCGACCTGGTGCGCGATCACCGCCGACCGTGGCGGCGAGTGGCCGGACTGGCCGGAGGAGTTGCGCGATCCGCGCAGCGATGCGGTCGCCGCCGAGCGGGACCGGTTGTCCGACGAGGTCGATTTCTACTGCTGGATGCAGTGGATCGTGCAGTCGCAATTCCTCGACGCCCAGCGCGAATTGCGTTCTGCGGGAATGTCGGTCGGCGTCATACAAGATCTGGCGGTGGGTGTGCACGCGCGCGGCGCGGACACCTGGGCGCTGGGTGACGTGCTGGCACAGGGTATGTCGGTCGGCGCGCCACCGGACGACTACAACCAGCTCGGACAGGACTGGAGCCAGCCGCCGTGGCGGCCGGACCGGCTGGCCGAGACCGGATATCAGGCATACCGCGACCTGCTGCGCACGAGTTTGCGGATGTCCGGCGGCCTGCGGGTCGACCACATCCTCGGCCTCTTCCGGCTGTGGTGGGTGCCGGAGGGCAAGAAGCCGCTCGAGGGCACCTATGTGCGTTACGACCACGAAGCCATGGTCGGCATCCTGGCGCTGGAAGCGCATCGTGCGGGCGCGGTCGTCATCGGCGAAGACCTTGGCACCACTGAAGATTGGGTGCGCGACTACCTGTCGGACCGAGGGGTGTTCGGCACTTCGGTTCTGTGGTTCGAGCGCACCGACGACGGCGGGCCCAAGCCGCCGGAGACCTACCGCACGCTCGCCATGGCGAGCGTGACCACGCACGACCTGCCCCCGACGGCCGGCTACCTGCAGGGCGAGCACATCAAGGTCCGCCACGAGCTCGGCCTGCTGACGCGCCCGCTGGAAGAGGAGATGAAGGTCGACGACGCCCAGCGTGAAGCGGTGCTCGCGGAGCTGCGGTCGCGCGGACTGTTGCGTCCGGGCACGTCGGTCGACGACCAGGTGGACGCGCTGCACAAGTTCCTCACCTGGTCGCCCAGCAAGCTGTTGAGCGTGTCGGTCAACGATCTCGCCGGCGACGTCCGCACCATCAACCAGCCGGGCACCGACGAGGAATATCCCAACTGGCGACTGCCGATGAGCGGCCCCGACCGCACCCCGACGTCGCTGGACGACCTGATGGTCTCCCGGCGTGCGAAGCGGTTGATCCGTGCGGTGACTCGTCGGGGTGATCGCTGACCTGCTCCCGCGGGTCACCGTCAAGCCCAGCCCAGTCTGATCCAGGCGCCAGCCCCGGCAAGTCCGCCGGCCGCCGGTACGAACGTCGCGACTGTCGCGAGTTACTCGCCCAGGACCCGGGCCAGGTAGGCGTCGAGCAGCGCGCCGAGACGACGCGCGTCCGGCCGCCCGCCGCGGGTGACGGCGTCGAAGGTCAGCCCGTCGGTCACAGCCAGCAGCAACTCTGCCTCGCGACGTGCTTCGGCCTTGGACGGTTTCGCGCCGGCACGCGCTGCAGCGACCACGAACGCGTCGGCGAGTTGATTGGTGACGCTCGCGAGCATGCCGCTCTGCACCTCGGCGAGCGCGGGCGCGGTCGACGCACGTGCCGCGAAGGCGACATACACCTTCGCTTCGCGGGTGCGTGTTGCATCCAGTGGCAATAGCTCGCGAAGTATGGCGGACAGGTTCATCCGCACATCATCACTGAATTCGACTGCGGCAACACGTGTTTCGGTCGACTCGACGACCTGCCGGAAGGCTGCGAGCAGCATCTCGTCCTTGGTGCGGAAGTGGTGCTGCACCGCGCCGATGGACACGCCGGCGGTCGTCGCGACCTCACGCACGGTCACGGCGTCCAGGCCGTCGGTCGCGATGATCGCGCAGACGGTCTCGAGCAGATGTGCGGCGGGAGCGGTGCCCGTTGACGGATCGGACATGAGGTCTACCATACAACCGTATGGACCAATACAAGCGTATGGGAAAGCGCGGCGCGGCGATGCTCGTCGCATCGGTGGTGTTGCTCGCGCTGCAGTGCGCGCAGGTGCGGCTCGGCTGGAGCGACGGCACGACGGCCAGCATCTATGCGGTGGTGCTGGTGGTGAATATCGCTGCCACCCTTGCGTTTCCGCGTGGCAAGTCGGGCGTGATCCGCTTCGTGCAGCGCTGGATCGTCAATCCGCCGGTGCGGCTGCTGCTCCACGTGGGGGTGATGCCGCTCGGCTACGCGCTCCTGGAGACACGCGGGCGAACGTCCGGCAAGCCGCGTCGGACCCCGGTCGGCAACGGGCGGCAGGGGGAGGAGTTCTGGATCGTCGCCGAGCACGGAATGCGCGCCGGCTACGTGCGGAACATCGTGCGCGACCCGCACGTGCGGATCCGGATGCGCGTCGGCCTGCGCTTCCGGTGGGTCGACGGCATCGCGTCGCTACACCCCGAACTGGACCCGATCGCCATACAACGCAGGCTGTCGGCGTGGCACCCGCTGCGCGCCTTCAACGCCGTGCAGGTGCAGGTGCTCGGCAGTGACTTGCTGGTGGTGCGGGTGGAGCTACGCCCAGCCGACCGAGGGGCGCACCACATGACCGAGAAGACCAGCAAATCGGCCGATTTGCTGGTCCCCTCGGTGCACAAGCGGTCCTCTCGGTCAGCGGATGACCGAGCGGCGATCACTCATCGCGAGCTTGCGCCGTGAGCGCCACCCGGACGATGTCGCGGTTCTCCGCGACGAGGCGCACCAGACCGGCCGGCGCGTCCTGGTTGTCGGCAAGCCACGCCTCGGTCGCGTCGATCAGCGTCTTGTTGGACAGCGCGATCGGGTAGAGCACCGTGACGAAGTTCGACGCCATCGCGTAGGTCCGCGCGTCCCAGACCCCCCGCAGCGCCGCGTGATAGCGCTCGACATACGGCTCGAGCAGCGCGGTGTCGTGCACACGGCCGAAGCCGAGCGCCATCGAGCGTGCCGTGTCGTTGGGCAGCGAGTCGGTCTCGACCAGGTCGTGCCAGGCCTTCGCCTTAGCCTCTGCCGTCGGGTATGCCGCACGGGCGCCCGCGGCGCGGGCGATGCCGGTCGCGGTGTTGTCCGCCGCGAGCTGCGCGTCGACCTCCGCGTCCGTGGCCGCACCCGCGGCCGCCAGCGAGGTGAGCAGCGTCCACTTCATGTCGGTGTCGAGCGCCAACCCGTCGACGGTCTCGGTGCCCTCGAAGAGGCCGCGGACATACGCGACGTCACTGTCGCTGCGGGCCAGGCGCGCGAAGGCCTGCACCAGCTGCAACTGGGCGTCGCTGCCCGGCTCGGCGGCATTCAGCAACTGCCGGAACGTGGTTGCCGCCTCATCGGCCGCCTCCAGCCGGTGCTCCGGACGCAGCAGCGATGTGGTGTGCCCGAACGCGCCCGACGTCAGGAACGCAGTGGTGGTGCCGATGATCTGACCGATCATCGTCTGTCGCATGGTCGAGTCGGTCTCGGCGCCGACCGCCGCAAGGGCGTAGCGGACGTAGTCGCGGGGCGCCAGCTCGCCGTCCCGTGTCATGTCCCACAGCGCACCGGAGACGACGGCGCGAGCGAGGGAGTCGGTGATCGCCGTGGGGTTGGCGAGCACCGTCTGCAGCGACGCGGGGTCGAGGCGCACCTTCGCATAGGTGAGGTCCTGGTCGTTGACCAGCAGCAACTGCGGCAGCGGCTTGCCGACCAGGTGCGGGACATCGGTGAGCTCGCTGTCGACGTCGATCTCGACCGACTCGCTCGCGGTCAGCGTGCCGTCGGCGAGGTCGTAGGAGCCGATCGCCAGCCGGTGCGGGCGGATGGTCGGGTAGTCGGCGACGGCAGTCTGCTCCAGCTGCGCCTTGGTCACCACGCCGGAGTCGTCGACCTCGATCACCGGGCGCAGCGTGTTGACGCCGGCGGTCTTCAGCCACAGGTCGCGCCAGGTCGACAGGTCCCGGCCGGACGTCGCCTCGAGCTCGCCGAGCAGATCGTCGAACGTCGTATTGCCCCACTTGAATTTGCTGAAGTAGGAACGCAATCCGGCAACGAAGGGGTCGATTCCGACATACGCGACGAGCTGCTTGAGCACCGACGCGCCCTTGGCGTAAGTGATGCCGTCGAAGTTGGCCTCGACGTCCTCCAGGTGCCGCATGTTGGCGTAGACCGGGTGGGTGGAGGACAGCTGGTCCTGCTTGTAGGCCCAGGTCTTCTCACTGCTGCTGAACGTCGTCCACGCGGTGTCCCACTGGGTGACCTCGGCCTGGCACCACGTGGATGCCCACTCGGCGAACGACTCGTTGAGCCACAGGTCGTCCCACCACTGCATGGTGACCAGGTCGCCGAACCACATGTGCGCCAGCTCGTGCAGCACGGTCAGTCCGCGACGCTCGATGAGCGCCTCCGGCACCTGGGTCCGGAAGATGTAGGTCTCGGTGATCGTCACGCAGCCGGCGTTCTCCATCGCACCGGCGTTGTACTCCGGGGTGAAGATCTGGTCGTACTTCGCGAACGGGTAGGGCTCGCCGAACTTCTCCTCGAAGAACGCAAAACCCTGCTTCGTGACGGCGAAGAGGTTGTCGGCGTCGAGGTGCTCACGCAGCGACTTGCGGCAGTAGACGGCGAGGGGGACGGTGCCGCCCGCCGCCTCGACCTCGTCGCGCACGACGTCATAGGGACCGGCCACCAGTGCCGTGACGTATGACGCCAGGCGCGGCGTCGGCTCGAACTGCCAGGTCGCGGCCGGCTCGGCGGTGCCCGTGGGACCGGTGTAGGTCTGCTCGGCGGGCTGCGGCTCGGGGGTCGGCTGGTTGGAGATCAGCTGCCAACGGGCCGGAGCGGTCACGGTGAAGGCGAACGTCGCCTTCAGGTCGGGTTGCTCGAAGACCGCGAAGACCCGACGGCTGTCGGCGACCTCGAACTGCGTGTAGAGGTAGACCTCGTCGTCGGTCGGGTCCACGAAGCGATGCAGGCCCTCACCGGTGTTCATGTAGGCGCCGGTCGCCACGACCGTCAGCTCGTTGGACTCCGCCAACGTCGGCAGCGCGATGCGGGCACCGTCGAAAGACGTTGCCGGGTCGAGGGATTCGCCGTTCAAGGTGATCGACTCCACGGACGGGCCGAGGAAGTCGATGAACGTCGGTGCAGTGTCGGTCGCGGTGAATCGCACTCGGGATGTGGTGCGGAACGTCTCCGGGCCGGTGGTGAGGTCCAGAGCGACGTCATACGACTCGACGGTCAGTGCGGAGGCGCGACGCTGCGCCTCCTCACGGGTGAGATTGGTGTTGGGCACTACAAAAGCTCCATCAACGATGGTCGGGATCGGATGTGCGTCATCCTCGCACGGGGCGGGTGGCAGGATTGAGGGCGTGACGAAAGACGCAGAGCAGCACCAGTCCGCAGAAATGTTCTTCGATCCGCTGTGCCCTTGGGCGTGGATGACGTCCCGCTGGCTGATGGAGGTCGAGAAGGTCCGACCGATCGAGGTCACCTGGAGTGTCATGAGCCTGTCGGTGCTCAACGAAGGACGTGACGACCTGCCCGAGAGCTACCGCAACATGCTCGATCGGGGATGGGGCCCGGTGCGGGTGGTCATCGCCGCGGCGCGCGATCACGGCGACAAATACAAGAAGCAGCTGTATGACGCCATCGGCATCCGGCTGCACCCGGGGGAGATGGGTGGCACGGACGAGGGGCAGCGCAAGGCGGTCACCGAGTCGCTGGACGAGGTCGGGCTGCCGGCCGAGCTGATGGACTTCTACGACAACGTCCCCGGTGACGAGATCGACAAGCTGCTGCGCGCCTCGCACGAGCGTGGCATCGGCATGGTCGGTGAGGATGTCGGAACGCCCGTGGTGGCGTTCGGCGACACCGCTTTCTTCGGCCCGGTCGTGACACCCGCCCCGAAGGGCGAGGCCGCCGGCAAGCTCTGGGACGGCTGCCTGCTGGTCGCCGGGACGCCCGGGTTCTACGAGATCAAGCGCACCCGCACTGCGGGTCCGGACTTCAGCTGAGGAGCGGCACGATGCGAGTGCACATCGGTGGCGACCACGCGGCATACGAGATGCAGCGGGCGCTGGTGACCTGGCTCGCCGAGGAGGGCCACGACGTGGTCGACCACGGCGCCAAGGAGTATGACGACCTCGACGACTACCCGGTCTTCGTGCTGCGCGCTGCAGAGGGCGTCGCAGCGGACCCGGGCTCGCTGGGCGTCGTGCTCGGCGGCTCCGGCAACGGCGAGCAGATGGCGGCCAACAAGGTCAAGGGCATCCGCTCGGCGCTGTGCTACAACCCGGAGCTGGCACAACTCGCCCGGCAGCACAACAACGCGCAGGTCGTATCGATCGGTGGCCGGTTCAACACCGTCGAGGAGGCCAAGGAGATCGTGCGTGCCTTCCTGGCGACGCCGTTCTCCGGCGTGGACCGGCACCAGCGCCGGATCGACATGGTCGAGGACTACGAGAAGACGGGTCAGCTGCCCCCCGAGAAGTGACTCGAGAAGTGACCGCGAACCATATCGCATGGATTTGGTTTGGGGTGGGTAAGAAGTCGGTAAATTCTCTCGGCCTGGTCGCCAGTCGGGCGTCAGGATCACGACATGGCCATCGACCTCTCGCTCGCTCCCAGGCGGCTGGCGCGTCCGTCGGCGACGACGATCCGCCCCGGGTCCGACGCAGTGACCGGTGCGCTGGTCTGCCTGGTCATGCTCGTGGGACTGGCCACTGTCGTCTGGCCGCGTGACGTCACCTATGCGTTGTTCATCCCACTCGCGGTGGTCGCCCGGATGGTGCTGTCCAGCCGCCGAACGGCGCTGGTGTTCGGTGCGATCGGTGTTGTCTACCTGATCAGCGTCCTCGACACCGGTGCGCTCGAGACCTTCGGTCTCGGGCTGGTGCTCGCGGCGACCATGGTGCTGGTCTCGGTCATCGACCGGCGGCACACCCGGGCCGGGGTCACGACCGCGGTCGGCGGATCGATGCTGATGGACCTGCGCGAGCGGTTGCGCGTGCAGGGGCAACTGCCGATCCTGCCGCAAGGCTGGAACGTCGAGTCCAGCGTGCAGCCGGCATACGGCGACTCCTTCTCCGGTGACTTCGTCGTCGGCAACTGCCCGACGCGGGACCGTTTCGACCTGGCGTTGGTCGACGTCTCAGGCAAGGGGTGGACGGCCGGCACCCGGTCGTTGTTGCTGGGCGGTGCTTTTGCCGGCCTGCTCGGCGCGATGGAGCCGGATCGGTTCCTGCCGGCCGCGAACGACTATCTGATGCGGCAGGGCTGGTCCGAGGGCTTCGCGACCGCCATACATGCTTCCGTCGACCTGACCAGCGGCGATTACAGCATCGGCTCGGCGGGGCACCCGCCGGCGATGCACTTCCATGCAGGCTCGGGGCGCTTCGCGCCGGTCGACGGCGCCTCGGGTGTCGCGCTCGGCATTCTCGACCGGCAGTCCGCCGACGACTTCGTGCGGATCAGTGGGCGCCTCGAGCGCGGCGACGCGCTGCTGTTGTTCACCGACGGCGTCATCGAGCAGCCGGGCATGGACCTGATGCAGGGTGTCGACCGGATGCTCGGGCATGCGGACCGTGCGCTCGCGGTCGGCGCACGCGGTGCTGCGACCCGGATCTGCACCATGGGGAGCGGCGGCGTGTCCGACGATCGCGCCGTCGTCGTGATCTGGCGCGAGTAGTCCGTGCAGGTGCCCGGCCCTCGTTGAGGTGGCCGAGCGTGAGGTGGCCGAGCTCGCGGTGAGGTGCCGGGCGTGAGGTGAGGTGGCCGAGCTTGTCGAGGTCACGCTTTCCAGCAGGACCTGGACACACAAGACGCACAAAAGAAGAAGGGCCCGGTCACCCGGGCCCTTCTTCGTGTCGGTGACTCAGAGGTCGCCGAGCTTGTCCTTGGCGGCGTCCTGGCCGCTGTCGATCTGGTCGGAGAACTTGCCACCGGTCTTGTCGTCGACGGCGTCCCCGGCCTTCTCGACTCCCTCGTCGACCTTGTCCTTGTTGTCCCCTGCCAGCTCGGAAGCCTTGTCCTTGGCACTGTCGAACAGACCCATTGGATATCTCCTTCTGGATTGACGTCGGCCCTTCGCCGACGGCGTTTACCTTTGCACCATTGCACATAGCGAGCCGGTGCGTCGATACCTGGGCACCGCTTTTCTACCGGCCGGTAAGTACGTCGCCCAGCTGCGGCTACCAGCCGGGAACCTGGGCCGCGGGGCACTGCGACAGTGGGGAGCCCATGCCGGCAACATGACGGAGGACCGCGGCGCAGCGACCATGCCGGCTGAGCGAGCCCGCGAGCGCAGCCGGCGGCGGCATACCGCGTGCACAACCCTCAACGGTTGCTGGTTGTGTGCGAGATCTGGGTGGTTCTGCGTGCATAACCGGCAACGGTCGCTGGTTGTGTGCCGGATTTGGTCGCTTTGCGCGCATAACCCTCAACGGTCGCCGGTTGTGCACACCGGAACCTGGGACATCGGCGAAGCGACGATGCCGACGGAGCGAGCCTGCGATCCCGGGGTTGGGTTGGAGATCCGGAACCTGGGATATCGGCGAAGCGACGATGCCGGCAGGGCGAGCGCCAGCGAGTCCTGCCGGAGGAGGAGCGGAGCCAGAAAACAAAGACGCGAACGAACAGACGAAGGACCCGTGGCGCCCAGCGCCACGGGTCCTTCGTCGTGAGGGAGCGGGCGACGAGAATCGAACTCGCGTAATCAGTTTGGAAGACTGAGGCTCTACCATTGAGCTACGCCCGCGTGGCTTGGCTGACCGCCGATGTGCGGTCCGACCAACCGAGGCGTTAGCCTACTGCCCGCCCGCATGCGCGCCAAACCGGCTACGCGGCGCGGCGTATGACGGGGTATGGCGCAGCTTGGTAGCGCGTCCGCTTTGGGAGCGGAAGGCCGCCGGTTCGAATCCGGCTACCCCGACAGCTAGCATGACGTGTTAGTGCGGCGCGCACGCTTCGAGCTTCTGCGCTGCTGGCAAGACAAGAATTCGCAAGACAACGGGCTCCGTGCGCCGGAGCCGAAATCCCACCATTTTGGAGTCCCTGCAGTGAAGAGTGCCGTCGAGAAGTTGGGTCCGACCCGCGTCAAGCTTTCCGTGGAGGTTCCCTACGAGGAGCTGAAGCCGAGCGTCGACGAGGCATACAAGGCGATCGGTGCACAGATCCAGGTGCCGGGCTTCCGCAAGGGCAAGGTGCCGGCGCGGATCATCGACCAGCGCATCGGCCGCCCGGCGGTGCTGCAGGAGGCCATCAACGAGGCGCTGCCGACGTTCTACAGCCAGGCGCTGGCCGAGAACGAGTTGCGCCCGATGGGTCAGCCGGAGGTCGAGGTCACCGAGGTGCCCGTCGACGACGAGCAGCCGCTGAAGTTCGACGCCGAGCTGGACACCGCTCCGGAGTTCGAGCTGCCCGACTTCTCCCAGATCACCGTCGAGGTCGACCCGTTCGAGGTCTCGGACGAGGACGTCGACAAGGAGTTCGAGGCGCTGCGTGAGCGCTTCGGCACTCTCGCCAGCGTGGACCGCGCCGCGGCCGACGGTGACTCGGTCACCATCGACCTGAAGGCGACGATCGGCGACGAGGACATCGACGACGTCTCCGGCATCAACTACGTGATCGGCTCGGGCAACATGCTCGAGGGTCTGGACGACGCCCTGACCGGGCTGTCGGCAGGCGACACCAAGACCTTCACGGCCCCGCTTGCCGGTGGTGACCACGAGGGCGAGGACGCCGACGTCACCGTCACCGTGCAGGCGGTCAAGGAGCGTCAGCTGCCCGAGCTCGACGACGACTTCGCGCAGATGGCCTCCGAGCACGACACCATCGAGGAGATGCGTGCCGAGGTCACCGAGCAGGTGGAGAAGGGCAAGCGCTTCGAGCAGGGTGTGCAGGCGCGCGACAAGGCGCTGGACCAGCTGCTGGAGACTCTCGACCTGCCGCTGCCGGACAAGGTCATCGAGGACGAGGTGCACCAGCACCTGGAGAACGAAGACCGTCTCGAGGACGACGAGCACCGCGCGGAGGTCGACGAGTCGACCCGCAAGGCGCTGAAGACCCAGCTCATCCTGGACAAGCTCGTCGAGCGCGACGACGTGCAGGTCGGCCAGGAGGAGCTCATCGAGTACATCGTCATGTCGGCCTCGCAGTACGGCATGGACCCCAACCAGTTCGCCCAGGCGCTGGACCAGCAGGGTCAGGTGCCGGCGATCATGGGTGAGGTCGCCCGCCGCAAGGCACTGGCCTCGATCCTGGACGAGATCAAGGTCGTCGACACCAACGGCGACGAGGTCGACCTGTCCGAGCTCGACGAGGAGGACGAGGACGCCGAGGGCGAGACCGCAGAGGCGTCGGAGGAGACCGAGGACTCGGCCGACGCCGCGGAGGCCAAGGACGACAGCAAGGACGACGCGACCGTCTGAGTAAGCACAGGGCACATCGCCCGTATGACGAACCCCTTCCGCACGCTTGCGCGGGAGGGGTTCCGTCATACCCGCGCAGTGGCCCCTGCGGGAGGGCGACCGGATGCCCGAGCGCACGGACAATTCCGCCGTGGGCGAACATCACCCGGACCGGGGACTTAGTGAGGGGGTGCGGGCGTTAGGGTCCAGTGAGATTCACTGAAGCATCACGACGAACGATGGAGACGCGGTGAGCAACGCACAGGAGGTGTCCATGGCCACCGAAGGACAAGTTGGCTTGGACGATCAGATCTACAACCGGCTGCTCAAGGAACGAATCATCTTCCTCGGCTCCGACGTCCGCGACGACAACGCCAACGCGATCTGCGCGCAGCTGTTGCTGCTGGCGGCCGAGGACCCCGAGAAGGACATCTGGCTCTACATCAACAGCCCCGGCGGGTCGATCTCCGCGGGCATGGCGATCTTCGACACCATGAACTGGGTGCCCAACGACGTGGCCACGGTCGCGATGGGGCTGGCGGCCAGCATGGGCCAGTTCCTGTTGTCCGCGGGCACCAAGGGCAAGCGTTACGCCACGCCGCACGCCCGGGTGATGATGCACCAGCCGTCCGGCGGCATCGGCGGCACGGCCTCGGACATCAAGATCCAGGCCGAGCAGCTGGTCTTCGTCAAGAAGCAGATGGCCGAGCTGATCGCGGAGCACACCGGACAGTCGGTGGAGCAAATCGAGAAGGACTCCGACCGCGACCGTTGGTTCTCCGCACAGGACGCCAAGGACTACGGCTTCGTGGACCACGTCTTCGAGAGCTCGACCGATGCACCGGGCCGGAACAACTCATGACCAACAGCTTTGGAGCACAGATGAATTCGCCGTATGCCGGGGTGAGTGTCCCGCAGCCGAGCAGCCGTTACATCCTGCCGCAGTTCGAGGAGCGCACCTCCTACGGCATGAAGCGCTCGGACCCCTACAACAAGCTCTTCGAGGACCGCATCATCTTCCTCGGGGTGCAGGTCGACGACGCGTCCGCGGACGACATCATCGCCCAGCTGATCGTGCTGGAGAGCCAGGACCCCGACCGGGACATCCTGATGTACATCAACTCTCCGGGTGGCTCGTTCACGGCGCTGACCGCGATCTACGACACCATGCAATACATCCAGCCGGACGTGCAGACGTTCGTCATCGGCCAGGCCGCGTCGGCGGCCGCGGTGCTGCTGGGTGCGGGTGCGCCGGGCAAGCGCTTCGCGTTGCCCAACGCGCGGATCCTGATCCACCAGCCCGCGATGGAGGGCACCGGCGGCACGGCCTCCGACCTGGAGATCACCGCCAACGAGGTCTTCCGGATGCGTGAGTGGCTCGAGGCGACCTGGGCCAAGCACACCGGCCGCACGCCGGAGCAGGTCAAGCAGGACATCGAGCGCGACAAGATCCTGACGGCCGAGGAGGCCAAGGACTACGGCCTGATCGACCAGGTCCTGTCCAGCCGTAAGGCCTCCGCTCAGTAGGACATCTCGCCCAGTGACGGCTTCTTCGCCGAGTGACGGTGCAATTGCACCGTCACTCGGTGGGGGAGCCGTCACTCGCGTTTGTGCCGCGGTGTGATCGAGGCGTATGGCGTGACCTCGACAAGCTCGGCCATCTCCGGGTGGGACTGACGGGACGGCAATTCTGCTGTCAGCGGACAGGCGTGACTTGATGTGCGACACCGGGTTTCAATGGAGGCTGCACGGTCCGGTGCGATGTAGCGTCGGCCGGACGAACCATCGCCACCCGGTCCCGGGTGGCGCCGCACGGCATACGACTGGAGGGCACGTGGCACGCATCGGAGAAGGCGGCGACCTGCTGAAGTGCTCGTTCTGCGGTAAGAGCCAGAAGCAGGTCAAGAAGCTGATCGCCGGGCCAGGTGTCTACATCTGCGACGAGTGCATCGACCTGTGCAACGAGATCATCGAGGAGGAGCTCGCCGAGACCTCCGAGCTGGGCCTGGAGCAGTTGCCCAAGCCCCGCGAGATCTTCGACTTCCTCGAGCAATACGTCATCGGCCAGGACACCGCGAAGAAGGCGCTGTCCGTCGCGGTCTACAACCACTACAAGCGGATCCAGGCCGCCGACCAGCCGGCCGCGGCCAAGAAGGACGGCCCGCCGGTCGAGATCGCCAAGTCCAACATCCTGCTGATCGGCCCGACCGGTTGTGGCAAGACCTACCTCGCGCAGACCCTGGCCCGCATGCTCAACGTGCCCTTCGCGATCGCCGACGCCACTGCGCTCACCGAGGCCGGCTACGTCGGTGAGGACGTCGAGAACATCCTGCTCAAGTTGATCCAGGCCGCCGACTTCGACGTCAAGAAGGCCGAGACCGGCATCATCTACATCGACGAGATCGACAAGGTCGCGCGCAAGAGCGAGAACCCCTCGATCACCCGCGACGTGTCGGGCGAAGGCGTGCAGCAGGCGCTGCTGAAGATCCTGGAGGGCACCACCGCGAGTGTGCCGCCGCAGGGTGGCCGCAAGCACCCGCACCAGGAGTTCATCCAGATCGACACGACCAATGTGCTCTTCATCGTCGGCGGTGCCTTCGCCGGCCTGGAGAAGATCATCGAGGCGCGCACCGGCCGGCAGGGCCTGGGCTTCGGCTCGGACCTGAAGTCGGCCAAGGACCCGATGACCAGCTTCTCCGACGTGCTGCCGGAGGACCTGATGAAGTTCGGGCTGATCCCGGAGTTCATCGGCCGCCTGCCGGTCATCACCACGGTCGAGCCGCTGGACCGCGAGGGTCTGGTGTCGATCCTGACCGAGCCGCGCAACGCGCTGGTCAAGCAATACGAGAAGATGTTCGACATCGACAACGTCGAGCTGGAGTTCACCAAGGACGCCGTCGAGGCAGTCGCCGAGCAGGCGATGCTGCGCGGCACCGGTGCTCGTGGCCTGCGCGCCATCCTGGAGGAGGTGCTGCAGCCGGTGATGTTCGACGTGCCCAGTGACGACGACATCGCCCGGGTCGTGGTCACCCGCGAGGTCGTGCTCGACAACGTCAACCCGACGATCGTGCGCCGCGACGCACAGCCGGCCCGCAAGCGCACCCAGCGCAAGGAGTCCGCCTGAGTCGACGCCGGTGACCGGTTGGTCGCCGGCGCCGGTCGATCGACCGGCTGACTGATCGGCCGGTCGACCGGTCACTTCTCGAGCGGGGGCTCCTTGGTGGGCATCGTCCGCTCGAACATCGACTCATAACGAGGCGGCTCGTTCTTCCCCTGCCTGCCCTCGCTGGTCAGCCAGGCCAGCACCAGCACCGCGACGATGAGCCCGCCGAGAGCCAGCGCGGCGCCATACGGGAGTTGCTGGTCGTTGCTGGGCTGGATGAGCAGCATCACAACGGCGACGAGTGTCGTTGCCCCGCCGACCAGGATCGTGCGCGGTGCCCAGAGGGCGAGCACGGAGCGGGGGATCGGTGCTTGGTCGGGCCCGCTGGCCGCCAGGCCGATCGCCACGTGCGCGACGAGCAGCAACCACGCACCCGGGATCACCCACCAGGAGCCTTCGTCCATCCCGCTGCTGAGCCACTGCAGCACCATGGCGCTGAGGAGCAGCAGCCCGGCGAAACTGTCGCTGTTGCCGAGCAGGATCAGCCCGGTGACGACGATGGCGGCCAGGCCGTACCACGACATCCCGCCGACGATGTCGGTCATCACCAGGAGCACCATCGCGGCCAGCAGCGCGGTTGCCAGTGCCGCGGCGTGGTGCCGGTGCAACTGGACGATGCGCTCCATCCGGGGCAGATAGTTCATCGCTGCACCACCCGCGGTAGCGGCCGGGCGGACAGCCGACTCAGCACCGGGTCCAGGCTGCCCGGCCCGCGCCATTGGGTCACCGGCACGCCGAGGCGTTCGATGGCTCGGATCTCGCGGTCCCGCTCCAGCAGCCGGAGCCGGGTGGCGACGGCCAGCCCGGGGTCCTCGGTGGGCACCTCGCCCGGGAAACAATCGATGACCACGACGGTCATGCCGCGCTGCGCCAGCTTGGCGGCCAGCGCGAGCGGCATCGGACTGAGCAGCGGGCTGATCAGCAGCAGCACGCCGCCGGGGCGGAAGCGGGTCCGCACCGCAGCGGTCTGGAAGCCGGTGCCCACGCCGCGTTCGATGCCGGCGAGGCAGTCGATGATCCGGCGCCGGTGCAACGAGCCCATGCCGACCGGGACGCGGACCGGGCGCATGCCACCGACCGCTTCGATGCCGACGCGGTCACCGCGGCGGAGGAAGTATGCCGCGAGCCCTGCCGAGGCACGCACACCCAGGTCGAGCGAGCTGGCTGTGCTGTCGTCCTCACCGCTGCTGAAGTCGGCGGACGCGTCGAGCACGATGAGCACCTCGGTGTCCTGCTCGGCGAACGACGTCCGCACGTGCAGCGTGCCGGTGCGTGCGGAGACCGGCCAGTGGATGTTCCGTAGCCGGTCGCCGACCTGGAACTGCCGGATGTCGGCGAACTCGGTGCCCTCGGCCTTGGTGTTGCTGCGGTTGACACCGACCAGGCCCTGCGGGTGCGGGAGCGCACGCTTGGCGTCGAACGCGGCGGTGTCGGGCAGCGTGGCCACGACCGGGCCGGGGATGTGCACCGTGCCGTAGCGATGTCCGCCCCACGGTCCGAAGACGGCCAGTCGCGTGCTGAGGATCTGGTGGGTGCCCCAGCGGTCCGGTCGCCAGCGCATCGTCTCCAGCGCGTGGCCCTGCTCCAGGGGCTCGGCCACGGCACCCGACGACGGCGTCATCGTCAGGCCGCGTCGGTCGGCGACATACGCAGCGAACTGCTCGGCGTTCTCGTCGGCATCGACGCGCAGCGTCCATGCCTGCGTGCTGCCCTCGGCGGGGGAGGTCGTGGACACCGTCCCGCTCACCCGCGGTATGACGCGAGGACGTGCCGCCAGCGTCCAGACCGTGATGATCAGCAGGGGCGTGCCCAGCACCAGCAGGTCCGGGCGGCCGAAGCCGACTGCGGCACCGATCAGCACGACTGCGAGCAACGCAGCCCGCAGGAAGGACGGCGTGAGGCGCCACCCCGTGTCGGTGTGCGGTCGAAGGGTCCGTGCCGGCATGGCGGCGCTCAGGCCTTCGCGGTTGCGGGAGTCGGGACGTTGTCGAGCAGCCCACGCACCACCGAGGACGCGGTGACACCGCTCATCCACAGCTCGGGCTTGATCGTCACGCGGTGCGAAAGCACAGCCAACGCAACGGTTTTCACGTCCTCAGGGGTGACGAAGTCTCGGCCCCGCACGACCGCCAGTGCGCGACTCACGAGCAGCAACGCCAGCGAGCCGCGCGGGGAGGCACCGATCAGGACCTGCGCGTGCTCGCGCGTCGCCGCCGCCAGTCGCACGCAGTAGTCGACCACGGTGTTCTCCACCTGCAACTGCTCGATGGCGGCCTGCATGCCGAGCAGGCCCGCGGCGTCGGTGACCGGTTTCAGGGTGATGTCCTCCTGCTGCCGTTGCATGCGTCGCTGCAGCACGTCCACCTCTTCCGCCTCGGTGGGATAGCCGAAGCTGACCCGGGAGAGGAATCGGTCCAGTTGCGCCTCCGGCAACGGGTAAGTGCCTTCGTATTCCACGGGATTCGCGGTCGCGATGACGTGGAACGGGTGCGGCAGCCGGAAGGTGCGGCCCTCGACGGTGACCTGTCGCTCCTGCATCGCCTCCAGCAGCGCCGCCTGGGTCTTGGGCGGGGTTCGGTTGATCTCGTCGGCCAGCAGCAGTCCGGTGAACAGCGGGCCACTCCGGAAGTCGAACGTCGCGTCGCGCTGGTCGAAGATGAACGAACCGGTGAGATCCGCCGGCAGCAGGTCCGGGGTGAATTGAGCGCGAGCGAAGTCCAGACCCAGGGTCTGCGCGAGGGATCGCGCGGCCAACGTCTTGCCGAGCCCGGGGTTGTCCTCCAACAGCACGTGCCCGCCGGCGAGCACCGTCGCCAGCACCAGCTCCAGCGCGTGCCGCTTGCCGACGACGGCGCGGTCGACGCTGTCGAGGATCTGCTGGGCGCGCTGAGTCGTCTCCGGGATTGTCGTCGTGCTGACGGACGTCTCGGTGACGGGTGTCTCGCCAGGGGTTCCGGTCTGGTTTTGCTCGGTCACAGTGCCTCGATGCGGTTGATGATGTCGTTCACGGTCTGTTGGTTCACCAGCGGCGCCGGCTGGGTGGTGAGGTAGTGGGACAGCTTCGGGTCGGTGCCGGCCAGCAACTCGGCGTCGTCGGGCACGTGCGCCGCGCCGCTCTCGGCAGCGCGCAGCCGCAGTCGATCGAGCGTCAGGTCACGCAGGATGCCCTGGAGGCTGCCGGCGCTCGCGTTGAGCTCGCCGCCGTTCTTGGTGGACGAGGCGTTCTCGATCTGTCGTCGGAGGTAGCTGATGCGGGAGTCGGCGCTGGTGCGTAGCCGACGACCTGCAGGGTCGCCCTCCCACTCGGCGGGGTCCCAGTCGAGCCGGCGGTCCGACGCCCACCAGATGATCACGAACAACACCCCGATGGCGCCCAGCAGCCCCACCGGGTCGGGGCGCATCACCAGCCAGTGCGTGAACAGCCACGCACAACCCCAGCACACCAGCAGGGTGGCGAAGCGCTTGGCCCACTTGCGGGTCGTGTCGTCGTCGGCAGGAGACGCGGTCGTGCGTGTTGTCGTCATACCCGCTCCTGAGGTGCAGGCAGTGAGAGGCGCAACGCGCGCAGGGCGTCGCGCGCAGCGGTCCGGTCGCGCTCGGTGAGCTGTTGGTGAGGGGAGTAGCGCGCTTCGCGGTAGAGAGCGCTGAGCGTGCGCAGCGACCGGCGGTCAACGTCGAGGGTGTCCAGCACCCGGAGGGTCAGCTCGGCGGAGGTCTCGCTCGGCCGGCGTTCCACACCCGCAGCGGCGACCGACTGCTCGAGATCCACCCAACAGGCGACGATCGCGTTGGACGGGGTGCCTTCGTGCACCAGGCTCTCCTGGCGGCGGACCGCTTCGGCGACCGCGTCCGCCACTGCGTCGTCCACCTCGGGCAACGTGCCGTGCTCTGCGACGCGTCGCCGCTGGCGGACCCGACGGATCACCGACGCGACGACGGCGGTGAGGATCCACAACAGCCCGAGCACCAGCAGGGCGAGCAGGATGTAGAGCATCACGGTGCCCACGACATTCCCGGTGTGGGTGTTCGTGGCGGCCCGGCTGGTCGGGGTGCCGCTCGCCCCGCCGGGCAGGGTCGGTGGGCGGTAGGTGCCGTAGCTGATGTGCAGATTGGGGTCGCGGTCGGGAGCGTGCAGGATCGGCGTGTCGCGTGCCGTCGTGACCACGATCAGCGCCATCAGCGCCAGTGCCGTCCCCGCGCCGGCGAGCAGCATGCGACGACGCGGGCCTTCCGGCGGTTGGTCGCCCTCCCCAGAACTCACCGGTCCAACGTAGGACTCGGCGGTCCGTCGTGTGGGTGAATGCAACCCTTTCGTTACGTCGGGCATCCCGAGGAAGTCCCGACCCCGACGACTACATCGCGTCGAGGCGAGCCGCCCCGCGCGTCACCGTCACTTCTTGCGCGGGGGCGGCGGCACCAGCTGCGCGTCCCGAACCTCCAAGGAGTCACCCTCGGCGTAGGCGAGCGATCCGGAGACCTTCCCGGCCGCACGCAGGTCACCCTCGGACGCACGGACCAGCTCCTGCAGGTCCGCCGGGGCCGCCAGCGTCAGCGCGGTCACCTCGGCGCGCATGCCGAGCTTGGCGTCGGACTTCGCCTTGCGTATGCCGGCCAGCGCCTCACCCACGACGTGCAATGCCTGCGGGTTGCCGCTGGTCGGCCCGCACTCCTCGGGCGTCGGCCACGACGCGCGGTGCACGGTGTCCTCGTGCCACCACGACCAGACCTCCTCGGTCGAGTAGGGCAGGAACGGTGCGAACAAACGCAATTGGACGTCGAGCGCGATCCGCAACGCCGCGTGGGCGCTCGCGGCCGGAGCGTCGCCCTGGCCGCCATACGCGCGATCCTTGATCAGCTCGATGTAGTCGTCGCAGAAGGTCCAGAAGAACGCCTCGGTCAGCTCCAGGCTGCGGGTGTAGTCCCACGACTCGAAGTGCTTGGTCGCCTGCTCGACGAGGTCGCGCAGGCCGGCGAGCATCGCCAGGTCGAGCGGGTCGGTGACCGCTGCGGCGAGGTCACCCTTGCCGTGCTCGCTGTCGGCCATGCTCAGCGCGAACTTGCTCGCGTTGAGCAGCTTCATCGCCAGGCGCCGGCCGACCTTCATCTGGCTCTCTTCGTATGCCGCGTCCATGCCGAGGCGTCCCGAGGCCGCCCAGTAGCGCACCGCGTCGGCACTGTGCTGGGTCAGCACGTCCTCCGGCGTGACGGCGTTGCCCTTGGACTTGGACATCTTCTTGCGGTCGGGGTCGAGGATCCAGCCGTTGATCGCCGCGTCGGTCCACGGCACGTTGTCGTGCTCGAAGTGGCTGCGCACCACGGTCGCGAAGAGCCAGGTGCGGATGATGTCGTGGCCCTGCGGACGCATGTCCATCGGGAAGATCTTGGCGAAGAGCTCGTCGTCGTTGCGGTCGCCGGCGTTGCTCGCGACCGGCCAACCGGAGACGATCTGCGGCGACAGCGAGGACGTCGCCCACGTGTCCATGATGTCCGGGTCGCCGATGAATCCGCCTGGCACGCCACGTTGTTCGGCCGTGTAGCCCGGCGGCACGTCGGTCGCCGGGTCGATCGGCAGCGTGTCGGCAGCAGCGGGGATCGGGTGCTCGTGGTCGGGCTCGCCGTCGGCGTCGAGGGGATACCAGACCGGGAAGGGCACACCGAAGAACCGCTGCCGGCTGATCAGCCAGTCGCCGTTGAGTCCGTCGACCCAGTTGGTGTAGCGGCTACGCATGAACGCCGGGTGGAAATCGATCTGCTCGCCGCGCGCGACCAGTGCCTTGCGCAGGTCTGCGTCGCGGCCGCCGTTGGTGAGGTACCACTGCCGGCTGGTCACGATCTCCAGCGGTTTGTCGCCCTTCTCGAAGAAGTTCGCCTTGCGCTGGGTCGGCTTGGGCTCACCGTCCAGGTCGCCGGACCCGATCAGCGCCTCCACGACCGCCTTGCGGGCCGAGAAGACGGTCTTCGTGGCGAGCTCGTCGGCATACAGCTGCTCACCGGGGCCGCCGGCGATCCACGCCGGGGTCTCGCCCTGCAACCGGCCGTTGCGCGTGATGATCGAGCGCATCGGCAGCTGCAGCTCGCGCCACCAGGTGACGTCGGTGAGGTCACCGAAGGTGCAGCACATCGCGATGCCGGCCCCCTTGTCGGGCTCGGCCAGGTGGTGTGCGACCACGGGGATCTCGACACCGAAAAGCGGTGAGGTCACAGTGGATCCGAAGAGCGACTGGTAGCGCTCGTCGTCCGGGTGGGCGATCAGCGCGACACACGCGGGGATCAACTCGGGGCGGGTGGTCTCGATGTAGACCTTGTCGTCGCCGTGGTGGAACGCCACCCGATGGAAGGCGCCTGGGTAGTCGCGAGCCTCGAGCTCCGCCTGGGCGACCGCGGACTGGAAGGTCACGTCCCACAGGCCGGGCGCCTCCGCCTGGTAGGCCTCGCCGCGCTCCAGGTTGTGCAGGAACGCCTCCTGCGCCACGGCGCGGGAGCGGTCGTCGATGGTGCGGTAGGTCTGCGCCCAGTCCACGGACACCCCGAGCCGACGGAAGAGCGACTCGAAGGCCACCTCGTCCTCGGTCGTCAGCTCCTCACACAGCGGGATGAAGTTGGCGCGACTGATCGGCACCTGGTCGGCCGCCTTGACCGACTTGCCCTCGGCACCGCGCAGCGGCGGGGTGAAGTCCGGGTCGTATGCCGCGGAGTGGTCGCCGCGCACGCCGTAGTAGTTCTGCACGCGGCGCTCGGTCGGCAGGCCGTTGTCGTCCCAGCCGAGGGGGTAGAAAACTTCCTTGCCCTGCATCCGCTGGTAGCGTGCCACGACGTCGGTGTGGGTGTAGCCGAACACGTGGCCCACGTGCAGGCTGCCGCTGGCGGTCGGCGGGGGAGTGTCGATCGAGAACACCTGGTCGCGCGGCAGCGACAGTGCGCGCTCGCGGTCGAACTTGTAGGTGTCGTTCTCCCGCCATACAGCGCCCCACTTGTCCTCCAAGCCGTCCACGGTCGGCTTGTCGGGGATCTGTGGGGTGTTGCTCTGGGCGGAATCAGTCATGCCGCACATGATCCCATCCGCGCGCGCGGAGTGACGAATCGGTTTCGGGTATGGCGTCGGTAGGTCGTCGATACGTCGTCGGTGTGCCGTCGATATGTCGTCGGTGTGCCGCCCGCGGCCCCCAATTCCGCGGGAGTCAGGCCGGGGCGACGGTCTCGTCGAGGCCCTCCTGCAGGCACCGCTGCAACACGTCGAGGTCCTGCACCGCACGCCCGTCGACGTTGACCGCGATGCACGCAGTGTCGACATAGCTGAGCAGTGACGCGGAGATCGCCACGCCCGGCAACGGGCCGAACGCGAACATGCCGGTCACCTGCGCGCCTGCCATGTATGACGTGCGGGTCGGCCCCGAATTCACCGCGACGGACGCATCCGCGACGGCCCCAGAGCGTTGCAGCGCGACGAGCAGCTGCGAGGGCAGGAGACCGGTCACCGGCGCGGTCGCGCGCAACGCGTCCAGCGCCTCCTCGGTGTGCAACGACAGCAGCTCACCGCGAACGGCAGCAACGCGATCGGTGGCGTCGACGATGCCGATCGGCGCGGCGATCATCGCACCGGCGAAACGGTTGCCGCTGCTCGGGTCCTCCATGCGGTTCAACGACACGCGGACGCTCACCGACAGGTCCTCGATTTCGGTGCCGTGCTCCTCGTGGTAGCGCCGCAGGCCGCCCAGGACTGCCGCGATGAACACGTCTTGGAGCGACCCACCCACACCGCGTGCGGCCTCGGTCAGACCCGCGAGTGGCGTTGTCAGCGTGAGGAATTGCCAATCCGTGCCCTGCCGGTTGACGAAGAGCGGCGACGGCAGCGCCGGTGCTGCTGCAGTCAGGCGACGGACGGATGCGGCATACCGCATGCTCTCGGCCACCGCACCCAGCGGATCACGCACGGCGGCGATCCCGCGCTCCGCGATCGACATTGCACGGCGAGGCGCGCCGGCCAGACGGCCGATGCCGCCGAGGGCGCTCAGCCGGATCGGATCGGCCGGTGCGCTCTGTTGCGACGCATCGGCCGGCGCGGTCAGCTTGTCGGGAGTGTGCTCGCGGGTGCGCGACAGCAGCATCGACAGCAACTGCACGGTGCCAGGGGTGTCCGCCATCGTGTGATGGATCCGCAGCACACACGCGGCGGCCCCGTCGACCAGCCCGACGAAGAGCGTGGCGTCCCACAGCGGGTGCCGGCGATCGATCGGGGTCAGCGCGATCGCCTCGGCGGCCTGTATGACGTCGGCCGGCCGGCCGTTGCCGCCGAGGTCGCGTCGGTGCACGTGGCGGTCGAGATCGAAATCGTCGTCATCGACCCACGCCGGCTGGGTCGTCGGCACTGCGGGGTCCATCACCCGCTGCCGGAGCCGCCGAACCAGCGCCGTGCCCCAGTCGTAGGCGGCGTGGAACCGGTCCCAGTCGGGCTCCTCGTCGAGCAGGATCACCACGGTGTTGGTGGCCGACATCGCCGGGTGGCGCTCGGAACGCCACAGGATGGTCTCCACCGGATCCAGCGTCGGGCGGTGTGACCAGGCGGCCGCGGCAGCCCAGCGTTCGCGGTCCGTCCGGTCTTCGAATTGGGCGGTCGTCATTCGTCCTCCTGCCCCTGGTCGCTGGTCGAGTCGCCCGGAGCGCCGGCGGAGGCCGTATCGAGACCAGGCCAGTCCGTGAGGGTGTCCTCAAAAGCCTTGTGCAGCTTGGTGATCCGACGATCCAGCGTCTTCAGCGTCCAGTCGGTCTCCGGCGGCAGCACGGCGACGTCGACGGTCCCCGGCTTCAACACGAGGGAGTGCTTGCCGAGGAGTTCACCGGTGTTGCGCAGCACGATGGGCACGATGGGCACGCCCGCCCGGATCGCCATGTGGAAGGCGCCCTTCTTGAACCGACCGAGCGCGCCGGTCGGTGACCGGGTGCCCTCGGGGAAGATCATCAGCGACGTGCCGGAGCGGATCCGGTCGACCACCGGGTCCAGCGCGGCGCGCGCCTCCGCCGAGTTGGACCGGTCGATGTAGACCGGGTTCAGCAGCAGGCTGCCGGCGAGCGCGCGCGGGTCGAAGCGGGCCTCTTTCTTCGCGACCACGGTGAAGTCCCGCTTGAGCAATGCGCCGACGACGACCGGGTCCAGCGAGCTCTGGTGGTTGGCGACGAACACCGCCGGCCGGTGCGACCACAGGCGTTCCTCGCCGATGACGTTCAAGGACACGCCGGCCAGTGCCAGCGGCAGGCCGCCGATCATCCCGGCCGCCGCGTTGAGGCCACGGCTGCGGTCCCCGCTGAGCAGACTGATCGTCATACCAGTCGACGCGGCGGCGTTGAGCCCGCCGAGCGCGGCCGCCGTGCGCGCGACCGCGGTGAGCGAACCCTTGGCCGGATCGCGCAGGTTGAGGATCGGCCAGCCGAGACGCTCCGCAGCCGCCTGCAGGCCGCGGTGCGGGTTGAGCGCGACGGGGAAGCCGACCGACGAGAGGAAGGCGACGTCCTCGTAGCCGTTGCCGTAGGCGTAGGACTCCGCCAGGCCGAGCCCGTGTTGTTTGGCGAACGCACGCACCGCCGACGCCTTGTGCCGGCCCCACAGCATCGGGCCCTCGGTCTCGCCGGTGAAGACGCCGTCCTCGACGGCCAGGCGCGTGCAGACGAGGTTCTCTATGCCGAGTTCCCTTGCGATCGGGGCGATTTGGTATGGCGTCGCCGCCGACGCGACCGCCACCGTGTGGCCCGCGGCCAGGTGCGCTCGCACCAAGGCGCGGGACTCCGCCCGGATCGTCCCGGCGATCTTCCGGACGAACAAGCGCTCGCCCGCGGTGACGTAGGCATCCTCGGACTGACCGCGCAGCGATGCGAAGAACCGCTGCGAGATCTTCGTCGGGTCGCCACCGAGGACCTCGCCGTCGACGACGTCGACGAGGCTGCGCAGCAGGTCGATCGGCGTGATCTCACGCTTGCGCAGCTGCTCACCGAAGAACGTCGTGCCGGTGTAACCGGCGACCAGCGTGCCGTCCAGGTCGAAGAACGCTCCGACCTGCGGGCCCTGCGGGCCGGCCTCGATCCGCGCGATCGCTTCACGGACCGGCTGGGACAGCGGACTGGGCGGGGTGCTCATCGACGAAGCTCACTCGGGTCGGCGTGCGTGGGCAGGTTGACGGCGGAGCGATGCCCGGCCAGCTCGCCGATCAACGCGACGCGGCGCACGGAGTCGGCGATCTCGGCGGCGAACGCCTCGCGCCGGGCCGATACGTCATCGCCGCCGTCCAGCAACTGTCGGTGTCGGGCGAGCGCCAGCGCGGTCTTGTAGAGCTCGAGCGACACCGACTCGGCCGACGCGATCCGTCGCTGCAGCGCCCACTGCTTGCCGACGGCAAGCGTCTCCTGCAGCAGGTTGTCCTCGTCAACGGCTTCGTCGCCCTGCTCGGCGAGCCGGTCGGCCAGCACCAGATAGGCGTCCAGGAAGGGCCGCAGGACCAAGTGCGCCACATGAGGTTCGGAGGTCGCCAGCAGGTGAGAGGCCATCTCCGGGTCGATCGTGTCGAGCTCGCCACCGGCGGTGATCCGCAGCTCGGAGCGAAGGTCCTGCTCGAACTGGTCGCGGCCGGGGAAGAAGAACTCGAACTTCAACAGGTCACGCAGCCGCTTGGCCTCCTCCCAGCCGACCTGCAGCTGACCGCCTTCGGGCAGCTCGGTGTCGGGGTCGAGTTCGGCGACGGTGAGCATCGCGAGCTCGAGGATGGCGCGGTCGACCAGGATGTGGATGACGGTGTTGCGGTAGAACGCGGCGACCAGGTGCTGGTCGGGGCCGATGCGCCATACCGGCTCGGTGCCGCGGTCGTAGGCGGTGAGAACACCGCTGCGGACAAGGTCCTGCAGAGCCCGCCGAACCGTCGAGCGGTCCCGCAGGTTGGCCGCGCCGGCAACCGGCCACTGCCGGGCGTCGATGTATGACGCGAGCGGTTGCACCGTGTCCAGCACTTCGTCCAGGTTGAGCGCCCGGTCCTCGCCGAGCAGCGCCAGGCAGACGATCGCGGTCACGGTGACCGGCGTCGCGCGGTTGAGCCGATGGCTGATGTCGAGCGCGATCCGCTCGACCGCCTGGTGGGTGGTCAGGCCGTCCGCGTGCAGTGACTCCAGGCGGGCGCGCAACGGGAACGGCTCACCGATGGTCAGGTAGGCACGGCCCATGCGCGCTCGCTGCAGCGCGGCGAACCGGACCACGAAGCCGAGGCTCTCGGGCTTCTTGCGATCGCCGGTCGCCTCGGCCGTCATACCGGCGACTTCGTGCAACTGGTCGTAGACGATCGAGACCGGCACGACCTGCGCGTCGATCTCGCCGTTGCCGTCGGCCGCTCCCTCCACGGCATCGACGATGTATTTCAGGATGCCGTGCACCGGCGGCCGCAGTTTGCCGGTGCGGGTCCGGCCGCCTTCGATGGACCACGCGAGGTTGCGGTGGTTCTTGACCAGCTGGCGGACGTAGGACTTCAGCGTCAGGCGGTAGACCGGGAGGTCACCGGTGGATCGCCGGATGAAGATGAGGCCGCTGCGGGCCACGATCTGGCCCAGGACCGGCAGGTCGAGGTTCGCGCCGCCGAAGGTGAAGGTGGGGCTGAAGCGGCGGGCACGCAGCACGTTGGGCACGGCCATGCCATCAAGGTAGGAACGGTGGCTGAAGGCGAGCGCGAGGCTGTTGTTGCGGTCCAGCTTCTTCAGTTTCGCGATCTGGTCCTCGTCGACCAGCACGTCATACGCGCGCAGGAACCAATCGCCGGCACGGCTCCAGTTCTTGGTGGTGAACGCGCCGTGACTGGCTGCCATCTCGCGCAGGTATTCCGACGCTTCGGCGCGGACCTGCTCGATCGGCCGCCCCTCGTGCTCGGCGGCCTCGACGAGTCGCTCGTCGAACCACGCGTCGTGGCGGAGTTCCTCTGCCTCTTGCGGCGGTGCAGCAATGGGCAGCGCTCGACCGACAAGATCGCGTGCGCGCCAGCCGAGACTCATTCCGCGACTCATCGATGTGGCCTCCTTCTACGATCGCCCCACCTTGTCAGATGTGCGCCGGTTCGCGCGCGGGTCGGGGTGCCGGGCTGTCCCTTCCAGATGTTACCCGCAGGTAGTCGATTGGTCGCTGGTCCGTGACGTCGTCATCGAGTGGGGCGGGGCAGTCGTCATCGCGTGGGTCGGAGCAGGGAGTACATCAGCAGATCGACGCGTCGGCCGCCGATCTCCTCGTGGCTGCGCAGCAGGCCCTCGCGCTCGAAGCCCGCAGCCTCGGCGGTGCGGATCGATGCGGTGTTCCACGGCTCGATCCGTGCTTCGAGACGGTGCAGCCCGTCGATCGTCCACCCGAAGCCGACCAGCGCCCGGAGCGCATCGGCAGCGACACCTCGGCCCCGGACGCGCGGCGCCACCGAATAGCCGACACCGGCCCGGCCGGCTGGCAGGTCCCGGATCCACAGTCCGGCGTTGCCGAAAGCGGTGTCCGTGGCGCGGTCGGCGATGCAGAAGGCGAAGCCGGTGCCCTCCGCGAGGCGGCCACGCTGCCGGCCCAGGTATGCCCGTGCCTCGTCTTCGGTCGCGTCGGCGGGCAGGCTGCCGATCGTCGGGACGTACGGATCGGTCGACAGGTCCTGGATCATCGGCAGGTCTCGCTCCTCGAACTGCCGCAGCCGGACGGCGCCATACACCGGCGCGTGCGTGGGCCACCTCAGGTTGTTCGGTGCCGCAGTCATGCCCTGAACGTATGACGACGCGGCGTCTCGCCGCACCGTGAATTCGCCGGGGCGAGCGTGGCGACCGGGACCGACGACGTGGGAGGGTGAGCGACGGCACGTGGACGCAATACCGCATGTTCGCGCCGTTGGGCGCTAACGTCAGGTCACGAATCAGGAACACCGGATCACTGGGGAGTGAGTAATGCCCGACACCTTGACGGTGCAGCCGTTCATCGACACCTTCCCGTCGGACGCCGGCGCCCGTGTCCCGGACGCCGACTTCATCACGTATGGCGAGGGGCAGCTTCCCGCGGCGTTGATCGAACTCTGGCGCGCCCACGGCCTCGGTTGGTATGGCGGAGGACGTGTCGCACTCGTCGACCCGGGCACCTGGATGCCGGTGTTGCAGACGTGGTTCGGCTCGGGCGTGACCAGCGTGCCCTTCGCCGTGACGAGCTTCGGGCACGTCTACCACTTCGACCGGGTCGGCGGCCAGGACCGCATCCAGTGCCTCGACCCGCACTTCCAGCACAACGCGGTCGTCGCCGAGGACGGCACGGCGTTCTTCACCGAGCACCTCACCGGGTCGACCTCACACCTGGCCGACCTGCGCGAGCTGCACAAGGCGGCCCGCGAGGCCAAGGGTGAGCTTGCCCAGGACGAGATCTACTACTTCGAGCCGATCCTCGCGCTGGGCGGTCAGGTCAACCTGGAGAACCTGCAGCGCGGGAACGGCCCGGAGCACGTCACCGAGATCCATCGGAAGATCGCCGCGCAGCACCAGCAGTAGGGGCCGCCGCGCCCTGCGGCGCACCCGCTATGACGTGTGGTGGACCTCCTGCAGCCCGTACACCGGTGTCGGGATGCCCTCGTAGCGTGCCTTCAGCTGCAACGCGAGGTAGAGCGAGTAGTGCCGTGACTGGTGCAGGTTGCCGCCGTGGAACCACAGCGCCTCCTGCTGGGTCGGCTTCCACATGTTGCGCTGCTCGCCCTCCCACGGTCCCGGGTCCTTGGTCGTGTCGGAGCCAAGGCCCCAGACCTTGCCGACCTTGTCCGCGGTCTCCTGGTCGATGATGTCGGCGACCCAGCCGTTCATCGAGCCGTAACCGGTCGCGTAGACGACCAGATCGGCCGGCAGCTCGGTGCCGTCCTCCAGCACCACGGAGTTCGCGGTGAGGTGGTCGACGTTGCCGTGCGCGAGCTTCACCTTGCCGTCGCACACCAACTCGGCGGCGCCCACGTCGATGTAGTAGCCCGAGCCGCGGCGGAGATACTTCATGAACAACCCGGACCCGTCATCTCCCCAATCGTGTTGGAAGCCAACCTTTTCCAGCCGGTCGTAGAAGTCCTTGTCGCGCTCTGCCATTTGCTCGTAGAGCGGGATCTGGAATTCGTGCATGATCCGGTAGGGGAGCGAGGCGAAGATCATGTCCGCCTTGTCGGTGGTCACTCCGGCTGCCAGCGCGCGCTCGGAGTAGAGGTCGCCGAGGCCGATGTCCATCAGCGTCGCCGACTTCACGATGTGCGTGGAAGACCGTTGCACCATCGTCACGTCGGCGTCGTGCTCCCACAGCGCTCCGCAGATGTCGTGTGCGGAGTTGTTCGAGCCGATGACCACGACCTTCTTGCCGGTGTAGGCCTCCGGGCCGGGGTGCTGACTGGAGTGCTGCTGCTCGCCCTGGAAGACATCCATCCCGTCGAAGTGCGGGAGGTTGGGCTTGCCCGACATACCCGTCGCAAAGACCAGCTGCTCCGGGTGCAGCACCAGCTCCTCGCCGTCGCGGTCCACCGTGACCGACCACGTCTTGCTGTCCTCGTCGTATGTCGCAGCGGTCACTCGTGATTTCGGCCAGTAGGGCACCTCCATCACCCGCGTATACATCTCCAGCCAGTCGCCGATCTTGTCCTTCGGCGCGAAAACCGGCCAGTTCGGCGGGAATTGGAGGTAGGGCAGGTGGTCGTACCAGACCGGGTCGTGCAGGCACAGGGACTTGTAGCGGCCACGCCACTGGTCGCCCGGGCGGTCGTGGTTGTCGAGCACAACGGCCGGCACGCGCAGCTGACGCAGCCGCGCACCGAGCGCGATCCCGCCCTGGCCGCCGCCGATCACCACGACATACGGCTGCTCGGTGCGCCCGAGTGTCGACTCCTCGTCCTGCTTCTTCTCCAGCCAGGACTTCCGGCCGCGGGACAGCTCGTGCTCGACGCCCTGCGGGCGACTGGTGCCTTGGTTCTCCTCGTGGCCCTTGAGCTCGCGCAGGCTGGTCAGCAGCGTCCAAGCCCGCAGGTCGCCGTCCTCGTCTTTGAGCCGAAGGTGCCCCTTGCCGCGGCCGACCGCGGTCTCGAAGGTGATCCAGCACTCGATCACCCCGTCGGCCTCGGTCGGTTCCTCGCTGAACTCCCAGTCCGTCGGGTCGGTGCGGTCGAGCGTGTGCTGCAGCAGATCGCGTATGCCGTCCCGGCCCTCCACCGTGCGGATGTTCCAGGTGAACGACACGAGATCACGCCAGAAGCATTGCGTCGCAAAGAGGTCGACGGCAGCCTCGATCTCGCGGGTCCGCAGGGCGTCGTCGAATTCGGTGAGCCACTGCTCGGCGCGTTGCCGTGGCGTGGGTGCGGCGGTCCCCGTAGTCCGGCTCGGCGGGTCCATGGTGTCGGTCATCGCGCGTCCTTTCAGTGAGCGACTGTGACTCACAGCACACTCCCCGGACTACCCTGGACGGAAGCGTTGCAACACGTTGCAACTTCAGGTTTGACGCAGGAGTGCGGATGGCCGACTACAACGCAATCTCACCTGGCACCGACTTGGCCCGCTACGCCCGTGAGCTGATGCGGATGCACGACACGGTGATCGGCGGAGGCCGAGCCGCCCTGCAGCCGCGGCCCGTCGTGTCCCGCTCCTGGCAGCGGGTGCTCGGCTTCGGTCTCGTGCCCGACCGACTCGGCGCACGCGACCCGCTCTCCGCGGAGCAGCTTGAGCAACTGCGGCGGACGTCTCCGCTCCGGCTTGTCATCGACGACCTTGCTCGAGCGATTTCCAGTGTCGCCGACGCCTCGCACTTCCTGATGGTCGTGACCAACGGTGACGGCATCATCCTGTGGCGCCGCGGCGACACGAAGGTGCGTCGCACAGCCGACCGGCTCGGCTTCAGCGAGGGCGCGCGGTGGACCGAGGATGAGGTGGGCACCAACGCCATCGGCACAGCGCTGCAGGAGGCGAGCCCGGTCCAGCTCTTCTCCGGTGAGCATTTTGAGCAGGCTCAACACCCTTGGTATTGCACGGCTTTCCCGATCCACGACCCGCGATCCGGTGAGTTGCTCGGCATCGTCGACATCAGCGGACCGGCGCTCACCCTGCACCCGGCGATCGGTGCGCTGGTCGAGACTGCAGTGCTGCTCGCGGAGTCGTTGCTGCGTCGGCACCATGATGAGGCGTTGGAGCGGTTGCGTCTGGCTGCCGAGCCGATCGTCTCAGCGGTCGGGGGTCCCGCGCTGGTGGTCGATGACGCCGGCTGGGTCGCGCACAGTGCAGGCGTGGCAGTCCGTGATCGGATCTCGGTGCCCGAGCTCGACCGGCCGATCGCCGTGCCCGGACTCGGATTGTGTATGCCGGAGCGGCTCGACCTCGGCTGGCTGGTCCGGCCGGCCGCGGACGACCGGCAGATCACCGCGCACCTGCAGCTCGGCCGCAAGCCGGTCATCGAAGTCCGTGCCGACGCCGAGCCGTGGCGAGTTGCGTTGTCGCAGCGGCATGCCCAGATCTTGGATCAGCTCGCGACGGCCGGTCGGGAGGGCATGACGCCATACGACCTGAGCGTGGCGCTATTCGGCGACGGCGAGCACAGTGTCGCCGCGCGGGCAGAGGTGTCGCGCCTGCGCAAGACGCTCGGCGCGATCGTCGACAGTAGCCCGTACCGCATCGCCGACGGTGTCGAACTGACGGTGACCGACTGAACCCCACCCCTTCGCCGAGAGGCCCCCGGATTACCCAGAGGCCCGGCGATTCGGGCCGAATTCGGCCCGAAT